>CAWFKL010000004.1:0-591748 GCA_963816385.1 uncultured Actinomycetota bacterium
GAGCCCACCGAGTGAGCGCGAGGGCGGGAAGCGACGACTGCACGACGAGGGCCCGGGGGCACGAACCCCCCGGGCCCTCGTCGTCCGACTGCCGCACTGGAGGACGCAGTCCCGACTCCTTCAGCCGACCTTGTGCAGCCAGCGCACGGGAGCGCCGTCACCCGCGTGTCTGAAGACCTCGAGCTCCTCGTCCCAGGGCAGGCCAAGGAGCAGGTCGAGCTCGTCCTGCAGCGCCTCTGCGTCACCGCGGCTGCGCAGCACGGCCTCGCGGAGCCGGTCCTCCTGCACGACGGCGTCGCCCGAGGCCGAGGTCATGGCGTGGTGGATACCAAGGCGGGGCGTGTAGGACCAGCGGGCGCCGTCGCACCCGGGCGAGGGCTCCTCCGTCACCTCGTAGCGCAGGGAGTCCCACCCACGCAGGGCGCTCGCGAGCTCTGCACCGGTGCCGGGGGCCCCGGTCCAGCTCAGCTCGGTGCGCAGGTGCCGCGGCGCCGCGGGCTGGGTGACCCAGTCGAGCGTGACGCGGCGGTCCAGAACAGCCTCGATGGCCCAGGTGATGTGGGGGCACAGCACTGCCGGGGCTCCGTGTACGAACACGACCCCACGCGTCATGGTGCGCGACAACGCGACAGACATCCGAACCTCCTCGGTGTGCAGGAACGTCTTCCCCAACGCCTGCTGGCCGAGTCGTGCTCATCGAGCCGCCATGCTGTCCTTCACTTCAGATGTGCCTTGCCCACGCCGTGGGCACCCGTCCATTCTGCACCACCAGAGCACAACGGCACCAGAGGCCTCAGGTGGCGGCCGGTCAGGCGGGGCTCAAGCCTGGTCCAAGCGGGTCTCAGGCGGGTCTCAGGCGGGACCAGCCGGGTCTCAGGCGGTGGCAGGGACGCCCGGCTCGAGGTAGACCTCGTCGCCACGCACCTCCACCCGGTGCGTGGCGACCGGCCGGGTCGCCGGCAGGCACTGCGGCACGCCGTCGGCGAGGCAGAAGCGGGTGGCGTGGAGCGGGCACTCGACCTCACCCGCCTCGATCCAGCCCTCCGCCAAGGAGGCCTCCTCGTGCGAGCAGGTGTCGTCCAAGGCGTAGTACGTGCCGTCGTCGTCGCGAAAGAGCGAGATGGCCTCCGCCGTTCCGGTCAGCTGGGTCGGCAGGACGAGGGCCTCGCCCGGCGCGACATCGTCGACCGCGGCCACGCGGATGGCGTCACTCATGGATGGCGTCCTTTGATGCTTCGAGCGCAGCGGCGGCGCGGCTGATGCAGGTTGTGATCGAGCCTAGAGGGCGCCCCTAAACGGCCCCACGCGGGTCGCTAGACTCCCAGCGTCCTCGGCAGGCGCTCTTTTGACGCCGTCTGCCCGGGGATGGGGCAGTAGCTCAGCCGGTCAGAGCAGCGGACTCATAATCCGTCGGTCCAGGGTTCAAGCCCCTGCTGCCCCACAACGAATGGCCTGCTCCACAGGGGAACGCCGTATCGCCGAACACCGGCCGCAACGGCACCACTCGGGCTTCGGTACACACTTGGTGCACGCGTGCCCCGTGCAAGCGGTCCAGCACCGCGTCCACATCGTCCTCAAACAGCCCCGCGTATGCGTCGAGGGTCATGGCCGCACTGCTGTGGCCGAGCATGCGTTGGGCCGCCTTGAGTCCCTAGGCAGCTCGCTTCCGCCCTTCCCAGCCCGAGCGTGGCCATGCCCGCCGGTACAGGTCCGAAGGATCGCGACGCGCCGGCGCTCCGGTGGGACCATGGGCCGCATGGCCCGTGCGAATCTTCTGTGCCTGGTCTTCGGGCACAAGTCGGTCCCGCGAGCGGCTGCCCAACCGCACCGTGAAACGCACGTGCAAACGGTGCGGCGACAGCGACACCATCGACAAGGACATCCCCGGACCGCCCGGCATGCCCACCTCGGGTTACGGCGGCTGACGGACGCCCAAGCCTTTCTATGCCGCAGTGCTATGAAAACGACTCATTGCCACAACCAGTGCGTTTCTCAAGCCGGGGGTCGGCGAGATAGGCCGCATCCTTCTATGTGGCTGCTAAAGGGCCTCTAACGCGGTTCGAAATCTTGCATATGGTAGGGTTCGCCGAATGGCGCGCCCCTATGGTGACCCGGTAGAGATTGTGACCGAACCGATCACTGCACAATCCCCGTTCATCCCAGTCGACACCAAGATGGTGGTGGGGGTGATCGGCCCTGCCGTTCCTGATCCGATCCCCATCGTGCTGCTGCCCGGGTTCGAGTACAGGCTGCGCGAGTGGCGGCGACCGGGCACCCACGAAGTCCACTGGCTGATGGAGCGCCGAAAGGCCACGCAGCCGGGCGAAGACGAGCAGTAGCCCCAATGGGTCCGACGCAGACCATGCCGGTGCGCGTCAGCCAGGGCGCGAAACAGGTCTCTCGGGCGGGGTCTTGACCACATCGCGGCGCCTGAGGAGACATTCGTCTGGTGGCTCGACAAGCACGTCGGTGCGGACGATGGATGTGGCAGGGTGGCTGGTGCGTGACCAACCGGAGCGGAGGAACGCTGGTGCTGCTTCTGCTGCGTGACCCGGCACACAGCCGACCTGGGCGCCCACGATGAACGTCCGTCGCTGGCGGAGCCGTCGATCTGCCGCGGTCGCCGGGATCGTCTTCGCCGTGCTCCTCCTCGCCGCCATGACGATGACGCGCCTCGCACTGTCCGACAGCAGTCTCGAGGCGCTCCGGTCCGACGCGCAGCGCCGCACGCTGATCCGACTGAGTCTGAACCTCGTGCCTTTCGCTGGCATCGCCTTCCTGTGGTTCATCGGGGTGGTGCGCGAGCAGATCGGTGAGGTGGAGGACCGCCTCTTCTCGACCGTCTTCCTGGGCAGCGGATTGCTCTTCCTGGCGATGCTGTTCGTCGGCACGGTGACCTCGACCAGCTTGCTGGCGATGCTCGCAGGACGGAACGTCAACGCGGACGTCTGGGCCTTCGGCCGCGACAACACGACGGCCATCATCTCCATCTACGCGATGCGGATGGCAGCGGTCTTCACCATCTCAGTCAGCACTCTGGGACTCCGGACCTCCGCAATGCCTCGCTGGGTGTCCTACCTCGGATACCTCAGTGCGCTGGTCCTGCTGCTCGCCGCCGGCGAAGAGAAGTGGACGCAGCTGATCTTCCCGGTCTGGGTCCTGCTGCTCAGCATCGTCATCCTGTTCACGCGTCCCGTGCGTCCTGTCGACGCCTCGAGTCCGGTGCCCTAACCCCTATGCGAGGTCCCGGACGCGCCCCCGTCCCGGGTGGGATGGGGACGCGTCCGATGTGGAGCCCTCCGCCTGTCCGTCAGGGCTGCAGCACGCCGGGGCGGCGCTCTAGCGGTCCGAGTCGGTGGTGCGGTCGACGCTGCTCTCGTCGGCTCCGAGTGGCACGTCGGAGGCGCCGGCCTCGATCTCCTCGTCGGTCAGCATGTGGACGTTCTCACCGACTCCTGAGCCGACGAGGGCGTCGCCATCGGTGCCGGTGCCGTCGACGTCGCTGACGTCGGAGGTCGATGACGTCGTGTCGCCCGAGCTCGACGTGGCAGCCACGGCGGCCGCCGTCGCCGCAGCGGCCACACCCAGTCCGCCGGCGACAGCCTTCCCGGACAGCCCCGCCTTGCCGGAGTCACCGCGCGACGCTGCTGCGTCCTCGACGCCGGGAGTGCCGACCTGGGCACCCGCGTCGACGGAACCCCGCCAGGCTCCGGTCGCGTAGCCCTCCGACTCGATGAACTCCTTGAAACGCTCGAGGTCCCGCTCCGCCTGGTTCTCCACGACGTTGAGCTTGTCGCCGACCTTCTCGACGACACCCTCCGGCTCGTACTCGAGGACCAGGGTCACGGACGTCTGGTCACCCCCGAGGTCCTCGAACGTCACGGCACCGGCGTTCGTCGCGCCCTCGGTGGCCGCCCAGGCGATCTTGCGGTCGGGCACCTGCTCGAGGATCCGGGCCTCCCACTGACGGCGGACCCCCGCGATCTCGGCGACCCACTCCAGACGGTCGTCACTGAGCTGCGTGACGCTCTGGACGCCGCCCATGAACCTCGGGAAGTCCTCGAACTGGGTCCACTGGTTGTAGACCCGTGCCACCGGGACGTTCACCATGACGGTCTTCTCGACTCGCGTGGTCATCTCATCTCCTTCGCGTTCGACGCCGGGCACGACTCATCGGACATCGGCCGGCTTGGTCCTTCCTTCGTGCCCACCGGCAGCCCGTTCTAACCGTCCTGACGGGTGTCGAGCGCGGACGTACCTCATCGAGGCGTGCACTCTGACCACCGAAACCCGACGTCGGCCGAGCAGTCTTTGACCGGGGTTTCATCCGTGGAGCACCGGAGCTCGACCGGGGTCACGTCTCCAGGTCGCCGGCGGATGCCGCGCGCTCGGCCGCCATGATGTGCAGGACGGCGTTGACCAGACCGAGATGGGTGAAGGCCTGCGGGAAGTTGCCGAGATGGCGACCGCTCCCGGCGTCCAGCTCCTCGGCGTAGAGGCCCAGCGGACTGGCCATCGCGAGCAGCTTCTCGCAGAGGTGTCGGGCACGGTCAAGCTCGCCGATGAGCGCAAAGGCAGAGACGAGCCAGAACGAGCAGATCGTGAAGGTGCCCTCGTCGCCGGCGAGCCCGTCATCGGTCGACTCCACCCGGTAGCGCAGGACGAGACCGTCCTGGGTGAGCTCGTCGGCGATGGCGTGCACCGTGGCCACCAGCCGCTCGTCATCGGTCGGGAGGAAGCCGACCAGAGGAATCAGCAGCGCGGAGGCGTCCAGAGCGGTGGTCCCATAGTGCTGGACGAAGACACCGCGCTCGTCGACCCCGTGCTTGAGGATGTCGTCCTTGATCTCGGCGGCGGCCGCCTCCCACTCGTCGGCCCGCTCGTCCTCGTCTCGCAGCCGGGCCAGCTTCGCACCGCGGTCGACGGCGACCCAGCACATGACCTTCGACGCGGTGAAGTGCTGCGGCTCCCCCCGGACCTCCCAGATGCCACGGTCGGGCTCGGCCCAGTTCTTGATCGCCGTGTCGACGAAGCGCGCGAGAATTCCCCAGAGCCGGTCGTCGAGGCGGTCGCGGTCGCGCGTGTGCAGGTAGACGGAGTCGAGCAGAGCACCCCAGACGTCGTGCTGCTTCTGGTCGAAGGCCCCGTTGCCGATGCGGACCGGCCGGGAGCGCTCGTAACCCTCGAGGTGGTCGAGGGTGGACTCCAGGAGGCTGCGCTCACCGTCCACGGCATACATGATCTGCAGGTCCTCCCCCGTGCCGGCGACGTCAGCGATGAACGAGAAGAAGTCGTCGGCCTCCCAGTCGAAGCCGAGCCGGTCCATCGCCCAGAGGGTCAACGTCGAGTCGCGGATCCACGTGTAGCGGTAGTCCCAGTTGCGCTCACCGCCCGGGTCCTCCGGGAGCGACGTCGTCGCGGCGGCGATGAGGGCTCCGGTCGGGGCGAACGTCAGGCCCTTGAGGGTCAGGGCGCTCCGCTCCAGGGCCGTGCGCCACGGGTGGTCGGGGAAGCGCCCCCTTGCCAGCCAGTGCTGCCAGTGGTGGGCCGTCCAGACCAGCCGCTTGTACGCGTCGTCGAACGCGCGCGGCGGCTCGTGCGCCGACCAGGACAGGGCGACGAAGCGTTGGTCGCCCTCCTTGACGAGGGTGCGGGCCGTGGCCCGACCGGCCTCGAGGCCGAGGCGCATGTCGGTCGTGAGGCGCAGGGTCGGGTCGTCGCCACCACCGTCGGCGACGGCCTCGTGGTACGACGACCCCTCATAGGTCCACATGGGCCTGTGTACGGCCGTAGCCGAACACCGGGTGGCAGTCGAGCGTCAGCTGCACCTCCCCGTCCACGCAGCGCACGGTGCGCAGCAGGATGTGCTCTGCGTCGTAGTCCGTGGGCGCCCGGCGGTACGACTCCAGACGGGCCTCCTCGTGGCGCCACGGCCCGATGATGAGCGCGTCGCGGACGATGACCCACCCGGTGGGGGTGCCCCACGAGGTCTCGAGGACGAGCGTGCCGGGCAGGTAGCGGCGCGCGACCGGCACCCGAAGGTCTGCCGGGCCGAGGCGGAAGCCCCCGGCATCGCGATCGAGCATCGAGCCGAAGACGCTCGGGCTGTCGACGCGTGGGAGGCACAGCCACTCGACGTTGCCGCTGGGGGCGACAAGGGCGGTGACCTCGCAGTCGGACAGGAACCCGTAGTCGCCGATCTTCGGGTAGGCGGACGGCGGCTGGGTGCTGCGCAGCGGTGCGGCTGCCATCTGGGACCTCCTCTGAGACCACAAGGTCCGACCGGACCTCAGGGGCAGTCTCTCGCCGCAGGCCCCCGCCGTCGAGGTCCGACACCAGGAGCACCTGTGGCTGCCCGGGGTGCTCGAGCCGAATGACCGCACGGGCCGCCGCGCCTGACCAGCGTGCTCGAGGACGATACGGACATACGGACGCGAGCCGACCCCGTCAGTGGGTGACGTGTTCGGCCATCTGCGGTATGTCTCTGCTGTCACATGCGTCACTTCGCGCCCCTAATCCGGGCCAACTTGTCCGACAACGCTCCGCCAGGGTGGCCCGCACACCTATGGTGGAGAGGCCGACGGAGGATGCCCCAGGGGCAGCGGCCGAGGTCGGACGAGCAGGTGCGGCCGGGTGCCGTGCGAGCGACACGTTGGAGGGGGTGGCCGGGCCGTGGGTGAGGACACCCGACCCAAGGGTCCCTTCGTGCTCAACCTCCGCATGAGCGGACGGCTCATGCCTTTCGCGGCGATGCTCCTCGTCTTCGCCCTGTTGCCCTTCCTCGGGGGCAGCTCACCCGCGGCCGAGCGCGCCGGCGTCGTGCTGGCGGCCGGCAGCCCTGCCGAGGTGGCCGTCCAGAATGCCGTCGGGGTGGTCCAGGCGGCACGCAAGGAAATCGCCGGACACGCGACCGGTGCGCTGCTCGGTGACGCCGTGCCAGTGGGCGGTGGCAACGCCGCCTTCGGCAACGCCACCGGCCTGTTCATGTTCCCCTCGATCACTCTGGCACCGATGAGCGCGGAGGCCATCTCGGCACCGATCACCGGCACCATCGGCTTCATCCGCCCGGTTCCCGGTGGTGAGGCCTCACCCTTCGGCCCGCGCATCCACCCGGTGCTGCACCGCGCCATGTTCCACACCGGCATCGACCTCAGTGCCGGCTGCGGCACGCCGATCCGTGCAGCCGCTGACGGCAAGGTCGTCTACGCCCGTGTCTCCAACTCATGGGGCCTGCGCACGATCCTCGAGCACACCTCCGGGATCAAGACCGCCTACGGGCACCAGTCGAAGTTCCTCGTCAAGGAGGGTGACGTCGTCAAGCAGGGCCAGGTCATCGGCCTCGTCGGAACGACCGGCTGGTCGACGGGCTGCCACCTGCACTTCGACGTGATCGTCAACGACCGCTACGTCGACCCCGCCCCATACCTCGGCTTCGCGCCCTCGAACGCCGACGCGATCCCGTATGCCGTCGTCCCCCACCTCGTGCTGGACCCGGGTGGCCGGATCGTGCGCACCGTCGAGGACGGCGACGTGCCGATCCCGTCCCGCCACACCACCGGGTCGAGCGCCTCGGCCGACCCCACCGGCGAGCCCACGACGTCGCCCACCCCGACGCCGACCCGGACCGCCACCCCCACCAGCACAGCGACACGCACCTCGACCGAAACCACGACGACCCTGCCGACCACGTCCACTGGCACGCCGACCGGCACGTCCACTGGCACGCCGACCGGCACGTCCACCGACCACGCCGACCGGCACGTCCACGACCACGCCGACCGGCACGTCCACCGGCACGACCGACCGGCACGTCCACGACCACGTCGACCGGCACGCCGACCGGCACGTCGACCGGCACGACCGCACGTCCACCGGCACGCCGACCGCGAACCCGACGACGTCGTCCACCACGACGGCTGCGACGACGACCACCACCACGACGACGACCACTGGGCGGCCCACGAAGACTGACCCGGCCACCACGACCGAGTCGCCGGCAACGACGACGACGCGGCACCTGCCACGACGTCGACCAGTCAGTCGACCTCGAGCGCGGAGCAGTCGTCCGCACTGGTCAGCCAGCCGGTCGAGACGAGCGACGCGGCGGCCACCAAGCGGGCAACGGCCGTGGCGTCCTCGCACGACCGCGGACTGCCCCGATGACTCCGTCGACACGACCGAGTGCGCCGAGTCGGCCGGCGCAACTCGCTGACGCTCGACTGCCTCACACGACTCCCTGACGGGACGTGGTGACGGGACCTGGTGACGGCGACTCGGAGACGGCGCCGCCCTGCCTGTCCGCTTTCTGATGGCGTCGCGATGATTGCTCACGATTGGGCGACGCTCTCGCGTGGTTCCTCCCCCGGACGGGTCGCAGCCGATAGGTTTCCGGAATGGACGACGTGAACCCCGATCCGACGGATCGGACCACCGGCGAATCGGTTGACCCAGACCGCACTGGAGCCCCTCGCAAGCCGATGGTCGTCATCGAAGGCGTGAACAAGCACTTCGGAGACCTGCACGTGCTGCAGGACATCAACCTCACTGTCGGCGCGGGCGAGGTCGTCGTGGTGCTCGGGCCCTCGGGCTCCGGCAAGTCGACGCTGTGCCGAGCCATCAACCGTCTCGAGACCATCGAGTCGGGCTCGATCACCATCGACGGCAAAGCCCTTCCCGAGGAGGGCAAGCCGCTGGCACAGCTGCGCGCCGACGTCGGCATGGTCTTCCAGTCGTTCAACCTCTTCTCACACAAGACGATCCGCGAGAACATCACGCTGGGTCCGATCAAGGTGCGCAAACAGTCGAAGAGTGAGGCGAACAGCAGGGCCGACGCGCTGCTCGAGCGAGTGGGCGTCTCGGCGCAGGCCGACAAGTACCCTGCGCAGCTCTCCGGCGGCCAGCAACAGCGAGTGGCGATCGCGCGGTCCCTGGCCATGGGTCCGAAGGTCATGCTGTTCGACGAGCCCACCTCCGCGCTCGACCCCGAGATGGTCAACGAGGTGCTCGACGTCATGGTCGGTCTGGCCAAGGAGGGCATGACCATGATCGTCGTCACCCACGAGATGGGCTTCGCCCGCAAGGCTGCTGACCGAGTCGTCTTCATGTCGGACGGCCAGATCGTCGAGATCGCCACGCCGGACCAGTTCTTCACGTCGCCCAAGAGCAACCGCGCCAAGGACTTCCTCGGCAAGATCCTCACCCACTGACGCCGCGCGGGAGCTGCACCAGCGGCATCCCGCCCGAGAGGTGCCACGAGCTGAATCCACATCGAAACGCACCACACAGCACCACCATCTGGGAGGAAACACAGTGAACGCACGACGAATCGGAGCGCTCGCGGCAGCAGCCGTGCTCTCGCTCTCCATCGCGGCCTGCGGCTCGGGCAGCGGTGGTGGGTCTGGCAGCACCGGCGACGCCGGCGGCGGCCTCAAGATCGGCATCAAGTTCGACCAGCCCGGCCTGGGCCTCAAGCAGGGCTCGGACTACACCGGCATGGACGTCGACGTCGCGAAGTACGTGGCCAAGCAGCTGGGGACCGACGAGGGCAACATCACGTGGGTGCAGGCGCCGAGCGCCCAGCGCGAGACGCTGATCTCGACCGGCCAGGTCGACTTCATCGTCGCGACGTACTCCATCACCGACGAGCGCAAGGAGAAGGTCAGCTTCGCCGGCCCGTACTTCGTGGCTGGACAGGATCTGCTCGTGCGCTCCGACGACACCAGCATCACCGGCCCGGAGACGCTCGAGGGCAAGAAGCTGTGCTCGGTCAAGGGCTCGACGTCCGCGCAGAAGGTCAAGGACAAGTACCCCGGCGTCCAGCTGCAGGAGTTCGCCGGCTACTCCGAGTGCCTGCCCGCCCTCGCCAGCGGTGGCGTCGACGCATTGACCACCGACGACGTCATCCTTGCCGGCTTCGCCGCGCAGGAAGCCAACAAGGGCAAGTTCAAGGTCGTCGGCAAGCCGTTCTCGACCGAGAACTACGGCATCGGCCTCAAGAAGGGTGACACGGCCCTCTGCAACAAGATCACCGACGCGATCAAGAAGATGCAGAGCGACGGCTCCCTCGACAAGGCGATCGAGACCAACCTCGGGCCGGCCGGCTACAAGCCCGGCCCGGGCAACCCGGCAACCCCGGCGGCCTGCACCTGATCGAGGCCTCAAGGGTAGGTGGGTCCAGCGCCGCTGACACGGCGCCGGACCCACCCGGTGCTGCAAGGCCGAAGCCCTCGCCCACCACCTCCACCCAGCGGAAGGGAGCGGCATGCTCGAAATCTTCGACAAGTACGACGTGCTCGGCGCGTTCTGGATGACGATCAGGCTGACCTTCTTCTCGGCTATCGGCGCGCTGCTGCTCGGCACGGTCCTGGCCGTCATGCGGGTCTCACCGGTCGCGGTGCTCCAGAAGCTGGGAGCCTTCTATGTCAACACGGTGCGCAACACACCGCTGACCCTGCTCATGTTCTTCATGATCGCCGGCCCGTTCTACATCCTGCAGATCAGCCTCGCCCCTCCTTCCTCCCCCACCTCCATCACGGACAACGGCATCCGGTGGGCCATCGTGGCGCTCGCGGTCTACCACGCCGCCTTCGTCTGCGAGGCCCTGCGCAGCGGCGTGAACACCGTGCCCCTCGGACAGGCCGAGGCCGCCCGGTCGATCGGGCTGACGTTCAACCAGAGCCTGAGCCAGGTGATCCTGCCGCAAGCCTTCAGGGGGGCTATCGCCCCGCTCGGCTCCGTACTCATCGCCCTGACGAAGAACACCACGGTCGCCTCGGTCATCGGGGTCGCGGAGGCGTCCTTGCTCATGAGCGAGATCTTCGAGAACGAGACGGCCAGCGTGACGGTCTTCCTCGTCTTCGCCATCGGCTTCGTCATCCTGACGCTGCCCGTCGGCCTGCTCTTCACCTCGATGTCACGGCGCCTGGCGGTGAAGCGATGAGCGCCCAGGCCGTCCTCTTCGATGCTCCCGGACCCAGGGCTCGACGCCGCCACGCGATTCTCACCGTCTTCGGCTTCGTCCTGCTGGCGGTCACCCTCGGGATAGTCGCTGTGGAAGTTCGGGCAGGAGGGGCAGCTGGAGCCGTCCCTGTGGACGGTGCTGTTCACGCCGGAGGTGTGGCAGAACTACCTCATCCCCGGGCTCATCAAGACACTGCAGGCCGCGGCGATCTCGATCGTCCTCTCGCTCGCCTTCGGGCTGCTGTTCGGCATGGGCCGTCTCTCCCAGCATCGCTCCGTGCGCTGGGTCTGCGGCACCGTCGTCGAGTTCTTCCGCTCGGTGCCGGTGCTGCTCATGATGTACTTCGCCTACTTCTACTTCTCCGCCAACGGCGTCTTCCGCAACGACATCAACCCGCTGATGGCGGTCGTCGTCGGCCTGACGCTCTACAACGGGTCGGTCATCGCGGAGCTGGTGCGCTCCGGCGTCTTCGGCCTGCCGAAGGGCCAGTCGGAGGCGGGCCTGTCGATCGGCCTCACCCAGGGCCAGACGCTCCGGTCGATCCAGCTGCCGCAGGCCCTGACAGCCATGCTCCCTGCCCTTGTCGGCCAGCTCGTCGTGATCCTCAAGGACACCGCGCTGGGCACGGCGGTGCTCTATCCGGAGCTGCTCCAGGCGGCCCGCGACATCGGTACGGGCTACAGCAACACGATCCCCGCCTACATCTTCGTGGCGGTCATCTTCATCCTCATGAACTACGGCCTGACGGTCCTCGCCGGCCGCGTCGAGCGTCGGCTCAACCGCCGAGGCCGTGGGCCCCGCAAGGCTGCCGTCGTGACGGGCGTCGTCGGTGCCGGCACGGTCGACACCCCGACCGACGGCCTGGCCGGCCGGGGTGTCTTCACCGGCGACTCCAACACCCTCTGACGCGGCCCCGCCGCGAGACGCGCGAAGGCCCTGACACGCTGTGTCAGGGCCTTCGTCGGGTGGCTCCCCCGATTGGACTCGAACCAATAACCTGCCGGTTAACAGCCGGCTGCTCTGCCAATTGAGCTACAGGGGAATGCTGCCGGGCCACCATAGCAAAGCCGTCCGGCGGAGACTAAATCAGGTCTCGAGCCGTCAGCCACCGATCTCGGAGCGCAGCCGCGAGAGCCGCTGGGCCGCCTCGGCGGCCACGGCGGGGTCGTCGAGTCGCGCACCCTTACCGGGAATGACCTGCTCGATGATCTCGCCCGTGCCGAGGTCCTGGCGGATGACGACGCGGACCCTGCGCCGCGCGGCCGTGCGGAACTCGTCGGCGAGCACGACGCTCGCCTGCACCCGCTCGCGCAGCGTCGGCTGGATCATCGACGGCTCCGTCACGTGCCACTGCGAGGGCGCCCCGTGGTCGACCCACGTCACCGTCAGCAGGCCGGAGTCGCCTTGCCAGGTGCCCGCCTCGACCTCGTGCCATGGCCGGTTCCACACGAGCCGAGCGTCCGCGTCCACGAGGGCGAGGTGGTGTGTCGTCGCGACGACGTATGCCGCCGTGCCCTCGTCACGCGCCCAGGCGAGCACCCGCTCGCCGCCGTCGAGGGGCACGACGCGGCGTGTCGCGTCCGGCAACGATTGCCGCCGCCGCTTGTCGAAGAGTCCCATCAGCTCATGCTCGCCTTGATCGTGGCGAGCTCGCGTTGGAGCTCCTGCAGCTGGGAGCCGAGCTCGCGGGTGCGTTGGGGCGAGGGCTCGGTGGCATGGTCGAGGCGACGCATCTCACTGAGCGCGTCGGCGATCTGGCGGGTCAGGTCGATGGTGCGCACGCGGTCGAAGAGCTCCTCGACGTAACGGGAGGTCGGCAGCCCGGTCAGGGGGTCCATCCGGGTCGGCAGCGTGCCGACGGCGAGCTCGCTGACGAGCGCGGCAACGGCAGTGGGCACGGCGTCGGTGACTGCGGTCATCCACGCGCGGGTGTCGGCCGGGCTCGCCGCACGCCGGGCGATGCGGATGCCCTCGAGGATGAAGCGATGGGCTGGCGCGGAGAACGCGTCGGGCGTGAGCACGTCGAGCGCCTCTGGCCTCAGCACCTGGGGGAACTGCAGCAGCACTTGCAGCAGCTGGCGCTCGGCCGACACCACGGGGTCGCGCGGGTCGGGCAGCTCCATGACGTCGCGCACCTCCCCCGCGGTGGGCTCGGGAGACTCGGTCGCGGCAGAGCGGTCGCGCCGGGTGTCCTCGTCGCCCTCGACGACGAGGCGGCCGGCCCGCGACACCTCGGCGGCGACCTGCTCCACGTCGAGGCCGAGCATGCCGGAGACCTCGCGGGTGTACTCCGGGCGCAGGGACTGGTCACGGATCGCGGCGACGATCGGCGCGACGGCTCGGGCCGCCTGCACGCGACCTTCGGCGGTGGCGAGGTCGTATCGATCGATCGTCGTGCGCACCGCGAACTCGAACATCGGCACGGCGTCCTCCACCAGAGCCTGCACCGCCGGGTCGCCCTTGGCCTGCCGCAGCTCGCACGGGTCCATCCCGTTCGCCTCCACGGCGACGAACGACTGGGAGGACCACTTCTGGTCGTCGGCGAAGGCGCGCATGGCCGCCTTCTGGCCGGCCTTGTCACCGTCAAAGGTGAAGATGACCCGGGCCGGTGCGAGGTCGGCCTCGTCCCGCATGATCCGGCGCAGCAGCTTGATGTGGTCGGCGCCGAACGCCGTGCCGCACGTGGCGACGGCGGTCTCGACACCGGCGAGGTGGCAGGCCATGACGTCGGTGTAGCCCTCGACCACGACGGCGCGGCGCTCGCCCGCGATCCTCTTCTTCGCGAGGTCGAGGCCGTAGAGCACCGTCGACTTCTTGTAGATCGGGGTCTCGGAGGTGTTGAGGTACTTCGCCTCGACGCGGTCGTCGTCGAAGATCCGTCGAGCCCCGAAGCCCACCGTGTCGCCGGTGATGTCGCGGATCGGCCAGACGAGACGTCCGCGGAAGCGGTCGTAGAGGCCGCGCGACCCGCGGCCACCGAGGCCTCCGGTGACGATCTCCTCGTCCGTGAAGCCCTTGGCTCGCAGCGCACGCACGAGGTCCTCGCCACCACGCGGGGCAAAGCCGACACCGAAGTGCTTGGCGGACGCACCGTCGAAGCCGCGCGCCCGCATGAAGTCGCGGGCGGGACGCGCGCCCGGCAGGCTCAGCAGCGCGTCGGCGTAGAACTCCTGTGCCACGCGATGGGCCTCGATGAGCCTCGACCGCCGACCCGGCCCCTCCTCGCGCGGTCGGGTGCCACCGTCCTCGTAGCGCAGCTCCATGCCGAGCTTCTGTGCGAGCCGCTCGACGGCCTCGCTGAAGGACAGCGCCTCGACCTTCTGCACGAAGGAGATGACGTCGCCGCCCTCTCCGCAGCCGAAGCAGTGGTAGAAGCCGGCGGCCGGGTTGATGCCGAAGGACGGGCTCTTCTCGTCGTGGAAGGGGCACAGACCGACGAGGCGGGCTCCGGAGCGGCGCAGCGTCACGTGCTCGCTCACGACGTCCTCGATGGACGAGCGCGCCTTGACCGTCGCGACGTCGTCGCTGTTGATGAGCCCCGCCATGTGCCTCCTCCCGCTGATCGTGATTCTAGGTCGACCGGAGGCGCGGGCCGGTCAGCGGTTCCACTGGTCGTGCAGCACCAGGGCCCTCACGTCGGTGAGCGAGGACACCTGGTCGACGACCACGCGCAGCCGCTCTCCGTCGTCTTCGGCTGCGTCGTGGTCGACCCGGAACGGCGCGTCGAGTCGCTCGGCCGGCCGCACGGCATACCCCTCGACGAGCGCGCGCACGATGTCGCGCTGCTCGGCCAGCACCCGCAGTCGTTCGTCGGTCGTCATGACGAAGTGGTTGGCGATGGCCTTGAGCACCGAGCACTCGGCCCGGGTGTCGTCCGGCACGACGAGGTCAGCCTCGAAGCGGCACAGCGACCCGGGACCGTGCCGCTCCCGCGTCGCGAGCTCGACGTCGAGCACGAAGTGGCCGATGAGCCGGCTCGTCATGTCCTTGAGCCGCGCCAGGTCGCCCCGGGAGCCGCCGTATGCCGTGGGCACCGCGTCGGAGGCCAGCAGCCGTTCCAGCGCCGCGCCCAGAGCGTCACTGCCAAGGTCGGGCGCATAGCTGCGCCCGGCGACGGCGACGACCTCGGCCATGTCGGTGGAGCGCAGCACCCGAGGGTCGAGCCAACCGGAGGCGATGGCGTCCTCGACATCGTGCACGGAGTAGGCGACGTCATCCGACCAGTCCATGACCTCCGCCTCGAGGCAGCGGTCGCCCTCCTTGGCACCTTCGCGGATCCACTGGAAGACGGGTAGGTCCGATGGATAGACACCGAACTTCTTTGTCGGGTAGGGACTCTCGCCGCGCTCCCACGGATACTTGGTCGTCGCGTCGAGGCTGGCCCGAGTGAGGTTGAGCCCGGCGGGGGTGCCGTCGAGGTGTGCGCGCTTCGCCTCGAGGCGCGTGAGGATGCGCAGCGTCTGGGCGTTGCCCTCGAACCCTCCGATGTCGGAGGCGATCTCGTCGAGCACCGTCTCGCCGTTGTGCCCGAAGGGCGGGTGCCCGAGGTCGTGCGCGAGGCACGCCGTGTCGACGACTTCTGCGTCACATCCCAGCGCTGCGCCGAATTCCCGGCCGATCTGGGCGACCTCGAGCGAGTGGGTCAGCCTGTTGCGCACGAAGTCGTCGTGGCCCGGCGCGAGCACCTGGGTCTTGGCGGCGAGCCGACGCAGCGCCGACGAGTGCACCACGCGCGCCCTGTCGCGGGCGAAGTCGTCACGGTCCGCGCGCTTCTGGGCAGGGTCCTCCGCGACCCAGCGCTCCCGGTCTCGACCCTCGTAGCCCACACCTCGACTCTATGCGGCGGACGCGGCAGCTCGGCGGTCGACCAGCGGCCGCCCGCGGCGATCCCTCCCATCGGCATTGGGGAGCGCATACTGAGCCATGGAGCCGTCCGGGCTTCCGACCCGAGGAGCTCGCCATGGGCGACAAGTCACCGAAGTCCCACATGAGCACGAAGGCCAAGTCGCTCAAGGAGAAGCGGGCTGACAAGCACGCCAAGGCAGCGGCCAAGGACCACACCGAGATCGTGCCCCCGAGGGCCAAGCGGTAGCCGCTGAGCCGCCGCGCGGGGGCGGCGGTCAGCCCAGCTCCGAGCGGGCCCGGCGCACCCACGCCGGCTCGGTGCCGTAGCGCTGGGTCTTGATGAGCCGCAGGTTGGCACAGTCGTCGATGAGCTCGCCCATGCGCTTCTCGCGCGTCGCCTGCTGCTTCGCCGTGACGACCCAGTTCGTGGCGATCCTGTCGGTACGACGCCGTGGCGGCGTCCCAGAAGGCCGCAGCGGTGGCGTTGGCGCGAAGTCGCGCCTCGTAGTCCGCGGACCACTCGCGGTCGCGGGTCTCGTAGGCGTAGATGCCGGAGCGGTCCTCACGCCGCTTGGCGAAGGCAGCCAGGCCGGCCGGGTGCATGCGGCCCGCAGCCGTGAGCTCGGCGACCGCGTTGATGTTGATGGTGCTCCAGTTGCTACCGGGCTTTCGCGGCGTCCAGCGCTGGCGACGGGTGTCGTCGTCGATCCGCTGGGCCACCGAGTCGATCCAGCCGAAGCAGAGCGCCTCCCGCACGGCGTCGGCCCACTGCAGACCCGCAGGCTCGACGTGCTTCTTGTTCAGCCCCATCCACAGCTCCGTGGCCGTGTCGTGGTTGGCCTCGAGCCAGGCGCGAAAGTCCGCCGCGTCGTCGAAGAACACCGCCGGCCGGTCAGCCGACCCACCTTCTCGCATGACCTCATCGTGCCAGTCCGCGCCGACAGGGGCAGGATCGTCCCGTGACCGACTCCTCCGCCGACCGCGTCCGCCTCGCCGCCCTCAACAATGCGCTCTGGTGCGACGCCGTCGCCCGGTCGCACGGGGTGGCTGGGCGCTTCGAGGACGATGCCTGGACGACGCCATCCCGCACTCCGCCCTACTACCCCGACGCCGTCACCCTGTCCCCCGACGCCGACGCCTACGAGGTGCTCGCCCGCGTCGACGGCTCCGACGGGTGCTCCGTCAAGGACTCCTGGGCAACGCTCGACCTGTCGGTCGAGGACTTCGCCCGGCTCGTCGTCGGCGAGTGGCTCTGGCTGGACCCGGCCACCGAACTCCCCCGCCTCGACGATCCGGCCGCGCACAGCTGGCACCGGGTGACCACGGCCGACGAGATGGCCGAGTGGGTGCGGGCGTGGTCCACCGATCCGGACGCCGAGGCGATCCTGAGGGCCGACCTGCTCGCTGAGCCCGGTGTGCACGTGCTCGCTGCGCGCCCCCTGGCAGACCCGGGTGGCCCCGTCGTCGCGGGGGCGATCGTCAACGTCACGGGCGAGGTCGCCGGCCTCGGCAACCTCTTCGCCCGAGACGGTGACGAGCACCAGGCCTGGCGCGAGGCGGCGGCGGCGGCCAGGGAGGTCGGCAGCGGCATACCGCTCGTCGGCTGGGAGGCGGGCGCCAGCCTTGACGCGGCGCTCGCCGCAGGCTGCGAGCGCCTCGGCCCACTCGCTGTCTGGCTGAAGTGAGCGGCTGGCCGGGCTCAGCCGCCGCTGACCGAGAGCTCGGCCTCGGCGAGGGTGCGTTCGTGCTCCTTCGAGAGCTCGCGGGACTCCAGCCAGCGGTCGGGCAGGGCCACGGTGCGCGACGCGCCGGCACGCCCGCGCTGACCCTCCGCCGGCTCACCGGGCCATGGCGCGCCGCGATCGAGCGTGCCCAGCAGCCGGTCGAGCGCGGGCATCGAGTCGACGAGGGCGAGTGAGCTGCGGATCGCCGAGCCGGCCGGGAAGCCCTTGAGGTACCAGGCGATGTGCTTGCGGATGTCGCGGCACGCGCGCTCCTGCTCGCCGTAGAAGTCGCAGAGGTATGCCGCGTGGGTCCGTAGCGTGTCGGCGACCTCCCCGAGCGACGGGGTGACGCGTGTCGGGGCGCCCGCGAAGGCCGAGGCGAGGTCGGTGAACAGCCACGGACGGCCGAGGCAGCCGCGTCCCACGACCACTCCGTCGCAGCCGGTCTCGGCGACCATCCGCAGGGCGTCCTCCGCCGACCAGATGTCGCCGTTGCCGAGCACCGGGATGGTCGTCACGGTCTGCTTGAGCATCCGGATCGCGGCCCAGTCCGCCTCTCCCGAATAGGCCTGTGAGGCCGTGCGGCCGTGCAGCGCCACCGCGACGACGCCCTCCTGCTCGGCGGCCAGGCCGGCGTCGAGGAAGGTGAGGTGCTCCTCGTCGATGCCCTTGCGCATCTTGACGGTGACGGGGACGTCGCGCTTCGCACCCTCCTCGACGACCGCGCCGACGATGCGGCGGAAGAGGTCCTTCTTCCACGGCAGCGCGGACCCGCCGCCCTTTCGGGTCACCTTGGGGACAGGGCAGCCGAAGTTGAGGTCGATGTGGTCGGCACGGTCCTCCGTGACGAGCATGCGTGCCGCGGCTCGCGCCGTGGCAGGGTCGACGCTGTAGAGCTGGATGGAGCGCGGCTTCTCGTCGGGGTCGTGCTCGATGAGACGCATGGTCTCCGGGGTGCGCTCGAGCAGGGCGCGCGAGGTGATCATCTCGCTGACGTAGAGGCTCGTGGCGCCGCTCGCACCCGCCGGGCCTGCGCCCGCCAGCGAGGCGCCCTCGTTGCCGTACTCGCGACAGAGGCGGCGGAAGGCCCGATTCGTGATGCCGGCCATCGGGGCGAGCACGACGGGCGACTCGATGACGTGCCGGCCGAGGCGCAGCGGGGGCAACACGCTCCGCGTGGGCACGGTCGGAGCCATCAGGTCGGTCACAGCCATCGATTCTCCCCGATCAGGCGCGCGACACCGAATCGGCGAAACGCAGCAGGGCGTCAGCGAACGCCTCGGGCTGGTCCAGGTTGGCGAGGTGCCCCGCTCGCCGGATGATCTCGACCCGAGCCTGCGGACAGGCGCGCAGGTAGGCGCGCGTGCCGACGCGGAACTGGTCGAACTGGCCGTTGAGCAGCAGCACGGGGCAGGACACGCTCGAGAGCATCGTCGGACGGCAGTGCGTCATGACCTCGCGCCACGCCGCCGGCGTCGGGGCGAAGTAGTAGCCGCCCGCGATGACCGGCTCGATGCGGTCGGGCGGGTAGAGCCGGCGCAGGACTCGGTCGTTGACCCTGGTCATGCGCTCCGGGCCGAGCCGGTCCGTCAGGGCCGCGACGCCGCGGTAGACGGCTGCGCCCGGTCCTGTCGGTGTCGCACTCGCGTCGGCGATCACGAGGCCACTGAGCGCGTCCGGCCACCGGGCGGCATACGCCATCGCGACGTAACCACCGAGCGAGTGGCCGACGAGGATCATCGGCACGGACGGCCGGAAGCGACGCCCCGATGACCTCGAGGCACCGCTCGAGGGTGAAGACCTCGCCGGCGCGGCTGCCGTGCCCCGGTAGGTCCACCAGCGTGACCTCCGACGTGCTCGCGCAGCAGCGGGAGCTGCGGCGCCCACTGCGAGCTGCCGAGTCGGGAGCCGTGGACGAGTACGAGGTGCGGGACCTGCTGCGGGGTCACCCCGCGAGGATGCCACGATGACCGGGTGACGCATCTGATCTCAGCCACCGAGCTCGCCCAGGAGATCGAGCAGGTCGCCGTGCTCGACGTGCGTTGGGAACTGACGACGGCCCACACCACCGCGGGTCGCGACGCCTACGACACGGGTCATGTGCCCGGCGCCTTCTTCGTCGACCTCGACACCGAGCTCGCCTCCCCGCCCGGCGAGGGGGGTCGCCACCCGCTGCCCGACCCCGCGGTCGTGCAGCGGCTCCTTCGCCGGGCCGGCATCAGCCGGAGCTCTCGGGTCGTCTGCTACGACGGCAGGGAGTCGTACGCAGCGGCGCGGGCGTGGTGGGTGCTGCGCTGGCTGGGGATCGCGGACGTGCGGGTGCTCGACGGCGGGTATGCCGCCTGGCTCGCTGCCGGGCTCCCCGTCTCCACCGTGGAGCCGGACGGCCGGGGCGGCGACGTCGTCGTCTCGCCCGGGTCCCTGCCCACGCTCGATGCGGACTCCGCTGCGGCACTGGCGCGGGACGGCCTGCTCCTCGATGCCCGGGCCCCGGAGCGCTACGCCGGCGACACCGAGCCGATCGATCCGGTGGCCGGTCACGTGCCGGGTGCCGTCAACAGCCCGACGACCGCCTGGCTGTCCGCCGACGGGACGTTCCGTCCCGACCTCGCCGAGCACTGGGCGGCGATCCGCGGTGCGAGCACGCGCGCGGTCGGCGACCGCGCGGGGGCCGGCAGGGGGGTCGGCGTCTACTGCGGCTCGGGCGTGACGGCAGCGCACCACGTGCTGGCGCTGGCCGAGGTCGGCGTCGAGGCGGCGCTGTACCCGGGGTCGTGGAGCGAGTGGATCCGGGACCCATCCCGCCCGGTGGCCACCGGCACCGACGCCGGCTGACCCGGCGCGACTCGCATCTTGCTCCGCTATCCGGAGCAAGATGCGAGTGCCGCCGGAACTCTCCCGGGGTCGCGCGATCACGACTTGCTCCGCAATCCGGAGCAAGATGCGAGTCGCAACAGAGCTCACCCGGGGGCCCGCGCGACCACTCCTTGCGACGCAGGGAAGAGCCAGGATTCCGGCTCACAGGGGGCGGTCCAGGCGCTCCTCGAGGTGGCGCAGGGCCCGCTCTGCCGCGAGGCGCACCGCCTCCTCGTCGTCGTCGAGCGCGTCGTGCAGGGCGCCTCCGTGCTCTGCCTCGCCCACGGCGCCGAGCACCCGCGCCGCCGCGGCACGCACCCGCGGCACAGCGTCAGCCACGAGCCCGACACAAACCTCTGCCGCCGCGCCGACCTCCCAGCGGGCGGCCACCTTGCAGCACATCTCACGCACTCGCCACGCCGGATCACCCAGTCCCGCAACCACATCCGCGCTGCAGTCGTCGTCCCAGACGTAGAGCAGGGTTCGTGCCGACCAGACCCGCGCCCAGTAGACCGTCTCCTCGTCGAGGTGGTCCGGGGAGCCCCATCCCAGCACCGCGCGGCCGCCCACCCAGCCGGGGTCCGGGTCACCCTCGTCGCCCCACGTGGCCCGTCTCGCGACGAGGTCGCCGCACCAGCGAGTCAGAGCGGCGTCACCGAGCTCGTCGGCCGCAGCCCGCGCGCGCGTCCCCCGGTGACGCGGCCAGGACCTCGTCGGGGACCGTAGTGGCGACCACGGCAGCAGTATGCCGTCCGTCGCATGCCGTCCGCCCGAGGAGGGCGGACGGCATACGTGAGCGGGCGGAGCCGGTCTCAGCAGCCGACGAGGCGCTGCGCGAGGTAGCCCTCGACCTGGTCGAGCGCGATGCGCTCCTGGCCCATGGAGTCTCGCTCGCGGATGGTCACGGCCTGGTCCTCGAGCGTGTCGAAGTCGACGGTGATGCAGAACGGCGTGCCGATCTCGTCCTGTCGCCGGTAGCGCTTGCCGATGGCGCCGGCGTCGTCGAAGTCGATGTTCCAGTGCCCCCGCAGCGTCGTCGCGAGGTCACGTGCCTTGGGCGAGAGGTCGGCGTTTCGCGACAGCGGCAGCACCGCGGCCTTGACGGGTGACAGACGCGGGTCCAGCCGCAGCACGACGCGCTTGTCGACGCCGCCCTTCGTGTTGGGTGCCTCGTCCTCGTGGTAGGCGTCGACGAGGAAGGTCATGAGCGAGCGGGACAGGCCGGCCGCGGGCTCGATGACGTAGGGGGTGTACTTCTCGCCCGTCGCCTGGTCGAAGTAGGCGAGGTCGGTCCCCGAGTGGGTGCTGTGCGTCGACAGGTCGAAGTCCGTGCGGTTGGCGATGCCCTCGAGCTCGCCCCACTCCGAGCCGGTGAAGTTGAAGCGGTACTCGATGTCGACGGTGCGCGTGGAGTAGTGCGACAGCTTCTCCTTGGCGTGCTCGTAGTGCCGCAGGTTGTCGGGGTTGATGCCGAGGTCGACGTACCACCGCGTGCGCTCGTCGATCCAGTACTGGTGCCACTGCTCGTCCTCGCCCGGCTTGACGAAGAACTCCATCTCCATCTGCTCGAACTCGCGCGTGCGGAAGATGAAGTTGCCCGGCGTGATCTCGTTGCGGAAGCTCTTGCCGGTCTGCGCGATGCCGAACGGCGGCTTCTTGCGCGAGGCCTGCATGACGTTGTTGAAGTTGATGAAGATGCCCTGGGCGGTCTCGGGGCGCAGGTAGTGCAGGCCCGACTCGTCGTCGATGACGCCGAGGTAGGTCTTCAGCATCATGTTGAACGCGCGCGGCTCGGTCCACTGGCCCTTGGTGCCGCAGTCGGGGCACACGATGTCGGACATCGGGACCGAGTCCGGGTCCTCGATGCCCTTCTTCTCCGCGAGTGCCTCCTGTAGGTGGTCCTGGCGCCGGCGCTTGTGGCAGTTGAGGCACTCGACGAGCGGGTCCGAGAACGTGCCGACGTGGCCGGAGGCGACCCACGTCTCGCGGGGCAGGATGATCGAGGAGTCGAGGCCGACGACGTCGTCCCGGCTCGTCACCATCGCCTTCCACCACTGGCGGCGGATGTTCTCCTTCAGCTCGACGCCGAGAGGGCCGTAGTCCCAGGCAGACCGCGTGCCTCCGTAGATCTCACCGCTGGGGAAGACAAAACCCCTGCGCTTGCAGAGGCTGACGACGGTGTCCACGATGGATGTCTGCTTGGCCATGCGGGACAGGTTATCGGGCCGTCGCCAGTCCTTTTGCCGCCGTCCGGGGGATGCCGTCGCGTCCCCTACGCTCGTGCCGTGGCCCTGAGCTTTCGTTCCCGAGTCGAGCACGCGTCCTACCCGTGGATCGAGCGCCTGCGCTCGGTGCCACGCCCTGCGGGCATCGGCGCGCTCGTCGTCCTGCTCGCCGTGGGGATCCTCGCGCCGCGACCTTGGGCCGGCCTGGCGTTCCTCGTCGTCGCTGCCTTCGTCGGCTGGCTGCTCTACCTCATGTGGGAACGGCTCAGCCTGCCCGAGCGGCTGATGCGCACCGCCGTGCTCGTCCTCACCGTTGCGGTTGCCGTCGTTCGCATCGTGCCCAGCTGACGGGCGGCTTTTGACAACCATTCTCATCGTGAGAATGATTGTCATCATGAGTTCCCGAGCCGGCCGCATGCTGACCACCGTGGCGGCCGTCGGCGCGGGTCTCACCCTTGTTCTCGGGGCGGCGGCGTGCGGAACCGATGGCGGGGTCGGCTGCGCGCGGTGACGGCGCGGTGGTCACGTCCTTCTACCCGATCCAGTTCGCGACGCAGCAGATCGTCGGGTCGGCGCTGCCGGTCACCGTCCTCACCAAGCCGGGCGCCGAGCCGCACGACCTCGAGCTGGCGCCGCAGGACGTCGGCGGCCTGACCCAGGCGCGGCTGGTCATCTACGCCGACGGCTTCCAGCCTGCGGTCGACGACGCCATGGCCCAGGTCGACCCGAGCCGGGTGCTCGACGTCGCCGGTGCCGCGTCGCTGAGCCTGCCCTCGGCCGGCGGATGGCCACGACCACGCGGACGAGTCGGAGGCGGACCACGCCGAGCACTCCGCCGACGATCCGCACTTCTGGCTCGACCCGCGTCGCTACGCGGCCGTCGCCAAGGCCATCGGCACCCGTCTCGCGGCTGACGATGCGACCAACGCCGCCGCGTACGAGAAGAACACGTCGGCCTTCGTCGAGAGGTTGACGACCCTCGACGGCGAGCTCAGAGCCGGTCTCGCCTCGTGCCGCTCGAAGGTCCTCGTCACGAGCCACGCCGCGTTCGGCTACCTCGCCCAGCGCTACGGACTCGAGCAGCACGGCATCAGTGGCATCTCGCCCGAAGCCGAGCCGAGCGGGTCCGCCCTCAGGGAGATCTCCGATCTCGTGCGCAGTGAGGGCGTCTCGACGATCTACCAGGAGACCCTCGTCGAGCCGAAGTTCGCCCAGACCGTCGCCACCTCCACCGGCGCAGCGCTCGCGACCCTGGACCCCATCGAGGGCATCACGACCGAGTCCGCGGGCAAGGACTACTTCGAGGTCATGCGCAGCAACCTCGCCACCCTCCAGCAGGGCCAGGGCTGCTCGTGAGCGCAACCCCGACGGTCTCCGCCTCCCACGCCACGCCGACGTCGGACGTCGTCATCGACCTGCGTCACGCCTCGTTCGGCTACGGCGACCGTCCGGCCGTGTCCGACGCGACGCTCACCGTGCGGCGCGGTGAGATCGTGGCGGTCGTGGGCCCGAACGGCTCCGGCAAGTCGACCCTGATGAAGGGCATCCTCGGCCTCAACGAGCGCACCCAGGGCACCGTGAGCCTCTTCGGCCAGCCGGGCGACGAGCTGCGCGACCGCGCCCGACTCGGCTACGTCCCGCAGCGGCACACGCTCTCGGCGTCGGTGCGTGCGACGGCGGAGGAGATCGTCGCCACGGGACGCTTGCCCCGTATCGGCTGGCTCGGGCGGCTCCGCGCCACGGACCGCCAGATCGTGGCCCGCTCGCTCGATGTCGTCGGTCTCGCCGACCGCGCCGCCACAGAGGTCAGCACGCTCTCGGGCGGGCAGCAGCGGCGGGTCCTCATCGCTCGGGCGCTCGCCGGCCAGCCGGACGTGCTGATCATGGACGAGCCCACGGCGGGAGTGGATGCCGCCAACCAGCACGTCCTTGCCGAGGTGCTTCACCGGCTCGTCGAGCGAGGCGTCACGATGCTCATCGTGACGCACGAGCTCGGGGCGCTCGAGCGCCTCCTGACCCGAATCGTCGTGGTCGACACCGGCAGCATCCGTTTCGACGGCACCCCCGAGCGGTATGCCGCCGAGCGCCACGCCGTCCACCACGACCACGACAGCCACCACCACGACCACGAGCTCGCGCCCAGTTCGCTGATGGTCACCCGCGGCCCTCTGGACGCGCGGCACAGCCCGCGCCACGACGGGGGCCGGCCGTGACCGAGCTGCTCTCGATCGACTTCATGCAGCGGGCGCTCATCGCCGCGCTCCTCGTCGGCACCGTGGCGCCGATGGTCGGGATCTTCCTGGTGCAGCGCCGGCTCTCGCTCATCGGCGACGGCATGGGGCACGTCGCTCTCGCCGGCGTCGCCATTGGCCTCGTCACCGGCGTCGCCCCGGTCTGGACCGCCCTCGTCGCTGCCGTCGCGGCGGCCGTCGTCATCGAGCTGCTTCGCACCCGAGGGCGCACCAACGGCGACGTCGCTCTCGCCGTGATCTTCTACGGCGGCATCGCTGCCGGTGTCGTCATCATCAGCAAGTCGCCCGACGGCACGCCAGCCAACCTCATGAAGTACCTCTTCGGCTCGATCCTCACGACGACGACGAGCGACCTCTACGTCTTCGCGGGGCTCGCGATCCTCATCGCAGCGACGACCTGGGCTCTGCGGCCGCGCCTCTTCGCGGTCGCCAACGACGAGGAGTACGCCCGCGCCGTCGGCATCCCCGTCCTGCCGCTCAACATCATCCTTGCCGTGCTGACGGCGACCACGGTGGTCGTCGCGATGAGGGTTGTCGGGCTGCTCCTCATCAGCGCGCTCATGATCGTGCCCAACGCAGCGAGCCAGCTCGTCGCCCGGTCCTTCAGCGGTGCGCTGCGCTGGGCCATCGCCTTCGGGATCGTGGCCTCGGTGGGCGGGGTCGCGCTGTCCTACCCGCTCAACAGCCCGTCCGGGGGCACCATCGTGCTGCTCGCCGTCGCACTCTTCGTCGTCACCGCGGTCGTCGAGACGGTGCGCACGCGCGTGTCGCGGCGGCGCCACGACGTGGCCGAGGTGCACCCGCACGAGCACGGAGTCGAGTGCGGCCACCCGGCGATCCCGCACGGCGACCACGTGGACTACGTCCACGACGGGCACCTGCACGCCCCTCACGAGAGCCACTACGACGAGCACGGGCACGGGGCCGCGCCACCCGATCAGGAGAGCGCGAGGGCAACGAGAGCGACGACAGGAACGACACGATGAGCAACACGACGAGCAACACGACGAGTTCGGCGAGCCGCCGTCCGACCCGTCAGCAGGCGGCGGTGGCCGAGCTCCTCGATCGGTCCGAGGACTTCATCTCCGCCCAGACCGTGCACGCCAGGCTCCGCGAGGCGGGCGAGGGGGTCGGGCTCGCGACCGTCTACCGCACCCTGCAGTCGATGGTCGAGGCCGGCACGGTCGACGTGCTGCGCACCGATGACGGCGAGGCGGTCTACCGGGCGTGCTCGACCCATCACCACCACCACCTCGTCTGTCGGGCCTGCGGCCGCACCGTCGAGGTCGAAGGGCCGGCCGTCGAGGCGTGGGCCGACCGGGTCGCCGGCCACCACGGCTTCAGCGACGTCACGCACACCATCGAGATCTTCGGCACGTGTGCCGACTGCGCCGGCTCCCGACAGACCTGACCCCTCCCCCTCCGATCGAAAGAGCAGTTCGTCCCCGCACCGGAGCCCTCGCGCACCCGCGGCGAAGGGGACGGATTGCTCTTTCGCCACAGCGCGACGATTGACTGCGGCGGGCCGACGAACTGCTCTTTCGATCGGTCAGGCGGGCGGGTGCGGCGTGCTCTCTGTCGGAGTGTCGACGGCGCCGCCGTAGCGCCGGTCACGGTCGCACGTAGTCCTCGATCGCGGCCCAGAGGTCGCGCCGGTCGTAGTCGGGCCAGAGCCGGTTCTGGAAGACCATCTCGGCGTAGGCGGACTGCCACAGCAGGAAGTTGCTCGTGCGCTGCTCGCCCGACGACCGCACGAACAGGTCGACGTCGGGCATCGACGGCTCGTCGAGGTAGCGGTTGATCGTCTTCTCGTCGACCGAGCCCGGCCGCAGCCGACCGGCCTTGACGTCATGGGCGATCCGCTGCACCGCGTCGGCGATCTCGGCGCGCCCGCCGTAGTTCACGCAGAAGTAGAGGGTCAGCCCGGTGTTGTGCTGCGTCAGCTCCTGCGCGACCTCGAGCTCCTTGATGACCGAGCGCCACAGGCGAGGCGCGCGACCGACCCACCGCATCCGCACGCCCCAGTCGTGCAGCTGGTCACGGCGTCGCCGGATGACGTCGCGGTTGAAGCCCATGAGGAAGCGCACCTCGTCGGGCGAACGGCGCCAGTTCTCGGTCGAGAACGCGTAGGCCGACAGGTGGGTCACGCCGACCTCCACGGCACCGGCAACGACGTCGAGCAGCGACGCCTCCCCCGCCTCGTGGCCCTTGGTCCGCGGCAGACCCCGCGCGTTGGCCCACCGGCCGTTGCCATCCATGACGATCGCGACGTGCCTGGGCAGCAGCTCGGCCGCGATCGTCGGCGGCGTCGCGCCGGACGGGTGCGGGAAAGGCTTCGCGTACATGGCTCTCCGGTCGGTGGGGATCGGGCTCGCTCGTGCTAAGGCTCGATCGTGCTCAGGCTCGCTCGACGAGGCGCAGTGAACGGAGCCCGCGCTCGATGTGCCACTGGAGGAAGGCCGAGACCATGCCGTTGCCCTGGCTGCGGTGGCGCACGTCGCTCGCGTCGGCGACGTCCCAGTCCCCGGCGAGCAGCGACGCGAGGAGCTCGAACGTCTCGGCGGCCGGCGCACTCGACCCGGGCGGACGGCATACGGAGCACACGGCACCGCCGGACTGCACGTTGAAGGCCCGGTGCGGCCCGGGTGACCCGCACCTCGCACAGTCGACGAAGCTCGGCGCCCAGCCGGCGATGGCGAGCGACCGCAGCAGGTAGGCGTCGAGCACGAGACCGGGATCGTGCGTGCGCTCGGCCAGCGAGCGCAGCGCGCCGGACAGCAGGAGGAACTGCTG
Source organism: uncultured Actinomycetota bacterium (assembly GCA_963816385.1). Taxonomy (GTDB): domain Bacteria; phylum Actinomycetota; class Actinomycetes; order Actinomycetales; family Dermatophilaceae; genus CAWFKL01. The sequence continues at coordinate 27,656 of CAWFKL010000004.1, forward strand.
GGTCTGGGGCTCGTGCTCCTCCGTGAGCTGCAGGGCGGTCTCGAGCATCGAGGTCGCACACGTGTAGGCGGTGTAGTCGCGGGCGATCGCGTCGCCGTAGGGGGCGAGCGTCTCGACCTGGGTCACCGTGTCGAGGTTGCGGCCCTCGTAGCACTGCACGTCGACGACCATGCCCGGCTCGAGCCGGGAGCCGAAGCGCGACTTCGTGCGGCGCACGCCCTTGGCGACCGCACGCACCCGTCCCCGGGTGCGGGTCAGCATCGTGATGATGCGGTCGGCCTCACCCAGCTTGTGGGTGCGCAGGACGATCGCCTCGTCACGGTAGAGCGGCATGGGCCCATTCTCCCCCGTGGCGGTGTCGGAGCGACACCGACGCGACGGTGTCCCTCGAGATCCAGTGATGCCGAGCAGTCCACTGGATCGAACATGCGTTCTACCTATGCGCTATCGTGGGGCCGATGGACCTCACCCTTCAGGGGTCGTTGCTCGACCTCACCGACGAGATGGGCCTGCGCGACCTCGGCACGGGCCTGACCCGCCACCAGCTCACTCGTGGCGCCTGGGTGGACGTGCGTCCCGGTTGGCTCTGCGCCGGAGACGAGCTCTTCACCACGCTGCTCCACGACGTCCCGTGGCACGCCGAGCGGCGCCAGATGTATGACTCCATCGTCGACGTCCCGCGGTTGACGAGGTTCTACGCCGCCGACGAGGCGCTGCCGCACCCGCTGCTCGTCGAGGCTCGAGAGGCTCTGAGCCGCCACTACGCCAGCGAGCTCGGAGAGCCCTTCGCGACCGCGGGGCTGTGCCTCTATCGCGACGGTCGCGACAGCGTCGCCTGGCACGGTGACCGCATCGGCCGGTCGCGTGACACGCGACACGATGGTCGCCATCCTCTCCCTCGGCTCCGCACGCACGCTGGCGCTACGTCCGCGAGACGGCGGACCCATCCCCGGGTCGAGCGCAAAGAGCTTGCGCTACCCGCTCGGGCATGGTGACCTCGTGGTGATGGGCGGCTCGTGCCAGCGGACGTGGGACCATTCGGTTCCCAAGACCTCGGAGCCGATGGGGCCGCGCATCTCCGTGCAGTTCCGTGTCACCGGGGTCAGATGAGCAGGAGCTTCCCGTATGCCGTCCAGCCGCCCAGGTGACCCCCTTCCCGTTCCTCGACCATCTGGCGGCCGACTCGGCCCGCTTCCGGGACGGTGCTCGCCACCGCCGCCGACCGGCGGCTCGGGTGCCCACCTGCCCCGAGTGGGACGCCGACGACCTCATCTGGCACCTCGCCGAGGTGCAGTGGTTCTGGGGAGAGATCGCCGAGCGTCGGCTCACCGACGAGGGCGACCTCGACGCCATGAACGCGTCGCGCGAGCAGCGCCCGACCGACCGGCTCGCGCTGCTCGACTTCTACGACCGCTCGAGCGCGCGGCTGCAGCAGGTGCTCTCGCGACCTGCCGCCGGAGACGCCGCTGTGGATGTGGGCCGACGACAAGTCGGCCGGCTACATCCGACGCCGGCAGGCTCACGAGGCCATGATCCATCGCCTCGACGCGGAGCTGACCGTCGGGCAGCGCACGCCCGCTCGACTGCCGGCTCGCCGCCGACGGCGTCGACGAGGCCCTGCGCATCATGCGCGGCTACGAGCCAGAGCCCGAGCCTCTCGCACGTGCCGACGGCATCTGCGCTCACCATCGTCACCGTCGACGCCATGCACGCGTGGACGGTCACACCGGTGCGCGTCACCGGCACGTGGAACGGTGAGGAGCTCGACGTGCAGCGCTTCGTCGTCGCGGATGGTCCCGACGAGGGCGCGGCGGCAGAGATCTGCGGGTCTGCGGCAGACCTCGACTGCTGGCTGTGGAACCGACCGCCCGAGGGTGAGATCACCCGTGCCGGTGACCCGGCGCCACCGCTCCAGGCGGTGGATGCCGTGGTGCACGGGCTCGATCGACTGAGCAGCCGACGCTCGTCCCAGCCCCGCGGCACGTCAGGAGGCGTACGACCGCCTGGCGCCGCCAGCGACCGGGAGCGGAACATGGTCGGAGTGAGGAAGAGGGCGACGCCAATGATGACGGGCGCGGGCCCGGCAGTCACGGGACGGCTCGCTCGACGAGGTCGACGAGGTCGACGAGCTGCCGCTCCACGACGTCGGCAACCGCGTCGGAGTCGATGCCCAGGCGCTCGAGGACCGCACGCACGGCGACCGCGGGCGCACCCGACGCGAGCTCGACCACCTCCGCGCCAGCGGCATCACTCACCGGTGCGCCGTAACCCCGCAGGTGCGCGACCCAGGCGGCGACGATCCGCGTGGCACCGCTCGGGACGCGGCCCGCCGCGAGCTCGGCGCGGATGACGGGCAGGGCTCGGATCGGCACCTTCTGCGACCCGTCGGCCGCGATCTGCGCGAGCAGGTGACGGATCTGCGGGTTCTGGTAGCGGTCGAGCAGCGCCTGCCGGTAGGTCGACACGTCGGTCGGTGGGAGCGAGAGGTGCGGCGCCGCTGCGTCCCACCACTCCTCGACCCACGAGCGGACGAGGGGGTCGGCAATCGCGTCGGCCACCGTCTCGTGCCCGAGGATGGACCCGGCATACGCCATGAGGGAGTGAGAACCGTTGAGCAGCCAGAGCTTTCGCGTCTCGAAGGGCCTGCACGTCGTCGACGACCGTGGCGCCGGCAGACTCCCAGTCCGGACGCCCCGCGGGGAACGTCCCGGCGAGCACCCACTCGGAGAACGGCTCGGTCGGCACGGTCTCGGGATCGTCGACCCCCGTCTGTCGTGCGACCTCGGCACGGTCGTCCGTCTGTCGACCGCGGCGTGATCCGGTCGACCATCGTCGTCACGAACGAGACGTTGGCGTCGATCCACGCGGGCAAGGCCTCGTCGACCTGCGCGGCCAGGTCGCCGACGACCCGGGCCACCATCGCGCCGTTGTCGGGCACGTTGTCGTTGGGGACGAACGCGATGGCGCCCGCCCCGGCGGCCCGGCGGGCGAGCAGCCCCGCGACCAGCTTGCCCGGCGTCGTGGAGACGACACCGTTCTGCGGATCGGCCCGCAGGGCACTGATGTCCGCCCGGACGTCCTCGGCCTCCACATCGAGGGCGCCCGATGTGGAGCGCCGGTAGCCCGCCTCGGTCACGGTGGTCGTCACCACGGCCCACGGCACGGTCGGCGAAGTAGCCACGAAGCGCGTCGAGGTCGTCGGACGGCGTGCACGGCGCTGAGGCTGGAGATGACCTCAGGACGAGCCGCCGCGTGGGCCGCGCACGAGGAGCGTGTAGAGCCCGTCCTGCTGCGCGAGACTCTCGCGCGATGGCAGGAGAGCGCCCGGTGAAGGCCGCGATCCCCCACTGCGCGGCATCGCTCGCGTGCTCGGTGTACCAAGCGGCATGGGCGCGGAAGAAGTTGCCGACTCCGAGGTGCACGATGCGCACGGGCGCGGCCGGCCGCCCGTCGGTGGCCCGGCTGAGGCGGCGCGATGCTGGTTCGCCGCCGACGGAGGCGGCCCCGTCGGCCGGCCCGGCGGCATACGTCTGCTCGGTGCTCACAGCTTGAACGCCTTCCTCGGAATCGTCGTGACCAGGTCGACAGCCGTCTCGAGGGCCTCGTCCTCGTCGAGCCGGTGCTCGGCGACGAGCCCGGCGAGGTAGCCGCTGTCGAGGCGGCGGGACATGTCGTGCCGCGCGGGGATGGACAGGAAGGCCCGGGTGTCGTCGATGAAGCCCGAGGTCCGGTAGAAGCCCGCCGTCTCGGTGACGGCGCCCCGGAAGCGCCTGACCGCCTCGGGTGCGTCGAGGAACCACCACGGCGCTCCGGCGTACACGCTCGGGTAGAAGCCGGCGAGCGGCGCGATCTCGCGCGAGAAGGCCGTCTCGTCGAGGGTGAAGAGGATCAGCTGGAAGCCGTTCAGCGGTGCCGAAGCGGTCGAGCAGCGGCTGCAGGCCCCGGGTGAACTCGACCGTCGTGGGGATGTCGTGGCCCGAGTCCGGTCCGAAGCGTGCGAGCGTTGGGGAGTGGTGGTCGCGGTGCACGCCGGGGTGCAGCGTCATGACGAGGCCGTCCTCGGTCGCCATCCGGGCCATCTCGACGAGCATGTGGCGGCGGAAGGCTGTCGCCTCCCGTGGCAGGACGACACCCGCCAGCGCTGCGGCGTAGATCCGCTCCGCCTCGGCGTCGCGACAGCGTCAGGGTGACGACGTCCGCATGACTGTGATCGCTCGACACGGCGCCATTGGCCTTGAAGAAGCGGCGCCGCTCCTCGAGTGCCGCGACGTAGCCGCGGTAGCTGCCGGTGTCGATGCCGCTCGCGACAGCCAGCCGTTCCATGAGCTCGGCGAAGCCGGGCCGACCGGGCTCGAGGTAGCGGTCGGGTCGGAACGTCGGGGCGACCCGCGGCGTGAAGCTCGGGTCGGCGTGCAACGCGCGGTGGTGGCGCAGGTCGTCGGCCGGATCGTCCGTCGTCGCGAGGACCTCGATGCCGAAGCGGCCCATGAGCGCACGCGGACGGAAGTCGGGAGCTGCGATGGCGTCGCGGATCCGGTCGTAGATCGCGTCGGCGGTCTCGGGAGCGAGACGCTCGGCGACCCCGAAGACGTCGGCGAGCACGCTGTCCATCCAGAAGCGGCTCGGGGTGCCACGGAAGGCGGGCCAGTGCTCAGCCAGGAGGCGCCACGCCCGTCGCGATCCCTCGGGCGTCATCGGTCGATCCGCCGACGCCGAGCTCCTCGAGGGCGACGCCCTGGGCATGCAGGAGGCGGAAGACGTAGTGGTCCGGCGATACGAGCAGGCTCGTCGGGTCCGAGAAGGGCGTGTCCTGCGCGAGCCACGCGGGTGGCACGTGACCGTGCGGCGAGATGATCGGCAGGTCGGCGACGGCTGCGTAGAGCCTGCCGGGCGATCTCCCGCGTGCCCGACTCGACGGGCAGGAGGCGGTCGGGGTCGAGCACCAGGGGCTTGCCGTGCGGCAACGGTCGTCATGCCACCCATCGTTCTCCCGCAGCGGGTGCGGGCCCACGGGTTGCCAGAGTTGCCGCGAGGTCGCTCGAGTCTGCTGCGGCTGCCCGGCCCCTTGTCCCCGTCGGGGGCGCGGCGAGAGTTGGGTCATGACGACGACCACCCCGATGCCGACCCCGTCGCACCCTGCCGGACCCCACGCCGACGAGACGCCGCAGGAGGCGGCCCGTCGCGCCGTGCGTCTCGGTGGCACGGAGGAGGTGCTCACGCCGGACGCCGTCGCGGCCTTCATCCGCGAGCAGCTCGACAGCGTGCGACCTCGACGGACGCAGCGTCTGCATCGTGGTGCCCGACGGCACCCGCACCTGCCCGCTGCCCCTGCTGCTCGGGGCGGTCCACGGGGCGCTCCACGGTCGGGTCAGCCGGATGACGACGCTCATCGCCCTCGGCACTCACCAGCCGATGTCGCACGAGGCGCTCGCGTCGCACCTCGGCTACGACGTGGGCCGCCTCGAGGAGACGTATCCCGGCATGACGGTGCTCAACCACGAGTGGTGGGAGCCGTCGACCTTCGCCGATCTCGGCACGATCCCCGCCGCCCGCCTCTCCGAGCTGTCCGAGGGCCGGCTCGAGATGGACGTGCCGGTGCTGCTCAACCGCGCCGTGGTCGAGCACGACGTCGCCCTCGTCGTCGGACCCGGTGCTGCCCCACGAGGTCGTCGGCATCTCGGGCGGGAACAAGTACTTCTTCCCCGGTGTCGCGGGCCAGCAGATCATCGACGTCTCGCACTGGATCGGTGCCCTCATCACCTCGGCCGAGATCATCGGCACGACCGACATCACGCCGGTGCGGGCCCTCATCAACGAGGGCGCCTCTCTCGTGCCGGCGCAGAAGCTCGCCCTCTGCGTCGTCGGGCGTGTCCGGGTCGCTCGACCTGCACTCGATCTCCTTCGGCGACACGATCGCCTCGTGGGCCAACGCCGCCGAGGTGTGCGCGGCAACGCATGTCACGTACCTCGACGAGCCGGTCGAGCGCGTCATCTCGGTCATCCCGACGATGTACGAGGACATCTGGACCGGCGCCAAGGGCTTCTACAAGCTGGAGCCCGCGGTTGCCGACGGCGGCGAGGTCGTCATCTACGCGCCGCACATCACGCGAGATCTCGACGAGCCACCCGGAGATCAACGAGATCGGCTACCACTGCCGCGACTACTTCGTGAAGCAGTGGGACCGGTTCAAGCACATCCACTGGGGCACGCTCGCCCACTCGACGCACCTGCGCGGGGCGGGCACCTACGACGCCGACACCGGCCAGGAGCGGCTGCGCGTCCGGGTCACGCTCGCCACCCAGATCCCCGAGGAGGTGTGCCGCGGCGCCAACCTCGGCTACGTGGACCCCGACTCCATCGACCTGGCCGCCGAGGCGGAAGGTGGGGCGTTCGTCGTGCCGAACGCCGGCGAGGTCCTCTTCCGGCTGCGCTGACCCGTCGATCGACGCACCACCAGGTTGACCGGCATGACGATGGGCTCACGGCTCGGCACGGCGCCGCCTGCCATCGCCACGAGGTTCTTGACGCCCGTCGCGCCCATCGCGTGCAGGGGCGCCGCGACGGTGGTCAGCTCCGGCTCCGTGATCTCGGCGAGCAGCGTGTTGTCGAAGCCCACCACGCTGACGTCCTCGGGCACGCGCAGGCCGAGTCGCAGCAGGCCCTTGAGGACGCCGATGGCGACGACGTCGTTGTAGGCGATCACCGCCGTGGCGCGCTGGGCCGCGACCTCACCGGCTCGTCGGAAGCCGGCCTGGACCGTCGGTGTGTTGCACGGCCCGACCCGGCGCAGCCTGAGGTCGAGCTCGTATGCCGCCTCGCGCAGCGCCTGCCACCGCGTGCCGTCCGTCCAGCTCGACTCGGGCCCCGCGACGTAGGTGATGCCGTCGTGGCCCAGCTCGGTCAGGTGCTCCACGGCGCGCCGGACGCCGCGGGCGTTGTCGATGAGGATGCTCGGCACCTCCGGGAGATGCCGGTTGAGGACGATCACCGGCTTCTGCTTCGCCATCATCCGGATCGCCTGGTCGGACATCCGCGAGCTCGTCAGCAGCACCCCCTCCACCGCACGCAGCTCCCGCTCGGTCCACGCCCGCTCGAGCTGCGCGTCCTCCTGGGTGTGCGAGAGAAGCAGCGTGTAGCCGAGCTCGCCGGCCGCCTGGTGGGCGCCACGGATGATGTCGCCGTAGAACGGGTTCGTGATGTCCGTGACGACGACCGCGAGCGTCCGCGTGCGGTTCGTGACGAGGCCCGGCAGCGAGCCGGAGCGGTAGCCGAGCGACTCGGCCGCCGTGAAGATCCGCGCGGCGGTGTCGGCGTTGACGCGACCCGGCCTGGCGAAGGCGCGAGAGACCGTCGATGCCGCCACGCCCGCGGCCTGCGCCACGTCGTAGATCGTGGGCCGACGGTCCATCCCGCCAATGTATGGAGCGCGCGTCACCCACGGCAACGACACCCCAATCCAAAGAGCACTCCGTCCGCCCTCCCCCAATCGAGAGAGCACTCCGTCCGCCCTCCCCCAATCGAAAGAGCACTCGGTCCGCCCTGCCGCAATCGAGAGAGCAGTCTGTCCACAGGCCGAGGCGTCGACGCAGCGAGAGCCTTCGCCAGTTGCGCCACGATCGGACACATGCCGTCGCCTCTGCCGCCGCCACTTCGGAGCCGGCCGTTCACCTCGGCCATGGCAACCGTGTGGGGCCTGACCAGACACCAGGTCCACAGGTTGAACCTCGAGGCGCCTACCCGGGGCGTCTGGACGGCGGACGCCTCCGAGTCGGTGGCGCGCCAGTGTGCCGCCATCTCCCTCGTTGTCGAGTGTCACGCGTTCTCGCACCTGACGGCCGCCCGTCTCCACGGGCTTCCGCTGCCGATGTCGCTCGATGACGACCGCGCGATTCACATCATGCGCGACGCGCGGGACGGGGCAGTGCGTCGTCGCGGCGTGATTGGACACCGGGACTGTTCAACCGAGAGGTCGTCCACGTCGACGGCGTGCCGGCGACGAGCCTGGCGGACACCTGGGTCGACATGGGCGAGCTCATCGCACCGGGTTTCCCAATGGGGCTAGATGACCTCGTCGTCATGGGTGACGCCATAGCCAACGTTCTCGGCTCGGTCGAGCCACTGCGTGCGGCACTGGAGGGCCGGGTCGGACCGCGCGGCAAGCTGACGCTGCTCGAGGCGCTCGACTGGATCCGGGTCGGATCGCAGTCGGCGGGCGAGACGCGGACGAGGCTCGTTCTCGTGCGCTCGGGAATCCCTGAGCCGGATCTGAACCGGCCGGTGTTCGGTCCAGGAGGCGTCTGGCTCGGCCGGCCCGACATGCGCTGGACACAGCAGCGGGTTCTGGGCGAGTACCAGGGACGGGAGTTCCACGACAGCGACGAGCAGCGCGCGCACGACGCACAGCGGTTCCGGCGGTTCACCGACGACGGCTGGACCGTCGTCGAGGTGTGGAACGACGACGTCAACACGGACGAGGCCCGGGTCGCACTGGTGCTGCGAGTGGCAGGTGCGCTGAACCACCCACGCGCATCCCTCGATCTGAATGCTGTCCATCCCCGCTTCTTCAGCATGCGGATGCTCGAGCTGGCCGAGATGCGTGCGCGCCGGCTCCGGGCGCAGTCCCGCTGACCGGGTCGAGCGGACGACCTGCTCTTTCGATCGTCACGGGGCGTGGCGGCATACCGCGTGGCGAGCGGACGAAGTGCTCTTTGGATGGCATGGGTGCGGACGAGGTGCTCTTTCGATTGCCGTGGCAACTGGTGGCAATCACTCGCGGCCGCGCAGCCGCGGTGACTCAATGGAGGCACGCCCACCGATGACGAAAGGCCCACGATGCTGCGCCCCCAGGACACCTCCACTCGCGAGACCAAGCGCCTCGACGGCATCTGGTCGTTCCAGCTCGACGGAGACTCCGCCGGACGGGACGCCGGGTGGTTCCGCGACGCGCTGCCGGCGCCGCGCGACATGGCCGTGCCGGCCAGCTTCAACGACCTCACGGCCGACGCTGCGGTGCGCGACTACTTCGGCGACATCTGGTACCAGCGCACCGTGCAGATCCCTCGGAGCTGGGCGGACCAGCGGATCGTGCTGCACTTCGAGTCGGCCACGCACCGCGCCACGGTGTGGGTCGACGACCAGGAGGTGGTCAGCCACGAGGGCGGCTACACCCCCTTCGAGGCCGACATCACACAGTTCGTCACACCCGGCCTGCCGGTGCGCGTCACGGCCCTCGTGAACAACACGCTGAGCTTCCAGTCCATCCCGCCTGGCGCCATCAAGGATCGGCCGGCGGGCAAGGCCCAGGTCTACTGGCACGACTTCTTCAACTTCGCCGGCATCCACCGCTCGGTGTGGCTCGCCGCGACCCCGCAGGCTCGCATCGAGGACGTCACCGTCGTCACCGGCTTCTCGGGCGAACACGGGATCGGTGGACTACGCGGTCGAGGCGGCGGACGCCGACGGTCTCGCAGGTCCGGGTCGTGCTGCGCGATGCCGGGGGCAGGGAGGTGGCGACGAGCACCGGCGGCGCCCGCGGCACCCTGTCGGTCGAGGACGTCCACCTGTGGGCGCCGGGACACGGCTACCTCTACGACCTCGAGGTCCAGCTCGTCGACGATGTCGACGTCGTGGTCGACAGCTACCACCAGTCCGTCGGCGTCCGCACGGTCGAGGTTCGCGGGGCGGAGTTCCTCATCAACGGCGATCCCTTCTACTTCAAGGGTTTCGGTATGCACGAGGACCACTCGACGATCGGCAAGGCCCACAGCCCCGCGCACGTGGTGCAGGACTTCGCGCTGCTCGACTGGATCGGCGCGAACTCGTTCCGCACGTCCCACTACCCGTACTCCGAGGACGTGCTCGACTACGCGGACCGGCACGGCATCGTCATCATCGACGAGACGGCGGCCGTCGGCCTCAACATGGGCCTCGGTGGCGGCATCTTCGGTGGGCAGGGACACCAGACGTTCTCCCCGCAGACGATCAACGACGACACCCGCGAGGTCCACGCCCAGGCGATCCGTGAGCTGATCGCCCGCGACAAGAACCACCCGAGCGTGGTGCTCTGGTCGATCGCCAACGAGCCGGAGTCCCACACGGAGGGGGCCGAGGACTACTTCCGCCCGCTCTTCGACGTCGCGCGGCAGGCAGACCCCACGCGACCCGTCGGCTTCGTCAACGAGATGCAGGCCCCGCACGGCGCGTGCCGCGTCTCCCAGTTCGCCGACGTGCTCATGCTCAACCGCTACTACGGGTGGTACGTCCACACGGGCGACCTCGCCAGCGCCGAAATCGCATGGACGGAGGACCTGAACGGCTGGGCCTCGGACGGCAAGCCGATCATCATCACCGAGTACGGCGCCGACACCCTTGCTGGCAACCACTCCCTGACGCCCCAGCCGTGGAGCGAGGAGTACCAGGTCGACTATCTCGACATGAATCACCGCGTCTTCGACGCGTGCGACGCCGTCGTGGGTGAGCACGTGTGGAACTTCGCCGACTTCGCGACGACCTCCGGGATCACGCGCGTCGACGGCAACAAGAAGGGCGCCTTCACCCGCGACCGCAAGCCGAAGGCCGCCGCCTTCGCGCTGCGCCGACGCTGGCGCAAGGACGCCTGAGCGCACGGAGCGGCCTCTTCGACGCCCTGTGGTCCGGTGACCGCACCGAGGTGGCGGCGCCGTGATCGACCGATCTTCGCCCCCATCGGCAAGACTGGGGCCATGACGGCCTCAGATCCCCAGAGCGGGATGCGCGGGCAGGGCAGCGTGGCCCTGCCCCCGCACCTCGGGCAGCTGGCCGATGCGGTCAGCGAGCACCTCGCCGCCGGTATGCCGGGTGGCACCGGTCGTCTCGGCGTGGCCTTCTCCGGCGGTGTCGACTCCAGCCTGCTGCTCGCACTCGCCGTGCGGACACTCGGCCCGACCCGGGTCCTTGCGGTCATGGGAGTGTCGCCGAGCCTCGCCGACCACGAGCGGCATGGCGCCCACGATGTCGCCGCCCACATCGGGGCCCCCCTCGTGGAGGTGGCAACGCATGAGGGTGACAACCCCGCCTACCGGGCCAACGGTCCGGATCGGTGCTTCCACTGCAAGGACGAGCTCTTCACCCGCATCTCCGACGACGTGGCCGCCGTGCACGGCCTCGTCGCCATCGCATACGGAGAGAACGCGGATGATGCCCGCCGGCCCGACCGCCCGGGCTCGAAGGCCGCGACGGCTCATGGAGTCCTTCGGCCACTGGCCGACGCCGGGCTGACCAAGGCCGACGTGCGTGCCCTGGCCCGAGCCCTCGACCTGCCCAACGCCGACAAGCCGGCTGCGCCGTGTCTCGCGTCGAGGATCCCGCACTTCACGGTCGTCGACCCCGAGAAGCTCGCACAGGTCGAGGCGCTCGAGGCAGCGGTGCGGGCGCTCGGTTTCGGTGACTGCCGCGTGCGGCACCACGACGCCGTGGCCCGGCTGGAACTGCCCGACACGGACCTCGAGCGGGCGATGGCGCCGTCCGTGCGTGCCGCCCTGCGGCTCGCAGCGAGGGAGGCCGGGTTCTCCTTCGTCGCCGTCGACGTCGCGGGCATCCAGTCCGGGGCCTTCACGCTGCCGCTGGTGAAGGTCACCGGTGGGTGAGGATCGCAACGAGGTGCCGACCGAGGTGCCACCGAGGTGCCGACCGAGGTGCCCACTGAGGCGCCGACGGAGGCACCGACGGAGCCACCGACAGGGCCGCTGACCGGTGGCGCCGCCGACGACCTCGAGAACGTGGCGGTGCTCGACCTCGCGCGCGCCGAGCGCCGCGGCTACCCCGAGGCGATCTACTGCGAGGGAAAGACTGCCGACCAGGTGCGGGCCATCGCCGAGCGACTCCGCGTCGCGTCGGCCGACGGCACGACGAGCGGGACGGTGCTGTTCACGCGAGCCGGCGTCGAGCACGCTCGGGCGGTGCGCGACGTCCTCCCGGACGCGCTGCACGACGAGATGGCCCGCCTGCTTGCCTGGCCCCCGGAGCCACCCGGGCCGACCGGAGGACTGGTGGCTGTTCTCTGCGCCGGCACCAGTGACCTTCCGGTGGCCCTCGAGGCACTGCTGACGGCGCGCTACCTCGGCCGGCGGACCGAGCTCGTCGTGGACGTGGGCGTGGCCGGGCTGCACCGGGTGCTCGCCCGCCGCGAGCTCATCGAACAGGCCCGGGCCGTCATCGTCGTGGCCGGGATGGACGGCGCCCTGCCGAGTGTCGTGGCCGGTCTGACCAGCGTCGCCCGTGGTCGCCGTGCCGACCTCGGTCGGCTACGGCGCCGCGTTCGGCGGCCTCGCCCCGCTCCTCGCGATGCTCAACGCGTGCTCACCGGGCGTGGGCGTCGTCAACATCGACAACGGCTACGGCGCGGGCCACCTCGCCGCGCAGATCACAGCACCCTGAGTCGCCGGGCGACACGGCGGCGCAGCAGTCCGACGGCGTCAGGGAGCCGGCCGCAACGCCTCCGGCACGGGGAGCCCGCGCGCCACCCCTGAGGCAGCAGCAGCGGCCGCGGCTGCGTCGAGCACCTCGCGGGCTGGGCGGGCGAGTGCGGCAGCCGCTGCCTCGACGTCGCGGAACTCTGCTGCGACGTTGACGATGCGCCCGTCCCGGTGTGCGAGCTTGATGCCGACCCGCTGACCATCGACCGCGACGTCGACCCAGCCGCGGTCGAGCGCCCAACGGCTCACGCGTGTGGCACGGACGCCGATGGTGCTCGTGGAGGCGAGCACCAGGTCGGTCATCGCGGCGACGTCTGGCTGCCTCGTGAGGACCGAAAGCAGGTGGGCCGGGCGACCCCGCTTCATGATGATCGGGGTGATCCACGCGTCCGCGGCCCCTGCCGCGAGCAGGCCGTCGAGGACGGTCGGCCACAGCCGCGGGTCCAGGTCGTCGACGTTCGCATCGAGCACGACCATGGACTCGGACGCGTCGTCGCCCTCGGCCGCGGAGCCGGCACGGCGGCCTGCAGCGGCCGGGCCGACGACGACCCGGACGACGTTGGCCCGGTCAGCGCTGCTCCCTGGTGCCGGCCCCGACTCCCACCGCGCTCACCGTCAGCTCCGGCAGACCGGCCTGCTCGGTGGCGAGCGCGGTCACGAGCGCGACGCCGGTGGGCGTGGCGAGCTCGCCGTCTCCCCCGGAGATGACGTCCCAGCCACGGCAGAGCTCGAGCACCGCCGGCACGGGCACAGGCAGGCGGCCATGGCCGGCGCGGACCGTGCCTGATCCGAGACTGATCCGACCTGCGGTCACGGCGACGACGCCGAGGTCGGTGAGCGCTGCGCAGCACCCGACGACGTCGGCGATGGAGTCCCAGGCCCCGACCTCGTGGAAGTGGACGTCGTCGACGGGGATGCCGTGCACGCGAGCCTCTGCCGACGCGAGCCGCTCGAAGACGGCAAGCGCGCGAGTGCGGACCGTCTCGTCGAGGGGTGCCGTGGCCAGCCGACCCCGGATCTCCGCCCACGGGCGATGGTGCGAGTCGCGAGCGAGCAGCTCGACGTCGATCTTGAGTGCGCGCAGACCGCTGCGGCTGGTCTGCCTCGCGACGAGCCGAACCGTGCCGGGGATGACCGCGTCGATCGCGGCCTGCGAGACCTCCAGCGACGCCCCGGCGTCGACGAGGGCACCGAGCACCATGTCCCCGGCGACGCCGGCCGACACGTCGAGCCACGCGGTCAGCGGACCGCCCCTGCGACCGCCATCGCCGTCCCGACGGCCCTCGCCGCCGCGACCGCCGCCCCGACCGCCACCGTGACCGCCGCCTGCCTGCCGCCGTTCGTCGACCGGCATCATGCGACCCCGGGACGGCGCCCGGCCGCGCACGCTGCGCAGGCGCGGCACGAACGGGTGCACCGTCCCAGCGAGCGCGACGACGATCGGCACGAACGTCAGCAGGTAGCGGGCACGGCCCTGGAAGATCAACGTGAAGGTCGCGATGCCGAGCACCGTGACCGCAAGGAGCACCACCTCGCGGCGGTAGGGGGCACGCAGCAGCCCGATGCCCGCGAGGAGCAGCAGCGCGATCCAGAGCGAATGGACGAGCTCTGAGCGGAGCGGGTACCAGGTGCCGTGGTAGCCGTTGAGCTCGTGGACCAGGCCGACCCCACCCGTCGCCGGCGCCAGGACTCCTGGCAGCGAGTCACCGCCCTCCCCCCAGGCGCCGAACATGCCGTCACCCCAGTTCCAGGCGAGCTTGCTGCCGTAGAAGGCGCCGGTGCCGGTCAGGCCGCGCTCATCCCATCGGGCGGCCAGGAACGTGACGCTGTAGTCATCCATCTGGCTCGGTGACATCCCGTCGATGGCTTCGACGAGCTCACGTGAGTAGCTGCCGTAGCTCGTCACGCCTGTGTCACTCGTCACCTCGGCCGAACCGAGCGCGACCCACCACAGCGGGGTGGGCGCCTTCTCCGTGTGCAGCGCGGAGGTGTCCGCCCCCGATGCCTGCTGAGCCAGGGACGGCACCGCGACGGCCAGCGCCGAGAAGACCACGAGCCCACCGGCGCACGCGGCCAGCCCCGCAGCCCTGCGACCCAGGTGCTGGTGGCCGTCGAAGACGGCGATGATGACCGTCACGGCGACCGCGATGACGATGACGACCGGCGTCGTCTTGAGTGCGTAGGCCACGGTCATGGCGAGGATCGAGAGCCCCCACAGCACGACGCGCGCTCGCCGCGGACCCGATGCGAGTGCGCGGGCGGCGAGCGCGGCGCCACCCGTGACAAAGGGCATGGCCAAGAGGTCGGTGTAGGGCACTGCGACCCAGGGGCTCGTCGCGACGAGCACGAGCGTGACGGCTTGAGCGGCCAAGGCCGACCCCCGGCCGGCGACGCGCACGACCAGGTCGTGCACGGCATACAGCGTCACGCCGACGCACAGCCCGCCCAGCGCGATGAGCACCTCGTCGGGCAGCAGGCCGGTCTGGCGGGCGGCGAGGTGCCCGAACTCGTCGACGGCGAGCAGCGTCAGGTTGTTGGGGTAGAGCGACAGATAGTCGATGCCCCAGGCGGGCAGAGGCCGCCCGGCGTCGAGCGTGCGCGCGAGGTCCATCACGACGCGCGCGTCCCAGCCGTAGTCGTAGCGGCCGGCGAGCCCGATGAGCGTCGCGAAGATCCCGCCGGCGAACGCGACGAACCCGGGCACCCACCCGCGAAGCAGGACCCGTGGCACCCGCACGAGCAGCGCGATCACCGCGAGGACCGCGACCCCGAGCAGGACGACCGGCCAGCGCAGCGGCGTGATGACGGGGCGCGGTGCGACGAGCGCGACGACCGAGACGGCCAGCAGCCCAGCGCCGGTGAGCCGCAGGAGCAGGCGACCGACCGCTGAGTCCATGCGCCGACGGTATCTCAGCGCCGTCTGCGCTCGGACCGGCGGCGGGTCGTTCGCGCGCCTGGCGCGTCGAGCGGTGGCCCAGCCGCGGGTCACGGAGTGGTCGCGACCCCGCTCGGAGCGCTCAGGAGTCTCGAACCGAGCGGTTCACGGCGGACACGACGGCCTTGATCGAGGCGGTGACGATCGAGGGGTCGACCCCGACGCCCCAGAGCACCCGCTCTCCCACGGCGCACTCGACGTATGCCGCCGCGCGGGCGTCACCACCAGCCGACAGTGCGTGCTCGGCGTAGTCCAGGACGCGCACGTCAGGCGCGTCGCCGATCGTCGAGAGCGCGTCGACGAAGGCGGCGATGGGTCCGTTCCCCCGACCGCTGATGGTGACCGGCTCGCCACCGTCGCGCATGGTCGCCTCGATCGTGCTGCCACCGTCGACCGTCGAGTCGGTGACGACGTTGACGAGCTCGAAGCGGCCCCAGGCGCGGGCCGGGTCGGGAAGGTACTCGTCGCGGAACCTCGACCACAGCTCGGCCGGGGCGACCTCGCCGCCGTCCTGGTCCACGCCGCGCTGCACGACTCCGGAGAACTCGATCTGCAGTCGGCGCGGCAGGTCCATCTGGTGCTCGGTCTTCATGATGTAGGCGACCCCGCCCTTGCCGGACTGGCTGTTGACACGCACGACGGCCTCGTAGGACCGGCCGAGGTCGTGGGGGTCGATGGGCAGGTAGGGGACGCCCCAGACGAGGTCGTCCACGCTCGTGCCCCTCTCCTTCGCCTCGGTCGCCATCGCCTCGAAGCCCTTCTTGATGGCGTCCTGGTGCGACCCGGAGAAGGCGGTGAAGACGAGGTCGCCGCCGTACGGGTGCCGCTCGCCCACCGGGAGCTGGTTGCAGTACTCGACGGTGCGGCGCACCTCGTCGATGTCGCCGAAGTCGATCTGCGGGTCGATGCCCTGGCCGAAGAGGTTCATGCCGAGGGTGACGAGACAGACGTTGCCGGTGCGCTCGCCGTTGCCGAAGAGGCAGCCCTCGATGCGGTCGGCCCCGGCGAGGTAGCCCAGCTCCGCCGCGGCGACGCCGGTGCCTCGGTCGTTGTGCGGGTGCAGGCTGACGACCACCGACTCGCGCCGGTCCAGGTGACGGACCATCCACTCGATGGAGTCGGCGTAGACGTTGGGCGTCGCCATCTCGACCGTTGCCGGCAGGTTGATGATCATCCGGTGGTCCGGAGTCGGGTCGATGACATCGATGACGGCGTTGCAGATGCGCACGGCGAAGTCGAGCTCGGTCCCGGTGTAGGACTCCGGGGAGTACTCGTAGTAGATCTGCGTGTCGGGCATCGTCTCAGCGAGCTTGCGGCACAGGCGCGCCGCCTGCACGGCGATGTCGATGATGCCGTCCTGGTCGAGGCCGAAGACGACCTTGCGCTGGAGGGCGGAGGTCGAGTTGTAGAAGTGCACGATCGCCTGCTTGGCGCCGGCGACCGCGTCGTAGGTGCGCTCGATGAGGTGGTCGCGGCACTGCGTCAGCACCTGGATCGTGACGTCGTCGGGGATGTGGCCGCCCTCGATGAGCTCGCGACAGAAGTCGTAGTCGGTCTGGCTCGCCGACGGGAAGCCGACCTCGATCTCCTTGTAGCCCATCTTGACGAGCAGCTGGAACATGCGCAGCTTGCGCTCGGAGTTCATCGGGTCGATGAGCGCCTGGTTGCCGTCGCGCAGGTCGACTGCGCACCAGCGGGGGGCGTGCTCGATGCGCTTCGTCGGCCAGGTGCGGTCGGGCAGCTCGAAGGGGATCTGCTCGTGGAACGGGACGTACTTCTGGAACGGCATACCCGACGTCTGCTGGGGGTGGATCATCGCTTCGCTCTCTCGTCTGCGTTTCGCTCGGTGTCCGGCCGGACACGGGAAACTCCGCGACGAGGAGGGCCGGGATCAGGCCTCGTCGCGGCAGAGAAGAAGCAGGCGCACCGCACGCACCCGTTCACCGTATGCCGGTCGCTCGATCGCGTCCACCGGTCGGGACTGCTGCCCGCATCCTGAGACCCCGGTCTCTGTCAACGGCGGCGCGGCCCGGGCGTCCCGCAGGAACGCGGGCTCACTCCGTCGACCTCTGCGGGTCCCGCGGCGCAGGACCGTAGTCCGAACCGGCGTCAGCGATCTGCTCCTCCGGGCGCGGTGGGACATCCTGGTCGTCCTCGAGCACCTCGAGCTCGTGGTCGTGCGCCGCCGCCTCAGACATCGTCGCCTCCTGCTGCCGAGTCTACGACCGCCGCCCCCAACGCACCCAGCGGACGCGGTCGGGGCGAGGGGCGAGGGGCGAGGGTCCGGTCAGAAGCCGAGACGCTGGAGCTGCTTGGGGTCTCGCTGCCAGTCCTTGGCGACCTTCACGTGCAGGTCGAGGTAGACGCGCTGGCCGAGCAGCGCCTCGATCGCCTTGCGTGCGTTGGTGCCGACCTCGCGCAGTCGGGAGCCACCCTTGCCGATGACGATGGCCTTCTGGCTGGGCCGCTCGACGAAGACGTTGACCCGCACGTCGAGCAACGGGCTGTCCTCGGGGCGGCCCTCGCGCGGCAGCATCTCCTCCACGACGACCGCGAGCGAGTGCGGCAGCTCGTCGCGCACGCCCTCGAGCGCGGCCTCGCGCACGAGCTCGGCGATCATGATGATCTCGGGCTCGTCGGTGAGCACGCCGTCGGGGTAGAGCTGCGGCGAGCGCGGCAGGTGCGACGCGAGCAGGTCGCGCACCTGCTCGACCTGCTCCCCGGACACCGCCGAGCACGGGATGATGGCGTCCCAGTCACCCAGCCGGTCGATGGCCATGAGGTGCTCGGCGAGCTTGTCGCGGTCGACGGCGTCGGCCTTGGTCGCGATGGCGACGACGGGCCGGCGGCGCACGGAGCGCAGCTCGGTCAGCTCGTTGGCGATGAACGCGTCGCCGGGGCCCGGGCGCTGGTCGGCCGGGAGGCAGAAGCCGATGACGTCGACCTCGAGCAGGGTCTGGCGCACGAGGTCGTTGAGGCGCTGACCGAGCAGCGTGCGCGGCTTGTGCAGCCCCGGGGTGTCCACGAGGATCAGCTGCGCCGCGGCGGTCGTGGCTATCCCCCGGATCGTGTGCCGGGTCGTCTGCGGCTTGGAGCTCGTGATCGCGACCTTCTGGCCGACGAGGGCGTTGGTCAGCGTCGACTTGCCTGCGTTGGGCCGCCCGACGAGACAGGCGAACCCGGCACGGTATGCCGCGGCGTCACCGTCACGCTCAGTCCGTCACCGTCAGCGGCTGCCGTGCCCTCAGTGCCCGCTCGCGTGCCCATGGACGTCCTCCGTGTCGGTGTGGTCGGGGCCAGTCTCCTCCAGCGGGGCACGGTGCACGATGACCGACGCCACCCGGTGCCGGCGACCGGCCATCCGCTCGGCCGTCAGCTCCAGTCCGGAGATGCGCGCGGAGGAACCCACGATGGGCACTCGGCCGATCGCCTTGGTCAGCAGGCCGCCGACCGTGTCGACGTCCTCCTCGTCGATGGTGACGTCGAAGAGCTCGGCGAGGTCGTCGATGTCCATGGACGCGGGGACGCGCAGCGTGCCGTCCTCGAGGTGCTCGACACCGGGCGCCTCCCGGTCGTGCTCGTCGGCGATCTCGCCGACGATCTCCTCGATGATGTCCTCGATCGTCACGAGGCCCGCTGTGCCGCCGTACTCGTCGACGACGATCGCGAAGTGCGTCTGGTCGAGCTGCATCTCGCGCAGCAGGTCGTCGACCGGCTTGCTCTCGGGCACGAAGTGCATCGGACGCATGACCTCGCTCGCGAGGTGCTTGGCGTCCTCGGGCGCGGCGTTGAGCCGACGGGCGACGTCCTTGAAGTAGAGCAGGCCCCGCACGTCGTCGCTGTCCTCGCCGACGACGGGGATGCGGGAGAAGCCGGAGCGCAGGAAGAGCGACATCGCGCTGCGAAGCGTCTTGTCGGCGTCGAGCACCACCATGTCGGTCCGGGGGACCATGATCTCGCGCACCACGGTGTCACCGAGCTCGAAGACCGAGTGGATCATCTCGCGCTCGTCCTCCTCGATGACCTCGGAGGCGCCCGGCCCGGTCGACGAGGTCACGCAGCTCCGACTCCGTCTGGAACGGCCCGTCGGTGTAGCCCTGGCCCGGCGTCACGGCGTTGCCCAGCACGACCAGCAGCTTCGCGACGGGGCCGAGCACGCGCCTCAGCCCGACGGCGAAGGGGGCGCTCCACAGGGCGACCATGTCGTAGTTCTGGCGGCCCAGGGTGCGTGGCGAGACGCCGACGACGACGAAGGAGACGACCGCCATGATCGCGATCGAGATGAGCGCGCGGCTCCAGGTCGACTCGACCTGGCCGGCGACCGCGAGGGTGACGAGCACCGCCGCGGTGGCCTCGGCGACGACACGGAGGAAGGCGATGACCGACAGGTAGGCGGGCGAGTCCGACACCACGGTCACGAGCGACTTCGCGCCGGACCTGCCCTCGTCGAAGAGCTCGGCGGCTCGCACCCGGGACATGCGGAAGATGGCTGCCTCGGCGGCCGAGAGCAGGAAGGCCACGACGATGCTGATGAGGGCCGGAAGGACGAGCTGAGGGAGCATTTTCGGTCTCTGCTCGCCCGTCAGGCGCTCGGGCGGTTGCGCGTGGCGAGGAAGGTCAGCAGCAGCTGGCGCTGGAGCTCGAACATCTCGCGCTCCTCGTCGGGCTCGGCGTGGTCGTAGCCGAGCAGGTGCAGGATGCCGTGCGTCGTGAGCAGCAGCATCTCCTCCATGGGGGCGTGCCCCGCCTCCGCGGCCTGCTTCGTCGCCACCGACGGGCAGAGCACGATGTCACCGAGGGTGCCCTCGTCCGGCTCCTGGCCCTCTCGGCCGGGCCTCAGCTCGTCCATGGGGAAGCTCATGACGTCGGTAGGTCCGGGCAGGTCCATCCACTGCACGTGGAGCACCTCCATGGCCTCCTCGTCGACGAGCTTGATGCAGAGGTCGGCCTGCGGGTGCACCCGCATCTGATCCATGACGTACTTCGAGCAGGCGAGCAGCTCGAGCTCGTCGACGCTCTCGTCGGTCTCGTTGAGCACGTCGACGCTCACGCGGGGGCCTCCCGAGAGCGCGACTCCCCGCGGCGGTGGCGGTTCGCTGCCGCGGAGGCCTTGCGCTCGCGCCGCTCCTGCTTGACCTCGTCGCGCTCGTAGGCGTCCACGATCGCGCTGACGAGCCGGTGCCGCACGACGTCGTGCGACGTGAGCTCGGAGAAGTGCACGTCCTCCACACCCTCCAGGATGTCGCGCACCACCCGAAGGCCCGAGCGGGTCCCGCCCGGCAGGTCGACCTGGGTGATGTCGCCGGTGACGACCATCTTGGAACCGAAGCCGAGCCGGGTGAGGAACATCTTCATCTGCTCGCTCGAGGTGTTCTGCGCCTCGTCGAGGATGATGAACGCGTCATTGAGGGTGCGGCCGCGCATGTAGGCGAGCGGTGCCACCTCGATGGTGCCCGAGGCCATGAGCCGCGGGATCGTCTCAGGGCTCACCATGTCGTGCAGCGCGTCGTAGAGCGGGCGCAGGTAGGGGTCGATCTTGTCGTTCAGCGTGCCGGGCAGGAAGCCGAGGCGCTCACCGGCCTCGACCGCCGGACGGGTCAGGATGATGCGGTTGACCTGGTGCGCCTGGAGCGCGGCGACCGCCTTCGCCATGGCGAGGTAGGTCTTGCCGGTGCCCGCGGGGCCGATCCCGAAGACGACCGTGTGTCGGTCGATGGCATCCACGTAGCGCTTCTGGTTGAGCGTCTTGGGTCGGATCGTGCGTCCGCGGCTGCTGACGATGTTCATCGTCAGCACGTCGGCGGGCCGCTCCGACGACTGGCTGCGCAGCATGGCGATCGAGCGCTCGACCGCGTCGCGGTTGAGCGGCTGGCCCAGGTCGACGATGGTGAGCAGCTCGTCGAGGAGCGAGTCGATGATCTCGAGCTCGCCCGTCGGACCACTGAAGGTCATCTCGTTGCCGCGCACGTGCGTGTCGACGAGCGGGAACTGCCGCTCCATCGTGCGCAGCAGCTCGTCGCGCGGACCGAGCAGGGCGACCATCTCGATCGGCGGCGGGATCCGACGGATCAGCACCGGCGCGTCGGAGGGGGAGGAGCTGGACGAGACATCGGGCGCGACATCCGATCGGGAGCCGGACGAGGTGACGGCGGGGCCCGCGGTCTCGGCGGTCACAACGGCGTCGGCGGTCTCGGTGGTCTCGGCGGTGGTGTCACGGCGGGGCGGGGACCCGGCTGGGGAGGCGTCATTCATCGTGCCGTCGAGTCTACGTTGGCCCGGCTGAGCTCCTCACCACGAACTCGGCGAGGTCGGCGCTCTGTTGCCTGCGGGTCGGCTCGTGGACGTACATCATGTGGCCCGCCTCGTAGTAGGCGTGCTCGATGTTGGACCGCAGCTCGTCAGGCACCTGCAGGTGGGCGAAGACGTCCTCGGCGGCGAAGTGCGGGGTCGCCCCGTCGTAGTAGCCGTAGGAGACGTGGACCCGCAGGTGCGGGTTCTGGCGCATCGCCCGCTCCAGCTGCGGCGAGACGTCGACCGGGCGGCCCTCGAAGTCCTTGAACGACCAGGGGTGCACGAGGCGCGAGATCTGCTCGTAGTGCAGGTCGTTGTCATAGGCGAGCTCGTCGCGCACGTAGTGGTTCCACGTCGCGGCGTACGGCCCCGAGATCGCATCCATCGACGGGTCAGCGTCCATCCCCTCGGCGATCGCGCTCGCGGCAGGGCCGGTGAAGCGGCCGTCGAGGCGGCCCACGGAGCGGCGCTGGTCGCGCAGCAGCTCCGTGAAGAAGCGCCAGTGCTCGATGCGCAGGTCGGCGCGGTCGACGTAGTCCTCGGTCAGCCCGGTGAGTCGTGCCACCGTGGACACGGCCTCGCGGCGGTCCGCCGCCGGGAGACGGGCGCCTTGCGCCAGCACCCAGCGGTAGTCCCGGGCGGCATACTCCTGGGCCTCGTCGAGCACGCTGCGCAGCCCGCGTCGCCCGTGCTTGCCGTGGTAGTGCGCGATGGCGGCATACGTCGGCAGGTAGAGCACGTGCGCGCGGTCGTTGCGCTGCTTGTCGAAGTCGATGGAGGACAGGTCGAGCACGCTCGAGATGAGCACCAGCCCGTTGAGGTACATCCCGTAGCGCCCTTGGAGGTGCTCGGCCAGCGCGGCGCCGCGCAGGGTGCCGTAGGACTCGCCTGCGAGGAACTTCGGCGACATCCAGCGCTTGTTGCGCGACGTCCACAGGCGGATCAGCTCTGCGACGGACTCGATGTCCTTCTGGTAGCCGTGGTAGTCGCCCGGCTTGCCGCCCTCGACGGCCCGCGACCATCCCGTGGACATCGGGTCGATGAAGACGAGGTCGCTGACGGCGAGCAGGGACTCGGGGATTGTCGACGAGGTCGTACGGAGGCGGCTCGAGGGCGCCGGCGTCGCCCATGACGACGCGCCTCGGGCCGAGCAGCCCCAGGTGCAGCCAGACGCTCGAGCTGCCCGGGCCACCGTTGAAGGCGAAGGTCACGGGTCGCTTGCGCGGGTCGGCGCCGTCGAGCACGTACGTCGTCAGCGACAGCTCGGCACGCGGTCGGTGACCCCCGAACGTGCCGTCCTTGTGCTCCTCCTCGCGGAGCACCACGCGCCCGGTCGTCGCGGTGTAGCGCAGCTGCCGGCGACCGACGCGCAGGGTGTGGCTGGTGGTGACGAGGTCGTCGACGGGATCCTTGCGCTGCTCGTCGGCCTTTGCGTCGGCATCGGCGGCCGAGGCGTGCTCACCGGCGGAGTCGCCGGCTGCGGCCGTCGAAGCATCCTCGTCGCTCACACCATCCGTCCCTCGGTGAAGTGCACGCCGGCGAGGACGTGCACGTGGGCGTGGAAGATGGTCTGGCCCGCCTGCGCGCCGGTGTTGACGATCATCCGGTGCGCGTCGCCGGCCCCCTCCTGCTCGGCCACCTGCTGGGCGAGTCGGAACAGGTCGGCGAGGTCGTCCGCCGACGCGGAGGCGAGGGCGCCGACGGTGGGCTCGTGGCGTCGGGGCACGACGAGCACGTGGACGGGGGCGGCGGGGTTGATGTCGCGGAAGGCGACCGACCGCTCGCTCTCGGCGACGCGGTCGGCCGGGACGTCACCGGCGACGATGCTGCAGAAGAGGCAGTCATCGGAGGTCTGCTGGGTCATGCCAGCACCCTAGGCACGTCAACCGAAACGCGCACCCGCGCGTCGTGGTGTCGTGAGAACGTTGGGTATGCCGTCCGGCCCGCTCAGTGGCGCAGGCACGCCCGAGCGTCGGCCGGGTCAGCCCGCTGCGTCCTCGCCTGCCGCGCCGAGCGTGTCGGCGATGCCCTCGCTCCACCGCCATATCGAGCTGCCCCTGGACCCGGACGTGGCGATCGGGGAGCTCTACCGGGCTCACTGGCACCGGCTCGTCCGGCTCGCCTGGCTGCTGCTGCGCGATCAGCTCGCCGCCGAGGACGTCGTGCAGGACGCCTTCGTGGCGACGCACCGCCGGTGGGCCTCGATCCGGGAGGGCGGCCGGGTGGTCGGGTACCTCCACACGGCGGTCGTCAACGGCTGCCGCTCCGTGCAGCGCCACAACGTCGTCGTCGACCGGGTCAACATCGCCACCGCCGCCGCTGCCGACGCCCCGGGCCGGGAGTCGGTCGGCAGCGCCGAGGCGGCCGCCCTGCACGCCTCGGAGCACGACGCGATGATGCGGGCCCTCGCCGGACTCCCGCCCAGACAACGAGAGGTGCTCGTGCTGCGGTACTACGCCGACCTGTCCGAGGCGCAGATCGCCGCCGCCCTGGAGATCTCTCCGGGTGCGGTCAAGAGCCACGCCCACCGCGGCCTCATGACGCTGCGGGCCACCATGCCGAAGACGGAGCCCTGATGGACACCGAGCACACCCCCGACGGCCCCGAGGGCCGCGACCACGAGGCGGCGGACCGGCTCCTCGAGGACGCTGCGCCACACGCGAGGCCCGACTGCGCCAGGCGCTCGGCAGCGAGGCGAGCCGGATCACCCCGGATGACCGGCTGACGGCCATCCTCACCGAGGCCCACGCGGCGCCCGGCGGCTCCGCCGGCCGGCACTGGCTCGCTCCTGTCGCCGCGGCGGCCGCGACGATCGTGCTGGCCGGCTCGATCTGGACCGTCACCGGTCCCGACGACTCGACCCTCGTCGGTGGACCGACCGTGGCCGGCGACGTCGACGACGTCGACGACATGCAAGCGCCACGGCGCCGCCTCGAGCGCACGGCACGAGCATCCCGACGCTGACCGCCCCACCGACCAGCGCGGAGCCGGCGAGTCCCACCACGACCGCGCCGCGGGGTGGCGCCGACGTCACCGACCGCACGCCCCGTCGACGAGGCCACCGACGCTCGGCCCCCACCGTGTCGACGAAGCCCCACCACCCGGCTCCGAGCACGACGGCGGTGACGCCCCACCGAGCACGGCCCGCGCCGCCGTGCCCGTCTACCTGCTCGGGCCGGCCGCGACCGGCTCCAGCGACCTGCGCCTGTTCCGGCAGTTCGTCCCGACCGACGTGGTCGCGGCCCGACTCGCCCGAGCACCGTGCGCTGGCCGCCCTGCTGCTGGCGATGGGGCCGGCCAACGCCAGCCATGACGAGCACCTCCGATCGCAGCTCCGGCCAGCCGTCGCCGTGGCTGGGCGTCAGGCCGGAGTCGGTGTCGGTCGATCGGGTCGGGCGGTGGCCGCATCACCGTGCGCCTCTCGGCAGGCCTCTCCGCAGCCCCGGCCGGCGGGTCCGAGAAGGCGGTACAGCAGCTCGTCTGGACGGCGCAGGGCGCCGTCGGCCAGGGCGCGGTGCCGGTGCGCCTCGACACCGCGGACGGGTCCGACGTCGCACCGGGGTGCCGAGCGGGCGCGACCACAACCGGCCCTCGGACCCCATCGACGTCGCCGCCCTCCTGTCGCCGATCTGGGTCGACGCGCCCTACCACGGTCAGCACCTGGCGAGCGGCCGGACGGTGCGGGTCAGCGGCGTCTCGAGCACCTTCGAGGCGACGGTGCAGTGGCACGTCACTCCGCGACGGAGAGGTGGTGCGCGAGGGCACGCTGACCGCCACGGCCGGCGCGCCGGCGCGGGGGACGTACGCGTTCGAGCTGCACCGGCCTGCCCGACGGCGAGTACGCGGTGGTCGTCTTCGAGACGAGTGCCAAGGACGGCTCCGTCAGTGCCGAGGAGCGCGTCCCCTTCACGATCGGCTGACCCGACGCCCGCCGCGATCGCGGACAGGCGGGACGGGCACGGGCCGGGTGGTCAGGCCCAGCGAGAGGCCGCATTGAGCACGGCGAGCGCGGCCGGGCCGGCCGACGACGAGCGCAGGATCGTCGTGCCGAGGCGGAGCGGTCGCGCGCCGGCCGCCGTCAGGGCGTCGAGCTCGCGGGCCGAGATGCCGCCCTCGGGGCCGACGACGACGAGCACGTCGCCCGCAGCCGGCAGTGCGATGCCGACCAACGGCTCGGTGGCGTCCTCGTGCAGCACCACCGTCACTGCGGCCTGCTGCACGCGCGCCACGAGTCCCGTGAGGTCGACGACCGGGGACGTCCGCGGCAAGCGGGCGCGTCGCGACTGCTTGGTCGCGCGGGCCACCACCGCCGTCCACTTGGCGAGGGACTTGGTGGCGCGTTCCCCGCGCCACACGGCGACCGAGCGCTCGGCCTGCCAGGGCACCACCTCGTCGACCCCCAGCTCGGTGGCGGCCTCGATGGCCTGCTCGTCGCGATCTCCCTTGGCGAGCGCCTGCACGAGCACGAAGCGCGGCGCCGGCTCCGGTTCGTCGGTCACC
This sequence comes from uncultured Actinomycetota bacterium, assembly GCA_963816385.1. GTDB lineage: Bacteria > Actinomycetota > Actinomycetes > Actinomycetales > Dermatophilaceae > CAWFKL01. Next base: position 53,835 of record CAWFKL010000004.1, read on the forward strand.
TCGAGGACGCGGCCACGCACCGAGGCGCGATCGACGGCCTCGGCCTCGCAGAGCAGCCGGCGTCCGGCGCCGTCGGCGACGAGGAAGCGCTCGCCGGCGCGCAGCCGCACGACCGCGGCCGCGTGCCGTCCCTCGTCGCCCTCGAGCGCGAGCACGTCGCCGACCGACGCAGCGGCCACGGCCGCCGCGTCGCCGAGGAAGAGGTGATGGGTCACCGGCAGGCTCGCGGCGCCACCCTGGTCACTTCTCCTTGAACGCGTCGCGCAGCTTGCCGAAGAGCCCCTTGTTGGCCGGCGCCAGCCGACCCTCGGGGCGCTCCTCGCCGCGCAGGGCCGCGAACTGCTGGAGCAGCTCGCGCTGCTCCTCGGTCAGTCTCGTCGGGGTCTGCACGCTCGTGTGCACGAGCAGGTCCCCTCGGCCGCCGTGACGCAGGTGGGTCACGCCGAGCCCACGCAGCGTGTGCACCTCGCCGCTCTGGGTGCCCGGCTTGATCTCGAGATCCTGCATGCCGTCGAAGGTGGAGAGCTTGAGGGTGGTGCCGAGGGCCGCCGCCGACATCGGCACCTCGACGCTGCAGTGCAGGTCATCGCCGCGGCGCGTGAACGACTCGTGGTTGGTCACCCGGATCTCGACATACAGGTCGGCACTCGGCCCGTTGCCCGGGCCGACCTCACCCTCGCCGGTGAGCTGGATGCGGGTGCCCGTGTCGACGCCCGCGGGGACCTTGAGCTTGAGCGTGCGCCGGGTGCGCACGCGGCCGTCGCCGGAGCAGTCGTGGCACGGGTCCGTGAGGGTCGACCCGTAGCCCTGGCAGTTGACGCAGGGACGCGACGTCATGACCTGGCCGAGGAAGCTGCGCTGCACCTGCTGCACCTCACCGGCGCCCTTGCAGATCGGGCAGGTGTGGCGCCCGGTGCCGGGCTCGGCGCCCTCGCCGCCGCAGCGGTTGCACCCGATCGCGGTGTCGAGCGTCAGCTCCTCCTCGGAGCCGAAGACGGCCTTGGCCAGGTCGAGGTCCAGACGCACGAGGGCGTCCTGGCCGCGCTGGACCCGCGAGCGCGGGCCGCGCGTGCCGGCCTGCGCCCCTGCTCCGAAGAAGGCGTCCATGACATCGCTGAACGAGAAGCCGGCGCCCGCACCGAAACCCGCCCCGCCGGCGGTGGCGAACGGGTCGGCACCCATGTCGAACGAGCGTCGCTTCTGCGGGTCCGAGAGCACGTCGTAGGCCTGCGACACCCTCTTGAACTCCTCCTCCGCCTCGGCCCCCGGGTTGACGTCCGGGTGCAGCCTGCGGGCGAGGCGACGGTAGGCCTTCTTGATCTCCTCCTGGCTCGCGTCGCGCGAGACACCGAGGACGGCGTAGTAGTCGTTCAAGCTGGTTTTCCTTCGTGGGCGTGGTGTGTCGGATCCGGCGCGACGGTGCGCCGGCGGCTGGCCTGGCCAGTGGTCAGGGTGTGGTGCTGGTGGTCACGGGCGGCACGTCAGGTGGCTTCGTTGGAGTCGAGGATCTCGGAGACGTAGCGGGCGACCGCGCGCACCGACGCCATCGTCGTCGGGTAGTCCATGCGGGTCGGGCCGAGCACCCCGAGGCTCGCGACCCGCTCGGCGCCGGAGCCGTACCCCATCGAGACGAGCGAGGTGCTCTGCAGACCGGTCACGGGGTTCTCGGTGCCGATGCGCACCGACACCAGGTCCGGGTCGTCGCCGAGCTGGCCCAGCAGACGAAGCAGCGTCACGTGCTCCTCGAGAGCCTCGAGGATCGGGCCGATGGTGCGGGGGAAGTCGGTGCCGGCACGGGCCAGGTTGGCCTGCCCCGCGAGCACGACGCGCTCCTCACGCTCCTCGACGAGGGCGTCGCCGAGCGCCGAGACGACCGCCTCCATCGCCGCACGGTCGGCGTCGGGGGTCTCGGCGACGAGGTGGCGCAACCGGGCGGCGGCCACGGTGCACGGCACCCCCGCGGCGACCTCGTTGATCCGCGCGCGGATCGAGGCGATGAGCACCTCACCGTCGGCGTCGCCGATCGCGCGGCCGGTGTCGACGACCCGCTGCTCGACCCGGCCGGTGTTGACGATGAGCACGATCATCAGGTGGGTCGCGCCGATCGGCACGAGCTCGATGTGGCGCACGGTCGAGCGGGTCAGCGACGGGTACTGCACGACCGCCACCTGTCGGGTCAGGCTGGCGAGCAGTCGCACCGTGCGGTCGACGACGTCGTCGAGGTCGACTGCGCCCTCGAGGAACTGGCTGATGGCCCTGCGCTCCGCCGCGCTCAGCGGTTTGACGGCGCTGAGGCGGTCGACGAAGACGCGGTAGCCGGCGTCGGTGGGCACCCGTCCGGCTGACGTGTGCGGCGCGTGGATCAGGCCCTCCTCCTCGAGCAGCGCCATGTCGTTGCGCACCGTCGCGGCACTCACGCCGAGGTGGTGGCGGTCGACGAGGGCCTTGCTGCCGACCGGCTCGGACGTCTGCACGTAGTCCTGGACGATGGCGCGCAGCACCATGAGCCTGCGGTCCTCGCTCATCCGTCCTCCTCGCCGCGTCCGGGCCTGCTCTGGCACTCTCGTTTGCGGAGTGCCAAGTCTACGTCGAACGAGCCCCATCTCCGATCTCGTCCAACCGTATGCCGGATCGAGCCGGCTCCCGCGTGGCGGACCGCCCGACGCCGCCACCCGGCATACCCTCCCGTGGTGCCCCCGATCGACCGCTACGGCCAGGACGTCCTCTCCGGTGACTGGCGGGCGCCGCGACGCGGACGTTCGATCGACGTGCCGGCGGAGCGCGCCCTCGTCGTCGAGGAGGTCGAGACCGGTTGGGTCGGCGCCGTCGTGCGGGTCGAGAAGGCCGGCGGCATGCACGTGGTGCATCTCGAGGACGCGCGCGGCCACACCAGGGCGTTCCCCCTCGGGCCCGGCTTCCTCGTCGACGGTCGCCCGGTCACCCTGACCAAGCCGCTGGCCGCCGCGGAGCGCCGCGCTGGCCAGTGCCCACCGGGAGCAGTCACGCACGGCGAGCGGCTCGATCGCCGTGCCCGGTGCGCGGGCGCGAGTCGCCAGCGTCTCGCGGATCTATGTCGAGGGTCGGCACGACGCCGAGCTCGTCGAGAAGGTCTGGGGCGACGACCTGCGGGTCGAGGGCGTCGTCGTCGAGCTGATGGACGGCGTCGACGACCTGGCCGGGATCATCGCCGAGTTCCGGCCCGGCACCGGACGGCGCCTCGGTGTGCTCGTCGACCACCTCGTGGCCGGCACGAAGGAGGCGCGCATCGTCGAGCAGGCGCGCGCCCTGCCCGGGCTGGCGCCGCACGTGAAGATCCTCGGACATCCCTATGTCGACGTGTGGCAGTCGGTGCGCCCGGAGCGCCTCGGCTGGCAGCAGTGGCCGGTCATCCCCCGCGGCACGTCGTGGAAGCACGGCATCTGCGCCGAGCTGGGCTGGCCGCACGGCACCCAGGCGGACATCGCCCGAGCCTGGAAGCGCATCCTCGGCACGGTGCGCACGTACGCCGACCTCGAGCCCACGCTGCTGGCGAGCGTCGAGGAGCTCATCGACTTCGTCACCGAGCCGTCGGCGTGACCCGCCGGGCAGGCCGGGCACGCACGGGCCACCACCGGCGGGGCAACGAAGCGCACCGAGCGTCAGGTCAGGTGACGTCAGCGCAGACCCGGCCGGTCAGCCCCGCACGTAGCCATGCACGTCGACGACCACGTGCGACTCCGCCGACGAGTAGACGCTGATGCTCCCGTCCGCGCCGACCGGCACGATCGCGAGCGTCGTCACCACCTGCCCCTTCATGAAGTGCGTCGTGCCCGCCCCCGGGCGGGTCTGCCCGGTCGGATAGGCGATGAGGGCGCCCGAGCCCTGGGAGCCGACCGTGGTCAGGGAGACGAGGGCCGCGCTGACGCCCGCGTCGGGGACGCCGGGCGCTCCCGCCACCGGCACGCGCACCGACCGGCCGGCGGACACGATCCCGCTGGAGCGGGTGTCGAGCACCCGGCTCGGTCGCAGGACCGTGACATCGGACCCCACGGGCACCCAGCCGACGACGTCGACGACGACGTCGGTCGAGGCCGTGGCGTAGAGGCTGACCCGCCCGCTGCTGCCGATCACGTGTCGTGACCAGCCCCGTGGAGGAGTAGCCGGCGCTGAGCTGCAGGTCGGCCACGGGCGGCCGGCTCGTGCCCGTGGCCCACGCGACCACCCATCCCGAGGTCGTGGCCTTGGGTGCAGTGACCGCGAGCACGGCTGCCACGGCACCCGAGGTCGGTATGCCGCCGCGCCCGGCCACGCTGACGTCGATCGTGCCGCCCGCCCGCAACTTCGCGAGCGGGGCGCCCACGCCGCTGCGGGTGTCCACGATGCGGCTCGGTGAGGTCGTCGTCAGCCACGAGGTCACCGGCAGCCAGCCGACGACGTCGACGACGAGCCCGACGCTGCTCGAGGGTCGCAGCTTGATCCGGCCGTCGGCGCCGACGCGGGTCAGCACCTCGTTGTTGGAGTAGAAGGTGCTGAAGTACGACGCGCTGCGCACGTCCGGGCAGCGGCGCGCCCGACGCGTAGGCCGTGACCCAGCCGGGGGTGCTTTGCACCGAAGGAGGTCACGTTGAGCACGACGGCACCCACGCCGCTCGACGGCACGCCGGCCCCGACCGGCCACCTGGAGTGACACGTCGACTCCGCCGGGGAGGCTGCCGGCCGGGACACCGATGCCCGACCGCGTGTCCATCACCCTGGCGGGCGCGGCCAGTGGCCGGTAGGCCTTGGGGTCGGAGACGGGTGTGGCCTGGTCGCGCAGGTGGATGAAGCCCTGCGGCCAGCGGCCGCCGGACCGCGTGACCCGGCGCCACCGGAAGTCACCTCCCCAGTTGTCCTCCGAGACGAGGATCTCGTTGGCCGAGACGACCTTCTCGACGTAGGCCACGTGCCCGGTCGCCGAGAAGGAGGTGTCCCACCAGGCGACGGAGCCGACGACGGGTCGGTCGTCCGTGAGGTTGGGGAAGGAAGGGCCCCAGTTGTAGGCGTTGCCGGTGAGCGAGGCGGGACGTTCGTTGCGGCATCCCGTTGCGAACCAGGCGGTAGGCGACGTAGTTCGTGCAGTTGTGCCCGGTGCTCTGACGCCAGTAGCTCGTCGAGGCCACCGCCTTGTAGCCGCTGTCGGAGTAGCCGGACGCGTTGCACGCGTCGTAGCCCGTGCACAGCACGATCCACTCGGCAGACCCCGCCGGGGCGGTCACTCCGACGGTCGCGACGAGGGCGAGCAGGACCGCGAGGACTCGGGCTGAGCCGCGGGAGCGGCGTCGCGGACGTGGTGCGGGACGTGCCGGCGCGCTCATCCGAGCTCCCGTCGTTGGCGAGTGGTCCTAGGCAATCTAGGACACGAGCGCCATCGCGTCACTATTTGCTCAGGAACCTCGTACGACACGCGGTCACGATGAGGGACTTCGACCATGGAATGTGCTAGCGCACTCGCCCCTCGCGCCGCGGGACCCGCCGCCGCCCCGGAAAGGCCACGAGGTCGATGACGCGGCGCTTGAGGCGACTTGCGGGTGGCCGCACGACCACGGTGGAGTCGGGCCGCATGGGCTGGCGCAGGACCGCCTTGGCGTGCGAGAAGAGTGCGATCGAGTGCTCCCCGTGATAGCTGCCGGTGCCGCTCGGCCCCACGCCACCGAAGGGCAGCCCGGGCACCGCCAGGTGCGCGAGGGGGATGTTGAAGACCAGCGCGCCCGACGAGGTGTCTCGCACGAACCGACGCCGGGTCGCGGCGTTGTCGGTGAAGACGTAGAGCGCGAGAGGTTTGTCGCGGCTCGCGATCACCCGGATGGCGTCGTCGAGGTCCGAGACCTCGACGAGTGGCAGCAGCGGTCCGAAGATCTCCTCGGCCATGACCGGGTCGTCGAGGGAGACGCCGTCGAGCACCGTCGGCGCAAGGTAGCGGCTCGTCGTGTCCACGGTGCCACCGACGACGACGCGGGCTGGGTCGATGAGTGCGGCCAGACGCTGGAGGTGGCGCTCGTTGACGATCCGGCCGTACGCGGGCGAGGTGCTCGGGTCGTCACCGTAGGCCTCATGGATCGCCTTGACGAGCAAGGGTTTCAGGGCATCGAGGGTCGGTCGCGTGGCCAGGATGTAGTCGGGCGCGACGCAGGTCTGGCCTGCGTTGGTGAACCTTCCCCAGGCGATGCGACGTGCGGTGACCTCGAGGTCGACGTCGTCGTCGACGAAGGTCGGTGACTTGCCCCCGAGCTCGAGCGTGACCGGTGTCAGGTGCTTGGCAGCGGCCTCGAGCACGATCCGACCCACGGCGCCGCTGCCGGTGAAGAAGACATGGTCGAAGCGCTCCGCGAGCAGAGCGGTCGTCTCGGGCACGCCGCCCTCGACGACGTGCACGGCCTCGGCGTCCAGGTGCGTGGGCACGAGACGGGCCAGCACCGCAGACGTCGCGGGTGCCACCTCGCTCGGCTTGAGCACCGCGGCGTTGCCGGCGGCCAGGACCCCGACGAGCGGCGCGAGCGTGAGCTGCAACGGGTAGTTCCACGGTGCGATGACGAGGACGACACCGAGCGGCTCTCGCACCACCCGGGCGCGCCCCGGCTGACCGCGCAGCGGGACCGGCACCCGCTGCGGCGCCAGCCACCGCCGCAGGTGCCGAAGCGTGTGGTCGATCTCGCTCACGACGAACCCGGTCTCGGTGACCCACGACTCGTCGGCGCTCTTGCCGAGGTCGGCCGCCAGGGCGTCGGCCAGCTCGCCCTCGTGGTCGACGAGGAGGGAACGCAGCGCCCGCAGCTGTGCCTCGCGCCAGGCCAACGGCTTCGTCCGTCCGCTGTCGAAGGCCCGGCGTGCCCGGTTCACGACGACCGTGACGTCCGAGGGGTCCGTGGCCCGGCGGCCGTCCCCGCTCGGCGGCGGGTTGCCCGCTGTCGGTGGCGTCGGTCGTGTCGGTCGTGTCCGCTGGCGCCGGCTCGGCAGAGTGGGGCTGCGGGGCGGCGAAGGGGGCGGGACCGTCTGGACGGCGTCGTCGGTCATCAGATCCTTCGGGGGTCAGGGCATCGAGTCGGCGAGGAGTCGGTGGACCACGGTGTCGGCCAGCAGCCGGCCGCGGCGCGTGAGCACCACGCGCCCCCTGGAGACGGCGGCGGGGCCGTCCACGAGGCCATCGGCGATGAGCCCGGCCACGTGCCGCGACCGGACCGTTGCAGGTCCGCCACCGGCAGACCCTCGACGAGCCTGCTGCCGAGGAGCACCCGCTCGTCGTAACGCTGCTCGCGGGTGAGCGCCTCACGCGCCTGGGCAGGCGACACGCCGGCCCGGAGGCGAGCGGCATACGCGCTCGGGTGCTTGACGTTCCACCAACGCACGCCAGCGACGTGGCTGTGCGCACCCGGGCCGATGCCCCACCAGTTGGTGCCGGCCCAGTAGGCGATGTTGTGTCGGCAGCGTGCGTCCTGGCGACCTGGCCCAGTTGCTCACCTCGTACCACCCGAAGCCCGCGGCCGCGAGCAGCTCGTCGGCGAGCTCGTACTTGTCGGCCTCGTCATCGTCATCCGGCATCGCCAGGAGGCCGCGGCGCACCTGCGCGGCGAGCTTCGTGCCCTGCTCGACGACCAGGGCATAGGCCGAGACGTGGTCCGGCTCGAGCGCGATCGCCGCCTCGAGGCTACGACGCCAGTCGGAGCGCGACTCCCCCGGCGTGCCGTAGATGAGGTCGACGCTGACCTGCATGCCGGCGTCGCGCGTCGCCGCCACGGCGCGGGCGACGTTGTCGGGGTCGTGGGTGCGTTCGAGCGTGTGCAGCACGTGCGGCACGGCCGACTGCATGCCGAGCGAGACGCGCGTGAAGCCGCCGGCGGAGAGCGCGCGGAGCGAGTCAGGTGTGACGGAGTCCGGGTTCGCCTCAGTCGTGACCTCAGCGTCCGGCGTCAGTCCGAAGCGCTCCCGTATGCCGTGCAGCAGGCCGACGAGATCAGCGGGACTCAGCATCGTCGGGGTGCCGCCACCGACGAACACCGTTGACACCGCAGGTGCCTCGTCGCCGAGGACCTTCCGCGCGAGATCGAGCTCACGGAGCGCGACGTCGGCGTACGAGTCGACCCCGATGGTTGCTCCCGGTCCCCCGAGCTCGCTCAGCGTGTAGGTGTTGAAGTCGCAGTAGCCGCAGCGCACCGTGCAGAACGGCACGTGGACGTAGATGCCGAGCTCGATCGAGCGCCAGGCCGGCGAGCGCAGCGGCCGGCAGCTCACCCGACGGGGGCGCGGGGTCACCGTCAGGCAGGGCGGAGGGCGGCATACCCCCAGTGTCCCAGCCCGACCGGGGTGCCCGTGACCGCACGACGTCCTTACGCTGGAGGATGCCCACCACCGGTCACGCCCGCGGGAGTTCCGCACCGTCGCGGCGGTCCGCGCTGAGCCTGGCCGTCGTGGCGGTCCTGGCCACCACGGCGTGCAGCAGCGCGCTGCCCGGCACGCCGGTGCGCACGGCCGGACCGGCACCCAGCACGTCGCTGCCGGGCACCGTGCGGATCGGCGCGCCGGGCGGACCGACCGCCACGTGCGTCGCCCCACCACCGGTGCCGTCGGCAGTCCCGTCGTTCTCGGCCGCCCCGGACGCGCGCATCGCGCAGGCCTCCAGGTGGGTTGCCGTGCTGCACACCACGTGCGGCGACATCACGCTGGCGCTCGACGGCCGCTCGGCGCCGCGCACCGTCGCCTCGTTCGTGTCGCTCGCACGGGGCGGCTACTGGCGGGACAGCGACTGCAACCGGCTGACGACGAAGCAGGCCGCCGACCGGCGTCCTGCAGTGCGGTGACCCGACGGGACGCGGACTCGGTGACCCGGGCTACCGGCTACCTCTCGAGAACGTCCCGCACGACGGGCGCTACGCGCGGGGCGAGGTCGGCATGGCCCGCGAGGACGCCGGCATCCGCGACCACGTCGGGTGAGTTCTTCATGGTGCACCGCGCCTTCACGCTTCCGCCGCCGGAGCAACCCGGCGCCGTGCCCTACCTCGGAGCGGCCGCATACACCCGGTTCGGCCGGGTGGTGTCCGGCATGGAGGTGGTCGACGCCATCGCCGCGGAGGGCGGCGAGGACGGCCGCCCCGACGGGCCGCCCTTCGCCTCCATCAGCGTGCTCACGGTCGACGTCCACCGCGGCTGAGCGCCCGGATGACCGCGCGGGGCCTCGCATAGGGTGCTGGGGTGTACCGGCCCCAGTGGATCGACCTCGATGGCGTCGTCAACATGCGTGACCTCGGGGGCCTGCCCACCGAGTCCGGCGCGGTCGTGCAACCGCTCCGGCTGCTGCGTTCCGACAACCTCCAGGACCTCTCGGCCGAGGCCGTCGAGACGCTCGTGACCCGCTTCGGCGTCACGGACGTCGTGGACCTGCGCACGCACGTCGAGCTGGCCAAGGAGGGCGACGGGCCGCTGCGCGCGGTGCAGACCGTGCGCCACCACCACCACACGCTCTACCGCGAGGACTCGACCGAGTCGGGAATCCCTGCTGCCGAGCGCGCGCTGCCCTGGGAGACGGACGAGCGGCGCGAGCTGGCCGCCGCCGCGGCCGCGGAGCGCGACGGCGACGAGGAGCGCCGGCGCAGCCACGAGCACTTCTGGTCGGAGCACTACCTCTCCTACCTCGCGACCCGGCCTGACTCCGTCGTCGCCGCCCTCGGTGACATCGCAGCGAGCCGGGGCGCCGCCATCGTGCACTGCGCTGCAGGCAAGGACCGCACCGGCACCGTCGTCGGGCTCGCCCTCAAGGTCGTCGGCGTGCCCGACGAGCTCGTCATCGCCGACTTCGCGGCCTCGGCGGAGCGGGTGCCCGCCATCATGGCCAGACTGCGCTCGAGCACGGCGTATGCCGCGAACCTGCAGGACAAGACCATCGCGCAGCAGTCCCCGACGACCGACACGATGCGACTGCTGCTCACCGCCCTGGACGAGCGCCACGGCGGCGTGCTCGGCTGGCTGGGTGGCCAGGGCTGGAGCACTGCCGACACCGACCGGCTGCGGCGAAAGCTCCTCGCGGAGTGAGGTCGCCGTGGCTGAGTCCGGCACCCGGCACCCCACTGCGCCACGCCAGGGCTACGAGCCCTTCTTGCCCTTGTCGCCGTCGCTGCTGAGGGCGGCGACGAACGCCTCCTGGGGCACCTCGACACGGCCAACCATCTTCATCCGCTTCTTGCCCTCCTTCTGCTTCTCGAGCAGCTTGCGCTTACGGCTGATGTCGCCGCCGTAGCACTTGGCGAGCACGTCCTTGCGGATCGCGCGGATGTTCTCGCGGGCGATGATCCGTGAGCCGATCGCGGCCTGGATCGGCACCTCGAACTGCTGTCGCGGGATGAGGTCCTTGAGCTTGCTCGCCATCATGACGCCGTACGCGTAGGCCTTGTCCTTGTGCACGATCGCGGAGAAGGCGTCGACGGTCTCGCCCTGCAGGAGGATCTCGACCTTGACGAGGTCGGCGACCTGGTCGCCGTCCGGCTCGTAGTCGAGCGACGCGTAGCCGCGGGTGCGTGACTTCAGCTGGTCGAAGAAGTCGAAGACGATCTCGGCCAGCGGCAGGGTGTAGCGCATCTCGACCCGGTCCTCGGAGAGGTAGTCCATGCCGCGCAGGGTGCCGCGCTTGTGCTGGCAGAGCTCCATGATGGTGCCGACGTACTCGCTCGGAGCCAGGACCGTCGCGCGCACGATCGGCTCGACGACCTCGCGGATCTTGCCGTCGGGGTACTCGCTGGGATTCGTGACGTGTACGGCCCTGCCGTCGTCCATGGTGACGTCGTAGACGACGTTGGGCTGGGTCGAGATGAGGTCGAGGCCGAACTCGCGCTCGAGCCGTTCACGGACGATCTCGAGGTGGAGCAGGCCGAGGAAGCCGCAGCGGAAGCCGAATCCGAGCGCGGCCGACGTCTCCGGCTCGTAGACGAGCGCGGCGTCGTTGAGCTTGAGCTTGTCGAGCGCCTCGCGCAGGTCGGGGTAGTCGGAGCCGTCGATGGGATAGAGGCCGGAGAAGACCATCGGCTTGGGGTCGCGGTAGCCGCCGAGGTCCTTGGTGGCCGGCTTGCTCGCGTTGGTGACGGTGTCGCCGACGCGCGACTGGCGCACGTCCTTGACCCCGGTGATGAGATAGCCGACCTCGCCCACGCCGAGGCCGTTGCCGGGCACGGGCTCGGGGCTGATGACGCCGATCTCGAGCAGCTCGTGCGTCGCGCGCGTCGACATCATGACGATCTTCTCGCGCGGGTTGAGGTTGCCGTCGACGACGCGGACGTAGGTGACGACGCCCCGGTAGGTGTCGTAGACCGAGTCGAAGATCATGGCCCGGGCCGGTGCGTCGGCATCCCCGGTGGGGGCCGGGATCTGCGCGACGATCGTGTCGAGCAGCGGCTCCACGCCCTCGCCGGTCTTGCCCGAGACCCGCAGGCAGTCCTCCGGCTCACCACCGATGAGCTTCGCCAGCTCCTCGGCGTACTTCTCCGGCTGTGCGGCCGGGAGGTCGATCTTGTTGAGGACCGGGATGATCGTCAGCTCGTTCTCCATGGCCAGGTAGAGGTTGGCGAGCGTCTGGGCCTCGATGCCCTGGGCCGCGTCGACGAGCAGCACGGCTCCCTCGCACGCCGCGAGGGAGCGCGACACCTCGTAGGTGAAGTCGACGTGGCCAGGGGTGTCGATCATGTTGAGGGCGTAGGTCGTGCTCGCGCCCGAGGCGTCCTCGAGGGCCCACGGCATGCGCACGGCCTGGCTCTTGATCGTGATCCCGCGCTCGCGCTCGATGTCCATGCGGTCGAGATACTGCGCGCGCATCGAGCGCGCGTCGACGACGCCGGTCAGCTGCAGCATGCGGTCGGCGAGCGTGGACTTGCCGTGGTCGATGTGCGCGATGATGCAGAAGTTGCGGATGAGGTCCGGGGGCGTTGCGTGGGGCGCCAGCGCAGTACGGGCCATGGGCGACACGGGCGGACGAACCTCGCAGGGTGTGGGGTCGGTGTGACCGGGTGATGGGGGCTGGTGCTGGGATCGTGGTGGGCGGGTGCTGGGCTGGCGACCGGGGTGGCGATCTCGGGTCACGATCAGTGGGGCACCCCGGCTCTGGCCGGCGGGCCCGCCTCGTCACAGTCTCCCACGCTTTGGCCGTGCGCTGCGCACGCCGGGACGCAGCCGAGGCGGTCCGCCCGGCATGGTCGCGCTCGGCGCCGTGCCGCACAATGGCGCCCATGCGCGCCCAACCCATGCTGACTCTGCCGGCACCACCGGGCTCGCAGGTGCCCCTGCGCCGGTACGTCCGCCACCCCCGCGAGATCCTCGCGCTCGTGCTCGCCATCATCGCCTCGGTGGTGCTGCTCTTTGCCGCCATCTCCGAGCTCGTGTCGGCGACCGACGAGAGACGCGCCCCTGACGTGTATGCGCTGGCCCTCGTCTTCGCGCCGCTGCTCGTGTGGTTCGCGCGAGGTCAGCTCTGGGCACAGCAGCGCCTCAGTGGCGTCAAGCTGACCCAGGAGCAGTTCCCGGAGGCTTACGCAATGCTCGTCGACGCCGCCGCGCGCTCGGGGCTGTCCTACGTGCCCGACGCGTACGTCGTGCTCGGCAACGGCGTCCTCAACGCCGCGGCGTCGGGTCACGGGTTCCGTCGCTTCGTCTTCATCAACAGCGACCTGCTCGAGGTCGGCGGGTCTGCACGCGAGCCGGACGCGCTGCGCTTCGTCATCGCGCACGAGGTCGGCCACATCGCCGCCGGCCACGCGAGCTACTGGCGCATCCTCGGCACGTTCGCAGCGCAGTGGATCCCGGTCGTCGGCTCGACCCTCAGCCGGGCACAGGAGTACACCGCCGACAACTACGGCCATGCGCTCGCCCCGCAGGGCGCCCGGCTCGCGCTGGCCACCCTGGCAGGCGGCAAGTACCTCAACCGCTCCGTGGACGTCGACGCCATGGCCGACCGGGCGGTCACCGAGCCTGGCTTCTTCGTCTGGGTCGCCAACGCCTCGGCCAGCCACCCCGCGCTGCTCTGGCGCATGCACGCACTGCGGGACCGCCGGCAGCCGGGTCGGTTGCTGTGGCGCCCGCGCGAGCCGTGGCTCTGGGGCGGCACTGCGCTGCCCGGCACCCACTCGCTGCCTGCGCTCGTCGGCTTCACCCCGACGCCCGCGGCACCCGCCATCGAGAGCGCGGAGCCCCGGCCCGTCGACCCTGTCCAGGCCGTCCGCCAGGGCTCCGTGCCGAGCGCGTCCCTGTCGACCCACAAAGGGCCCGTTCGACGTGGTGACGAGGCCCGCGGCCCCGGCCACCAGGCAGGTGCGGGGGCAGGGGTCGACCCCACCGGCGAGAGTGAGGACGAGCGATGGAGAGCGTGATCGACCGCGCCGACGGGCGAGCAGACGGCGAGGCCTGAAGATCCACGCCAGCGCGCGGTTCGTTACCGAGTGGCTCGAGTGACGACTGCACCCGCCGCGCGGGGGCGTGCCGTGTGCCTCAGGCGCCGGTGACGACCCGGGCCGGCTCGTTGCGCTCGGCGCGGGTCGTGGCCCGGGCACGCCTTCGACGCTCGAGAGCCGCAGAGAGCAGCGCCACCCCCACACCGAGCGCCGCCAGGGCCGCGCCGACGAGGCTCGGGGCACCGTAGCCCCATCCGGCCGCGAGCACGAGCGAGCCGAGCCAGGCACCGAGGGCGTTGGCCAGGTTGAGGGTCGAGTGGTTGAGGGCCGCGGCCAGTGACTGACCCTCGTGCGCGACGTCGAGCAACCGCGTCTGCAGCAGCGGCACGACGATCGAGGGCAGCACGCCGAGCAGGAAGACCATCACGACGGCGAGCCACAGCACCTGCGCCGCCCAGCCGAAGACGGCGAGCAGGACGGCGATGAGCGTCAGCGCGACGACGATGCCGCGGAGCACCCCGACCCGGTGCGCCACCCGCCCGCTGACCACCATGCCGGTGACCATGCCGATGCCGTATGCCGCGAGCACCCAGGGGATGTAGCGCGCGTCGAGCCCGGCCAGCTCGGTCATCGTGGGTGTGATGAAGGAGTACATCGCGAACATGCCACCGAAGCCCACGACGCCGATCAACAGGGCCAGCCAGACCTGCAGCCGACGCAGCGCCTGCAGCTCGGAGAACATCGACTCCTCGCCGCTCGGGGCCTGGTGCGGCAGGAAGACCCCGATGGCGGCGACGGTGAGCACGGCGACGAGCCCGACAACGAGGTAGGGCAGGTGCCACGAGAAGCGCTGGCCCAGCACGGTCGCGAGCGGCACCCCGACGACGTTCGCGACGCCGAGCCCACCGAGCAGGGTCGCGACCGCGGCCGTGCGACGCTGGTGCGAGACCAAGGACGCAGCGACGACCGAGCCGATTCCGAAGAACGCGCCGTGCGGGATCCCGGCGAGGAAGCGCGCGGTCATGACGGTCGGGTAGGTGTCGGCGAAGGCGATGAGCAGGTGCGAGCCGGCGAAGAAGGCCATGAGCCCCATGAGCAGGCCCTTGCGCGGAACTCGCGCGGCCATGACGGCGATGAGCGGCGCCCCCACGACGACGCCGAGCGCGTAGGCCGAGACGTAGTGCCCGGCCGTCGCGATGTCGACGCCCGTGCCGTCTGCGAGCTGTGGCAGCAGCCCCATCGTCACGAACTCGGTCGTACCGATGGCGAAGCCGCCGAGCGCAAGGGCCAGGATGGCGAAGGCGGTGCGTCGTGCGGTGGGGCTCACGTGGTCTCCGGGTCTGAGGTGGCGCGGCAGCGCGATCGTGCCGCGGTGCGCGCGATGATGCCTGCGGTGGTGCGGATCGCCGTCGACCCGGTGCTGCTGAAGCGGTAACGGCGGCGCCGCTACCGTGATTCCATGCCCAGTGCCTTCGACCGCGTCCTGCGCGGCCTGCGAAAAGTCCTCCGTGGCTCCTCAGCGACCCAGCCGGAGGACCGGCACGGGCCGCAGCAGCGGACCCCGACGGGAGGAGTGGCGCGGGCGGCATATCCGGGAGACGCCACGAGGCTGCCCGACATGACGTACGCACCACGGCCGGACGGCAAGCCCGACCCCGGTGAGATCGTCTGGACCTGGGTGCCCTTCGAGGAGGACCACAGCCAGGGCAAGGACCGCCCGGTGCTCGTCATCGGCCGAGAGGGTGCCTGGCTCGTCGCCCTGCAGCTGACGAGCAAGGACCACGACCTCGACGAGCGTCAGGAACGGCGTTCCGGCCGCGAGTGGGTCGACATCGGGTCGGGCCCCTGGGACAGCCGCGGCCGCCCGAGCGAGGTGCGCATCAACCGGCTCGTGCGCGTGGACCCCACGGCGGTCCGGCGCGAGGGCGCCGTGCTCACGCAGGACCGCTACGACGCGGTCGTGGCGAGCGTCCGGGCGCACCACGCCTGACACGACACCTCCCGAGCAGGCTCCGCCGAACCGCTTCGACGCAGATCGGACCCGTCACCATGAGGTGACGGGCCCGTTCAGGCTGGTGCGGTTCGCGTCAGAGCGACGCGGCCTTCTTCGCCATGGCCGACTTCTTGTTGGCGGCCTGGTTGGCATGGATGACGCCCTTCGAGACGGCCTTGTCGAGCTTCGTCGAAGCGACCTTGAGGGCGTCGGCAGCGGCGCCCTTGTCACCGGAGGCGGCAGCCTCACGGAACTTGCGGACCCAGGTGCGGAGCTCGCTCTTGACGGCCTTGTTGCGCTCGGTGCGCTTCTCGTTCGTCTTGATGCGCTTGAGCTGCGACTTGATGTTTGCCACGTTGCTGATTCTTTCGTTCGGTCGGATGGTTGCCCTTGGAGGGCGGCAGAGCAGCTCGGGACCGGGCGTGGGACACCCTGCGTGCGCCGCTCTGGGTAGAGCCTGCATACGCGCACGACCAGGAGCGCGCACGCAAGGGTCAAAGTTACCAGCGGTGCGACTCCCCTCCAAACCGGCGCAGCCTGCTGGGTCAGCCGCTGGCCCGGGCACGCGAGATCGTCAGGATGGCGCGCTCGACCGCGTAGACGGGATCGCGACCGCCGCCCTTGACCTCGTGGTCGGCCGCCGCAATGGCCTGCACCGCCACCGCGAGCCCGTCGGCGCTCCAGTGCCCGACGGCGCGTCGGGCCTTGTCGACCTGCCACGGCGCCATCCCGAGGCTCTTGGCGAGCTGGGCAGAGCTGCCGCGGCCCGCCGAGCCCACCTTGATGAGCTGACGCAGCTGCGATGCGATGACCGCGACGATCGGCACGGGGTCCACGCCGGAGGCGATGGCGTGCCTGAGCAGGCGCAACGCCTCACCCTGCTGCCCGGCGACCGTGGCGTCGGCGACGCGGAAGCCGGTCGCCTCCACCTTGCCGCCGTGGTAGGTGTCGACGACGGCGTCGTCGACGGTGCCCTCGGTGTCGGAGACGAGCTGCGAGCAGGCCGCCGCGAGCTCGCGCAGGTCCTTGCCGACGGCCTCGACGAGCGCACGGACCCCCTCGCTCGTGATCCTGCGCCGCGCCGCCGCGAACTCCTTCACAACGAAGTCGCCCTTGTCGCGGTCGCTCTTGACCGCCGGGCAGTCGATGACGCGGGCGCCGGCCTTCCTCATCGCATCGAGGACCTTCTTGGACCGCGGGCCGCCCCGGTGCGCCACGACGAGCAGCAGCTCGGGACCCGCAAGGGCGAGGACCGAGAGCAGGTCGGCCTGCAGCTCCTCCGGCGCGTCCTCGAGACCGGTCACCACGATCGCCTTCGCACCGCCGAAGAGGGAGGGGCTCGCGTGCAGGTGCAGCGCGCCCGGCTCGTAGGTGTCGGCGCCGAGCCGGATCGTCTCGAGGTCGGGCTCGACCGCCCGGGCCTGTGCCACGACCGCGGCCACGGCGCGCTCGATGAGGAGCTCCTCCGGCCCGGTCACGAGCACGAGGGGTGAGGCGCCCGGGTCGGTCATGGCGACACTCTGCCACGGGCACCTGACACCCGCTCCCCTCGGCGCCACCGCGCACCCGGGGCGCGGGCGCGGGGGCGGTCAGTCGAAGAGAGCACCACTTGCGAGCGTGAGGTCGAGCTGGTCGAGCCGGGCCGCGATGGTCGCCTCGGGCAGCTCGAAGTGCTCGACGAGCTCGTCGAGCTGCATGCCGGAGTCGGCCGCGTCACGCAGCTCGTCGTCCTGCTCGTCGGTCCAGGCGTGTCCCGAGGTCACCGCGCTGCGGCTCGATATGGCGACCGGGGGCGGTCCGGCCACCGGCCGAGGGTGCTCGGTGCCGTCCGCATCGGCCCTGGCACCGGTGAGGGACCGCAGCGCAGGCTCCTCGACCTCGACCGGTGGCGGCGCGAGGTCGTCGAGGCGGGCGAGCGCGGCGAGGACCAGCGCCTTGTCGGTCGTGGGGTAGAAGGGAGGCAGCGAGCGCTGGAGGAAGCCGGCATACCGCGCCGTCATCATCCGGGAGTCGAGGAACGCCACGACGCCGCGGTCGTCGGCCCGCCGGACCAGACGCCCGGCACCCTGGGCCAGGCGCAGCGCCGCGTGGGTCGCCGACACCGCCATGAAGCCGTTGCCGCCCATCCGCGCGATCGCCTGCGACCGCGCCGAGGCCAGCGGGTCGTCCGGGCGCGGGAAGGGGATGCGGTCGATGATGACGAGCTGGCACGACGAGCCCGGCACGTCGACGCCCTGCCACAGCGTCAGGGTGCCGAAGAGGCAGGTGCGCGGCTCCCGGGCGAACTGGCGCACGAGCGTCGTGATCTGGTCCTCGCCCTGGCACAGGACGGGGATGTCGTCGCCGAAGCGGGCTCGCATCACCTCAGCCGCGGTCTGCGCAGCCCGAGTCGACGAGAAGAGGCCGAGCGTGCGCCCGCCGGCGGCGCGCACGAGCTGCTCGATCTCGTCGAGGGTGTCGTCGCCCGGACCGTCCCGGCCGGGCGCCGGGAGGTGCGCCGCGACGTAGGCGATGGCCTGCCGGGGATAGTCGAACGGGCTCCCGACGTCGAGCCCCTGCCAGGCCGGGGCGCCGTCGCCTCGGAGCCCGATCGTGCCGGCGACGGCGTCGAAGCTGCCGCCCAGCTCGAGGGTGGCCGACGTCATGACGACCGTGCGGCCCTCGAAGACCTTGTCACGCACCAGCGACGCGACGCTCATCGGTGCGACCCGCAGCACCGGGCCGCGGCGCGGGTCGCGGTTCAGCCACACGACGTCGAGGTCGCGCTCCTCGATGATCCGCTCGGCGTTCTCGTGCACCTCGTCGACCGCGGCGCGCGCCACCTGCCGGGCGCCGTCCACCTCCTGCCCCGGCGGCGGCTTGAGGTCGCTCTGCACCGTGCGGGCCGTGTCGCGCACGCGGGCCAGGGCGAGCCGCAGCCCGTCGGGCACGGCGAGGATCCGGCCCTCGTCGAGCGGCTCGAGGGCAGCTGCCAGGAGCTCTCCCGCGTCGTCCAGCGCGGCGGTGTTCTCCGAGAGCCGGCCGGCCTTCTTGGCCGCCGAGAGCACCATCGTGCCGGTGAGCTCGTCGGTGATCGTGGCGGTCACGCGGTCGACGAGCTCGTGCGCCTCGTCGATGACGAGGACGTCGTGGTCGGGCAGCATCTGGCGGCCCTCGAAGGAGTCGATGGCCATGAAGGAGTGGTTCGTGACCACGACATCGACGTCCTTGGCCGCCTCTCGGGCCCGCTCGACGAAGCACTCGCTGACGAGGGGGCACCTGCCGCCCAGGCACTCGTGGGCCGACACGGAGACCTGCCGCCAGGCGCGCTCCGAGACGCCCGGGACGAGCTCGTCGCGGTCGCCGGACTCGGTGCTCGTGGCCCACGCACGCAGGCGCACGACCTCCTGCCCGAGCCGGCCGACCGCAGCGTCCACCTGCCCGACGGAGAGCAGGCCGTCGTCCTCGTCGGGGAAGCCGCCGTCGAGCTTGTTGAGGCACACGTAGTTGCGCCGCCCCTTGACGAGGGCATAGGTCGGACGGCGGCCGAGGACCGGCGCGAGGGCGTCAGCCACCCGCGGCATGTCGCGGTCGACGATCTGGGCCTGCAGCGCCAGCGTGGCCGTGGCCACGACGGCAGGCCTGCCGGCCTGGAAGGCGTGCGCGACCGCCGGGACGAGGTAGGCGAGCGACTTCCCGGTGCCCGTGCCGGCCTGCACGAGCAGGTGCTCTCCCGCGTCGATGGCCGCGGCGACCGCCTCGGCCATCTCGACCTGCCCGGGCCGCCCGACGCCTCCGACCCCAGCCACCGCCGCCTGGAGGAGGTCGTCGAGCGCGGGTCCCTTGGCCATTGGCTCAGGGTATGCCGCGCCGCCCACTGAGCGTGCCACCCTCCCCCACCCCGAGGGCAGGGGCCCAGTGGCTGCGATCCCGCGCACGATGCCCGGCCCGCCGAAGTCCCCCGACGCCGAGCGCATCGACCTCACCGAGGACGGATCGGTCTCCGGGCTGTCGTGAGCGCGAGGTGTGCGGGAAAGGCGCAACCGTGCTGTTCGTCGCTCAGCTGGCCGCGACGGCGTATGCCGCGAGGTCGGCCTCGATGACGGGCGTCACCTTGGCACGCAGCCGGGTCCCGTCCGCCACGTGCTCGCTGGCGAGGATCTCGCCCTCGTCGTGGATCCGCGAGATGAGGTCGCCGCGGTCGTAGGGCACGAGGACGTCGACCTCGATGTCGGGCTTGGGCAGCTCGCGGGCGATGAGCTCGCGCAGCGCATCGAGGCCGGCGCCGGTGCGAGCGGACACCGTGACGCAGTGCCGCTCGTGACGGCGCAGCCGGTCGAGCACCTCCGGGTCGGCGATGTCGGCCTTGTTGACGACGATGACCTCCGTGAGCTGGTCGCCGCCCACCTCCGCCAGCACCTCGCGCACGGCTGAGATCTGACCCTCGGGGTCGGGATGGGACCCGTCGACGACGTGCAGCAGCAGGTCGCAGTCGGCCACCTCCTCGAGCGTCGAGCGGAACGCCTCGACGAGCTGGTGCGGCAGGCTGCGCACGAAGCCGACGGTGTCGACGAGTGTGTAGACGCGGCCGTCATCGGTCTCGGTGCGGCGGACGGTGGGGTCGAGGGTCGCGAAGAGCTGGTTCTCGACGAGCACGCCGGCGCCGGTGAGGCGGTTGAGCAGGGAGCTCTTGCCGGCGTTGGTGTAGCCGGCGATCGCGACGGACGGCACCCCGCCGACGCGGCGCGACTGGCGCCGGGTGTCGCGGCTGGTCTTCATGCCCTTGATGTCGCGGCGCAGCTTGGCGATCTTCGTGTTGATGCGCCGCCGGTCGAGCTCGATCTTCGTCTCACCGGGCCACGCGATCCGATGCCCTCACCTCCGGCCACCCGGCCGCCGGCCTGACGGGACATCGACTCACCCCAACCACGCAGGCGCGGCAGGAGGTACTGCAGCTGGGCCAGCTCCACCTGGGCCCGGCCCTCCCGGCTCTTGGCGTGCTGGGCGAAGATGTCGAGGATCAACGCGGTGCGGTCGATGACCTTGACCTTGACGACGTCCTCGAGGGCGCGGCGCTGGCTCGGGGCCAGCTCACCGTCGCAGATCACGGTGTCGGCGCCCTCGTCGGCGACGATGTCGCGCAGCTCGATGGCCTTGCCCTTGCCCAGATAGGTGGCCGGGTCGGGCCTCTGGCGACGCTGGATGACGCCCTCGAGCACGGTGGAGCCCGCGGTCTCGGCCAGGGCGGCGAGCTCGCGGATGGAGTTCTCGGCGTCGTCGGCGGTGCCCTCGGTCCAGACTCCGGCCAGCACGACCCGCTCGAGGCGCAGCTGGCGGTACTCGACCTCGGTGATGTCCTCGAGCTCGGTCGACAGGCCCTGCACGCGGCGGAGCGCGGCGCGCTCCTCGCGATCGAGCTGATCGCCGTCGTAGAGCGGCAGCAGCGTCTCGTCGAAGGTGTCGACGCCGTCGATGTCGTCGCTGAGGGCGTCGGCACGTGTGGCGAGCAAGTCGCGGTCGTGGTTCAGGTCTCGGCGCTCGTCCTGGTTGGCAGTGATGTGGCGGATGGTGTGGTGTGTCGTCATGTTCTCCCTATGGTCCCACTGCTGCAACGCCACGAGCCACCGGTTTGTGCCCGCAGGGGCCGAACGACGGGCGCGATCGCGCACTCCGTGGCGCGGGTACGGTGACGGCGATGGCCGAGCCGACCGACGACCGCGACGCGGAGGTTGACCAGGGCCCGGTGGTCGATCACCTGGTGCCCGGTCCGGTGCGCCGCGAGCGGTCACGCGGGGTCGGACACCGGCTCCTCCTCTGGGCAGGGTGCCTGTCGCTCCTGCTCGGAGGACTCACGATCTTCACCACGCTGCCGCAGACCGAGCAACAGGGACGGGCGATGCTGGCGGCACGGACGTGCACGAGTGCCGAGATCGCTGCGGGCGACACCGCCGGCTGCTTCGTCGAGGTGTCCGGCCGCATCGACGCACGGTTCAGCAGAGGCGAGTGGCGGTTCGTTCCCGACGACGGCGCGCGGCGCCCGGGCTATGTCAGGTTCTTCGGCGACGGCTTCGACCGGGCGAAGTGGCCGCCGGACCTCGCCCGAGTTCTGGGAGGCGAGCACACGACCGCTCTCTACTGGGGCCGCGAACCCGTCGCCTTCGTCGTCGACGGTCGGCGGGTGGAGACGTCCTCGTTCGGCACGAGTCTCGTCGTGGCCGGGCTCTGGGGCGGGGTCTGCTGCCTGTCGCTCGGGCTCGGGGTGCTGCACCTGCTCCTCGGCCGACCGGCAGGGCGGCTCAGGTTCGTGCTGCTGGCTTCGGGCCTGGCGGCCCTCGCGTGCATCGGTGTCGACGTCGTGCTCCGGTTGACGCCGCGGGCCGAGGCCACCGTGGAGGTCACGGTGTGGGTGCTCGCCGTCGTCGCCGCCGTCCTGGCGCCCCGGCGGTGGGTCTCGGGGTGGCGTCGCACGACCGAGTGAACCGCTCGCCGTGGCTGCGACGGGGAGGAGGCGGGTGCCGGTCGTCCTGCCGATACGCGTGACCGTGATGAGCGAGTCGACGGACCACTACTTCAGCGCGGAGCCGGCGGCACCTGACGAGCGCCGAAGCATCGAGGTGACCCTCGACGGACGTCCACTCACCCTGACGACGGCACGCGGGGTCTACTCCCCGGAGCGCCTCGACCCCGGCACCGCGGTGCTGCTGGCCGGCGCGCCGGAGCCGGCGGGCCTCGGCGACCTGCTCGACATCGGCTGCGGCTGGGGACCGATCTCGATCACGCTCGCCCTGCGCTCGCCCCGAGCGCGGGTCTGGGGGATCGACGTCAACCGCCGTGCGCTTGCCCTCGCCCGTGACAACGCGGCAGTCGCGGGTGTCCGCAACGCCACCTTCTGCGAGCCGGACGCGGTGCCCGACGACGTGCGGTTCACCACGATCTGGTCGAACCCACCGATCCACGTCGGCAAGCCGGCCCTGCACGGCATCCTCGAGCGATGGCTGCCGCGGCTGGCCGCCGACGGTGTGGCCCATCTCGTCGTGCAGAAGCACCTCGGCTCCGACTCGCTCCAGAAGTGGGTGAACGAGCAGGACTGGGGCCTGACGTGCACCCGTCTGTCGTCGGCGAAGGCGTTCCGCATCCTCGAGGTGCGCCGTGCCTGACCCCGCGGCAGGCCTGCTCGGCACGGCTGCCGGCAGCGGGACCGGTCAGAGCGAGATGTCGCCGTCGACGACGAGCTCGGCAGGGCCGGCCAGCTCGACCCGCTGACCCGCGAGCGGCGTGACGGTCAGCCGCCCGCCGGGCACGTCGACGGTCCACGGGCTCAGGTCCTCGACGCCGGACCAGAAGCGGGTCGCAAGTGCCGCGGCGGCCGCTCCGGTGCCGCACGACCGCGTCTCGCCCACTCCGCGCTCGTGGACGCGCATCACGATGTGACCGGGACCCTCGGCGTGCACGAACTCCACGTTGGCGCCGCCGGCGGGCTCGGGGTGCAGCTCGGGCGCCTCCGTGAGATCGAGGTTCTCGAGGGCGATGCCCTCGGGGAGCATGACGACGGCATGAGGGTTGCCGAGGTCCAGCGACAGGGCAGGCACCGGCTTGCCGTGTCGCGGCTTGACCATGACGTCGAAGCCGTCGGTGCGTGCGCCCTCCTCGTCGGCGAGGCGCCATGGCCCGAGGTCGACGGCATAACCGCCCTCGGTGGCCCGGACGGTCTTGACGCCGGCGCGAGTCGCGATGCTGAAGCTGTTGCCGAAGACGAGCCCCTCGCGGCGCAGGAACGCCGCGAAGACGCGGGTGCCGTTGCCGCACATCTGCGCGAGCGAACCGTCGGCGTTGCGGTAGTCCATGAACCACTCAGCCTCCGGCGCGAGGGCCCGCACCGTGTCGTCCGTGGCGAAGCGGGTGCGCACGACCCGGATGACGCCATCGGCGCCGATGCCGGCATGACGGTCCGTGAGGCGCTGGACCTGGGCGGGGGTGAGCTCCAGCGAGCCCTCCAGGTCGGCCACGAGGATGAAGTCGTTCTCGGTGCCGTGGCCCTTGGTGAAGCGCGTCATGTCAGTCATTCTCCGGTATGCCGTGCGGCGCGCTCGCCACCCGCCTCGTGCACGACCGCCGAGGCTCGGTCGAGCAGGTCCTGGCCGAGCGCGTCGAGCCACACGATGCGCGGGTCGGCGCGGAACCAGGACTCCTGGCGACGGGCGTAGCGACGGGTCGCCCGGGCGGTGTCCGCACGCGCGTGCGCTTCGTCGACCGTGCCATCGAGGACGGCGATGGCCTGGCTGTAGCCGATGGCCCGGGACGCCGTGGCGCCAAGGCGGAGCCCGCGGTCGAGCAAGTGCCTTCGTCTCCTCGAGCAGGCCCTCGGCCCACATCCGCTCGACGCGGCGGTCGATGCGGTCATCGAGCGTGGCTCGATCCATGCGCAGGCCGAGCATCACTGCGGGAGAGACGAACCGACGCGCAGGCATCGACGCGCTGAACGGCCTGCCGGTCAGCTCCATGACCTCGAGTGCACGCACGACGCGGCGCACGTTGGCCGGCAGGATGCTGCCGGCGGCGACCGGGTCCTGCTCGACCAGCCGGCGGTGCAGGGCATCCGACCCAGACTCGTGGCCTCGGCCTCGAGCCGCGCGCGCACCACCGGGTCGGTCGGCGGGATCTCGAGGAGGTCCAGGGCCGCGCGGACGTAGAGGCCGGAGCCGCCGACCAGGACGGCACGGTGCCCGCGCGCGGCGATGTCCTGCAGGTCCGCGCGGGCGTCGCGCTGGTACGCCGCCACCGTCGCCTCCTGCGCCACGTCGAGGACGTCGAGCTGGTGGTGTGCGATGCCGCGCCGCGCGCCGGAGGGGAGCTTGGCGGTGCCGATGTCCATCCCGCGGTAGAGCTGCATGGCGTCGGCGTTGACGACCTCGGCGCCGAGTCGTTCGGCGAGGTCGAGGGCGAGGTCGGACTTCCCGGTGGCGGTCGCCCCGACGACCGCCACGACCGGGGACTGGGACGAGCCGGCAGCCTCGGCGACACTCACCCGGCGAGCTCGCCGGACTGCTCGCCCGACCGGTCCCCGGAGTCCTCGTCGTGACCGAAGGGGTCCTCGTCGACGCCCGGGAGCCAGCTGCTGCCGGGCCTTCCCCAGCCGTTGCGCCGGACCGCCTTGCGCGCCTTCTTCGCCTGCCGGTCGTCGAGCCGGTCCACGTAGAGGGTCCCGTTCAGGTGGTCGTACTCGTGCTGCATGCAGCGCGCGAACCAGCCGGTCGCATCGAACTCGACCCGGTGGCCGTCGACGTCCAGGCCGACCACGTGGGCCCGGTCGGCGCGCTTGAGGGGGAACGCCTCCCCCGGCACCGAGAGGCAGCCCTCGGTCTCCTCGTCGGGGTTCGGACGCTCCTGCGGGATCTTCGGGGTCGTCACGGTGGGGTTGACGACATGGCCCTGCTCCGGCACGCCGTCGTCGTTCGCCATCTTCCAGACGAAGACGCGAAGGCCGACACCGATCTGCGGTGCGGCGAGCCCGACACCGTTGGCCGCGACGTTCGTCTCGTACATGTCGTCGACGAGGCTGCGCAGGTCGTCGTCGAACTCCGTGACCAGGGCTGCGGCGCGGTGCAGGACCGGCTCACCGGTGATGACGATGGGGCGCACGGTCATGCGCCAAGTGAAGCATGCAGCCCGCGCGGTTCCGAATCAGGGCAGGGCGCAGGAGGGAGCCGTCGAAAGCGGCTGGACCGGTCTGCCGACGGCCGGCATACCGAGGCTGACCGCCGGCTTGCCGGAGCCGAGCGGCACGTCCTGCAGCGCGGCCCACGCGTCACCGCCTGCGGTCTGCCGGACGGCGTACGCCCCGCCCTGCACTCCGGAGTCGGCGACGAGGTGGTGGGGAGCCCCGTAGGTGACCGCGACGGTCACCGCGTCGCCCGGACGCGGCACCGGTGCGCCGTCGGGCACCGCGAAGTGAACGAGGCGGTTGTCGCGTGCCCGACCCGAAAGACGGTGCGTCGCGGCGTCCTTGCGACCCTCCGACGGCGCCACGAGCACCTCGACCTCGACCCCCTCGAGGCGCCGGTTCTCGGCCCAGCTGACCTCCTCCTGCACGGCGATGAGCCGCTCGAACCGCTCCTGTACGACGTGCTTCGGCACCTGGTGGTCCATCGTCGCGGCCGGGGTGCCGGCGCGGATGGAGTACTGGAAGGTGAAGGCGCTGGAGAACCGCGCAGCCCGCACGACCTCAAGGGTCGCCTGGAAGTCGTCCTCCGTCTCGCCGGGGAAGCCGACGATGATGTCGGTCGTGATCGCGGCGTCAGGCAGGTGGGCGCGCACCGAGTCGATGATCCGCAGGAACTTCGCACTCCGGTAGGAGCGGCGCATGTCCGCCAGGACCTTGTCGGAGCCCGACTGGAGCGGCATGTGCAGGCTCGGCATCACGTTGGGTGTCTGCGCCATCGCGAGGATGACGTCCTCGGTGAACGCCGCGGGATGCGGGCTGGTGAACCGGACCCGCTCGAGGCCCTCGATCTCGCCGCAGGCCCGCAGGAGCTTGCCGAAGGCGAGACGGTCGCCGAACTCGACACCGTAGGTGTTGACGTTCTGCCCGAGGAGCGTCACCTCGACGACGCCCTGAGCCACGAGCGCCTCGATCTCGGCGAGGATCTCGCCGGGGCGGCGGTCCTGCTCCTTGCCGCGCAGGCTGGGCACGATGCAGAAGGTGCAGGTGTTGTTGCAGCCGACGGAGATGGAGACCCAGCCGCTGTAGGCGGAGTGACGACGCGTCGGCAGGGTTGACGGGAAGACCTCGAGGCTCTCGAGGATCTCTACCTCGGCGCGCTTGTTGTGGGCGGCGCGGTCGAGCAGGGCCGGCAGTGAGCCGATGTTGTGGGTGCCGAAGACGACGTCGACCCAGGGGGCCCGCTCGACGATGGTTCCCCGGTCCTTCTGCGCCAGGCAGCCACCGACGGCGATCTGCAGGTCGGGGTTCTTCAGCTTCGCCGCGCGCAGCTGTCCGAGGTTGCCGTAGAGCTTGTTGTCGGCGTTCTCCCGAACAGCGCACGTGTTGAAGACGACGACATCAGCCACCTCGGGCCGCTCTGCCGCAGGGAGCGCCGCCAGGTCCACGTAGCCGGCGGTCTCGAGCAGGCCGGAGAGTCGCTCGCTGTCGTGGACGTTCATCTGGCACCCGTGGGTGCGCACGTCGTAGGTGCGAGGTCCACCGGGCGGGGACTCGACCGGGTTCTGGGGGCTGGGGTGCGTCGTCATGGCCCGTCAAGAGTACGGCGTTGCCGGGCCGCTCCTGCTCCTGCCCGTCTCGCCAGGCGGAGTGCCGGAATAGGGCCCGCGTCGGACTCGTTGCAGCAGTCGCTTGACACTTCAACAAAACGATGGCAGGATAGTTGTTGAAAGTTCAACCTCATACGATCGAAAGGCACGCATCATGGGTCTGTTCTCCCGCACCAAGGACGAGGCCGCCGCGCCCGTCTCCGTCGCCGTCACCGACCTCACCGGTGACTACACCCTCGACCCGAGCCACACGCGCATCGGCTTCTCCGCCCGTCACGCGATGGTGACCAAGGTCCGCGGCAACTTCGAGAAGTTCGAGGGCAGCGCGCACATCGACACCGCGACGCCGGGCAACTCGTCGGTCACCGTGACCATCGACGCCGCGAGCGTCACCACCGGCAACGAGCAGCGGGACGGGCACCTCAAGACCCCCGACTTCTTCGACATCGCGAACCACCCGCAGATCACCTTCGTGTCGACCTCGGTCGAGCGTGACGGAGCCGACTGGGACATCACCGGCGACCTCACGATCAACGGCGTCACGAAGTCGATCACGATCGCCTTCGAGGAGACCGGCTCCGCCAAGGACCCGTTCGGCAACACCCGCGTCGGCTTCGAGGGCGAGGTCACCATCGACCGCACCGAGTGGAACCTCAACTTCAACGCCGCCCTCGAGACCGGTGGCGTCCTCGTCAGCGAGAAGGTCAAGCTCGAGTTCGACGTCTCGGCGATCGCCAACGTGCCGGCCGCGGTCTGAGCACACAGGCCCGACCTCCAGTCGCGCGGTGCCCCTCGCACCTCGCGACGAGGCCCCAAGGGGCGGCGAGCTTCGGCTCGCCGCCCCTTCGTCGTACCGCGGAAGTCCTGCCGGCGACGAGCGCCGGCGCGCTCAGTCGCGGCGATGCTCCGGGGCCCCCTCGACGGCGTCACGGATGACGGGCCAGGCGATGTCGCCGGCGTACCCCTTGCGAGCGAGCATGCCGGCGAGCCGGCGGGCCTGGACCTCCGGCGCAAGTCCGTGCAGCGACGGGAGTCGTTTGGCCACGAGCTGCTCGGCCCGGAGGCGCTCGTCGCGCGCCCCGACCTGACGCAGCGCCCCGTCGGCCAGCTCCTCGTCGATGCCCTGCTTGCGAAGCTCGTGTGCGAGAGCCCGGCGGGCCAGCCCCTTGCCCGAGTGACGAGCCCGCACGAGCATCTCGGCGTATGCCTGGTCGTCGATGAGCCCGACCTCGGTGAGGCGGTCGAGCACGCGCTCCGCGACCTGGGGCTCGCATCCTCGTTGGTGCAGCTTCTGCTCCAGCTGGGAGCGGCTTCTGGGCGCGAGGCTCAGCTGGCGCAGCACGATCGCTCGCGCCACCGACTCTGCGTCGGCCTCCGGTGAGGTGGCCTCCGGGTCGTCGGGCGGCGGCTGCTGCTCACCAAGGCCTTCGGCCGTGCGACGACCCTGACCGCCGGGCCGATCGCGTCGCCCGCCCCGACCGCGTCGCCCAGGGCCGGGTCGGCGCTCGAGTGGGGCCGGCCCGGCCGCAGCGCCCTCGACCGCTGCGCCCTCGGCCGCTGCGAGAGCCGCGGCGGCCCGGGCCAGCCGCTGCTCGGCCGAGTCACCCTGACGCGAAGCGCCGACGGAGTTGCCGACCGAGTGGTCGTCACTCGTCATGATCAGAACTCGTCTGATCAGAAGTCGACGGGCACGTCCGAGACCTCGGCCGGCGTGTCGACGCGCGGTCCGACACCGAGCTTCTCCTTGATCTTCTTCTCGATCTCGTCGGCCAGGTCGGGGTTGTCCTTGAGGAAGTTGCGGGCGTTCTCCTTGCCCTGCCCGAGCTGGTCGCCGTCGTAGGTGTACCAGGCGCCGGCCTTGCGCACGAAGCCGTGCTCGACACCCATGTCGATGAGGCCGCCCTCTCGCGAGATGCCGTGGCCGTAGAGGATGTCGAACTCCGCCTGCTTGAACGGCGGAGCGATCTTGTTCTTGACCACCTTGACGCGGGTGCGGTTGCCGACCGGCTCGGTGCCGTCCTTGAGCGTCTCGATGCGGCGCACGTCCAGCCGCACGGAGGCGTAGAACTTCAGCGCCTTGCCACCGGTTGTCGTCTCGGGCGAGCCGAACATGACGCCGATCTTCTCGCGCAGCTGGTTGATGAAGATGGCGGTCGTGCCGGTCTTGTTGAGGGCACCGGTGAGCTTGCGCAGGGCCTGGCTCATCAGCCGGGCCTGCAGGCCGACGTGGCTGTCGCCCATCTCGCCCTCGATCTCGGCGCGGGGCACGAGCGCGGCCACGGAGTCGATGACGATGATGTCGATCGCGCCGGAGCGGATCAGCATGTCGGCGATCTCGAGTGCCTGCTCACCCGTGTCGGGCTGGGAGACGAGCAGCGCGTCGGTGTCGACGCCGAGGTTCTTGGCGTACTCGGGGTCGAGGGCGTGCTCGGCGTCGATGAACGCCGCGATGCCGCCCGCCTTCTGCGCGTTGGCGACGGCGTGCAGGGCGACCGTCGTCTTGCCCGAGGACTCCGGCCCGTAGATCTCGACGACCCGACCGCGCGGTAGACCGCCGATGCCGAGCGCGACGTCGAGCGCGATCGACCCGGTGGGGATCACCTCGATCGGCGGACGGATGTCGTCACCCAGACGCATCACGGCGCCCTTGCCGTAGCTCTTCTCGATCTGCCCCATCACCGAGGACAGGGCCTTGTCCTTGTCCTTCTCCTGCACCGATGCCATGTCGGGTCCGCCTGTCTGCCGTCTGCGCTGCGGTCGTCTACCTTCGACCCGCAAGCCCGGCCTCGTCGTGAGATCAGCTGTCGGGTCAGACGTTAGGTGCCGGCGCCGACATCGGGATGGACCACGAGACGGCCTGTGGATGATGCGGTTGGTGGCGCAGGACCTGTGGACGACATTACCGAACACGTGTTCGAGGCAGTGACCGACACGCCGCGCCGTCGCACCGACGCTCAATGCCGCCCGGCGCCGCCCTGTGCTCCACGCCGGGTTCCACTTTGGGCCCCACCCTGGGCTCCCTCATGCGTGCCATCCCCGGCGCCCGCGGCACCGGGCGCGGCCCGGTCGTCGCGCCCCAGCCGACGCTCGGCAGGCACGTCCATGTCGTCGCAGAGCGCCTCCCAGACCTGCCTCGGGGGGACGCCGTCGGCGAGGGCCTGGACCGCGCTGCGCTGGCCCAGTGCCCCCAGCACGTGGTCACGGGCGAGCGACCCGGCATACGCGGGCCCGAACTCGTCCTCCATGAGGCTCCAGAAGTGGCTCATCCGCACCCCGGCGAGTCTGCCATCCTTCGCCGGAAAGTGTGCCCGCCGAATCGTCGTCGTGCAGTTCCCCGATCCGGCCGTGCATGTCGTCACCCGGCTGTATCGTCCAGAGCTGCCGGTCGACCGAGACCACCGCACGGACCGGCCACCGACTCAGCAGGGGAGAACAACGATGACCAGCTCGACGCCCGACCAGGACCCGGCGCACCCGGTCGACGCTGTCCACCCTGTCGACGCTGTCCACGTTGTCGACGCTGTCCACGCTTCCCACCCGGTCGAGCCGGTCCCCCCTGTTCACGGGTACAGCTACCCGGACACGAGCCCGGAGCTCCACGCCTCTGCCCCCGGGATCCCCGCCCCGGTGTCGCCGCCTGCGGCCAGCACACCCGGGCACTCCGGCTCGGGGACCGGCGAACCGCTCGGTGTCGGGCTCTCCGACGAGGGCGGCGCCGGCCGGACCATCCGCACGGGTGGCCGCCGCACCGGCCTGGTCGTCGGGGGCGTCGTGGCGGCACTCGTGCTGGGCAGCGGCGCGGTCTTCGCCGTCCAGCAGCTAAGCGGCGGGGGCTCCCAGCCGTCCGACGTGCTGCCCGGCGACGCCTACGGCTACGTCCGGATCGACATCGACCCGTCGGCAGGGCAGAAGGTCGCGGCCGTCCGCTTCCTCGGCAAGCTGCCGGAGGTGCGTGACCACGCTCGGCGCTGACGACCCGCGCAGGAAGCTCTGGGAACTCGCCGTCCAGGACGCCGACGACGACTGCGTCTCCGGTCTCAGCTACGACAACGACATCGCCCCGTGGCTCGGCGACCGGGCAGGCGTCGCGGTGCGCCCCGGGGGCAGCGAGAACGCTCCCAACGTCGCCGTGGCCGTGCAGGTGAAGGACGAGGCCAGGGCCAAGGACGTGCTCGGCAAGCTCTTCGCCTGCAGCGAGGACAAGGCCGACATCGAGGCCAAGGACGGCTATGTGCTCGTGATGCCGGCCGGCACCGGCGCGGGCACGATGGCGGCGATCGCCAAGGGCACCCTCGCCAGCAACGCGACGTTCACGGGTGACATGACCGCGCTCGGTGAGCAGGGCGTCGTGTCCGCGTGGTTCGACATGGCCACTGGCGTCAAGAGCATCACGCAGCTCGCCGGCTCTGCGGGCTCCACGGGGGCTGGCGGCGCCGCCCCACAAGGCCGGCTGGCGACCGCCCTACGCTTCGATCCCTCCTACGTCGAGCTCGCCGGCGTCGTCCGCGGCGCCAAGCCGGTGACCGCCGCCCCGGCCGACGTCGCGCAGCTGCTCAACCTGCCCGACGACACCGCTGCCGCCCTGCACGTGGCAGGTGCCGACTCGGCGCTCGACTCGGCCTGGCCCGTCATCTCCGACCAGCTCGGCACCCTGGGCGGCCTGGCAGGCGGCGACGTTGTCGGCCAGATCGAGGACGAGCTCGACGTCACGCTCCCTGACGACCTCAAGGTGCTGCTCGGCAGGTCGTTCACCCTCGCGCTGCCGCAGCAGGACCTCGCAACGAGTGACGAGCCCACCATCGGCGGCAAGATCGTCTCGAGCGACCCGGTCCGCGCCGAAGCCCTCGTCGAGCGGCTGGACCAGGCCATGGGAGGCGTCCTCACGCACCGCCTCGACAGCGGCACCCTCTACCTCTCGACCACGCCCTCCTACGTCGACACGCTCAAGGTCGGCGGCAATCTCGGCGGCACCGACGCCTTCAAGGCCGCGGTGGGCGACGTCGACGGGGCCAACATCGTGCTCTACGCCGATCTCGACCGCCTCGAGGCCGCCTACCTGCCGACGCTCGAGGGTGACACGAAGGCCTTCGCCGAGTCGCTGCGGGCCGTGGGCGCCACCACCCGCGTCACGGGCAGCGGCGAGGGCGCCTTCTCGCTCCGGGTCGTCGGCAACTGACCACCGCTGACGCTCCCGGCACCGTGACGTCGGCGGGCCCACAGGACGCTCAGGACCGTGCGGACGCCGCGGTGGACCAGCCGGTGATCCCGAGCCCCGCGCCGGACGGCAGACGGATCTCGTTGCCCGAGTAGCTGATTCCGCCGATGACGGGGGACTCGACCGACCACCAGGCGGCGTCGAGGTCCGGGGTCGCCGTCGTCGGCTGAGCCGCGACGAGGGCGGCCGCGGCACCGAGTCCGACGTGGGTCTCCATCATCGAGCCCACGATCGTGCCGAGACCGGCCTCCTGCGCTCGGCGCAGCAGGTCCCGTCCCACGGTGAGCGAGCCGCACTTGGCGAGCTTGATGTTCACGAGGTCGGCGGCCCCGAGTCGAATGATGCGCTCGAGGTCGAACGAGCCGTAGCACGACTCGTCGGCCATGACCGGCAGACCGACCCGCTCCCGCACCCAGGCCATGCCCTCGACGTCCTCCGCGACCACCGGCTGCTCGACGAACTCGACGCCGAGCTCGGCCGCCTCCAGCGCGCGGATCACCGACACGGCGTCCTCGCGGGTCCAGCCCTGGTTGGCGTCGAGGCGGATCGCGACGTCCGGTCCGACGGCGTCACGCACGGCAGCCACGCGTTGCACGTCGGACGCTGCATCCGTGCCGACCTTCATCTTCAGCGTCGTGAAACCTGCCGCGACCCGCTCGCGGGCGGTCGAGGCGAGGTCGCCCGCCGCCCCCGCCGAGAGCGTCACGTCGGTCGCCAGCCGCTGCGGTATGCCGTCCGGCCGGCTCGAGAGCAGGGCGGCCACGCTCGTGCCCTCCGCCTGCGCGAGCAGGTCGTGCAGCGCGGCGTCGACGGCGACCTTGGCCCCGAAGTTGCGCGCCACAGCGCCCTGCACCGACCCCGCCACGACGGCGAGGTCGTCACGGTCGTCGAGCGCTCGGCCGACGAGCACCGGGGCGAGCATGGTCTCGATGCACGCGGTGGCCCCCGCGAGCGACTCCCCCGTCACCTGCCAGACCTGGGGTGACTCCCCCCAGCCGACCCGGCCGTCGCTGTCG
This sequence comes from uncultured Actinomycetota bacterium, assembly GCA_963816385.1. Lineage (GTDB taxonomy): Bacteria > Actinomycetota > Actinomycetes > Actinomycetales > Dermatophilaceae > CAWFKL01. Next base: position 86,682 of record CAWFKL010000004.1, read on the forward strand.
GTGACCGTCACGACGACCGTGGCGGTCGTCTCCGTGCGACGCAGGGCCGTGACGAAGGGCGTGTGCAGCCGGACCGTCGAGGAGGTCGCTTCGACGCGCTCAATCGTCGTCATCGCTGACTCCCCCGGTCGCCCGGGTACTGCCCCTTCGGTCGGCGGGGGGCTCCCCGCCTCGGTCGGCCGGGGGCTGCCCGCCATCGTCACCCGCGGTGGGGCCGGCCTCGTGGCCCGCGGCCCAGACGTCCGCGGCAAGGGAGGCGACGAACGCCGCTGCCTCGTGCTCACCGAGGTCGACGGTCGTGCAGATCGCGAGCACGAAGGGCGGCTCTCCCGCCGGCCGGACGATCGCGACGTCGTGCGAGACGCCCGGGATCCACCCCGACTTGCTCGCCGTCGGGGTGCCGGCCGGCAGCCCGGCGGGGATCTGGTCGCGGTGCTGCTGGCGCGAGAGCATCTGCTCGACCGGCCCGCAGACGGCAGGGCCACCGAGCGCCGGATCCTGCCGGGCGACGGCCGCCATGAGCAGCCCCAGGTCGCCGGCCGTGACGGTGTTGGTGACGCCGGACTCACGGGCGACGGCGTCCTCGATGCCGCGGCCGACGACCGTGGTCGGCGAGCAGCCCGCCAGGCGCAGCACCTGCGGCCACCTCGTCAAGGCCGACGACGTCGAGCAGGAGGTTGGTGGCGAGGTTGCCCGAGTGCGTGATCGCGTGCTCCGCGAGCTCGCGCAGCGTCCGGCTGCCGCCGACCGCCGCCCAGGTGGCGGGGTCCTGGTCGTCGTCCTCGTCCATCTCGAACGGCGATCCGTCGAGCACCGAGGCGAACTCGTTGCGCACCTGCTGCGGCGCGTCGAGGTCCAGCTCACCACGCTCGACGCGGCGGTGGGCTGCGATGACGAGCGGCAGCTTCATCGTCGACGCCGCATAGTGCGGGGCGTCAGGTCGGTGGCTCCACCAGCAGCTGCCGTCGAGGTCTCCCAGCCATACCGAGAGCGATGGAGCCGGGTCCCGGGGCTCGAGGTCGCCGTCGAAGTCGGACTCGAGGCGAGCGAGACGGGCCGTGAGGGCGTCGAACGAGGTGGGCACCCCAGCACGCTAGAGGATCAGGCCGCCGAAGCCGACACCACGTCGTCGCTGGGCACGGGGAGCGCCACGGTCGGTGCCAGTCCCTCGCTCTCTGCCATCCGGCTCGAGACGTCGATGAGGACCTGGGACAACGGCAGCGCGAGCGCGCCGCAGATGGAGGCGAGCAGCTCGGACGACGCCTCCTTCTCACCGCGCTCCACCTCGCTGAGATAGCCGAGGGAGACCGAGGCGGTGGCGGAGACCTCACGCAGCGTGCGGCCCTGGGCGCGACGGCGCTCACGGAGGACATCCCCCAGCTCACGTCGCAACAGGGTCGTCATGCCGTCCTCCTCCAGCTCCTCGTCTCGGTGGCTCATGTCGGGATCGCGCAGGCGGTGCGGCTCCATCCGCTCAGGAACGCCACCCGTGTGGCTCATTCGTCCGTGGCTCTGTCATCCGTGGCCACTACGTCCTACCGTACCCCCCGCCCCTGCCGGTGGCGCAGGAGAAGGGCCGTGCCCGTCGATCTCGTCAAGGGCGAGGAGCAGTACCTCCCGCACCGTCGCGCTGCGCACGTACGCCCTGTCACCTGTCAACTGCAGCGCACGTGTCGCTGTTCCCGACGGCCCGGCCAGCGCCACGTGGACCGTGCCGGCGGGCTTGCCCTCCGCCGGCCCGGGCCCGGCCACACCGGTGGTGGAGAGTCCCCAGGTGGCACCCAGCAGCGCTCGCGCTCCCTGCGCCATGGCCACGGCCACCGCTGGATCGACCGTCCCGACGGCGGCGACCAGGTCCGCAGGGACGCCGAGCAGCGTGACCTTCACCTGCGCGGCATACGCGACGACGCCGCCGAGCAGGACGGCGGATGCCCCGGGCGTGTCGGCCACGGTCGCGGCGAGCAGGCCCGCGGTGAGCGACTCCGCGCAGGCGAGCGTCTCACCACGCCCGGTGAGGAGCGCGACGAGCCGGGCGCCGGGGTGCGGAGGGCCTCCCGGCGCATCGGGGTCTGCCGAACCGGCACCACGTCACTCGCGACCGGGACCGGCACGTCCGGCCGGATCGGCCAGCCGACGGCGCCCCCGGCTGCTCCGCCGGCGCCTTGCGGGCCTCCCGCTGGGCGGCCCGGGCGGCGCGCCGACGCTGCGTGCGCTCGCTCGTCTGGCGCAGCCGGGCGGCCTTGAAGACGTAGTCGACGCCGCTGACGACCGTCATGACGACGGCCGCACCGAGCAGGACGTAGGCGGCGAAGAGCCACGCCCCACCGAGCGGCAGCACGGCCAGGGGGAACGTCAGGGCGGCGAGCGAGACCGTCTGCAGCATCGTCTTGAGCTTGCCGCCGCGACCGGCCGGCATGACCCCGTGGCGGATGACGACGAAGCGCAGGACGGTGATGCCGATCTCGCGCACGAGGATGACCACCGTCACCCACCACCACACGACCCCCAGGGCCGAGAGCCCGATGAAGGCCGTGCCGGTCAGCGCCTTGTCCGCGATCGGGTCGGCGACCTTGCCGAAATTCGTGATCTCACCGCGCCGGCGCGCGATCTTGCCGTCGACCCCGTCGGTCACCGCCGCGAGCACGAAGACGACCCAGGCCCAGAAGCGCCACCACGGGTTGGTGCCTCCATCGACGAAGAGCAGCGCGGCGTAGACGGGCACGAGAAGGAAGCGCAGCACCGTCAGCGCGTTGGGCAGGTTCCAGTCCGTCGGTCGTGGCGCCGGTCCCTCTCCCCGGTGGAGGCCGCCCGCGGTCATCGCGGCTCCGCGACGAGGTCGAGGCCCACGGTGCCGATGACGAGCGCGGGGACGAGGTCACCCACGACGGGCGTCCGAGCACCCGGACGGACCTGTAGCAGCGTGACGCCGTCGACGTCGGGGCCCTGGAACGCGGCGCGGCCGACCGGCCGACCGTCCTCGTCGATCTCCTCGACGAGGACGACGACACGCTCGCCCACCCTCTCCTCGGCGCGCTGGGCGGTGAGCTGCTCGACGAGGCGGGTGAAGCGGTCCAGACGCTCGGCGACGACGTCGTCGGCCAGCTTGCCGGCGTAGCCCTCGGCCTCCGTGCCGTCCTCATCCGGAGTAGCCGAAGACACCGACCACATCGAGGCGCGCCTCGCTGAGGAAAGCCTCGAGCTCGTCGAGGTCAGCCTCGGTCTCGCCGGGGAAGCCGACGATGACGTTGCAGCGCACGCCTGCCTCCGGCACCTCAGCGCGGACCCGCGACAGCAGCTCGAGAAAGGCCTCTCGGGAGCCGAAGCGGCGCATCGAGCGCAGCAGCGGCTCAGACGCGTGCTGGAAGGAGATGTCGTAGTAGGGCACGACGCCGGGGGTCTGGGCCATGGCGCGCAGCAGGCCTGGCCGGATCTCAGCAGGCTGGAGGTAGGAGACCCGCACCCGCTCGACGCCGTCGATGGCGGTCAGCTCGGGCAGCAGCTTCTCGAGCAGGCCGAGGTCACCGAGGTCCTTGCCGTAGGAGGTGGAGTTCTCGGAGACGAGGAAGAGCTCCTTGACGCCGTGCTCCGCGAGCCAGCGCGCCTCGGCGATGACGTCGGCCGGAGGTCGTGACACGAAGGCGCCACGGAACATCGGGATGGCGCAGAAGGCGCACCGCCGGTCGCAGCCGGACGCGATCTTCAGCGGCGCCCACGGGCGGCCGTCGAGGCGTGCCCGCACGACCCGCGGGCCGGTGGCCGGCGACGGACCGGGTGCATCGTCGCTGTCGGCGGCGCGAGCCCCGGCGCCGGCATACGCCTGCGGGTCGCCGTGGCCCGGCAGGGCGATGCCACGGGCGCTCGCCTGCCTCGCGACCGGTGAGAGCGGCAGCAGCGTGCGGCGGTCGGCGGGCGTGTGGCTGGCGACGTGGCCGCCGGCGAGGATGGTCTGCAGGTGCGCGCTCATGTCGCGGTAGGAGTCGAAGCCGAGCACGGCGTCGGCTTCCGGGAGCTGGTCCGCGAGCTGCGCCCCGTAGCGCTCGGCGAGGCAGCCGACGGCGACGACCTTCTGTGTGCGGCCGCCAGCGCCCTTGAGGTCCGAGGCCTCCAGCAGCGCGTCGATCGAGTCCTTCTTGGCCTGCTCGACGAAGCCGCACGTGTTGACGACGGCGACGTCGGCATCGGCGGCATCATCGACGAGCCGCCACCCCTGGGCCAGGAGACGACCCGCCAGCTCCTCGGAGTCCACCTCGTTGCGGGTGCAGCCCAGAGTCACGAGCGCCACGCTGCGGTCGGTGCTCGTGAGGGGCGGGGTCATGCGAACACTCTAGATGGAGCGGTGTTCAATGACCGACATGCCAGCGAGCGCCCCGACCGGACCCACGACGCCCTCCCGGGACGGGCTCGCCCCAGCCCGCGGCTGCTCGCGCAGCACCCGCTCGTCGACGGCCACAACGACCTGCCGTGGGCCGCGCGCGAGCAGTCCGGCTACGACTTTACGGCGCTCGACATCGCGCAGCGGCTCGGCAGCACCCACACGGACCTGCCCCGCCTCGCCGAGGGCGGTGTGGGCGGGCAGTTCTGGTCGGTGTTCGTGCCGAGCACGCTGCAGGGCGATGCCGCCGTCGCGGCGACGCTCGAGCAAGTCGACGCCGTGCACCGCATGATCACGACGTACGCCGACCGGCTGGCGCTCGCCCGCACCGCCGACGACGTGGACAGGGCCAACGCGTCGGGCCGGATCGCCTCCCTGCTCGGTGCCGAGGGCGGGCACTCCATCGGCTGCTCGCTGGGCACCCTGCGGATGCTGCACGTCCTCGGCGTCCGCTACTTGACGCTGACGCACAACGACAACACGCCGTGGGCCGACTCGGCGACCGATGTCCCTGCCGTCGGAGGCCTGAGCGCCTTCGGTCGCGAGGTCGTCGGCGAGATGAACCGCCTCGGGATGATGGTCGACCTCAGCCACGTGGCCGCCACGACCATGCGAACGGCTCTGAGCACCACGGTCGCGCCGGTGGTGTTCAGCCACTCCAGCGCCCTCGCCCTCTGTGACACCCCCCGCAACGTCCCGGACGACGTGCTCGGCATCGCTGCCCGCCAATGGTGGCGTGTGCATGGTGACCTTCGTGCCGGAGTTCGTCTCGCCGGCGACAGCGCAGTGGCGCCTCGAAGCTGGCGCGGCTGCTGCCGAGGTCGGCGTCGACGCGAAGGACTGGGAAGCCTTCGGGTCGTTCACCGCCACCTGGCAGCGCGGGCACCCCAAGCCGGAAGCGACCATCGAGCAGGTCGTCGGGCACCTCGAGCACGTGCGGGAGGTCGCCGGGATCGACCACGTCGGCATCGGTGGCGACTACGACGGCACCGACACCTTCCCCGTGGGGCTCGAGGACGTCAGCGGCTACCCGCGCCTCGTCGCCGCACTGCTCGAGCGGTCGTGGTCGCTGGACGACGTCGCACGGCTCGTGCGCGGCAACACGCTGCGCGTCATGCGCGACGTCGAGGCAGTGTCCCGCGACCTCCAGACGAGCCGGGGTCCCAGCCTGCGCACCATCGCCGAGCTGGACGGCTGACGCCGAACGAGCCCGTTGGTAGTCACTCTGCGGTCACTGGCGGAACCGGGCGATCGTCAGCCCGACGAGACGGGCGACGACGAGGGCGACGTAGAGCATGCCGGCAATCTGCTGGAGCAGCACGAACGCGCGGGCATGCGGCTCGACGGCGTAGATGTCCGACAGGCCGGTCGAGGTCATCGTCGTGATCGAGAGGTAGAGCATCTCGAACCAGGTGCGGGCGCCGGGCAGCCCGGTCTCGCCGTAGGCCGTGAAGGAGTGTGGCCAGATGATCTGGACGGCGACGTAGAGGTAGGCGAAGCCCCAGGCCACCACCGTAAAGGTCGCCCCAGTTGCGTAGAGCTCGTCGCGGGTCACCCAGTTGTCGGCGAACATGTACCGCAGCAGCCCGTAGCCGGTGTAAAAGTAGAAGAGGGCATGGAGCAGGGCGCTCCAGAACGCGATCGTGGTGTTGTCGGGCCAGACGGCCTCGGAGATGGTCAGCAGGACGACCGGTCCACCGAGCAGGACCGCGATCCACGTCAGGGCCGGGGTGGCACGCACGGCCCGCACCGCCATGAAGAGCACCAACAGGCCGACGAGGCCGAAGATCGCACGGCCCGTCTCGACGTAGTCACCTGTGCCGGTCTCGATGAACGGGTAGGCGAGCAGCGCCGCGAGCTGCGTGAAGAGGAGCAGCGCACACGGCAGCTCGACCACCTTGCGGCGCAGCCGGTCGAGCCGGCTCGGCGGGCCGGCGCGGCGGGGCGAGGACGGCCAGAGCTCCAACGACGCACTCACGATTCCGAGCCTAGTGCGGCGCCCCCTCACGAAGGCGTCAGGAGCCGCCCGCCACATTGGGACATCCGTGGCGATCCGGTGCGGGATCCGGTACTACCCGGTCGGCGATCCGGTGGCCGGAACCGGGCCATCCTGTGACGAGAAGCGGGCCGGGATGAGATCCGCCTCCCCGACGGTGCACCCCAGAGCAGCGTCATGTGGTTCGTGTGGGACGGCTCGCGGCTACGCATCACGCACACGAAGGAACCGAGGGCGGCGGCATCGTCGCCACCTCCCGCGCCGATTCTCCCGCGGCTCAGTAGCGCTCGCGACCGCCTCGGTCAGTGAGGGTCCACGCGTCCTCGGACCCCTCGTCGCCGTCGTCGCCGTCGTCGACGTCATCGGCCCCACCGACCAACGGCGCCATCTCACCCGGCTGCCACGCCGGGGCGACGGCCGCCGTGCTGTCCTCGCGCAGGCGCCGCTCGCCGCGCTGCGCGACGATCGAGGCCGTGCGCTGCGGCACGTCCCCGGGCTGGTCCACCCGCACGCCCGTCGTCCCGCCACCGCCGTATGCCGTGGCCGTGGGCGCCGCACCGGGCGGCTCCACAAGGACCGGCGGGGCGGCATACGGCTGGGCGTGGTCGAGAAGGTCGTCCAGGTCGCCAGTGTCAGCATCGACCGTGTCGACATCCGGCTCGTTGGGGTGCGGCACGTCCTGGCCGCGCAGCAGTGCGAGCGTCTGCGGCAGGTCGTCCGGACGCACGAGCACGTCCCGGGCCTTGGAGCCCTCGCTCGGGCCGACGATGCCGCGTGACTCCAGCAGGTCCATGAGGCGGCCCGCCTTGGCGAAGCCGACACGCAGCTTGCGCTGGAGCATCGAGGTGGAGCCGAACTGCGTCGTGACGACGAGCTCGGTGGCTTGCAGCAGCACGTCGAGGTCGTCGCCGATGTCGTCGTCGATCTGCTTCTTCGGGGCGACAACCGTCACGTCCTCGACGTAGTTCGGCTTCAGCTGGGTCGTGACGAACTTGACGACCTCGTGGATCTCGGACTCGTTGACCCAGGCACCCTGTACGCGCATTGGCTTGCTCGCGCCCATCGGCAGGAAGAGCGCGTCCCCCTGACCGATGAGCTTCTCGGCGCCCGGCTGGTCGAGGACGACCCGGCTGTCGGCGAGCGAGCTCGTGGCGAACGCCATGCGCGAGGGCACGTTGGCCTTGATGAGGCCCGTCACGACGTCGACCGAGGGACGCTGCGTCGCGAGCACGAGGTGGATGCCCGCCGCCCGGGCGAGCTGCGTGATGCGCACGACCGACTCCTCGACGTCGCGCGGGGCGACCATCATGAGGTCGGCGAGCTCGTCGACGACGACGAGCAGGTAGGGATACGTCGTGATCTGCCGCTCCGAGCCGGGCAGCGGCTTGACCTTGCCCGCACGCACGGCCTTGTTGAAGTCGTCGATGTGCTTGAAGCCGAAGGCTGCGAGGTCGTCGTAGCGCTGGTCCATCTCCTTGACGACCCACGCGAGGGCCTCAGCGGCCTTCTTGGGGCTGGTGATGATGGGGGTGATCAGGTGCGGGATGCCTTCGTAGGCCGTGAGCTCGACGCGCTTGGGGTCGACGAGGATCATCCGGACCTCTTCGGGCGTCGCCCGCATGAGGATCGAGGTGATCATCGAGTTGACGAAGCTGCTCTTGCCCGAGCCGGTGGCCCCGGCGACGAGCAGGTGTGGCATCTTCGCGAGGTTGGCGATGACGTAGGCACCCTCGACGTCCTTGCCGACACCCATGACCATCGGGTGCTCGTTGCTGCGGGCGGTGTGGCTGCGCAGCACGTCACCGAGCGCGACGTTCTCTCGGTCGAGGTTGGGGATCTCGATGCCGATGGCGGACTTGCCAGGAATCGGGCTGAGGATACGCACGTCGGCCGACGCCACGGCATACGCGATGTTCCGCGACAGGGCGGTGACCCGCTCGACCTTGGTGCCCGAGCCGAGCTCGACCTCGTAGCGGGTCACCGTCGGGCCACGGGTGAAGCCGGTGACGGCAGCGTCGATGTCGAACTGGTCGAACACTCCGGTCAGCGACTCCACGACCCGGTCGTTGGTCTCGCTCCGGGTCTTGTGCGGCGAGCCGGGCGTCAGGATCGCGTGGTCGGGCAGCCGGTAGGTGATGTCCCCGCCGAGCGAGAGCTGCTCGGCTCTCGGCGGCAGGTCCGACATCGGCGGTGGCACGAGCTCGGCTCTCGGGCCGATGCGGGAGGTGTCGGGCGCCCCGAGTGTCCTGGGGTCGGTCGCGTCGATGACGCGTTCTCCGGCGCCGCCCCTGGCACCCGAGGGTCGTGGCACCACGAGGCCGGGCGGTGTCGGCCGCTTCTCGCCGGGTCGCGGGCCGTCCGCATCGTCGTCGACGCCCTTCTGGGCGGCCTGGCGGAAAGCCTCGTCCCCCTCGCGCTCGCTGAGGTCGACGGCCTTGGCGCGCCCGGCCCGTCCGACCGGAACCTGCTGCGTGGCATCGCCACGGGGCCCGGTGTCGCTCTCCTCACGGTGGATGACGAGCGCCTTCAGCTGGCGCAGTCGGGTCGGGATCATGTTGACGGGCGTCGCCGTGATGACGAGCAGGCCGAAGATCCCGAGGAGGCAGAGCAGCACGACGGCGCCGGCCATCGAGACGGCGGCTGCCACGGGGCTCGACGCGAGGAAGCCGATGATGCCACCGGCGGCGCGCATGCCCTCCGCGCCATCGGGGGGGTTGGGAATGCCGTCCGCAATGTGGGAGAGGCCGCAGGCCGCAAAGGTCAGCGCGATGGTGCCGACGATGATGCGGTTCGTCACGCCGTCGTCCTGCGGAGCCCGCAGCATCCGAAGGCCGAGTGCGAGCAGGACGAGGGGCACGGCATACGCAACCCGTCCGAACGTGCCGGCGAAGACCGCGTGGACGACCTGCCCGAAGACCCCGCTGACGCCCCACCACTCGCGCGAGGCCACGACGATGGCCAGCGCGATGAGCGCGAAGCCCAGGCCGTCGCGGCGGTGCTCCGGCTCGAGGTCGGCGGCGCTGTGGCCGACGCGGCGCACGGCTCCCCCGGCGAGGTGCGAGACGCCCATCCAGGTGTTGCGCACGGCTCCGAGAGGGAAGGGCAGCCCCCCGTCGCGGGTCTTCCTCGTCGAGGTCGGGCTCTTGCGGGCAGCCGGCTTGCGCTGCGCGGGTCGCGACCCTCGTGCGGCGGGGGGCCGTGAGCCACCCGATGTGCCCTTGGCACGGGTCGGGGTGGCGCTGCTCGGGCGCGGGGTGCCGGACGGACGAGTCGCCATGGTGGCACGCTACGTCAACGGCTCCCACAACTCACGTGTCACACGCGCACCAGGAGTGATTGCCTCGGAGCGTCTGCTCACCCACCCCCTCTGGGGCCGCGAATCGGGACGTCCGTCTCAGATGACGACACCCGTGCCGGCCATGGATGGACATGGTCCCGAGCGCTCCCCTATCGTCGTGCGCAGGTCATGAGTGCCAGTGACAAGCCCCGGCTCGCTGGCCAGCAACCCTCCTCCGCGGTGGGGTGCTCCGGGTGACGACCAGGCCGTGCCCTCGCGTCGCAGTGCTCGAGGTCCGGCAAGCGCGGACCTGCATCCGGTGGGTCCCAGACCCAGGAGCAGTGACATGCCGGTCCTTCCCAGCACCGTCTGCGGCGACACGACGACCCCGGCGCCGGTCGTGCGTCCGCGCGCCCTGCACGCCGTCCCCGACACGACCGACCTGCCGGCCGTCGTCGGCGCTGGGCTGCGGGTGCCCACGACGTCCGGCCCCGTGACGTACGCCAACCTCGACCATGCCGCCTCGACGCCGGCGCTCGTCACCGTCAAGCAGGCGGTCGACCGCACCCTCGAGACCTACGCCTCCGTGCACCGCGGCGCCGGCTACGCCTCGCGGCTCACGAGCGCGTGGTACGAGCAGGCCCGCACCGAGGTCGCCGAGTTCGTCGGTGCTCGGCCCGACGACACCCTCGTGTTCACCCGCACCACGACCGACTCGTGGGGCGTGCTGGCCCGCGCCCTCCCGAGCCGCACGACGGTCTTCGTCTTCGGCACCGAGCACCACTCGACGCTGCTGCCGTGGGGGCGCCTGCGCACCGTGCGTCTGCCGATCCCCCGGGGTGTCGACGACGCGCTCGAGCTGCTCGAGGAGGCGCTCGCCGAGAACCCCTCGCGCCACCGCCTCGTCGTCATCGCGGCTGCCTCCAACGTCACCGGGGAGGTCTGGCCGGTCCAGCGCTTCGCCTCCGTCGCGCACGTCCACGGCGCCCGGCTCGCCGTCGATGCCGCACAGCTCTCGGCCCACCGGGTGATCGACCTGGCGGGCTGGGACGCCGACTACGTCGCCTTCTCGGGACACAAGACGTACGCGCCCTTCGGCGCCGGGGTCCTGGCGGGGCGGTCCGACTGGCTCGACGCCGGCACCCCATACCTGCCCGGCGGCGGCGCCACCCGTGCCGTGACCGAGCAGGGGACCGTGTGGGCCACGGGCCCGGCCCGCCACGAGGGCGGTAGCCCCAACGTCGTGGGCGCGGTCGCCCTCGCCGCCGCCTGCGCGACAATCCGCCGGCACCGTGCCGTCATTGAGGACCATGAGACACGCCTGCTCGTGCGCCTGCGCGAGGGCCTCGAGGCCGTGCCCGGCGTCGAGGTGCTCTCCTTCTTCGACGACGACCACGACCGGGTCGGCGTGCTCGCCTTCACCGTCGCCGGCTGGGACTCCTCCCTCGTGTCGCAGGTGCTCTCGGTGGAGCACGGCATCGGCGTGCGGGACGGGAAGTTCTGCGCCCACCTGCTCGTCGCGGAGCTGCTCGAGGACCCGTGGGGTGAGGGGCCGACCACCGCCGTCCGCGCCAGCATCGGACTCGGGACGACGGACGAGGCCGTCGAGCGTCTCGTCGACGCCGTCGGCTCGCTCGTGGCCAGTGGCACGCGGTCGACGTGGACCCGCAGCGAGACCGGCTGGGCCATCGAGGGCGACGACCCCCGCGACGTCGAGGTCGAGAGGCCCTGGTGACGCCTCGGCAGTTGACCACTCAGCGCGGGATGAGCCGGCGCTGACGGTCAGCGGCCGTCGGCGGCCCTAGCCTGCCCTCAGCGGCCGTCGGCGACCGTAGCGACCGTAGCGGCCCTCAGCGGCCGTCGGCGTCACGCAGCGCGTAGCTGCCCCATACGGCCGCGTGGTCAGTTCCGTTCATCGCCACCTGACCCGAGTCGATGACAACGAGCCCTCGGCTCAGCACGTGGTCGAGCTGCACGAACGGCGGAAGCCGGTTGCCGGCATACGGCCACGTGCGCACCCAGCCGCTGCCGGTCGTGCGTTGGGCGTCATCCAGCCCCTCCGCCACGGCCCGGAAGCCTGGATGGCCGAAGGAGGCGTTGAAGTCACCGACGAGCAGGATCGGCACCGACCCGCCCTGGCGCTCCTTCCAGGCCTGAAGGGTGGCCAGGCCGGCGCGCCACTGCTCCACCTGGCCGCGAATCGGTGCCAGTGGGTGCGCCGTCTGGAGCGGGATGTCGACGCCGTCGATCGTGACGACGACCTCGGGCTGCACGTTCGGCGAGGAACCGAGGTCGGCGCTCACCTCCCGCAGCGGGTAGCGCGAGAGCACCATGGTGCCGGTGAAGGCGCCCGGCTGGGGGCCGCCCGCCCGCCGGGGGAAGTAGGAGTCGGCGCCCTCCTCGTCGAGCCCCTCGATCGCCTCCGGCGTCACCTCCGTCAGGACGAGCACGTCGACGGCATGGAAGCGGACCGCATCCATGAGCTGGGTGGGCTGCGCCCTGCCGAGGCGCAGGTTCGAGGACATGACGGTGAAGTCGCGGGTTGCCTCGGGCGAGGCGTGCGAGATGAAGAGCGGCACGACGAGCAGCCCCGCCCCCGCAAGCGCGACACCGATCGGCACGAGCACCCACCAGCGCCGCAGCAACGCCGTGACCGCCGCGAGCAGCAGCAGCCCCACCGCCACGAACGGCGCCGCGGTCTGCAGCACGACGAGGGGGTATGCCGTCGTGTCCACCCAGCGCAGGGCCCCGACGGCGAGCAGGCCGACGAGCACGACGAGGATCGCGACGTCCGCGATCCGGCGCCATGGCGCCCGGGCCTGCACCGACACCTCAGGCCTGCAGCACGACCGGGATGATCATCGGCCGGCGACGGATCTTGCCGCCGACCCAGGACCCGACGGCGCGGCGGATGACCTGCTGGAGCTGCTGGTCGTCGCGGACGCCCCCCGCCACCGCCTCCTCGATGGCCCGCTCGACCTTGGGGATGACCTGCTGGAAGATCTCCTCGTCCTCGACGAAGCCCCGGGCCGTGATCTCCGGGCCGCTCGCGATCTTGCCGGTGGCCGCGTCGAGCACGACGATGCACGTGATGAAGCCCTCGTCGCGCAGGATGCGACGGTCCTTGAGCAGGGCCTCGTCCGCACCCCCGACGCTGCTGCCGTCGACGTAGACGTAGCCACACTCGACGACGCCGACAACGGACGCCTGCCCGTCGACGAGGTCGACGACGACGCCGTCCTCGGCCAGCACGACATTCCGCTCCGGCACGCCGGAGAGGATGGCGAGGTTGGCATTGGCGTACATGTGGCGCCACTCGCCGTGCACGGGCAGGACGTTGCGCGGCCGCACGATGTTGTAGCAGTAGAGCAGCTCACCGGCGCTCGCGTGCCCGGAGACGTGCACCTTGGCGTTGCCCTTGTGCACCACGTTCGCTCCGAGGCGCATGAGGCCGTTGATGATGCGGTAGACGGCGTTCTCGTTGCCGGGGATGAGGCTGCTCGCGAGCAGCACGGTGTCGCCCGGGCCGACGTCGATGCGGTGGTCGCGGTTGGCCATCCGGGACAGGGCCGCCATCGGCTCACCCTGCGAGCCGGTGCAGATGAGCACCACCTCGTCGTCGCGCAGGCTGTCGATCCTCTTGATGTCGATGAGGATGCCGTCGGGCACCCGGAGGTAGCCGAGCTCCGAGGCGATGCCCATGTTGCGCACCATGGACCGCCCGACCATGGCGACCTTGCGCCCCGCCTTCTGCGCCGCGTCGAGCACCTGCTGCACGCGGTGCACGTGGCTGCTGAAGCACGCGACGATGATGCGCCGCTCGGCGTGGCGGAACACCTTGTCGATGGCCGGCGCGATCTCGAGCTCCGGCGTCGTGAAGCCGGGGACGTCGGCGTTGGTCGAGTCGGTGAGGAACAGGTCGACGCCCTCCTCGCCCAGGCGGGCGAAGGCGCGCAGGTCGGTCAGCCGGCCGTCCAGCGGCAGCTGGTCCATCTTGAAGTCGCCGGTGTGCAGCAGGGTGCCCGCCTCCGTGCGGACGAACACAGCGAGCGCATCGGGGATCGAGTGGTTCACGGCCACGAACTCAAGGTCGAAGACGCCGAGTCGCTCGCGCTGCCCCTCCCTCACGGACATGGTGTAGGGCCGGATGCGGTGCTCCTTGAGCTTGGCCTCGACGAGGGCGAGGGTCAGCGTCGAGCCGATGAGGGGGATGTCGCCCTTGAGCTTGAGCAGGTAGGGCACGGCGCCGATGTGGTCCTCGTGGCCGTGGGTCAGGACGATGGCCTCGATGTCGTCCAGGCGGTCCCTCAGGTAGGAGAAGTCGGGGAGGATGAGGTCGACTCCGGGGTGGTGGTCCTCGGGGAAGAGCACGCCGCAGTCGATGACGAGCAGCCGTCCCTTCGTCTCGAGGACGGCCATGTTGCGGCCGACCTCCCCCAGTCCGCCGAGTGCGACGACCCGCAGGCCGTTGTCGGGGAGGGCGGGTGGCGCGGTCAGCTCGGGGTGAGGGTGGCTCACAGGTGTCCTGTCGTTCGGGGTGCGGCCGCTCTCGCGACCGTGCTTGGAAGGTGGTGGGGAGTCACGCGGTGACGACTGCGAGCGCCTCGCGAAGGAGGCCGTTCTGCACCTCGTCGGCGGACACGAGCGGCAGGCGCACGACCGGCGTGCCGATGAGGCCCTGCTGGGCCAGGGCGGCCTTGGCCATGATGGCTCCCTGCGTGACGTTCATGACGGCCTCGACGAGGGGCGCGAGGCGCCGGTGCACCGCACGGGCGTCGTCCCAGCGACCTTCGAGCACCGCGTCGGCCATCTCGCGGTATGCCGCCGGGGCCACCTGCGACGTGACGCCGACGAAGCCGACGGCACCGTTGGCGAAGTGCAGGAGGTTCGCGGCGTCGTCGCCGGAGTACCAGTCGAGGCCGGTGGCCTGCATGAGCTCGCTCGCGAGCCAGTAGTCGGCCCGAGCGTCCTTGACGGCGACGATGCGCTCGTGCTCGGCGATGCGCAGGTAGGTCTCGCGGGCGATGGAGATGCCGGACCGGCCAGGGATGTCGTAGACCATCACGGGCAGGTCGCTCGCGTCGGCCATCGCCGTGAAGTGCGCGACGAGGCCGGCCTGCGGTGGCTTGTTGTAGTACGGCGTGACGGCGAGCACCGCGTCAGCGCCCGCCTTCTGGGCCAGCTGGGTGGACTCGACGCTCTTGGCGGTGTCGTTGCTGCCCGTGCCGGCGATGATCGTCGCTCGGACGCCGACCGCGTCGACGACGGCCCGGAGCAGGTCGTCCTTCTCCTGCGCGGACGTGGTCGGCGCCTCCCCCGTCGTGCCGGAGACGACGATGCCGTCGTGTCCCGCGTCGACGAGGTGGCTCGCGAGGCGCTGGGCCGCGTCGAGGTCGAGCGAGCCGTCCGCCCGCATCGGGGTGACCATCGCCGAGAGGACGCGTCCGAGCGCGGGTGCTCCTGCCATGGGCCAAGGTTAGCGCCCGTGTCGGATCCCGAACGCCGGGCTGCGCCTGGCAGGCGGCACGGGCTCGGGGGGCGTCCCACCTGAGCCGACGCCCGCCTAGCGTGGGTGGGATGAGCGACCACCGCTACGCCACACGCCTCGTCTGGACCGGCTCGACGGGCGCCGGCTACGCCGCCTACAGCCGCGACCACGTCGCCGCGGCACCCCCGGCCACCGAGATCGCCCTCACTGCCGACCCGCACTTCCGGGGCTCGCCCGGGCGGACCAACCCGGAGCAGCTGCTCGTCATGGCGGCGAGCTCGTGCCAGCTGTTGTCCTTCCTCGCCGAGGCGGCGCTCGCCGGGGTCGAGGTGCTCGACTACGTCGACGAGGCCACCGGGCTCATGCCCGCAGGCAGCAGGCCGATGCGGATCACCGAGATCACCCTGCGCCCGACCGTCACCGTGGCGGCGGGGACCGATCCCGCCGCCGTCGAGGCGCTCGTCCTCAAGGGCCACGAGAGCTGCTACGTCGCCAACTCGCTGTCGACGACGGTCAGGGTGCACCCTCGCGTCGTCGTGGCGCGGGACTGAATGCCTGCGTCGTCCGGCTGATCCCGGCCCCGGGGCCCCGCTGGAGGGACGTCGGCGGCAAAGAGCGAGGCACTACTCGCTCGGGGGTCCGAGTAGTGCCTCGCACCTGCTCCATCGCGCCACGGGCCGAGGTGTTACAGGTCCGATCGGGATGTCCGAAATCTCCTCGACGAGGCCACCACGAGGTCGTGGAGACGGTGCGCGCGGCTCGTCGCCGAGGCCGGCCGCCCTTCAGGTGCGGCGCTCGAAGACGACCCAGGCGAAGCCCTCGCGCTGCTCTCGACTGACCTCGGCCCACTCGGCGGGGTCGATGTCGGGGAAGGTGACCGAGCCCGCTGGGGTCTGCTCGACCTCGGTGACAAGGAGGCGACCGGCATACGGCATGGCCTGGCGGTAGATCTCGCCACCGCCGACGACGAAGACCTCGTCCGACGGGCCTGCGAGCGCGAGCGCCTCCTCGAGGGAGTGCGAGGTCTCGACGCCGGCGCGATGCCATTCGGGCTGGCGCGTGATGACGATGCTGCGACGGCCCGGAAGGGTCCCCATGGTGTCGAACGTGCGCCTACCCATGACCATCGGGTGGCCGATCGTCTGGCGCTTGAAGTAGCGAAGGTCGTCGGGCAGGTGCCAGGGCATCGTCTCGCCGTCACCGATGACGCCGTTGCGCGCCACGGCGGCGATCATCGTCACGCGGGTCATGCGTGACAGCCTCTCAGACGGCGATGGGAGCGCGGATGCCCGGCTCGGCGACGTAGTCGACCAGCTCGAAGTCGTCGAGGTCGAACGCGTCGATGCTCGTGCGGCCCGGTGCGATGCGCATCGTCGGCAGCGGGTGCGGCGTGCGGCCGAGCTGGACGCGTGCCTGGTCGAGGTGGTTCAGATAGAGGTGCGCGTCGCCGAGGGTGTGCACGAACTCGCCCGGCTCGAGGTCGGTCAGCTGGGCGACCATCTGGGTCAGCAGCGCATACGAGGCGATGTTGAACGGCACGCCGAGGAAGATGTCGGCGCTGCGCTGGTAGAGCTGGCACGAGAGCCGGCGGCGACCGTCGGGCCCGGGCGGCGAGACGTAGAACTGGAACATCGTGTGGCACGGCGGCAGCGCCATGTCGTCGACGTCCGCGACGTTCCACGCCGAGACGATGAGGCGGCGGCTGTCGGGGTTGGTGCGGATCTGCTCGATGACCCTGGCGATCTGGTCCACCCGGCGACCGTCGGGTGTCGGCCACGAGCGCCACTGGTAGCCGTAGATGGGGCCGAGGTCGCCGTCCTTGTCGGCCCATTCGTCCCAGATCGTGATGCCACGCTCCTGCAGCCAGCGCACGTTGGTGTCACCACGCAGGAACCACAGCAGCTCGCCGATGATCGAGCGCAGGTGCAGCCTCTTGGTCGTCATCGCCGGGAAGCCGTCGGCGAGGTCGAAGCGCATCTGGTGGCCGAAGACGCTGAGGGTGCCCGTGCCGGTCCGGTCGGACTTCTCCTGACCGTGGGTCAGGACGTGGTCGAGGAGGTCGAGATACTGCCGCACGCTCGCAGCCTAACCCGGTCCCCCGACACCGCTGCGGTATGCCGCGCCACGGCCGATCAGCTGCGGCGGGCGTCGCTCAGGCGTCGTAGTCGAGGCTGACCTCGTCGGTCACCGGGTGGCTCTGGCAGGCGAGCACGACGCCGGCTGCCACCTCCTCCGGCTCGAGCGCGTAGTTGCGGTCCATCCGGACCTCGCCCGACACGAGGCGGGCGCGACAGGTGCCGCAGACGCCGCCGGTGCACGAGTAGGGGGCGTCGGGACGCAGACGCAGCGTCGCGTCGAGGATCGACTCCTCCTTGGACGGCATCGGGATGATCGTCGTGCGTCCGTCGAGGTTGACAGTGACCATGGCCTCGGGCGGGGCACCCGCGTCGACGACGACGGGCCGCCTCGGTGCGCTGCCGTCGTCGACGTGGAAGATCTCGTGGTGCACGTGCGCCGGGTCGACGCCGCGCTCGAGCAGCAGCGCCTCGGCGCCGGTGACGAGGCCGAAGGGTCCGCAGAGATACCACTCGTCCACCTGGCCGACGGGCACGAGGGCGGCGAAGATCGCCTCGAGCCGGTCGCGGTCGAGCCGGCCGTGGAAGAGCTCGACATCCTGCGCCTCCCGCGAGAGGACGTTGACGAGCTGGAACCGTCCCGGGAAGCGGTTCTTGAGGTCCTCGAGCTCCTCGAGGAACATGATGGAGCTCGTGCGCCGGTTGCCGTAGAGCAGCGTTGCTCGAGACCGGGGCTCCTCCTCGAGCGCCGTCGTCAGCAGGGCCAGGACCGGCGTGATGCCGGATCCGGCCGCGATCGCGACGTGGTGGCGTATGCCGTCCGGCCGGATGGCGCACGTGAACGACCCCAGCGGCGTCATGACCTCGAGGACGTCACCGGGCGCGACGACGTCGTTGAGGAACGTCGACATCCGGCCGTCCGGCACTCGGGCGACGGCCACCCGTCGCAGGTTGGCCATGCCGACGGCGCTGCGGGACTGGCAGATCGAGTACGACTGGCGCACCTCCTGCCCGCCGAGTAGAGCCCGGACGGTGAGGTGCTGGCCCGGCTCGAAGCGGTACTCGTCGCGCAGGTCGTCGGGCACCTCGAAGGTCACCGTGACGGCCTCTTCGGTGAGGCGCTCGACGGCAGCCACGGTGAGCGGGTGGAAGCGGGCCCGATGACGCCCTGGGGCCTCGGGCGTCGTGACCTCGGTCATTCAGAGCGCCTTGAACTCGTCGAAGGGCTCGAGGCAGGCGTTGCAGCGCCGCAGCGCCTTGCACGCCGTCGAGCCGAAGTGCGCGATCTCGGTCGTGTCGTCGCTGCCGCACCGTGGGCAGGCCACGACGTGCAGCGACAGGGTGACCGGGACGGGCCCACCCGGCTCGCCCGCCGATGCGGGACCGGGTGGCGCGATCCCGAACTGCTGCAACGCCACCCGCCCCCGCTCAGTGATCCAGTCGGTCGTCCAGGGCGGCGACAGCAGCGTGCGGACGTCGGCGGCATACCCCTGACGGCCGGCCTCGAAGACGATGCGGGAGGCGATCGCCTCCATGGCCGGGCACCCGCTGTAGGTGGGGGTGACCGTCGCGACGAGCGTGCCTGCCTCGTCGTCCACCTCGACGGAGCGAAGGATCCCGAGGTCGGCGATGCTGATGACCGGGACCTCCGGGTCGGGGATGCGCGAGATCGCCTCGATCACGGTCAGTTGCGAAACCACGGCCGTCACCACGTCGCACCGGGGTGCGAGCGCGCGATGTGCTGCATCTCGGCGAGCAGATAGCCCATCGGCCTCGAGTGCACACCGTCGCGACCGCCCCGCGAGCGCCAGCGGGAGCCGTCGGGCAGCGCCAGGGTCGCCTGGTCGACGACCGCCGCGACGCGTGCGACCACGGCGTCGTGCAGGCCCGACGGCAATACCCCGACGCCGACCCCGGCCGCCTCGATCGCCGCCTCGTCGTCGTCGAAGAGCTCGGCGAGGTAGGGCAGCACCCGTTCGAGTGCGGCCTGCATCCGGTCGCGCGACACCGCGGTGCCGTCACCGAGGCGGACCACCCACAGCGAGGCGTGGTCGAGGTGGTAGCGCACCTCCTTGAGCGCCTTGCCGGCGACCCCGGCGAGGAGGTCGTCGCTCGAACGGGCGAGCGCGGTGTGCAGCTCCACCTGGTAGGCGGAGAACCACAGCAAGCGGGCCATCTCGTCGGCGAAGTCCCCGCGCTCCTGCTCGACAAGGTGCACGTTGCGCCACTCACGCTCGTCGCGCAGCATGGCGTAGTCGTCCTCGCCTCGAGAGGTGCCGTCCAGCGAGCCGACGTACGGGTAGAGGGCGCGGGCCTGGCCGAGCAGGTCAAGGGCGATGTTGCCCAGGGCCATGTCCTCCTCGATCTGTGGGGCGTTCGTCATCCACTCCGCGAGCCGCTGCGCGTAGACCATGGCGTCGTCGGCAAGGCCGAGCACGTATGCCGCCCGGAGCCGGCCACCCGCCGGGTCGTTCAGGCCGGGGCCCGGCAACGATGGGTCACCACCGGTGGTCGTGCTCACAGGTACTCCACGTCGTCGGGCACGTCGTAGAAGGTCGGGTGCCGGTAGATCTTGTCGGCGGCCGGGTCGAAGAAGGAGTCCTTCTCGGTCGGGCTGCTGGCGGTGATGTCGTCGGCGAGGACGACCCAGATGGAGACGCCCTCCTGCCGTCGGGTGTAGACGTCGCGGGCGTTGCGCAGGGCCAGCTCGCGGTCCGGCGCGTGGAGCGACCCGACGTGCACATGGGAGAGCCCGCGCTTGCCTCGGACGAAGACCTCCCAGAGCGGCCAGCTCTTCTCCGGGCTCTCAGCGCGCGGGCGGACCCCCGAGGCCGGGACTGCGCTCACGCGGCACTCTCCGCTGCGCGCGACTGGTGCTTCGCGGCATACGCCGTGGCTGCCTCGCGCACCCAGGCCCCCTCGTCGTGGGCGCGACGGCGGTGCGTGATCCGCTCGGCGTTGCAGGGCCCGTCACCGCGAAGCACCCGCCAGAACTCGTCCCAGTCGATCTCGCCGAAGTCGTAGTGTCCCCGCTCGGGGTTCCAGCGCAGCTCGGGGTCTGGCAGCACGATGCCGAGCTTCTCGGCCTGCGGCACCATCATGTCGACGAACTTCTGGCGCAGGTCGTCGTTGGCGAAGCGCTTGATGCCCCACGCCATCGACTGCTCCGTGTGACCGCCCTTGCTCGCGGCGTCGCCGGTGTCGGGCGGGCCGAACATCGCGAGGGCCGGCCACCACCAGCGGTCCGCGGCGTCCTGGGCCATGGCCCGCTGCGCCTCGGTGCCGCGCATGAGGGTCCAGAGGATCTCGAAGCCCTGCCGCTGGTGGAAGCTCTCCTCCTTGCAGACGCGGATCATGGCGCGCGCGTACGGGCCGTAGGAGCACCGGCACAGAGGCACCTGGTTCATGATGGCGGCGCCGTCGACGAGCCAGCCGATCGCTCCGTTGTCGGCCCAGGTGAGCGTCGGGTAGTTGAAGATCGAGGAGTACTTCTGCTTGCCGTCGTGGAGCCGGTCGAGCAGCTCGGCGCGGTCGATGCCGAGCGTCTCCGCGGCGCTGTAGAGGTAGAGGCCGTGACCCGCCTCGTCCTGCACCTTCGCGATGAGGATGGCCTTGCGGCGCAGCGACGGCGCGCGGCTGATCCAGTTGCCCTCAGGCTGCATGCCGATGATCTCCGAGTGGGCGTGCTGGGCGATCTGGCGGATGAGGGTCTCGCGGTAGGTGTCGGGCATCGCGTCGCGCGGCTCGATGCGCTGGTCGGCCGCGATGAGCGCGTCGAAGTCGTCGACGGGTCCGCTGCCTGCCGAGCGCTCGTCGTGCAGCGCTGCCGGGTCGTAGGCGTCGGTCTCGGCGGCGTTGAGCGGCTCGTTCGGGTCGATGACGTCGTTGCCGTACATGCGTCCAGTATGCGAGACCGGCGCGGTCGCGTCCAAAGCCGGGCAGCCGAGAGGGGCCGAGGTGGCCTGAGAGGATGCCGGGGTGGCACACGATGACGAGACGCCCCGCCCCCACGACCACGCGAAGGGCACGGGCACGGGCACGGGCACGGGCAGGAGCACGGGCAGGAGCACGGGAACGGCCAGGAGCGCGGTCCCGTGGCCGACGCGAGCGTCCGCGTGGCCCGGGCGTCGGACGCCCCCGCCGTCGGCCTGGTGCAGGCGCTCGTCTACCGCGAGGCGTATGCCGGCAGCTTGCCCGAGGAGGTCGTCGCGCAGTTCGAGCCCCGCGCGTTCGCGCACGCGTGGCGCGAGTCACTGACCCACGCCCCGTCGCGAGACCATCTGCTCCTCGTCGCGTGTGCGGGTGACCAGGTCGTCGGGCTGGCCGCCGTCGGGCCGTCGGGCGATCCCGACGGCGAGGACGCCGCGGAGCTGCTCGTGCTGGCCGTCCACCCCGAGGCTCGCCGCCAGGGCCACGGGTCCCGGCTGCTCAATGCGGTGGTCGACACCGCCCGTGGTCGCGACCGGCACGTGCTCGCCACGTGGGTGCTCGCTGAGGACGACCGCACGCGGGCCTTCCTCAGCGCTGCCGGGATGCGGGCCGACGGCGCTCACCGCGAGCGGGTCGTCGACGCCGACGGACGGACGGCCCGCGAGGTGCGCCTCTCGGCCGGCCTCGCCCCGGAGCACGAGTGAGCGAGGACACCGGGCGACGCGCCGTCTGGCGGCAGGGCCTGTCCGTCGGTGTCGCGACCGGCGCCTACGGCATCAGCTTCGGGGCGCTCTCGGTGGCTGCGGGGCTGTCGGTGTGGCAGACCTGCGCGCTCTCGCTGCTGATGTTCACGGGTGGGTCGCAGTTCGCCTTCGTGGGAGTTCTCGGTGCCGGAGGGGTGTCGGCCGCCCCGGCCGCGATCGCGACGGCCTCGATGCTCGGCGTGCGCAACGGCCTCTATGCGCTCGAGCTGCGGCGGGTCCTCGGCGTGCAGGGGGCACCGCGCCTGGCGGCCGCCCACGTCACGATCGACGAGTCGACCGCCGTCTCCGTCGCCCAGGGCGACCTCCGGCTCTCGCGGCTCGGGTTCTGGGTGACTGGCCTGTCCGTCTTCGCCTTCTGGAACCTGACCACCCTGGCCGGCGCCCTCGCCGGCAACGCCATGGGGGACCCGCGCACCTACGGCCTCGACGCTGCCGCCTGTGCCGCCTTCATCGCCCTGCTCTGGCCGCGGCTGCGGGATCGCGAGGCCGTCTCGATCGCGGTCGTCGGCGCCGTCGTGGCGGTCGTGCTGTTGCCCGTCCTGCCGGCCGGCCTACCCGTACTGTTCGCTGCCCTCGCCGCCCTCATCGCCGGACGGCGCCGGTGACCGTGTGGGGCGCGGTGCTCGCCGCTGCTCTGTTCGCCTTCGGGCTCAAGCTCGCCGGCTACGTCGTGCCCGAGAGCCTGGTGTCGCACCCACGAGCGCGCCGGGTCACCGCGGCGCTGCCGATCGCCATGCTGGCGGCCCTCGTCGCCACCCAGACGTTCGGCGGCCCGGGCGGCACCCTCGTCGTCGACGCGCGCACGGCGGCGGTCGCTGTCGCGGTCGGGGCGCTGCTGCTACGTGCGCCCTTCATCGTCGTGGTCGTGCTCGCTGCCGCGACGGCCGCGGTCCTGCGGGCGCTGGGGATCGGCTGACGACACGTCACGACATCGCGACGTCACGATGCCGCGACGTCGCCATGCCGTGGCGTCGGCGTCGCCCCTACGCGGAGTGGGCGCAGCTCTTGCAGGTGCAGTCGTCGCAGAGGCAGGTGTCGCAGGTGCAGCCCTCGGGGCAGTTGTCGCACGTGCACGGTGACGCAGGGTTGGTGTTGACCGGGTCGATCGGGGCGGCCTGACCGCTCATGGTGGTCCTCCTCATCGGGCGGGACGCCGTCGCCCCACGATGAGGTCGTACCCCGTACGGGAGCGGACCTACGCGGCCCATGACCTACGAGTCCGGTCAGGCGAGGCCGAGGTAGTGCTCGAGGCCGACGGTGAGACCGGGGTGGTCCCCCACGGAGCGCACGGCCGCGACGACCCCGGGCATGAAGGAACCGCGGTCGAAGGAGTCGTGCCGCAGCGTGAGCTGCTCGCCCGCGTTGCCGAGCAGCACCTCCTGATGGGCCGTCAGACCGCGCAACCGCACGGAGTGCACCGGGATGCCGTCGACCCGGGCCCCTCGGGCGCCGCGGGGGTCGTCGGTGGTCGCGTCCGGAGGTAGGGCGGTGCCCGCCTCCTGGCGTGCTGCGGCGATGATCGACGCCGTGCGCGCGGCCGTTCCTGACGGCGCGTCGACCTTGGCGGGGTGGTGCAGCTCGATGACCTCGACCGACTCGAACCAGGGGGCGGCCTTGGCGGCGAACGCCATCATGAGCAGGGCCCCGATCGCGAAGTTCGGGGCGATGAGCACACCGACGCCCGTGCCGCTGCTGGCGGGAGGGGCCTGCGCCAGCTGCCCGCGCAGCGCCTCGAGTCGCGGCTCGTCCCAGCCCGTCGTGCCGACGACGACGTGCACGCCGCGCTCCACGCAGTGCGCGACGTTGCCCGGTGACGCGGACGGGACGGTGAGCTCGACGGCGACGTGTGCACCAGCCAGGTCGCCCAGCTCGTCACGGGAACCGTAGGCCCCGACGAGGGCAACTCCGGGGGCCGCCTCGAGCGCTCGCACGGCTTCGGACCCCATCCGGCCGTTGGCGCCGATCACGGCCACCGTGACGTCACGGGTCGTCCCTGTCCTCGTCGTCGTGCTCGCCGCCTCGCTCACGAGGGCCAGCGTAACGACCCGGGCAGGTCACATCGGCGGAGCCGGCATGACGGGCGAAGAGGAGCGGCCCGCCACCCTCTCGGGTGACGGGCCGCTCGCGCACGGTTGGACTGACGATCTGGGCCTCAGACCTCGGCGGGGACCTCGACCGCGTCGGGGGCCTCGGACGCCGAGTCGGCGCTGTCGCCCTCGGCCATGACCGCAGCGAGGCTGAGCTTGCCGCGCGGGTCGATCTCCTTGAGCTCGACCTGGATCTTCTGGCCGATCTTGAGGACGTCGTCGACGCTGTCGATCCGCTTCCCGCCGACGAGCTTGCGCACCTCGGAGATGTGCAGCAAGCCGTCCTTTCCGGGCAGCAGCGAGACGAACGCACCGAAGGTCGTCGTCTTGACGACGGTGCCGAGGAAGCGTTCGCCGACCTCGGGCATCTGCGGGTTCGCAATCGCGTTGATCGCCGCGCGAGCCGCCTCGGCCGAGGGGCCGTCGACCGCACCGATGAACACCGTGCCGTCGTCCTCGATCGAGATGTCGGCGCCCGTGTCGTCCTGGATCTGGTTGATCATCTTGCCCTTCGGGCCGATGACCTCACCGATCTTGTCGACGGGGACCTTCACCGTGATGATGCGAGGCGCGTAGGGGCTCATCTCGTCCGGCACGTCGATGGCCTCCGCCATGACGTCAAGGATGTGCAGGCGCGCGTCGCGGGCCTGCGTCAGCGCACCGGCGAGGACTGACGCGGGGATGCCGTCGAGCTTCGTGTCGAGCTGGATGGCCGTGACGAACTCCTTGGTGCCCGCGACCTTGAAGTCCATGTCACCGAAGGCGTCCTCCGCACCGAGGATGTCCGTGAGGGCGGCGTAGTGCATTTCGGACTCCCCTGCCTCGTTGACCAGGGTGTCGGACACCAGGCCCATCGCGATCCCAGCGACCGGAGCGCGCAACGGCACGCCGGCGTTGAGCAGCGACAGGGTCGAGGCGCAGACGGAGCCCATGGAGGTCGAGCCGTTGGAGCTCAAGGCCTCGGAGACCTGACGGATCGCGTAGGGGAACTCCTCCCGTGTCGGCAGGACCGGCATGAGCGCACGCTCGGCCAGTGCGCCGTGACCGATTTCGCGCCGCTTCGGCGAACCGACGCGACCGGTCTCACCGGTGCTGTAGGGCGGGAAGTTGTAGTTGTGCATGTAGCGCTTGCGCGTGACGGGGCTCAGCGTGTCGAGCTGCTGCTCCATCTTGAGCATGTTGAGCGTCGTGACACCCATGATCTGGGTCTCTCCACGCTCGAAGATCGCCGACCCGTGCACGCGCGGCAGGACCTCGACCTCGGCGCCGAGTGCGCGGATGTCGGCGAGGCCACGGCCGTCGATGCGGACCTTGTCGCGCAGGATGCGCTGGCGGATGAGCTTCTTCTGGACCGAGCGGAAGGCGGCGGAGACCTCCTTGTCACGACCCTCGAACTGCTCGGCCAGCTGCTCCTTGACGGAGCCCTTGATCTGGTCGAGGCGCTCCTCGCGCTCCTGCTTGCCGGCGATGCTCAGGGCCGCGGTCGTGTCGGACTCCACGGCAGCCTCGACGGCGGCATACACGTCGTCCTCGTAGTCGAGGAAGACCGGGAACTCCTGAACCGGCTTGGCGGCCTCAGCAGCGAGCTGGGCCTGGGCGTCGCAGAGCTGCTTGATGAACTTCTTGGAGGCCTCGAGGCCCTCGGCCACGACCTCCTCGGTCGGGGCCTGCTTGCCCTCGTTCTTGACGAGGTTCCACGTCGACTCCGTCGACTCGGCCTCGACCATCATGATCGCGACGTCGTCACCGCCCGCACCCGAGACGACACGGCCGGCGACCACCATGTCGAAGACCGAGCGCTCGATGTCGGAGAAGTTCGGGAAGGCGACCCACTGCCCGTCGATGAGCGACACGCGCACGCCACCGATGGGGCCGGAGAAGGGCAGGCCCGAGATCTGGGTCGAGGCGCTGGCGGCGTTGATCGCGAGCACGTCGTACTGGTGGTCGGGGTTGAGCGAGAACACCGAGATGATGACCTGGACCTCGTTGCGCAGGCCCTTCTTGAAGGTCGGGCGCAGCGGGCGGTCGATCAGTCGGCAGGTGAGGATGGCCTCGGTCGACGGGCGACCCTCACGGCGGAAGAAGCTGCCGGGGATCTTGCCGATGGCGTACATGCGCTCTTCGACGTCGACCGTCAGCGGGAAGAAGTCGAACTGGTCCTTCGGCTGCTTGCCGGCGGACGTGGTGGACAACAGCATCGTGTCCTCGTCGAGGTACGCCGTGACGGCGCCGCCGGCCTGCTTGGCCAGGCGTCCGGTCTCGAAACGGACCGTGCGCGTGCCGAAGCTGCCGTTGTCGATGACGGCTTCGGCGAACGTGATGTCTGGACCCTCCATGTGGGCCCTCACTTTCTTTTTCTCAAGTGC
Source organism: uncultured Actinomycetota bacterium (assembly GCA_963816385.1). Lineage (GTDB taxonomy): Bacteria > Actinomycetota > Actinomycetes > Actinomycetales > Dermatophilaceae > CAWFKL01. The sequence continues at coordinate 113,037 of CAWFKL010000004.1, forward strand.
CGCGCACATCGTCGTTGTGTGCGTGGTTTCTTCTGGCCGCCCTGCCCTTCACGGGCAGAGCGCACCTACGACGAAAGGCGGTCTCCGCAGGACGCGGTGACCGCCTTTCGTCACGATTTCATCGACGCAGGCCGAGTCGCTTGATCAACGAGCGGTAGCGCTCGATGTCGGTCGCCTCCAGGTAGCGCAGCATGCGCTTGCGGCGGCCGACCAGCAGGAGGAGCCCACGACGGCTGTGGTGGTCGTGCTTGTGGGCCCGCGAGTGCTCGGTGAGGTCCTTGATGCGCTGCGTGAGCATCGCGATCTGGACCTCGGGGGAGCCGGTGTCGCCGTCCTTCGTGGCGTACTCGGTCATGATCTGCTTCTTGACGTCAGCTTCCAAAGGCATGGATGGACCGACTCCTTCTCTACTCGTTGCGCGGTGCTCCAGGGCATGTCCACCTGGGCACTCTCGTTCCGCGGCCGGACTACGGCGTCTCCAAGCCTAACAGCGGCACTACGGACGCCCTAATCCGTGAGCTGCGCTTCGAGCTCCTCCGCACATGTGCGAGAACGCGGACCGCCGCCCTGACGTGGACCCGTCCGCGTGCGGGGCGCGCGATGAGGTCACTCCCGACGGTGTCGCGACGGGCGGACTGGCTCGCACTGGCACGGACACGCCGGTCGGCAGCCGGCATCGAGGAGGCAGCTGGTCGGACAGGTGCACTCCGGCGGCGCGGGTGCCGCTCGTGCGAGCAGCAGGCGCAGGCGCGCGCGCTGGTCGCGTTCGCGTGCTTCGACCTCCCGCACCTCAGCGTGGGTCGGGTGGTCGGTAGGGACGCCCTCGACCCGCCGAAGGTCGTCGCGCAGCGGGCGCTGGCGGTACCAGCCCTTCGCCGGTGGCCGGTCGCGCCGCGGCATCAGCCGCCGCAGCTTCGGCACCGCGGCCGGCGGGTCGACGTCAAGGTGCGCTGGGAAGCGCCGGCCGCCGTTGTCGCGCAGGACGTCGGCGGCGACCGGCGTGACGGCGACCCCGTCCCCTCCGACCGCAGCCAGCCGCAGGCCGCCGACCTGCAGGATGCGCATGAGCAGTCCGACAGAGACGGAGCAGCTACCGGTTTCGATGCGCGCGACCGTTGACGGCGAGGTGCCCAACCTCGCCGCCAGGTCCCGTTGGCTCAGGTCCGCCATCCGCCGCACCCTCACGACGAGGCGAGCCACGTCAGACTCGTCATCCATGTCACCCTCCCTGGCGATCCCGTGGGACAACTCTGGGACCGGCCACCGACAGTCCCCCTCCGCCCTCCCCCACTGCTCCACAAGCCAGAGCAGTTGGACCCAGTGCTGTGTCAGGCGGAGCAGTGGGTCCCACTGCTCCGTGAGGGGGAGCAGTGGGAGAGCGTTGGCGGGGCTGATGGTATTGGCCGGTCCTGGCAGCGATCGGTTCGCATTCGCCTGGCGCGGGTACATACATAGTGCTCGGGTCAACTACGCACCAAAGGAGTGAAGCGACACCATGATCATCCTCGGAGTGATCCTGCTGCTCGTGGGCTTGGTCGCCAAGATCAGCATCCTCACCACGATCGGCATCGTGCTCATCGTCGTCGGAGCAGTGCTCTTCCTGCTCGGCACCACGGGCCGAGCCATCGGTGGCCGGAAGCACTGGTACTGATCGCTGCACCCGCACCACAGCACCTCAGAGCCCCCCACGACCTCAGTCGCGGGGGGCTCTGGCGCGCCGCCGCCGATGTCGAAGCAGGCGGCAGCAGCGCCCGGGAAGGCGCTCAGCTTGCGGGAAAGGCGCTCAGCTGGCGAGCAGGAGCGGGAGGGCCCGTCGGGTCGCGTCGGCGCGGGAGGTGTCGGACCAGGCGCCGCCCTCGAAGACGAGAACGACGAGCCGAGCCCCGGTCACGCTGATCAGGAAGCGACCAGGGACCGTGGACAACAGGGTGGGTCGGTGACCGGAGCCGACGAGGCCCGGGACGCCACCCGAGGATCCACGAGCCCCAATGCCGCACCGCTCGACCGACCTTTCGTACCAGCTGAAGGCGGTATCCACGCGCGAGCCCGGCGAGCCGAAGTCGAGGACGGAGTAGATGAGAGACGCCGACCCCTTGACGGCATCGGACGCCGCGGCGAGGCGCGCGTACGAACGGCCGGTGAGGAGGCGCTGGGCACCGGTCGCCACGACGAGGTCCTCGTCGCTCACAGCGCCCCACGGGAAGGTGAGGTCGCAGTCAGGCGTCGCCGGGAGCGCGGCCCGGCACCGGCCGCTGGGCGTGACCGAGCCCGCCCGAGCTTGCACCTGGGCCGAGGTGAAGCCGATCTCGCTGGCACCGGGCCACAGCTGCTCCGGCCGCACAGGCGCTCGGCCCCCGAGGTCTGTCCGGGTCGTGCAGGCCGACGCCTCGGCGATCGTCGTCATGGCGGGACCGGGCACGGGCAGATTGGTGCTCGTCCTGACCGCCTCCGAGCCTCCGCCGAGCGCCACCGTCGACGGCACACCGCCGGAGAGAAGGAGCGGTCGGGTGTCACCTGCTGTGGCAGTGCCAGCCGTTCGCGGCGGGGGTGGGCGGCGCCAGCTGCTCCACACCCGTGCACGCGCCGACGGCAACGGCCACGAGGACGACGACGGCGGCCGACCCCGCGAGGCGGAGCCGGGCGGACGGCATACGGGACCCAGTCCTCAGAAGTTGATCATGTGGCCGGCGATGCCGTGCACGGCCTCCTTGACGGCCTCGCCGAGCGTCGGGTGTGCGAAGACGGTGCGCGAGACCTCGTCGGCCGTGAGGTCCCACGTCTGCGCGAGGTTGAGCACGGGCAGCAGCTCGGTCACGTCGGGTCCGATGAGCGCGGCGCCGAGGATCTCGTTGTGCTCCGCGTCGGCGATGACCTTGACGAAGCCGACGGGCTCACCGAGACCCATCGCCTTGCCGTTCGCGGAGAACGGGAAGGTCGCGGTCTTGACGTCGTGGCCGGCCTCCTTGGCCTGCGCCTCGGACAGGCCCATCGACCCGATCTGCGGCTGGCAGTAGGTCGCCCGCGGGATGAAGCGGAAGTCGATCGCCATCGTCTCGACGCCGGCGATCGTCTCGGCGGCGACGATCCCCATGGCCTCCGCCACGTGGGCGAGCATGAGCTTGGCCGTGACGTCACCGATCGCGTAGACGTTCGGGACGTTGGTGCGGCCGAACTCGTCGATCGCGATGGCGCCGCGTTCGGTCAGCTCGACGCCGGTCGACTCCAGGCCGAAGCCCTCGGTGCGCGGCGCGAAGCCGATCGCCGACAGCAGGCGGTCGGCCTCGAGGACCTGCTGGTCGCCGCCACCGGCCGGGCTGACGGTCACCTTGACGCCGGAGCCGGTGTCCTCGACGGACTCGACCTTGGTGCCGAGCAGGACCGTGACGCCGAGCTTCTTGTAGTGCTTCAGCAGCTCCTTGGACACGTCGGCATCCTCGGTCGGAACCATGCGGTCGAGGAACTCGACGATGGTGACGTCGACGCCGAAGTTCTTCATGACGTAGGCGAACTCGACGCCGATGGCGCCGGACCCGGCGATGATGATCGAGCCGGGCAGCTCTGGGTCGAGGATCTGCTCCTCGTAGGTGACGACGTTCTTGCTCACCTGCACGCCGGGGATCATCCGCGTCACCGAGCCGGTCGCGAGGATGAGACTGTCGAAGGTGATGGACCGCGTGTCGCCGGAGTTCAGGGCGACGTCCATCGACGTGGGCGAGGTCAGCGTCCCCCAGCCGTCGATCTCCTCGATCTTGTTCTTCTTCATGAGGAAGTGGACGCCCTTGACGATGCCGGCGGAGACCTGGCGGCTGCGGGCGTGCGTCGGGGCGAACGACATGGTCGCGTCGCCCTCGATGCCGTACTTCTTCTTCTCGTGCGTCAGGGTGTGCGCGAGCTCGGCGTTCTTGAGCAGGGCCTTGCTCGGGATGCAGCCGACGTTGAGGCAGACCCCGCCCCAGTACTGCTTCTCGACCACGGCGACCTTCTTGCCGAGCTGGGACGCTCGGATCGCCGCCACGTAGCCCCCAGGTCCGGCACCGAGCACAACGACATCGAAATCAGCCATGGCTGACAGCCTATCTGGGCCACCAGGCCCCACGAGCGCACGCCCCGTCACCGGCGGCTCCACCGAACGGCGACACACGCAGCATCACAATCTGCGATGCACTCGACGAAACACCGAGGCGCAGGCCCCACATTCCCCCTCCGCGAGAGTAAGTTCCGCGACCAGCAGCCGGTCTCGTCCGGCTCCAGATCAACGGAGGTCACTCGCGTGAGCACCACTCCTCAGCGCCACGAGGCGCCACCCGCGAACAAGGGACTGCTGGTGGTCGCAGGCGTCCTGCTCGCCATCCCGATCATCGCCCTGCTCCTCGTCGGCACCTACGCCAAGGATGAGCCCCGCCTCGGCGGCTGGCCCTTCTTCTTCTGGTACCAGTTCCTCTGGGTGTTCATCACGTCCGCACTGACGTACACCGCCTACCGGCTCGTCCTCAAGGCCCGTCCCCACGTGCCGATGGACGAGGAGGGCGACGCCTTCCTCGACGGCGACACCGACGGCGTGAACCCTCAGGGAGGCAACCGATGAACGCGCTTGCAGCAGCCAACGAGCCGGGCGTCAACGGCGTGGCGCTCGCCGTGCTGATCTTCTTCTTCGTCATCGTCGCGATGGCCGGCTTCTGGGCGGCCCGCTGGCGTCGGCCCACGAGCATGGAGAGCCTCGACGAGTGGGGGCTCGGCGGACGCTCGTTCGGCACGTGGGTCACGTGGTTCCTGCTCGGCGGCGACCTCTACACGGCCTACACGTTCGTGGCGGTCCCCGCGGCCATGTGGGCCTTCGGCGCCGTCAACGGCTTCTTCGCCGTGCCCTACACCATCATCCTCTACCCGATCATCTTCATCTTCATGTCCCGCCTGTGGTCCGTCTCGCACCGCCACGGCTACGTCACCCCGGCGGACTTCGTGGCGGGTCGCTCCGGATCGCGCGGCCTCTCGCTCGCCGTCGCCCTCACCGGCTTCCTCGCGACGATGCCCTACATCGCCCTGCAGCTCGTCGGCATCCAGGCCGTCCTCGAGGTCGTGGGGATCGGCGGCGGCGGCAACTGGGTCGCCAAGGACCTGCCGCTCTTCATCGCGTTCCTCGTGCTCGCGCTCTACACCTACACCTCGGGCCTGCGCGCGCCGGCGATCATCGCGTTCGTCAAGGACATCCTCATCTACATCGTCATCCTCGTCGCGATCATCTACCTGCCCACCAAGGTTGGCGGCTGGACGCACGTGTTCGACGCCGCCGAGGAGAAGATGACGACGACGACCAACGCGGCCACCGGCAACAAGAACGTCTTCATCCCGGGGGCCGGGGCCTACTGGGCGTACGCGACGCTCGCCCTGGGGTCGGCCATGGCACTGTTCATGTACCCGCACTCGGTCACGGCGACCCTCTCGGCCAAGAGCCGCAACACGATTCGCAAGAACGCCTCGATCCTGCCGGCCTACTCCTTCCTGCTGGGCCTGTTGGCCCTGCTCGGCTGGGTGGCCATCGCTGCCGGCACGAAGCCGGTCGGCCTCGACGGCAAGGTCAACAGCCAGCTCGTCATCCCGCAGCTCTTCGAGGACATGTTCCCGTCGTGGTTCGCCGGCGTGGCGTTCGCGGCCATCGCGATCGGCGCGCTCGTGCCCGCGGCGATCATGTCCATCGCGGCGGCCAACACGTTCACGCGCAACATCTACAAGGCCTGGCTCAAGCCGGACGCGACGCCGAAGCAGGAGGCCCAGGTCAGCAAGATCACCTCCCTCGTCGTCAAGGCCTTCGCGCTCCTCTTCGTGCTGACGCTCGACAAGAGCAACGCGATCAACTTCCAGCTCCTTGGTGGCATCTGGATCCTCCAGACCTTCCCGGCGCTGGTGTTCTACCTCTACACGCGCTGGTTCCACCGGTGGGCCCTGCTCGCCGGCTGGGCCGTCGGCATGGTGTACGGCACGATCGCTGCCTACAACGTCACGAACAAGGCGACCGGGGCACCGTTCGCCGGATCGGTGGCGAACATGCCGGTGATCGGCCAGCTCGGCTACATCGCGGTGACGGCCTTCGCGATCAACGTGGTCGTGGCCGCGGTCCTGACCCTGATCCTGCGTGCCGCAAAGGCGCCGGAGGGCATGGACGAGACGAAGCCCGCCGACTACTTCGTCGACGCAGGTGACCCGCGCGTCCAGAAGCTCGACGTCGGGGCGCACGAGACGACGCCCTCGGCCTGAGGACGTCCCCAGCAGGTATGCCGCAGGGGCCGTGTCCGCCAGGACCCGGCCCCTGCGCGTCGCCCACTCAGGCGCGCGGCTGCTCCGGCGGCATCGCGGCGACGGCGGCGTCGACGTCGAGGCCGGTGACCTGGAGCAGGTCGACGATGACCGAGCGAAGCTGCGCCAGCACCGTCTCGGTCGCGAGGCTCGACGTGCGCGGCAGGCTCCCGGTGTGCTCGGCGGCCGCGATGAGTCCGGTGCGACCCACCTCCGGTGACGCGTTCTCGGCCAGCGACCGGCCGATGACGTCGACGGCGTCGGCGAGCTCCAGGATGAGGCCGCCGTAGCCGGGGGGCAGCTGCTCACCCCGGTCGACGGCGACGGTGATACGGCGCACCAGCACGCGGGTGCTGCGCATCGCGCGGTCGAGGGGTTCGACGAGCTCGACCATCTTGCGCACGTGCGGGGCGTGCCCGCGCTGGAAGGGTGAGGACGCGATGACCGACAGGCCCTCGTCGGCAGCGGTGCGCAGCTCGCGCAGCAGCGAGTCCGTGCCGCGGGCGGACGCGAGCACCCGAGCTGCGGCGTCGACGTCGCCGTCGAGGGCGCTCGCCTCCGCACGGCGCAGCAGTTCGCTGATCTTGCGGACCGCCTCGGCGGCGGCCACCCGTGGGCGTCGCAAGGGGGCCTGCGGCACGACCGTCGCCGCGACGAGCGCGACCGCTCCGCCGATGAGGGCATCCGTCCAGCGGGTGAAGGCCTGCCCGGGCGTCGGGGCGAGGGCCGCGACGACGATGCTCTGCACCGCGGCCTGCGTGACGAGGACGGGGCCGCCGTCGAGCAGTGACGCGGCGCCCATGGAGACGAGCACGACGACGGAGATCTGCCACGGACCGGAGCCCGCGAGCTGCACGAAGGCGTCGGCGACGAAGACACCGACGGCGACTCCGACGGCAACCTCCAGGACGCGTCGCTGCCGCTGGCCGTAGGACATCCCGAGGCAGACCACGGCGACGACCGGGGCGAAGAACGGGGTGCGGTGCCCGACGACGTCCGCCGCCAGCCACCACGCGAACCCGGCGGCGAGCGCGCACTGGAACAGCAGGAAGACACGCGATCGCAGTCGCCCCAGACGCGTCGCGAGGCTGAGCCGGCTGCGGTCCCAGGCCCGGTCCAGGGTCGCGAGGACTCGGGCATCGCTACGCAGGTAGTCGTCCACGAGGGCCTCCCCCGATCGGGGCTAGAGAGTCACAGCGATCAGAGCCGTCAGAGTTTCAGGGACAGGATGGCATCGAAGATCTGGCGCACGGCGGGAGCCGCGACCTTCGAGCCCGACCCGCCCTGGCTCACGACGACGACCACTGCGTACCGCGGCCGCGTCGTGGGACCGAAGGCGGCGAACCAGGCCGTCGCCTGCTTGCCGAAGACCTCCCCCGTGCCGGTCTTGCCGGCAACGGGGTAGCGGTCCTGCGGAAAGCCCGTCCATGCCGAGCCGGCCGAGCCTCCGGGCCGTGTGACGTCGGCGAGGGCCGCCCGCACATAGGCGAGCACGTCGGCGCGGACGCCGACGCTGCCCGTGCGCTTCGGGGCGATGGGTGCCGTCACGCCGGCCGGCGACCGCACACCGGCGGCGACCTGCGGCTGCCAGAGCGTTCCACCGTTGGCGACCGCGGCGTAGACCTGCGCCATCTGCAGCGGTGTCACAGCGAGGTCGCCCTGTCCGATCGAGAAGTTGACAGCGTCGCCGGCGCGGTACTGCCAGCCGCTCGTGCAGTTCTCGACGGCGAGCCGCGCGAGGTACGAGGCCCGCTCCCGGTCGCTGCGGGCGACGTCCGGGTAGCCGGTCGCAGCTCGCTTGCACGTCGCAGCGCGGGTGGCCGCCCAGTTCTGCTCCTTCCACGCCCGGTCCGGGATGCGCCCGGCGGACTCCCCCGGCAGGTCGACCCCGGTCGCCCGCCCGATCCCGAAGGCGCGAGCGGTCTCGACGAAGGGGTCCTTGGCGCCGGGCGGCGCGGCCAGGCCGCCCTGAGCCCGCCAGGCGGCATACGCGAGGCGGTAGAACACGGTGTCGCACGACACGACGAGCGTGGTGTGCAGGTCGATGGTGCCGTAGCCGCGTGACTCGAAGTTCTTGAACACGCGGCCGCCGACGGTGAGGCTCGGCGAGCAGTCGTAGGAGCCGTCGAGCTTCGCGCCGGACGCGACGGCGGCCGGCACCGAGATCACCTTGAACGTCGAGGCAGGCGGGAACGTCTCGGTGGTGATCCGGGACGTGAGGGCCGCACCCCGAGCCGGGTCGCTCAGCGAGGCGAGCTCCGCGCTGCTGATGCCGCCGGTGAACACGCCCGGGTCGTACGTCGGGTTGCTCGCGGCCGCGACGACGGCGCCGTTGGTGACGTCGAGGACGACGGCCGCCGCCGCGTCGGCGGCCAGCCCGTCGCGACGCGCCCTGGCGACCGTCTGGGCGAGCACCGCCTCGGTGCGTGCCTGGAGCCGGGCGTCGAGGTGCGTCACGACGTCTGAGCCGGGCACGGGGTTGCGGGTCGACAGTGTCCCGGTGACCACGCCACGGGGGTCGATGGCCACGACGGTGGCGCCGCTGCGCCCGCGGAGCACGGCGTCGTACCGCTCCTCGAGCCCGGCGCGCCCGACGACGTCCTGCGCGTCGATCCCGCCGCCGCTGCCCTCGACGTCGTCGGCTCCGGCGCGGGCCACCCAACCGAGCAGGTGAGCGGCGTTGGCACCCGCGGGTGCCGGATAGCCGCGGGCAGGGGCCGGGCGGACCCCGATGCCGGGGAACTTCTCGGGCTGCTCCATGAGCGTCAGCGCCCGCCGCGGGTCGACGCCCGTCGCGATGGGGATCGGCACGTAGGGCGAGCCGTTGAAGCAGGCCGGCGCCCGAGGCGCCCCGACGGTGCCGCAGAGCATCGTCTTGCCCCACAGCCGCTCGAACGGCTGTCCGAGGACCGTGGCCACGCTGCGGACGAGTGCCCGGCCGCCGTCGACGGCGTCGAGCAGCACGCCGCGCTCGACCGTGACGACCGTCGTGAAGGTGTTGCCGACGAGCGTGGCGCCGGTGCGGTCGAGGATCCGGCCGCGCAGGGCGGGCTCGGTGACGGTCCGTGTGTGGACGGAGGCAGCCCGGCTCGTCAGCTGGGGCCCTTGCAGGAGCTGGACCTGACCCAGCCGGGCCACGAGCAGCCCGAAGAGCGTGACGAGGAGCACGAGGACGGCGCCGGCCACCCCGGTCGAGCGTCCCGGCCGCATCGCCCTCACCCGAGTCTCCGTCGCACGAGCGCCCGGTCGCCGCCGAGCAGCAGTGGGAGCAGCAGCGCTCCGACGACGACCGTCGCGGCGAGCCTGCCGAAGCCGTCGGAGACCCCGACGCTTCCCTCCGCGACGACGGCTGAGGCGAGCCGGCCGAGCAGCACGACGAGGCCGGCAGCCGCGAGCGCGACCACGGCGCGGCCGAGGGTGCGCGAGGAGACCCGCTGGAAGAGCCCTCCCACGAGGCCGCCGACCATCATGACGAGCGGGGTCAGCCCGAGCGGCGTCCCCACCGGTGGCACGAGCTCAACGACCCACCCCGCCACGAGGCCCACCAGCGCCCCGTGCACCGGCCCACGCAGCACGGCGGTCGCGACGACGCCGATGAGCACGAGGTCGGGCACCCACTGCGCGGGGACGCCCAGGCGCGGCAGGAGGGTCGCCGAGAGCAGGGCGGCCACGACGACGTATGCCGTGCGGCCGAGCCCCAGCATCGTCACCCTCACGAACCCGGTCCGCTCGTGCGCTGGGCGGGCGCCTCCGCGCGTGCGGCTGATCGCGCGCGGGGGACGAGGACGGCTACGACCTCGATGGCGTCGGGGTCCACGACGGGCCGCACGGTGGCGGTGCGGGTCAGCTGGCCACGGTCGGGGTCGACGCCCGTCACGGTGCCGACGACGAGGTCCGCGGCATACGGGCGGTCATCGACGCTGCCGAGCGTGCGGACGACGTCCCCCACGACGGGGGTGCCGGGCTGCACGAAGGAGAGGGTGAGCGACCCGCGCGGCCGCGACTGGTGGTCTGTCGACGACGGCGGGCCCACCGTCGCGAGCGTGCCGGCTGGGCCGACACGTACCCCGATGACCGAGCCCGTGCTGCCGAGCACCTGCACGTCGCTCGTCCACGTGGCGACGGCGACGACGCGCCCCGCGAGCCCCTCGGCTGTCACGACGGTCGAGTCGACGACGATGCCGTCGCGGGAGCCCACGTCGAGCGTCACGCTGCGACCACCGATCGGGCTGAGACCGCTGCCCACGACCCGGGCCGCGACGAGGCGGCGCCCCTGCGTGGTGCCTGCGTCGAGCAGCTCGGAGAGGCGCGCCTGCTGCTCGAGCCCACGCTGCTGGGCGGCGACGGTGGCGCGCAGCAGGACGTTCTGCTCCTCGACCGCGCTGATCTCGTCGCGTGGCGCACCCGACAGGGCCCGCTGGACCGGTCCGAGGACGACGCCTCCGACGCCGCGGATGGCCTCGCCCACGCCCGTGCCGGCAAGATCGGCGCCGAGCACCGCCAGCGTGGCGACGACGAGGACGGCGAGAAGGCGGCGCGAGCTGGTCCCGTCCATGGGCTAGAGCCGGCGGTCCCCGACGAGCACGCACTCGAGGCTCGAGAAGTCGTCGACGCAGGCGCCGGCTCCGCGGGCCACGGCGCGCAGCGGGTCGTCGGCGACGTGCACCGGCACGCCGAGCTCGTGGTGCATCCGTGCGTCGAGCCCACGCAGCAGCGCCCCGCCACCGGTCAGGGTGATGCCACGGTCGATGATGTCGCCCGCAAGCTCCGGCGGACACACGTCGAGCGTGGCGCGCACGAGCTCGATGATCTGCAGCACCGGGGCCTCGATGGCGCGGCGCACCTCCGGCGAGCCCACGTCGACGGTCTTGGGCAGGCCCGTGGTGAGGTCGCGACCCCGCAGGCGGGTGGTGAGCTCCTCGCGGAGCGGGAAGACCGACCCGACCGCCACCTTGATGTCCTCGGCGCTGCGCTCGCCGAGCAGCAGGGAGTACTCGGCCTTGACGTGGCTGATGAGCGCCTCGTCGATCTCGTCGCCCGCCGTGCGCAACGAGCGTCGAGGTGACGATGCCGGCCAGGCTGATGACCGCGACGTCGGTCGTGCCGCCGCCGATGTCGACGACCATGCTGGCAGCCGTCTCGTGCACGGGCAGGCCTGCACCGATGGCAGCGGCCATGGGCTCCTCGACCATGTAGACCCGGCGCGCTCCGCACCGCGTCGCGGCGTCCTCGAGGGCGCGACGCTCGACGCCGGTGACCTCGCTCGGCACGCAGAGCACCATGCGGGGGCGGACCAGGCGCGAGCTGCGCACCCGGTCGATGAACCACCGCAGCATCCGCTCGGCCTCGTCGGCGTCGGAGACGACACCGTCGCGCAGCGGCCGGACGGCGCGGATCGTGCCGGGCGCCCGACCGAGCATCTCCTTGGCCCGCGTACCGGCGGCCACGAGCCGGCCGGTCCCGACCTCGACGGCGACCACCGACGGCTCCTCGAGCACGACACCCCGGCCACGCACGTGGATCAGCGTGTTCGCGGTGCCGAGGTCGATCGCGAGGTCACGCCCGAGCCGCCACGTGGTCATGGGCCGGATTGTGTCGCGGCCCCCGGCGCAGGCCGAGCCCATCGGCCGAGTGTCGCGCATCATGTGACAGCTGTGGCTGATGAGGCGATCAAGCGGTCCTGACGGGATACAGCGAGGCGCCACGGGGCGTGAGGCGCCTGCCCGCCTGGGCAAGCCGCGGGCTCAGAGTTCGGGGAACCAGATGCCGATCTCGCGCCGGGCCGACTCCGCGGAGTCGGAGCCGTGCACGATGTTCTGCTGCACCTTCAGGCCCCAGTCGCGGCCCAGGTCCCCCCGGATCGTGCCGGGCAGGGCCTCGGTGGGGTTGGTCGCGCCGGCAAGCGCGCGGAAGCCCTTGATGCAGTCGTTGCCCTCGACGACGGCGGCGGCGACCGGGCCCGAGCTCATGAAGTCGACGAGCGGCTCGTAGAACGGCTTGCCCTCGTGCTCGGCGTAGTGCCGCGCGAGCTGCTCACGCGTCGGTGTCAGCACGGCGAGGGCCGCCAGGGTGTAGCCCTTGGCCTCGATCCGACGCAGCACCTCCCCGGTGAGTCCGCGCTGGAAACCGTCGGGTTTGACGAGGACGAGTGAGCGTTCGGTGGTCACTCGTCCACCCTATCGGCCGGCCCCTCGGCCGCCTGCCCGGCCTCGGTGGGCCGAGCAGCGCCCTCTGCCTGCTCCGCGTCCCACGCGCGCTGGGCGCTCTCGCGCTGGGCGACCTCGGCGTCGATGCGCGCGCCCTGGATCAGGCAGGTGACCCACATCGTGAGGAAGAAGATCCCGACGACGAGCATGAGGGGCACGACGAGCGCGCTGAGCAGCGTCAGCGCCTGCACGACCCAGCCCAGGGTGATCCCCCACGGCCGCCGGAGCGTGCCGGCCGCGACGAAGGCGAGCACCCCGAGGCCAAGGCCGACGACGAGGTATGCCGTGGGGCTGGCCGCGACCTCCGTGGCCGCGAGGCCGCGCGCGACGAGGGCGCCCAGCATGATGCAGACGCCCTCGCCGGCGAGGACCGTGGCGAGCATCCGCCAGGTGAACTTGCCGGTGGTGCCGTAGAAGACGATGCCGCGCATGACGAGGGTCCTGGGTGCGCTCAGTAGTCCTGGGACGGGTCCCAGGTGCGGATGATGGCCTGCGCCTCGCTCGAGCTGGCGCCCGTCGCCTCGGCGTAGAGGGTCATCGCGTCCTCACGGCGGCCGGTCCGCACGAGCTCGCTGATCCGAGAGCGGGCCTCACCGGTGAGGCGCCCTTCGGTCCATGAGCTGGCGGCGTCTCGCACCCCCGGCCCACGGCCCGGGACGAACCAGCTGTCGACAGCGCTCTTGGCATCGGCGAGCGGAGCTCCGGTCGCCTCGCGGTAGATCTTGATGGCGTTGATCTTGTGACCCGCGCTGATCTCGTGGCTGACCTTCGAGCGCACGGAGTCGGTGAGGCCGACGAGGGCGCGATCGGGGTCGCGCCGCCCCATGATCCGGCCCCACAGCACGACGACGACCATGATGACGCCGACGATGAGGACGAGCTTGACCAGGGGATGCATGGCTCCAGCCTACGGGCGGCGGGCGACGGCCCGGCTCAGACGTCCGTCCTCCCGAGCAGCATTCGCACCTCGCCCGCCGTGATGACCGAGCCGGTCGCGATGACGCCGCCGCCCATCCCCTCGGACTCTGCCAACGTCACGGCCTGCTCGAGTGCGTCCGGCAGGTCGCGGACGACGGTGACCCGCGACTCGCCGAAGATCTCGGACGCGAGCCGGCCGAGCGCCACGGGCTCCATGGCACGCGGCGACGAGCTGCGGGTGATGACGACGTGGTCGAGGGCGGGCTCGAGCACCTCGAGCAGGCCCGCGGCGTCCTTGTCGGCGACGATGCCGACGAGCCCGACGAGGCGGGTGAAGGCGAAGGCCTCCTCGATCGCTGCCACGAGCGAGCGGGCGCCGTGCGGGTTGTGCGCGGCGTCGACGAGCACGGTCGGTGAGCGACGCACGATCTCGAGCCGGCCGGGCGAGGTCATCGCGGCGACGGCAGCCGAGAGCACCCCGGCGTCGATCCGCTGCTCGCCCCCGCCGACGAACGACTCCACAGCGGCGACGGCGGTGGCGAGGTTGCTGGCCTGGTGGGCTCCGTGGAGCGGTAGGAAGAGGTCGGCGTACTCCCCGGCCAGTCCACGGAGGCTGACCTGCTGTCCCCCGATGGCCACCTCCCGCGCCTGCACGCCGAAGTCGTTGCCCTCGAAGACGATCCGACTCCCCCCGACCTCCTCCACGCGATCTATGAGCACCTGCGCCACATCGTCGTCCTGAAGGCCGGACACGGTCACGGAGCCGTCCTTGATGATGCCGCTCTTCTCCTGCGCGATGGTGACGGCGTCGTCGCCGAGGATGTGCGTGTGGTCGAGGTCGACCGGCGTGACGACGGCCACCTGGGCATCGATGACGTTCGTCGCGTCCCACGTTCCTCCGAGTCCCACCTCGACGATCGCGACGTCGACCGGGGCGTCGGCGAAGGCGGCGTACGCGACCGCCACGAGCACCTCGAAGAAGTTCATCCGTCGTCCGCCGGACTCGAGCGACTTCGCGTCGACGAGCTCGACGAGGGGTGCGACCTCGTCGTAGGCGGCGATGAACTTCTCACGGCTGATGGGCTTGCCCGACAGCGTGATCCGCTCGCGGATGTCGTGAAGGTGCGGCGACGTGAAGCGACCTGTCGACAGGCCGCTCTCACGCAGGATCGTGTCGATCATCCGGCTCGTCGACGTCTTGCCGTTCGTGCCGGTGAGGTGGATCGAGGGGTAGGCGCGCTGCGGTTCCCCGGCGAGCTCCATGACGCCTTCGATCCGCTCGAGCGAGGGGTTGATGTCGCTCTCGGGTGCCCGGGCGAGGATCTGCTCCTCGATCTCTCGGACCCGCCTCATCTCCTCGACGGTGCGCGCGGCGTCCTGCTGCGCGGCGTCCGGGCGGCCGCGGCTCATGAGACCTCCTCCGTGCGAACGGCCGGCCAGCCGTCACCGTCAGCAGCCGACCGGGCGTCACCGTCTGCGGCCGGTCCGCCGTCCGGGTCATCCGCCGGCGCGTCGAGGACTCGCTCCATCCACACGCTGACGGGCAGGCCCGAGCCACCGGACTCGCGATGTGTCTCGGTGAACCCCCGGGCGGCGTAGAACCTCGCGGCCTGACGGTTGCCCTCGATGTGCGACAGGACGAGGCGGTGCTGCCCGAGACCGCGCGCCCGGTCGACGACGGCGCTCAGCAGCCGCGAGCCGATGCCGTGGCCGTGGTGCGTGGGCAGGACGTAGAGCTTCCACAGCACGAGTGCGTCGTCCTTGACCCCGAACGTGGCGACGCCGACGACCTCGCCACCTTGGGCGGCGACCAGGGTGCGGCCGGTGCGGATGGAGGTCGTGACGACGTCGGGCGTCCACCACTTGGCCAGCCCCATGGCGACGTACTCGGGGCCGGCGATCGGTTCGTACGTCGCGAGCCAGGTGCGGTGGCCCACAGACAGGATGCCGGCCAGATCGTCCCCGGCAGCCAGCCTGATCTGGAGGTCGTCCTGCTCGAGCCCGCCGTGCGCGTGTCGGGCGCCGTCGGAGGCTCGGGTGCCCGTCATCGCTTCACCACCAGGATCGTCGCGGGCTGGTTGTCGCCGACGACGACCTCCACCGCGCCGTCGAGGCTGGCCAGGGCCGGCACCGGTGGTGCGCCGTCGGTGGTGCGTGCCGGCCCGGACGCGAACTGCGTCGCCAGAGTCTCGCTGACGATGAGGTCGCGGTGGGCCACCGTCGCCTCGAACACCTCGGGCGTGCCCTGGATGGTCAGGCTGATGCGGTCGCTGACGTGCAGCCCGGCGTCGCGGCGAGCCTGTTGCACCGCCCGCACCAGATCACGGGCCACCCCCTCGGCGGCGAGCTGGGGCGTCACTCTCGTGTCGAGCACCGCGAACCCGCCCCCGGCCAGCATGGCCGTGGCCCTGCTCGCCGCCTCCGGTTCGGCGTCGGCGGCGCCCCTGCCGGAGCCCTCGTCGACGACGGTCTCGAGGGTGAACTCCCCCTCGACGAGGGCCAAGCCGCCGGACGTCACGGTGCCGTCGGCGTCGAGCGACCAGTCGCCCGTCTTGCTGCCCTTGATCGCCTGCTGCACGTCGCGCCCGAGGCGCGGGCCGGCGGCGCGCGCGTTCACCGTGAGGCGCTGGGTGACGCCGAAGTCGGCCTCGCTGGCCGTGGCGAGGTCGACGAGCGTCAGGCGCTTGACGTTGAGCTCGTCCTGGATGAGCCCGCGGAAGGGTTCGAGCCGCTCCGGCTCGGGGACGACGAGGGTGAGCTCCCCGAGCGGGAGCCGCGCCCGGAGGCGTTGCGCCTTGCGCAGGCTGGAGCCGGTGGAGCAGACGTCGCGGGCGCGGTCCATCGCGACGACGAGCTCGTGGTCGGCCGGGAGGTCGGCCGGGTCGGGGTAGTCGGTCAGGTGCACCGAGCGGCCGCCTGTGAGACCACGCCAGATCTCCTCGGTGACCAGGGGCAGCAGCGGCGCGATGGCTCGGGTCACCGTCTCGAGCGCGGTCCACAGCGTGTCGAACGCCGCGAGCGACTCCGGCGTCTCGCCAGCCCAGAAGCGGTCCCGCGAGCGCCGGATGTACCAGTTCGTCAGCACGTCGAGGAAGCCGCGCATGGTGTCGCAGGCGGCGGCGATCTCGTAGCCGTCGAGCTCCTCGCGCATCTCGCCCACGAAGTCGTGCAGCTTGGCGAGGAGGTAGCGGTCGAGCACGTCGGTGGACCCGGTCGAGCGCTGCGCCTCGTAGCCCTCGCCGCCCCTCGCGGTGTTGGCGTAGAGCGCGAAGAAGGACCACGCGTTCCACAGCGGGATCATGACCTGGCGCACGCCGTCGCGGATGCCCTGCTCGGTGACGACGAGGTTGCCGCCGCGCAGGATGGGGCTGCTCATGAGGAACCACCGCATGGCGTCGGCACCGTCGCGGTCGAAGACCTCCCGCACGTCGGGGTAGTTGCGCAGCGACTTGCTCATCTTCTGTCCGTCGGAGCCGAGCACGATGCCGTGGCTCACGCAGGTCTTGAAGGCGGGCCGGTCGAAGAGCGCGGTCGCGAGGACGTGCAGCGTGTAGAACCAGCCGCGGGTCTGACCGATGTACTCGACGATGAAGTCCCCGGGGAAGTGGTGCTCGAACCACTCGGCGTTCTCGAAGGGGTAGTGCACCTGCGCGAAGCTCATCGAGCCCGAGTCGAACCAGACGTCGAAGACCTCCTCGACGCGGCGCATGGTGGACCGGCCCGTCGGGTCGTCCGGGTTGGGGCGCGTCAGGGTGTCGATGAAGGGCCGGTGCAGGTCGGTGACCTTGACGCCGAAGTCGCGCTCCAGCTCCTCGAAGGAGCCGTAGACGTCGAGACGAGGGTGTTGCGGGTCGTCCGACTTCCACACCGGTATCGGACTGCCCCAGAAGCGGTTCCGCGAGATGGACCAGTCACGCGCATTGGCCAGCCACTTGCCGAACTGCCCGTCCCTGATGTGCGACGGCGTCCACTCGATCTCCTGGTTGAGCTCGAGCATGCGCTCCTTGATCTTCGTCACCTCCACGAACCACGACGACACCGCCATGTAGATGAGCGGCTCGCGGCAGCGCCAGCAGTGCGGGTAGCTGTGGTCATACGTCTCCCGCCGCAACAGGACCGTGCCGGGCGTGACCGAGCCGTGGGCGTCCTCGCCACGGGTCGCCGCTTTGAGGTCGTCCACGATGTGCGCGTTGGCGTCGAAGACGTGCATGCCCTCGTAGTCGGTGACCGGCCAGGTGAAGCGACCGTCCGAACCCACCGGGACGACCGGCTCGATGCCGGCGGCGTCGGTGACGATCTTGTCCTCCTCACCGAAGGCCCCTGCGGTGTGCACGAGCCCGGTGCCGTCCTCGGTCGTGACGAACTCAGCCGGGAAGACGCGGTGCGCCCGCTCGTGCCCCTCGTAGTAGGAGAAGGGCGGGGTGAACGAGCGGCCGAGGAGCTGGGACCCCTTGAGCCGCTCGACGATCCGCTCGTCGAGTGACGCGGGGTCGACGTCGGTTGCCGAAGAGGTCCTTGGCGTACGCCGGTAGGCGCGCCGCCCCGAGAAGGTAGCGCTCGCTCGTGCCGGTGGGCACGGCCGACTCGACGACGACGTAGTCGATGTCGGGGTGCACCATGATGCCGAGGTTGGCCGGCAGGGTCCACGGCGTGGTCGTCCACACGAGGGCGAGCTCACCCGAGTCGAGCCTGAGCCCCACGGTCACGGCAGGATCCCGGCGCATCTTGTAGACGTCGTCGTCCATGCGCAGCTCGTGGTTCGACAGCGGCGTCTGGTCGTTCCAGCAGTACGGCAGCACGCGGAATCCCTCGTAGACGAGGCCCTTCTCGTGCAGCTGCTTGAAGGCCCAGATGACCGACTCCATGTAGCCGGGTTCGAGCGTCTTGTAGTCGTTGTCGAAGTCGACCCAGCGCGCCTGACGGGTGACGTAGTCGCGCCACTCGCCGGTGTACTTGAGCACCGAGCTGCGGCAGGCGTCGTTGAAGACGTCGATGCCGAGGTCGACGATGTCCTGCTTCGTCTTGAGGCCGAGCTGCCGCTGCGCCTCGAGCTCGGCCGGCAGTCCGTGGGTGTCCCAGCCGAAGCGACGCTCGACGCGCTTGCCGCGCATGGTCTGGTACCGCGGGACGATGTCCTTGACGTAACCGGTCAGCAGGTGGCCGTAGTGCGGCAGGCCGTTGGCGAAGGGAGGCCCGTCGTAGAAGACGAACTCGTTGTCGCCGTCGCTGCCGGGGTCGCGGCCCTCGACCGAGGCGATGAACGTGCCGTCGCGGTCCCAGTACTGGAGGACCCGCTCCTCGATCTCGGGGAAGCGGGGGCTCCCGGGCACGCCGGCGTGAGCGGTCGGCTCGCCGGGCGTCTCGCGGTCGGTGGCGACCTTGGGGTAGGTCATGCTCGTGCTCTCCTGCGGTCGTGGGTCGTTCGTCCCGTCCGCGAGGACGACGTCTCCTGCCGGAACCGCCGCGGTGCCACCCCGCTTGCCGCATCCTGCCCGCCGGACTGGCCGGGCGGCACACGGCCGCTCTTGTCGAAGGCTGTGACGGGCCCACCCGTCCGGGTCTAGTGGGAGCTCACGCTCTGTTCTTCCGGAGGCTCACCGCTGATGACGGCTCAGACGCCTGTGCGCCAACTCTACGTCACGCGGTAGGTCGGGGGCTCGCCGGATTCGCGCAGCGGCAGCCCAGCGCAGGGTTGCGTCATCCCGGCCGCCACGCCGCCGCGCCGCCGCGCCTAGCCTGAGCAGGTGCCCTCGCTCCCCGCCTCGCTCAGCACCCGTGAGGTGACCGACCCCGACGTGCGTCGGTCCTACGCCCTGGACGCATCCGTGGCCGTCACTCCCCCGCCCGCCGACTTCACCGTCGTGCGCGCACGCGACCTCGACGACGTCGTGGCGGTGCTCGAGCACGCCCAGGCGACGCGCACACCCGTCGTGCCGCAGGGCGCCCGCACCTCGCGAGCCGGCGGAGCCGTCGCCTCGGAGGGCTGCATCGTGCTCAACGTCGAGGCGCTCGCCACCATCCAGGAGGTCGACCCTGTCGAGGGGTATGCCGTCGTGGGCCCCGGCGTCGTCAACGCCCACCTCAAGCGCGCGGCCGCAGAGGCAGGCCTCTTCTACGGTCCGGATCCCGCGTCGTGGGAGACCTGCACGATCGGGGGCAACGTGGCGACGAACGCCGGCGGCCTCTGCTGCGTCAAGTACGGCGTCACCGCGGACTGGGTCAAGGCGTTGCAGGTCGTCCTGCCCGGCGGCGAGGTCGTCCGCACCGGGCACCGGACCGCCAAGGGCGTCGCCGGCTACGACCTCACCGGGCTCTTCGTCGGGTCGGAGGGCACGCTCGGCGTCGTCACCGAGGCGGTGGTGAGGCTCGCGCCCGCACCCGCACCGCCCCTGACGGCGCCTCGCCGTCTTCGACTCGCTCGAGGCCGCCGTCGAGGGCATCGTGGCGCTGCGCCTCGACCCGCACCGGCCGTGCCTGCTGGAGATCATCGACAACACGAGCGTGCGGGCGATCCAGGCCTTCGGTGACTTCGGCTTCCCCGTCGGGTGCGCCGCCGTGCTGCTGGTCCAGTCCGACCGGCCGGGCCACGTCGCCGACGACCTGACGCGGTATGCCGGCCTGCTCGCCGCCGCAGGCGCCGTGGAGGTCGCGGTGGCCGACGACGCGCAGGAGTCGGAGGCCCTGCTCGCCGGACGCCGCGTCATGAGCACCGCGTTCGAGGCGCTCGGCGGGCGCCTCGCCGAGGACGTGTGCGTGCCCGTCCGCCGGCTGGGCGACTTCGTCGCCGGCATCGAGGCGATCGCATCGCGCCGCGGGGTCACCATCCCGGTCAGCGGCCACGCCGGCGACGGCAACCTGCACCCCTCGATCGTCTTCGCGCGCGACGACCCGGACAGCCTGGCCCGCGCGTGGGAGGCCTTCGACGAGGTCATCCGGCTCGGGCTCTCGCTCGGCGGCACGATCACCGGCGAGCACGGCATCGGCTCGGTCAAGGTGCCCTGGCTCGGCCTCGAGGTGGGGCAGGCGGAGCTCGACCGGCAACGTCGCCTCAAGGCCGTCTTCGACCCGGCCGGGATCATGAACCCGGGCAAGGTCTTCGCGCGCTGACCGGATGCCGCAAGCCCGAACCGGCGGCGACCCCCTCCCCCGTCGAGTGGCCCCGCCGTCCCATCCGTCGCACCCAGTCCACCGGATCCGGCCCGACGTGGCACGCTGGCGGCTGAGAGCGACAGGGAAGGATGGGGCCATGGCAGCAGACCGAGCGTTCGCGGACGCACCGCCGCCGAGTGGATCGGGGTGCGCGGACTGCGACGCTGCCTCGCCGCAGGGCTGGTGGTTCCACCTGCGCCGCTGCGTCGAGTGCGGCCACGTCGGCTGCTGTGACACCTCTCCGGCGCAGCACGCCACGGCCCACCATCGAGCCACCGGACACCGCGTCATCCAGAGCTTCGAGCCGGGTGAGGACTGGTTCTACGACTACGGCAGCGGGGAGATGCTCGACGGCGCGGGGCAGCCGGAGCTGCCGCGTCCGACCGCCCACCCCGACGACCAGCCCGCGCCGGGACCTCGTGACCGGCTGCCGTCCGACTGGGTGTCGCACCTGCACCGCTGAGCCACGTGCCGCTCGCTCCGCCATCACAGCCGAGCGACGTACGGTGGTCCGGATGAGGGTTTCGCACCGTCGCCCGACGATCGCGCTCGCCGCTGCCGGCCTCGCTCTGCTGCCCGTGATCGGCGCCTGCAGCGCCGTCACGGTCCCCCGGCCGCCGGCAGCCATGACGCCGACCGGGCCGCCGCCGACGTCCGCTTCCTCCAGCGTGCCGAGATCGGGCTCGACGAGCGCCTTCACCACGACACCGACAGCCCGGACGCCGACGACTCCGGCCCCGACGTCCCCGACCGTCCCGACCACGACCGTCCCGACCACAACCCCCACGACCCCGCCCCCCGCGGACCCTTTCGACAGCGCGACCGCGCTGGCCGGCATACGGGTGCTGGCCGCCATCGGACCACGCGACGCAGCGAGCCCGGCCTACGCGCGGGCGGCCGACTGGGTGAGCGGACAGCTCCGGGGCGCCGGCTACCGCGTGCGGGAGCAGCCCTTCTCGCTGCCCGCGGGGGTCTCGTGGGGCGTGCGGGTCCCGTCCGGGCGGCCGGTCAACGTCATCGCCGACCCCCCGGGCTTCGACGCATCGACGCCGCACGTCGTCATCGGGGCGCACCTCGACACGGTGCCGCAGTCTCCCGGCGCGGAGGACAACGCCTCCGGCATCGCCACGATGATCCAGCTCGCCCGGATGGTGCGGCAGCAGCCGGGCGCGCTGCCAGTGCGATTCGTGGCCTTCGCCGGCGAGGAGGCACGGGGCGGCAACGGCACGCGGTACGCGTTCGGCTCGCGCCACTTCGTCAGTGCCCTGTCGGCGGCAGAGCGTCGCGCGGTCCGAGGCATGGTGGCCCTGGACCGGGTCGGCGTGCGCGCCAGCACGGTGCCGGTGTGCTCCGGTGGCCGCGGCACCGCGGCCCTCGCGCGCGCGATCCGCGCGGCGGCCTCCGCGGCCGAGGTGCCGACCAGCGGCTGCACCAACCGTGCGAGCGACCACGTCTCCTTCGAGGCGGTCGGCATCCCGTCCGTACGCCTCGGCAGCGTGCCGTACGCCGGCTACCACTCCGCGCGCGACGTGCCGTCGGTGGTCGACCGCAGGCAGCTCGAACGGGTCGGCGCGGCGCTCTGGGCGTGGCTGCTCTCACTCCGCTGAGACCCCGGACGGGCGTCACCGCCGGGTTTGGCAGGATGAGGCCATGACGGAAGTGGAGACGACCGGAGCCTGGCTGAGCCGCGAGGACCTCGACAACGCCCGCGACCGGTTGCCGATCCTCTACGTGCACGCCATCCCCGTGCGGGCCGACGACAAGGGGGTCGTCACCCACATCGGTCTGCTGCTGCGCGCCGACAGCGACGGTGGGATCGGTCAGGAGGTCGTCGGCGGCCGCGTGCTCTACCACGAGAAGGTCCGCGACGCGCTGCTGCGCCACATCGAGAGCGACCTCGGGCCGGTGGCGCTGCCACGAATTCCCTTGTCACCACAGCCTTTCACTGTCGCCGAGTTCTTCCCGACCCCGGGGGTCACGCCGTTCCACGACCCCCGCCAGCACGCCGTCTCCCTCGCCTTCGTCGTCACGGTCATGGGCGACTGCCGACCGCAGAAGGACGCCCTCGACCTGTCGTGGGTGACACCCGAGGAGGCTGCGGCCATCGCGATCGGTCCCGAGATGTCCGGCTCGCACGGCGTTCTCGTACGCCAGGCGCTCGCCCACGTCGGATATCCCGTGTAGCAGCCTCCGGCACCCCGAGACCACGCGCAGTGCAGGAAGCGCCGCGGCGCTGCCGCGCTGCCGCGCTGCGTGATGCGGTGCTGCGGCACAGGCGCGCTGCGGTGCTCCGGTGCTGCGCGTCAGTGCTGGTGCTCGAGAAGCTCCTGCCGACCGGCGCCGAGCACCGTCACCGGCAGCAGCGTCTTGCCGGTCGGACCGACCTCGATCTCGGTGCCCATCTGGGGGCACACGCCGCAGTCGAAGCACGGCGTCCAGCGGCAGTCGTCCACCTCGGTCTCGTCGAGCGCGTCCTGCCAGTCCTCCCAGAGCCAGTCCTTGTCGAGGCCCGAGTCGAGGTGGTCCCACGGAAGCACCTCGTTCTGGTCGCGCTCGCGGGTCGTGAACCACGCGACATCCACGGGCTCGTCCGCGAGAGCCGTCTCGGCCGCCTGCATCCAGCGCTCGTAGGAGAAGTGCTCGCTCCACCCGTCGAAGCGCCCGCCGGCGCGCCAGACCGCCTCGATGACCTTTGCGACCCGACGGTCCCCACGTGACAGCAGCCCCTCGACGATCCCCGGCTGGCCGTCGTGGTAGCGCAGTCCGATGGAGCTGCCGTATCGCCGGTCGGCCCGGATCGCCTCGCGCAGCTTCGCCAGCCGCGCATCGGTCTGCTCGGCGCCGAGCTGCGCGGCCCACTGGAACGGCGTGTGCGGCTTGGGCACGAAACCACCGATGGAGACCGTGCAGCGGATGTCACGGCGTCCCGAGACCTGGCGACCGGTCTCGATCACCTTCTGCGCCAGCTCGGCGATCTGCAGGACGTCGTCGTCCGTCTCGGTGGGCAGCCCGCACATGAAGTAGAGCTTCACCTGCCGCCAGCCGGCGCCGTATGCCGCGGCCACGGTGTTGATGAGGTCCTCCTCGGAGACCATCTTGTTGATCACCTTGCGGATCCGCTCCGAGCCGCCCTCCGGCGCGAAGGTCAGCCCGGAGCGGCGGCCGTTGCGCGTCAGCTCGTTGGCGAGGTCGATGTTGAAGGCATCGACCCGGGTCGACGGCAGCGAGAGCCCGGTCTGCGTGCCCTCGTACCGATCGGCGAGCCCCTTGGTGATCTCTGCGATCTCGGAGTGGTCGGCCGAGCTCAGCGACAGCAGTCCCACCTCCTCGAAGCCGGTTGCAGCCAGACCGCGCTCGACCATCTCGCCGATGCCGGTGATGGAGCGCTCGCGCACCGGACGGGTGATCATGCCGGCCTGGCAGAACCGGCAGCCGCGCGTGCAGCCGCGGAAGATCTCGACCGACATCCGCTCGTGCACGGACTCGGCGACGGGCACGAGCGGCTGCTTCGGGTAGGGCCACGCGTCGAGGTCCATGACGGTATGCTTCGACACCCGCCACGGCACCCCGCGGGCCTCGGATACGGGGGCGACCCGCTTGATCCGGCCGTCGGGCAGGTAGGAGACGTCGTAGAAGGCGGGCACGTAGACGCCACCCGTGCGGGCGAGCCGCAGCAGCACCTCTCGGCGGCCGCCCGGACGCCCGGCCGCCTTCCACTCCCCCACGATGTCGGTGATCGACAGCACCGCCTGCTCTCCGTCGCCGATGACGGCTGCGTCGATGAAGGCCGCGATCGGCTCGGGGTTGAAGGCCGCGTGGCCACCGGCGATGACGAGCGGGTCCTCCATGCCACGGTCGGCCGCGTGCAGCGGGATGCCGGCGAGGTCGAGCGCGTTCAGCATGTTGGTGTAGCCGAGCTCCGTCGAGAACGACACCCCCAAGAGGTCGAAGTCGCGCACGGCCCGGTGGCCGTCGACGGTGAACTGCGGCAGGGCCGCCTCCCGAAGCCGCGCCTCCAGGTCGGGCCACACGGCATACGTGCGCTCGGCGAGGGCGTCGGGGCGCTCGTTGAGGACCTCGTAGAGGATCATGACGCCCTGGTTCGGCACGCCCACCTCGTAGGCGTCGGGGTACATCAACGCCCAGCGGGTCGTCAGCTCCTCGCCGGTGGGCCCGTGGCCGCCGACGTGCCAGTCCTTGACGGTGGAGTTGAGCTCACCGCCGACGTACTGGATGGGCTTGTTGACCCGCTCCAGCAGCGGCTCGAGCTCGGCCCACAGGGATTCACCAGGCATCCGGCCATGCTACGTGAGGATCGAAAGAGCAATCCGTCCCCCTTCGAGTCCCGTCAGGGAGGCGAAGGGGGACGGATTGCTCTTTCGATCGGTCAGGCGTCGGTGTACATCGCGTCGAGCTCGGACTGGTGCTTCTCGGTGACGGCGCGGCGACGCAGCTTCATGCTCGGCGTCAGGTCGCCCTCCTCGACCGTGAGGTCCTTGTCGAGGATGGTGAACTTCTTGATCGTCTCCCAGCGGTTGAGGCCGTCGTTGAGCCGGTCGACGTAGCCCTGCACGAGCGCCCGCGCCTGCGGCGAGGTGACGATCTCGCCGTAGGACCTGCCGGCGAGACCGACCGTGGCGGCCCACGCAGTGATGGCGTCGGGGTCCAGGGTGACGAGCGCCGTCGCGTAGTTGTGCCCGGCTCCGTGCACGAGGAACTGGCTGACGAAGGGGCACAGGCCCTTGAAGCGGGCCTCGATCTCCGCGGGGGCGATGTACTTGCCGCCCGAGGTCTTGAAGAGGTCCTTCTTGCGGTCGGTGACGTAGAGGTACCCCCGCTCGTCGACCCGCCCGATGTCGCCCGTGCGGAACCAGCCGTCCTCCGAGAGCACCTCGGCAGTCGCCTCGGGATTGTTGTGGTAGCCGCGCATGACACCCGGGCCCCTGACGAGGATCTCACCGTCGTCGTCGGCGGTCCGGACCTCGGTGCCCGGCAGCGGCCAGCCGACGGAGCCGTACTGGTAGGCCCCGTGCTCCGGCGAGTTGACGGTCGTGCCGGACGACGTCTCGGTGAGCCCGTAGCCCTCCTGGACGAGCAGGCCGACCGAGCCGAACCACTTGGCGACCTCCGCGTTGAGTGGCGCGGACCCGCTGATCATGAAGCGCACCCGCCCACCGAAGCGCTCCTGGACCTTGTGCAGGACGAGCTTCGTCGCAAGGTCGTGACGCCGCTTGAGACCGGGCGAGGGCTGCTCGCCGCGCGCCCGGACGTCGCGCATCTCGCCCCCGACCTGGAGGGCCCAGTCGATGAGCCGCTTCTTGAGGCCCTTCTCGCTCGCGAACATCAGCGCGATGCGACCGTGCGCCTTCTCGAAGATGCGCGGCGGCCCCGCCATGAAGGTCGGCTTGATGATGGCCATGTTCTCGACGATCTTGTCGACGCGCCCGTCGACCGCGGTCGGGAAGCCGATCTGCAGGCCGGTGGCGACGAGCATCTTGCCGAAGACGTGGGAGAGCGGCAGCCACAGGAACTGCAGGTCGTCGGTCGTCAGGGTGCCGATGGCGTCGATGACGGCACCTTCGTAGACGACGCTGTCCTGCACGAGGCGCACGCCCTTGGGACGACCCGTCGTGCCGGAGGTGTAGATGACGACCGCGAGGTTCTCGGGGCCGAGCTGGTCGATTCGCGACTCGACGAGGTCGGGTGTGGCGCTCAGCCACTCACGGCCGCGCGCGGCGAGGTCGTCGGTCGTGATGACCCAGCTGTCCTCCGTGCCCGGTCCGGTGAGCGCGACGACGTGACGCACGCCGGGGATCTCGGACCGCACGCGCTGGAGCTTGGCGACCTGCTCCTCGTCCTCGGCGAAGACGATGCCGCTTCCCGAGTCGGACAGGATGTACGCGACGTCCTCGGCGATCGTCGTCGGGTAGACCGTCGTCGTCGCGCCGCCCGCGCAGATCACCGCGAGGTCCGCGAGGATCCACTCGACACGCGTCGTCGCGGCGATGGCGACGCGGTCCTCGACCTGCACACCCAGGCTGATCAGCCCCGCCGCCCACTCCGTGACGACGTCGTATGTCTGCCGCCACGTCAGTGTCGTCAGCTCGCTCGAGCCGTCCTCGAAGAAGAGGTATGCCGGCGCGTCGGGCGTGGCTCGAACGCGGTTGCGCAGGAGCGCACCAACGCTGGGTGCGCGCTCGTCGAGGACGTTCTGGTCGACGACCTGGTCGGCAAGTGCCTGCAGGGGCATGTGGACTCCTTTGTCACCGCGCCACCCGTCATCGGCGTCTGCGGGCGCGCGTCATGCCCGGATGATGCCAAAGGATTCCCCGAGCGTCACGCGTGCGTGGCGGAAAGACACCGCAACGTGACCGGCGGGTAACCGGCGTCCGGTCAGCGTGCACGCCGTCGGCCTGCGACGCTGGCCGACGCGACGTTGCCGACGAGGCCAACGGCGATCCACGAGGCGATCATCGACGAGCCGCCGTAGGAGACGAACGGCAGCGGCAGGCCCGTCACCGGCGTGATGCCGAGGCTCATCCCGATGTTCTCGAACGCCTGCACGCCGAGCCACACGGCGATCCCGAGCGTCACGAGGCGCCCGAACGTGTCCGCCCGACGGGCCACGACGGCGGCTCGCACGACGATGAAGCCGACCAGCAGCACGAGGCCTGCGGCGCCGATGAAGCCCAGCTCCTCCCCCGCCACCGAGAAGACGAAGTCGGTCTCCTGGAAGGGGATGTAGCCACCCTGGGTCTGCCGGCCGGCGAAGAGCCCCTGGCCCGAGAGGCCGCCCGAGCTGATCGCCAGGCGAACCTGTCGGGTCTGGTAGCCGATCCCCTGCGGGTCGAGGGCGGGGTCGAGGAAGGCCCGCAACCGGTTGCTCTGGTAGGTGGAGAGCAGGGGCGTGGTGAAGGCGGCGACGACACCGCCCACGCCGAGCGCGACCACTCCGACGGTCCAAGGCCACGGGGCCCCGGCCGCGGCGATGATGACGACCGACATCGCGAGCAGCACGAGCGCCGACCCGAGGTCGGGCTGGGCGAGGACGAGCACGACCGGCACCCCGGCGACGACCCACGCGAGGGCGATGTCTCGATGCCGCTGCGGCAGCCCACGGTCCGCGCGCTCCGCGAGCAGCATCGCCAGGCCGATGGCCAGGGCCACCTTCATCAGCTCCGAGGGCTGCAGGGTGAAACCGCCGGGCAGCCGGATCCAGGACCGCGACCCGTTGACCGTCGAGCCCAGGGGCGAGATGACGGCGACGAGGCCGATGACCGCGAGCACGTAGACGACGGGGGCCAGTGCGCGCACGACGCGGACGTCGAGGCGGGTCACCCCGACCGCGCACGCCATGCCGATGGCCACCGCGAGCAGCTGCTTGAGCGCAAGCCCGGCACCGTGGCTCTCGCGGGTCGCCGACCAGACGAGCAGGACGCCGACGAGGGAGAGCCCCGCGGCGCCGATGAAGAGACCAAGGTCGACGCGCAGCCACGAGCCGCGCGCCCGGCGCGCGGCTGGGCGGGCGGAGGTCAGGACGGCACGATGGCCGAGAGGATCTCGCGACACCGCGCCACGTCCTGCGCCATCTGCTCGACGAGCGCGTCGATCGACTCGAACCGCAGCGTCGGCCGCAGCCGGTCGACGAACTCCACCACGACGCGCTCACCGTAGAGGTCGAGGTCGGTGCGGTCGAGCACGTAGGCCTCGACGCGGCGATGGTGCCCGTCGAACGTGGGGTTGGTCCCGACCGAGATGGCCGCAGGCAGCCGACGGTCGGGGGCGTCGGGGGGCAGGTCTGTGCGCAGCAGCCACCCGGCATACACGCCGTCGGCCGGCACGAGGCCCTCGTGCTCCTGCGAGAGGTTGGCCGTCGGGTACCCCAGCTCACGTCCACGGTGGTCGCCGTGCACGACGGTGCCGGCGACCACATGCGGTCGGCCGAGGATCTTTGCGGCGTGCGCGACCTTCCCCTCCAGCAGCTCGGCACGCAGCTGGGTCGAGCTCCACCGCGTCGTCGCCTCGCCCTCGCCGATGTCGTCGAGCACCACCACCTCGAAGCCGTGCACGGCGCCGAGCCCGCGCAGGGTGTCGACGTCGCCCGAGTTGCGCACGCCGAAACGGGTGTCCTTGCCGACCACGACGGCGACCGCGCCGAGCGCCTCGACGAAGGTGCTGCGGACGAACTGCTCCGGGGTCTGCTGGGCGAAGTCAGGCGTGAAGTGGAGCACGAGGCTCGCGCCGAGGCCCACCGACTCGAGGGCGTCGAGCCGCTGCTCGAGCGACATGACGGCGGCCGGGGCGCGCTCCGGGTAGAGCACGGCGACCGGGTGCGGCTCGAAGGTCACGGCCACCGAGGTCGCGTCGCGGGCGACCGCCTCGCGGACCACTCGCGTCAGCACCTCGCGGTGCCCGCGGTGGACGCCGTCGAAGTTGCCGAGCGTGACGACGGTGCGGCCGAGGTCGGCCGGGATGTCGTCGAGTCCGTGCCAGCGATCCACGGCGACCACTGTAGTGGCCGGTGCCGCGGGGTCGAGCACGCCCGTCAGGCGGTCGCACCGGCGGTGGCGAAGACGACCTTGGCGCGGGCCTGCTCGGCCGTCTCGTCGAGCACGGCGACGAGACGCCCCGCCGGGTCGATGGCCGCCACCGCGTCGCCCCGTTCGGGCCCGCTCGCGATCCGCTGGCCGTGCCGCAGGCGCACGGCCTCGGCATCGCTCACCTCGTGGACGGGCAGCTGGGCGCGCGCGGCCTGCGCGATCGGCACGAGCGGTATGCCGGCCGAACCCCGCTCGGAGAGCGCGGCGAGCTCGTCGAGCGTGTGCGCCGCGACGAGGTCGAAGCGACCGACGCGGGTGCGGCGCAGCGCCGTGAGGTGGCCGCCGACCCCGAGTGCGGCGCCGAGGTCGCGGGCCAGTGCACGCACGTAGGTGCCGGAGGAGACCTCGACCTCCACGTCGACGTCGACGACGTCGACGGGTGGCCCAACCTCCGCCTTCACCATCCCGGGACGCACCGACTGCACCTGGAACCGGCTCACCGTCACCGGGCGTGCCGGCAGGTCGACCTCGCCGCCTGCCCGCACCCGGGCGTAGCTGCGCTCGCCCTTGACCTTGATGGCGCTGACCGAGCTCGGCACCTGCGAGATGGCGCCCGTGAGCCCGGCCACCGCAGCAGGGAGGTCGTGCTCGAGCGCCGGGACGTCGTCGATCCCGAGCAGTGACGACGTCTCGCCCTCGGCGTCGTCGGTGATCGTCGCCTGCCCCAACCGGATCGTCGCGGCGTACGTCTTGTCACACCCGACGAGGAAGGTCAACAGCTTGGTCGCGCGGTCAACGCCGAGCACGAGCACGCCGGTCGCCATCGGGTCGAGCGTGCCGGCGTGGCCGACCCGCCGGGTGCCGGCGAGGCGACGGACCCGCGCCACGACGTCGTGGCTCGTCCAGCCCGCCGGCTTGTCGACCACGAGCAGGCCGCCGAGCGCGTCGTTCATCGAGCCTGGACGTCCTCGTCGACGACCTCTGCCGGCCCGGTGACCGTCTCGATGCCCTCGAAGCCATCGACGCCATGGACGTCGCCGCCCGCGGCCTCGTGCCGGTCGTCGGCCTCGTCGTAGCCCTCGTCGATGGGCTTCTTGTAGGGGTCGGCGTCTCCGGCGTAGGTCGGCCCCCGCGGCGGCTCGAGCGAGCTCGGCGTCGCGGGCGCGGGTCTGGGCGAGCACGTCCTCGAGGTGGGCGGAGTCGGCTGGCAGGGCGTCCGCGATGAACTCGAGCGACGGCGTGAGACGGATGCCGATGCCCTTGCCCACGGCTGAGCGGATCCGGCCCTTGTTGGCCTCGAGCACGTCGGCGCTCGCCTGACGCTCCTCGTCGGAGCCGAAGACGGTGTAGAAGAGGGTGGCGTGCTGCAGGTCGCCGGTGACGCGGCAGTCGGTGATGGTGACGAAGCCGAGCCGCTCGTCCTTGAGGCGGTACTCGAGGTACTCGGCGACGATGACCTTGATCCGGTCGGCGATCTTGCGGGCGCGGGCGGGGTCGGCCATGACTACCTCTTCCTGGAGTGACGTGCGATCGGTCGAACCGACCCGGTCAACCCTAATGTGCCCCGCGTCCCGCCGCCCAACGCCGGCCCCGCCGACGTCAGGGGCGAGACGGTCACCGTCCACCATCGGCCCAGCGAGGATGAGCGTGGGCAGGCCCGGACGCCGTGAGGCCCTTCGTATGACGCGGCCCCGTCGAGCGAGGCGAAGGAGGCGAGCCGGCGTGGACCGGATCCCGTGCTCAGCAGCCGGGGGTGGTCGGGGGGGCCCGGCTCCGGGCGCAGGCGGGCGCTCGCGTCATCGGAAGCCTGCAGTGGTGTCTTCAAGGTGATCGGCTGCCCCGAGGACCGATGCGCGCACATCAGCACCTCGGCCTCGGGGACTTCCCGATCCGGGTCATCGACCCACGCTCGAGTCGTTGGGTTTCCCGCCCTCCCCCCGCTGACCCATCGACGAGACGCCACGACGCCGGCCCCTATGGGGACCGGCGTCGCGGTGTTCTCGAGTGTGTTCTGCCTTGCGTGTTCTTCCGGGCTGTTCTTCCCGGCGCGCAGCTGCGGCTCGGCGGCCTGGCTCAGGCCCGCGGCTTCTCGCGCATCTCGTACGTGGCGATGAGGTCACCGAGCTGCAGGTCGTTGAACGACCCGAGGTTGATGCCGCACTCGTAGCCGTCGCGCACCTCGGTGACGTCCTCCTTGAAGCGACGCAGGCCGGCGATCTCGACGTTCTCGGCCACGACCACGCCGTTGCGCGTGATCCGCGACCGGGAGCCGCGCCTGATCTCGCCGCTGCGCACGATCGAGCCGGCGATGTTGCCGAACTTGCTCGAACGGAAGATCTCACGGATCTCCGCCGTGCCGAGCTCGACCTCCTCGAACTCCGGCTTGAGCATGCCCTTGAGCGCCGCCTCGATCTCGTCGATGGCCTGGTAGATCACGGAGTAGTACCGGATCTCCACGCCCTCGCGCTCGGCGTAGTCGGCGTTCTGACCCTCGGCACGGACGTTGTAGCCGATGATGATCGCGTTCGAGGCCATCGCGAGGTTGATGTTGTTCATCGTGATGGCACCGACACCGCGGTCGATGATGCGCAGGTCGACCTCGTCGCCGACGTCGATCTTGAGCAGCGCGTCCTCGAGCGCCTCCACCGAGCCCGACACGTCACCCTTGAGGATGAGGTTGAGGGTCTCGACCTTGCCCGCGGCGAGGGCCTCGTTGAGGTCCTCGAGCGAGATGCGCTTGCGGGCCTTGGCCAGGCTCGCCTGACGGTCGGCCGACTCACGCCGTTCGGCGATCTGGCGGGCCGTACGGTCGTCCGGCGCCACGACGAACGTGTCACCGGCACGTGGCACCGACGAGAGACCGAGCACCTGGACCGGGCGGGACGGCCCGGCCTCGTCGACGTTCTTGCCGTGCTCGTCGAGCATGGCGCGGACGCGCCCGTAGGCGGAGCCCGTGACGATGGAGTCACCGACGTGAAGCGTGCCGGTCTGCACGAGCACCGTCGCGGTCGCACCGCGGCCACGGTCGAGGTTGGCCTCGATCGCGACACCGCGAGCTTCCTTCTCCGGGTTGGCGCGCAGGTCGAGCGCCGCGTCGGCGGTCAGCAGCACGGCCTCGAGGAGACCGTCGATGTTGACGCCCTGCCTGGCCGAGACGTCGACGAACATCGTGTCGCCGCCGTACTCCTCGGCGATGAGGTTGTACTCCGTCAGCTGCTGGCGCACCTTGGCCGGGTTGGCACCCTCGACGTCGATCTTGTTGACAGCAACGACGATCGGCACGTCGGCCGCCTGTGCGTGGTTGAGCGCCTCGATCGTCTGGGGCATGACGCCGTCGTCGGCCGCCACCACGAGGATCGCGATGTCGGTCACCTTGGCTCCACGGGCACGCATGGCGGTGAACGCCTCGTGACCCGGGGTGTCGATGAAGGTGACCGCCCGCTCGACGCCCTCGTGCTCCTTGTGGACCTGATAGGCACCGATGTGCTGCGTGATGCCTCCAGCCTCACCTGTGGCGACGTCCTCGTTGCGGATGGCGTCGAGCAGGCGGGTCTTTCCGTGGTCGACGTGACCCATGACCGTGACGACCGGAGGACGCGCCTCGAGGTCCTCCTCGTCCTCACCCTCGATGCCGGTCTCGAGGTCGATGTTGAAGGAGTCGAAGAGCTCCTTCTCCTCCTCTTCGGGGGAGACGACCTGGATCTCGTAGCCGAGCTCGGCGCCGAGGAGCTTGAAGGTGTCCTCGTCGAGCGACTGCGTGGCCGTGGCCATCTCACCGAGGTGGAAGAGCACGGTGACGAGCGATGCCGGGTTGGCGTTGATCTTGTCGGCGAAGTCGGTCAGCGACGAGCCTCGCCGCACACGGATGATGGTCGTGCCGTCACCGCGGGGGACGGTCACGCCGCCGATCGACGGTGCCTGCATCTGCTCGAACTCCTGGCGCTTGGCGCGCTTGGACTTGCGTCCGCGCACCGGCCGACCGCCACCGCGGCCGAAGGCGCCAGCGGTCGAGCCACGACCGCCGCCACCGCGGGGACCGCCGCCGAAACCACCCGGCCGACCTCCACCGGGGGCCCCACCGGGACCGGCGCCGGGGCCGCCACCGAAGCCACCACGGCCACCGGGGCCACCACCCGGGCCACCACGGCCCGGGGCCGGGCGCTGGCCCGGACGTGCGACGGTGCTGCGCTCGGGCATCATGCCCGGGCTAGGACGCACGCCGCCGGGGCGCGGGGCGCCACCGGGGCGGGGGGCACCACCGGGGGCACCACCGGGACGCGGGGCACCACCAGGACGCGGGGCCCCGCCGGCGCCGCCGCCCGGACGCTGCTGCGGTCGGGGCATGCCCTGGCTCGAGCTGAACGGGTTGTTGCCGGGACGGGGAGGGGCACCGTCGCCACCGCTGCGCGGGGCCCGGGACTGGCCCATGCCCTGGCTCGGGGCGAACGGGTTGTTCCCGGGCCGGGGCTGGCCGGGACGCGGAGCCGGGCGCGGGGACGCCGGCACGCCGGGGCCCTGCTGGCCGCCGTCACGGCTGGACTGCACGCGCGGGGGCGCCGAGGGTGCAGCCGAGGCCGCGGGAGCCGCCGGTGCGAGCGGCGCCGGAGGCCTCGGCGCCGGAGCGGCCGCAGCAGCAGCCCCGGAGGCGGACGCGACCGACGGGAGTGAACCTGCTGACGGCGTCGACGCAGGGGTGGACGGCGACGACGACGCGGCCGGTGACCCCTGGCGAGCGGCCGGAGCCGCAGGCTGCGAGGCAGCGGGAGTCGCAGGTGCGGATGTCGGCGCGGGCGCCGACGGTGAGGCGACCCGCGGGGCAGGGGCCACCGGGGACGACGGGAACGCCGGCACACTGGCCGACGAGGACGTGCGAGGCGCCGATGGCGCCGGAGCGGCCTTCGGGGCCGCTGGTGAGGACGTTCCACCGGAGCGCAGCTCCTGGGGGAACGTCTCCTTGATCTTGCGCACGACGGGGGGCTCGATGGTCGACGACGCCGACCGGACGAACTCTCCCTGGCTCTTCAAGTGCGCGAGCAGGGTCTTGCTCTCGACTCCGAGCTCCTTGGCGAGCTCGTAGACCCGGACCTTAGCCACATTTCTCCTGTCTCGGTCCGGCCCCGAACAGGAATGGCCGAACCGTGGTTATTGCGAGGGCTTGCTCATCGCTGAGTACTCATCGGGTGCTCATAGCGTTTCAACCCGCCTTGTTGGTTCGTGAACTGATCTCTGACGTGTTGGCGTGACCCTCGGGAGGGCCCGCCGTTCTCTCTACGCGCCGTTCTCTCTACGCGTGGTGATACCGAGGTGCTGTGCCACCGCGCTGAGCTCGACCGGGCCCTGCACTCGCAGGGCACGTCCGAACGCCCTGCGGCGCACTGCCAGCTCGAAGCAGCCCGGCACGGGGTGCACCCACGCACCACGCCCCGGCAGCTGGTGTCTCGGGTCCGGGCGGAGCACCACTGGGGATGAGTCCCCGGCCTCTTCGTCCTTCGCCGCGACCACTCGCAGCAATGCCGACCAGCTATCCGTTCCGCGACATCCCACACACGTGCGGGACGGCTCGGGACGCAGTCCAGTCCGGTCGACCACAGACGAGTCTACCGCGTCCCACGGCTCCCGCGCTCCACTCCCCCCGACCGGCAGCCGAGCCGGCCGAGCCGGCCGAGCCGGTCGAGGCGGTCGAGTCGGCCGAGCTCGGCCGAGTGGCCGAGTGGCCGAGTGGCCGAGACGGACGGCATACCTCAGCTCGGGGGGCCCGCCGCCTCGGTGTCGGGACGGATGTCGATCCGCCAGCCGGTGAGCTTCGCCGCGAGGCGGGCGTTCTGCCCCTCCTTGCCGATGGCGAGGCTGAGCTGGTAGTCAGGCACCACGACCCGCGCCGCGCGAGCCGTGGCATCGACGATCTCGACGGACTGCACGCGCGCCGGCGACAGGGCCGCGGCGACGAAGGCGGCGGGGTCGTCCGCGTAGTCGACGATGTCGATCTTCTCCCCGCGCAGCTCGGTCATGACGGCGCGCACGCGCGCGCCCATGGGGCCGATGCAGGCGCCCTTGGCGTTGACCCCGGGCACCCGGCTGTGGACGGCGATCTTCGTGCGGTGCCCGGCCTCACGGGCGAGGGCCGCGATCTCGACGGTGCCGTCCGCGATCTCCGGCACCTCGAACTTGAAGAGCGTGCGCACGAGATTGGGGTGCGTGCGCGACAGGCCGACCTGCGGACCCTTCGGGCCGCGCTTGACGCTGACGACGAAGCAGCGCAGTCGTTCACCGTGGACGTAGCGCTCCCCGGGCACCTGCTCCGCGAGCGGGAGGATGCCCTCGACCGTGCCGAAGTCGACGAGGACGTTCCGTGGGTCCTGGCTCTGCTGGATGATCCCCGAGATGACCTCCCCCTCGCGCCCCTTGAAGTCGCCGAGGATCGCCTCGTCCTCGAGGTCGCGCAGCCGCTGCACGATGACCTGGCGAGCGGTGGAGGCTGCGATCCGTCCGAACCCCTCAGGGGTGTCGTCGAACTCCGGCCCGGGCTCGCCACGCTCGGGGCGTTCCCCCTCTTGCGCGGGCAGCAGCTCACCGTCCTCACGCGCCCACACGATGACGTGGCCGGTCTTGCGGTCCAGCTCGACGCGCGCGTTCCGGTAGCTGCCCTCGGTGCGGTGGTACGCGACGAGCAGGGCCTGCTCGATGGCAGGGATGAGCACGTCGAGACTGATGTCGCGCTCTCGCTCGAGCGCCCGCAGGGCGGTCAGGTCGATGTCCATCAGTTGTCCCCTTCCGTCGCGGGCGCCAGATGGCCCACATCGTCAACGTCTGGTCCTGCGTCCCCGGTGCCGACGTCCGGCCGGCGGAACTCGACCTGCACGATGCCGTGCTCCACGGCGTCGAGGTCGATCGCCATCGCGCGGGGCGCCTCCTTCTTCGTCCCGGCACCTGCAGGGCCAGGGTGTCGCTGCCGACCTCGACGAGACGACCGGTGTCGACGCCACCAGCGTGCGTGACCGCGACGAGGCGCCCGACCTGGCGGCGCAGCTGGTCGCGGGAGGTCAGCCGTCGACCGACTCCGGGTGAGGAGACCTCCAGGACGTAGGGCGCCTCTCCCATGGCGTCGCTGCTGTCGAGGGCGTCGCTCACGGCACGGGTCGCCTCAGCCACGGCATCGAGCGACAGCGCGCCGACGGTGCTGGTCGTGTCGGCGACGTCGAGGTCACGCAGGTCGGTGTCGACGAGGACGCGCACGACGCGGCGCTTGCCAGCGGGGGTCACGGCGATGTCCTCGACGACGAGACCCAGCGCCGCCAGCACCGGCTCGAGCGTCGCCCTGAGGTCCTGGGCCGTGCTCATGCGTCGACGCCTCCTGCTCTTCTCGAATGTCCGGGATCCGGCGCGCCGAGGCCCCGTCGGGACGGACGGGCGAGCTGGAGACCGCGTGCCTTCAACTCTATCGGTCGCGCGCGGCCCTCGCCGCCCACGAGCGCGACGCGGCCCGTGCGAGGATGCATCGCATGAGCGGCAGCACCCCGGGGCGCGGGGCCGGGGGGCGGGCGCATCCCCCTCGACCGCCACGCCGACTCCTGCTGCGCGGCGGCGGGCCGCTCGTGCTCGTGGCCGCCTCGACCCTCTCCGGTTGCGGCCTGCGCCTCGACCTGCCGCAGCCGCCGGCGCCCGTGCCGACCCGCCGGCCGGCGCCCGACGAGGACTTCCTCATCGGCGTCATCGCCCAGCTGCGGGGGCTCCTGACGGCCGCTGACGGCCTGGACCCGCGCGGGGAGGACCGTGGCCGTGCTCCGCTCGACAACGGCGGTGCAGCGCCGACAGGTCACGGTGCTCACCGGCCGGCTCACCAACGTCGGGGTGCCGACGGCCGAGATCGCGGCGGCGAAGGCGCCCGGGGTGCGGCGCGTCGAGTCCGTCGCCGACCTCGCCGGCGCGCTCGCCGCCATCCGCCCTGACCAGTGGCAGGCCCTCGCGGCCGCCACGGAGGGCACCCGCGACCTCGTGCTGGCCGCCTGGGCCTCTCGGCTGGCCTCCGCCGTCCTGCTCGGTGAGGACGTCGAGCCGCCTTGCGCAGCCCAGCGGGGCGCGCCAGCGCGTCATCGAACAGACCTCCCCGCTCGTCTACGGCTTCGAGGTCGTCGCCGCACAGTCCATCGGCCGACGCCGTGCCCAGGCCCTCGAGACGCTGGACGCCCTGCGCCGTCTCGACCTCGCGGTCTCCGGCCCGACGACGTCGACCCCCGGCGGCTGGGCGCTCCCCTTCGCGGTCACGACGCCGGCAGAGGCTGCAGCGACTCGCCAGCCACGTCCTCGGCACTGCCGTCGACGCTCTCGTCGACGTCGCCGGCGCCGCGCCCGACGCCGCGGCCCTCGACGACACCGCCCGGTGGAGCGGCCGCGTGCAGGCGCTCGCCACCGACTGGGGTATGCCGCTCGTCCCCTTCCCCGGGACCGCGACGTGAGCCTCGGGCCGGGCGCCGAGCGCTACGACCTCGTTCCGGCACACTTCGCCCACGCGGTCGCCGGCTACGAGCCGCAGGGCTGGATGTCGGGGCAGCAGTGGCTCGACGAGCTGCCCGCGCTGCTGGGCCGCCTGCTCGACGAGTGGGACCTCGAACCGATCGGAAGCAGCATGAACGGCGTCTGCTCCGTCGTCGTGCCGGTCCGGCTGCTCGGCGAGGGCCGCGCCACCGTGGACGTCAGCGGCGAGGGCGTGCTCAAGGTGACGCTGGCCGCACCCCGAGGCGGCCCCCGAGCCGTTGGCCCTGCAGACGTGGAACGGCCACGGGGCCGTGCGCCTCGTCCGAGCCGACCCGGCGCGCTTCGCCATGGTGCTCGAGCGCCTGCACCACCGCGACCTCGGCCGGGTCGAGATCGACGAGGCGTGTGGGGTCATCGGTGACCTGCTGACGACGCTGCGCCGGCCCGCGCATCCTCGCCTGCCCAGCCTCACGGCATACGCCGAACGCCAGGTGGTGGAGCTGCGCGCGGCGCCCACCGGTGCTGCCGCGGCGCTACCTCGACCAGGCGGCCGCGCTCGCGAGGCGAGCTCGTCGCACGTGCCCCGAGCGAGGACCGGCTGCTGCACACCGACCTGCACTACGCCAACGTCCTCGGCGCCTACCGCGTCCCCGTGGCTCGCGATCGACCCGAAGCCGATGGCCGGCGACGTGGCCTTCGAGGTGGCGCCGGCGCTGTGGAACCGCGCGACCGAGCTGGGCACGGGCTCGCAGGTCCGGTGGTCCCTGC
Source organism: uncultured Actinomycetota bacterium (assembly GCA_963816385.1). Lineage (GTDB taxonomy): Bacteria > Actinomycetota > Actinomycetes > Actinomycetales > Dermatophilaceae > CAWFKL01. The sequence continues at coordinate 151,381 of CAWFKL010000004.1, forward strand.
GGCGCCGTCTCGAGATCATCTGCGAGCGGGCCGGCATCGACGAGGGACGCGCGCGGGCCTGGACGATCGTGCGCGAGGCCGACAACGCGCTCGACGCTGCCGGGCCCGAGGGTGGTCGATCGACCCGGCGCCCGCGACCGGATCAGCCTCGCCGTCACCATCATCAAGGCGATGAACGACTGAGCTCGTGAGACGGCGGTCAAATCGTTTCGACTCAGCGCCCCGAAAGCACGTAACCTAGGCCGGCACCCAATCTTCGCTTTCGAAAGTCGCTCGCTCCATGCCTCGCCTCGCCGTGCCCTCCTCCGCGCCCTTCGAGATCGGACTCCGCCAGACCCCTCCCGGGAGATCGCGCGCATCGCCGTTCCCGTGAGCATGGAGTTCGTCCTCATGCTCGTGCTCAACTTCGTCAACCAGATCGTCGTGGGCGGGCTCGGCGCGACGGCCATCGCGGCAGTGGGCTTCTCGAACAGCCTCACGTTCATCCTCGCCGTGACGCTCGGCTGCCTCGGCACCTCGGTGAGCATCCTCGTCGCTCGCGCCTACGGAGCCGACCGGCGCGGCGACCTCGACCACACCGTCACGGCCGCGGTCCTCACGGCACTCGTGCTCGGCGCCGTCGTGTCGTTCGTGCCGTGGCTCTTCTCCGACCGGGTCATCGGCCTCGTCGGCGCCTCGCCCGCGGTGGCGGCCGCGGGCACGGACTACTTCCGGCTGACGGTGCTCGCCACCCTGCCGGTGATGCTCAGCGCGATCATGTCGGGCGTGCTGCGCTCGGTCGGCCAGCCGACACGGCCCATGGTCGCGACGATGATCACCGTCGTCGCCAACGCGGTCCTGGCCTTCTCGCTCGTGACCGGTCTCGGCCCGTTCCCCGAGCTCGGGGTCGCCGGCGCCGGCTGGGCGACCCTCGTCACGGCCGTCGCCAAGACGCTCATCCTGCTGTGGATGACCTACGGACGCAGGGTGATCGGCTGGAGCCTGCCCGACAGCGTGCGCACAGTGGAGGGCAGTCGTCGTGCCGCTCTTCGTCCTCGCCCTGCCGCTCGGCGTCACCGAGCTGTTCTGGACGGTCGGGACCTTCCTCTACAACGTCGTCTTCCAGCAGCTCGGCGACGAGGCCCTCGCCGCGGCCCAGATCGTCACGACCCTCGAGGGCGTCTTCATCGTCGGCAGCATCGGACTGATGGCGGCGACGACGACGCTCGTCGGGCGATCGGTGGGCCGCGGTGACGTCGACGCTGCGCTGGCGTGGGTGCGTCGCCTGACGCGGGCCGGCGTCGGCACGGCCGCCGTCTTCGGCGTCCTCTTCGCCTCGTCGGTGCTCTTCCTCGACACCCTCTTCGCCGAGGCCGGCCGCGACGTGCGGGTCATGGCGGGCGTCGGCATCCTCATCAACGCGGCGTTCCAGGTCGTCAAGGTGCGCAACATGATCATCGGCGCAGGTGTGCTGCCGAGCGCAAACGACGTGCGCGGCGTCATCCTCGGCGATGCGGTCGGCGGCTTCGTCGTAGGGCTACCCCTGGCGATCCTCCTCGGCCTGCACACGCCGCTCGGCTACGTCGGAGTCTTCGCCGCCCGCATCGTCGACGAGTGCGCCAAGCTGGCCATCTTCACGTGGCGCGCCAAGCGGATCAGGTGGAACGCGCTCGTCGCCGAGACCACCGAGCCGCGGCCGGCCTGACGGGCGCCGGCGGCTCCGGCTCCGCGGTGTCGCTATCCAGGTGGGAAGTCCAGAAGCGAGCGACACCGACCGGCCCTAGCGTTGAGTCCATGACGACCTACCCACCGCGAGCACGTGAGCAGAGGAGGCGCGACACCGAGCACCGGCTGGCGCACGACATCGACTGCTGGGTGGCCACGGCCTCCACCGACGGCGTGCCGCACCTCGTGCCGCTGTCCTTCGACTGGGACGGTGTCGCCCTGCTGGTCGCGACGCTCGCAGTGAGCCCGACCGGTCGCAACCTGGCCGACACCGGCGTGGCCCGGGTCGGGCTGGGCGACACCCGTGACGTCAGCATGCTGGACTGCGACGTCGAAGTCGTCGAGCTCGACGCGGTGGCTGACGCCGACGCCGACGGCTTCGTGGCACGGACCGGGTTCGACCCGCGCAGCGAGACCGCGTCGTACCGTTGGTTCCGGCTGCGCCCGCGCCGGATCCAGGCCTGGCGGGAGGCCGACGAGCTGCGTGGGCGCGAGCTGATGCGTGCCGGCAGCTGGCTCGTGGGCGACACCGACGAGAAGGAGACACGATGAGCACCGACACGAAGAGCAGCGACACGAAGAGCAGCGACGAGCACTCACGACGAGCACGACACGACGGCGGCGAGGGCCGCTGCGGTGCACGTCGCCGACAGCCACGACCTGATCCGCGTGCAGGGCGCGCGAGAGAACAACCTCAAGGACGTCAGCGTCGAGATCCCGAAGCGCCGGCTCACCGTCTTCACCGGCATCTCCGGCTCGGGGAAGAGCTCGCTCGTCTTCGACACCATCGCCGCAGACTCGCAGCGGATGATCAACGAGACCTACAGCGCCTTCGTGCAGGGCTTCATGCCCAACCTCGCACGACCCGACGTCGACGTCCTCGAGGGACTGACCACGGCGATCATCGTCGACCAGGAGCGTATGGGTGCCAACCCGCGCTCGACCCTCGGCACCGCGACGGACGCCAACGCGATGTTGCGCATCCTCTTCAGCCGACTCGGCGACCCGCACGTGGGTCCGCCCACGGCATACAGCTTCAACGTGCCCACCCGCAAGGCCAGTGGCGTCATGTCGACCGACAAGGGAGGCCGCGTCGAGAAGGCCGTCGTCCGCGAGGCCGTCTACCTCGGCGGCATGTGTCCGCGGTGCGAGGGGATGGGGCACGTCACCGACATCGACCGCAGCGCGCTCTACGACGAGACGAAGTCGCTCAGGGAGGGCGCCCTGACGGTGCCGGGCTACTCCATGGACGGCTGGTACGGCCGACTGTTCGAGGGCATGGGCCTGCCGATGGACACCCCCATCGCGAAGTTCACGAAGCGCCAGCTCGAGACGATGCTCTACTCGGAGCCCACCAAGATCAAGGTCGAGGGCGTCAACCTCACCTTCGAGGGCATCATCCCCAGGATCCAGAAGTCGATGCTCTCCAAGGACCCGGAGGCGATGCAGCCGCACGTACGCCGGTTCGTCGAGCGCGCCGTGACCTTCCAGCGCTGCCCCGAGTGCGAGGGCACGCGCCTGACGGCGGAGGCCCGGTCGTCGAAGATCGCGGGCAAGAGCATCGCCGACCTGTGCACCATGCAGATCAGCGACCTGGCCGAGTGGGTGCGCGACCTCGACGAGCCGTCGGTGGCCCCCCTGCTGACCTCACTGCGCCACAGCCTCGACTCGTTCGTGGAGATCGGCCTTGGCTACCTCTCGCTCGAGCGGCCCGCAGGCACGTTGTCGGGCGGCGAAGCACAGCGCACCAAGATGATCCGCCACCTGGGCAGCTCGCTCACCGACGTCACCTACGTCTTCGACGAGCCGACGATCGGGCTGCACCCGCACGACATCGCCCAGATGAACGGCCTGCTGCTGCGCCTGCGCGACAAGGGCAACACCGTCCTCGTCGTAGAGCACAAGCCGGAGACCATCGCCATCGCCGACCACGTCGTCGACCTCGGCCCGAAGGCCGGCGCGGGCGGGGGCGAGATCGTCTTCGAGGGGACGGTCGAGCAGCTGCGCGCCAGCGACACCACCACCGGTCGTCACCTCGACGACCGGGCCACGCTGAGGTCGAACGTCCGCACCTCCACCGGCGCGTTCGAGGTGCGCGGCGCCGACACCAACAACCTCCAGCACGTCGACGTCGACATCCCGCTCGGTGTCCTCGTCGTCCTCACCGGCGTCGCGGGCTCCGGGAAGAGCTCGCTCGTCCGCGGCTCGGTCGAGGGCCGCGACGGTGTCGTGTCGATCGACCAGGCAGCGATCAAGGGCTCCCGGCGCAGCAACCCCGCGACCTACACCGATCTGCTCGAGCCGATCCGCAAGGCGTTCGCCAAGGCCAACGGCGTCAAGCCGGCCCTCTTCAGCTCCAACTCCGAGGGTGCGTGCCCGACGTGCAACGGTGCAGGCGTCATCTTCACCGAGCTCGGCGTCATGGCCACCGTCGAGTCGCCCTGCGAGGACTGCGAGGGGCGGCGCTTCCAGGCGGCCGTCCTCGAGTTCGAGCTCGGCGGGAAGAACATCGCCGAGGTGCTCGCCATGCCGGTCGCCGAGGCACACGGCTTCTTCGGCAGCGGCGAGGCCAGGGTGCCGGCGGCGGCGAAGATCCTCGAGCGGCTGGAGGACGTGGGGCTCGGCTACCTCAGCCTCGGCCAGCCGCTCACGACGCTCTCCGGCGGCGAGCGCCAGCGGCTCAAGCTCGCCACGCACCTCGGGGAGCAGGGCGGGCTCTACGTGCTCGACGAGCCCACCACCGGCCTGCACCTCGCCGACGTGGAGCAGCTGCTGGGCCTGCTCGACCGGATCGTCGACTCCGGCAAGTCGGTCATCGTCATCGAGCACCACCAGGCGGTCATGGCGCACGCCGACTGGATCATCGACCTCGGCCCGGGTGCCGGTCACGACGGCGGGCGAGTCGTCTTCGAGGGCACGCCCGCCGACCTGGTCGCCGCGCGATCGACCCTCACCGGCGAGCATCTCGCGCAGTACGTCGGCGTCTGACATCCGTTCCGTGGGGCAACAGTGGTCGTCATGAGCAACCGACTCGGTGACGCGACGAGCCCCTACCTGCTCCAGCACCGCGACAACCCGGTCCACTGGCAGGAGTGGGGCGAGGAGGCGTTCGCCGAGGCGCGCACGCGCAACGTCCCCGTCCTGCTGTCGGTCGGGTATGCCGCGTGCCACTGGTGCCACGTCATGGCTCACGAGTCGTTCGAGGACGCCGCCGTCGCGGCCGTACTCAACGAGCACTTCGTCTCGGTCAAGGTGGACCGCGAGGAGCGCCCCGACATCGATGCCGCCTACATGTCGGCGGTGACCGCGACGACGGGTCACGGCGGGTGGCCGATGACGGTCTTCCTCACCCCGGAGGGGGACCCGTTCTACTGCGGCACGTACTTCCCGCGTGATCACTTCCTGCAGGTGCTCGCGGCGCTCGCCGAGGCCTGGCGGATGCGTGAGGACGAGGTGCGGGCGTCTGGCCGTCACATCGCCTCCGCGCTCACGCAGGCCCTTGCTCCGCCGGCGCCTACAGCGCTCGACACGACGGCCCTCGACGAGGCGGTGCGCATACTCGGGAGCCAGTTCGACTCGCGCGCAGGCGGATTCGGAGGAGCTCCGAAGTTCCCGCCGTCCATGGTGTTGGAGTTCCTGCTGCGCCACCACGCCCGAACCGGCGACGAGCTCTCGGCGCGGATGGCCGGCCGGACGCTGGAGGCCATGGCGCGCAGCGGCATGTACGACCAGCTCGCGGGTGGCTTCGCGAGATATGCCGTCGACGCCGACTGGGTGGTGCCGCACTTCGAGAAGATGCTCTACGACAACGCGCTGCTCCTGCGGGCATACACCTCGTGGTGGCGCCAGACGAACTCCGCGCTGGCGCGACGGGTCGTGGAGGAGGTGGCGGCCTTTCTGCTGCGCGACCTCGGCACGGCGGAGGGCGGCTTCGCCTCGTCGCTCGACGCGGACGCCGCCGGCGTCGAGGGGCTGACCTACGCCTGGACGCCGCAGCTGCTGGAGGAGGCGCTCGGACGCGATGACGGCGAGCGCGCTGCGAGGCTCTTCGTCGTGACCGAGGCCGGCACCTTCGAGCACGGGTCCTCGACGCTCCAGCTGCCGGTCGATGCAGACGACTCCGAGTGGTTCGCCCGGGTGCGGGAGCGACTCCTGGCCGCTCGCGCGTCGCGACCGCAGCCCGGCCGGGACGACAAGGTCGTGACGTCGTGGAACGGACTTGCCATCGCCGCCCTGGCCGGAGCAGGAGGACTCTTGCGGCGTCCGGACTGGGTCGCCACCGCCGCCCGGTGCGCCGACCACGTCCTCGCCGTGCACCGGGTGGACGGGCGCCTGCGTCGCGCCTCCCGCCACGGCGTCGTCGGTCACGCCGAGGGAGTCGCCGACGACCACGGCAACTTCGCCGAAGGGCTGCTGGCCCTGCACCAGGCGACCGGCGAACGGCGATGGCTCGACGAGGCCCGAGCCGTCCTCGAGTCGGCCGCGGCCCGGTTCGCGGCCGACGACGGCGGCTTCCACGACACCGCCCACGACGCGGAGTCTCTGTATCTGCGCCCCCGCAGCGCGGCCGACAACGCGGAGCCGTCGGGTCAGGCGGCCCTGGCCGGCGCGCTCGTGACGCTCGGCGCGCTCACCAACGACCCTGACGTGATCGAGCGCGGGCGCCGGGCCACCGAGGCGGGCCTCGGCCTCGCCGCGCGCGAGCCTCGCTTCGGCGGCTGGACGTTGTCGGTCGCCGAGGCCGTCGCCGCGGGACCTGTGCAGGTCGCCGTCGTCGGGCAGGGGCCGCTCGCCGACGACCTCCTGGACGCGGCACGTCGCAGCACCAGCCCCGGAGCCGTCGTCGTGGCGGGCGAGCCCGATGCCGACGGTGTGCCTCTGCTCGCGCAGCGCCCCTTGGTGCAGGGCGGTCCGGCCGCCTACGTCTGCCGTGGCTTCGTCTGCGACCTCCCGGCCACGACCGTCCCGGCCCTCGAGGCAGCCCTCTCGGGGGCGTCAGGCTGACCCCTGCCACCCGCTCGAGTGGCCCCGCAACCCCAACCGCCACAAAACGCGTGGGACGGCGGCGGCCACTCGACGGTGATGCGGACGGGACGACGCGGCCACTCGACGCTCGAGTGGCCCCGCAACCTCAACCGCCACGTAACGCGTGGGGCGGCGCGGCCACTCGAGTGGGAATGCGGGGCCACTCGACGGTGGTGCGGAAGGGACGACGCGGCCACTCGACACTCGAGTGGCCCCGCAACCTCAACCCGCCACGGACGACGCGGCCACTCGAGTGGGAACGCGGGCCACTCGACGGTGGTGCGGAAGGGACGACGCGGCCACTCGAGGCCTGACTCAGCCGAGGTAGGCGGTGAGGCAGCGCTCGGACGCCTCTCGCGCCGCGACCTCGTCCTCGCCCGAGGCGACCTGCGCCTCGCACCAGGCCTTGCCACTACCACGCATGAAGGCGCGTCCGTCGTCGGTCGCGGTCCACGCGGCCCCCTCCTCGGGCGTCATTCCGACGCCACTCGAGAGGTGCAGTGTGAGGCCGAGGAGCATCATGTCCCAGCCGATCCCGACGGCGCCGGGCCCGAACTGCCCCCAGCGCTCGTCGTCCACGTGCGCCACGTGCTCGACGTGCAGGGAGCTCGACGTGTCGTCACCGGTCAGCCGGGCAACCACCCACGACACCTCACCGCCGTACTCCCACGTGACGGCGAGGCGTTCCGCCGGCACGCACTCCTCGATGGTGCCGCCGGCGTTGCCCTCGAGCTGGTAGTGGCCGCCCAGCCTGAGATCCCCGGTGATCGGCATCAGCCATCGCGAGATGCGCTCACCGTCGGTGACGGCATCCCACAGCTCGTGCACGCCCACGGGGTACGCCTGGGACAGCGTGACGCTCTTGGTGGGGATACCGTCCCGCTCGCCGTTCGTGACTGTGCGGGTGACGGTGTCGAGCCGGTCGACGTGGCTCTGCTGCGTGGCGATGTTCTCGGTGCTGCTCATGATGTGGTCCTCCTGGTCGGTCGTGGTGAGTCGCTCGGTCGAGCTGTGCCACGCGTCGACGTCCCCCGGTCCCGTGCCCCGCGACGCAGCTCCGTGCCGAGAGCGTCGAGACGCTGGGTCCAGAAGTGGCGGAACTGCCCCACCCACGCGTCGACCTCCTCGAAGCGGCGCCGACTCGACGGCATACAGCCGACGTTGGCCGTCGGCGCGCACCGACGTGAAGCCAGCGTCCCGCAACACCTTGAGGTGCTGCGAGACGGCGGGGTGCGAGATGCCGAACTCCGTGGCGATGGCCGCGGCCAGCTCGCCCGAGGACCGCTCGCCGTCGGCCAGCAGGGACAGCAGACGGCGGCGGACCGGGTCGCCGAGGACGTCGAAAGCATGCACCCGTTATTATTTGCAGTTTCGCTTAATTAAGTCAACACCACATTATGGCCGCGTCGTCAGAGCACGGTGGAGAGGTAGTCGGGTGCCGAGCGGGCGAAGGCGTCAGCCGTGCCTGCGTCCCCCACGAAGAGCGCCGTCGCCCAGATGTCGGCCCAGAGCAGCTCGGGACCCGACGACCGTGACAGAGCCGCTGCGGTCGATGGTCTGCCCGGAACGAGGGTCGAAGAGATGGGCGCCGCGTGCTGCCGTGCCCGACGTCGCCACCGCGCCGCCCGTGAGCGACACGGTGCTTGCGATCTGCGACCGATCCCGCGGGTCCTCGATGCCGACCCGCCACGAGATGCTGCCCTCCCCGCTGAGCGGAAGGTCGGCCGAGGACACGATGCGCAGGTCACCGCCGGCGTTGATGCACGACGACGTCCCGGCCAGTCCGACGAGGGCCTCGGCCGCCCGGTCGACCGCCCAGCCCTTGACCAGACCGGTCGGGTCGAAGGCGAGGTCGCCGGTCCCCGTCGGCAGCAGCGTGGTGAACGCTCCACTGTGTGTCGCGCTCCGCCCGCTCACCGATCGCGAGCGCTTGACCGATGAGCGGACTGGCATCACCGACCTCCAGCTCCTCGCGCCGCAGCCGCATGAGGTCCGAGTCCTCGTCGTAGGTCGAGAAGACGTCGTCCATCTCGCGCAGCACCGCGAACGCGTCACCGACGGCGTGCTCGGCGTCGACCGCCAGCGCCGCCTCGCCGCGCAGGTGGATGCTCACCGGCATCCCCATCACCCGCTGCACCCAGGCGCGGCGGGCGGGGGCCGGTGTCAGGCTGTGTCGTCATGGTGAACTCCTCACTCACAGGTTGGCGGCGTCGATCGCGGACTGGAGCGACTGGGTGTAGCCCTCCCACGTGACCGTCGCCCCGGAGACGACGTCGATGTCGGCGGACTGCTGCTGCACGGTCTCGTCGTTGTAGATGGGGACGGCGCCTGAGTTGATCATCTGGTCGTGACGGTCCTCGTACGGCACCTGCAGCACGTCCGAGGCCGTGATCCGTCCGTCGGTCACGGTGATCTGCACCTGCACGTTGCCGAAGCGGGTCGACACGGCCTCGCCGGCGTAGGTCTTCGACGCTGACGAGCCGGACGAGTCCTTCGGCGCTGCGACGAGTCCGACGAGTCGGACGAGTCCTTCGGCTCTGCGGCCGCGCTGGTGGTCGGGACGACTGGTCGGGCCTCGGCCGTCACGACGGCCGAGGGTCGGGACGTGTGGTAGCGTGAGGAGCAGCACGAGCACGGTGAGGGTGCTCATGGCCCAGATGACGATGCGTCGCATTCCTGGTCTCGTTTCGTCTTGTCGGGATTGTGATTGGCGGTGACGGCTGTGACCGGCCGGCTGGCTCTGCTGCCCGTGCCGCGGGGGGACGTCAGTAGCTGAAGCGCTCGTGGTGGATGGAGGCGGCCGGCACGCCCGCCTCGGTGGCAGCGGCGATGACGGCATCCATCCAGGTCGGGCTGCCGCAGACGTAGACGTCGCGGTGAGGCGATGTCGGGGACGATCCGCAGCAGTCCCTCGGCCTCGCCGAGGTGCGCGCAGTCGGCCGGCAACCAGCTGCGTCGATCGGTGCGGCGGTGGCCGACGACGGCGACGACGCGCGCTCCCCTGCTCCGCGCGAGGTCGAGCAGCTCCTCGGCCAGGACGATGTCGGACTGCCGGCCGACACGGTAGATGACGACGGTGGAGTCGGGCCCCGGCGGCAGATCCTCCAGCAGCGCGCGCAACGGAGTGATGCCGATGCCGGCCCCGATGAGCACGGACCGTTCCCGGGTGCGCACTCCCGCGTGCAGCCGGCCGTACGGTCCCTCGATGACGACCTTCGTGCCGGGTTGCAGGGACGCGAGCCGGCCCGTCGAGTCGCCGACCGCGGCTGCCGTGATCCGCAGGCTCCGGCCGTCCGGGGCAGCGGAGAGGCTGAACGGGTTGGCCCTCGAGGATCCCTCGCCGTCGAGGAAGCGCCAGTGGAAGAACTGGCCGGCGCGGACGGGCAGCCGGTCCAGTCGGTGCCCGGTGACCACGACGGTCGTGACCGTCGGGGACTCCGCTCGCACGTGCGACACCCGGAGCCGGTGCCGCCCGGACCGGATGAGCGGGAGAAGGAGCCGGAAGGCGATCACCGACGCGAGCGCGGCGGCATACAGGCCCCACCAGAACGCGGTGGCGACCGGCGCTGGCCCGGAAGTCCGCGCCGCTCCAGAGCTGGTGGGGCAGGGCAAGCCCGGCACCGAGGTAGGCGTAGAGGTGGAGCAGGTGCCACGACTCGTAGCGCAGCCGCCTGCGAGCCCTCCTCACCGACGTGACGACGACCAGGGTGAGGGCGAGGGCGCCAGCGAGCGCCAGGAGCATGCCGGGCGAGTGCAGCACCTCGTCGACGAAGGTGCCGACGACGCCGAGGTCGGTCCCAGCGCTGTAGCCCAGCGTCGTCAGCACGATGTGGCTGAGCATGAGGTTGAACGAGGTGAACCCGACGAGGCGGTGCACCCGTGCGAGCTCGTCCTGGCCCCAGGCCTGCTCCACGATGGGGATCCGCGCCATCAGCAGCACCTGGACGAGGATCAGCACGGCGGCGAGCAGGCCAGCGAGCCGGCCGAGGTTCGTCAGGGACTCCCCCGGCGAGCCGAAGTCCGAGAGCCCGCCTCCTGCGACCCACAACCCGATGACGAACAGCACGAGCACCCATCCGAGCGCACCAGTGGCGTCACGCCACCACAACGGCGTCCGGCCGGGCTGCCGCCCGGGTGCTCGCCCGACAGGGCTCGTCGCCGAAGGGAGGTCTCTGGCCTCGGGCCGGGCGGCTGCGGTCATGGCAGAGACGCTCGTGCGCCATCCTGTGGGTGCCCTGTGTGACCGTCAGCACGCTCGTGTGAGTCACGTGCGCGCAGGTGCACCGGGTCAGTCGGTCTGGAGCGCCTCCTCGTCCGTCAGGGCCACCAGCCGAGCAGGCTGCCGCCGATCTTGACGATGAAGGCGCTGACGATGACGACGAAGAAGACGCGTACGAAGCCGCTCCCCTTCGACACCGCCGTGCGGGCCCCGACGTAGCCACCGAGCAGGTTGGCGACCGCGATGACGACGCCGACCTTGAGGAGCACGAGCCCCATCGGCAGGAACACCGTGAGCGCGCCGAGGTTCGTGGCGAAGTTGGTGATCTTGGCCTTGGCGCTCGCCTCGAGGAAGTTGTAGCCGAGCAGCCCGACCAGGGCGAAGACGAGGAAGCTGCCCGTCCCGGGCCCGAGCGCCGCCGTCGTAGACGCCGATGACGAAGCCGGTGAGCATCGCCGAGCACCGTGTGCCGAGCGCCGTCGTAGCGCCGGATCGACTCCTTGCCGAGGTCGGGCTTGAGGATCGTGTAGGCGCCGACGAGGACGAGCAGCACGAGGATGATCGGGTTGAAGGCCGACTTGGGGATGTGCAGCCCGATGAGCGCCCCGCCGATCGAGCCGACGTAGGCCACGGCCGCCATCGGCAGCGCGGTGCGCAGGTCGGGCCGCACGCGCCGGTAGTAGGTGACCGAGCTCGTCGCCGTGCCGAAGATCGAGCCGAACTTGTTCGTCGCCAGCAGCTGCGCCGGCGAGGCGCCCGGCAGACCGACGAGCAGCGCCGGCAGCTGGACGAGCCCGCCGCCGCCGACGACGGCGTCGATCCAACCCGCGACGGCGCAGGCGGCAGACCGAGGAAGAGGAGGGTGGTGAGCGTCGGGTCGCTCATCGCCGTCCGGCCGTTCCAGTCGTCCACGAGCCACGCCGACGACGTCGAGCAGGTCGTGCGCCACGGCGTCCGGTCGGCCTCGACGCGACCCGCTGGTCGGCCGGGATGTCGCTGTGCGGCACGAGGATGGCGCGCATGCCGACCTGGTGGGGACCGTGGACGTCCTCGTAGGTCCGGTCACCGACGTAGACGCACTCGCTCCGGTGAGCCCGCCAAGGGCGTCGGCAGACGGCAAGGAAGATCTCGGCCTGCGGCTTCACGACGGCGTCTCGCTGGAGTAGATGTCGACGTCGAGCAGGTCCAGCACGCCGTCGCGCTCGAAGATGCCTCGCGGTGGTAGTCGCGCGTCCCAGATCGTGTTGGACAGCACGCCGACACGGACGCCCTTCGTGCAAGGACTTCCCAGAGTGGCCTGACCGACGCGTCCGTGTGCGTGTGCGGCTCCCAGTAGTCCCGGTATGCCGCCACGCCGGCGGTGCGGTCGTGCTCGTCGGCCGACCGCAGCGCCCGCGGACTCGACGATCTCGTGGAGGCGGGCGCTGCCCTCGTGACGTCTCGCGACCGCGGGTCCACGCGCGCTCCTCCCCCTCGGGAGGCGCATGGCGAGAGAGTCCGCCTCCCGAGGTCCTCGGCGGCAGGCCGGGTCCACGACGGCGGGCCCTGCACCGTGCGCGCGAAGACGGCGCCACTGGTGCGGCAAGTCGATCTCGTGCCAGGGCGTGAGAGTCCCGCCCCAGTCGAAGACGACCGCCTCGACCGGGCGTCGCCGTCGCGGCGTCACGAGCGCTCGACCTCCGCGGTGACCTCGGCGGTGAGCGCAGCGACGGCGTCGTCGACGGCGACCTCGCGGCGCTGCCCCGGAGCGGCGGTCCTTGATCTCGACCGTGCCGTTCGCGAGGCCGCGCCCGACGACGAGGATGGTGGGCACGCCGACGAGCTCGGAGTCCTTGAACTTCACACCGGGGCTGACACCCCTGCGGTCGTCGACGAGGACGTGCAGGCCCTGCACCTCGAGCTCGCGGGTGATCTCCTCCGCCTTGACGAAGAGCGACTCGTCCTTGCCGGCGACGACGACATGCACGTCGGCCGGGGCCAGCTCGCGTGGCCAGATGATGCCGGCCTCGTCGTGGTTGCCCTCGACGACACAGGCCACCGCCCGCGAGACGCCGACGCCGTAGGAGCCCATGACGACGGTGACGAGCTTGCCGTTCTGGTCGAGCACCTTGAGGTCCAAGGCCTCCGCGTACTTCGTACCGAGCTGGAAGACGTGGCCCATCTCGATGCCCCGCGCGCCCGAGAGGGTGTGGTCGCACTCGGGGCAGGGATCCCCGAAGCGCACCTCGGCGGCCTCGATCGTGCCATCGGCAGTGAAGTCACGGCCGGCGACGAGGTCGATGACGTGCCGCCCGGCAGTGTCGGCCCCCGTGACCCACCGGGTGCCGTCCGAGACCCTGGGGTCGAGCAGGTAGCGGATGCCGCTGTGCCGCTCGAGCCCGAGCGCCCCGGGCCCGATGTAGCCCTTGACGAGCGCCGGGTTGGCCGCGAAGTCGGCCTCGGTGAAGGCCTCGACCTCAGCCGGCTCGACCTGCGCGCCGAGCCGCTTCTCGTCGACGTCGCGGTCGCCGGGCACGCCGATCGCGAGCGGCTCGCGCGTGCCGTCCGGGTGCACGAGCATCACGACGACGTTCTTGAGCGTGTCACCGGGGGTCCACGGGCGGTCGGTCCGCGGGAAGCTGTTCGTTGAGGTGCGCGACGAGGGTGTCGATCGTCGGGGTGTCCGGGGTGTCCTCGGTGTGCGCGGCAGGCACGTCCTCCCACCCGACCGCCGGAGGAGCAGGCACGCGCACAGCCTCGACGTTCGCGGCATACCCGCAGCTCGTGCAGTGAACGTAGGTGTCCTCACCCACATCGGCCGTCGCGAGGAACTCCTCGCTCTTGCTGCCGCCCATGGCGCCGGCCATCGCCTTGACGATGACGTAGTGGAAGCCGAGGCGGTCGAAGATGCGGACGTAGGCCTCGCGGTGCAGCTGGTAGCTCTTGTCGAGCCCGGCCGCGTCGACGTCGAAGGAGTAGGAGTCCTTCATGACGAACTCTCGCCCGCGCAGCACTCCGGCACGGGGCCGCGCCTCGTCACGGTACTTCGTCTGGATCTGGTAGATCGACAGCGGCAGGTCCTTGTAGGAGCTGTAGAGGTCCTTGACGGTGAGCGTGAACATCTCCTCGTGCGTGGGGCCGAGCAGGTGGTCAGCCCCCTTGCGGTCCTGCAGGCGGAAGATGTTGTCGCCGTACTCGGTCCACCGCCCGGAGGCCTCGAAGGGTTCCTTGGGCAGCAGAGCGGGGAAGAGAAGCTCCTGCGCGCCGATGGCGTCCATCTCCTCGCGCACGATCCGCTCGACGTTGCGCAGCACCCGCAGGCCCAGCGGCAGCCAGGTGTAGATGCCCGGGCTGACGCGACGTACGTAGCCGGCGCGGACGAGGAGCCGGTGGCTCGGGACCTCTGCGTCCGCCGGGTCCTCGCGAAGGGTGCGCAGGAACAGGGACGACATGTGCAGGGCCACCAGTACTCCTCGGGTGATGCGAGCGCGCCACCGCGGGCTCGGGATGCGGAACCCCGGCAGGATATCCGCCTCGTCGACCCGCGGGATCGGCACGCGCCCCGTCGCACCGTCGTGCGCCGTCGGACGGAAACCGCTACGGCCTTGACCGCGCAGGTATGACGGCTGTTCAGTGGTCACGCGGGTCGGCCACGGCGTCCGGTCGTCAAACGATCGTGACGTCCTTGTGACACGTCGACCCGCGGCGTTGGACCACCTCTGGCGAGGCGGTAGGCAAGAATCGGCGAGGGCTCTTGCCCTTCCGACACCACATAGGAGTGTTGACGACCAGATGAGCGACCCCTCCGTCCCGACGTCTGGCGCTAGGAGCGGCGACTCGACGGCGCGTGCCGCGGACCCGCCCGGCAGCGTCATCCTCGAGATGCGCGACATCACCAAGACGTTCCCGGGCGTCAAGGCCCTCTCCAACGTGTCGATGGCCGTGCGGCGCGGCGAGGTCCACGCCATCTGCGGAGAGAACGGCGCCGGCAAGTCGACGCTCATGAAGGTTCTGTCCGGCGTGCACCCAGCGGGCACGTACGACGGGGAGATCCACTTCGAGGGCAAGCTCGTCGAGTTCAACAACATCCGCGACAGCGAGCACGCGGGCATCGTCATCATCCACCAGGAGCTCGCGCTCATCCCCGAGATGTCGATCGCCGAGAACATCTTCCTCGGCAACGAGACCGCCAACGGGGGCGTCATCAACTGGATGTCCACACGCGCCAAGGCCCGCGAGCTGCTCGCGCGGGTCGGCCTGTCGGAGGAGCCCGACACCAAGATCCGTGAGATCGGCGTGGGCAAGCAGCAGCTCGTCGAGATCGCGAAGGCGCTCTCCAAGGACGTCAAGCTGCTCATCCTCGACGAGCCGACCGCCGCGCTCAACGAGGGCGACTCGCAGCACCTGCTCGACCTCATCGCGGGCCTGCGCTCCAAGGGGGTGACGTGCATCATGATCAGCCACAAGCTCAACGAGATCGAGCAGATCGCCGACTCCATCACCATCATCCGCGACGGCAAGTCCATCGAGACCCTGCGCGTCAAGGAGGACGGGGTCGACGAGAACCGCATCATCCGCGGCATGGTCGGGCGCGACCTGGAGTCCCGCTTCCCCGACCACACGCCCACGCTCGGCGAGGTCTTCTTCGAGGTGAAGAACTGGACGGTGCGCCACCCCACGGTGGCCGACCGGCTCGTCGCCAAGCACAGTGACTTCTTCGTCCGCCGCGGCGAGATCGTCGGCTTCGCCGGCCTCATGGGTGCGGGCCGCACCGAACTCATGCGCAGCCTCTTCGGTCGGTCCTACGGCATCTACGTCGGGGGCACGATCGTCAAGGACGGGCGCGAGCTGCGCTTGCGCAGCGTTGCCGACGCCATCGACGCCGGCCTGGCCTACGTCACCGAGGACCGCAAGACGCTCGGCCTCAACCTTCTCGACGACATCAAGCGGACCACCGTGTCGGCCCGGCTGAGCCGCATCACGCACGGCTTCGTCGTCGACGAGCGCGAGGAGTACAACTACGCCGAGTCATACCGGAAGTCCTTACGCACCAAGGCTCCCAACGTCGACGAGGGGGTGTCCAAGCTCTCAGGTGGCAACCAGCAGAAGGTCGTGCTCGCCAAGTGGCTCTTCACCGAGCCGGACCTGCTGATCCTCGACGAGCCCACCCGCGGCATCGATGTCGGCGCCAAGTTCGAGATCTACGGGATCATCCAGCGGATGGCAGCGGAGGGCAAGGGCGTCATCCTCGTCTCCTCTGAGCTCCCCGAGCTGATCGGCCTCTCCGACCGGATCTACACGATCAGCGAGGGCGCGGTGACGGGCGTCCTCGACCGCGACCAGGCCGACCAGGAGTCACTGATGCGGCTCATGACGCGCGGCTCCCGCGGCGGGGGCGACCCCGAGCGCGCCAGCGCCTGACCGACACCACGAGAGCACAGGAAGCACAGGACGCACACCTCCCCATCCACACCCCACAGAGCCAGGACTGCACCCATGGACAAGGTCAAGAAGATCTTCGGTGGCGACACCCGTCAGCTCGGGATGATCTTCGCCCTCGTGGCGCTCATCATCTTCTTCCAGATCTGGACCGGCGGCCTCACCCTCACGCCGGACAACGTCATCAACATCTTCCAGCAGAACTCCTACATCCTCGTCCTCGCCATCGGCATGGTGCTCGTCATCATCGCCGGGCACATCGACCTCTCGGTCGGCTCCGTCGCGGCCTTCGTCGGCATCTCGGTCGCCATCGCCATGCGCGACTGGGGCCTCACCTGGTGGATGGGCATCCTCTTCGGCCTGGCTCTCGGCGCGCTGGTCGGGGCGTGGCATGGGATGTGGACGGCATACGTGGGCATCCCGGCGTTCATCGTCACGCTGTCGGGCATGCTGCTCTTCCGCGGCGCCAACCAGTACGTCGGAAAGTCGAACTCCGTGCCGGTGTCGGATGACTTCCAGGTCATCGGCGGTGGGTACCTCCCCGAGATCGGCCCCGACACCGGCTACAACAATCTGACGGTCCTGCTCGGCCTGCTGCTCGCCGGCGGGGTGGTCTACGGCAGCCTCCGCAGCCGCCGCGCCCTCGTCAAGCTCGGCGCCGAGGTCGAGGACGCGTGGATCATGTGGGTCCGTCTCGGGCTCATCTGCACGGCGATCATCGCCGCCACGCTGCTCTTCGCCTCCGGCCGTCCGGGCACCTCGTTCCCCATCGCCGGCATGATCCTCGCGGTGCTCGTCCTGCTCTACGGCTTCATCTCCAACCGCACGGTCATCGGCCGGCACATCTACGCCGTCGGTGGGAACCGGCACGCGGCCGAGCTGTCCGGCGTGAAGAGCAAGAAGGTCAACTTCCTCGTCATGATGAACATGTCGATCCTGGCGGCGCTCGCCGGCATGATCTTCGTGGCCCGCTCGACCGCCTCGGGCCCGTCGGACGGCGTCGGCTGGGAGCTCGACGCCATCGCGGCCGTCTTCATCGGCGGTGCGGCGGTCACCGGTGGCGTCGGCACGGTGGTCGGCTCCATCGTCGGGGGCCTCGTCATGGCCGTCCTCAACAACGGCCTGCAGCTCAAGGGCATCGGTGCCGACGCGACGCAGATGATCAAGGGCCTCGTGCTGCTCATCGCCGTGGCCTTCGACGTCTACAACAAGTCGGCGGGCCGCACCTCGCTCATCGGACTCATGATGAAGACCGTCCGCGGCCGCCCGACCGACGACGACGACACCGCTCCCCCGCCCCCATCGGCGGCGACCGAGACGACTCCGGTCACCGACACCATCCGTCAGTCGGGCTGAGCCCACGCCGACGAGCGACGTCGGCCGGCCGTGGCCGTTCCGGCGCACCTCCCGAAGACCCGGTGAGGGCATCCCGCCCGACACCGAGCAGGATCCGCGTTCGCCCGGACGCGATGAGAGGAAAGAGAGCACATGCGTACCTTCACCAAGGTGCTGGGCGTCACGGCTGTGGCCGCCCTTGTTCTGACCGGTTGCGGTCGGAACAGCGACACCGGCACGACGCCGGGCGCAACCAACGGCGGTTCGGCCGCGGCGGGCTTCCCGGCCAACGCGGTCATCGGTGTCGCACTGCCGAAGAAGACGTCCGAGAACTGGGTGCTCGCCGAGCAGCTGTTCAAGGACGGACTCTCCGCGGCTGGCTTCCAGGCCGACGTGCAGTTCGCCAACGGCGGCGTGTCGGAGCAGCAGAACCAGATCTCGGCCATGGTCACCAAGGGCGCCAAGGTCATCGTCGTCGGCGCCCTCGACGGCTCGCAGCTGGGCACCCAGCTCAAGGCGGCCAAGGACGCCGGTGCGAAGGTCATCGCCTACGACCGTCTGGTGAAGAACACCGACGCCGTGGACTACTACGTGGCCTACGACAACTTCAAGGTCGGCGAGCTGCAGGGCCAGGCGCTGCTCGAGGGCATGGCCAAGAAGAAGGCGAACGGCCCGTACAACATCGAGCTCTTCGCCGGATCTCCCGACGACGCCAACGCCCAGGTCTTCTTCGACGGAGCAATGAAGGTCCTCAAGCCGAAGATCGACGACGGGACGCTCAAGGTCGTCTCGGGGCAGAAGGACTTCAACCAGGTCGTCACCCAGGGTTGGCTTGCCGAGAACGCGCAGAAGCGGATGGACACCCTTCTCTCGGCCAACTACACGAGCGTCGGCCTCGACGGTGTCCTGTCGCCGAACGACACGCTGGCCCGCGCGATCATCACGTCGGTAAAGGATGCCACCAAGCCCGTCCCGGTCGTCACCGGCCAAGACTCCGAGGTCGAGTCGGTCAAGTCGATCATGGCGGGTGAGCAGTACTCCACGATCAACAAGGACACCCGCAACCTCGTCAACGACACCATCGCCATGGTAACGGCCCTCCAGAAGGGCCAGGAGCCGAAGGTCAACGACACCAAGTCCTACAACAACGGTGTCAAGGTCGTGCCGGCCAACCTCCTCCCCCCGGTCATCGTGACCAAGGAGAACGCGGCTGAGGCCTACGCCAACGACCCGACGCTTGGCCCGCTCACGAAGTGAGCTGAGACCGCTCGGTCATGCACGACAGGACGGCCCGCCCCCACCGGGGGCGGGCCGTCGCCGTTCGCCGGCGTGCCCTGCGACCGCCATGTCGCCCACATATCGCATGTGACAGATCCACGATAGAGAGGTGATAGAGTGAGCATGGCGAACGTCGCAAGCAACCAAGACGCAGCAGGATGTCGCCCCACTCATTCCGTCAGCCTTCACACGAGGAGAGAACCGACATGGCCACGAGTCAGGCGAGCCCGTCCGAAGACCTGCTGATGCCGACCGAGGAGGTCACTATCGGGCGGGTCCACCACGTGGGTGGCCAGCTGCGAGCCGCGGTGAGGATCGACGAGCTGCTCGTCCTCGTGGCCAAGTCACGGGGTGAGGGTTTCTACCTCGCTCGCGACCCTCGTCTGGCCTCGTCGTTCACGCCGGACCCGATCCTCGCCCAGGAGATCCGACGGGTCCGACCGCGGCGCCGTCGCCGCTGAGCCAGCGCCACCTCGGGCGCGCCGCAATGTTCGCGAGTGGCTCCGCGGGCCTGAGACCCAGTAGTGCGTCTGCCGTAAACCGGTTCGCGCGAGGACGTCCGGCTTTGCCAGAGTGGCCGTATGCCGCCTGCGACGACCTTCGCGCTCGTGACGGACGCGACCGTGGTGACGGCCGCATGCGCGGACCTCGTCAACGCCGAGCCCGAGGCGATGAGCGTGCTCGCCAGCGTCACCGACGGGCTCCTCGCCGACCCGAGCCGCTACGTCGGGGCGCGGTGGTGGCTGGGATCCGACCGGCGCGGGGCGCACGGTCGCGGCGTTCATGCACACCCCGCCGCACCCGCTGCACGTCGCGCTGGCCACGGCTGCCGAGGCCCGTCGCCTCGCTGCCAGCCCTCGCCGACGCGGGTGACCAGCTACCAGGCGTCGGCGGTCTGCGGGGGCCTGCCGAGGAGTTCGCCAACGAGTGGGTGGCGCGTACCGGTGCCACCGCCCGCGTCACGATGCAGGTCGGCCGCTTCACGCTGACGGGGCGGCCGGTCGTGCCGTACGAGGTGCCCGGGTCGCCTCGCACCGCCACCGACGAGGACACACCGCTGCTCGACGACTGGCACCGGGCCTTCGTCGAGGCCATCGAGTCCAGCGAGCTCAGCCGGTCCAGCGTGCGCCACGTGCCGTCGCTGGCGGGAGCGGTTGCACAGCGTCGGGTCGCCCTGTGGCAGGACGGCGGCCGGCCGGTGTCGATGGCGTACGCCTCGCCGTCGAACGGTGGCGTCACGAGGATCTCAGGGGTCTGGACACCACCGGATCTGCGGCGTCGAGGCTACGCCAGCGGCATCGTCGCAGCCCTCAGCATGGAGCGGCTCCAAGCCGGCGAGCGCTGCATGCTCTACACCGACCTGGCGAACCCAACGTCCAACGCCATCTACGAGGCGATCGGCTACCGCCGCGTGGGCGACAGCATCAGCATCGCGTTCAGCGCATGACCCCGCCGGCGCGCAGCGCCGTGCGGATCATCGGCCACTGCATGGGCAGCCGTGCCACCGTCGCCGCGAGGTAGCCCCGCTTCACCGCGCTGTCAGGGTCGCGGTCGAGCTGGCGCTTGGCCTGCCCCGTCATCGTGACGTTGGCCGGGAAGACGGCCAGGAGCAGGGCCGCGGACGCGAGTCCGGCAGCCCGGCGCGTGTGCGGGACGAGCAGCCCCACGGCGCAGGCCAGCTCGGCCGCCCCGGAGAGGAAGACCAGCGCGCGTCGTCTCGGCAGCCGCCTCGGCACGATGGCTTCGAACGGCTCGGGCCTGACGAAGTGCATGGTGCCGGAGGCGAGGAAGATGCCGGCGAGCGCCAGTCCGTCCTTGCCGAGCGGGGCGTTCGGCGCTGGCGTCATGGCGTCACTCTAGGCGCCCCGCGCCCCGTCAGAGCAGCACGGTGGTGAAGGCCCCGATCTGCCGGAAGCCGCAGCGGTCGTAGGTGGCCCGCGCCGCCAGGTTGAAGTCGTTGACGTAGAGGGAGACCTCGTCGGCCAGTCCGTCGAGCACCTGCTCCACGACGCTCGCCATGGCGGGCACGGACAGGCCCTGACCGCGCAAGCGAGGATGCAGCCAGACGCCCTGCACCTGTGCGCAGCCCAGCGCGAGCGAACCGACGTCCGCCTTGAAGACGACCTCGCCGTGCTCGACCTTGACGTACGTGTGCCCGGCCCGGATGAGACCGGACACGCTCGCGCGATAGCCCCGGTCGGAGCCGAAGTACGGCGGGTAGCCGATCTCCTCCGTGAACATGCTCGCGGCCGCGGGAAGGACGATGTCGACCTCACTGGGACGGGCCGGCCGCACGGCTTCGTCGAGCTGGAGTCCCAGCGTGGAGGGACGGGTCGAGGTGACGAGCAGGGGCTGGTGGGTGCGGATCGCGCGGACCGGCCCCCACTCGGGTCCGAGCCGATCCCACAGGGCGTTCACCTGCGCCGACGGTCCGAAGACCGAGGCAACCTGACGCCGAATCCGCTGGATCTTCGCAGCGACACCGGCGACGCCGTCGTCGTCGAGCTCCACCGGCACGACATTGGCGCTGACCCAGGCGAGGCCGACCAGCTCGTCGCCGTTCCAGTGGCCCATGACCGCCCCCGGAGACGAGCGCAACGAGCCCTCGACGATGCGCGCCGCGACGAAGACGTTCGACGCGCGGTCCCTGGCGCAGCACTCGAGCGCGGCGTCGCGGTCCGCGGTCGTCAGCGGCCGCACGGGTAGACGTTGGCGAAGCACCCTCCCAGCCTGCCGGTCCTGACCCGCCCTGTCACGTCGGGCACGCGGCTCTCGTCCGCCATTGCCGCCGGAGCCGTGGCCGCGGCTCGCCGCCGGAGCCGACGGAGTCGACTCCGCCTCACCGCCGGAGTCGGCTCCGGCGACCTCAGCTCACCGTGACGCTCGGCGCGCCGGAGGCCTGCTCGTCGACGGGCTCGCCCATCTCGTCGGCGAGGCGCATCGCCTCCTCGATGAGGGTCTCGACGATCTGGCTCTCGGGCACGGTCTTGATGACCTCGCCCTTGACGAAGATCTGGCCCTTGCCGTTGCCGGACGCGACACCGAGGTCTGCCTCGCGGGCCTCACCGGGACCGTTGACGACGCAGCCCATGACGGCGACCCGCAGCGGCACGGTCATCCCCTCGAGGCCGGCGGTGACCTGGTCGGCGAGCGTGTAGACGTCGACCTGCGCCCGCCCGCAGGAGGGGCAGGAGACGATCTCGAGCTTGCGGGGGCGCAGGTTGAGACTCTGGAGGATCTGGTTGCCGACCTTGACCTCCTCGACGGGCGGCGCGGAGAGGGACACCCGGATCGTGTCCCCGATGCCGCGCGACAGCAGCGCCCCGAAGGCGGTGGCCGACTTGATCGTGCCCTGGAACGCAGGGCCGGCCTCGGTGACCCCGAGGTGCAGGGGCCAGTCACCGCGCTCGGCGAGCAGCTCGTACGCGCGGACCATGATGACGGGGTCGTTGTGCTTGACCGAGATCTTGAAGTCGTGGAAGTCGTGCTCCTCGAAGAGGCTCGCCTCCCAGACGGCCGACTCGACGAGCGCCTCGGGGGTGGCCTTGCCGTACTTCTCCATGATCCGCTTGTCGAGCGAGCCGGCGTTGACGCCGATCCGGATCGAGACGCCCGCGTCCTTGGCCGCCTTGGCGATCTCCTTGACCTGGTCGTCGAACTGGCGGATGTTGCCCGGGTTGACGCGCACGGCCGCGCAGCCGGCGTCGATGGCGGCGTAGACGTACTTCGGCTGGAAGTGGATGTCGGCGATGACGGGGATCTGGCTCTTCCGCGCGATGGCTGGCAGCGCGTCCGCGTCGTCCTGGCTCGGACAGGCCACGCGCACGATGTCGCAGCCCGAGGCAGTGAGCTCGGCGATCTGCTGGAGCGTCGCGTTGATGTCGGTCGTCGGCGTCGTCGTCATCGACTGCACCGAGACCGGGAAGTCGCTGCCGACGCCGACCTTGCCCACGTGGATCTGCCGGGTCCGACGCCGCGGAGCGAGGACGGGCGGGGGCAGGGGCGGCATACCGAGGGAGACGCTCATCCCGCCATTATGTCTCGATCGAAAGAGCAGTTCGTGCGAGGGCGCCGCGGGCCAGCCCGCCACGCCCTCGGACGAACTGCTCTTTCGATCGCTCAGCCGAAGATGTCGATGGGCTTGACGATGTCGGCGTAGATGAGCAGGACCGACATGGTGATGAGCACCATCGACATGCCGTACGCAATGGGCAGTCCCTTGGCGACGTCGACATAGCCGGGGTCGGGGCGGTGCCGCAGGCGGGCCCAGCCCTTCTTGACCGCCTCCCACATGGCGCCGGCCACGTGCCCGCCGTCGAGCGGCAGCAGCGGGATGAGGTTGAAGACGAAGAGCGCGAGGTTGAGCGAGGCGATGAGCAGCACGAGCTGGGCCAGCTTGAGCCAGTTGCCGCCCTCGTCGGCCGGGATGTCGAGCGCGGCGACCTCGCCGCCGATGCGGCCGACGCCGACGACGGAGATCGGACCGTTGGGATCGCGCTCGCCGGAGCCGAAGGCGGCCTGCATGACGCCGGTCATCTTCTCCGGGATCCGCACGATGATGGACGCGGTGTCGACGGTGCGATCCCAGATGAACTTCGGCGCCTGCTGGATCGGCGTGCGCACGAGCTCCTGGCCCGGGGTGATACCGGCGAAGCCCATCGACGAAAGCACGAGCGCGCCGTCCCTCGTGACCGGCTTGCCCTCGGCGTCGTAGGTCGCGCGCTGGAGCACGGCCGGCTGGAGGTGGATCGTCACCTGCTCGTCGCCGCGCTGCACGACCCACGTCAGGTCGCGGCCCTGGCTGTCACGGATCGCCGACGAGACCTGGGCCCACGTGGTGATGGGGCGGCCGTCGACCGACACGATCCGGTCACCCACCTTGAGCCCGGACGCGGCTGCGGGGCTGCGCGGGTCGCCCTTGGCGCAGTCGGGTTGCGGCACCTGCAGGGTCGGCGCGGTCGTCGGCACGCAGGCGGAGAGCAGGCCGACCTTCGGGGCCACCTGGGGCAGGCCGTAGAGGGTGATGACGCCCGTCAGCAGGACGGCGGCGATGACGAGGTTCATGACCGGGCCGCCGAGCATGATGATGATCTTCTTGCCGGGGCTCAGCTTGTAGAAGACGCGGTCCTCGTCCCCGGGTCGGATCTCCTCCATCGAGTCTGCGCGGGCCTGGTCGACCATCTGGCTGAAGCGGCCGGTCGAGAGGGTGCGCAGCTCACCGGGACGATCGCCCGGGCGCGGGGGCAGCATGCCGACCATCCGGACGTAGCCGCCGAGCGGGACGGCCTTGAAGCCGTACTCGGTCTCACCGCGCCGCCGCGACCAGACGGTCGGGCCGAAGCCGACCATGTACTGGGTCACCTTGACGCCGAACTTCTTGGCGGGCACGAGGTGGCCGATCTCGTGCAGCGCGATGGACAGCGCGACACCGATGACGACGACGAGGACCCCTAGGACGAAGAGCACGCCCTATTGTCACACCGCTGTGCTGTGAACCCGTCCACTCGGGAGATCTCCGTGGCCGGTCAGGCGGCGATGGCTCGGCGGGCCGCGTCGCGGGCCCACACATCGGCGGCGAGCACGTCGTCGAGCGTGAGGTCGGCCGCCTGCGACGCGGGCGCGGCGGCATACGCATCCACGACGTGCGCGACCGTGTCGACGATCTGCACGAAGCCGATGCGACCGTCGTGGAAGGCGTCCACGGCGACCTCGTTGGCAGCGTTGTAGACGGCCGGCCACGTGCCCCCCGCCGCGCCGACCCGCCGCGCGAGTGCGACGGCGGGGAACGCCTCGTCGTCGAGCGGCTCGAACTCCCAGCTCTGCGCGGTGGTCCAGTCCACCGGGACGTCGGCGTCTGCGATCCGCTCGGGCCAGCTCAGGCCGAGGGCGATGGGGACGAGCATCCGAGGCGGTCCGGCTTGCGCGATCGTCGAGCCATCGACGAACTCGACCATCGAGTGGATCATCTGCTGCGGGTGCACCACGACCTCGATGCGCTCGAACGGGATGTCGAAGAGCAGGTGCGCCTCGATGACCTCCAGCCCCTTGTTGACGAGGGTGGCCGAGTTCGTCGTGATGACCCGGCCCATCGCGAAGTTCGGGTGGGCCAGCGCCTGCACAGGGGTGACGTCGGCGAGCTCGGCACGCGTCCGACCCCGGAACGGGCCGCCGCTCGCCGTGACGACGAGCCGGCGCACCTCCACCGCGCGGCCGCTGCGCAGACACTGCGCGATGGCGCTGTGCTCGGAGTCGACGGGCACGATCTGCCCGGGCGCCGCGAGCGCCTTCACGAGCGGCCCGCCGATGATGAGCGACTCCTTGTTGGCCAGGGCCAGCGTCGTGCCGGCCCGGAGCGCGGCGAGCGTCGGCTCGAGCCCGATCGCGCCGGTGATGCCGTTGACGACGACATCGGCCTCGTGGGCCGCGAGCTTGGAGCTCGCCCCCGGCCCCACATGCAGCTCCGGGGCGTATGCCGTCGCGCCGGCGGCATCGGCCGCGCGGGCGAGCGCTCTGTCCAGCTCGGCCTCGGTGGCGTTCGCACAGGCGACGACCGGCACGCGCAGGGCGACGGCCTGCTCGGCGACGAGCTCGACGTTCGACCCGGCGGCCAGCCCGACCACCGAGAAGCGGTCGGGATTGCGGCGCACGATGTCGATGGCCTGCGTGCCGATCGACCCCGTGGAGCCGAGCAGGACGATGCGGCGGCGGTGCGGCTCGGTCCGGGTGTCAGTCACTCGGGCATTGTTCCGCAGACCTGGCTCAGGCCGTCACTCCCCTCGCCCGCAGGAGCTCGTCGCGCTGGTAGGCATACGCCACGGCCCACGTCATGCGCAGCCGGTACATCCGGATGTCGTCGCCCCAGCTCCACGGACTGCTCCCGTAGTGAGCCGTCCAGTGGGCCTCCACCTCGTCGCGCTCCGGCCCCGGGCCCCATGAGGTCGGCGTAGCCGTGGCTGAAGAGCGCGAGCTCCTCGCCGTCGATGTGGGCGACGCTGACCGCGGACCGCCTCTGCAGGTGACGCGCCTTGGCGGAGGCGCCGGACGTGCTGAACGTCCAGGTGCCATGGAGGAAGTGGCCGTCGAGGGCGCTGATGCGCGGCTCGGCCGCGGCTGTGACGGTGGCCACGGCCAGCACCCTCATGCCCGTCAGCAGCGCGACGAGCTGCTCGCGCGTCGAGCGTGCGGCCGTCGTCGATGATGGCTCTGAGGTGGCCGGTCGCCCTCGCGTGCGAGGCGTCGAGGAGGGCCTGGAGTGCTGCGATCTCGTTGGTGGTCTCGAGCATCCTCCGACGGTAGCCCCGTCTGCCGACACCGTCCTGCCGACACCGTCCTGCCAGCTCAGCGCCGTGCGAGGGACCGGGTCAGGAGACGAAGACGCGCTCGTCGATGAGGCGCTCGCTGACGGCGTTGCCCTCGGTGTGGAACCGGCCGTGCTCGAAGTCCTTCGCGAACTCGAGCTCGACCTTGGCCTGCCCGTGGCGGTTCTTCTCCATCGACAGCACCGACCATCCCCGGAAGCGCTGGATGTTGCCGAGGTCGTAGACGAGGTGCTCGCGCGAGACGATGTCGACCTTGTCGCCGATGATCATGACGACGTCGGCCTCGAAGGCGAGCGCCGAGGAGCCGCGCAGGTCGTGGGTGCGCATCCGGTGACCGGAGACGAGGGCCTCCTTCTCCGCGGCCGACACGGCGACGACGGGCACGTGCGCATCGAGAGCGAGGTCCTTCAGGCCCTCCGCCGCCGCAGTGATCCGCTCCTGCTCGTCGGCCCGGTCGACGGGGATCTTCTGCACGTAGTCGAGCAGCACGAACGGCGCGATCCCCGTCGTCTCGGTGACCGCGCGCACGACGGCAGCCACCTCGTCGAGTGACGTCGTCGCTCCGGACGACTCGTGCACGTGCAGGCGGTCGCCGTAGCTCGTCAGGGCGGCATACGCCCGCTGCCCGCCGGGCAGGTCGGCCAGCACCTCTGCGAGCGAGCGACCGCCCGAGCCGTTCTCGAAGGCGCGGCGCACCTCGATGACCCCGGCGACCTCGCCGGGCGTGCGCTCGACGGCCTCCATGGCGATGAGCCGCTCGAGGAGCGTGTGGCTCTCGTGCTCGTAGGAGAAGACGACGGCCGTGCCTCCGGCCGCGACGACGTTGCGGGCGAACTGCAGGCCGATCGTCGTCTTGCCGTGCCCTGCGGGCCCACCGAGGAGGACGAGCTCACCGGATCGGAAGCCGCCCGTCAGCGTCTCGTCGAGGGCCGGGAAGCCGGTCGACCACACCGTCGCCCCGGCCGGGCCACCGGCGCGCAGCACCGAGTCAGTGTCGTGGAGCAGCGCATCGAGCGAGCGCAGCGGGCCGGTCTCGCGGTGGGCAGCGGGTGTCATCATCCGCAGATTGCACCACAGAGGTCGCGGCGGCGGGCGGGTTTGGCCAGTTCAGAGAGCGATGCCGACGTACTTGGTCTCGAGGTACTCCTCGATCCCCTCGAAACCGCCCTCGCGACCGACGCCGGACGCCTTGACCCCGCCGAAGGGCGCCGCCGGGTTGGAGACGATGCCCTGGTTGACGCCGACCATGCCGTACTCGAGCGCCTCACTCATCGTGATGGCCCGCGACAGGTCGCGGGTGAAGAGGTACGCGACGAGGCCGTACTCCGTGTCGTTGGCCAGCCGGATCGCCTCGGCGTCGGTGCGGAAGGTGGTGACCGGGGCGACGGGTCCGAAGATCTCCTCCCGTGCCATGTCGGCGTCGGTCGGCACGTCGGCGAGGACGGTCGGCTCGTAGAACCAGCCGGCGCCCGTGGGGGCCGAGCCGCCGACGAGGACCTTCGCGCCCTTCGCGACGGCGTCGTCGACGAGCGCGCTCACCTTGTCGCGTGCCTTCTCGTCGACGAGCGGTCCGACGTCGACGCCGTCCTCCGTGCCCCTGCCCAGGGTGAGCTCGCCCATCCGCCGCGCCAGGGCGGCAGCGAACTCGTCGGCCAGCGACTCGTGGACGTAGAAGCGGTTGGCCGCGGTGCAGGCCTCGCCCATGTTGCGCATCTTGGCGAGCATCGCGCCGTCCACGGCCCGGTCGAGGTCGGCGTCCTCGAAGACGAGGAACGGTGCGTTGCCACCGAGCTCCATCGACACGCGAAGGATGCCCTGCGACGCCTGCTGCATGAGTGAGCGGCCGACCGGCGTCGAGCCGGTGAAGGTCAGCTTGCGCAGGCGCGGGTCGCGGATGAGCGGCTCCATGACCTCACCGGTCGTCTCGTGCGTCGTCATGACGACGTTGAGCACGCCGTCGGGCAGGCCGCACTCGCGGAGCAGCTCGGCGAGCGCGAGCATCGACAGCGGCGTCTGGCTGGCCGGCTTGACGACCATGGTGCAACCCGCGGCGATGGCGGGGCCGATCTTGCGAGTGCCCATGGCGAGCGGGAAGTTCCACGGCGTGATCATCAGGGTCGGCCCGACGGGCTGCTTCGTCGTCATGAGCCGCGTCGCGCCGTTGGGTGCGGTCGACCAGCGTCCCGAGATGCGTACGGCCTCCTCGGAGAACCACCGGAAGAACTCCGCGCCGTAGGCGACCTCGCCGCGGCTCTCGGAGAGCGTCTTGCCCATCTCGAGCGTCATCAGCATCGCGAGCTCGTCGGCGCGCTCGGTGATCTTCTCGTATGCCGCCCGCAGCAGCTCGCCGCGGTCGCGCGGCGCCGTGCGCGCCCAGTCCGCCTGGGCCGCGACAGCGGCGTCCAGCGCCGCACGCCCGTCGGCGACTGTGGCAGCGGCGACGTGGGTCAGGACGCTGCCGTCGGAGGGGTCGTCGACGGCGATGGTCCTGCCGTCACTTCCGTCGCGCCACTGCCCGCCGATGAGCAGGCCCTTGGGCACCGAGTCGATCACGGACTTCTGCGTCACCATTCCCATGCTGGAAACCCTAGCTCCCTGTTCGAGGTCGAGTTCCAGCTGCCTCAGCGGTCTTCCTGACCCCACGGCGACCCGTAGCCTGCGGGCTTCGGTGCGGCGAGCAGGTCGAGGAAGGGCACCGCGTCGAAGGCCTCCGGGCCGAGCACCCCGGCTCCCGACCACGTGCCGCGAGCAAGCAGCTCCAGCGCGACGACGGGGTTGATCGCGGTCTGCCAGACGACGCACTGGGCGTCGTACTCCGCCATCGTCTCGGCGTTGTCGACGACGTGGTAGAGGTAGGTGCGACGTGGCCGGCCGTCCTTGCCGGTGCCGGTGACGAAGAGGCCGGCGCAGGTCTTGCCGCTCATCCGAGGGCCGATCGTGGCGGGATCGGGCAGCGCCGCGGCGACGACGTCGCGCGGCGCGACCTGCACGCCCTTGACGCTGATCGGCTCGGTGCGGTCGAGGCCCAGCGTGCTCAGCACCTTGAGGATGGTGATGAACTCCTCGCCGAGGCCGTACTTGAAGGTGACCCGCTTGGCGTCGACCCAGCGCGGCATGAGGAGCACCTCCTCGTGCTCGACGTTGACGCACTCGACCGGCCCGATGCCCTCCGGAAAGTCGAAGACCTCCGGCTCGCTGAACGGGGCGGTCGTGAACCAGCCACGTTCCTTCTCCCAGATCACGGGAGGGTTGAGGCACTCCTCGATGGTCGTCCACATGGAGAAGCTGGGGGCGAAGATCTCGTTGCCCTGCTCGTCGCGCACGACGAGGTTGGCGCCGTCGCGCGTGCCGAGCTCGTCGATCTCGTCGAAGAGGTGGTCGGCGGCATACCGGGCGAAGACGTCGGACAGGCCCGGCTCGACCCCGATGCCCACGAGCGCCAGGCGACCGTCGGCCTCCCACTCGCGTGCCGCGGCGAACTGCTCGTCGCCGAGCATGACCCCGACCTTCTCGAACGGCTGCTCCGGGTGACGCTGCGACAGGCTCATCGCCATGTCGAGGTAGTCGGCTCCGGCGGCGCGGGCCCCGTCGAAGACGGGCAGGTTGAACTTGGGGTCGACCGCGTTGAAGACGTGGGTTGCGCGGTGCTCGCGAGCCAGCTCGGTCACCGCCTCGGCGGACGAGGCGTCGACTCGGGCAGCGACGAAACGCCCCTCCCCCACGTTGCGCTCGCACACGGCCGCGACCGTGCGCTCGGCGCGCGCCAGGTCGTAGTCGGCGACCACCCACAGCTCGAAGAAGTCGCGCTCGGATGCGATGCGCGCAGCGGCGTCACCGACTCCACCGGAGCCGATCATGAGGACTCGCATCGGGTTTCAGGCCACCTGTCGCTTGCGTCGAGTGGAGATGAGCTGGCCGGCCATGACGATGATGAGGGCGAGTAGGAACATGACCGTGCCGATGACGTACACCTGCACGGGCACGCCACGCGCGGTCGCACCCCAGACGTACATCGGGAAGGTGATCGAGCTCGGGCTCGCGTTGAAGTTGGTGATGATGTAGTCGTCGAAGCTCAGCGAGAAGGCCAGCAGGGCGCCCGCTGCGATGCCCGGTGCCGCCAGCGGCAGCGTGACCCGCAGGAAGGTCTGCGTCGGGTTGGCCCCGAGGTCGGCAGCCGCCTCCTCGAGCTTGGGGTCGAGCGTCGCGACGCGCGCCTTGACCGCGACGACGACGAACGAGACGCAGAACATGATGTGTGCGATGAGGATCGCCGTGCGACCCGACGGCACGCCGAGCATGAGGAAGAGCGTCAGCAGGCTCGAACCCATGACCACCTCGGGCGTGGCCATCGGCATGAAGATCAGCAGGTTGGTCGAGGAGCGTCCGCGGAAGCGGTAGCGGCCGAGCGCGAAGGCGATCATCGTGCCGAGGATCGTGGCGACGATCGAGGCGGTGATGCCGATCTGGAGGCTGAGCCCCAGCGACTCGCAGATGCCCTGGGCGCCGCACGGGTTGGTCCAGGCGGCGGTCGAGAACTCGTTGAAGTTGTAGTTGTACTTGCCCTTGGGGTCGTTGAACGAGAAGGCGGCCACGACGATGTTGGGCACGAGCATGTAGATGAGGACCGCGACCGCGGCGAACGCGACGAGGTGGCGCTTGACCCACCTGAGGACGACCCATCAGAGCAGCTCCTCGGTGCCGGCCCTGCGGACGTAGACCGCCACCAGGGTCACGATGGTCACGAGCAGGATGAAGGAGAGCGCGGCGGCGAGCGGGTAGTCGAGCACGCGCAGGAACTGGCTGTCGATGACCGAGCCGATCATCGTCGTCTGCGTGTTGCCGAGCAGCCGCGCGTTGATGAAGTCACCGGCCGCGGGGATGAACGTCAGGAGCGTGCCGGCGACGACACCGGGCAGCGACAGCGGCCAGGTGACGCGTCGGAAGGTCTCGCGCGGCGACGCGTAGAGGTCGCTGGCCGCCTCGAGCAGCCGGGGGTCGAGGCGCTCGAGGGAGGCGTAGAGCGGCAGGATCATGAACGGCAGGAAGTTGTAGGTCAGGCCCATGATCACGGCGAACCTCGACGACAGGAGGGAGTCGTTGGCGGTGAGGCCGACGGCCTGCAGCAGGTCGGTGACATGGAGGTTCTGGGCCCACGTGCGTGACGAACCAGTTGTCGGACAGGATCGTGCGCCAGGCGAGGGTGCGGATGAGGAAGCTCGTGAAGAACGGCGCGATGACGAGCACCAGCACGAGGTTCTTGTGCCGCCCGGCCTTCTGGGCGATGAAGTAGGCCAAGCGGGTAGCCGAGCAGCAGGGCGAGCACGGTGGCCGTGCCGGCGTAGAGCACCGATCGCAGGTACTGCGGCCAGTACTGCTGCAGCGCGTCGAGATAGATGCCGACGTTGCCCGTGAAGGTGTAGCCGTCGTCGACGTTGCCTTCCTGCAGCGACTGCGACCCGAGTGTGATCATCGGCAGGACGAAGAAGACGACGAGCCACAGCAGGCCCGGGGCCAGCAGGGCGTAGGGGACCCAGTTGCGCCGCTGGCGCGAAGGGGTCACGGCTGACCCCGTGGACAGGACCGCGGCCTCAGCCATGGTCCTCGACCAGCTCGGCCCCGGCCGCGGCGTCCTGTGTGGCGTCGAGCGCGAAGCCGTGCTGCGCGGCCCACGAGAGCGTGACGCGCTCCCCGCGGGACGCGCGCGCCGAGCCGTCGTTCTGCTGCACCACCGCGAGCTGCTGACCCCAGGGCATCTCGACGATGTACTGCGTCGCGACGCCGGTGAAGGAGACGTCGAGCACGACGCCGTGCAGCTGGTTCGGGCCGCCCGACTCGCCGAGCCGCAGCTTCTCGGGTCGGACCCCGAGCCACACCTCACGGGCGTCGGCAGGCAGGTGCTCGCGCCAGACCTCGAGGTCGCTGTCGTGGACGCGCACGGTGACGACCTCGTCGGTGCCGCCGGGATTGACGCTCGCCCGCAGCAGGTTGGACTGCCCGAGGAAGTTGGCCACGAACGTCGAGTGCGGCTGCTCGTAGAGCGTCGCCGGGTCACCGAGCTGCTCGATGCTGCCGGCGTTCATCACCGCGATCGAGTCGGCCATGGTCATGGCCTCCTCCTGGTCGTGCGTCACGTGGATGAAGGTCAGCCCCACCTCCTGCTGGATGCGTTTCAGCTCGATCTGCATCTGGCGGCGCAGCTTGAGGTCGAGGGCACCGAGCGGCTCGTCGAGGAGCAGCACGTCGGGTCGGTTGACGAGTGCCCGGGCGAGGGCGACCCGCTGCTGCATGCCGCCGGAGAGCTGGCTGGGCTTGCTGCTCGCGACCTGACCGAGCTGCACGAGCTCGAGGGCGTCCTGGGCCTTCTTCTTGTGGTCCTTGTCGCCACGGCGCCGCAGGCCGAACGACACGTTCTCGAAGACCGTCATGTGCGGGAAGAGCGCGTACGACTGGAAGACCGTGTTGACGTTGCGCTGGTAGGCCCGCGTGCGGGTGATGTCGTCGTCGCCGATGAGGATCTCGGCCGCCCGTCGGCTCCTCGAGACCGGCGATCATCCGCAGCGTCGTCGTCTTGCCGCAGCCCGAGGGGCCGAGCAGGGCGAAGAACGAGCCCTGCGGGATCGTCAGGTCCAGCGGGTGGACGGCGGTGAACGTCTCGAACGACTTCGTCAGCGCGACCAGCGTGAGGTCGCCCTTGCCCTCCGCGCCCATCAGGCGGTCGTCAGGGCCGAGTAGAGCTTGTTGTACTTCGTCTCCTCGGCAGGGGTCAGCCCGCGGAAGACCTGGGCCCGGGCCAGGACGTCGGCCGACGGCACGATGAGCGGGTTCTCGCCGAGCTCAGGATCGATCTTGACGAGCTCCTCCTTGGTCCCCTTCACCGGCGCGATGTAGTTGACCCATGCCTCGACCTGCGCCATGACCTTGGGGTCGTAGTAGTAGTCGATGAGCTTCTCGGCGTTCTTCTTGTGCTTCGCGAGAGCCGGGATGACGAAGTTGTCGGACCAGATCGTGAAGCCCTTCTCGGGCAGGGCGTACTGGATCTTGTCGTCGTCGAACTGCAGCTGGACGATGTCACCGGTCCAGGCCACGCATGCGGCGATGTCGCCCTTGGCCAGGCCCTCGGTGTACTCGTTGCCGGTGAACTTGAGGATCTGACCGGAGTCCTTGGCCTGCTGGAGGACGTCGATCGCGGCCTGGAAGTCGGCGTCCGTGAACTTCGAGATGTCCTTGCCCTGCTCCATCATCATGAGGCCGACGGTGTCGCGCATCTCGGTGAGCAGCGTGACCTTGCCCTTGAGGGCCGGGTCGGTGAGCAGCTGGGTCATCGTCTCGACCTTCTTGCCGCCGGTGGCCTTGAGGTTGTAGCCGATGCCGGCGAAGCCGCTCTGCCACGGCAGCGAGTAGACCCGTCCCGGGTCGAACTCGACGTTCTTGAGCGAGTCCTCGAGGTTCTTGGCATTGGGGATGTTGGCGAGGTCGAGCTTCTGCACGTAGCCCTGACGGATCAGGCGGGCGACCATCCAGTCGGTGCTGCACCAGACGTCGCGACCGGTGTCCTTGCCACCCTCGAGGAGCGGGCGCACCTTGGCGTAGAACTCGTCGTTGTCGAGGTAGTCCTCGGTGTAGGTGACCGCGATCCCACTCTGCTTCTGGAAGGCCTCGAGCGTCGGTCGCGACTTGCCGTCCTCCGTCGTGTCGATGTACTCGGTCCAGTTCGACCAGTTGACGACCTTCTCGGTGTCGGAGAGGTCCTTCGCGGCGGCCGCCGTCCTGGCCGGTGCCGCGGAGCCGGTTGCCCGATCCGGTGCTCGGGTTCTTGCCCGCAGAGCCGCAGGCAGCGAGCAGGGCGGCCGCACCAACGCCGGCGGCGCCCATCATGGCGGAGCGCCGGCTGACGAGCCCGCGCACGAGGGCGGCGCGCAGGATCGGGTTGTCCGGGTCGAAGGAGTTCTCGTTCATGGGGGTTCATCTCTCCAGGGAGTTGGGGGCCAGGTGGAGGGGGAACGACGCCGCCCCGTGCGTCGTGATGGTGCTGCTGTGCTGAACGCGTGGTGAGCCACAGAAGTTCGCCGTCCGGTGCGGACGGCGAAGCTCACGACTCGATGTTGGCCATGACGTGCTTGACGCGCGTGTAGTCCTCGAGGCCGTACATCGACAGATCCTTGCCGTAGCCGCTGTGCTTGAAACCCCCGTGAGGCATCTCGGCCACGACCGGGATGTGCGTGTTGATCCACACACAGCCGAAGTCGAGCTTGCGGCTCATCCGCATCGCCTTGCCGAAGTCCTTGGTCCAGACCGAGGAGGCGAGGCCGTACTGCACCCCGTTGGCCCAGGCGAGCGCCTCGGCCTCGTCGGTGAACTGCTGCACCGTGATCACCGGACCGAAGATCTCGGTCTGGATCTGCTCGTCGTCCTGGCGCAGGCCGGCGAGCACGGTCGGCTCGAAGAAGTACCCGTCACCGAGACCGGTGGCTCGGTGGCCGCCGGCGGCGATCCGGGCGTGGTCGGGCAGCCGGTCGATCATGCCCGAGACGTGGGCGCACCTGGTTCGGGTTGTTGACCGGGCCGAAGAGCGCGTCCGGGTCGTCGGGCATACCGACCTTGGCCGACCCGGCGGCATACTCGGCGAGCGCGGCGACGAAGTCGTCGTGGACGCGCGGTCCGGCGAGCACGCGAGTGGCGGCCGTGCAGTCCTGGCCGGCGTTGAAGTAGCCGCCGATGGCGATGCCCTCGACGGCCGCCTCGAGGTCGGCGTCGTCGAAGACGATCACCGGCGCCTTGCCGCCGAGCTCGAGGTGGACGCGCTTGAGGTCGCGCGAGGCACTCTCGGCGACCTGCATGCCGGCGCGCACCGAGCCGGTGATGGCCACGAGCGCGGGAGTACGGTGCTCGACGAGCAGGCGGCCGGTCTCGCGGTCGCCGGTGACGACGTTGAAGGTGCCCTCGGGCAGGAACTCGGAGGCGAGCTCGGCGAGCAGGAGCGTCGTCTCGGGGGTGGTGTCCGAGGGCTTCAGCACGACCGCGTTGCCGGCGGCGAGGGCCGGTGCGATCTTCCACATCGCCATCATCATCGGGTAGTTCCAGGGGGTCACCTGGCCGACGACCCCGATGGGCTCGCGCCGCACGTAGGAGGTGTGGCCCTTCATGTACTCCCCGGCGGACTTGCCCTCCAGGACCCGAGCGGCGCCGGCGAAGAACCGGAGCTGGTCCACCATCGGCGGGATCTCCTCGCTCGCCGTCAGCGCGTGCGGCTTGCCGGTGTTCTCGCCCTCGAGGCGGATCAGGTCCTCGGCTCGCGCCTCGATGGCGTCGGCGAACTTCAGCAGCGCGGCCTGGCGCTCGCCGGGCGTGGTCTCGCCCCACGTCTCGAAGGCCGTGGCCGCCGCGGCGTACGCACGATCGACGTCGGCCCGGTTGCTGACCGGTGCCGTGGCGACCACCTGGGCCGTGGAGGGGTCGACGATGTCGGTCGTCGCGTCGGTCTCGGGGTCGACGTACTGGCCACCGATGAAGTTGCGGAGCTGGCGCGGCTGCGAGGTCATGGCCGCATGCTAGAGCGAAAACTACGTATCGGTGAACCCTAGCGCGGAAGAAACTTCGGAATCAGTTGACTCCGGACTTGCCAACAGCGCGTTCCACAGGTCACTATCGCCCCATGACGACGATCCGCGGCGTGGCCAACACCGGGCGCCCGGCCGGCCGGCGGTCCACGGTCAACCTCGACGAGGTCAGCAAGACCATCATCGAGCTGCTCCAGCAGGACGGTCGGAAGTCCTACGCCTCGATCGCGCAGGAGGTCGGTCTCTCCGAGGCCGCCGTCCGGCAGCGCGTGCAACGCCTGCTCGAGGCTGACGTCATGCAGATCGTCGCGGTGACCGATCCCCTGCAGGTCGGGTTCCAGCGGCAGGCGATGGTCGGGCTGCGGGTCTCCGGCGACATGACGACGGTGGCCGACGCTCTGACCGAGATGGACGAGGTGTCCTACGTCGTCACGACGGCGGGCAGCTTCGACGTCCTCGCCGAGGTGGTCTGCGAGAACGACACCCACCTGCTCGAGCTGCTCACGACCCGCATCCGTCCGCTCCCGGGCGTCACGGCGAGCGAGACGTTCGTCTACCTGAAACTCAACAAACAGCTCTACAACTGGGGTACACGATGACCATTTCCTCTGCCGATGTCCGGGCCACGCCCGGCACCGGCCTCACCCCCGCCGGCACGCCTCTCGCCGAGGCGGCCCGCGACCACCTGTGGATGCACTTCACCCGCCACTCGGTCTTCGAGCCCAAGGACGCCGGAGGGCTGGGTGCCTCGGTGCCGGTCATCACCCGGGGCCGGGGCTGGAAGATCTGGGACGACGCCGGCAACGAGTACGTCGACGGCCTCTCCGGCCTCTTCGTCGTGCAGGTCGGCCACGGCCGTGAGGAGCTCGCGGAGGCAGCTGCCAAGCAGGCCAAGGAGCTCGCCTTCTTCCCGCTGTGGAGCTACGCGCACCCCAGGGCGATCGAGCTCGCCGAGCGGCTGGCCGCGGGCGCCCCCGGTGACCTCAACCGCGTCTTCTTCACGACCGGCGGGGGCGAGGCCGTCGAGACCGCCTGGAAGCTGGCCAAGCAGTACTTCAAGCTGACCGGCAAGCCGACGAAGCACAAGGTCATCTCGCGCGCAGTCGCCTACCACGGCACGCCCCAGGGCGCACTGTCGATCACGGGCATCCCTGCGGCCAAGGAGATGTTCGAGCCGCTCGTGCCCGGTGCGCACAAGGTCCCGAACACCAACCAGTACCGCGCGCCGGAGCACCTGCGCGACGACGAGAAGGCCTTCGGCCGGTGGGCCGCCGACCGCATCGCCGAGGCCATCGAGTTCGAGGGCCCCGACACGGTTGCGGCGGTCTTCCTCGAGCCGGTGCAGAACTCCGGTGGCTGCTTCCCGCCACCGGCCGGCTACTTCGAGCGGGTCCGCGAGATCTGCGACCAGTACGACGTGCTGCTCGTCTCCGACGAGGTCATCTGCTCCTTCGGGCGCATCGGCTCGATGTTCGCCTGCGACGACTTCGGCTACGTGCCCGACATCATCACCTGCGCCAAGGGCATGACGAGCGGCTACTCCCCCATCGGCGCGATGATCGCGAGCGACCGCCTCTTCGAGCCGTTCCGGAAGGGCACGACCTCCTTCCCGCACGGTTACACGTTCGGCGGGCACCCGGTGTCAGCCGCCGTCGCGATGGTCAACCTCGACATCTTCGAGCGCGAGGGCCTCAACGCCCGTGTCAAGGAGAACGCCCCGATCTTCAAGGCGACGCTCGACAAGCTGCTCGACCTGCCGCTCGTCGGCGACGTGCGCGGAGCCGGCTACTTCTACGGCATCGAGCTCGTCAAGGACAAGCAGACGCGCGAGACGTTCGACGACGCGGAGTCCGAGCGGCTGCTGCGCGGCTTCCTCTCTCGGGCGCTCTTCGAGGCCGGACTCTACTGCCGTGCCGACGATCGTGGGGACCCCGTCATCCAGCTCGCACCGCCGCTCATCATGGGGCCCGCCGAGTTCGACGACATCGAGTCACGGCTGCGTTCCGTGCTGACGGAGGCCGAGAACCACCTCTGAGCCCCGGAGACCGACGACGTATGCCGCTGGGCCGGCCACCGCAGGAACGGTGGCCGGCCCGGCGTCGTTGGGTAGGTGAAGGAGAAGCTGCCCGGCGCACGCCTCGCGGCCCTCCGCCACTGCGACGCCGACGCAAGGAGAACGACATGGGATTCCTCGACAGGCTGCTCGGGCGCGAGCCGCTCCAGCAGCAGCGACCGCAGCAGACGGCGGCGGGTCAGTACGGCGCCGCGCCGCCGACCGGTCAGCCCTATGCCGTGCCCGCCCCCCGCGGCGGCGCGTCGAGCGAGGACGAGCGGGCCATCGCCCGCTACAAGTACCTCCTGCGGACCGCCGACCCGGAGGACATCGAGCGCGTGCACACCGAGGCCTTTGGCAAGCTCACTCCCGAGCAGCGCCAGATGGTGCTCCAACGCCTCAACGAGGACCTCCCCGAGAGTGAGCGTCCCCGCAGCGACCAGCCGGCCGACCTCGCGCGCAGCGCGACGCGCGCCGAGATGAGCCGCCCCGGCTACCTGCAGGGCGCCTTCGGCGCTGGTGCAGGTCGCGGTGGCGGCATGGGGATGGGCGGCATGATCGCCGGCTCGATGCTCGGCACCATCGCGGGCGTCGTCGTCGGCTCGGCCTTGGCCGACATGATGCTCGGCGGCTACGAGTCCTCGCCCGAGGCCCAGGACGCCGGCGACGCGGGCGCCGGCGACTCCGGCGACTCCGGCGACTCCGGTGACGCCGGTGGAGACGCAGGTGGGGATGCCGGTGGGGACGCCGGTGGGGACGCCGGTGGGCAGGACTTCGCCGGTGGAGACTTCGGCGGGGGCGAGTTCGGTGGAGACTTCGGCGGAGGCAGCTTCGGCGGAGACTTCGGCGGAGGCGACTTCGGCTTCTGACAGGCCCCCACCCCACACCTCGATCGAGAGAGCATTCCGTCCGCCCGGACGGAATGCTCTCTCGATTTTTGGGTGGGTCAGACGCCGACCAGCCAGTGGAAGAGCGCGGCGATAACGAGGATGACGGGCACCGACGCGAAGGTGCTGACGAAGATGGTGTCGCGAGCCAGCGCCACCTCGCGCCGGTAGCGGACGGCATACGTGAAGATGTTCTGCGCCGTCGGCAGCGCAGCGGTGACGACGACGGCGAAGAGCGCCTCGTCGCGCAGACCGAGCGCCAGGCCGGCCCCCACCGCCACGGCCGGCATGAGCAGGATCTTGAGCCCCACGATCGTCCAGACGTGGGCGGCGGCGCGGCCGGTGGCCGGCCTCGGGCCGCGCCGGAGGGAGATGCCGAACGCGACGAGCATCGACGGCACCGCCATCGCGCCGAGCAGATCGATCGGCGCGGCGACGACCGCCGGGAGGTCGATGTCGAGGACCGCGATGAGCAGCCCGGCGATGGCCCCGAGGGTGATCGGGTTGCTCATCATCCGGCGCAGGCTGCGCAGCAGCGTGGGCCGCTGCCCGAGCGCGTCGCTGTCGAAGAGTGCCATGTAGACCGGCGTGACGATGAGCAGCTGCAGCAGCAGCGTGGGAGCGACCCACGCGACGTCGCCGAGGACGTAGAGCGCGATCGGGATGCCCAGGTTGCCCGCGTTGACGTAGGCCGCCGACAGGCTGCCGATGAGGCGTGACCCGAGCGTCTGCCCCGCCCAACGGAACCGGGCCACGAGCAGGTAGGCGCCGGCGACGACGACGAAGCTGATCAGCGATGTCACGAGGTTGGCCGAGAGCACTCGGTCGAGCGGGGTCCGCTGCATCACGGTGAGCAGCAGGGCCGGTGAGGCGACGTAGAACGCCAGCCGCGAGAGGTTGCCCTGGGCGCTCTCGTCGAGGATGCGGCGGTCGGCCAGGAGCCACCCGATCGCGACGACCACCGCGATCGTCGCGAAACCCTCGAGCACTCCCATCATCGCGCCGATCCTTCCAGCCGTTCGTCGGCATGCGCCGGGAGGTCCGCGCCTCGACCACGGCCACCGGCCGTCGGACATGATGGCCGCATGGAGATCGAGACGCTGGCCGAGCTGGACGACCACCTCGACTCCGGTGCCCCCCTCTCGGGACTGCGCCTGCAGAACCTCGACCTCTCGTGCTACGCCGACCGGCTGGCCGACCACGGCGACCTCACCGGCCTCGTCGTCCTAGGAGGCGACGTGCCTTCGGCGGTGGCCCAGATCCTGCTGCGAGGCGGCGCCATCGTCTTCCCGGGCATCGCCGACGCACCCGTCGACCCGTGGCGGGGGCTCTACCTGCCGTCCGACCTCTACGCCGGACTCTCCCATGGGTATGCCGCGACGCCCGACGCGCGCGCGTACGCGTGGTTCGTGGACGCCACGATCCGTTCGGACGCCTACTGCACCCTCGTGCGGGCCATCCACGACGACTCGGTCACCGACGAGCTCGACGAGTTCGTGGCCGGACGCTCCGTGGTCGGCATCATGGGCGGGCACGCGCTGCACCGGAGCTCGGCGGCCTACGCCGGCGCGGCCGGTCTCGGCCATGCCCTCGCCGAGGCAGGCCACCTCGTCGTCACCGGAGGCGGTCCGGGCGCGATGGAGGCAGCCAACCTGGGGGCCCTGTGCCGCACGCCGGAGGCGGTCGAGGAGACGGTGCGGCGGATCGCGTCCGTGCCGAGCTTCCGGCCGGACGTCACGCCGTGGGCAGCGGTGGCGCTCGAGGCGCGCGCGGCCCTGCTCGACGATGCGGAGCCGGTGAGCACCGACACGCTGGGCCCGACGGCGCGCTCGCTGGGCATCCCGACGTGGTTCTACGGTCACGAGCCGCCCAACGTCTTCTGCGACGTCA
This sequence comes from uncultured Actinomycetota bacterium, assembly GCA_963816385.1. Lineage (GTDB taxonomy): Bacteria > Actinomycetota > Actinomycetes > Actinomycetales > Dermatophilaceae > CAWFKL01. The sequence continues at coordinate 192,066 of CAWFKL010000004.1, forward strand.
TCGCCAAGTACTTCTCGAACGCCATTCGCGAGGAGGGCCTGCTCGCCCGGTCCAACGCCGGCATCGTCGTGCTCGACGGCGCGGCGGGCACGGTGCAGGAGGTCTTCCAGGCGATCACGCCGCTCTACTACGCGGCGGCCGACGCGCCGCTCCCCCCGCTCGTGCTCGTGGGCCGGGAGCACTGGACGGACACCGTGCCGGTGTGGTCCGCCATCCAGGCTCTTGCGAGGGGCCGGCGCATGGAGGGCGCCGTGCACCTCGTCGACGGCATCGACGAGGTGCTCCCGCTGCTGCGCCGGGCGTGAGCGCGGCGGCCGGGCTCACGCGCGCAGGACCGGGCCGAGCGCGTCGAGGACCGCTGGGTCCTCGATCGTCGCAGGCACGGTGGGGCGCTTGCCGTCGGCGAGCTCGCGCATCGTCTTGCGCAGGATCTTGCCGGAGCGGGTCTTGGGCAGACCCGCGACGATGTCGACCCGTCGCAACGACGCCACGGCGCCGACCTCGGAGCGCACCCGGTCGACGAGCTCACGCACGATGCGCTCCCCGTCGGCATCGGCGTCGATGCCCGACTTGAGCACGACGAGCCCGCGCGGCACCTGCCCCTTGAGGTCGTCGTGCACTCCGATGACCGCGCACTCGGCGACCGCCTCGTGACCGGCGAGCGCCGCCTCCAGCACACCCGTCGAGAGCCGGTGGCCGGCGACGTTGAGCACGTCGTCGGTGCGCCCCAGGACGTAGAGGTAGCCGTCCTCGTCGACGTAGCCGCCGTCACCGGTGAGGTAGAAGCCGGGGTAGGCGGACAGGTAGGAGCTGACGTAGCGGTCGTCGTCCCCCCACAGCGTCGGCAGGGTCCCCGGAGGCATTGGCAGCCTGATGCAGATCGCGCCCTCGACACCCCGCTCGACCACCTCGCCCGCGCCGTCGAGCACCTGCACGTCATAGCCCGGCACGGCGACCGTCGGTGAGCCGGGCTTGATCGGCAGCAGCCCGATCCCCTTGGGGTTGGCCGCGATCGGCCAGCCGGTCTCGGTCTGCCACCAGTTGTCGATGACCGGTCGATCGAGCGCCTGGCACGCCCACTCATACGTGTCGGGGTCGAGGCGTTCCCCGGCCAGGAAGAGCGCACGGAAGCGCGACAGGTCGTGCTCGGCCACCGTGGAGGCGTGCGAGTCCTCCTTCTTGATCGCGCGGAACGCCGTCGGGGCGGTGAAGAGGCAGACGGCACCGTACTGCGCGATGACGCGCCAGAACGCGCCCGCGTCAGGCGTGCCCACCGGCTTGCCCTCGTAGAGCACCGTCGTCGCCCCCGTCAGCAGTGGTCCGTAGACGATGTACGAGTGCCCGACGACCCAGCCGACGTCGCTGGCCGTGAACATCGTCTCGCCCGGCGCGACGTCGTAGATCGCCTCCATCGACCACCGCAGCGCCACGGCGTAGCCGCCGCTGTCGCGGTAGATGCCCTTCGGCCGGCCGGTCGTGCCGGACGTGTAGAGGATGTAGAGCGGGTCGGTCGCCGCGACGGTCACGCACTCCGCGCCTGCGAGCGCGGCCTCGCCCGACTCGAGGACGCCCCAGTCGAGGTCACGCTCGCCAAGCTCGGCCGTGAGCTGCTGGCGCTGGAGGATGACGCACCACTCGGGGCGGGAGGCCGACCGCTCGACGGCCTCGTCGAGGAACGCCTTGTAGGGCACGACGCGACTCGGCTCCACGCCGCAGGACGCCGACAGCACGACCTTCGGCCGGGCGTCGTCGATGCGGGCTGCGAGCTCCGCCGGGGCGAAGCCACCGAACACGACGGAGTGGATCGCGCCGAGGCGTGCGCACGCCAGCATCGCGATGACGGCCTCGGGCACCATCGGCATGTAGATGACGACGCGGTCGCCCTTGCCGACTCCCAGGCCGCGCAGGCCGCCGGCCACGGCACGCACGCGCTCGAGCAGGACGGCATACGTCAGCGTCTGCGTGGTGCCGGTGACGGGCGAGTCGTAGTGGATGGCGGCCTGGTCGCCGCGGCCCGCTGCGACGTGTCGGTCGACGGCGTTGAAGCAGACGTTGAGCTCGGCGTCGGGGAACCACCGGTAGAACGGCGGACGGGAGCCGTCGAGGATGCGATCGGGTGGAGTCACCCAGTCGATGGCGCGAGCGGCCTCGCGCCAGAAGGTCTCCGGGTCGCGCAGGCTCGCCTCGTAGGTGCTCTGGTATGCCTCTGCAGCGCCGTCGCTCATGACCTCACTCTGCCGTCGCGGGCTCCTTCGCACCACTGATCGGCGGGTTCAGTGACGCCTCCCACACCGGCCGGACCGCGATCGCCACGCACATGAGCGCGGCCACGAGGCACAGGGCACCGGCGGCGTACCACGCCAGGTCGTAGGTGCCGAGCTGGTCGCGGACCAGGCCGGCACCGAGCGCCGCCACGGCGGCACCGATCTGGTGCGATGCGAAGACCCAGCCGAACACGATCGGGGCCCGGTCGCCGAAGGCGGTGCGGCACAGGGCGAGCGTCGGTGGCACCGTGGCCACCCAGTCGAGGCCGTAGAACAGGATGAAGGCGAGCATGTTGACGTGCATGGAGTCGCTGAAGAGGGTCGGCAGCAGGAAGAGGGACCCCGCGCGCAGGGTGTAGTAGGCGGTGAGGAGGATGCGGGGATCGACCCGGTCGGTGAGCCAGCCCGAGAAGACCGTGCCGACGATGTCGAAGACGCCGACGAGGGCGAGCAGGCCGGCAGCCGTCGTGGTCGGCATGCCATGGTCGTGCGCCGCCGGGATGAAGTGCGTGCCGACGAGGCCGTTGGTCGACATGCCGCATACCGCGAAGCTGCCGGCGAGCAGCCAGAACACCGTGGTGCGGGCGGCGACGCGCAGGGTGCCGAGCGCCAGGCTCACCGGATGGCCCGTCGGTCGGGGCGGGCGAGCCACCGGGGTGCCGGCGGGTGCCCCGTAGGCGGTGATGCCGAGGACGCTGGGGTGGTCGTGCAGCTTCCACAGCACGAGCGGCACGACGGCGAGGGCGGCGAGCGACGTCGCGAGCGCCGCGCTGCGCCAGCCGTGGTGCTCGGCGAGCCACGCGAGGAAGGGCAGGAAGATGAGCTGACCCGTGGCGCCGGCAGCGGTCAGCACTCCGGTGACCAGGCCGCGGCGTCTTACGAACCATCGTCCGGTGACGGTCGCCACGAGCCCCATCGACATCGCGCCGGTCCCCATCCCGACGACGATCCCCCAGCACAGCACCAGCTGCCACGACGACGTCATCCAGATCGGCAGGAGCGAGCCGCCGCTGACGAGCAGGAGTGCGACGGCGATGACGCGCTGGATGCCGAGGCGCTCCATGAGCGCGGCCGAGAAGGGCGCCGCAAGGCCGAAGAGGACGAGGTTGACCGAGACGGCTGCGCCCATGACGCCCATCGGCCAGCCGAACTCCTCGTGCAGCGGCGTCATGAGCACGCCCGGGGTCGACCTGAAGCCGGCGGCGCCGATGATCGTGAGGAAGGTGACGAGCGCGACCCACCAGGCGGGGTGGATCCGCGGCGTGCGGGCGACGGTCGGCGTCGAGGACGTCAGGTCGGTGGCGGTCACGGGTCCACCCTGCGGCATACCGTCATCACCTGCGAGTGGCCGGAAGGACATGATGTGCAAGAATCCGGCCATGACTATTCCCGCCGGTAGGCCACACCGGGTCGCCGTGCTGGCGCTCGATGGCGTGATCGCCTTCGAGCTCGGCCTGCCACACCGTTTCTTCGCCTCGAGCGCGCTGGACCCCGGTTGGCCCGGCCCGCTCACCGGCGCGCCGGCGCCCTACACCGTGACGATGTCGACGCTCGACGACGGGCCGGTCAGGACCTCCGCCGGATATCTTGCCCTGCCGACTGATCCGAACAGCCTTGTAGCAGAAGCGGACACGATCGTCGTGCCAGGGGTGAGCAACGAGGCGATCGTCGAGCGCGGTGAGCTGTCACAGGAGCTCGTCGAGCTCGCCGCCACGGCCCGGCCGGATGCGCGATGGCTCTCGATCTGCACCGGGGCGTTCGTCCTCGCGGGCCTGGGCAAGCTCGACGGCCGCGAGGCGACCACCCACTGGATGCACGGGGACGCCTTCCGCCGGCTCTTCCCCCAGGTGCGGCTCGACCCGGACGTGCTCTTCGTCGACCACGGCGACGTGCTGACCTCGGCAGGGAACGCTGCGGGCATCGACCTGCTGCTGCACGTCCTGCGCAGCGATCTCGGCACCGGCGCGGCGAACCGAGTCGCCCGCGGGGCGGTGGTCGCACCGTGGCGTGCCGGGGGGCAGGCGCAGTTCATCGAACGGCCGGTGCCCGACGAGACGGACATGGGCACCGGTGCGACCCGTACGTGGGTGCTCGCCCACCTCGGCGAGCCGATCGGTCTGTCGGACATGGCCCGTCACGCGGGGATGAGCGTGCGCACCTTCACCAGGCGCTTCCGCGACGAGACCGGTGAGACGGCGGGGACGTGGCTCGCGCGTGCCAGGGTCGACCGCGCACGGCATCTGCTCGAGACGACCGACCTGCCCGTCGACCGGGTCGCTGCCGACGCCGGCTTCGGCACGTCCGCCTCACTGCGACAGCATCTGGCGGCCGCTGTGGGCCTGCCCCCGCTCGCCTATCGCCGCACCTACCGGGCCGAGCCCGCCTGATCGCGCCGAGAGGTGGTCAGGGGCACCGGGCGCAGGTCACTCGGCCGTCCCCTGCAGGCCCGGCGCTGTCCGGGCACGGGACGAGCGCCAGGCGTCCCAGCGGTCGAGCCGCCTCACGGACTCGAGCGTCACGACCGAGGCCCATTCGTCGCTGACGACGTCACGACCCGGGCCTGCCGGGTGGTCCCAGACCCAGCCGGGGCGCCATGAGCCGTCGTGCGTCTGGTCGTGGTCGAGCGAGTCGAGCGTGTCGGCGATGACGTCGGACACGACGTCGACGAGCGGGCTGTCGGGTCCGGGCACGACGTCGAGCGCATCGAGCCCGTAGCCGGCAGCGCCGGGCCGCTGTACGCGCGCGGGGAGCACGTGATGGAGCACGTCGACGACCGCGGCGCGGGCCTCGGCGGGCACTGCGGGCTCATGAGCGAAGGTCGACGCGCACAGGTGGTCGTGCACGTGGCCGGGCTCCATCCGCTCGACCGCCGCCACGACGTCCACCGTGAGGGCGTCGCGCGTCACCGCATCGAGGAAGCCGGGCCAACGCCACGCCATGGCGACGAGCTCGGCCCGGGGGTTGAGCCGGAAGCCGGCAAAGGACGCGGCGAGCTGGCCTGGTGTCGACTGGTCCCACCACGGGGCGTGGGCGGCCTGCTGGGCCTCGGGCGGGAGGAACGGCCAGACCCGGTGGCCGTCGAGGCCGACGAGCCGCTCCCGAGACCACGCCAGCAGCTGCGCGACGAGCGGGTCGCTCGCGTCAAGTCCCTCGTCGCGGCACACGGCGAGCCCCGACCACGTCGCGAGCACGGTGGACCCGGTGTAGCGGTGATCCGGCTCCAGCGGGCCACCCAGCCCACCGTCGGGCTGCTGGTGGGCGCGCAGCGCCGCAGTCACCGCGGCGCGGCGCGCGGGCCCGTCCTCGATGAGCCGAGCGCGCTCCAGCGGGCGGCCGTGCGAGAGCAACCAGCGCAGGGCGGCGTCGCGATCCATGTCGACCAGCCTGCCACGCGCCCACGTCAGTCCCGGGTCGACCGGTCAGGCGGTCGAGGCGGCCAGCTGGCCGCAGGCTCCGTCGATGTCCTGACCTCGGGTGTCACGAACGGTCGTGGGGATGCCGTGGGCGCGCAGCCGCTCGACGAAGTTCTGCTCGACGCCCGCACGGGAGGCCGTCCACTTGGAGCCGGGCGTCGGGTTGAGCGGGATCGGGTTGACGTGCACCCAGCCGCTGCCCCGCGCGGCGAGCTTCTCGCCGAGCAGGTCGGCGCGCCAGCCGTGGTCGTTGATGTCGCGGATGAGGGCGTACTCGATCGACACGCGCCGACCGGTCGCCTCGTAGTAGCGGTGAGCGGCGTCGAGCGCCTCGTCGACGGACCACCGCGTGTTGATCGGCACGAGCTCGTTGCGCAGCTCGTCGTCGGGGGCGTGCAGCGACAGGGCGAGCGTTACCGGGATGCCCTCCGCCGTCAGCTTCTCGATGCCGGGCACGAGCCCGACCGTCGACATCGTCACGCCGCGTGCGGAGATGCCGAGTCCGTCGGGCGTCGGCTCGGTGAGACGGCGGATGGCGCCGATGGACGCCGTGTAGTTGGCCAGCGCCTCCCCCATGCCCATGAAGACGACGTTGCTGACCCGCAAGGGCGCGTCGCGGTCCTCGTCACCACCACCGGCGAGCTCGCCACGCCGCAGCGCCCGCGCCGCCCAGACGACCTGCTCGACGATCTCGCCGGCCGAGAGGTTGCGGGTCAGCCCGGCCTGGCCGGTCGCGCAGAACGGGCAGTTCATGCCGCATCCGGCCTGACTCGAGATGCAGATCGTGACGCGGTGGGGATATCGCATGAGCACCGACTCGACGATGGCGCCGTCGTGGAGGCGCCACGCGTACTTCAGCGTCTGGCCGTCATCGGCCACCCGCTGCACGATCGGGGTGAGCAGCGTCGGCAGCAGGTCGGAGACGAGCGCACCGCGTACGGCCTTGGGCAGGTCGGTCATCTGCTCCGGGTCGTCCTCGAGCCGCTCGAAGTAGTGGGTCGAGAGCTGCTTCGCACGAAAGCCTCTGTGCCCCAAGGCCTCGACGGCCTCCTTGCGCTCGGCGGGCGAGAGGTCGGCGAGATGCCGCGGCGGCTTGCCGCGACGTGGCGCGCGAAAGGTCAGCTCGCCCGGCTCGGGGCGGGTCGTCGTCGGCTCGGGCAGGGCGACCGGAGCCGGCGAGGCATCGATCTCTGGAACGGTCTGTGGGGTCTCAGTCATCTCCCGGCCATTCTCGCAGGCCCGCCGCCCCACCCTCACCTAGGGCGTCGAGGACGGTCAGACGGGCGCGGCGGCGAGGAGCGTCAGCATGGTCCACACGACCGGTGCGACAACGACGAGCGAGTCGAGGCGGTCCATGATGCCGCCGTGCCCCGGGAGGATGTTCGACATGTCCTTGATGCCGAGGTCACGCTTGATGAGCGACTCCATGAGGTCACCGACGGTGGCCGCGACCGCGACGGCGACCCCGAGCGCGATGCCGATCCACCATGCGTGACCGAGGAAGTAGTGCACGCTGAGCGAGCCACCGACCATGCAGAGCAGCACCGATCCTGCGAAGCCCTCCCACGACTTCTTGGGACTGATCGTCGGCGCCATCGGGTGCTTGCCGAAGAGGACGCCCGCGGCATACCCACCGACGTCGCTGCACACGGTGGTGAGGAAGAAGACGAACATCCGGGCGACGCCGTCCTCTGCCGACAGCAGAAGCACGCCGAAGCCGACGAGGAAGGTGGGGTACGTGGCGATGAAGACGCCGCCGAGCACGTCGCGCGCGGCGCCCTCGACCCGCCCAGCGCCGCGCCACAGTACGGTCGCGGCGCAGGTGAGCGCCCAGGCCACCACCAGGGCGGCCGGCCCGAGCACCCAGGCTGCCCAGATCATCCCGAGGAAGCCGGCCACGGCGGGCACGAGCTGAGCCTCTACGCCCGCGTGCCGCAGCGCCGCACGCATCTCCCAGATGCCGATCCCGACGCCCGCGGCAAGCAGGACGAGGAAGGACTCCTTCCGGAGCAGCAGGGTCACGATGATGAGCACGCCGAGACCGACGCCGACGCCGATCGCGGCCGGAAGGTTTCGACCGGCGCGACTGGGCTTCTTCTCCAGGACCTGCTCGGGCGGCAGGCCGGCGATGTCGTCGAGCGCGGGGTCGTAGGCCACCGGGTCGAGCACACCCTCACCCTCGTGGGCCGCCACGGCAGGCTCCACGGGGTCCGGTGGTGAGTCGGTCGTCATCGTCGGTCGAGAGCCGAGGTCACACCTCGAGCAGCTCGGCCTCCTTGGCCTTGAACAGACCGTCGACGAGGTCGGTGTGCTTCTTCGTCAGGCCGTCGAGCTCCTTCTCCGCGCGGGTGCCGTCGTCCTCCCCGACCTCGCCGTCCTTGACGAGCCGATCGATGTCGGTCTTGGCCCTGCGGCGGATGTTGCGCACGGCAACACGTGCGTCCTCGGCCTTGCCGTTCGCCAGCTTGATGTAGTCGCGACGACGCTCCTCGGTGAGCTCGGGCATGACGCAGCGGATCTGGTGGCCGTCGCTGCTCGGGTTGACACCGAGGTCGCTGTCGCGGATCGCCCGCTCGATCTCGTGCATCGCAGACTTGTCGAACGGGATGACGAGGATGGTGCGGGGCTCAGGATTCTGGAAGGACGCGAGCTGCTGCAGCGGCGTCGGCGCGCCGTAGTACTCGACCGTCAGCTTGTTGAACATGCCGGGGTTGGCGCGGCCGGTGCGGATGCCCGCGAAGTCCTCCTTGAGGACCTCGACGGCCTTGTCCATCTTCTCCTCGGCCTCGAACATCGTCTCTTCGATCATGGTGCTGGGGTTCCTCGTCCTCGGTGGTGCTCTCTGGTGGCTCGTGCCGGGTGGTCTGGTGCGTCATGCAGTCCCCGGGTGCCGGTCAGGCGTTGGTGACCAGCGTGCCGATCCTCTCACCGAGCAGCGCCCGGGTGATGTTTCCCGCGCCTTCCATGCCGAAGACCACCATGGGCAGCTTGTTCTCCATGCAGAGGCTGAACGCGGCCGCGTCGACGACCTTGAGGCCGGAGGCGAGGGCGTCGTTGAAGGTGAGGGTCTCGAGCTTCTGGGCGCCGGGGTTGGTGCGCGGGTCGGAGTCGTAGACCCCGTCGACGCCGTTCTTGGCGATGAGCACCGCGTCGCACTTGATCTCGAGGGCGCGCTGGGCGCTCACCGTGTCGGTGGAGAAGAACGGCATGCCGGCGCCGGCACCGAAGATGACGACGCGGCCCTTCTCGAGGTGGCGGATCGCCCGGCGCGGGATGTAGGGCTCCGCGACCTGTTGCATCGCGATCGCGGACTGCACCCGCGTCTCGACGCCCTCCTTCTCGAGGAAGTCCTGCAGGGCGAGGCAGTTCATCACCGTGCCGAGCATGCCCATGTAGTCGGCCCGGGTGCGGTCCATACCTCGCTGCTGCAGCTCGGCCCCGCGGAAGAAGTTGCCGCCGCCGATGACGACCGCCACCTCGACGCCGCCGCGCACGGCGTCGGCGACCTGGGTGGCGATGCCGGCCACGACGGCGGGGTCGAGGCCGATGCGGCCACCGCCGAAGACCTCTCCGGAGAGCTTGAGCAGCACCCGGTGGAACGGGGTGGTCTGGGCCTCGGTCATGGCGCGGGGTCTCCTTGGGGCAGTTCCAGCGGTCGGTCGATCTTTCCACATGACCCGGTCCCCGGCCGCATCGAACGGCGGCTGCGCGGCGGGCCGCTCAGGACCGACGCAGCAGGTCCCTGAGGGTCGCGGCCAGCCGTTCGTAGTCGTTCGCGTCGTTGTACGGAGCAGCCGCGAGTCGCAGCAGGCCACGACCACCGAACGACACCGGCGGCACGACGAAGCCCGCGGCATACAGGCGCTGCCAGAGTGCCTCGGCCGCCTCCGGTGTGTCGGCGACGCCGCGCGGCAGGGCGACGACCTCGAGGCAGGGAGCCGACGGTATGCCGTCGACCGCGCTCACCGTGCCGAGCACGTCGCGCACGTGCGTCGGCCCCGGCGCGCAGCAGGGCCGTGTTGCGCCGCACCTGCTCCCACCCGCCGAGCTCGTGCCAGAACGCGATGCCGTCCGGCACGGCGAGCCAGGCCGAGTGGTCGACGGTGCCCTGCAGGTCGAAGCGGGCCGGGAAGGGCTCGCCGTCGCTCCAGGAGGTCACGAGCGGACGCAGCCCGGCACGGTGCCGCGGCGCGACCCAGAGGACGGCCGCCGACCGTGGGGCGTAGGACCACTTGTGCAGGTTGCCGACCCAGAAGTCGACCCCCAGTGCCTCGACCTCGAGCCCGGGCAGCGCACCCGGCACGTGCGCGGCATCGACGAGGACCGGCACCGGTGCGACGGCGGCGGCCGCGTCGGCGACCGGCAGCACGAGCGCGGTGGGCGAGGTGATCTGGTCGAGGACCACGAGCCGCGAGCGGGCGGTCACGGCGGCCTTGACCGCCGTGGCGACGTCGGCCGGCGACGCGTGGAGAGCGATCGGCGCGGTTCGCACCCGCGCGCCGCGCGCCTGCACGGCAAGGGCCACTGTGGGGTATCCGTGGTCGGTGACGACCACCTCGTCGCCCGGCCCGATGCCCAGACCCTGGAGCACCACGGCGATCCCTTCGCTGACGTTGCGCACCAAGGCAGCCGTGTCAGCCGGCACGCCGACGAAGGTGGCTGCTGCCTCACGGGCCCTCCCGAGGGCGATCGGCAGCTCGTCGCGGAAGGCTCGCGTCGGCGCCCGCTCCACGGCGGCTCGGGCCCGTTCCTGGGCCAGTCGCACGGTCCGGGGCACGGCACCGAAGGCCCCGTGGTTGAGGTGGGTCAGGGCCGGGTCGAGCTCGAACTGCCGGGCCATGTCGCGGCGCACCCGGCCATCCTCGCTCAGGGGGCGGAGACAGTGGCCACCAGGTCGTCACACCGGGCCGACTCGGCCTCTGTCAGCGGTGCGAGGCCGATGTCGCTCGCCCGTTCTCTGCCGAGGTTCCACGCGAGGAGGTCGTCGCCAGTGTCCTGAGCAGGTGCGACGATGCACGTCGCGAGGTCGCGAGGCAGCCCGGCGACGATCGTGGGCGTCGCGTCGGGGCCGAGTGTGCGCAGGTAGGCGGCATCGAGCTCGCCGGTCGCGGCGTAGCGGTCGAGATTCTGCTGGGCGACCCACGCCTCCGGGTTCACGAGCCCTCCGACGAGCAGGAACGCGGCCGCCGACATCAGCGCGGCCCGCGGCAGCCACCACCCGGAGAGCCGCACCCCGGCCACGAGCACGAGCACGACGAGCAGGCCGAGCCAGAGCTCGAACGCATCGACGAGCACCCGCAGCACGGTGAATCCGTAGGCCTGCTGGTAGAGGCCCATGCGGTGCAGCGCGGAGGCGACGACGACGAGGGTCAGCACGGCGAGGGCGCCGAGCACGGCCCGCAGGAGGAGCCGCTCGCGGGTCGTGCCCCGCGGTGCCTTCCGCACGGTGAGGGCGACCGTGGCCAGCGTGAGCGCCGTGGCTGCCGTGAGCTGCCCGAAGCCCTGGTGGACGTACTCGGCGTAGGTCAGGCCCGTCGTGCGCTGCACGTACTCGTGCCCGCCGAAGAGGGCCGCTGCCTGCGCCACCACGAACGCGACGAAGAGCAGGACGACGAGACCCACGGGCACCACCCACTCCCACACTCGGGCGACCGGCTTGCCCTCGGGCAGTGCGACGCGCTGGACCCGAGGGGGGTTGAGCGCGACGTACGACGCGGCGAGCAGCGCCCCGCCGATGACGAAGCCGACGAAGGAGCGGGTGATGAGGCTGTCCCAGTCGAACTCGGGCACGAGGGCGCTGGCCCACGACCCGAAGATCGCGTCACCCGAGGCGAAGAGCCCACCGAAGACGACGAGCGCCACGAGCGAGATCGCGGCCGTGCGCAGCACCGGCCAGACGATGGTGACGCGGCTCGTCGCGCTGATGGTGCGCCCGAGCAGCGGCAGCCCGCGCAGCGCGGCGAGCGGCCACGACGCGAGGCCGGCGACGACCGACAGCAGCGCCCGGGCATCGGTGAGCGCGGTCATCGTCAGGACCACCCCGAGCAGCACGGCCAGGACCATGAGCCAGTCCGCCGCCCGCAGCACCGAGAACGACGCGAGCCCCACGCACACCGCAGCCGTCGCCAGGGACCAGGGCGTCAGCCGCCGTCGCGACGTGCGCCAGAGGACGGCGCCACCGGCGAGCAGCACGATGAAGAAGGCGAGCCCCATGTTGCGGTAGGGCAGCACGACGGCGGAGAGCACGCCGACCGCGAGGCACGCGATGAGCAGTCGCACCTGGGCCGGGAGCCCGGTCTCGGGCCACAGGTCGCCGAAGACCGAGTCGAGGAACGGCTTCGGCGCGCCGACCGGCACGCTGCCGTATGCCGGTGGGCGGGCCACCGCGTCCGCCTCGTCGTGGTGTGCCGCTCGGGACGGGTCCCGCCGCGGCGGGGATCGGGGCCTGGCACGGCGTGCTCCTCGGTGTCGGTCGGTGCGGTGTCGGTCGGTGCGGTGTCGGTCGGTGCGGTGTCGGTCGGTGCGGTGGCCGCGGTGGGTGCGGCGGAGCTGGACGCGGTGACCGCGGCTGCGCCGTCGGCAGGTGCCGTGGCGGACGGGGACGCGGGCGGACCGGGAGCCGGCTCCACGGCATACGGCTGTGCTGCGGCCGGCGACCGGGGCAGCACGACCCGCAGGCGCGCCCCGCGCTCCCCCGGTGCCGGGGGGACGGCGGCGATCGAGCCACCGTGCAGCTCGCACACCCAGCTGGCGATGGCGAGGCCGATCCCCGTGCCACCACCCGAGTCGTCTCCGGAGCCGAAGCGGTCGAAGACGTGCTCGGCCCGCTCCGGCGGGATGCCGCTGCCCTCGTCGGCGACGACGAGCCACCAGTGGTCCGCGCCGTCCGGCCCGGCGCTGACGGTGACGCGACCCCCCGGAGGGCTGTGCCGGTCGGCGTTGTCGAGGAGGTTCGCGAGCACCTGGGCGAGCCGTGCGGCGTCGGCGGTCACGTGCAGGTCGGCTGGCACGTCGACGACGTGGACCGTGCCTCGCCGCGAGACCCCGGCCTCCGCGACGGCGTCCTCGACGAGTGCGCGCACGTCGACGGGCGCGAGCGCGAGCGCGGTGCGGCCACCGTCGACGCGGCTGAGATCGAGCAGGTCGCCGACGAGGGTGCCGAGGCGTTCGGCCTGGGCGAGGGCGGTGCGCAGGACGGCGTCGTCGGGGCGCACGACGCCGTCGACGAGGTTCTCGAGCAGGGCCTGCTGCGCGGCGAGCGGTGTGCGCAGCTCGTGCGACACCGTGGCGACGAGCTGGCGCCGCTGCTGGTCCGCGTCGGCGAGGTCGGCGGCCATGGTGTTGAAGGCGGTGGCGAGCACGCCCACCTCGTCGGCAGAGGTGGCGGTGACTCGCCGGGAGTAGTCGCCGGTCGCCATCCGGGAGGCGGCGTCGGTCATCTCGCGCAGCGGCGAGGTCATGCCGCGCGCCAGCCACTGGGTCACTCCGAGGGCCGCGACGACGGTCACCGGCACGGTGAACCAGACGGAGACGCCGGCACGGTCACCGATCTCGGAGACGAGGGCGGCCGCGACGATGCTCGCCGCCCACCAGCAGCGCGAGCTTCGCCTTGATGGAGCGGATGCCGTCGAGCGGGCGCGCCGAGTTCACGTCGGCTCGCCCGAGGTCTCGAGGGCGTAGCCGACGCCGTGGACGGTGCGCACGCGGTCGGGGCCGATCTTCGAGCGCAGCGCCTTGACGTGGCTGTCGAGCGTGCGCGTCCCGCGGGCATCCGCCCACCCCCACACCTCCGACATGAGCTCGTCGCGGCCCCGAACGGCGCCCGGCTCGGTGGCGAGGGCGAGCAGCAGGTCGAACTCGAGCGGGGTGAGGTGCACGTCGATGCCGTCGACGGTCACCCGGCGCGTGGCCCGGTCGACGACGAGGGCACCGAGGGTGAGCAGGGCGGGCTGCTCGGCGGCGAGGGCGCGCGCCCGCTCCACCCGACGCAGCAGGGCACGGATGCGTGCCACGACCTCGCGCATACGGAACGGCTTGGTGACGTAGTCGTCGGCGCCGACCCCGAGGCCGACGAGCAGGTCGGTCTCGTCCGCGCGGGCCGTGAGCATGAGGACGGGCACCGGGCGCTGCGCCTGGATGCGGCGACACACCTCCAGCCCGTCGAAGCCCGGGAGCATGAGGTCGAGCACGACGAGGTCGGGCTCGCTCTCGGCGTGGGCCTGGACGGCACCGGGGCCGTCGTAGGCCTGGAGGACGCGGAAGCCCTCCGCCACCAGGCGATCCGTGACCGCCTGGTTGATCGTCGGATCGTCCTCCACGACGAGCAGGGTCGCCTGGGACGGCGGGCCCGACGACGGCGTGGTGCTCCCCTGGCTCATGTCCACGAGCCTAGGAGCGAGCCGGCGAGGGGTTCCCGTGCGACGTGTGGAGATCGTGTGAAGACAGCCGTGCGCCGGGCCCCGACGCGACGATGCCGGCCACCCCCCGAGGGGGCGACCGGCATACGTCGTCGCGGTGCGCGGCTGGGCGCTACGAGCAGGTGCGTGAGGGGTGGCCTCACTGGCCGACGCGGAAGCGGGCGAAGGACGTCGCCGTGGCGCCGCCCTCCTCCAGCACCTTGGCGACGGTCTTCTTGGGCTCCTTGGCGAACGGCTGCTCGAGCAGGACGTTCTCCTTGAAGTAGCCGTTGACGCGACCCTCGACGATGCGCGGAAGGGCCGCCTCGGGCTTGCCCTCCTCCTTGGCCGTGGCCTCGGCGACGCGACGCTCGTTCTCCACCGTCTCCTGCGGGACCTCGTCACGGGTCAGCACGGTCGGGCTGAACGCGGCGATGTGCATCGCGACGTCACGGCCCACGGACTCCTCGCCCTTCAGGGCGACGAGGACGCCGATCTGCGCGGGCAGGTCGGGGCTCGTCTTGTGCAGGTAGGAGACGACCGTGTCGCCCTCGAGGCGAGCCACGCGGCGCACCTCGATCTTCTCGCCGATGGTGGCGTTGGCCTCGTCGAGCAGCTCCTGGACGGTCTTGCCGTCGTCGAAGCTGCTCCCGAGGAGCGAGTCGGCGTCCGTCGCCTTGGCGGCGACGGCCTGCGCCAGCACCTGGTCGGCGAGGGCGATGAACTTCTCGCCCTTGGCGACGAAGTCCGTCTCGCAGTTGACCTCGACGAGGGTGCCGACGCCGTCGCCGGCCGAGGCCGCCACGAGGCCGTTGGAGGCCGAGCGGCCCTCACGCTTCGTGACGCCCTTGAGGCCCTTGACGCGAAGGATCTCGACGGCCTTGGCGCGGTCGCCCTCGGCCTCGTCGAGCGCCTTCTTGACGTCCATCATGCCGGCGCCGGTCTGCTCGCGCAGTGCCTTGATGTCAGCGGCGGTGTAGTTCGCCATGCTCTGTATCGCTCTTTTCGTCCGTGTGTGTATGACTCGAAGGGCTGTGGCCCGGCGGGCTCAGGCCTCTCGGTGACCTCGGCGACCTCGGCGCCCTCGCGCGGCCTCGGCGCCCTCGACGGGAGCCTCGGTCGACTCCGGTCGCCGCGGCGGCGGCTCCTCCGGCGCGTTCTCGTCGGCGATCTCGGCAGCGACCTCGGGGGCCGGCGTCTGGGCCGGCGTCTCGACAGCAGGAGCCTCGGTGGCCTGCGGCCTCGACGGGTGCCTCGGCGTCGACGGGTGCGACGGCGTCCACGGGCGCGACCGCCTCGGCGGCCTCGGGAGCAGCGGCGGCGGGCGCCTCCGGCGTCTCGGCCGCAGCGGCGGCGTCGGCGTAGAGCTCGCGCTCCCACTCGGCGAGCGGCTCCTCGGCCTGCGCGTCGCCGCCGGTCTTGCCGGACGAGCGCTGCATGAGACCGTCGGCGACGGCGTCGGCCACGACCCGGGTCAGCAGCGCGACCGAGCGGATCGCGTCGTCGTTGCCGGGGATCTTGTAGTCGACCTCGTCGGGGTCACAGTTCGTGTCGAGGATCGCGATGACCGGCAGGCCGAGCTTGCGCGCCTCGTCGACCGCGAGGTGCTCCTTCTTCGTGTCGACGATCCAGACGGCCGAAGGCACCTTGGCCATCGTGCGGATGCCGCCGAGGGTCTTCTCGAGCTTGTCCCTCTCGCGCTTGAGGATGAGCAGCTCCTTCTTCGTGTAGCCGGAGCCGGCCACGTCGTCGAAGTTGAGCTCCTCGAGCTCCTTGAGGCGCGTCAGGCGCTTGGAGATCGTCTGGAAGTTGGTGAGCATGCCACCGAGCCAGCGCTGGTTGACGTAGGGCATGCCGACGCGCGTCGCCTGCTCGGCGATCGGCTCCTGGGCCTGCTTCTTGGTGCCGACGAAGAGGATGGTGCCGCCGTGGGCGACGGTCTCCTTGACGAACTCGTAGGCGTTGTTGATGTACGTCAGCGACTGCTGCAGGTCGATGATGTAGATGCCGTTGCGCTCGGTCATGATGAAGCGCTTCATCTTCGGGTTCCAGCGCCGGGTCTGGTGCCCGAAGTGGACGCCGCTCTCGAGGAGCTGGCGCATGGTGACGACGGCCATGCCGTGTCCTCCTGTGTGTGTGGTTGTCAGTTGTCTGCAGACACGCGACGGGGACGTCCGTGACGGACGAGCCCGACGGCATACGATCTGCTCCTGGCGACTCGACGCACCCCGCCCGCCCTCCGGGGAGGAGCGGGACTGCCGTGGTGCGACCCGGGCCTGGACCCGGACGGAGACGCGCGAATTTTAGGCCTCGCGTGACGAGCACGCGTGACCGCCGCCCATCCTACGACCCGCGGCACGTTGTGGAGAAATCGCGTTGACCAGCCACAATGACCCGCATGACGAACTGGCTGGAGGCAGTCCCGGCGTTCGTCGTCCTCTCCGCGGTGCTCTTCGCGCCCGGCTGGCTCGTCGTGCGCGCCCTCGGCTCGCGCGGCCTCGAGGCGCTCGCGGTGTCCCCGGCCGTCTCCGTGGGCCTGATCGCGGCCGCTGCGACGGTCGCGCAGCGCGTCGGCGTGGGCTGGGGACTGCTCCCGCTGCTCGTCGTCACGGTGGTGGCCTCGGTTGCGGCGTGGGGCCTCGGGCTGCTCCTCGGACGGCTCCTGCAGCGCTGGACCGACTCGGACGTCCCGACGGTGTCGCCAGGACGCCGCCTGCTCGGTCGACCGCGACCCGACGTCGCGGTCGCCATAGGACTGGGCGTGGCGCTCGCCCTCGTCACCATCCTGCCCGCCATCGGCCGGCCCGACGAGCTCGTCGACAGCCCCGATGCCGTCTACCACCTGAACCGGATCGCGCTCTTCCTCGACACCGGCAACTTCTCGATCGCCAACCCGACCTTCTACCCCAACGGTTTCCACGCATGGATCGCCACGAGCCTGATCCCCGGGGTCGCCGACGTGCTGCCCGGCACCAACGTGGCCACCCTCGTGCTCGCCGCGCTCGTGTGGCCGGTGGGCTGCGTCGCCCTCGTGCGCCACACCCTGGGCACCTCGAGGCTCGTCACGTATGCCGGTGGCCTGGCCTCGGCGGCCTTCGTGTCGTTCCCGACGATCCTGCTCGGGTGGGGCGTGCTCTGGCCCAACCTCATGGCGACGGCGCTGACGCCGGGGGCGCTGGCGCTCATGCTGCAGGCGTCGCGGTCGAGGCGGGTCGGGCAGTGGCTCGGCTTCGCCGCGGCGCTGCCAGGCCTGGCGCTCGTCCAGCCGAACGCGCTCGTCGCGCTCGTCGTCTTCGCCCTGGTGTGGTTCGGCTCCGCACGGGTGCGAGCCGGGCTGCTCGGGCACCTGTCGTGGTGGAAGGTCGCGCGGGACCTCGGCATCGTCGCGGTCGCCGTCGGCATCGGTCTCGTCGCCGCGCCGGCCGTGTCGGCCAGACTCGCCTCCACCCAGTCCTACGACTGGAAGGACCGGGTCTCGACGTGGACCGCGATCGTCGAGGTCGTCGGGGGCAGGTTGCAGATCCCGGCGGTGCTCTGGGGCGTGCTCGTCCTCACCGTGCTCGGCATGGGCTGGATCGCCCTGCGGGCGCGGGCGGCGGTCCCGGTCATCGTCATGTGGCTGGCGTGCGTGCTGCTCTACGTCATGGCCGCGTCGTCGACGGCGTCGTGGACAGCGCTGATCACGGGGTACTGGTACAACGACAAGGTCCGGCTCGCCTCGCTCGCAGCGGTTCCCGGGGTGGTGCTCGTCGCGGCTGCGGCCCCTGCCCTGCGGGCAGCTGCTCGGCAAGCTGCCCCGGCTGCGGTCGCGACCGACCCTCGCAGCGGTGCTCGCACTCGCCGTGCTGCCCCTGTCGACCGTCGTGCTCGATGCCCGCACCCGGCACGATCTGCTCTCCTCGTTCTTCCAGCCGGACGAGGCCAAGAAGGAGATCCTTTCGTTTGCGGCACAGGATGCGCTGCGCGACCTCGCCACGCTCCATCCCCGACGGGCAGGGAGTCGTCGGCCGGCCCGAGAACGGCTCGCCGCTGATGTTCGCACTCTTCGGCACCAACACGCTCTACCGCTCCATCCCCATCCCCACCACGGGCGACGAGATCGTCGTCGGCACGGGCTTCGACGACCTCACGCACCGACCGGACGTCTGCGCTGCGCTGGCGCGGCACGACATCCGGTGGGCCATCGACTCCCCGCACGTCTACTGGCTCGACCGGCCGGACCGGTCGTCTGGCCTCAAGGACCTCGACACCGTCGAGGGCCTCGAGAAGGTCCGGACCGTCGGCGACTACACGCTCTACGCCATCACCGGCTGCGGACTCGGGAGCGCAGGAGCGTAGGCACCGGACCGGCCGAGGCGCGGCCGGCGCCTAGAGTCCACCCATGAGCTCGCCGCTGATCTCACGCATGCAACCGTTCGGCACGACGATCTTCGCCGAGATGTCGGCCCTGGCCACCCGCACGGGCGCGATCAACCTCGGCCAGGGCTTCCCGGACACGGACGGCCCGCGCGAGATGCTCGACGCCGCCAAGGCCGCGATCGACGGCGGCCGCAACCAGTATCCTCCGGGGCCGGGCGTGCCCGAGCTGCTGGCGGCCGTGGCCGAGCACCAGCAGCGCTTCTACGGCATCGCGCTCGACCCGACGTCGCAGGTGCTCGTCACCGCGGGCGCGACCGAGGCCATCGCATCGGTGGTGCTCGCGCTCTGCGAGCCGGGCGACGAGGTCGTGACGTTCGAGCCGTACTACGACTCGTATGCCGCCACGATCGCCCTCGCCGGGGCCACCCGGCGCACGTCGGTGCTCCGCTTCCCCGACTTCGCGGTCGACGAGGTGTCGCTGCGAGCGGCCTTCACCGAGCGCACGCGCCTCGTCCTGCTCAACACGCCGCACAACCCGACAGGCAAGGTCTTCACCCGCCGCGAGCTCGAGCTCGTGGCGGAGCTGGCGCGTGAGCACGACGCCTGGGTCGTCACTGACGAGGTCTACGAGCACCTCGTTTTCGACGGTGCCGAGCACGTCCCGGTGGCCACGCTGCCCGACATGTTCGACCGCACGATCACGATCAGCTCGGGCGGCAAGACGTTCTCGGCCACGGGCTGGAAGGTCGGCTGGCTCTCCGGGCCGGCAGAGGTGGTGGCTGCAGCCCGCACGGTCAAGCAGTTCCTCACGTACGTCGCGTCAGGGCCCTTCCAACCGGCCGTGGCCCTCGCGCTCGGGCTGGGCGACGAGGTGTATGCCGGCCTCCGGGACTCGCTCCAGTCGAAGCGCGACCTGTTGTGCTCGGCCCTGGAGCAGTGTGGGCTGCAGGTGTCGCGCCCGGCCGGAACCTACTTCGTCATCGCCGACGCGGCGCCGCTCGGTGCGGTCGACGGGCTCGACTTCGCGCGCCGACTGCCGGACCTGGCCGGGGTCGTCGGGGTCCCCGTGTCGGTCTTCCACGACGACGTGGAGGCGGCGCGCACGCTGATCCGCTTCGCCTTCTGCAAGCAGGACGACGTCCTCCACGAGGCCGCCCGCCGCCTGGCCGCCGCGTCCACCTAACCCGCGCCCTCCTCACGTCGAGTGGCCCCGCCGCCCCACGCGTCCCAGGGACGTCTGTGGCTGGTGGGACCGCGCGGCCACTCGACGATGCAGCGCGACGCCAGGAACACGTCGAGTGGCCCCGCCACCACCAGGCGTCCCTCAGGGACGTCTGTGGCTGCTGGGACCGCGCGGCCACTCGACGATGCAGCGCGACGTCACAGACGCGTCGAGTGGCCCCGCCGTAACATCAGTCCCGCCTCCTCACGTCGAGTGGCCTCGCCGTCACAGCGGGCGACGCGAGGCGCTGGGATCAGCCGAGTGGGAGCAGGATGATGCGGCCGCGACCGACGAAGGACAGCGGGTCGAGATAGGTGCGGCCCCGCAAGACTCCCCAGTGCAGGCAGGCCACGGGGGCACAGTGACCGGCCGTCGCAGAGAGGGTGCCGACGGAGTCACCCACGTTCACGCCAGCGCCGCGCACGACCGTGGCATCGACCGGTTCGAAGGTGCTGCGCAGGCCGCCTGCATGGCTCACCACGACGACCCCGCGCCCGGCGAGCCGCCCGGCAAACGTCACGGTGCCCTCGGTGGGCGTGAGGACCACCTGGCCCACGGCCGCTGCCAGGTCCACTCCCCGGTGCCCGCGAAGCCACGGCTGGTCCGGCGGGTCGAAGGCGTGCACGACCTCAGGACCTGGCGACAGCGGCCAGGACCAGGGCGCTCGGGCCGGCGTGACGGGCGTCGCCTGGACGTGGGAGTCCCGGACGGATGCACCGTCCACCGCCGCGGTGCCCGCAACCGACGCCGCAGCGGAGACCGCAGCCGCGGTGAGGGTGACGAGCAGCGAGCCGAGAGACATGCCGCCAGACTCTCGTGGTCAGCCACGGCCCACGGGCGGACGGGCCCTGCTGTGGACGCGCGGCACCACGAGCCCGAACCGGCTGCCAGGTGTGCACGCACGGGTGCCCATTCGAGTGGCCGCGTCGTCGCACGAACCACAGGCGTCTCCCGACCCCGTGTGACAGCGGGGCCACTCGACGGATGTGGCTCGTCAGGCGCGGGGGTGGGCCTGCTCGTAGCTGCTCCGCAGGCGCTCGACCGACACGTGCGTGTAGATCTGCGTCGTCGCAAGGCTGGCGTGGCCGAGCAGCTCCTGGACCATGCGCAGATCGGCGCCGCCTTCGAGCAGGTGCGTGGCGGCGCTGTGGCGCAGACCGTGCGGCCCGAGGTCGGGGGCGCCGGGCAGGTGCGACAGCATCTCGTGCACCGTCGAACGCACCTGGCGCGCATCCACGCGCCGGCCTCGCCGCCCGAGGAAGAGCGCCGACCCGGAGTCGGCGGTCATGAGGGCCGCGCGCACGGCCAGCCAGTCGTCGAGTGCGCGTCCGGCCGGCTCGCCGTACGGCACGACCCGCTCCTTGGAACCCTTGCCCATGACCCTGACGACGCGCTGGCCCCGGTCGAGGTCGTCGACGTCGAGGCCCACGAGCTCGCCAACACGGATCCCACTCGCATAGAGCAGCTCCAGCATGGCGCGATCGCGCACGTGGATCGGATCGGCGTCGTCGGCTCGCACGGCCACGACGTCGAGCAGCTCCCCGGCCTCGCCCTGCTTGAGCACGCTCGGCAGGGTGGATTGTCGCTTGGGGGCGACGAGACGCAAGGAGGGGTCGGCCGGGATGCGCCCCGTGTGCGCGGCCCACCCCAGGAAGGTGCGGACGGCCGCGGCGCGTCGGGCGATGGTGGAGCGGGCCGCCCCGGCGTCCGCCTGCTGAGCCAGCCACGCGCGCAGGTCGGCGATCCGCAGGTCCCCCGGCCCCTCGATCCCACGCGCCGCCGCGAAGGTCAGGAGGTGGCGCACGTCGCCCAGGTAGGCACGCGTCGTGTGCGGCGACCGGCCCCGCTCCGCTCCCAGGTGGCGGGAGTACGCGAGGAGGAGCTCGGCGTGCCGCTCGAGCGCGTCGGCGGTTTCGCGCACCACACTGGTCACTCCCGTACCATCGCAAACCCTTTGAGCCCGGGCAACCCCCGCGCCTGCCATGAGGTGCGCATCCACAGCAGTCGGCAGGAGCTCAGCCCGGTCGTGCCGAAGGCCGCTTGCGCCAGCGTCCTTCAGCCTCGCGGACGAGTCCGGCGCCCTCCAGTCGGGCGAGGGCCGCCCGAACGCCAGTCGGAGGTTGGGCCGTGGCGACGACGAGGCGGTCCAGGTCGGCACCACCTCGGACGGGCACGGCGTCCAGCACGGCCGCATCGAGGGGCGGGAGCTCATCGCCCGGACGAACCGGCCCTCGACGCGGCTCGCAGGCGTCAGCGCCAAGGTCGCCGACGAGGTCGATCACCTCGTCCACCGAGGTCACGAGCACCGCTCGCGCGTCGCGGATCTCCTGGTGGCAACCGGCGGAGGCCATCGACGTCACGGGCCCCGGGAACGCCCCGACCGGTCTCCCGGCGTCGGTTGCGTGCGTCACGGTGTTGCGTGAGCCGGACCTGAGGTCGGCTTCGACGACGACCGTGCCGCGGGTCATTCCGGCGATGAGCCGGTTGCGGGAGAGGAACCTGGACCTCATCGGCGCAGAGCCGGGTGCGACCTCGGAGACCACGAGCCCGCTCTGCGCGATGCGCCCGATGAGCGTCGCGTGCGCCGCCGGATAGGGGCGCTCCACACCGCCAGCCAGCACGGCGATCGTGGCGCCGTCGACCGCGAGGGCCCCGCGGTGGGCGCTGCCGTCGATGCCGAAGGCCGCGCCCGACACGACCGTCCAGCCGCGGTGGGCCAGCCCGGCCGCCAGGTCTGCGGCCACCTGCTCGCCGTAGGACGTCGCCGTGCGTGAACCGACAACGGCCACGGACCGCTCCACCGTGGAGGCGAGATGGAGCGGTCCGCGAACCCAGAGGCACCACGGCGGGTGCTTGATGAGCGAGAGCCGTTGAGGCCACTCGTCGTCGTCGGGCACCAACAGCCTCGCGCCGACCTTCGTCGCGATGGCGAGGTCGCGCGTCGTGTCGAGGGCGGCGACCCGTGCCGCGAAGCGCGACAGCGTGCCCGCGCCCTCACGGATCCGCTGCACGCTCTCGATCGCACCGATGGAGGCAACGAGGGCGTGCACCTCGTGGTCGGCCGGCTCGGCCAGACGTGACAGAGCGGCTCGCGCCCATCGCTCCGGTGCTGCGCCGAGGCGGCCGGCGTCGCGGGCACCAGCTTGGGCGGTCACGCGGCCACTCCCGGCCGGTGCCGCAGGGACAGCGCGAGGTCGACCTCGTCGCGCCCCGGCTGTGCCGCCCTCGCGAGGTCGGCAACGGTCCACGCCACGCGCAGCGAGCGATCGTAGCCCCGCAGACTGAGCCAGCCGGTCTCGATCGCCCGGTCGAGCGTCACCGTCGCCGCGGCCGCCAACCGCCAGGGCGGAGACCGCAGCACGGAACCCGGCACGTCGGCGTTGACGGGGTTGCGCGCCCCGACCACCGGACCCCAGCGGGCGGCCTGGGCCAGCCGGGCGTCCCCGACCCGAGCGGCGACCGCTGCGCTGGACTCGCCGGGCACGTGACCAGCGAGCGAGAGGCCGGGCGGCTGCACGTGGACCTGCAGGTCGACGCGATCGAGCAGTGGCCCGCTGAGCCGGCCGAAGTACGTGCGACGCATCGTGGGGGTGCACGAGCAGTCCAGGCCTTTGCCCCACCCGTTGCCGCAGGGGCACGGGTTCGCCGCCATGACGAGCTGGAAGCGCGCCGGAAAGGTCACCGTCTCCGAGGCCCGGGCGATCGATACCGACCCCTGCTCCAGCGGCGTCCGCAGCGCCTGGAGCACCGACTTGTCGAACTCCGGTGTCTCGTCGAGGAAGAGCACGCCGCGGTGAGCCTGCGTGATGGCGCCGGGTCGCACGACCCCGCTCCCGCCACCGACGACCGCCGCCTGCGAGGCCCCGTGGTGCGGGGCGACGAAGGGTGGTCGGGTGATGAGCTGACCAGCGGTGACCAAGGGCCCCAGCGCCCCGAGCACCGAGTGGATCGCGGTCACCTCCATCGACTCCTCCTCGTCGAGCCCGGGCAGCAGACCGGGCAGTCGCTCGGCGAGCATCGTCTTGCCGGCGCCCGGTGGCCCGGCCAGCAGCAGGTGGTGCCCGCCAGCGGCCGCGATCTCGAGGGCCAGCTTGGCGTCGGCCTGACCCACCACCTCCGAGAGGTCCTTGCCCCTCACGGTCTCGGGTGCCACCACCTCCGGCACCGCGACCTCGGCGACCGGCCGTCCTCGGCGCAACGCGTCGTAGCGCTGGACGAGCTCGGTGATCTCCGCCACGGGGTGCACCCGCACCCCACGCACGAGCCGGGCCTCGGCGGCGTTCGCCACCGGGACCACGACGTGCCGCACCCCGGTGAGCGACGCAGCACGCACGAGCGGAAGGACGCCCGGCACCGACCGCACGGTGCCGTCGAGCCCGATCTCGCCGACGTGCACCACGTCCCGCACGACATGGTCCTTGACGACACCCATGGCCGCAGCGACGGCGACGAAGATGGCGAGGTCGAACCCGGTGCCCACCTTCTTCTCCCCCGCCGGCGACAGGTTGACGGTGACCCGCCGCTGGTTGACGGGCAGGCCCTCCACGGTGGCGGCCACGGCCTTGATGCGGTCGGACGACTGCTTGACCGCGGAGTCGCCCAGCCCGCTGATCGCGAAGCCCGGCAGCCCTTGCGCCACGTGCGCCTCGACGTCGACGACGAAGCCGGCCACCCCGCGCAGTGCCACGGCCCGCGTGTGCCCCAGACCCATCAGCAGACACCTCGGAAGTGCTCGAGCCGCGCCGGCCGGCCGGGCAACCGCAGGATCGAGATGACGTCGATGCGCAGCGGACCCTCGCCCTCGCCGGGATGGTCGTCACGCCACAGCCCCGCGAGCTGACGCAGCCGGCGCTGCTTGCGCCACGTCACCGCCTCGAAGGGGGCCCCGTAGCCGTCGCCGCTGCGGGTCTTGACCTCGCACACGACCAGATCGCAGACGTCGCGGGCCACGATGTCGAGCTCGCCCCGTACGCACCGCCAGTTGCGGTCGAGGATCGTCAGACCCTCGCCGGCCAGGTAGCGGCAGGCGAGTCGCTCGCCGTAGTCACCGAGGAGGCGCGTCGCCGGGGCACCGGCCGTGGGTGCTGAGGCACAGGTCGTCAGGTCCATGCCATCCACCCTCGGGCCCTCGAGCGCCCAGCGGACAGGCGGCTCTCACGTGTGTGGACGGCAAGCCGACTGCAGACCTCCCGCGCCGGGAGGTGTGGACGGACGCGTCAGGAGAACTCGCCGGTCTCCGGCAGCTTGATGTCGGGCTTGGGCAGCTCCTCGACGTTGACGTCCTTGAACGTCACGACCCGCACGTTCTTGACGAAACGCGCCGGGCGGTAGATGTCCCACACCCACGCGTCGGCCATCGTCACGTCGAAGAAGACCTCGCCGCCGTCACTGCGCACCTTCACGTCGACGGAGTTGGCGAGGTAGAAACGCCGTTCGGTCTCGACGACGTGGGTGAAGAGGCCGACGACGTCGCGGTACTCCTTGTAGAGCTGCAGCTCCATCTCGGTCTCGTACTTCTCGAGGTCTTCCGAACTCACCGCTGGCTCACCCGATCGTCGTTGCTGTCTGCTGGGGGCGCCACGAAGGGCACCGGCAGGTCCGTCCCCTCATTCAACACCCCATCGAGTCCCACCTCGTGCACCCCGGGCAGGCGCCACGAGCGCCGGTGCAGGTCGCACGGCCCCACACGGGCGATGGCGTCCATGTGCTCGGGCGCGGCATACCCCTTGTTCAGCCTCCAGCCGTATGCCGGGTGCTCGCCGGCCAGCTCGACCATCATCGTGTCGCGCTCCACCTTGGCCAGCACGCTGGCGGCGGCCACGGACGAGCACTTGAGGTCGGCCTTGACCATCGTGGTGACCGGCGGCGTGACGGGGCCCGCGGCGGTCGTGAAGGCGAAGAGGCCCACATCGGTGGGGGCCGTGAGCCAGTCATGGTTGCCGTCGAGGATGACGAGGTCAGGCACGACCCCGAGCGCGTCGAGGGCACGGATCCCGGCGAGTCGCAGCGCGGCCATGATGCCGATGGCGTCGATCTCGTCAGGCCCCGCGTGGCCGACGGCGTACGCCACGGCCCAGCGCTGGATGCGGGGGACGAGGCCCTTGCGAGCGCGCTCGGTGAGCAGCTTGGAGTCCTTCACGCCGACCGGCGCCGAGCGCACGGTCTCGTCGATGACGACCACCCCGACGCTGACCGGACCAGCCAACGCGCCCCGGCCGACCTCGTCCATGCCTGCGAGCAGTCGGTGGCCCGACCGCTGCAGCGCGCGCTCCACGCGCAGGGACGGCTTCTTGGAGGGCGCCGGACGTGCGACCGTCGACCCTCGAGACGCCTGCGACACGTTCGACACGTTGGACACCCTCGACCCCTACGTGGCGGTCAGCGCTTGGCTGCCTTGGAGGTGGCGGGCGCGGTCGGCGACGTTCCCGAGGGTGTGACTGCCGGCGTGGCCGTCGGTGCGGGCACCGACGCGAAGGTGCGCTCGGGCACACCCAACCACGTCACGTGGTCGATCGGCCAGACGATGAAGAGGGCGCGCCCGACCATCTTGTCCAGCGGCACCGAGCCCGTCGCACCCGTGCCGTCGTCGTGGTAGCGGCTGTCGGACGAGTCCGATCGGTGGTCGCCCATCACCCAGACCTCGCCCGCAGGCACCGTGATGTCGAACTTCTTGCCCTCGCTCGGGGCGTCGCCCGGCTTGACGTACGGCTCGGTGATCGCCACGCCGTTGACGAGGATGGGGCCGGTGCCGCCGTCCGACTGGACGCGGTCGCCGGGCAGCCCGATGACGCGCTTGATGAGGTGGTTCTCGGCGTCCTCGGGCAGCAGGCCGACGAAGACGAGCGCATCGTGGAACGGGCCCCCGACGTCGCTGCTGCTGCTGTCGACGCCGGCGAGCCACGCGGCCGGCGTGCCCGCGCCCGGGTCCTCGAAGACGACCACGTCGCCGCGGCGCAGGTCGAACGGCCCGGGTGTCAGCTTGCTGACGATGACCCGGTCGTCACGCACGAGGGTGTCCTCCATCGAGCCGGACGGGATGTAGAACGCCTGGAAGAGCCACGTCTTGACGACGAACGAGAGAGCCATTGCGAGGACGATGACGATGACGAGCTCGCGTATGCCGGCGAGGACCGTCCCGAAGAACCCGCGCTGGCCGTCCTCGTCGTCGTCGAAGTCCTCGTCGTAGTCGGGGTCGTCCGTCACGCCGCTCACGCCGCGACGGCGCTGTGGGTCGTCAGTGCGCCCACGCGTCGGGTCCTCGGGGCGTCCGGTCTGCTGCGACATCAATCACCGTTTCGTGGGGCGGAACCGGCTGGCACTGACGGCAGCTGGCCTTGGTCGACGGGTCCGAGCCGGCCGAGCGGCCAGTATCGCACCCAAACCTTGCCGATGATGTCCTCTCCCGGCACCATGCCGCCACCCGGATCGCCCAGATGGGCGCGCGAGTCGGCGGACCCCGAGCGGTTGTCCCCCATGACCCAGAACCGGTCAGCCGGCACCTCGACGTCGAACGTCGTGACGCTCGGCGCGACGCCTGGCTTGAGGTAGGGCTCGTCGATCGCGACGCCGTTGACCTGCAACCGGCCGTCCGGGGCACAGCACCTCACCCGGTCGCCGGGCAGCCCGATGACACGCTTGATGTAGTCGGTCGGCTGGCCCTTGCCGACGAGACTCTCGGCGGTCTCGACGAGCTTCTGCAACGGGCCACGCGCGGCACCTGCAGGTTGAACGCCTCCGACGCGTCGAAGACGATGATGTCGCCGCGCTGGAGGTCGCCAGGCACGGTGAGGCGGCTGACGAGGAGTCTGTCCCCGACGAGCAGGGTGTCCTCCATCGACGAGCTGGGGATGCCGAAGGGCGTCACGAGGAACGTCCGGGCCAGCAGCACGAGCAGCAGGACGCTCGCGGGCCCGAGGAGCCAGCGGTGCCGGCGTATGCCGCTCGGCGGGCCGACGCGCGCGGGCGCGGTGGACCCGGGGTCCGGAGTCGTCTCGGCACTCATGCCGGGTCCGCCCGAACCGGGGTCCACCGCGCCCGGCGTCGTCACGCTGACGTCTGCCGCGGCAGACGTCAGGACTTCTTGGCCGCGCTCTTGGCGGGGACGGAGTCGCGCTTCTCGCGGATCTTGGCGGCCTTGCCGCGCAGACCACGCAGGTAGTAGAGCTTCGCGCGACGCACGTCGCCGCGGGTGACGAGCTCGATGTGGTCGATGATCGGGGTGTGGAGCGGGAACGTGCGCTCCACACCGACACCGAAGGAGATCTTGCGGACCGTGAAGGTCTCGCCGATGCCGCCGCCGTGACGACGGATGACGACACCCTGGAAGACCTGGACGCGCGAGCGCGTGCCCTCGACGACCTTGACGTGGACCTTCAGGGTGTCGCCCGCGCGGAAGGCGGGGATGTCGTCGCGCAGCGACGCGTTGTCGATCTCGTCGAACTTCTGCATGATCAGTCACTTTCCTGGGCGCCACAGGTCACCCGGCACGATGTTCGTGTGTGCATCCGTCGGGCCGCGTGGGTCACCGGCTGCCGGGGCTGACCCGGCTGCGAATGTGGTGACCCGACTCCCCCTGTGGCAGGGGCCGTGGGTGCCGGACGCAAGGGTCAAGTCTGCCAGAGCACACGGCATACCCGAAATCGGACGGCGCCGCGTGCTGGCCGGGCCGCTGGACCTACGGTGACGCCGTGGACATCTCGCCCGGTTGGCCCGTCGCCATCGCCCTCGTCGTGCTGCTCGCCGTGACCGTCGTGGCCAACCGCGTGGGACGCATCGACCTGGGCCGCGAGGCGGTCGTCGCCGGCGCTCGTGCCGTCGTGCAGCTGGGTCTCGTGGCAGTCGTCATCACGGCAGTGGTCGGCTCGATCTGGTTGTCGCTGCTGGCGGTTGGCGTCATGTTCACCACGGCCGCAGTGACCACGGCCCGGCGGGTCGGCGCTCCACGCTCGTGGCACTGGGCAGCCGCGTCGATGGCCTGCGGCGTCGTGCCGGTGGTCGCGATCCTCCTCCTGAGCGGCGCAGTGCCCTTCGTCGGAGTCGCGCTCATCCCCGTGGCCGGCATCGTCATCGGCAACACGATGACCGTCCACACGCTGGTCGGTCGCCGCACGTTCGCGGCGCTCCGCGAGGAGCAGGGGCAGTACGAGGCCTGCCTCTCGCTCGGACTCACCGCCCATCAAGCCGTCGACGAGGTGATCGCGCGCCGGGTGCCGGAGGGGCTCGTGCCCAGCCTCGACCAGGTGCGGACCTCAGGGCTCGTGACCCTGCCGGGCGCGTTCATCGGCGTCATGCTCGGGGGCGGCAGCGCGGTCTCCGCAGCGACCGCTCAGGTGCTCGTGCTCTTCGCCATCATGGCCACGCAGGCGATCACAGCAGGAGTCGAGGCGGAGCTCATCCGCCGGCGTCTGCTGCTGGCGCCCGACCTGCAGACGTCCCTGGTCTCCTGACCAGCGCCCGCGGCCGGCCTCAGCGTCTGCGCCGCTTCGTCAGGCGCACCGCCCCGGGTGGCACCTCGCCCGCCTCCCGGCCGTCGGGCTGGTCGGACCCCGTCGCTGGTGCGCGGGCGAGGCGGTAGCCGGCCTTCTTGTACATCCGCAGGTTGTCGACGCTGCGCGCGCCGGTGACGAGCGACATCGTCGCTATGCCGTCCGGCGCGGTCGACTCGGCGTGCTCGAGGAGAAGCCGGCCGAGTCCGAGCCCTCGCAGATCCGGCACGACGCAGAGGCGTCCGATGAACCAGTCCTCACCGTGCCGGGACGTGCGTACCGCCCCGACGAGCCGACCGGCCTTGCGCGCCAGCCAGGTCTGCGTCGTGTCGAGGCTGGCCCGCACCTCGTCGAGCGACTCACGCAGGGCCGGGATCTCCAGCGTGTCGTTGACGAGAGCCTCCTCCACCCAGCACGCCTTGTAGAGGACGTTGAGCTCCGGCATGTCGCCCGGCGTGGCGGCGGCGAGCTCGACGTCGGCGTCGCCGAGCGACGGGTGCAGCAGGTCGGGTCGGCGCGCCGCGGTGCGGGAGAGTCGCTGCTCGTGGCGCCACTCGGCGATCGCGGCGTGGTTGCCGGAGAGGAGGATCGGCGGCACCGCACGACCGTTCCACTCGCGGGGCCGCGTGTAGATGGGGTACTCGAGCAGGCCGTCCTCGTGGGACTCCTCCACCAGCGACTCGGCGTTGCCGATGACACCGGGCACGAGCCGACCGATCGCTTCGACCATCGCGAGCACGGCGACCTCACCGCCGTTCAGCACGTAGTCGCCGAGACTGACGACCGAGACCTCCAGTCCAAGGTCCTCGCTGGCGTGCTCGTAGACCCGCTCGTCGATGCCTTCGTAGCGACCGCACGCGAAGAGCAGCCAGCGGCTCGTGCGCGAGCGCTCGAGCGGTCGCCTGGGTGAAGGGAGCCCCGCTCGGCCCGGGCACGACGAGGTGGGGGCGTACGTCGGTCGCGGCCGGATCTGCTGATGCCAGAACGTGCTCGAGCGCCTCGGCCCACGGCTGGGCCTTCATCACCATGCCTGCCCCACCGCCGTAGGGGGTGTCGTCGACAGTGCGATGGCGGTCGTGGGTGAAGTCGCGCAGGTCGTGCACGCGAACGTCGAGCAGCCCGTCCTCTCGCGCCTTGCCGATGAGGGAGAGGTCGAGCGGAGCAAGGTACTCGGGGAAGATGGAGACGACGTCGACGCGCAGCGCGGGCACCCCGTCGTGACTCACTCGGTGGCCTCGCGGTAGAGGTCGAACAGTCCCGCGGGTGGGTCGACGACGACGTGGTCCGCCTCGACGGTCGGCACCATGTGCTTGACGAACGGGACGTATGCCGTGACGCCGTCGGTGAGGGTCAGCACGAGCCGGTCCTGGGCGGGGCCGATGTCGAGTCCGGTGACCGTGCCGACGACCACGCCAGCCGGGTCACGAGCCTCGAGGCCGACGAGATCGTCCTCGTAGAACGCCTCCTCGTCGGCGGCAGGAGTCACCTCGACCGTCACGAGCCGCGTCCCTCGCAGGCCCTCGGCGCCGGTGCGGTCGTCGATCTCCTCGAAGGTCAGCAGCCAGACGCCGTTGTGGACCCGCGTCGACGCGATCGTCAGCTCACGCGGCACCCCGGATCCCGACTCGGCCTCTGTCTTGATGACCGCACCCACGAAGAACCTGGCCTCCGGCTCGTCGGTGTGCAGTCGCACGGTGACCTCGCCTCGCAGACCATGGGGCTTGCCGATGCGCGCCAGAACGAGGGTCATGCCGGAATCCTCTCAGGTTTGCGGCGGGGCGGCCCGCCGGCGCCACGGCGCACGCCGGACGTCATACCGGTCCCGCCACTCGTCCTCCGGAGGGCACGCGAAAGGGGCGCCCCGGGTGGTCCCGGAGCGCCCCTGATCGGGCGGTACTCGTGCCGACGGCGGTGCCGCGCTCAGCGCTCGCGATCGGTGTCGACGATGTCGACCCGGACGTTGCTGTTGCCTGCGAGGGCGGCCACGACGGTGCGCAGGGCGCTCGCCGTGCGACCTGAGCGACCGATGACCCGACCGAGGTCGTCGGGGTGGACGCGCACCTCCAGCAGCTCACCGCGGCGCAGCTCCTTGCGTCGCACGACGACGTCCTCGTCGTGGTCGACGATGCCCTTGACGAGATGCTCGAGGGCCTCCTCGATCATGCTCAGGCCTCAGCCTTGGCAGCGTCGTCGGACTTGGCAGCGTCATCAGCCGTGGCCGCGTCGTCAGCCGTGTCCGCGGGAGCTCGCCCCGTCGGCCTTGGGCTCGTCAGCCTTGGGCGCCTCGGCCCTCTTCTCGGGCCTCCGGCGGCTCGCGGAGCCACCGTCGTCGGCCTTGCCGGCGGCGGCGAGGGCGGCCTCGTAGAGGTCCTTCTTGGGCGTCCTGGTCTCCTTGGTCTGGAGGGTGCCACCGTCGAGGACCTTGAGCAGGGCCGCAACGGCCTCGGTCGGCTGCGCACCCTGGGCGAGCCAGTAGCGGGCGCGCTCCATGTCGATCTCGATGAGCGAGGGCTCCTCGGTGGGGTGGTACTTGCCGATCTCCTCGATGGCCCGGCCATCGCGCTTGGTGCGCGAGTCCATGACGACGACGCGGTAGAACGGTGCACGGATCTTGCCCATGCGCTTGAGACGAATCTTGACGGCCACTGGTGTGGTTCCTCTTCCGTGTTGTGAGCGCGGCAAGACCCCGCAGAATCGCGAGGGGGACCGACAGCCCGGTGTAGGCGTCCGGGTCAGGCGAGAGAGTTCTGGCCCGACGGGTACAGCCGTCCATTCTGCCAGACGCCCAGGGGTGGTCCGAACCGTCCGTCCGGGCGGCTGGCCGCAGAGCCGTTCAGGCGAAGGCGGCCCGCACGGCGAGCGCCTGGCGCGCCACCTCGGCCTTGGGCACGTCGACGGCCGACGCGAGCATGGGCACCGTCGAGGGGTCGAAGCCGGCTCGCGCCAGCCCCATCCGCAGCTCCGGCGCAGACGCCCGGCACTCCACGACACCGCCGACGGGCGAGGAGCGCAGCAGCTCGAAGAGCGTTGGCGTCTCGGGGACGGTTGCCCATGAGTAGAGCGGGATCCCCAGCTCGAGCGCCAGTGCCGCGGCGAGCGTGGTGCCGCCGTACGCGTGGACGCCGGTCACGACGCACGCCACCCGGTGCAGCCCGTGCGCGCGGTAGGGCACCGCCGGCCAGTCCGAGGCGAGCATCGTGTAGCGCTCGTGGTCGCGCCAGGCACGGCGGCCGTCGAGGCCTGGCAGGTGCAGGAACGATCGCGAGAACCCCTCGTGCACGAACCCGAGCGAGCGCACCAGCCCGCTGGAGCGGACGTTGGTCGGCTGGATGTTGGCCTCGACCCGGTGCAGGGCCATGCCCGTCGGCTCGTCGGCGAAGACGAGGTCGAGGGCCAGCGTGAGCCCTTCGGCAAAGAGGCCCTGGCCGGCATACGGGTCGTAGGCGTCGTAGCCCACCGTTGCGCTGAGGAAGGCTCCGCGCACGACGTTCGAGACGTTGATGCGGCCCACGAGTCCGTGCTCCCCCTGCGGGTCCCGCGCGAGGACCATGAAGGTGCGGTAGGTCGGCGACTGGTTCGCGATCACGACGGGCAGGTTGTGGGGGTCCGGCACGGCGAAGTCGGCGAGGCGCCGGGCAGAGCGCGTCACTGCCTCGACGTATGCCGGCTCGTCGGCGGGCGTGGGCGGGCGCACGAGGACGCGCTCCCCCGCTGCGGTGAAGGGCTGGCCTGCCGGTTCCTGGTCAGAGGACAACGCGACCTCGCAGGACGACGCCGGCCGGCTCACAGACGGTCGCGAGGCGTTCGCGCGGGTCCTCACGCAGCACGACGAGGTCGGCGTCGGCGCCCTCGACCAGGCCCGGACGACCGAGCCACTCGCGGGCACTCCAGGTGGCGGCCGCGATGGCCTCGAGGTTGCTCATCCCGGCCCTGGTGAGCTCGACCATCTCCTCGCCGACGAGCCCGTGCCGGAGACTGCCGCCCGCGTCGGTGCCGACGTAGATCGCCACTCCGGCCTCGTGGGCGGCGCCGATGGTGGCATGGCGGCGACCGTGCAGGTCGAGCATGTGGCGGTGGTAGTCCGGGAAGCGCTCCTTGGCCGGCTCCACGATGGACGGGAAGGTCGCGATGTTGACGAGGGTCGGCACGATGGCGATGCCCTGTGCGGCGAAGGTGTCGATGGAGTCCTCCTGCAGTCCCGTCGCGTGCTCGACGCAGTCGATACCGGCGGCCGCGAGGTCACGCAGCGACTCCTCACCGAAGCAGTGCGCGGTGACGCGCACGCCCTCCTCGTGCGCCGCGGCGACCGCGGCGGCCACGGCAGCACGGCTCCAGCTCGGCGCGAGGTCGCCGACGTCACGGTCGATCCAGTCGCCGACGAGCTTGACCCAGCCGTCGCCACGGTGGGCCTCGAGTCGCACGTGGCGGACGAGGTCGGACTCCTCGACCTCGTGGGCGTAGTTGCGCAGGTAGCGACGGGTGCGCGCGATGTGCCGGCCCGCGCGGATGATCTTCGGCAGGTCGTCCCGCTCGTCGACCCAGCGCGTGTCGCCGGGCTGGCCGGCATCGCGGATGAGCAACGCGCCGGCATCACGGTCGGCGACCGCCTGGCCCTCCGCCACGTCGCGAGGCACCTCGCCGTGCGGCCCGAGCCCGACGTGGCAGTGCGCGTCCACGAGCCCCGGGAGGGCCCAGCCGTCGAGCGTCTGGACGTCGGCGGCATACCGGCCCGTCGGCGGCGTGAAGGTGATCCGCCCGTCCACGACCCACAGCTCGTCGACCGTCTCGTCGGGGCCGACGAGCACCTGACCGCGGACGTGCAGGACGGGTGCGCTCATGAGCCTGACCCTACCGAGGCGTGGGGCGGGTGAGGGTGGTGAGGATCTCGCGCCAGTAGGGCATCAGGGTTCCGAGATGGCCGGCGCCCTCGCGGATGACGAGCGTCGACGTGGGCAGCTGCCCGTGGAGCCACTGGCCGTGCGCCGGCGGGACGTGTCGGTCGCGGTCGCCGTACCAGAGGTGGACGGGGCAGGTGACGGCAGAGAGGTCGAGGGCCCAGCCGGCCAGGGCCAGGAAGTCACGGGAGGCGCCACGGTACGAGGGCACCCCCGGCCGCCCGCTCGCCGTCCACGGCTCCAGGATCTCCGGCGAGATCGGAGTGCCCGGGCGGGAGCGCCGGGCAAGGTCGCCGGTCGCGGCGCCGGCCCAGACCGGCTCGAGCTCGGAGTCCGTGGCGGCGAGGGCGGCGTCGGCGCGGCCCGCGAGGGCGAGGCGGGTCGCAGGATGCTCGGCGACGGCGGGGTCGAGCAGTGCCGTAGGTCCGACACCGGCCACGACGCCGACCCTGACGACCCGGTCCGGCGCGACGGCGGCACACGCGAGGGCGAAGGGTCCGCCGCCGGAGGTGCCGAGCGTGGCGAAGGCGCCGAGCCCGAGCAGGTCCGCCACGGTGAGTGCGTCGTGCGCGACCGATCTCAGCGTCGTCGGGGCGTCGGTGGAGCCGCCATAGCCCGGACGGGAGAACGCCACCAGCCGAGCGCCCGAGCGCACGGCCGCCCCGTCGGCGAGCGCAGCCTGCAGCCGCCCGCCCGGGGTGCCGTGGAAGAAGAGGACCGGCCAGCCGCTCGGCTCGCCGCCGACCCACGTGTCGACGCGACGCCCGTCCGGTAGCCGGAGACGACCCTGCCCGTTCGTCGTGACCACGCTCCGAGCGTAGGCCCGTCGGATCGACTGGCGGATCGACTGGCTGATGAAGCTCGTGCTCGGTCACGAGCCCGTGTAACGCACTGAGGTGCGGGCGCAATGGCGGGGTGGCGAGGCTGGCCCCCGACCGCTGATCTGGGGCGCCGTCTCGTCGCTCTCCGGTGCCAAACACAACACCCCGACCGGATGGTCGGGGTGTTGCCTACCCCCAAGCTCCCCGGTAGGCGACGAACCACTGCACCATATCGGCTCGAAGGACGTCGTGGTTGCCCCAACTACGTCCCTTTTGCCTGTTTCTGGGGACGGGGCACGGCACGGCTGCGAGACTGAGGGCGTGGCTGCGATGTGGTAAGGCGCGCAACGGGCACCGTGTCCCCCCGGTTGGTGCTGGCCGCCCGATCCCCGCTGGCCACAGGCACCCCCGACCGAGCGATGGCCGGGGGTGCCCCGCGTGCCCCACCGCCAGGCTGTTCGACGAGAGGTGCGTCGGTGCGCTCGGGACGACAGCGGAGCAACGGAGCAGCTCCCGTGAGACCCGAGCCCTTTGGGGTACCTTGCCCAGGATCACAACGATGAAACGCTCGACCGCACCGTCCAGCGGGGAGAGGGATGCGCTCGCCCTGCTCGAACAGGGGACGAGCACCACAGCCCTCTAAGCCGAGGGAGCCTCAGCTCTTGCCGAGGAACTTCTCGAAGCCCTTGGGGAGGTTCTGGGGGTCGAAGCCGGCCAGCGGGTCATCCTTGTCGGCGGCCGCACCCGAGCCGTTCGCCGATGGCACGCCGAACGCACTCGCGGCGGCCGCGGAACGGCCCGACGCCGCCTTCTCGGCCGCGGCGCGCTCCTCGGCGGCACGCTTGGCCGGGTTGCCGCTCTTGCTCTTCCTGCGTTGCGGCTGCTGGGCCCGGCCCTTCTTGCTCGTGCCGGGAATGCCCGGCATCCCGGGAAGCCCACCGCCACCGCCGCGGGCCATCGACTTCATCATCTTCTGCGCGTCGCCGAAGCGGACGAGCAGCTGGTTGACCTCGGTCACCGTCACTCCCGAGCCCTTGGCGATCCGGGCGCGGCGCGAGCCGTTGATCTGCTTCGGATGGGTGCGCTCGAACGGCGTCATCGAGCGGACCATCGCCTCGACGCGGTCGAACTCGCGGTCGTCGAAGGCGTCGAGCTGCTCGCGCATGCCCTGCATGCCCGGCATCATCTTGAGCATCGACTTGAGCGAGCCCATCTTCTTGATGGCGTTCATCTGCTGGAGGAAGTCCTCGAAGGTGAAGTCCTCCTCGGCCATGAACTTGCGGGCCATCTCGTCGGCCTGGCGCTTGTCGAACGCCCGCTCGGCCTGCTCGATGAGCGTCAGCACGTCTCCCATGTCGAGGATGCGGCTGGCCATGCGGTCCGGATGGAACACCTCGATGTCGCCGACCCGCTCACCGGTGGAGGCGAACATGATCGGCTCGCCGGTGATCTCGGTGACCGACAGGGCCGCACCACCGCGCGCGTCGCCGTCGAGCTTGCTCAGCACGACGCCGGTGAAGGCAACGCCATCGTGGAAGGCCTGGGCGGTCTCGACGGCGGCCTGGCCGATCATCGCGTCGATGACGAAGAGCACCTCGTCGGGGCGGATCGCCTCGCGGATGTCGGCGGCCTGCTGCATGAGGTTGGCATCGACGGCGAGGCGGCCGGCGGTGTCGACGATGACGACGTCGTACTGCCTGGCCCGTGCCTGCTCGATGCCCATCCGCGACACGGCCACCGGGTCGCCGAACGAGCGGGTGCCCTCACCGGAGTCGAGCACCGCGTCGTGACCGCCCATGTTGCCGCGCTCGGGCGCGAAGACCGGCACGCCGGCCCGCTCGCCGGTGACCTCGAGCTGGGTCACCGCGTTGGGGCGCTGGAGGTCGGCGGCCACGAGCAGCGGCGTGTGACCCCGGTCCTTGAGCCACTTGCCCAGCTTGCCGGCGAAGGTCGTCTTGCCGGAGCCCTGCAGCCCGGCGAGCATGATGACCGTCGGCGGCTGCTTGGCCAGCGAGAGCTGCCGGGTCTGCCCGCCGAGGATGGCGACGAGCTCCTCCTGCACGATCTTGACGACCTGCTGCGCCGGGTTGAGGGCCTGGCTCACCTCGGCGCCGAGGGCCCGCTCCCGCACCCGGCCGGTGAAGCGCTTGACGACGGGCAGCGCCACGTCCGCGTCGAGCAGCGCGAGCCGGATGTCGCGGACCGTCGAGTTGACGTCGGACTCCGACAGGCGGCCCTTGCCGCGCAGGTTCTTGAAGGTGGCGGTCAGCCGGTCAGACAGGGATGCGAACACCCCGCAAGGTTATCCGCTCCCGCCCGTGGCTCCGACCGGACGCTCACCGACCGGTCCCCGCAGCGGTATGCCGCCCGCCGAGCTTTGCCTGCCGTTCGCCGCCGGCCCGGTCCCTGGGCTTGCCCTCTGCTAGTCGGCGTCGCACGTGTCGATGATCATGGCGACGGCCTGGGCCGCGCGGGCGGGCGCGAGCTGCCCGCCACCGAACTCGGTCACGTAGAACGTGTCGAGGGTCTGACCGGCATACGTCGCGATGTGTGCGGAGCGCACCACCAGCGAGGCCCGCGCGAGCGTCATGCCGATGTCCTGGAGCAGGCCCGGCCGGTCGGTGGCCCGGACCTCGATGACGGTGGCGCTGTCGGAGGCGGAGCTGATGACCATGGCGCGCGTCGAGTCGACCGAGCCGGAGCCGGGGCTGCGCACGCCACCGGTCCTGCGCCGGTGGAGCTTGCCGAGAGGCGAGCGGTCGCCACGCGCCACGCGGGACAGGTCGCGCGAGATGTGCTGCGGCAACGGCGTCTCGCTGCCGGGCGAGTCGACCCACCACTCGTTGACGGCGAGGCCGTCGACGGTGCGCACGATGGCCGAGCGCACGATGAAGCCGTGCGCCGCGAGCAGCCCTGCCGTGTCGGCGAAGAGCCCGGAGCGGTCGCGGTCGATGATGTCGATCCGGTGGGCGCCGCCGAGAGATGACACGGCGACGTACGGCTCTCCGGAGGCGACCCGGTCCTGGGCCTCCACGGAGAGCGGAAGGGTCTCGATCGGTTCCACGACGAGTGCCCCCTCTCCTTGCGGGTGGGCGGTGAAAGCCGTCCTGCAGGCGTCGTAGAGCCGCGTGACGAGCCCTGCCCGCCAGTCGCTCCAGGCCTTGGGGCCGGCAGCAGACGCGTCCGCCTCGGTGAGGGCGCGAAGGAGGTCGAGCGTGCTCGCCGACCCACCGACGGCCTCGGAGAGCGCGGCGATGGTTGCCGGGTCCTCGGGGTCCCGGCGGGTGGCGAGGTCGACGAGGGTGAGGTGCTCGCGTACCAGGCGCACGACGATGACGCGGTCGGCGTCGCCGACGCCCATCCGGCGCAGCACGCCGTCTGCGATCTCGGCCCCCGTCAGGGCGTGGTCACGCGAGCCGGGCACCTTGCCGATGTCGTGCAGGACCGCAGCCAGCATGAGCAGGTCCGGTCGCGAGACGTCTCGGACCATGCCGCTCGCCGCCACGACGGTCTCGATGAGGTGGCGGTCGACGGTGTGTCGGTGCACGGCGTTGCGCTGGGGACGGCTGCGCACGCCCGACCACTCCGGGATCCAGCGTTCGACGACACCGGAGAGGTCGAGCCCCTCCCACACCGTGACGAGCCCCGGCCCAGCCGCGAGGAGGTCGGCGAAGAGGCTGAGCGCCACTTCCGGCCAGGGCTCCGGCAGCGCGGGCGCCTGGGCCGCCAGATTCTTCAGCGTCGTCGGTGACAGGGGTATGCCGCCGCGTGCCGCCACGACGGCCGCGCGCAACGGGATGATCGGGTCCGAGGCGAGGTCGGCCGAAGGGCCGAGCACGGCCTCGCCGTCGTGCCGGTACAGGCCGTAGCCGAGGGGTGCGAGCTGGGGCCGGCGAGGACCGACGCGCAGCGTCCGGGCCCGCTGGGACTGCATGGCGCGACGCAGGGTGCCGTCGGCGGCATACGCGACGGTGCGTGCCGACGTGGACAGGTCGGTGAGCAGGTCGTCGGCATCGGTGTAGCCGAGGAGGGCGGCGCACGCGTCCTGGTCGTCCCGGGTCAGCCGGTCGCGCCCGCGGCCGGTGACGACGTGGATGGCGTCACGGACGTCGAGG
The DNA here is from genome assembly GCA_963816385.1 of uncultured Actinomycetota bacterium. Taxonomy (GTDB): domain Bacteria; phylum Actinomycetota; class Actinomycetes; order Actinomycetales; family Dermatophilaceae; genus CAWFKL01. The sequence continues at coordinate 231,036 of CAWFKL010000004.1, forward strand.
ATGCGCTCGTGGGCCTCGTCGACCTCGCCGTGCGGGCGGTCGGTGAGCCAGGCTGCGGTCAGCGCGCGCAGCACCGACATGTCCCGCAGTCCGCCGTGCGACTCCTTGAGGTCCGGCTCGATGAGGTGCGCGAGGTCGCCCTGGCGGGCGTGCCGCTGGACGACGGACTCGTGCATCTCGCCCAGCCGCGTGCGCGCGTTGGCGCGCCAGTCGTGCGCCACGGTCGAGCGGGCGGCGTTGACGACGTCGGCGTCACCGGCCACATGGGTCAGGTCGAGCAGGCCGACCGCCGCCGAGAGGTCCTCCGAGGCCACCGACCGGCACTCCGCGACGGTGCGCACACTGTGGTCCAGACGCACTCCGGCGTCCCAGATCGGATACCAGAGCTTGTCGGCGAAGACGCCGACCTCCTTGCCGGTCAGCCCGCGCGGGTGGTGCACGAGGACGAGGTCGTAGTCGCTGAGGGGCCCACCGTCACCACGGGCGAGCGAGCCCACTGCGGCGAGCGCGACACCCTCGTGGCGCCGACCGGCGCAGGCCTCGCGCCACAGCTCCTGCAGCCACCCGAACCCGAACTCCGCGAGCGCCCGGCGGCGGGTCTGGCCCGCGCCGGGCGTCGCGAAGGTCCGGGTGCCGGCGAGGTCCAGACGTCGTGAGGTCACATCCGTCATGTCAGATCTCGCCGTCCCCTGGGTTGCCGGTGCTTGTTCCGGTGCTCGTTCGTTCCGTGTTCCGTGCTCGTTCGGTGCTCGGTGTGATGCGGTGGGCCGTACGCCGTGTGACTGGTGCAGCGTGCCGGTCGCCCACCTCAGAGCGCGTCGACGCCGCGCTCGCCGGTGCGGACCCGCACCACCTCGTCGACCGGGACGGACCAGATCTTGCCGTCCCCGATGCGACCGGTCTGGGCAGCCTTGAGGATGACCTCGAGGACGTCAGCGCTGTCCACGTCGTCGACGAGCACCTCGAGGCGGACCTTCGGCACGAAGTCGACGGTGTACTCCGCACCGCGGTAGACCTCGCTGTGACCGCGCTGCCGGCCGTAGCCGCTGGCCTCGCTGATGGTCATGCCGGCGACCCCGAAGGCCTCGAGGGCCTCCTTCACCTCGTCGAGCTGGTGGGGCTTGATGATGGCGGTGATGAGCTTCATGCGTTGGCTCCTTCAACCTGCTCGGTGGAGACCGTCGCAGGACGGTGGGTGGTCGTGCGACCGGACGACGCGGCGAACCCGCCGATCTCGTAGGCGGACTCGGCGTGCTCGACCTGGTCGATGCCCTCGGACTCGTCCTCCTCGGTGACCCGCCAGCCCATCGTGGCCTTGAGGCCCATGGCGATGGCGTAGGTCGAGCACGAGCGAGATGACGAGCGTGATGACGCCGATGAGGATCTGCAGGGCGAGCTGCTCCCAGCCGCCACCGTAGAACAGGCCGGTGGAGGTCGCGAGCAGACCGGCGCCGATCGTGCCCCAGAGGCCGGCGACGAGGTGCACACCGACGACGTCGAGGGAGTCGTCGTAGCCGAAGCGGTACTTCAGGCCAACGGCGAGGGCCGACAGGCCACCGGCGACGGCACCGAGGATGATCGAGCCGACCGGCGACAGGGCGCCACAGGCCGGGGTGATGGCGACGAGTCCGGCGACGACACCGGACGCCGCACCGAGGGAGGTGGCGTGGCCGTCGCGGACCTTCTCGATGAGCAGCCACCCGAGGGCCGCGGCGCAGGTGGCGACCGCCGTGTTGAGCCACACAGCAGCGGCGACGCCGTCCGCTGCGAGCTCGGAGCCGGCGTTGAAGCCGAACCAGCCGAACCACAGCAGACCCGCGCCGATCATGACGAGCGGCAGGTTGTGCGGGCGCATGGCGACCTTGGCGAAGCCGAGGCGTTTGCCGACCACGAAGGCGAGCGCGAGGCCGGCCGCGCCGGCGTTGATGTGCACGACCGTGCCACCGGCGAAGTCGATGGGCAGCACGTTCGCGACACCGTCCGTCGAGCCGAAGAGTCGCGCCGAGAGGCCGTTCTCCGAGCCGGACAGCAGGCCGCCGCCCCAGACCATGTGGGCCAGGGGGAAGTAGACGATGGTGACCCAGATGACGACGAAGGTCATCCATGTCGAGAACTTCACGCGGTCGGCGATCGCACCGCTGATGAGGGCCGCGGTGATCGCCGCGAAGGTCAGCTGGAAGCCGACGTAGATGTATTCCGGGATGAAGACGCCGACGCCGAACGGGTCGATGAGGCGGGGGCCGTCCGGGCCGGTGAGCTCGGTCAGGCCGAAGAGGTGGAAGGGGTTGACGAAGATGCCGGCGATGTCACTCGTGCCGTCCTGCAGGTTGCCGAAGGACATCGAGTAGCCCCACAGCACGTAGATGATGCCGACGGCCGCGAGCGCGCCGAAGCTCATCATCATCATGTTGAGGACCGACTTGCTGCGGGTCATGCCGCCGTAGAACAGCGCCAGGCCCGGCGTCATCAGGAGGACCATGGAGGAGGCGATGAGCATGAATGCGGTCGCGGCCTCGTTGATCACTGGTGGTTCTGCCGCGAAGGGCATCAGTGCTGGTGTCATGCGCAGCAGTTTCGTGAGGCGCCGTTTCGCGGGACCGCTCGCATTGTTACGGGAGTGCTAACAACGCCCGGCCGGTGTTAGCGACTGGTTTCGCGCGGAGAGCGCGTCCGCATGCTGGACCCGGCGTCAGGACACGATCGCGTCGACGAACGCCTCGGGGTCGAAGGGCGCGAGGTCGTCGGGCCCCTCCCCGAGGCCGACGAGCTTGACGGGGACACCGAGCTGGCGCTGCACAGCGACGACGATGCCGCCCTTCGCCGTGCCGTCGAGCTTGGTCAGCACGATGCCGGTCACGGCGACGGCCTCGGCGAAGACCTTGGCCTGCTGGAGGCCGTTCTGACCTGTCGTCGCGTCGAGGACGAGGAGCACCTCGTCGATCTCACTCTGCTTCTCGATGACTCGCTTGACCTTGCCGAGCTCGTTCATCAGGTCGACCTTGTTGTGCAGTCGCCCGGCCGTGTCGATGATGACGACGTCGACCTCCTCCTCGATGCCGGCCTTGACGGCGTCGAAGGCGACGGCGGCGGGGTCCGCGCCGTCCCTGTCCGAACGCACCGTGGCGACGCCGACGCGGGCCCCCCACGTCTCGAGCTGGTCGGCTGCCGCGGCGCGGAAGGTGTCAGCCGCGCCGAGCAGCACCTCGCGGTCCTCGGCCACGAGCACGCGGGCGAGCTTGCCGACCGTCGTCGTCTTGCCCGTGCCGTTGACGCCGACGACGAGGACGACGGCAGGGCGGTCGCCGACCCTGCTGCTGGCGATCCGACGATCCATGTCGGGTTGCACGAGCGCCAGGAGGTCCTCGCGGAGCCACTCACGCACGGTGGCCTCGTCGGTCGTGCCGTCGACCTTGACGCGGGTCCGCAGCGACTCGACGAGCTCGGTCGTGGCCTCCACACCGAGGTCCGAGGCGATGAGGGTGTCCTCCACCTCCTCCCACGCCTCCTCGTCGAGCTTGCCGCGTGACAGCAGCGCGAGCAGACCCTTGCCGAGGGCGGTGTTGGAGCGGGCCAGCCGGGCTCGCAGCCGTGCGAGCCGCCCGCGGGCGGACTCGGGGCGTTCGAGCGTCGGCTCCGGCGGTGCAGCCGGCTCTGCGGTCGCGGCCTCCGGACCGGTCGTCTCGACGCGCGCCTGCGCTCCAGGTCTGTCGGGCAGCGCCTCGGTGTCGGTGGCGTCCGTCGGTGGCCGCCGGTCGAGGTCGTCCCCGGGCAGCCCCGGGGGCCCTTCGCGCTCGAGGCGTGCGGCCCTCGCCACCGCGCCCGCGGGTCAGGTTGGCGCCATAGGCGATCGCCCCGGCGAGGATGATGACGCCGACGATGACGTAGATCCACAGCATGTCCACGCCGCCCATCAAACCATGGTGGAGCGCGCGCCCGATCCCACGGCACATGAGCCGCGAACGCGTTCGAAGGAGCCCCCGGACCGGCTCGACCACCGGCCATGGGCCGGTGGTCGAGTGGTGCGGGCAGGCGGTGGGTCACGCTCACGGAGTGCGTGCGCGCGTGCCCCGTCCGAGGGTGTGGGCCCGCCGCTGAGCGGACCGAGCCACCCCTTCCCCCTTGGTGGTGAGCAGGTCTCGGCCGAGCCGGTGCGCTGGCACCGCCACGACGCCGACGACCGCCACACCCAGACCGGTGATGACGAGCATCGTGACTACCAACAGGGTCATGTCACCAGAGTGACGCATGGGACTGGTGTGACGCAATGCCTTCCACGTTCGCCAACGACACTGTCGTCCGGCGCAGCGGGCCGGGCGCGCTGCCGTATGCCGTCAGGCGGGCTGGCGCTGGTCGACGACGTCGCGCAGTCGCTGCGATACGACCGTCGTCACGCCGTCGCCGCGCATGCTGACGCCGTACAGGGCGTCGGCGATCTCCATCGTCTTCTTCTGGTGCGTGATGACGATGAGCTGCGAGCTGTCGCGCAGCTCCTCGAACAGGGTGAGGAGCCGAGCGAGGTTGGCGTCGTCGAGAGCCGCCTCGACCTCGTCCATGATGTAGAACGGCGAGGGCCGCGCCTTGAAGATGGCCACGAGCAGGGCGACGGCGACGAGCGAGCGCTCCCCACCGGAGAGCAGCGAAAGCCGTTTGATCTTCTTGCCGGGCGGGCGTGCCTCGACCTCGAGTCCGGTCGTCAGCATGCTGTCGGGGTCGGTGAGCACGAGGCGACCCTCCCCACCCGGGAACAGCCGCTGGAAGACCCGCTCGAACTGCACGGCGGTGTCTGCGAACGCTTCCGCGAAGACCTTCTCGACGCGCTCGTCGACCTCCTTGACGATGTCGAGCAGGTCGCGCTTGCTGCTGCGGAGGTCCTCGAGCTGCTCGGTGAGGAACTTGTGGCGCTCCTCGAGCGCCGAGAACTCCTCGAGGGCGAGGGGGTTGATCCGCCCCAGGGCGTTGAGCTTGCGCTCGGCCGCTCGCAGCCGCTTCTCCTGCGACTCCCGGACGAAGGGCACCGGCTCCGGCAGCTCCGCGGCGGGGTCGGCGTCAGGGTCGGGCACGAAGGGCACGTGCCGGTCCGGGCCGAACTCCTCGACGAGCACGTCCGGGCCGATGCCGAGCTCCTCGACGGCTCGGGTCTCGAGCTGCTCGATGCGCAGCCGCTGCTGCGCGCGTGCCACCTCGTCACGGTGCACCGAGTCGGTGAGCTCGCGCAGCTCCGCCTGCAGCACCGCGAGGTCACGGCGCACGACGGCGACCTCGGCGTCGCGGTCGGTGCGTGCGGCCTCGCCGGCGGCGCGGACCCGGCCGGCCTCCTCGGCCCACTGCGTCAGCAGGCCGTGGGCCCAGGTCGCAGCGGTGCGCACGGCCTGCGCGACCGACGCCTCACGCCGACGACGCGCGCGCTTCTCGGCGAGGCGCTGGCGGGCCTGCTCCTCGTGGTGGGCGCTGCGCTCGAGGGCGTCGGCGCGATCCTTCAGGGCCCGGGCCCGCTCCTCACGGGTGCGCAGTCCGAGGCGCATCTCGGTCTCGACCGTGCGTGCCTCCCGGGCCAAGGCGTCGAGACGGTCGCGCTCCGCCGGCGACGGGTCGGCCTCCGCCTCGCCCTGCTCACTCGCGGCCTCGAGCCGCTCGAGCAGGGCCGCATGCTCGGTCCGATCCGACTGGAGGGCGGCGCCCGCGTCGGCGATGGCCTGCTCCGTGCGCTCGACCTCGGCGCGCGCCGCGCGGAGCGCCTGGCCCAGCGAGCCCAGCCTCTCGGCGACGGCGGCCATCCGGGCATCGCTCTCGTTGAGGCGCTCGAGCGTGGCCTCGACGGCCTCCGCCAGCTCGGCACGGCGCGACTCCACGGCCGACGCGGCGAACCGCGCCCGCTCGCCCTCGCGCGCCGCGGCGGCCATCCGGCTCTGGGCGTCCTCGAGCGCGGCCTGCAGCTCGAGCAGGCTCGGGGCGGACGTGCTGCCGCCTCGCACACTGCCGGGGGCGTAGACGTCGCCGGCCCGCGTGACCGCCGTGATCCCGGGGTGCGTGCGCACGAGGCGGAGTGCCTCGACGCCATCGGTGACGAGGGCCACTCGCTCGAGCACCTGCTCGACCGCAGGGCGCACCGTGAGGGGGCACACGACGACGTCGCGGGCCCACCGGGCGCCCTCCGGCAGGGCCGGCCAGCCGGCAGCGTCGATGGCAGTGGCCGACTCGGCGACGAGCAGGCTGGCTCGCCCGCCGTCGTCGTCACGCAGCGCCTCCAGTGCCGCCGCGGCCGCATCGAGCGACCCGACGGCGAGAGCTTCGGCAGCGGAGCCCAACGCCGCGGCGACGGCGTTCTCCAGGCCGGCCTCGACCGTGACGAGGGAGGCGACGGAGCCGAGGATCTCGTGGGCGTCGTCCGAGGCGGCGAGCAGTGCTGCCGCGCCGTCCTTGCGCCGCAGACTGAGCTCCAGGGCCTCGACGCGGGCGGCTGCCGTCGTGCGGGCGCGCTCGGCGGCCGCCTCCGCGTCCTGCCACCGGGTCAGCTCAGCCTCGGCCGCGTCGAGGCGCTCGGCGGCCTGCTGGTAGTCGGTGTCGAGGCCCTCCTCGCCCTCCTCGTCCTGCGCCACGCTCGCCTCGAGGCGGGCGAACTCGCGCTCGGACTCTGCGGCCCGGGCCTGGGCCTGCTCCACGGTGGCGCGCAGGCGGCCCAGCTCGGCCTCCCGCGCCTCGATGCGCGAGGCCAGGGCGCCGACCTGGCCACCGAGCCTGGCAAGGCCCTCACGACGGTCGGCGGCGGCGCGCGCGGCTCGGGCGATCCGTGCGGTCTCCTCGGTGTGGCTGCGCTCGGCGGCGGTGCGAGCCAGGACCGCATCCTCGAGTGCAGCCTGGGCAGCGGCGATCTCTGCGAGCAGTGCCTGCGTGCTGCTCGCGGATCTGCGCCGACTGGGCGCGCAGCTGGTCGGGGTCGCGGGTCTGGGCCGGGGGCTCCGGCTCGTCGTCCTCGGACAGCAGGCGCACCCGCTCCGCAGCGAGCGAACGAGTGGCGTCGAGTCGCTCGACGAGCCGGCCGGCCGCGACGTAGTCGTCCTGCGCGCGAGCGAGCGCGGGGCGCGCCTCGTCGGCCGCCGACTCGAGCGCGGCGAGACGCGTCACCAGGACGGCCATCGCCTCCTCGACCTCGGTGCGGCGCTCGATGAGTGCGGACTCGTCGGCGACCTCCTGCTCGAGGGTCGAGCTCAGCTGGACGAGGTCGTCGGCCAGCAGGCGCAGCCGCGCGTCGCGGGCGTCGGCCTGGATGACGGCCGCGCGGCGCGCCGTCTCGGCCTGGCGCCCGAGCGGGCCGAGCTGCCGGCGGATCTCGCCGGTGAGGTCCTGCACGCGCGTGAGGTTGGCCTCCATGGTCTCGAGCTTGCGCAGGGCCCGCTCCTTGCGCTTGCGATGCTTGAGGACACCGGCTGCCTCCTCGATGAAGCCGCGGCGCTCCTCAGGCGTGGCTCGCAGCACGGTGTCGAGCTGGCCCTGACCGACGATGACGTGCATCTCGCGGCCGATGCCGCTGTCGCTGAGCAGCTCCTGCACGTCGAGGAGGCGGCACGGCGTGCCGTTGATCGAGTAGTCGGAGCCGCCGTTGCGGAACATCGTCCGCGCGATGGTCACCTCGGAGTAGTCGATGGGCAGGGCGCCGTCGGTGTTGTCGATCGTCAGGGCCACCTCGGCGCGGCCGAGGGGCGCACGGCCGGAGGTGCCGGCGAAGATGACGTCCTCCATCTTGCCGCCGCGCAGCGACTTGGCACCCTGCTCCCCCATGACCCAGGCCAGCGCGTCGACGACGTTCGACTTGCCGGAGCCGTTGGGCCCCACGATGCAGGTGATGCCAGGCTCGAGCCGCAGGTGGGTCGCCGAGGCGAAGGACTTGAAGCCCTTCAGGGTGAGGCTCTTGACGTACACGGGCGGTGGCGTTCCTTCGTCCTGCGATCGGCGATTCCGGTCAGCGTACTCGCCGGGCCCCGCGACCTCGGGGAGGCGGGCACGCCCGGGAGCGGGCGGCATACCGTGGAGGGGTGAAGCCGGCCGACCCGCACACCGTCACCTCGCTCGAGCGCCTGCTCGAGGTCTATCCCACCGAGCCGACCCCCAACTCCGTGGCCAAGGAGTCGACGACCGTCCTGCCGAGCCACGCACGGATCATCGCGGCCGCGCCCTTCGTCGTGGTCGCGACGGTGGGCGACGGGCGGTCTCGACCAGTCACCACGCGGCGACGGTCCCGGCTTCGTCATCGGTGCGCGACGACCGCACCCTCGTCATCCCCGACCGGCGGGGCAACCACCGCCTCGACACGCTGCGCAACGTCGTGCGCGACCCTCGCGTCGGGCTGCATCTTCCTCGTGCCCGGGCTGGGTGAGGAGCTGCGGGTGCGGGGCACCGCCGTCGTCTCGACCGACCCCGAGGAGCTGGCCGGGCACGCGGTGCGGGGCGTCCCTCCGGCGTCGGTGCTCATCGTGACCGTCGAGCGGATCTACTTCCAGTGTGCCCGCGCCATCAAGCGAAGTCGCCTGTGGGACAGTGAGTCCCGCGTGGATCCCGCAGACCCTCCCCACGGCCGGGCAGATGACTCGCGAGGCAGGTGGCTTCGGCTCCGAGGAGGAGGTCGTCGCCTACGACGCCGCCCTGGACGAGCGCCAGAACGCGACGCTCTACTGACCGCTCACTCCTCGCCGGCAGCGATCCGCTCGTGGTGGTGGATGACCTCGGCGATGATGAAGGCGAGGAACTTCTCGGCGAACACCGGGTCGAGACCGGCCTCGTGCGGCGAGCGCCCGCAGGCGCGCCACCTGGCGCTCCTCGCGAGCGGGGTCGGCCGGAGGCAGGTGCTGCTCCGCCTTGAGCTCACCGACCTGCTGGGTGCACTTGAACCGCTCGGCGAGCAGGTGCACGAGGGCGGCGTCGATGTTGTCGATGCTGCTGCGCAGGCGCGCGAGCTCGCCGGGATCGGCACGGAGCTCTGCCGGGATCTCGGCGTCGACCTCGCTCGGGTTCGCGTCGCTCACCCCGTCAGGGTAGGTGGGTCAGCGCTCGACGAATCCCGGATTCCGTCCTTCGGACCGCTGCGTTGCGACACGACGTGGTCGACGCGGCCGGGTCGGCGTGTCGTGGACGGCGACTCCTCGAGCAGTCGCTGCAGCCGGTCGACGGCCTCGCCGGGCCCCTGCGCCACCACCTCCACGCGCCCGTCGCCGGTGTTCCGCGCGTGGCCCACGAGACCGAGCTCGAGAGCCCGGGCACGGGTCCACCAGCGGAAGCCGACACCCTGCACGTCGCCGTGCACGAAGAAGGTGGCCCGCACGGACCCGCCCTCGGCCAGGTCCCCGGTCTCCATGAACCCACCGTATGCCGCCGCCCGCACCGCGTCGTTCGCCGCGAGGCCGCGACACGCCTGGAGCCGCCGCGCGCCTCCGCGGCCGCGGTCCCACCCGTCACTATGCTCACAGCAAGCACACCGGGGCTGCGCGGACCGTCCGTCCGGCCGTCGCCCCGGGCCCGAGAAGGGAGCGGCGTGACGACGTCGGCAAGACCCCTGGGGCAGGACCGCACGGCTGCGACGAAGGTCGAGACGGGGCCGCTGCGCCCCACCGGCCCGCGACCGGGCGAGCGCATCGCGGGCCTCGATGGGCTGCGCGCGCTGGCCATCGTCGGGGTGCTCGTCTACCACCTCGATGCCGCGTGGCTGCCGGGCGGCTTCCTCGGTGTCGACGTCTTCTTCGTGGTCTCGGGCTTCCTCATCACCACCTTGCTCGTGCGCGAGCACCGTCGCACCGGTCGCGTCGCCCTCTCGCAGTTCTGGGTGCGCCGCGCGCGGCGCCTGCTGCCGGCCCTCGTGCTCTGCGTCGTGACGAGCGTGCTCATCGCCCGGATCGTGAGCGCCGACCTGCTCGTCGAGGTGGGCCGCCAGATGTTCGGCGCACTCACGTTCTCGACGAACTGGCTGGAGATCACCGCCGGGTCGAGCTACTTCGACCAGACCGCGCCGCAGCTGTTCATGAACTTCTGGTCGCTGGCCGTCGAGGAGCAGTTCTACATCGTCTGGCCGCTCGTGACCATCGGGCTGCTCGCCCTGTCGAGCCGTGTCCGCGTCGGTGCCGCGCTCTCCATCGGGTTCGTCTCGGCCCTGCTCATGGCGTTGCTCTACGTGCCCGAGACCGACGCCACCCGCGTCTACTACGGCACGGACACACACCTCGTCGGCCTCATGGTCGGAGCCGGTCTCGCGTTCGCGTGGGCGAGCCCTCGTCTCGCGCTCTTCGTCACCCCGTCGCGCTGGGGGCGCTTCGGCTGGATCGCCGGCCCGGCTCGCCGTCGCGGTGCTGCTCGCGGAGATGGTCCTGCTCGACGAGCAGCACGCCCTCACCTTCCGTGGCGGCATCGCGCTCGCCTCCGTCGCAACGGCCGTGGTGATCATGGCCGTCATCGACCCACAGCCCGGCGGCCTCAGGTGGAGCGACGGCGCTCCAGCGGGTGGCACGACACCCGGTGTCGACGTGGGTGGGTGCGCGCTCCTACTCGATCTACCTCTGGCACTGGCCGGTGATCCTGCTCGTCGCGCTCGACAACCCGTCGGCCCCCGGCACGCTGACGCACGTGTTGACCCGGCTGTGGTGCCTCGTGGTGACCCTCGCCCTGGCCGACCTGACCTTCCGCTTCGTCGAGGGTCCGTTCCGCACCCTCGGCTTCGCCGGCGTTGCGCATCGGGTGGGCGCCCACGTCACGCGCCTCTCGCGGCCGACGCGGCAAGGCGTGGCGGCGCTCGCCGTCTTCGTCAGCCGTCGTCGTGCTCGCCATCGTCGTCACGGCCCCCGACCAGAGCGAGACGGCCAGGATGCTGGCCGCCAACGAGGCCGCCGCGGAGGCCGACGCCGCGCGCCCGGATGCCCCGGCGACGACGGCTGGGCCCTCCGGACCGAGTGCCGGCGCCGTGCCGTCGACACCCTCGGCCGAGGCCGGAGGGCAGCCGACGAAGAACGCCTCCTTCACCATGCCCGCCGGCAAGGACATCGACGCCTACGGCGACTCGATCATGGTCGGCAGCCTCGCCGCCCTGCGCTACTACTTCCCGGGCATCCGCATCGACGCCAAGTCCAACCGGCGCTGGTCCGACGGCGTCACCGAGGTCACGGCACGGGGGGTGGCCAACCGCAGGGCGGTCGTGCTGGCCTTCGGCACCAACGCCGGTGTCGACGAGGACCGGGTCGCACAGGTCCTCCAGGCGCTCGGTGCCGAAGCGGATGGTCGTGCTCGTCAACGTCATGGGGCCCTTCAGCCGCATCGACAAGGACAACGCCGCGCTGGAGCGCGTCGCTGCGGGGCGCTCCAACGTCGCGATCGCCGACTGGGCGTCCGCGGTGCGGGCCCACCCCGAGCAGGTGCAGTCCGACCGGATCCACCCCACGATCAAGGGCGCCCACCTCTTCTCCAAGACCGTCCGCCAGGCGCTCGCCGAGATCTCGGAGCGCAACACCGGCACGAAGGTCGTCCTGCCGGACCTGCCGATCCCATGAGCGCGTGAGCGCGTGACCAGCGCCTCGTTCGAGCCAGCCGCGCACCCTGCGGTCATCGGCATCGTGTCGCCCGGCGCCATGGGCTCCGCGCTGGCGCGCGCGTGGGCCGGTGGCGCAACCCCTCCGGTGCGCGTGGTGGCCACGGTCGCCGGTCGCAGTGCGCGCACCGTCGCGCTCGCGGAGGGACTCGAGCTGCTGCCCGATCTCGCCGCCGTGGTGGCGGCGAGCGATGTCGTCGTGAGCATCTGCCCACCGGCGGCGGCCGACGCCGTGCTGGGCGCGATCGTCGCGGCCTCCGTCGAGACCCGCAGGCGCCCGCTCCTCGTCGACGCCAACGCCGTCGCGCCGGTTCACGTGCGCGCCATGGCGGAGCGGGCGGCACAGGCCGGGCTGGACCTCGTCGACGGAGCCGTCAGCGGCGGTCCGCCGACGCCCCACGGCGACACGATGCTCTACCTGTCTGGTGCACGCGCGGAGGAGGTCGCACGGTTGCCGGCGACCGGGCTGCAGACGTCGGGTCGTCGGCGTCCCGTCCGGGGCAGGCGTCGGGCGTGAAGATGTGCACGGCCTCGGTCTACAAGGGCACGACGGCCCTGTGGGCGCAGGCGCTGCAGACCGCCGACTCGCTCGGGGTGCTCGACCACGTGCTCGACGACCTCGCGCGAGGAGTTCCCGGCGCAGGTCGAGACCGCCGGTCGACGCATCGCGGTCGCGACGGCCAAGAGCGGGCGCTTCGTCACCGAGATGGAGAGCATCGCGCAGACTCAGGGAGCCGCGGGCGCATCGGCAGAGCTGTTCGAGGGGATGGCGGCGGTCTTCCGCAGGCTCGCCGCGACGCCACTGGCCGCCCTCAGCCCGGAAGAGGCAGCCGCCGTGACCGACCTGCGCGACGTGCTGGCCCGTCTGCGCGCACCCGGTACGTGAGGGCCAGTTGATCCACCAGTTGATCTCACGTGCCCAGGGCGTGGGCGGCGGACGAGTCACGACGAGGCTGAGCGCGTCACGACCACCGGGTCGCCGACGTGGAGCATGGCGTCCGGGGCGAGCGGAAGCACCGGCGTCAGGCGGATGCCGAACCAGGTCGCGCCCTCCCAGCGGCGGTGCCGTGCCAGCGTGCGGATCGGCTCCTTGCCGCTCTCGAGCGTGTCGCGGTCGATCGTCGTCATGACGCAGCGGTCGCACACCATCGTCGCCCGGAAGGGCACCGCGCCGATCGTCACGTCGCGCCAGTCGTCCTCGGCGAACGGCTCCCCACCCGAGATGACGACGTTGGGCCGGAAGCGCTCGTGCCCCAGCGGCTCGGGCGGCTCCTCGCCCCGTGAGGCGGCCGTCTCGACCAACCAGTCGCCCAGCCGTTGCAGCGACTCCTCGGTGGTGACGTGGATCGGCGCGGCGTCGGACAGCGAGTTCGTGTCCCCCGGCTCACCGCCCAGGTCGGGTCGAATGGGACGACGGGTCTCGTCGTCCTGCCAGACGAGACGCAACGGCCTGCCGACGCGATCGCTGAGCCAGGTGTCCGGCCCCTCCCCCGCCGACCGGGCGAGGTCCTGACCCGAGAAGACCACCGCGACCGGGTCTGCCTCGCGGGGAGGCTGGGCGACCACCGGGTCGACGCCCGGCGCGACCAGCCGCACCGCGCCGTCCGCCAGCGGCTCGGCCCGCAGCCCGAGCAGGGCGTGCTCCTCACGCGCGGTCACCTTCGCGCCGTGCTCGTCGACGACGGCCCAGCGGCGGTCACCCGTCAGGCCGCGACGGTCGAGCGGTGCGCCGTCGACCCGGACTCCGGCGAGGGACTTGACCGGGTAGACCGCCAGACCGACGACGCGCAGGCCCTCGGTCCCGCTCACTTGGCCAGCCAGGCGGCATACGCCTCGAAGGTGTAGGGCCGGCCGAGGAAGTCCTCGACGAGGTCGGCGGCGTCGCGACGCCCGCCCTGGGCGAGCACCTTGTCGCGGTAGGCACCGGCCACCTCCGGGTCGAAGAGGTCGGCCTTGTCGAAGGCAGAGAACATGTCCTTGGCGATGACGAGCGACCACATGTAGGTGTAGTAGGCGGAGGAGTAGCCGTCGAGGTGCCCGAAGTGGCACTGCATGTGCGTGCCCTCGAGGTAGGGGAAGACGGAGTAGCGCTGCATGAGCTCGCGCATCCGGGCCGTGAGGTCGGCGCTCTCGTTGACGTGGAAGTCGTAGGACAGCGCGGCGTAGAACATCTGGGTGCGGGCGTCGTAGCCCTTGCCGAAGTCGTCTGCCCGACGCATCGCCTCCACGAGGTCTGCCGGGATGGTCTCGCCGTCGGCGTTGCGGGCGAAGGTGGCGAGGACCTCGGGATCCCAGGCCCACTCCTCGAGCATCTGGCTCGGCGCCTCGACGAAGTCCCACTCGGTGGCCACGCCCGAGAAGCGCACCCACTCGGTGCGACCAGCGAGCACGTGGTGCACGAGGTGGCCGAACTCGTGGAAGAGCGTCACGACCTCGTCGTGCTCGAGCAGGCCTCGGTTGAAGTTGCACACGAGCACGCCCTCGGGCAGCTGCACTCCCGTGACGCCGCGCGCGAGGTCGAACTGCGCCGCGTGCTTGTACTTCCCGTCGCGCGGATGCAGGTCGAGGTGGATGCGCCCGATCCGCTCGCCGCCGAACGACACGTCGTAGGTGGCGACCTCCTCGTGCCATGCGCGGGCCTCCTCGCGGCGGCACCGGCACCCACTCGAGGCCGAAGAGCCGGCCCGTCACGTCGAGCAGGCCCTGCCGCACCGCCTCGAAGGGGAAGTAGGTGCGCACGCGCTGGGCGTCGACGGCCAGCTGCTCCTTGCGCACGAGCTCGGCGTAGTAGGTCGAGTCGGCGCCGTCGACGTCCGTGGCGTCCGGCCGGTCCTGGCGCAACCGCTCGAGGAGGACGGCCTTGTCTCGCTCGGCACTGGCCGTGGACAGCTCCGTGATCCGCTCGATGAACTCGCCGATGGCAGGGCCGCTGCCGATCATCTTGACCTCGGCGTCATAGTCCGCCCAGGACGCGTAGCCCAACAGGGCGGCGTGCTCACGGCGCACCGCGAAGATCTCCTGCAGGACGCGGTCGTTGTCCGGCCAGGCGATGGTGAGGAACTGCGTGACGAGGTCGCGCCGGGCCTTCGCATCGCGCGCGAAGGTGCGGAACGGCACGACGTCGGGGTAGTCGGTCGTCACCGTCACGAGCCCGTCGTCGCCGACCGGGTGGGCCGCCACCCAGTCCTCCGGCATGCCGTCGAGCTGCTCGGGGCGCACTCGGATGCTGCGGACGTCCTCACGGATGTTCTTGCTGAACTCCTGGCTCAGCAGGATCGCGCGCTCGGACAGCTCGCGCAGCCGGGCTCGGGTCGCCTCGTCGCGGTCGACACCGGACCGGCGGAAGTCGCGCAGGGTGCGCTCCAGCACTCGAGCGGCGTCGGCGTCGAGGCCACTGGCGTCGACACCTGCGAGGACGGCATACAGCTCCGTGTCGAGGCCGAGGTCGGTGTCGAGCTTCTGCACGTCCTGCGCGACGGTCTCGGCGCGCTCGCGCACGGCCTTGTCGGGGTGCACCTCGGAGAAGAGCGAGCCGACGGAACCGGCGTTGGACAACGCGATCTGCGCATCGTTCCACAGCCGCAGCACGTCCAACGCCTGGCGCGGTCGATCGCTCTTCAGCCGGTCGACGAGGTCGCGAGCCCGGGCGAGCTGCTGCTGACCCCGTTCGGTGACCCAGTCGAGCCAGGTGTCGGCGTCGGGCAGCGGCAGCGATGCGGGTGTCGTCACAGACGGCACTGTATTCCGCCCTCCGGCCACCGCGTCGACCGCTTTGCCCATCGTGGCGGAGGTGATCAGCCCCAGAGCACCATGGAGCGCGCGGAAGATGCCGGCGAGGTCCTCGGCGACGACCGGCCTGGGGCTGGTGGCGAGCAGCCGCTGCTGGGCGAGCGACCCCTCGACGAGGTCGTCGACGTCGGACTCGGTGTAGCCGACCTCGGCCAGACCGTTCGGGATCCCGATGTCTCGCATCAGGCGCCGAAGCACACCGGGCAGCACGTCGGCCGCAGCGACGGCATCCGTGGCCGTCGTGTCGACGCCGGGCTCCAGCAGGCGGGCGGCGGCGAGGTGGCGCTCCGGTGCGGCGTCGAAGGTCCAGCGGAACGCCTCGGGCGCGGTGAGCGAGACGGCCATACCGTGCGGCACGATCGGCTCGTCCCCCGGGTAGCCCGCGGGGCGGAAGTCGCGCACCCGTCCGGCCACGGGGTAGGCGTTGGCGTGCGGCACGTGCACTCCGGCGTTGCCGAAGCCGAGCCCGGCGAACGTCGCTGCGAGCGCCATCTCGCCCCGGGCGGATTCGTCGTCGCCGTCGTGCACGGCCGACCGGAATGCCCGTGCCAGCAACGACATCGAGCGCTCGGCCCAGAGGTCGGAGATCGGGTTGCTGCCGCAGTAGGGGACCCGCTCGCCGGGCTCCTTGCGCTCAAAGGACGTGTACGGCCTGGCCGTCCAGCTCTCGAGCGCGTGGCACAGGACGTCCATCCCGGCGCTCGCTGTGACCCCCGCCGGCTGCGTCGCGGTCAGTCGGGGGTCGACGACGGCCAGGACCGGCCGCAGCCGAGCGTGGCTGATGCCCGTCTTCACCTTGAGCGAGAGCACGTCGAGGACGCAGATCGTCGTGCTCTCGGCTCCGGTTCCGGTCGTCGTCGGGACGGCCACGAGCGGTGCCAGCGGCCGGGTCGGCGGCCGCCCGGCTCCGAGGGGTGCGTTGACGTAGTCCATCAGCTCGCCGCCGTTGCTGAGGATGAGGTCGACGGCCTTGGCCGTGTCGATGGAGGACCCGCCGCCCACGGCGACGACGGCGTCGAACGGCCCGTCGGCCCTGGCTCGGTCGATGGCCGCCTCCAGGCTCGCGTCGGACGGCTCGACGTGGGCCGAGTCGTGCACGACCGCCTCGAGCCCGGCCGAGCGGATCGCCTCGGCCACCCGCTCGGGTGCGCCGGTCCGCAGGACGCCGGGGTCCGTGACGACGAGGACTCGGGTCGCGCCCAGGCCCACCACGTCGTGACCGATCTCGTCGGCCGCCCCGGCTCCGTACTTCAGCGCGGGAGCGCCGTAGGTGAAAACGGTCTCCGGCTGCTTCGGCGCCCACGTCATGGCGGGATTGTGCCAGCCCGCCGCCGCCGCTCCCGGGCCGCGCGGCTCGCGTCCTACGGTGGGGACATGGCAGCCGACGACCGCGGGACCCTCGTCATCGGCGCCGGGCAGGCCGGCCTGTCGCTGGCCACGGCCCTGCGGGACCTCGGGGACACCGCCCCGCTGGTGCTCGTCGGCGAGGAGCCGGAGGCGCCCTACGAGCGCCCGCCGCTGTCCAAGGCGTACCTGCGGGGTGAGCATGACCGGGCCTCCCTCACCCTGCGCGACGCACAGTGGCTCGCCGGTCGCGGCATCGACCTCGTGACCGGGGACGCCGTCCGGTCCGTCGAGCGCGACACCGACGGCGGGCATGCCACGACGGAGTCGGGGCACGTGCTCGGATTCACGCGTCTCGCCCTCACCACGGGGGCGGCCGAGGCGCGGCTGCCGGTCGACGGAGCCGACCTCGACCGAGTCGTGACGCTGCGGACCCTCGCTGACGCCGACGCACTCGCCGGCGCCCTCCGAGCGAGCCGCGACGTTGTCGTGGTGGGAGGTGGCTTCATCGGCCTCGAGGTGGCCGCCAGCGCCCGGGCCCTGGGCGCCACCGTCACGGTCGTAGAGGCGGCAGACCGCCTGCTGAGCCGCTCCGTCACACCGCTGCTGTCGGACTTCTACCTCGCGGCCCACGAGCGCCGCGGCACCACGGTGCTGCTCGCCACCACGGCGGTCGGCCGTGCACGGGACGACAGGACGCGCCGAGGCCGTCGCGCTCTCGGACGGCCGGGAGCTGCGGGCCGACCTCGTCGTCGTCGGCATCGGCGCGAGACCGCGGGTCGACCTCGCCGCAGGGATGGGCCTCGAGGTCGAGCCGCGCGGCATCGTCGTCGACCAGCGAGCCCTCACCTCGGACGGCCTCACCGTCGCTGCCGGCGACGCCGCGGTCGGGCCCAACCCCTTCTCACGCGGGCTCGGCGGGCTGGTGCGCCTCGAGAGCGTGTCGAACGCAACGGACCAGGCCACGGTGGCGGCGGCGACGCTGCTCGGCCACGACACGGCATACGCGGCGGTGCCGTGGTTCTGGAGCGACCAGGCCGACGTGCGGCTGCAGATCGCCGGGCTCAGCCAGGGCGCCGACCACGTCGTGGTGCGCGGCGACGTTGCGGCAGAGGCGTTCTCGCTGCTCTGCTACCGCGACGGCCTGCTCATCGCCGTCGAGGCGGTCGGCGCCTCGAGCGACTACCTCGCCGTGAAGCGTGGGCTCGAGAAGGGTCTGACGGTCCCGCCGGAGCTCGCTGCCGACGCGACGATCCCCCTGAAGCGCCTGCTGCGGCCTGTCTCGGACACGCCGCCGGCCTGACCGCCTCGGGGACGTCACTGCACCGGCAGGCGGTCCCTGGCTCACGAGGCTCCGGTCGTCAGGCCGCCTTGCGGCGCCTCGGCCGCGGTTGGCACGTCGGGCAGGAGGACGACGAGCGGTTCATGAAGTGCTCGCGACGCATCATCGTGCCGCACCGGTCGCACGGCGTGCCGGCGCGGCCGTATGCGTGCAGGGACCGGTCGAAGTAGCCGCTCGCTCCGTTGACATTGACGTAGAGCGAGTCGAAGCTCGTCCCGCCCTGCCCCAGCGCCTCCGCCATGACGTCGCGGGCGGAGTCGAGGATGCGCGCGAGTGTGGGCCTGCTCAGGGCGGAGCACAGCCGTTCGCCGTGCACCCGTGCGCGCCACAGGGCCTCGTCGGCGTAGATGTTGCCGATTCCCGAGACGAGCGTCTGGTCGAGCAGGGCACGCTTGACCGCACTGTCCCGCTGCTTCATCCGCCGCACGACGGCGGCCTGGTCATACGCCGGCTCGAACGGGTCGGGTGCGATGTGGGCGACCGACTCCGGTATGCCGTCCGCTCCCAGGGGTGAGAGCGCGAGTCCGCCGAAGGTGCGCTGGTCGACGAACCGCAGCTGCGGACCGGCGTCGTCGAAGTCGAACCGCGCGTGACAGTGCTTCTCGAGCGGCGCGTCGGCCGGCTCGACGAGCATCTGGCCGCTCATGCCCAGATGCACGATGAGGGCGTCCTCGCCGTCGAGGGCGAGCCACAGGTACTTCCCGCGCCGCGACGCGGCCGAGACGGTGACGTCGTGCAGACGGGCGGCGAGGTCGTGGGGACCGGCGTCGTGTCGGCGCGCCACCCGCACGCCGCTGATCCGGGCACGCGTGACGTGTCGGCCGACGACGTGCTCCTGCAGGCCACGCCGGACCACCTCGACCTCGGGCAGCTCGGGCACCGGTCGGTCAGCCCGTCGCGCTGCTCGCGCTCGCTCGCGGTGCCGCTCGTGCCGGTCGTGCCGCTCAAAGGCCCGCCCGTCACCGACCGTCGGGCCTCGATGGCATGCCAGGCCTCCTTGGCGGCCTTCTGCTCGGCTTCCTTCTTGCTGCGGCCGTGTCCCTCCCCGAGCACGTCGTTGCCGAAGACCACGCGCGCATGGAACTCCTTCTCGTGGTCGGGCCCCTGCTCGTCGACGCGGTAGTCGGGCGCGCCGAGCGCGACGCTGGCAGCCATCTCCTGCAGGCTCGTCTTCCAGTCGAGGCCGGCTCCCAGCGTGGCGGCCTCCTCGATGATGCCGTCGAAGTGGTGGTGCACGAACTCGCTTGCTCGCTCGATGCCGGCGGCGAGGAAGACGGTGCCGATGAGGGCCTCGAGCGTGTCCGCGAGGATCGAGGCCTTGTCGCGTCCACCGGTCGCCTCCTCGCCCTTGCCGAGCATGACGTACTGCCCGAGGTCGAAGGTGCGCGCGACGTCGGCGAGCGCCCGCATGTTGACCACTGCGGCGCGCAGCTTGGCCAGGTGCCCCTCGGCGAGGTCGGGGTGCTCGCGATAGAGCGAGTCGGTCACCACGAGGCCCAGCACCGAGTCGCCGAGGAACTCGAGGCGCTCGTTGTTGGGCAGGCCGCCGTTCTCGTACGCGTACGAGCGGTGCGTCAGGGCGCGCAGAAGCAGCGGCTCGTCGATGTCCTGGCCGACCACCTTGCGAAGGTGGGCGAGCAGGGCATCGACGGGCCGCTGCGGCACCACTGGAACACCCTGCACGTCAGGGCTGCTCACGGCGGCGGTCAGCTCTGGTGCTCGGTGCGCTCCGCCACGGCGTAGTGACGGCCCTTGTAGGTGCCGCAGGAGGGGCACGCGATGTGCGGCTGGGCAGCCGAACCGCACTGGGGGCAAGTCGTGAGCGTCGTCGGCGTTGCCTTCCAGTTCGCGCGACGCGAACGGGTGTTGGAGCGCGACATCTTCCGCTTCGGGACAGCCACGTCAGTTCCTCTTCTCTAGCGGGTCGTCCTGCAGCTCGCGCAGGGCTGACCATCGGGGGTCGAACACATCATGGTGGTGGTCGGGGTCGTCCGCGAGCCTGGCTCCGCACTCGGAGCAGAGCCCGGGGCAGTCCGGCCGACACACCGGCTTGAACGGCAACGTCGGCACGACGGCGTCCCGGAGCACGGGCTCGAGGTCGATGAGGTCACCGACCAGCTCGTGCACCTCGTCCTCGTCCACATCGGCTCCCACCTCGTGGTGGTGCGCCGCGCGGTCGGTGTAGGCGAACAGCTCCTGGAAGGCCCCGTCGACATCGAGCTCGACCGGGTCCAGGCACCGCACGCAGGCACCGGTCGCCTCGCCGTTGACCGAACCCGTCAGGAGCACCCCCTCGACGACGGACTCGAGTCGCACCTCGAGGGAGACCGGCGTGCCGGCCTTGATCGAGATGACATCGGTTCCGAGGTCGTCGGGCAGCTCCACCGTGCGCGAGAGCTCCAGCATCGTCCCGGGTCGCCGATCCAGCTTCCTGGTGTCGAGCACCAGTGGGGAACGGGGGTCGGGGCGGTTCATGGCTCCTGCGCGCGATCGAAGGCTCGGCCCACTCCAAGGCGGACGTGGACCGACGTCCAAGGCTACCGGAGGGCGCTCCGGCGCCCAAATCAGTGCAGCCGGCTCCGCAGGGCCGTCAGGACGGGGTCCGGCACCAGGCCGGCGACGTCGCCGCCATAGCGCACGACCTCCTTGATGAGCGAGCTCGAGACGTGCTGGAGCGTCGGGTCCGCCGCGAGGAAGACCGTCTCGACGCCGGTCAGGTGGTGGTTCATGTGCGCCATCGGCAGCTCGTAGGCGAAGTCGGTGCCACCACGCAGCCCCTTGACCATGACGGCCGCGTCGACCTCCCGGCACACGTCGACGACGAGCGTGTCGGCCCAGGCGCCCAGGCGCACGTTGGGCAGGTGGCCCAGGGACTGCTCGAGCAGCGCCGTGCGCTCCTCGACCGTGAACGTGCCGCGCTTGGCGGGATTGTGCAGGATCGCCACGACGACCTCGTCGTAGAGCGCCGCGGCCCGGGTGACGACGTCCACGTGGCCGTTCGTCACGGGGTCGTAGGAGCCGGGGCAGACGCAGCGTCGGGTGGTCACGTGCTCAACCTAGCCAGCGCTACCTCGCTCGACGTGCTCAGGCCACGACCTCGTGCTGGCGCGGCTCGGCGAACCACACGGCGGTCTCGCCGTAGCGCTTCTCCCCCGAGAGCTCGAGGCCGCCCGGCCAGCGCGGCTGCGGTGAGCGGGTGGAGCGCTCGACGACGACGAAGGACTCGCTGCCGAGCCAGCCGCGTTCGACGAGGGCCGCGAGGACGCCGGCGAGTGCGTCCTCGCCCAGGTCGTAGGGCGGGTCGAGGATGACGAGGTCACTCGGTATGCCGTCCGGCGGGCCGCCGCTCAGCGCTCGCTCGACCGTCTCCGCCACCAGCCGCACGCCCGGCAGGCCGACGGTCTCGATGTTGGCGCGGATCACCGCGACGGCCCCGCGCTGCGACTCGACGAGGACGACGTGGGAGGCCCCTCGGCTGGCGGCCTCGAGCCCCAGGGCCCCGGAGCCGGCGTACAGGTCGAGCACCCGGGTGCCGTCGAGCAGGCCGCGGTGCTCGAGACGGCTGAACAGTGCCTCACGCACCCGGTCGGAGGTCGGCCGCGTCGACGAACCGGTGGGGGTGCGCAGGCGGAGGCCGCCCGCCACGCCGCTGATGATCCGCGTCACCTCAGCCCCGCTCCAGCCATGCCGCCTGCTCCTCGTCAAGGCGCATGGCGACGGCGGCCGCCAGCGCGGGGTGGTGGCGCAGCTCGGGGTCCTGGGCGACGAGCGCGAAGGCGTCCTCGCGGGCGTCGGCGATGACCTGCTCGTCCTCCCGGCGCCCGAGCCGCAGGTGTCGCACGGAGTTGCCCCGCCCGCTCTGGCGCGCACCGAGCACGTCACCCTCGCGGCGCAGCCGCAGGTCGATCTGCGCGAGCTCGAAGCCGTCGGTGGTCGCGGCGACCTGTGCGAGGCGCTCCGCGGCCCGCTCTCCGGCCCCCTCGGTGAGGAGCAGGCAGAGACCGGGCACCGACCCGCGCCCGACCCGGCCGCGCAGCTGGTGCAGCTGCGAGATGCCGAAGCGGTCGGCGTCGACCACGACCATGACCGAGGCGTTCGCCACGTCGACACCGACCTCGATGACGGTCGTGGCTACGAGCACGTCGATCTCGCCGGCCGCGAAGGCGCGCATCGTGGCCTCCTTGCTGTCGGGCTCGAGGCGCCCGTGCAGCACCTCGAGCCGTACGCCGCCCAGGGCCGGGTTCGCCCGCAGCGCGGCGGCCATCGTGTAGACGCCCGTCAGCTCTCGCGGAGCCTGGGTCTCGCCACCGTCCGCAGGCGCGCCGTCGTCGTCCCAGTCGACCTGCTCGCCGGCGTCCCAGTCGACGTCCCAGGCGTCCTCGTCGGATGTGGCCGGGCGCCGACGTCTGCACCGTCTCCCTCGGCACCGTCCCGACTCGTCGTCGACGTCGCCGATGCGGGGGCAGACGACATAGGCCTGGTGCCCCTTGGCAACCTCCTCGGCGACCCGCTGCCAGGTGCGCTCGATCCAGCCGGGCCGGTCGCCGTCGACGACGTGGGTCATGATCGGCGAGCGCCCTCGGGGCAGCTCACGCAGCGTCGAGGTCTCCATGTCGCCGAAGACGGTCATGGCGACGGTGCGCGGGATGGGCGTAGCCGTCATCACGAGGACGTGCGGGGGACGGATTCCCTTCTCGCGCAGAGCATCACGCTGCTCGACACCGAACCGGTGCTGCTCGTCGACGACGACGAGTGCGAGGTCGGCGAACTGCACGTGCTTCTGGATGAGGGCGTGGGTGCCGATGACGATTCCTGCCTCGCCTGAGGCTGCGGCGAGCAGGGAGCGCTTGCGGGCGCTCGCGCCCTGGCTGCCGGTCAGCAACGTCACCGTCGTGCCGTGCTCGGCGCCACCCAACATGCCCCCGAGGGCGAGGTCTCCGAGCATCGCGGTGATCGAACGGTGGTGCTGCGCTGCCAGCACCTCGGTGGGGGCGAGCAGTGCTGCCTGGCCGCCGGCGTCGATCGCGGCGAGCATCGCGCGCAGCGCCACCACGGTCTTGCCCGACCCGACCTCGCCCTGCAGGAGCCGATGCATCGGCCGATCGGAGGCGAGCTCCTTCGTCAGCACCTCGCCGATCTCGCGCTGTCCTTCCGTCAGCTCGAAGGGCAGGCGGGCGTCGAAGGCTGCGAGCAGCCCTCCCGGGCGCGGCAGCCGCGGCGTCGCGAGCTCGGCCTCTGCAGCCTTGCGCCGCTGCGCGAGGATCGCCTGCAGCACGAAGGCCTCGTCGTACTTCAGTCGATCGAGTCCGCGCTGTGGCTGGTCCTCGACCCGGGGACGATGCACGAGCTCGAGGGCCACTGCCCGGTCGACGAGCCCGCGCGCCTCGCGCACGGGCTCGGGCACCGGCTCGCGGATCCGGTCGACGGAGTCGAGCGCGGTGTGGACGAGACGTCGCAGCTGCAGCGAGTTGATCCTCCCGGTCGTCGAGTAGACCGGCACACGGTGAGTGCGGTACCACTCCACGGCTGCCTCGCCCGCGGCCTCGTCGTCGAAGAGCTCGTACTCCGGGTGGGTCAGCTGCAGCCGACGCCCGTAGGCGCCGATGGTGCCGACGAAGAAGCCCCGCACCCCGGGGCGCAGCTTGCCCTCGTGTCCGAAGGCACTGAAGAACGTCACGTCGAGCTCGTGCCCGAGGTCGTCGGTGAGCACCACCGTGAGCATCCTGCCCCGGCGGTTGCGCATGGCGCGCGACGTCGCCCTGGCCACCTCGGCGACGACGAGGACGTCCTCGCCGACGTGCAGCGACGAGAGGTCGGTGAGCTGGCCCGGCCGGACGTAGCGCCGCGGCACGAACTCGAAGAGGTCGCCGACGGTCTGCAGGCCCTTGGTGCGGGCCAGCTGCTCGGCCTCGCCCTTCTTGACGAGCTTGGTGAGCGGTGAGTCCTCGGTGAGCACGACCACGCCGACGTCCCTACTCCACCCCGACGAGCACGCTGTAGACCGGCTGCCCGCCGTCGATCTGCGACACCTCGACCCCCAGCTGCTGGCTGGCCTCGGACGACAGGGCCGCGCCGAGCCCCTCCGGCGCACCGGCCCCGACGACGACGGTGACGAGCTCGCCGCCGCTCGCGAGCAGGCGCTGCACGACCTCGCGGCCGACCTGCACCTCGTCGTGCCCGATGACGACGATGTCGCCGTCGACGACACCGAGCACGTCGCCGGGCTCGCAGCGGCCGGCACTCGTCAGGGCGGCGCGGTTGGCGACCGTCACGCCGCCGTGCCGGGTGGCCGACGACGCCGACTGCATGGCGAGCACGTTGGCGGACGGCGGCGCGTCAGGCTCGAAGACCGCGAGGGCGGCAAGTCCCTGCACCGCCGTGCGCGCGTGCACGACCTGGGCGTCGATGCCCTCGTCGGCCACGGCGCGCGCCGCCGCTGCGGCTGCGAGCAGTGTGTCACCGTCGTTCGGCAGCACGACGACTCCCGCGGGCCCCGTGGCGTGCTGCGCGCGGATCGCGTCGATGAGGGCGCCGGTCGAAGCCCGTCGGCCCGGGCCGGAGGGCACGACCGCGGCCCCCGCCTCGCCGAAGAGGGCAGCCAGACCGTCTCCGGTCGCGCACGCGACGATGGCCGAGCCCGTGTGCCGTGGCGTGTCCCGCGAAGCTCGCGCCGGGGCGGGGGCGTCGCCGTGCTGGGGGCCATGGTCGGGGCCATGGCGGGGGCCATGGTGGAGGTTCTGGTCGTGCTCGAGCCTGGTGATGCGCACCCGGTGGGGACGCCCGGCAACGATGCCGGCCTCGACCGCTGCACCGGCGTCGTCGACGTGCGCGTGGACGTTCCACTCCCCGTCACCGCCGACGACGAGCACCGAGTCGCCGAGGTCGACGAGACGCTCCCGCAGCCGGTCGACGGCGTCGTCGTCGGAGTCGGCGAGCAGGAACATCACCTCGTATGCCGGCGACGCGCCGGGCTCGAAGGCAGCGTCGGAGGGCGTGGCGGGTCGGGCACCGGCGAGGGACGGACCGGCGTGCTCCGGGCGGAAGCGACCCCGCCGGCCGGAGCCGTCGGCGCCGAAGGGCCGTCCGCGCTGTCCGGAGCAGATGCGCTCCAGGCACTCGAGCAGGATGACGAGGCCGGCCCCGCCGGCGTCGACGACGCCGGCGCGGGCCAGCACCTCGAGCTGCTGAGGCGTGCGTTCGAGCGCGACCCTCGCGGCCTCGAGCGCGGCCACCGATACGGCATACAGGTGCGGCTCGGCCCTCCCGTCGACGCCGCCACCGGTCACGGCACCTGCTGCCTGCGACATGGCACGGGCGACGGAGAGGATCGTGCCCTCCTGCGGGTCGGTCACTGCCTGGCGCCCGCGCTGCTCGGCCCGCTCGAGGGCCTTGGCGAGCAGGGGCCCGTCGACGACGTCGACGTCGTCGCAGGCCTCGGCGAGACCGCGCGCGAGCTGGCTGAGGATGACGCCGGAGTTGCCACGCGCGGTCCAGAGCAGCGCCTTCGCGAAGGCGGCGAGCAGGTCGCCCGCGCCGCGCGGGTCGTGCGCGAGCATCCGCTCGACGGCGCCGTCGTAGGTGAGGAAGAGGTTGGTGCCGGTGTCTCCGTCGGGGACGGGAAAGACGTTGAGGGCGTCGATCTCGACGCGACGAGCAGCGAAGACGGAGCGGGTGAGCAGTGCCCACCGACGCACGGCCGGGACGTCGAGGGCGGACAGTGCTCCCTCAGGCATCGGCGCTGCGCCAGGCATCGGATTCCTCCTGCTCGTGATGCTCGGCAGGCTAGCGCCTCGCCCAGACACGGGCGAGCAGGGGGAAGCAGGGCCAAGCAGGCCGACGCAGGGGCCTGGCTGCACCCGAGGCCCGCGACCTCACCCTGACGCGCACTACCGTGGCCCTGTGCCAGGCCCTGCTCCCTCCGTCCACCGCAAGTCGTGGCCCGGAGCACCGCGCGGGTTCTTCGCGGCCGAGGCGGCAGGGCTGCGCTGGCTCGCGCAGGCCCGTTCGTCGGGCGGCGCGGCGGTCGTCGAGGTCGTCGACGTGGGCGACGACCACCTCGACCTGCGCCGGATCGTGCCCGGGCGGCCTACCGACGCGGCCGCAGAGGACCTCGGGCGCGCCCTCGCGCGGACCCACGCCGCGGGCGCCGCGGCCTTCGGGTCGCCCCCGGCAGGCTGGAGCGGTGACGCCTGGATCGGGCGCCAGCCCCAGCGCAACGAGCCGAGCTCCACATGGGGCCTCTTCTACGCCGAGCAGCGGGTGCGTCCGTTCGTGCGCCGCGCGGTCGAGGTCGGCCACCTCGACAGCTCCGGGGCGCGCGTCGTCGAGTCGCTGTGCGACCGGATCGCCTCGGGAGCCTTCGATGACGACCGACCGCCAGCGCGCCTGCACGGCGACCTCTGGTCGGGAAACGTCGTCTTCACCGACTCCGGTGCGGTGCTCATCGACCCCGCTGCGCACGGCGGCCACGGAGTCACGGACCTCGCCATGCTGGCCCTCTTCGGCTGCCCGGGCCTCGACCGGCTGCAGGCCGCCTATGCCGAGGCCGCCGGGCTCGACCCCGGCTGGCGCTCCCTGCTCCGCCTGCACCAGCTGCACCCGCTCGCGACGCACGCGGCCTCGCACGGGCCGGCGTATGCCGCGGAGCTCGTCGACGCAGCAGCGCAGTACCGTTGAGCAGGGTCGCAGGGCGGCCCCCCGTCAGGACCGACCGCTGCCGTCACCGTTTTGTCGTCCGAGCATCCCGTCGGCTACGCTTTACCGGTTCCCCTCGTGCACACGGCGGTGACGCACGCCCCGGCGTGGGTCGGTCCAGGGCGCGGGCGGACGCCAAGCACTTCGTCAACATCGATCTTCAGGAGAACCCCGTGGCTGCCAACTGCGACGTCTGCGGCAAGGGGCCGAGCTTCGGTCACAACATCTCGCACTCGCACCGCCGCACCAAGCGCCGCTGGAACCCCAACATCCAGCGCGTTCGGACGCTGGTGAACGGTGTGACGCCGAAGCGACTCAACGTCTGCACCTCCTGCCTCAAGGCGGGCAAGGTCGTTCGCTGAACGCCTCTGACCAACGTTGAAGGCCGGCCCCCTGGGGGAGCCGGCCTTTGTCGTTCCCGGACCTGGTGCGGTCGGTGGGGGCGCCGGCGGAGGGGTGGCAACGGCCGCACGCCACACCGCATCTGCTGTCGTGCTGTCACCTGCGCAGCTCAGCAGCGGATCAGCCGGCGATGAGGTGGTCACGAGGTGCGGAAGTGGTCCCATCCGGCGTGCGTGACCGGCTGTCCGTCGACGAGGACGGCGGGCTGGCGGCCCCCCGGCGCGGCGACTCGACCGATGGCGCGCCATCCGAGCGGGAGCCCACCCTCGGGGAAGGTCCCCAGGAGGGAGTGCTCCTCCCCGCCGGCGAGCACGCAGTCGAGCGCGGCCGCCCGGCCCACGGCACCCGCCAGCTCGGCCAGGTCCGGCTCGACGCGCCGTCGAGGTCGACTGCAAGGACGACCCCGCTCGCTCGGGCGATGCGACTGCCGTCGCGCACGAGGCCGTCGGAGATGTCGAGCATGGAGGTGGCACCCGCACGCGCGGCCACGGGACCAGCGGCGAGCGGCGAGACCGGTCGGCGTTGCCGCTCCACGGCGAGCGGGTGACGGTCCCACTGGCCCGACTCGAGCAGCAGCAGGCCGGCTGCGGCGAGACCGAGGGTGCCACACACGGCCACGACGTCGCCGATCCGGGCACCCGAGCGCAGCACCGCGGGACCGTCGAGGCGACCCAGGGCGGTCACCGAGACCATGACGACGCCGGCCGGCGCAGACGACAGGTCTCCACCGAGCACCGCGACCTCCGCCTCGGCGCAGGCGCCACCCAGACCGGCCGCGTGGTCGAGCACCCACTCGAGCGAGAGCAGCGGGTCGGCAACGAGGGTCACCAGCACCCCGGTGGGTGTGCCGCCCATCGCCGCGACGTCGGCCAGGTTCGAGGCGATGACCTTGTGACCGATGTCGGCGCCCGACGACCAGGCGTCGAGCCAGTCGCGGCCCAGCACCGCGGTGTCCGTCGTCGCGACGGTCCGGTCGGTCGTTCTCAGCACCGCGGCGTCGTCACCGGGCGCGACGAGCAGGTCACGTCCACCACCGAAGAGCGGCAGGATCAGCTCGAGGAGGTCGTCCTCGTCCAGGGTGCGCAGGGGCGTGCCGCCCGTCATCATCGGACCACGGGTCGAGCGGTCCTCGTGCGGCACGCGTGCACTCCCCTCTGGCCCAGGTGCCCCCGGGTGCAGGCCCGTCGGCGGGACGAAAGCTCTCTGGCAAGGTAGCGTTCGGGCACGGCCGCAGTCACACTGGGGTCGGGCTGGCCCGCCCGTCGAGTCTGGTGCCGCGGCTGCCGTGAGGACCGTCCGATCCGTCAACACAAAGAGGTGACACGTGGTTCAGGCTTACATCCTGATTCAGACCGAAGTCGGCAAGGCGGCCAGCGTCGCGAAGCAGATCGCTGGGATCTCCGGCGTGACGATGGCAGAGGATGTCACCGGCCCCTACGACGTCATCGCCCGCGTCGAGGCCTCCACCGTCGACGACCTCGGCCGTCTCGTCATCGCCAAGCTGCAGGACGTGCCCGGCATCACCCGCACCCTGACCTGCACGGTCGTCCACGTCTGAGGACGACGACGGCCCGCACCTGCTCCACCACGACGGCGACGCTCTGCGTCGCCGTCGTGCTGCTCGGGGGGTGCTCGACCGCCCCTCAGGTGGCGCTGGCGCCGGGCGCCGCGGCTCCCGTCTGCGCGCACGCCCCGTGGCCCGCCGAGGTCGGCTCCCTCGCAGCGACCGAGACGGACCCGCCCGACGGGTCGGTCTCCGCCTGGGGAGACCCTGCCGTCATCGCGAGGTGCGGGCTCGACGCCCTGGGGCCGACCACCGACGACTGCGTCACCGTGGACGGCGTGGACTGGGTGGTGCGGACCCTGCGTGACGGGTCGATCGCCACGACGTACGGCCGTGACCCCGCCATCGAGGTGCTCGCACCGCAGGCGTACGGTCCCGTGCCGTTGCTGCTGCCCGCCTTCGCCGCGGTGGCCGGCACGCTGCCCGAGAACGGCCGGCGCTGCTCGTGACCCGCGCTCGCGCGCTCAGCGCAGGCCGGTGCGACGCTCGAGCGCCAGACCGAGCAGCTCGTCGATGAGCTCGGGGTAGGTCAGTCCGGAGGCAGCCCACATCCGCGGGTACATCGACGTGGGGGTGAAGCCCGGCATCGTGTTGATCTCGTTGACGAGCACCCGGCCCTCGTCGGTGTAGAAGCAGTCGACGCGCGCGAGACCTTCGCACCCGAGCGACTCGAACGCGGCGGCCGCCAGGCGGCGCACCTCGTGCGAGACCTCGTCGGGAACGTCCGCAGGGCAGCTGAGGTCGACGTCGGCCTCAGCGAGGTACTTGGCCTCGAAGTCGTAGAACGCGTGGTTGTCGTGAACCGCGATCTCGCCGACCTGCGAGGTGCGCGGGGCGTCCGTGCCGTGGCCCTCGAGCACGGCACACTCGATCTCCCGACCCGCGACGCCCGCCTCCACGAGGACCTTCGGGTCGTGCCGGCGCGCCGCCTCGACGGCCGCCTCGAGGTCGGCGGGGTCCTCGACCTTCGTGATGCCCATCGACGAGCCGGCGCGCGCCGGCTTGACGAAGAGCGGGTAGGACAGACCCTCGCAGGCCCCCATCGCGGCTGCCTTGTCGGAGCGCCACGCGCGGTCGGTGATGACGGCATACGGCCCGACCGGGATGCCGTGACCCGCGAAGACGACCTTCATGTAGTGCTTGTCCATGCCGGCGGCGGAGGCGAGCACACCCGAGCCGACGTAGCGCACGTCGGACATCTCGAGGAAGCCCTGCAGCGTGCCGTCCTCGCCGAACGGGCCGTGGAGCAGCGGGAAGACGACGTCGACCTGGCCGAGCTCCTGCGGCGGCAGCCCCGCCTCGAGGACGGTGAGCGAGCTCTCGCGGGTGGACAGCGGCAGCACCACGTGGGCCGCACCCGGCTCCACCTCGGGAGTTCGGCCGGCCGTCAGCTCGAAGCGGGCCGGGTCGTCGGCGGCGAGCACCCACTGACCGTCCCGCGAGATGCCGATGGGCACGACGTCGTACTTCGAGCGGTCGATGGCACGCAGCACCCCGGCTGCCGTGGCGCACGAGACGGCGTGCTCGGACGAGCGTCCCCCGAAGACGATGGCCACGCGCGGGCGGCGGCTCGACGATGCGGGCTGGGGCGGGTCCGTGGTCATCAGTCGAGACTCTATCCTCACCCACGGGTGCCCGCTCGTACGCTGGCCGGGTGGGCATCGAAGCGGATCCGCAGCACCGACACGTCGACACGTGGCTCGTTGCGGCGGGGCGGCCCGAGCGCTCGCCCGGCGCCTCGGTGAACGTCCCGGTCGAGTTGACGTCGACGTATGCCGCAGACGGCTCCGTCAACTACGCGAGGTCTGGCAACCCGACCTGGAACGCCTTCGAGGAGGCCCTCGGCGGCCTCGAGGGCGGCCGCGCGCTCGTGCACGCGTCGGGCATGGGGGCCATCTCGGCCGCCCTGTCGCTCGTGCCGGCAGGCGGCACCGTGGTGGCCCCTGACACGACGTACAACGGCACCGGCGACCTGCTCGTCGCGCACGAGAAGGCGGGCGGCACCGTCGTCCGCGTGCACGCCACCGACACGACCGGCTTCCTCGCGGCCCTCGAGTCGGCCGACCTGCTCTGGCTGGAGTCGCCGACGAACCCGCTCATGGACGTCACCGAGCTCGACGTGGTGCTGGCTCGGTCACGTGAGCTGGGGGTCACGAGCGTCGTCGACAACACGCTCTCGACACCGCTGCTCTGCCGCCCCCTCGAGCTCGGCGCCGAGGTCGTCGTGCACTCCGTGACGAAGTACCTCTCCGGCCACAGCGACGTCGTGCTCGGGGCGACGGTCGTCGCCGACACCGACCGCGGCCACGAGGTGGGTGAGCGCCTGCTGCGCCACCGCACCCTCCACGGTGCGGTCGCCGGGCCGATGGAGGTGTTCCTGGCGCTGCGGGGTCTGCGCACCCTCGCCGTCCGGTTCGACCGGGCGAGCGCCAACGCCGCCGAGCTCGCCCGACGACTCGACGGCCACCCCGCCGTGACCCGGGTGCGCTACCCCGGCGCGGGCGCGATCCTGTCGATCGACGTGTCGGGCGACGCCGCGGCCGCGGAACGGGTCTGTGGTGCCACCCGGCTGTGGCTGCACTCCACGAGCCTCGGCGGCGTCGAGTCGCAGCTCGAGCGGCGACGGCGGCACCCGTCGGAGTCCGAGCAGGTGCCGGTCAACCTGCTGCGGCTCTCCGTCGGCATCGAGCACGTCGACGACCTGTGGGCCGACCTCGAGCAGGCGCTGCGCGCGGTGTAGCCGCCCGTGGCTCCTGCGGCGTGGTGCTCTCGGCCTCAGTGCTTCTGGGCCTGAGTGCTCTCGGCCTCAGTGCTTCTCGGCCTTGAGGTCGCGCGACATGAGTCGCGGGCCGACGTCCCTGGCGGAGTGGCCGTCGCGGATCACGGCCACGACCTGCTCGCAGATGGGCATGTCGACGTCGTGCTGACCGGCAAGGGTGAGGATCGACTCGCAGGACTTGACGCCCTCTGTCGTCGTGCGCAGCTCGTCGGTGGCCTGCGCGACGGTGCGTCCTCGACCGAGCCGCACCCCGAAGGAGTGGTTGCGCGACAGGGGCGACATGCAGGTGGCGATGAGGTCACCGACGCCGGCCAGCCCCATGAAGGTCTGCGGGTGCGCACCGAGCGCGAGCCCGAGACGCGTCGTCTCGGCGAGACCGCGCGTGATGATCGTCGCCTTGGTGTTGTCGCCGAAACCCATGCCCTCTGCCATGCCGGAGGCGAGGGCCACGACGTTCTTGGTCGCTCCGCATACCTCGGCGCCGATGACGTCGGTGTCGGTGTAGGGGCGGAAGTACGGCGTCGCGCACGCGCTGGCCACGCGCTCGGCCATGCCCATGTCGGTGCACGCGACGACGCCGGCAGCCGGCTGTCGCCGCGCGATCTCGGGCGCGAGGTTGGGCCCGGACACGACGACGATTCGACCCTGCTCGACGCCGGCGGCCTCGGCGATCACCTGGCTCATCCGCATCGTCGTGCCGAGCTCCACCCCCTTCATCAGCGAGACGACGGGCACGCCATCGGGCACGGCGTCGCCCCACCGGGCGAGGTTGTCGCGCAACGTCTGCGAGGGGACCGCGAGGACGACGACGTCGGCCCGGTCGAGCGCCTCCCCCGCGTCGAGCGTCGCGCGGACCGCGTCCGGCAGCTCGAGGTCGGGCAGGTAGGCCTCGTTGCGGCCGCCGTTGATGGCGTCGACCACCTCGGACCGGCGGGCCCACATCCGCACCGTGCACCCCGCGTCGGCGAGGATGGCGGCGAAGGCCGTGCCCCAGTTGCCGCTGCCCATGACGGCGACCTGTGTCATGCCGTGTCCTTCTCGTCGGAACGTCTGCGGGCCTGCCGCCCGATGTCCTCGTGTCGCAGCGGGTCGCCGATCTCGGGCACGCCGTGCAGTCGCGGGTCGAACCGCTCGGCCGGCCGCTGCTCGCCGCGGACCTCCTCGAGCAGGTCGGTGATGCGGTCCATGAGACGGTCGGTCGCGTCGCGAAGCACGTCCGCGTCGATCGGGCGGCCGTAGAGGTCAGCGAGGTCCACCGGTGGTCCGGCGCTGACCCGCATCGTCTTGCGCGGCAGCAGGGACGGGCGGTGGCCATAGGGCGACAGGATCTCCTGGGCCCCCCACTGCGCCACGGGGATCAGCGGGCAGCGCGTCTCCAGGGCGACGCGCGCTGCACCGGTCTTGCCCCGCATCGGCCACAGATCGGGATCGCGGGTGATCGTGCCCTCGGGGAAGATCGCGACGGCCTTTCCGGCCCGCACACCCTCGACCGCGGCCCGGAAGGCGTCGGCGGCGGCGCGGGAGTTGCGGTAGACCGGGATCTGCCCGGCCTTGCGCAACAGCCAGCCGAAGCCGCGGATGCGAAAGACGCTGTCCTTGGCGAGGAAATAGGGCTCGCGGCCGTTGTCGAACATGAAGTGCGCGAAGGGCAGGGGGTCGGCGTAGGAGATGTGGTTCGGCGACACGACGAAGCCGCCCTCACGAGGCAGGTGCTCGGCACCGCTCCACACCCGCTTCGTGAGCGCCATGAGCGCCGGGCGAAGCAGGAGTGCGAAGAACCGGTAGGCCCACGGCAGGCCCTCGGGGGCACGAGCCACGTGTCACGTCCTCCTCGTCGTTCGCACGCTGGTCGACGTGCAGGTGCGCGATCGTGCTCGACGTCGCCGGATGACAGCCATCCTCGCGCACGATCATCTTGTCCACCTCGCGGCACGGTGTCGAGCAGCGGGGCCGCGGGTGCGACGATGGGCGCCAGCATGAGCCCTCCGCCGACGCAAGCCGCCTCCCCCGTCTCCCCCGTCCTCGGGTCGGCGCACCCATGGCACGTCGTGATCCCGGTCAAGGACACGACTCACGGCAAGTCGCGTCTCGTGCCGGCCGTCGGAGCCGACCGTGCCCTGGTCTCGCGCGCCATCGCCGACGACTCGATCACGGCAGCCGTCGCGGCCGTCGGCGCCGATCGCGTCGTGGTCGTGACCTCTGACCCCGGCGTGCGGGCGGCGTGGCGGCGGAAGGGAGTGGTGCTCGTCGACGACCCCGGGCTCGGCCTCAACGCCGGCCGTGCGCGCCGGGCTGGGCGTGGCGCCTCCAGGCGGTATGCGGGCCGCTCTGCTGGGCGACGTGCCCGCACTGCGCGCACACGACCTCGCCGT
Organism: uncultured Actinomycetota bacterium; assembly: GCA_963816385.1. GTDB lineage: Bacteria > Actinomycetota > Actinomycetes > Actinomycetales > Dermatophilaceae > CAWFKL01. The sequence goes on from CAWFKL010000004.1 coordinate 264,882, forward strand.
CGCACTCGAGGCCGCCCTCGTCGCCGGGGACTCGTTCGTGCCCGACGCCGCTGGTAGTGGCACCGTGCTGCGGTGCGGGCGGAACTTCGTGCCGCGCTTCGGCCCGGACAGCGCGGCACGGCACGAGGCCGACGGCGCCGTGCGCCTCGAGCTCGACCTTCCTCGCCTGCGCACCGACGTCGACGACGCGCCGAGCCTCGCGGCGGCGCAGCCGGCTCGGGCTCGGTGCGCGAACGCGCGCACTGCTCGACGACCGCGCGTCTGGTTGGATCAGAGCCATGCAGGCGAGCGTCCACACCTTCGACCCCGAGACCCGCACGGGCAGCGTCCTGCGCGACGACGGCGTGCGGCTCGCCTTCGACGCGCGCACGTTCGACGAGAGCGGGCTCCGGTTGCTGCGGACGGGTCAGCGCCTCACCGTGGACGTCGTCGACGACGTCGTCGTGTCCATGCGGATCGTCGGCATCGGCAGCGACCAGCGCATCGGCTGACCCACGGGTCCTGGCCCCGACCCAGCCCGACGACGGGGCCCAGCCCGACGACTGCCCGCCCGGCCGGGCGCACGACGGGCGACGAGTCGCATCCGTCCGCCCGTCGCCCGTCGTGCGGAGTGTCGCGTCAGCGCGTGGTGGCCTTCTTGGCCGTCGTCCCACGCGCGGTGGTCGCCTTGGCGGCGGCCTTGGTCGTGGTCTTCTTGGCGGCCGTCTTGGCGGGGGCGGCCTTGGTCGCGGTCTTCTTGGCGGCCGTCGCCGTCCTCGTCGTCGCCCTGCTCGCCGTCTTGGCCGGCGCGGCCTTGGTCGCGTCGACCGCTTCGCAGCGGCCTTGGCAGGAGCGGCGTTGGTCGTCGTCGCCCGCTTCGCGGCCGTCTTGGCGGTGGCGGCCTTGGTGGTCGTCTTCTTGGCGGCCGTCGCCGTCCCCGTCGTCGCCCTGGTCGCCGTCTTGGCCGGCGCGGCACTTGTCGCGGTCGTCCGCTTCGCAGCGGCCTTGGGGAGCGGCAGGAGCGGCCTTCGTCGTCGTGGCCCGCTTCGCAGCAGTCTTGGCGGGAGCGGCCTTCGTCGCCGCCTTCTTCGCCGGGGAGGAGGAGCCGGCGGACGCTCGCGACGCTGCGGGTTGGTCACGCGCCAGCTTCTTCGTGCCCGAGACGACGTCCTTGAAGTTGGTGCCCGAGCGGAACTTGGGCACCCGAGTCTTCTTGATCCGCACGGTCGCTCCCGTCTTCGGGTTGCGCCCGGTGCGGGCCGCACGGTCTGCGCGCTCGAACGTCCCGAAGCCCGTGATGCCGACCTTGCCGCCCCTGGCGACCTCACGGATCACGACGTCGAGGAACGCCTCGAGGGCGTCGGAGGCCACCTTCTTGCTGCCGAGCTTGGTCTCGAGCGCATCGATCAGTTCTGCCTTGTTCACGTCTTCCCCTCCAGAGGACTGTCGGTGTCAGGCGACCCGACGGGGTGAGCGTCCGGAACCGGTCCGGCTACCTCATGACGGTAGGCCGACTCGGCGGCGCCGTCCATCACCTCTGCGGCCTCTTTCGTTGTGTCGCAAGCACTTTGAGCCGCACTGGACCGCTGCGCCGACCGCGGTGGGTGACCGCCCGGGCGAGTTCGAGAAGGACCCAGAGAACGTCGAGTTCCGTTGCAGCACAGTGGGATACGGTGCTGCCGGGCGCCGCATCGGTGCGCTTCCGGGTGCAGATCAGGCCAGCGTCGTGACCGGCTTGTGCGACGGGCGCGAGGCCTCGAACTTCGACACCTCGTCCTCGTGTCGCAGTGTCAGCCCGATGTCGTCGAGGCCCTCCAGCAGACGCCAACGCGTGTAGTCGTCGATGTCGAAGGCCGCGACGATCTCACCGGCGTGGACGCTCCGCGCGCCCAGGTCGACCGTGATCTCGGCACCGGGGTTGTTCTCGAGGTACTTCCAGATCAGCTCGACGTCGTCCTGCGCCACGACCGCGGTGAGCAGGCCCTGCTTGCCGCTGTTGCCGCGGAAGATGTCCGCGAAGCGCGACGAGATGACCACGCGGAAGCCGTAGTCCATGAGGGCCCAGACGGCGTGCTCGCGACTCGACCCCGTGCCGAAGTCCGGGCCGGCCACGAGGACGGAACCGGCGGCATACGGCGGGCTGTTGAGGACGAACGAGTCGTCCTTGCGCCAGGCCGCGAAGAGGCCGTCCTCGAAGCCGGTGCGGGCGACCCGCTTGAGGTACTCGGCCGGGATGATCTGGTCGGTGTCGACGTTGCTGCGCCGCAGCGGGACGCCGATGCCGGTGTGCGTGTGGAACTTCTCCACGGCTCAGGCCTCTCCGGTCGTGGCGGACGCCAGCTCGTCGTGGCGCCAGGCGGTGTCGTCCAGGTCCGCCGGGCTCGAGAGGGTGCCGCGGACCGCCGTGGCCGCCGCGACGAGGGGGCTGACGAGGTGCGTGCGCCCGCCCTTGCCCTGCCGGCCCTCGAAGTTGCGGTTCGAGGTCGAGGCGCTGCGCTCGCCGGGGGCGAGCGTGTCGGGGTTCATGCCCAGGCACATCGAGCACCCGGGCAGGCGCCACTCCGCGCCCGCCGCGGTGAAGATCGCGTCGAGGCCCTCGGCCTCGGCCTGCAGTCGCACCTTGGCAGAGCCCGGCACGACGAGCATGCGCACGCCCGTCGGCGACCTGGTGACCCTTGACGACGGCCGCCGCGGCGCGGAGGTCCTCGATGCGACCGTTGGTGCACGAGCCGACGAAGACGGTGTCGACCTTGATGTCGCGAAGCGGGGTGCCGGCCTCGAGGCCCATGTAGGCCAGGGCGTTCGCCGCCGAGAGCCGGTCACCCTCGTCGGTGAAGGACTCGGGGTCAGGCACCGACGCGGAGAGCGGCAGGCCCTGGCCGGGGTTCGTGCCCCACGTGACGAACGGGGCCAGCTCCGTGGCGTCGAGGTGCACCTCGGCGTCGAAGACGGCGTCGTCGTCCGTGCGCAGCGCGGTCCACTCCGCGACGGCAGCCTCCCAGTCGGCTCCGACCGGAGCGTGCGGGCGGCCCTTGAGGTAGTCGAACGTCGTCTGGTCGGGGGCGATCATGCCCGCTCTCGCCCCAGCCTCGATCGACATGTTGCACACCGTCATCCGCGCCTCCATCGACAGGGCCTCGATGGCCTCGCCGCGGTACTCGATGACGTAGCCCTGGCCGCCGCCGGTGCCGATCTTGGCGATGACGGCGAGCACGACGTCCTTGGCCGTGACGCCGTCGGGCAGCGCGCCGCGCACGTTGACCGCGAGCGTGCGAAAGGGCTTGAGCGGCAGCGTCTGCGTCGCCAGCACGTGCTCGACCTCGGACGTGCCGATGCCCAACGCGAGAGCGCCGAAGGCGCCGTGCGTCGAGGTGTGGCTGTCGCCGCAGACCACGGTCATGCCGGGCTGGGTGAGGCCCAGCTGCGGGCCGACGACGTGGACGATGCCCTGGTCGGCGTCGCCCATCGGATACAGCCGGACGCCGAACTCCTCGCAGTTGCGGCGAAGCGTGTCCACCTGGATCTTGGAGACCGGGTCGGTGATCGGGCCGGGCGTCGTCGGCACGTTGTGGTCCTCGGTGGCCAGGGTCAGGTCGGGACGGCGCACGGGACGCCCGGCAAGCCGCAACCCGTCGAAGGCCTGCGGGCTGGTCACCTCGTGAAGGAGGTGCAGGTCGATGTAGAGCAGGTCCGGCTCTCCGTCGGCACGTCGCACGACGTGCGCGTCCCAGACCTTCTCGGCGAGTGTGCCTGCCATCCTCAAACCTTCCGCTCCGCGTGGCTGGTGTCGGTGGCCGCTCGTTGCGCGTGGTGCCGGCGGCTCGTGGGCGAGCGCGCGCGAGACGAGGTCGCGTCGTCGCTCTTCGCCAGCGTGGACCTTTTGTGGGCCGAATGGATTGACGTCTCAGTGCCTGAGACGTCAGTATCAGTGCATGGACAACTCTTCAGGGGTCGGCGTACTCGACAAGGCCGCGACCGTGCTGGGCGCGCTCGAGGCGGGTCCGGCCACCCTCGCGCAGCTCGTCGGGGCGACCGGCCTCGCTCGCCCGACGGCCCACCGGCTCGCCGTCGCGCTGGAGCACCACCGCCTGGTCTCGCGCGACCTGCAGGGCCGCTTCGTTCTCGGCCCCCGACTCGGTGAGCTGGCGTCGGCCGCCGGCGAGGACCGCCTGCTCGCTGCCGCGGGCCCCGTGCTGGGCGCGTTGCGCGACCACACCAACGAGAGCGCGCAGCTGTTCCGCCGGCAGGGCGACCAGCGCATCTGCGTCGCTGCTGCAGAGCGTCCGGTCGGGCTGCGGGACTCCATCCCGGTCGGGGCCACGCTCTCGATGCTCGCCGGCTCCGCAGCGCAGGTGCTGCTCGCCTGGGAGGAGCCGGACCGTCTGCACCGAGGCCTGCAGGGTGCCGCCTTCACCGCCACGGCGCTGTCAGGTGTACGGCGTCGCGGGTGGGCGCAGAGCGTGGCCGAGCGCGAGGCGGGGGTCGCGTCCGTGTCGGCCCCGGTGCGTGGGCCATCAGGCCGAGTGGTGGCGGCCGTCTCGATCTCGGGACCCATCGAGCGCCTGTCTCGCCAGCCCGGCCGGCTGCACGCCGCGACGGTCGTGGCCGGGGCCAACAAGCTCACGGAGGTGCTGCGCCGACACCACGCGATGCAGCAACAGCAACAGCAGCAACAGAACGCCTGAACCCAATCACAACGGATCGGTCACGATCCGCACTCACGACACCGGACCGCCAACCTCGGCGTGCCCATCCACGTCACCCTGTGGAGCGTGCGGTCGACGGCGACTGCAGCATGATCGGTGCGAGCACACCGGACAGGGGATGACAATGCAGCACGGGACCAGGAGCCACGGCGTCGCACGTCGCTGCCTCGCCATCGCCGGCGCCATGGCGCTGGCCCTCACCGTGGCGGCCTGCAGCCCTGACGCCGCCGTCACGGCGAGCCCGACCGGGGTCACCCATTCCTCCACCGCCCCGCCCTCGACGTCGGTGGAGGCTCCCACCGGCACGACGGCGCCAACGACCTCAGCGGCCCCGCTCGCTCCTGAGCCCACCACGCAGACCGCCGAGCCACGACCTACGGTGACCTCGACTCCCACGCCGAAGCCGACGACGACGCCGCCGCCGCTCCCCATCGTGCTCGAGCGGGGCGACACCGGCCCCAAGGTGCGGGCCTTCCAGGCCCGGCTTCGGCAGATCGGCTGGCTCCGGGGCGAGGTTGGCGACCACTACGGCAGCCGGACAGTGGCTGCCGTGCGTGGCTTCCAGGCGAAGCGTGGCTTCCCCGTCACGGGTGCCGCCGACGAGCGCACCTACGACAAGGTCGTCTCCATGACGCGGCCCCCGACCGCCGACGAGCTCGCCAACGTCAAGCCCAAGCCCAAGCCCAAGCCCAAGCCCAAGCCGAAGCCGAAGCCGAACCCGAACCCGGCAACGGTGTCGTGGGACGTCGACGAGCGCTGCATGACCGGCAGGGTCATGTGCATCAGCAAGTCGGCGAGGCACCTGACCTGGGTCGTCGACGGTGTGCCCAAGTACGGCATGGACGTCCGCTTCGGCAGTGACGAGCTGCCGACCCGCGAGGGCGTGTTCTCCGTCTTCCTCAAGAAGGTCGACGTCATCTCGAACCTCTACCACACGCCGATGCCGTACTCGATGTTCTTCTCCGGCGGCCAGGCGGTGCATTACTCCTCGAACTTCGCTCGACTGGGCTACACCGGGGCCTCGCACGGCTGCGTCAACGTGCGCAACTGGCCGCTGCTCATCCAGCTCTACGGCGAGGTGCGGCTCGGCGACAAGGTCGTCGTGCACTGGTGATCGGGCGCCGAAGGCCCGGTCGTAGGCTGGCGGAACACCCACGTTCCCCCGAGGAGGCACCGTGCTCAAGGTCGGTTGGAAGGCGTCAGCGGAGCAGTTCGGCCCTCGGGATCTCGTGACGTATGCCGTCCAGGCGGAGGCGGTCGGCCTGGACTCGGTCTTCATCTCCGACCACTTCCAGCCGTGGCGTCACGAGGGCGGGCACGCGCCCTTCGCGATGAGCTGGCTCGCCGCTGCTGGTGAGCGCACCGAGCGGGTGGTGCTCGGCACCTCCGTCATGACGCCGACGTTCCGCTACAACCCCGCCGTCGTGGCACAGGCGTTCGGGACGCTCGGAGCGCTGCACCCCGGTCGCATCGTGCTCGGCATCGGCACCGGTGAGGCCCTCAACGAGGTGGCGGTGGGCGCCGCCGGGTCGCCGTGGCCCGAGTTCAAGGAGCGCTTCGCGCGGCTGCGTGAGGCGGTGACCCTGATGCGTCGACTCTGGACCGAGGACCGCGTCGAGTTCGACGGCGAGTACTATCGCACCCACGGAGCGTCGGTCTACGACCGCCCGGAGACCCCGGTCCCCGTCTACGTCGCCGCCGGCGGCCCCCTCGTCGCACGGTATGCCGGCCGGTCGGGTGACGGCTTCATCTGCACGTCCGGCAAGGGCCGCGAGCTGTACGAGGACAAGCTGCGTACCGGCGGTCGACGAGGGACTGGAGAAGTCCGGCCGCACGCGCGACGACATCGACCGCATGATCGAGATCAAGCTCTCCTACGACCGTGACGCCGATGCCGCCCTGCACAACGTGCGGTTCTGGGCTCCGCTGTCGCTCACCGCCGAGCAGAAGCACGGCGTCGACGACCCGCTCGAGATGGAGCGGCTCGCCGACCAGCTGTCGGACGATGAGGTCGCCAAGCGGTGGATCGTCACGAGCGACCCGGCCCGAGCCGTCGAAGCGGTGCGTCAGTACGTCGACTGGGGCTTCAACCACGTGGTCTTCCACGCACCGGGGCATGACCAGGCCCGCTTCCTCGAGCAGTTCTCCGCCGACGTGCTCCCCGGCCTGCGCGAGCTCGCCTGAGCTGGCGGCCGCCGGCTCCCGGGCGCCCCGGTGCACGACCGGGAGATGTGGGTAGGTGACGGTCATGACTGAGTCGAACACATCTTCGAACGCCTCCGACCCCGACGTCATCGGCGTCAAGCCCGGCGCCGCAGGTCCGGGCGCAGGCGCCATCAAGGACCCCGAGGACTGGGTGACCGGTGACGAGGCCTTGACCGACGCCCAGCGCAGCTATCTCGAGACGCTCGCCCGCGAGGCGGGTGAGACCCTCCCCGGTGACCTGACCAAGGCCGAGGCGTCCGAGCACATCGATCGTCTCCAGTCGGTGACCGGCCGCGGGGGCTCATCCTCGACGGGCAGCCGCACTGGCCACGGTGACTCGTCACACGAGACCTCCGAGACCGCCGCGGCGCCCGAGGCGCCTGGAGCAGAGCCCACGCAGGAGTGACCGTGGGCTCGGATGCCGTGCGTGCGTAGACCAGGGCCGGACCTGCGACAAGGCCCGGATCCAGAGGATCCGGGCCTTGTGACGTGGTAGCCCCGACGGGATTCGAACCCGCGCTACCGCCTTGAGAGGGCGGCGTGCTAGGCCGCTACACAACGGGGCCACGCGCGAACCGAGCGGACTCGGCGCCGGAGAGAACCTTACCGTGACGGCAAGATATCTCCGAATCGGCTCCACTGGAGTGAGCCGGAGCTGGGGTACCAGGACTCGAACCTAGAATGACGGAACCAGAAACCGTTGTGTTGCCAATTACACCATACCCCAAGGGGTTTCACTCCGAGCGCGCCTGTCGGCCTGCTGCGGTGTGAACCGAAGAGGAATACTACCGGTCACCGACCGCGGGCCCAAATCGGTGCATGGCCCCGCCGTTGGCCCACGCACCCCACAGCGCCTTCGTCAGGGAGAAGGCGCTGAGGCGTCACCGTCGAGACCGAAGAGCGCCAGGGTTGCCTCGTCCAGTCCCTCGACGACCACACCGTGCGCCATTCCGGAGTCCGACCCATGCCCGTCGGTCGAGGCGGACGTGCTGGAGCGTCTCCTGGGAGTGCTCGAGGACGGAACGGTGCGTGTCGCGATAGCCGAGCGCACGCGAGACGCCGAGCGACGACGCGTTGTCCACGACGGCCGAGCTGACCGCCGCGCGCGCGCCCAGCGGGCCGAAGGCGAGAGCGAGCACGGCAGCACGCATCCGCTTGCCCCAGCCCCTTCCTCGCGCGTCGGTGCACCAGCCACGACGCGGAGTCCACGGTGCGCTCGGCGAGCCAGTCGGGCCCCTCCAGCCACTGGACCCCCACGACCTCTCCCCCTCGGCGCACGACGAAGGGCACGGCCCAGTCCTCGGGCGACCACATCCCGAGCGAGCGCCAGTAGCCCTGCGCGAGCACCACCCGCCGGTTGGCCTGGTCGTCGAGACCGGCATACCGCGTCGCGTGCGGGTTGAGCTCGAGGTCGTCGGGCATGAGCGCAGCCAGCGTCGGCAGGTCGGTCTCGGTCATGACGCGCAGGTCCAGGTCCCCGGTGCGCAGGTGCAGCCGGTGCAGTGGCCAGACCTCGACGTCCACGGCGAACCTGGTGTTCAGAGCGAGTCGCGCAGCGACCGGAGGCGAGCAAGCGTCGAGGTCTTGCCGAGGATCTCCATCGACTCGAAGAGCGGCGGGGAGATGCGCGCACCCGACACCGCCGTGCGCAGCGGTCCGAAGGCGAAGCGCGGCTTGATCCCGAGCCCCTCGACGATCGCGGTGCGCAAGGCCTGCTCGATGGTGGTGGCGTTCCACGCGCTGCCGGTGCCGAGGAGGCCCGGGCCGTGGTCGTCGAGGTCTCCGAGCACCTGCAGCGCGGCGTCCAGCACGTCGCCCGAGTCGTCCTTGAGCTGGGCGCGCGCATCGTCGTCGATGACGAGGTGGTCGTCGGGGACGAAGAACGGGCGCACGAGTGCCGGTGCCTCGGTCAGCAGCACGATGCGGGTCTGGATCAGCTCGGCGATCGCCTTGAGGCGGGCGAGCTCACCGAGCGACTGGGTCTCGCCCAGGATGCCGTCGGCGACGAGGTAGGGCAGTAGGCGACTGGCGAACTCGCCGGCCTCGAGCGAGCGCAGGTGCACGCCGTTGAGCCACTCGAGCTTCTTGAGGTCGAAGATCGGACCGATGGGGTTGACCTTGGCCCAGTCGAACGTGCGGCTGAACTCCTCGAAGGTGAAGACCTCGACGTCGGTGCCCTCAGCGTCCTGCTGCGGCGGGTAGGCGAGCAGCGCGAGGAAGTTGACGAGGGCCTCGGGGAGGTAGCCCTCCTCGCGGAACCAGGTGAGGCGCGCGGCGGGGTTCTTGCGCTTCGAGATCTTGGACTTGTCCGTGTTGCGCAGCAGCGGCATGTGCGCGAACCGTCGGTGGCTCGAGCCCCAGCCACCGGTAGAGCAGGATGTGCTTGGGGGTGGAGCTGATCCACTCCTCGCCGCGCACGACGTGGGTGATGCCCATCTCGTGGTCGTCGACGACGACCGCCAGGTGGTAGGTCGGGAAGCCGTCGGCCTTGAGGATCACCTGGTCGTCCGGACGCGGCGCCGACGACCTTCCCGCGGATGACGTCGTCGAAGACGAGCGCCACGTCGTCCGGCACGAGCATGCGCACCACCGGCGACTCGGTGAAGCCGGGCAGCTCGGCCCGCTCCTCGCGGGTCTTGCCGACGCAGAGCCGGTCGTAGCCGGTGGGCTGCTTCGTCTTCTGCTGGACCTCGCGCATCTGGTCGAGGCGCTCCTTCGAGCACCAGCAGTGGTAGGCGTGCCCGGCCTCGACGAGGCGCTCGACATAGGGACGGTAGGTCTCGAGCCGCTCCGACTGGCGGTAGGGGGCGAACGGCCCCCCGATGTCAGGTCCTTCGTCCCAGTGCAGGCCGAGCCAGGCGAGGGTGTCGTAGAGCTGCGCCTCGGAGTCCTCGCGGAAGCGGACGCGGTCGGTGTCCTCGACCCGCAGGACGAACTGGCCGCCCTGCTGACGGGTGAAGGCGAGGTTGAAGAGCGACATGTAGGCGGTGCCGACGTGCGGGTCACCGGTCGGGCTGGGCGCGACACGCGTGCGGACCGGGCCGCGGCCGTCCGAGGTGCTGCGTCGTGGCTGCTGCGCGCCTCGGACCTCGACCTGCGCGTCACCCGCGGCGGACCCGGCAACGGAGCTGGACGGCATACCTGGTGTGTTGTCGCTCATGGTGCGACCAGACTAGTGGGCGGCCAGAAGCCTCAGCGACGCACGAAGGTGTTGGTCAGCGACCCGATGCCCTCGATGTCGACGGTCACCTGCTGGCCCGCCTCGACGAGGCCCACGCCCGGCCGGCGTGCCCGTGAGGATCACGTCGCCGGGCAGGCAGCGTGAAGGCCGCCGAGGCGTGCTCGATGATCGCCGCGATGCCGTGCACCATGTCCGCCGTCGTGCCGTCCTGCTTCACGTCGCCGTCGAGCGTCGTGACGATGTGCAGGTCGGCCGGGTCGAGCTCCGTCTCGATCCACGGGCCGAGGGGGCAGCTCGTGTCGAATCCCTTGGCGCGGGCCCACTGCCCGTCCGTGCGCTGCCAGTCGCGAGCGGTGACGTCGTTGGCGATGGTGTAGCCGTAGATGCACTCGGCAGCGTTCTCGGCGCGCACGCCCTTGGTGATCGTCTTGATGACCACGGCGAGCTCGCCCTCGTAGGAGATCTCGCTGCTGCCGCTGGGGAGCACGACGGGGTCGTAGGGGCCGACGACGGCGGTGTTGGGCTTGAAGAACATCATCGGCTCGGCGGGCGCCTCGCCGCCCATCTCCCTGGCGTGGTCGACGTAGTTCTTGCCGATCGCCACGACCTTGGACCGTGGGATGACCGGCGCGAGGAGCCGGGCGTCCTCGAGCAGCACCGGGTCGGCCCCGGAGGGCTGCAGGCCGATGTAGAGCGGGTCGCCGGCCAGCGGCGTGATGACCTCGCTGCCCGGCTCGCCCTGGACGATGCCGTATGCCGGGTCGTCCCCGGTCGTGAACCTCGCGATGCGCACGGGGCTCAGCCTACGACGGGACGCCTCCCAGCTCCGCGCGTGCCCGCGACGGTCGGCAGGGTGCTGCCGGACCCTCAGCGCGGCCAGACGATCGACACGTCGGCGGGCGAGCCGGGCACACCGCTGCGACGCGTGCGGTACTCCGGCACGCCGACGCACGTCCACAGCAGACCGGCGACGTCACGACCGAGGAGATGGGCGAGGTCCGAGTCCCGGAAGGTCATGCCGGATGCAGCCGCACCCAACGCATACGCCATGAGGTGGAGCCGGCCCTCCGCGAGGCCGGCCTGCAGCTGGACCTCCCGGTAGGCGTGGTCGTCGACACCCTCCAGGTCCACTCCGCTCATGGCGACGAACGAGGCGTCGCGGGCGAGGCCCTGCTCCAGGGCGGCGCCGTAGAGCTCGTCGCGCACCTGCGCCTCGGGCAGCGCGCGGACCGGCGTGGTCAGGTCGGGCCACAGGTGGATGCCGGTCGGCACGTCGTCGACGGCGCTGACCCCGACCCAGTGCGGGACGCGAAGGCCGCGCACCGCGACGGACATGGCGTCGACGAGCACGTCGCGCGGGAGGGCCCGGTCCGGGTGCAGCCGTCGGATCGAGCCCTTGCTCACGACCACCTCGTCGGTGCTCGGCCCGGCGGTCGCGCGTCGCCAGCTCCACGGGGTCCCCTCGCTCGAGCGCTGTGCCGAGAGCGGTGCGCTCACCCGCGCGCTGCGCTTGCGGTGACGAGCGGGAACTCGAGGCCGTCGGCATCGTGATGACCGGGCAGCGGGTCACCCGTCGGGTGCAGCGCCGGCGTGCCGGGGCCGAGCGCGACCACGGCGACGGGGAACTCGCTCACCCGGTCCGCGCCGACGAGTGCGGCCACCTCTGCGTCAGGGAAGGCCGTGAAGAGCCGGGCGGAGTGGCCCGCAGAGTCCGCCAGGGCGAGCAGCTGCGCCAGCATCGTGCCGGCATCCCAGTAGATGTGCCGGAACCCGCGCTCGCGGTAGCGCCAGCCCGTGCGCCAGGGCACCCCGGTGACGACGAGGGTCACGGCGTCGCCCGTCGGTGGGGGGCCGATCGTCACCAGCGCGTGCGCCTCGGGGTCGTACCAGTGCAGGCCGGGCTCGACGGCGTGCGGCGTGCGCGGTGCCGGTGCCGGTGCCGGTGCCCTCGTGGTCTTGCCCGCCGCGGGGCACGGCGACGTAGAGCTCGAGCGGGAAGCGGGCGCCCGCCGACCCCGCGGCACGGAAGAGCATGAGGGAGCCGTCGGGCCGTGTGGTGCGTCGAGTGACTCCGGACGACAGGTAGAGCAGGCGTGCGAGGCCGGCGACGTCCAGTCGAGCGGCCGGCACCGCGGCCGTGCCCGCAAGGACGGCAGTGGCAGCCGCGGAGGACGCAGGCAGCTCGGACGGCAGGAGGATGCGGCGAAGGTCCTCGTCATACCCCTTGTAGAAGCGAGGTCGACGAGTCATGTCGTTGGGCACGAGGTCCTGCACGAGGCGGTCGTCGTCGATGACCTCGGTCCATTCCCGGTCGGGCGAGTAGCAGGTCAGGCGGTGCAGCAGGTGAGTGGGCCGCTCGTCATCTGGTGCCATGCGGTTCATCCTGCCCGCGCGAACGGGCTCGCGGTGACAACTATCGGCTGCACCGCTGAGATCGCCTACCCTCGTGGGGTGCAGATCCTGTCCGAGCCGCAGTGGCGGGAGCGGGCTGCGGCGCACGAGACGCGAGTCGAGTCGACCGTGGCCGCGCATCTCTCGCGGCGCCGCGACCACCGGAAGCACCCGGTCGAGGACTTCCTCTTCACCTACTACTCGTTCAAGCCCGCGCAGCTGCGTCGCTGGCACCCCGGCGCGGGCACGGCACTGAGAGCCGCATCTCATGCGCCCGCAGGCGACCTGGCGCTTCTACGCCGTCGAAAGCGACGTGGTCTCCGTCGACGTCGACGTCCTTCCTCGGCACTCGTGGGGACACCGTGCGATTCGTGCGGGAGCTCCTCGTGCGCACCGCGGCACGACCCGGGCGGTTCTCCTGCTTCGGGCTGCACGAGTGGGCCATGGTCTACCGTCTCGACGCGTCCGACGTGCGGCACTCCGGTTGGCCGCTGCGGCTCGGGACTGCGGGCACCGACGCCGTGGTCGAGGGCCATCAGATCGCGTGCTCCCACTTCGACGCTTACCGCTTCTTCACCCCGGAGGCCCTGCCGCGCAACGCTCTTCGTCCGACGCGGGCGGAGCAACCCGCGATGGAGCAGCCGGGCTGTCTGCATGCCGGGATGGACCTCTACAAGTGGGCGCACAAGCTGGTCCCCGTGGTGCCGAGCGAGCTGGTCATGGACTGCTTCGAGCTCGCCCGCGACATCCGCACGCTCGACATGCGCGCGGCCCCCTACGACCTACGCGAGCTCGGCTACGAGCCAGTGCGCATCGAGTCGCCGGAGGGCAAGGCGCAGTATGCCGCTGAGCAGCGGGCATTCTCGATCCGGGGGCAGACGCTGCGCTACCGCCTCGTCCATGCCCTCGACGAGGTGCTCGGTCCTGCCGTCGACCCCGCTCCTGCTGGTCACGCGCCTGCGTGACGAGCAGGAGTGGCCCGCGAGCCGGGCTCAGGTGCCGGTGCGGTCGGAGCGGCGCAGCCCTGCGAGGCTCGGCCCCGCGCCGGCGAGATCGTCAAGCAGCCCCTGCAACGGCGCCGGGAGGGCGTGGGGATCGAGGGCTGCCGCCAGCGCCGTCGCCATGAGCTCCTTGCGGCCCGAGGCCACCCCGGCGAAGCGGTGCGCCTGCTCGTGGAAGCCCCGCGCTGCCCAGGCCGGCTGCTGGGTGAACGCCGCGAAGCGCGAGGTGAGCCCCAGCCCGCGCAGCACCTGACGGACCCTCGCCGGCCCGAGCGCGCGCATGAGCTCGTCCTCGAGGTCGTGGACGCAGACCTGGAAACCCCAGTGGGGCAGCTCCTCCACCGAGCGCACGGCAACGTGCAGGTCCCGCAGGGCGCGTACGAAGAAGCCGCCCTCCTTGACGTCGCACATACCGAGCACTCGTGGACTCACCTCCTCGGAGACCGCCTCGGCGAGGTGATGGCGGACGTTGGTCGCCCCGCCCATGTCGACGAGCACGACACCGTGCTCGTCGAGCGGAAGGCCAACCCTCTCGGCGACCGCCCGCACCGCCGCGACGTCGCTCGTGCCTTCGAGCAGCACCCACGTCGGCACGCGCGTCGGCTCAGGGGTGCCCATGCGGGCCATTCTCTGCCGTCGGGGGAGCTCACGGCATCCCGGATTGTTTCCCGAGCGGCTCACGTCTGCGAGCCGCCGACTGGGTCAGCAGGCGATGACGAGCTGGAGCCAGCGTTCGTAGAGGCTCCCGGTGCTGGGATCGGGTGGGTGCCCGGGTAGCAGCGGCGGTGCGGTGGAGGAGTACCGATGCCCGGTCGGGGTGGTCGTTATGACCGTGTGTCGTCGGTGGGTGCGTACGGTCGGAGCCCTCGCGTGTCGATCGGAGCTGCCTCCGACCGGATCGGGCACGGCGTCGGGGGCGGGTGTGGCGTGCCAGCCAGGGAGCTGTTTGGTGTGGTTGCAGCGCACGCACAAGCTCTGCCCGTTGGCGACGGTGGTGGGGCCCCCGTGGGCGTGGTCGGTGACGTGATCGAGGTGCCGGGCTGGGGCGTCGCACCACGGGGTGCGGCAGGTGGCGGTGTCGCGGGTCAGCAGGTAGGCACGCAGCCCGCCGTCGAAGGTGCGCCGGGTCGAGTCCATTGCGACGAGCGCGCCGGTGGCGGGATGGGTGTAGAGCCGCCGCAGCCACACCGTCGCCGCTCGCCGCCCTACTTCGTCAGTGGCGCCTGGGGTGCCCGAGCCGGTCGAGGTGCCGGCCGAGGGGCTCGGACTGAGGAGGAGCAGCCGAGCCCACGCGGCGGGCACGGTGCCGTAGCCGGACAGTTGCGCCGGGGTCTCGTCCCCGGCGAGCAGGGTCCGGTCGGTCATCACGAGCTGGACCTCGACCGGGACGGCGTCGGCCGCGCACTGGCCGGTGGCGCGTGTGACGAGGGTGTCGGCCATCACCTGCCCCTTGCCGCGCTCGTCGCCGGCCGTTCGGGCGGCGTCTGCGGCGGCCGTCAGCGAGGCATGCACGGCGACAGCCTGCGCGACCGGCAGCAGTGCGCCCAGGTACGCCATCGTGTCCGGCGCTGGGCGCAGCGTGACACGCCGGTCGGCCTGCGCCCTGCGGGAACGCTCGATCATCGCCGCGGCGTCGACTCGGCACGCAGCCGCCCGGACCCGCCGTGCCAGCTCCCCGGTCTCCGACCCCGGCCAGCCCGTCCCCCGCTGGCCTGGTCTGGCGCAGTGCCCCGATGACCTCGGCGTCCACGACAGCCTGCTGCGTCGGCGTCAAGGCCGCGCACTCGCGGACGACGATCATCGCGCGCCACTCACTGAGCTCGCCGGCTTCCAACGCCGCCAGCGTGTGCGGCAGCCACCCGGTCAGCGCCAGCGCCAATCCGACGTGCCGCGCTCCCTGCACCGGCGACTCCCGCCTCGCGAGCGCGACCTGCGCCGTCACCCCGGCCATCCCAGCCGCATGGCGCCCCGCGGCTCTCCCCCGGCGGCAGCCGGGGCCGCGAGCCGCCTCGTGGACGCCGCGGTTGCCGGGCTCCTCGCGTGACTGCTCGAAACTCGCCGAGCGGGCCTGCTCCCGCGCCACCCGCCACCCCTCAAAGTCCCCCGCCTCCGAGCACGCCCGCGCCCGCGCGCGCCACGCCTGCGCGACCTGCTCCTGCGAGGACACGAACGCGGCCGTCAGCCTGGCCTGTGCCGCCGCCACCGCCGACTTCACACGCTCCAACGCGGCCAGCTGATCCACCCGCTCGTCGTCATCGACGGGCCCCTCGGCCGCCCCGCTGTTGGCGACTCGGCGCAGAAGGGCAACGAGGGACTCGATCTCGTCCGCTGCTGGAGCCACGCCATCTTCGAACATGTGTTCGATCATAGACCGCCTCGCTGACAACGCTCGCAGTCACCGACAGGCAGGCGACTCAGGCGGAGGCTGAGCCGCGCATCATCCAGCTGCAGCACCCGGTCCGCGGCGCGGGGCGTCCAGATCTCCGAGGGGGCGGCTGTGCACCTCCCAGCCGCGGACAGGGCTCTATCGTGCCGCACTGCCTGTGACGGAACGGCGAAGCAGACCGTCAAACGGACACCCGCAGACCGAATGAGCCCATGAGCAGGTGTCCCGGTACCACCGGTGCGATTTTCAGGCGCAAGCGCGACCTCGAGCGGTTCAGCCTGAGAGGTCGACCCCGTCCCCTTCGCTCGAGTCGACGTAGAGGCAGAACGGGTGGCCCGCAGGGTCGAGCAGCACGCGCACGTCAGGCTGCGGCTGGAACTCGGCGAGCTCAGCACCGACGCCGACGGCATAGGCGGTCGCGTGCTCCAGGTCGTCCACCTCGAGGTCGAGGTGCGACATCATGATCGGCTGCCCGGGACGGCTCGGCCACACCGGCCGTACGTAGTTCTGCTCCTGCTGGAAGGCGAGGTTGTAGCCCGCCGTCTCCGACGGCGCCAGCGTGGCCCACTCCCGGCGTGTCCTTGAAGACCTTCCAGCCGAGAAGGCGCTCGTAGAAGTGCGCCAGCTCGGACGCGTCGGGGCAGTCGAGCACGACGCCGAACCACTGGGATCTCGTTCGAAGCGGCATCCGCCAAGTCTGGCAACGAATCGTCCTGGTGTCCGCGACGTATCACCGGATCGGTGCCGGCCCTCTGATGGGTGTCGACGAAGGTTCAGGCACGCGCGTCGACACTGCGCACCTCGCAGGGGGTGTTGCTGGGCGGCGCCTGAGCCGCCCAGCACTGCGCCTGCCGTCGAGCCGCGGGTCACTGCTAGGCGATCTGCAGCGATGCCCCGCACGATGACGCCCAGGCCGATCTCGAAGGCCTTGATCTCGCCCCGCCTCGTCGCGCACGGGGAAGTCTGGATCGACGGAGACGGCAAGCGCCCGGTCCTGCTGGGCCGCGACCGAGCCCAGGATGTGGTGCACGACCAGCGCGGCCACGTGGTCACGCTCGCCCAAGGGCACCCCTGCCGATCCGACGAGCCGAGCGAGGTCACGCAGTGGCCGAGCGGCGCCGGGCTCGACGGCATACGCGAGTGCGACGACGTCGGCGCCGTCGGGCACGGCCGAGATCGCCTCGCGGACGGCGAGCGCGTGGGCAGCAAGCGCCTCCGTGGGCGGACGGTCGCCGGCCGGCTCGGGCACGGCGGCGAGCAGGAGGTCGGCGACCTCGACGAGAAGCTCCTGCTTGCCTCCGACGTGCCAGTAGAGGGCCCCGGGGGCGACCCCCAGCTCGCGGGCCAGGCGCCGCATCGTCAGGTCACCGAGGCCGTAGCGACGCAGCAGGTCGGCGGCGGTCGCGACCACCTGCTCACGGCTCAGCGCCATCCCGTCGCCTCCCCTCGTGAGAACACCGACACCCGAGCACGCCGGGCCGACGTTGACAGCCGAGCGTGGTGAGTCGGCATACTGAACGCCGTTCAAGTTGAACACCGTTCACGAACGAGTGCAAGGAGCTGGCATGACCCGTTTCGACGACCTCGCCGATGCCGTGCTGGCGGGCGCGGACGGTCTCTCAGGACGAAGCCCTCGACCTCCTGCGCACGTCCGACGACGAGCTGCTCGATCTCGTGGCTGCGGGAGCACGCCTGCGCCGCAAGCACTTCGGCAACACCGTCAAGGTCAACTATCTCGTCAACCTGAAGTCCGGCCTGTGCCCCGAGGACTGCCACTACTGCTCCCAGCGACTGGGGTCGCAGGCCGACATCCTCACCTACAGCTGGCTGGGGCCCGAGGAGGCCGTCGAGCAGGCGGCAGCGGGGCTTCGCGGGGGCGCCACGCGGATCTGCATGGTGTCGAGCGGTCGCGGACCCAGCAACCGCGATGTCGAGCGCGTCGCCGGGATGGTCGGTGCCCTCAAGGCCCAGCACCCCGACGTCGAGGTGTGCGCGTGCCTCGGCCTGCTCAAGGACGGCCAGGCCGAGCGGCTGCGGGAGGCAGGCGTCGACGCCTACAACCACAACATCAACACCGCCGAGTCCAACCACGAGAACATCGTCACGAGCCACACCTATGCCGACCGCGTCGACACGGTGGCGCGCGCCAAGTCGGCGGGGCTGTCGCCGTGCTCAGGCCTCATCGCGGGGCTCGGCGAGAGCGACGAGCAGCTCGTCGAGGCCCTCCTCGCACTGCGCGACCTCGGGTCCGACTCGATCCCCGTCAACTTCCTCATGCCCTTCGACGGCACGCCGCTCGAGGGCACGTGGGAGCTCAGCCCGGGCCGCTGCCTCGCGATCCTCGCGACAGCTCGCTTCGTCTGCCCCGACAAGGAGATTCGCATCGCGGGCGGGCGTGAGATGCACCTTCGCTCACTGCAGGGGCTCGCGCTGCACGTCGCCAACTCGATCTTCCTCGGGGACTACCTCACCTCGGAGGGCCAGGCAGCCGAGGCCGACCTCGAGCTCATCCGCGACAACGGCTTCGTCGTCCTGGGTGCGGGCGTCGCGCCGCCACACGCGTCGGACTCGCATGATCCGTCGCGGCGCCGGCGCGGTGCCGGCACCGACGTGCCGGCCAATGCCTGAGCACTCGGCGAGCACGCTCGCGGTTCGCGACCACGGTCTCGTGTGGCACCCCTACGCGCCGCTCGACGGGCCCATGCCGTATGCCGTCCGGTCCGCTTCGGGAGTCACCCTCGAGCTCTGCGCCCCCGACGGAGAGGTCTTCGTCGTCACGGACGCCATGGCGTCGTGGTGGTGTGCCATCCACGGCTACCGCCACCCGCACCTCGACGCCGCAGCGCACGCGCAGGTCGACCGCTTCAGCCACGTGATGTTCGGTGGCCTCACCCACGAGCCTGCGGTCACCCTCGCCGAGCGGCTGACGGCGCTGGCGCCCGGCCCGATGGCACACGTCTTCTTCGCCGACTCCGGCTCCGTGTCGGTCGAGGTGGCCCTCAAGCTCGCGCTGCAGTTCCAGGCCGCCGTGGGGCGCCCCGACCGGCAGCGCTTCCTCACCGTGCGCGGCGGCTACCACGGTGACACCTTCGCCGCGATGAGCGTCTGCGACCCCGTCGACGGCATGCATGCGGCCTTCCCGGGAGTCCTCGCCCGGCACGTCTTCGCTCCCCGACCGCCGGCGGCCACGCCGACCGTCGCATCGGCCGCCGTCCTGCCGTCCGAGCATGGTCCGCGGGGCCTCGAACGGGAATGGGCATCGGAGCCCCAGGCCGTCGCCGACTGGGCCGAGCAGTTCCGCGCGCTGGCTCGCGCGCATACCGGCGAGCTCGCGGCGATCGTCGTCGAGCCGGTGCTGCAGGGCGCCGGAGGCATGTACGTGTACGACCCCGAGTGCCTGCGCGTCATGCGCGAGGTCGCCGACGAGCACGACCTGCTGCTCGTCGTCGACGAGATCGCGACGGGCTTCGGGCGCACGGGACGGCTCTTCGCGTCGGAGTGGGCTGGCATCGCACCCGACATCCTCTGTGTCGGAAAGGCCCTGACCGGCGGATACCTCGGTCTCGCTGCGGTGCTGGCGACAGCGCGTGTCGGGCGCGCCGTCACGGGATCTGCGTTCCGGGCGCTGCTGCACGGGCCGACGTTCATGGCCAACCCGCTCGCGTGTGCGGTGGCGAACGCATCGCTCGACCTCGTCGAGGAGTCCTGGAAGGATGACGTGCCGCGCATCGCGTCCTTGCTCCACTCCCACCTCTCCCGCGCGCGAGGCCTGGCCACCGTCGCCGACGTGCGCACGCTCGGCGCCGTCGGCGTCGTCCAGCTCGACCGTCCCGTCGACGTGCCCGCCGTCACGCGCGCTGCGCTGCGCCGGGGAGTCTGGGTGCGACCGTTCCGCGACCTCGTCTACACGATGCCGCCGTACGTGTGCACCGACGACGACGTCCGCCGCATCGGCGACGCCATCGTGGGCGCCGTCGAGGAGGTGCACGGATGACGGCCGGCATATGGGACGCCTGGCTCGCCGAACGCGCGGAGGTCCGGCGGACCCGCGGGACCGAGCGCTCCGACCCCGTCCTGCGCACCGGAGCCACCGCGGCCACCGCGGCCACCGGGGTCACCGGCTCGACCGGCGCGGGTGACAGGCCGGTGCTCGACCTCGCCTCCAACGACTACCTCGGGCTCTCGCAGCACCCCCGGGTGCTCGCCGCCGCACATGCCGCTCTCGACCGCTACGGCGCCTCCGCCACGGCCAGTCGCCTCGTCACCGGCACCCTCCCGGTGCACCGGGAGCTCGAGGCCGGGCTGTGCGCCCTGACCGGTCAGACCAGCGCCCTTGCCTTCTCGACGGGGTATGCCGCCAACCTCGGAGTCCTGACCGCGCTGAGCGGGCGCGGGGCGCAGATCCTGCTCGACGCCCACGCCCATGCCTCCCTGCACGACGCGGCCCGCCTCTCGCGGATGCCCTACGCGACGTTCGAGCACAACGACCCCGGCGCTCTCGAGCGCGAGCTCGTCGCTCGGCAGGGCACCCGGGTGCTGGTCGCCGTGGAGTCGATCTACTCAGTGCTCGGCGACGCCGCACCGCTGCGCGAGCTCGTCGCCGTGTGCGCCCGCCATGACGCCCTGCTCGTCGTCGACGAGGCGCACGGCATCGGGGTGGCGGGCAACGGTCGCGGGCTCGTGCACGAGCTCGGCCTCGTCGGCGCGCAGGACGTCGTCGTCACCGTGACCCTGTCCAAGGCGCTGGGCTCGCAGGGCGGTGCCGTGCTCGCGTCGCACGCCATCCGGCAGCACCTCGTCAACACCGCCCGCAGCTTCATCTTCGACACCGGCCTGGCACCCGCAGCGGCGGCCGCAGCCCTCACCGCCGCAGACCTCGTGGCGACCGAGCCGGAGCTCGTGGTGCGCATGCGCTCGAACGCCGCCCGCATCGCCGAGACACTGGGTGTCGCGCCGACCGCGGGCGCGGTCCAGTCGCTCCCCATGCCGTCGCCCGAGAGCGCCCTGGCCGCCTGTCTTGGACTGCGCGGGCAGGGCGTGCTCGTCGGGTGCTTCCGCCCCCCGAGCGTGCCTGACGGCGTCTCGCGCCTGCGCATCACCGCGCGCGCCGACCTCTCGGAGGCCGATGTGCTCGAAGCCGCCCGGCTCGTCGCCTCCGCGGCGGAGGCACACCGGGGTGTGGCCGCGTGACGGGCGACCGGCTCCCCGGTGTCGTCATCGTGACCGGGACCGACACCGACGTCGGCAAGACGGTGGTCACCGCGGCGCTCGTCGCGACCCTGCGCCGGGCCGGTCGGCAGGTGACGGCATACAAGCCGACCCAGACGGGCGTGACACCGGGCGAGCCCGGCGACATGGCCGAGGTGGAGCGGCTGACGGGCGTCGCGACCCGGGAGGGCGTGCGCCTGGCGGCCCCCATGGCGCCACGCCCCGCGGCGGCGCTGGAGAGCGCCGCCCTGCCGACCCTCGTCGACCACATCGACACCATCACCGCCCTCGCCGCCACGCATGACCACGTCGTCGTCGAAGGCGCCGGTGGACTGCTCGTCGAGCTGACCGCGGAGGGCCACACTCTTGCCGACCTGGCGGCAGCCCTGCCGGGGTGCGGCGTCGTCGTCGTCGCCCGAAGCGGTCTTGGCACCCTCAACCACACGATGCTCACGCGAGAGGCCTTGTCCCGCCGGGATATTCGTCAGCTCGGCATCGTGATCGGGGCGTGGCCGAGCCGGCCGACCGTCATCGAGACGTCGAACCGTGACCACTTCAGCGGGCTGGTGGAGGGGCTGCTGGGCGTGATCCCCCAGGGGGCCCCCGCTCTCGGCGGTGCGGCCTTCCAGCAGGCGGCGCCGGCCTGGCTGCACGGGCTCGAGGAAGCGCGGGACCGGCAGGGGCTGCAACCGTCCGCAGCTGCGCCCCGGCCGGAGAGGCACGGATCTCAGCGCCGGGAGACGCCCTGGCGCAGCAGTCCGTAGGCGATGCCGTCGGTGAGGGCACGCCACGAGGCCGCGAGGATCGAGCCCGCGACGCCGATGGTGTCCCACGACGTCTCACCGTCCGAGGTCTCGATGAGCACGCGGGTCACGGCGTCGGTGCCGTGCGAGGCGTCGAGGATGCGCACGCGGAAGTCGATGAGCTCGATCTTCTCGATCTCGGGGTAGGCCCGAGTCAGGGCCTCCCGCAGCGCGTGGTCGAGCGCGTTGACCGGGCCGTTCCCCTCGCCGGTGGCGATGAGCCTGGCAGCGCCCGCACGCAGCTTGACGGTCGCCTCTGAGGTCGCGTCGCCGGCGCCGCTCGAGTCCGTCATGACGCGCCATGACTCGACGTCGAAGAAGTCGGTGCACCCCGGCTCGAGCGCCTCACGGATCATCAGCTCGACGGTGGCGTCGGCCGCGTCGAAGGTCCAGCCTCGCAGCTCGAGCTCCTTGACCTCGGCCAGGACGGAGGCGACCACCTCGGGGTGCACCGAGAGGTCGAGGCCCGCTTCGCGGGCCTTGAGCTCGATGCTGGCCCGACCCGCCATGTCGCTGACGAGGGTGCGCATGCCGTTGCCGACAAGGGCGGGGTCCATGTGCTGGTAGAGGTCGGGATCGACCTTGAGGGCACTTGCGTGCAGACCGGCCTTGTGCGCGAAGGCGCTCGCGCCGACATAGGGCTGCCGGCTGTAGGCCGGGACGTTGGTGACCTCGCTGATGGCGTGCGCGATGTGCATGGCCCGCCGGAAGGCGTCGGGCTCCATCGCCTCGAGTCCGAGCTTGAACTGGAGGTTGGCGGCGACCGTGACGAGGTCGGCGTTGCCCGTGCGCTCGCCGTAGCCGTTGACCGTGCCCTGCACGTGGGTGGCGCCCGCCCGGACGGCAGCGACCGAGTTGGCCACTGCGCACCCGGTGTCGTTGTGGCAGTGGGCACCGATGCGGGCGCCCGTCGAGGCGAGGACGTCCGCGACGACTGCCTCCATGACGTGCGGGAGCATGCCCCCGTTGGTGTCGCACAGCACGACGACCTCCGCGCCGGCCTCGTGCGCCGTGCGGACCACGGCGAGCGCGTAGTCGCGGTCGAGGTGCCAGCCGTCGAAGAAGTGCTCACAGTCGAGGAAGACCCGTCGGCCCTGCCCCACGAGGTGGCTCACCGTGTCACGGACCATGGCGAGGTTCTCGTCGAGCGTCGTGCGCAGGGCGCGCTCGACGTGGCCGGTGTGCGACTTGGCGACAAGACAGACGACTGAGGCCCCGGAGTCGAGCAGCGCCTGCACGAGCGGGTCCGAGTCGGCGGAGCCACCGGCGCGACGCGTCGCCCCGAAGGCCACGAGCGTGGCGTGCCCGAGGGAGAGCTCGGTCCGGGCCCGGTCGAAGAACTCCGTGTCCTTGGGGTTCGCCCCCGGCCATCCGCCCTCGATGAAGTCGACTCCGAGGTCGTCGAGGAGCGCGGCAATGGCGAGCTTGTCCGACACCGAGAGGTTGAGCCCCTCCTGTTGGGCGCCGTCGCGCAGGGTGGTGTCGTAGACGTGCAGGGCTTCCATGACCTTCAGTGTCCTCGTCCTAGGGGTCCCCGGTCGACCGCCGTGCTGGCGGTCGACCCGTCGGTGCGTCAGGTCCCGTGCTCATCGTCGTGTGCCGTTGCGCCTCGTGGGCTTCCCGGCGTCTCCGTCGGGATCGCCTCGGGAAACAAAAAGACCCCCCAAGGGTTGGGAGGTCTGCGCGGCGAGGGTCTCTCGTCGCGCTATCCGATAATGAGCGTGCTCGGCACGGGGCGTGTCATCACCCGCTCACGGTAGGGGCCCCCACGCGCCCGTGAAACACGGCGTCCGGATGATGGACCGCAGGTCACCCCGCCGTTGCCAGTCGACAGCGGGAAGCGTCGACGAGCGCAGCGAAGAGGCGGTCGTCGCCGGCGATCTCCGGATGCGACTGGATGCCGACGCCGAAGGCCACGCCGGGCAGCTCCATCACCTCGAGGACGCCGTCGGCAGACCACCCGCTCGGGACGAAGTCGCCGAGTCGCCCCACGCCCTGGTGGTGGTGGCAGTGCGCGTCGAAGGCGTCACCCAGCACGTCATGGGTCCGCGTGCCCTGCACCACGCTCACGCGATGCCGGTGCGTGTCGCCCGGCCGGCCCTCACCGCTCGCGTGGTCGTCGTGACCCAGGCGGTCCGGGAGGTGCTGCTCGACCGACCCGCCGAGCGCCACCGCCATGACCTGCATCCCCCGGCACACGCCGAGCACCGGCAGACCGCGGCCGAGCGCGACCCTGGCCAGCGCGATCTCCGTCGCGTCCCTCGCCTCGTCGACGGGCCCGATGGCAGGGTGGTCCTGCTCGCCGAACCACCGCCCCGCCACATCACCGCCGCCGACGAGCACCAGCCCGTCGAGCAGGTCGATGAGCTGGTCGGCCATGGCGGCGTCGCAGTCCGTGCGGGCGGGGAGCAGCACGGCCACCGCGCCGACCCGCTCGATCGCGTCGACATAGCGCCCGCTCACGAGTCGGCACTCCGAGCGTTCTGGACCGTCGCGCACGACGCGCTCGGTGTATGCCGTCACCCCGACCACGGGCCGCGGGTCAGTCACGCGCGGCACTTCGCCGGAGCGCATACGCGCTGGCGGCGTCGACGAGCGCGTCGAACAGGCGCGGGTCCGTGCCGACCTCTGGGTGCCACTGGACCGCGAGGCGGAAGGCGTCGTCCGGGGTCTCCATGGCCTCGAGCGTGCCGTCGTCGGCCCAGGCCGACGCGACGTAGCCGGGGTGGGTCAGCACCGACTGGTGGTGGTAGCTCGGCACGTCGACCTGCTCACCGAGGATCGCCGCCACCCGGCTGCCGGCGACGGTGCGCACCCCGTGGTTTCCGTAGACCGTGGGCGCCGGCGAGTGGTCGTCGTGCCCGACCCGGTCGGGCACGTGCTGCTCGAGGAGGCCGCCGGCCGCGACGGCCATCACCTGCATCCCCCGGCAGATGCCGAGCAACGGCACCCCGAGGTCGGCCGTGGCTCGCGCGATGGCGATCTCCGTCGAGTCACGGTCGGGCCGGGACGCCTGGACCGCGGGATGGCGCTCGTCGGCATAGAGCTCGGGGGCCACGTCGACACCGCCGGACAGCACGACCGCATCGAGCCGCCCGGCGAGCGCTCGAGCCATCTCGTCGTCGGCGTCGGCGCGTGGCGGGATCACGACGGCGATCGCGCCGGCCCGCTCGACCTGGCGTACGTAGCGGTGCGGCACGAGCGCACCGGGCACGTCGACCCAGCGCCCCCACGAAGCCCGTTCGACGTAGGCGGTGATGCCGATGACCGGCCTGCTCATCGCTCTCCCTTCAGAGGGGCGTCACGTAGGCGCCGGAGATGCCGCCGTCGACGAGGAACGTCGAGGCCGTGATGAAGCTCGACTCGTCGGAGGCGAGGAAGAGCACGGCGTTGGCCATCTCCTCCGGCTCCGCGAAGCGGCCCATCGGCACGTGCACGAGCCGACGTGCCGCGCGCTGCTCGTCCTCGGCGAAGAGCTGCCGGAGCAACGGCGTGTTGACCGGCCCGGGGCACAGAGCGTTGACGCGCACTCCCTGGCGGGCGAACTGCACGCCGAGCTCGCGTGACATCGACAGCACGCCGCCTTTGCTCGCGGAGTAGGAGATCTGCGACGTCGCCGCCCCCATCACGGCGACGAACGATGCGGTGTTGATGATCGAGCCGCGGCCCTGCTCGAGCATGTGCGGCAGAGCGGCCTTGCAGCACAGGTAGACCGAGGTCAGGTTGACCTCCTGCACCCGGCGCCAGGCGTCGAGGTCGGTGTCGAGGATCGAGTCGTCCTCGGGCGGGCTGATGCCGGCGTTGTTGAAGGCGATGTCGACCGAGCCGTGGCTCTCCTTCGCCGTGCGGAAGAGCGCGTCGACGTCGTCCTTGCTCACGACGTCGCAGCGCACGTAGCTGCCACCGACCTCCTCGGCGACGCGCGGACCAGCCGTCTCGTCGACGTCGCCGATGACGACCTTGGCACCCTCCTCGGCGAAGCGGCGCGCCGTCGCCAGGCCGATGCCGGAGCAGCCGCCCGTGATGACGGCCACCTTGCCGTCGAGTCTGCCTGCCATGGCCCTCTTTCCCTCGTGCTGGTGCGCTTCACTCCGTGGAGATGAAGACGTTCTTGACCTCGGTGAACGGCTCGAGCGCGTCGGGCCCCAGCTCGCGCCCGATGCCGCTCTGCTTGAAGCCCCCGAACGGGGTCGAGTAGCGCACGCTGCTGTGTGAGTTGACCGAGAGGTTGCCGGCCTCGACGCCGCGCGCGACGCGCAGGGCTCGTCCGATGTCGCGCGTCCAGATCGAGCCCGAGAGGCCGTATGCCGTGTCGTTGGCCTTGGCGACCGCATCGGCCTCGTCCTCGAAGGGGAGCACCGCGACGACAGGCCCGAAGACCTCCTCCTGCCAGACGCGGTCACCTGTCGAGCGCGGCAGGACGACGGTCGGGGCGTACCAGTAGCCGGCCCCCTCGGGCGCCTCCCCGCGGAAGGCGATGTCGATCTCGTCGGATGTCCCCTCGACGTAGGAGCGGACCCGCTCTCGCTGGCCGGCGCTGATGAGCGGACCCATCTCGGCGGCCTCGTCGCGAGGGTCCGTCACGACGACGGCACGGACCGCACTTTCGAAGTGCTCCATGAACCGGTCGAAGACGCCGGCCTCGACGAGGATCCTGCTTCGGGCACAGCAGTCCTGACCGGCGTTGTCGAAGACCCCGTAGGGAGCACGCGCTGCGGCCAGCTCGACGTCCGCGTCGCTGAAGACGATGTTGGCGCTCTTGCCGCCGAGCTCGAGCGTGACTCGCTTCACCTGGTCAGCAGCGCCGCGCAGGATCCGCCGGCCGACCACTGTCGAGCCGGTGAAGCAGATCTTGCGCACGTCCGGGTGGGTCACCAGGCGTTCGCCGACGATCGATCCCTTGCCGGCGACGACGGTCAGCACGCCGTCGGGCAGTCCTGCCTCGAGAGCGAGCTGACCGAGGCGCAGGGCCGTGAGCGGGGTCAGCTCGGCGGGCTTCAGCACGACGGTGTTCCCAGCCGCGAGGGCGGGGGCCAGTCCCCACCCGGCGATCGGCATCGGGAAGTTCCACGGCACGATGATGCCGACGACCCCCAGCGGCTCCCGGAAGGTGATGTCGACGCCGCCCGCCACGGGGATCTGCCGGCCGAAGTTCCGCTCGGGCGCGGCCGCGTAGTAGGCCAGGACGTCACGAAGGTTGCCGGCCTCCCAGCGCGCGTTGCCGATGGTGTGCCCGGCATTCGCCACCTCGAGCCGGGCCAGCTCTTCCACGTGCTCCCCGACGACGTCGGAGAATCGTCGCAACAGCAGGCCACGGTCAGCCGGCGACACGGCTGCCCACCGCGGGGCGGCCGCGCGTGCGGCGGCGATCGCGGCATCGGCGTCGTCCAGCCCGGCGAGCGGTACGGTCGCGATGACCTCCTCCGTCGCCGGGTTGATGACGGCGTGTGTCGCGGCGGTCGTCGTCACAGCCGCTCGAACCCCCTCTTGCGCTCCCAGTCGGTCACGGCTGCGTTGAAGGCGGTGACCTCCACGTCGGCGGCGTTGACGTAGTGGTCGACGACCTCGTCACCCAGGGCGGCTCGGGCCATCGCGGAGCCGGCCAGCAGATCTCGGGCCTCGGCCAGTGTGCCGGGCACCCGTGGCTTGTCGGAGGTGTAGGCGTTGCCCTCGATCGCCGGCTCCAGCTCGAGCCGGTGCTCGATGCCGTGCAGGCCTCCTGCCAGCATCGCGGCCACCGCGAGGTAGGGGTTGAGGTCGCCGCCGCCGACGCGGTTCTCGACCCTCAGGCCGGCTCCGTGACCGACGACCCGCAGCGCGCAGGTGCGGTTGTCACGACCCCAGGCGACTGCAGTCGGCGCGAAGCTGGCGGAGGCGAATCGCTTGTAGGAGTTGATGTTGGGCGCGTAGAAGTAGGTCAGCTCGCGTTGGGTGGCGAGGATGCCGGCGAGGAAGTGGTCGAAGAGCGCACTGCGCCCGTGCTCGCCGTCGTCATCGGCGAAGACCGCCGAGCCGTCGCTCGCCGCGGAGCGACAGGTGGATGTGGCACGAGCTGCCCTCGCGCTCGTCGAACTTGGCCATGAAGGTCAGCGACTGCCCCCGCCGGGCAGCGATCTCCTTGGCGGCGTTGCGGTAGACGACGTGGTTGTCGCACGTGCGCACTGCCTCGTCGAAGAGGAAGCCGATCTCGTGCTGGCCCAGGTTGCACTCCCCCTTGGCGCTCTCGACGACGGCCCCGGCCGCATACATCTCGTTGCGGATCTCGCGCAGGAGCGGCTCCACGCGGTCGCCGCCGAGGATCGAGTAGTCGACGTTGTAGCGGTTGGCGGGGGTCAGGCCGACATAGCCGCGGTCCCACGCCGACTCGTAGGAGTCCTCGAAGACGATGAACTCCAGCTCCGTGCCGCAGTGGGCGGTGAGACCGAGCGCCGCCGCCCGCTCCACCTGCACCTCGAGGACCGACCTCGGCGACTGTGCAACCGGGCCGCTGCCGTCGAGCCACGTGAGGTCGCACAGGACGGTTGCGGAGTGCGGAGCCCCCGGCGTGCGGCGCAGCGTGGAGAGGTCCGGCTCGAAGGCCACGTCACCGTAGCCGCGCTCCCACGAGCTGATCGCGTAGCCGTCGACCGTGTTCATGTCCACGTCGACGGCGAGCAGGTAGTTGCAGCCCTCGGTGCCGGCGCCGAGGACGTGGTCGAGGAAGTAGTGGCCGTGGAGGCGCTTGCCCTGCAGCCGTCCCTGCATGTCCGTGCAGGCGACGACGACGGTGTCGATGTCGCCGGCCACGATCGCGGTCCGCAGCTGGTCGACGGTGAACGCCGGTGGTTTCGCCATGCCCCCTTCCTATCCGATGCGGACGTCGGGCAAGCGCTCCAGGTCTGGCGCGACTGCGTCGTCCACATCAGACGAGCCGGGTGAGCCAGCCGTGGGAGTCCTCGACGCGGCCGTACTGGATGTCGAGCAGCCTGGCCCGGATCGCCTCTGCGTAGCGGTCCTCGTGGCCCTCGCGTCGGTGGTCGACCGAGCCGCCATCCCAGCGCAGCTCGCCCACGGGGGTGACGACGGCAGCGGTGCCACAGGCGAAGATCTCGACGATCTCACCGCTGGCCGCGCCCTCCTTCCACTCCTCGATGGGGACGCGCCGCTCCTCTGGCTCGAGGTCGAGCTCCTTCGCGAGCTCGAGGATCGAGCTGCGGGTCACGCCCTCGAGGATCGAGCCGGTGAGCTCGGGCGTGACGATGCGGCCCTCCTTGGTGACGAGGAAGAGGTTCATGCCACCGAGCTCCTCGATGTACGTGTGGGTCGACGAGTCGAGGAAGACGGCCTGGTCGCAGCCGTGCTCGATGCCCTCGAGCTGACCGGCGAGCGAGCTGGCGTAGTTGCCGCCGCACTTGGCCGCGCCCGTGCCGCCCTCACCGGCGCGCGCGTACTCGGTCGAGATCCACAACGTGACCGGCTTGAGGCCGCCGGGGAAGTAGGCGCCCGCAGGCGAGGCGATGACAGAGTAGGTGACCTGCTGGGCCGGCCGGACGCCGAGGAAGGGCTCGGAGGCGAACATGAACGGTCGCAGGTAGAGGCTCTTCTCTCCGGCGTCCCCGGCCGGCACCCACTCCTGGTCGATCGTCACGAGCTGGCGCAGCGACTCGATGAAGTCGTCCTCGGGGAGCACCGGCAGGGCCAGCCTGCGGGCTGATCGCGCGAACCGGGCGGCGTTGGCCTCGGGCCGGAAGGTCCAGATCGAGCCGTCCGCGTGGCGGTACGCCTTCATGCCCTCGAAGATCTCCTGCGCGTAGTGCAGTACGGCGGCGGCCGGGTCGAGCTGGAAGGGACCGTAGGGCCTGACCTGTCCGCCGCTCCAGCCCGTCTGCGCGTCCCACGACGCGACGACCATGTGGTCCGTGAAGGTCTTGCCGAAGCCGGGGTTCTCGAGGATCTCGGCGATCCGTGCGGCGGGTGTCGGCTCGTCACGTCGGGTGACCTCGAACGACAGGGTCGAAGCCTTCGCGGCATCCGTGGACATGGCAAACCTCCAAGAGCGATCAGCGGTGATTCGACGTCAGGTTATCGCCCGCATCGTGAGACGCAGAAGTAGGCAGAAGTAGCCGGTGTCCGGTGGGCCGCCGGCCTCTGCGCGGCGCGACGGGGCGGCCCGCGATCAGACGCGACCGGCCACGGCGTCACCGACGGCGGTGGTGGTCCGCAGGGCACCGTGCCGCTGCGCGAGATCGGCCTCGACCGCGGCCTCGACCCTGGCAGCCTCGGCCTCGAGGCCGAGGTGGGCGAGCAGCATGCCGACCGACAGGATGGCTGCGGTCGGGTCGGCCTTGGACGAGCCGGCGATGTCGGGTGCTGAGCCGTGCACCGGCTCGAACATGCTCGGCGTGGTGCGGGCGGGATTGATGTTGCCCGAGGCTGCGAGGCCGATGCCCCCGGCGATGGCGGCAGCGATGTCGGTGAGGATGTCACCGAAGAGGTTGTCGGTCACGATGACGTCGAAGCGACCGGGGTCGGTCGCCATGAAGATCGTCGCGGCGTCGACGTGCTGGTAGGCCGTCTCGACGTCGGGGAACTCCGCCCCCACCTCCTCGACCGTGCGCCGCCAGAGGTGGCCGGCATACGTCAGGACGTTGTGCTTGTGCACGAGGGTCAGGTGCCTGCGGGGACGTGCCCGCGCGCGGGCGAAGGCGTCCCGCACGACGCGCTCGACCCCGTAGCGGGTGTTGACGCTGACCTCCGTAGCCACCTCGGCGGGCGTGCCCGCGCGCAGCACGCCACCGTTGCCGGTGTAGGGACCCTCGGTGCCCTCGCGCACGACGACGAAGTCGATGCCGTCGGGAGCGACCCTGCGCACATCGAGCGGGCTGGCCACGCCCGGATACAGCTTGGCCGGTCGCAGGTTCACATAGTGGTCGAGTGCGAAGCGCAGGGGCAGCAGCACGCCGCGCTCGAGCACCCCGCTCGGCACGCTCGGGTCGCCGATCGCGCCGAGCAGGATGGCATCGTGCCCACGCAGCTCCTCGAGCACCGAGTCGGGCAGCGTCTCGCCGGTGGCGTGCCAGCGGCGAGCGCCCAGGTCGTAGTGGGTCGTCGTGAACTTCGGACCGCCGTCGGCTGCTGCGTCGAGCACCTTCAGGCCTTCGGCCACGACCTCGGGACCGATGCCGTCACCACCGATGACAGCGATGGAGTAGGACTCGCGGACCCGCGTCTGCGTCATGCGGCCAGCCTAGAACCCGTCTTGTGATGTGGGACCGTCGTCTCAGGACGCGAACGGCCAGCTGAGGGCAAAGCGATAGCCCCCGCCGGTCGACGGGGGCTCGCTGGTGAGGTCAGTCCTCGGTATGGCCCTGGTCGCGCAGGTCCATGGACTCCTGCAGCGCCTGTCGGGCGGCCATGGCGTCGTCGCTCATGGGGATCACTCCTTCGTGGTCGATGGTCTCAGGTGGCTCGAGCCCTGTCTGGGCGAGCACGTCAGCCGGGCAAACGCGGGATCACCGCGGCGAGGTGGCTGACTACCTGGACTCGCCGCGGCCGACGATGAGGAGGAACTGCCGCGTCATGCCTTTCACGGTACGCGCGGGTACACACCCGTCCAGAGGGTTTCCACGTCCTGAGACGCCCGTCTCATTGCCGGCCGTGGCGGAGACGTGCCTGGGCGGGCAACACCGGCTCGTGGCCACAGGCGCCCGCCCACACGGCAGACGGGCAGGGTCGGGGTCAGTCGTCCTGCAGGTCGACCGCGGTGAACATCGTGGCCTCGATGACCTCGGCGAGCCGGGAGGCCAGCCCAGCCGGGACGGCGCTGTCGACGCTGAGCACGCCGATCGCGTGGTCGCCCTTGCGTGAGACCTGCATACCTCCGATGTTGATGCCGTCGTCACCGAGGATCCGGCCGATGTTGCCGATGACGCCGGGGCGGTCGGAGTACTCGAAGACGAGCATGTGGTCCGAGAGCGGCACCTCGAGGTCGTAGCCGTTGACGCCGACGAGCTTCTCGACCATCTTCGGACCCGTGAGCGTGCCGGCGACCTCGACGACGGAGCCGTCGGCGAGGGTGCCGCGCAGGATCGTCACGTTGCGGAAGTCACCGGGGTCGGGGTCGGTCACGAGTCGCACGACGCAGCCACGCTGCTCCGCGAGGACCGGCGCGTTGACGTAGGTGACCGTGTCCTCGACGACGTCGGTGAAAAGTCCCTTGAGGGCGACGAGCTTCCAGACGCTGACGTCGTGCTGGGTG
This sequence comes from uncultured Actinomycetota bacterium, assembly GCA_963816385.1. Taxonomy (GTDB): domain Bacteria; phylum Actinomycetota; class Actinomycetes; order Actinomycetales; family Dermatophilaceae; genus CAWFKL01. Next base: position 296,979 of record CAWFKL010000004.1, read on the forward strand.
ATCTCACCGCGCACGTCGACGTCGAGCTGAGCCGGCACGCTGCCTGCGACGGCGGTGAAGATGCGACCCAGCCGCTCCACCAGGGCGATGCCCGGGCGGACCTCCTCCGCGATGAAGCCGCTGCTGACGTTGACGGCGTCGGGGACGAGCTCACCGCCGAGGGCGAGGCGCACGGACTTCGCCACGGCGATGCCGGCCTTCTCCTGCGCCTCGTCCGTCGACGCACCGAGGTGCGGTGTGACGACGACGGACTCGTGCTCGAAGAGCGGCGACTCGGTGGTGGGCTCGGTGACGAACACGTCGACACCGGCGCCCGCGACACGGCCCTCGGAGATGGCCCGGGCGAGCGCCTCCTCGTCGACGATCCCGCCGCGCGCCGCGTTGATGATGCGCACCGACGGCTTGACCTTGGACAGTGCATCCTCGCCGATGAGGCCGAGCGTCTCGGGCGTCTTGGGCAGATGAATGGTGATGAAGTCGGACTGGGCGAGCAGCTCGTCGAGGCCGACGAGCTGGGCGCCGAGCTGACCGGCCTTGGCGGGCGAGGCGTAGGGGTCGTAGGCGATGATCTTCATGCCGAAGCCCTTGAGTCGCTCGGCGACCAGCGCGCCGATGCGACCGAGGCCGACGACGCCCACGGTCTTGTCGAGCAGCTCGACACCGGAGTACTTGCTGCGCTTCCAGGCGCCACCCTTGAGCGCCTGGTTGGCCGGCGCGATGTTGCGAGCCGTCGCGAGAAGCAGGCCGACGGCCAGCTCCGCGGCGGAGGTGATGTTGGAGGTCGGCGCGTTGACGACCATGACACCGGCCTGCGTGGCGGCCTGCACGTCGACGTTGTCGAGTCCGACGCCGGCGCGGGCGATGACCTTGAGCAGCTTGCCGGCCGCAATGGCCTCGGCATCCATCTTCGTGGCGGAGCGGATCAGCACGGCGTCGACGTCGGCGAGGGCAGGGAGCAGCTCCGCGCGGTTGGCTCCGTCTGCCGAGCGGACCTCGAAGTCGGGTCCGAGCGCCTCGATCGTGGCGGGCGACAGCTCTTCGGCGATGAGGACAACGGGCTTGCTCACAGGGGGGTCCCTTCCGGACGGGTGCGGGGCCCGCACGCACGCTCTTCCGGGCGCGGGCCGTCGGAGGCACCGCGGTGTGCCGGGGCGAGTCTAGGCGTTGCGTCGAGCGACATCACCGGTTGTAACCAACATGTGAACAGAGGGCTCGGCGCGGTGATGGATATCAGTTCGTGGACCGCCTATCCCGTATGCCGGACGCTGCCACTCGTCGCCTCCGGGCGGCGACCACGACGGCCGGCCACCCAGGAACTGGTGGCCGGCCGTCCCGTGCCGGTGGCGGAGACGCCGGCGTCAGCGCGCGGCCGAGCCCTCGACGTAGTCGCTGTCCGTGTCCTTGACCCACGCCATGAGCTTGCGCAGCTCCTTGCCGGTTCCCTCGATGGGGTGCTGGGCGCCCTTCTCGCGCAGGGCCTGGAACTCCGGTGCGCCGGCGTCCTGGTCCTCGATGAAGCGCTTCGCGAAGGCACCGCTCTGGATGTCGGCGAGCACGGCCTTCATGTTCGCCTTGACGTGCGGGTCGATGACGCGGGGCCCCGAGACGTAGTCGCCGTACTCCGCCGTGTCGGAGACCGACCAGCGCTGCTTGGCGATGCCGCCCTCGATCATGAGGTCGACGATGAGCTTGAGCTCGTGGAGGCACTCGAAGTAGGCGACCTCGGGCTGGTAGCCCGCCTCGACGAGGGTCTCGAAGCCGTACATGACGAGCTGGCTCGCGCCGCCGCAGAGGACCGCCTGCTCGCCGAAGAGGTCGGTCTCGGTCTCCTCGGTGAAGGTCGTCCCGATGCCGCCGGCCCGCAGGCCGCCGATCGCCTTCCCGTAGGACTTCGCGAGGTCCCAGGCCGTGCCGGACGCGTCCTGCTCGACGGCGAGGAGCACCGGCACCCCACGACCGTCGACGAACTCACGGCGCACGATGTGGCCCGGACCCTTCGGGGCGACCATGAGGACGTCAGCGTCGGCCTCGGGGACGATGTAGCCGAAGCGGATGTTGAAGCCGTGCCCGAAGAGCAGCGCGGCGCCGTCCCTGAGGTTGGGCTGGATGTGCTCGGCGTAGACGCTGCGCTGCACCTGGTCGGGCGTGAGGATGACGACGAGGTCGGCCTGCTTGACCGCGTCGGCCACCGACACGACGGTCAGTCCCTCGGCCTCCGCCTTCGCCTTGCTCTTGCTGCCCTGCGCGAGGCCGATGCGCACGTCGACGCCCGAGTCACGCAGGTTGAGGGCGTGGGCGTGGCCCTGGCTGCCGTAGCCGATGACGGCGACCTTGCGCCCCTGGATGATCGACAGGTCGGCGTCGTCGTCGTAGAACATCTCGGCCATCGTGGCCTTCTCCTTCGGTTGGGGTCTGCGGCGGTGCGCCGCGGTGCTGTGCTGTCGCGGGTGGACCCGCCGTGCTTCAGGCGCTGCGCAGGTTTCGGTCGGTGATCGAGCGCGACCCACGGCCGACGGCGACCATGCCCGACTGGACGAGCTCCTTGACGCCGTAGGGCTCGAGGACGTCGAGCAGCGCCCGCAGCTTGTCGGAGTTGCCGGTGGCCTCGATCGTCATCGCATCGGTGGAGACGTCGACGACCTTGGCCTTGAAGAGCTGGATCGTGTCGATGACCTGGCTGCGGATGGTCGTGTCCGCCCGCACCTTGACGAGCATGATCTCGCGCTGCACCGAAGCGGTCGGCTCGAGCTCGACGACCTTGAGCACCTCGATGAGCTTGTTGAGCTGCTTCGTCACCTGCTCGAGAGCCGAGCCCTCGACCTCGACGACGACGGTGATGCGCGAGATCTCCGGCAGCTCGGTCGGCCCCACCGCGAGCGAGTTGATGTTGAAGCCTCTGCGCGAGAACAGGGCTGCGACGCGAGCGAGGACGCCGGGCTTGTCCTCGACGAGCACGGACAGGGTGTGCTTGCTCATGGTCAGTCCTCCCGCTCCCACACCGGCGCCTCGTGGCGTGCGGCCTGGATCATGTCGTTGCTGACCCCGGCTGGCACCATCGGCCACACCATCGCGTCACGGTGCACGATGAAGTCGATGACGACGGGCCGGTCGTTGGTCTCGAGGGCCAGCTTGATGACGGCGTCGACCTCCTCCCGCGTCTCGGCACGCAGCCCCAGGCAGCCGTAGGCGTCGGCCAGCTTGACGAAGTCGGGCACGCGCTGGGTCGTCGGCTGCAGGTCGGTGTTGGAGTAGCGCTCGTTGTAGAAGAGGGTCTGCCACTGCCGCACCATGCCGAGCGAGCTGTTGTTGATGATCGCGACCTTGATGGGGATGTTGTTGACGACGCAGGTCGCGAGCTCCTGGTTGGTCATCTGGAAGCACCCGTCGCCATCGATCGCCCAGACGGTGCGCTCGGGCTCGGCCACCTTGGCCCCCATCGCGGCCGGCACGGAGAAGCCCATGGTGCCAAGGCCACCTGAGTTGATCCACGCGTTGGGGCGCTCGTACTGCACGAACTGCGCCGCCCACATCTGGTGCTGGCCGACGCCCGCGACGTACGTCGCCTCCGGGCCGGAGAGTGCACCGATCCGTTCGATGACGTACTGCGGCGACAGCGTGCCGTCCTCGCTGTCCGTGTAGCCGAGTGGGAAGGTCGCCTTCCAGCCGGCGACCTGCTCCCGCCAGGCAGCGAAGTCCCACGTGCCGTCGTCGGCGGAGGAGGTGGCGCGGTCGAGCGTCACCTGGGCGATGAGGTCGGTGATGACCTCGCCCACGTCGCCGACGATCGGGACGTCGGCGGCGCGGTTCTTGCTGATCTCGGCCGGGTCGATGTCGGCGTGGATGATCTTGGCTCCCGGGGCGAAGGTCGAGAGCTGGCCGGTGACTCGGTCGTCGAAGCGCGCACCGAGGCAGATGATGAGGTCGGAGCGCTGCAGCCCCGTCACGGCTGCCACCGTGCCGTGCATCCCGGGCATACCGAGGTTGAGCTCATGGCTGTCCGGCACCGTGCCGCGCGCCATGAGCGTCGTGACGACCGGGATCCGGGTCAGCTCGACGAGAGCGCGCAGCTGCTCGCTGGCGCGGCCGCGCACCACGCCGCCGCCCACGTAGAGCACGGGACGCTTGGACTCGGAGATGAGCCGGCTCGCCTCGCGGATCTGCTTGCCGTGCGGGCGGGTCACGGGTCGGTAGCCGGGCAGGTCGATCCGCGGCGGCCAGGAGAAGGTCGTCTTCGCCTGCAGTGCGTCCTTGCTGATGTCGACGAGGACGGGGCCCGGGCGCCCCGTGCTCGCGACGTGGAACGCCTCGGCGATGGCCTGCGCGATCATGCCGGCGTCCGTCACGAGGTAGTTGTGCTTCGTGATCGGCATCGTGATGCCGCGGATGTCGGCCTCCTGGAAGGCATCGGTCCCGATGGCCCCGCTCGCGACCTGTCCGGTGATGGCGACCATCGGGACGGAGTCCATGTGCGCGTCGGCGATCGGCGTGACGAGGTTCGTCGCACCCGGCCCGGACGTGGCCATGCACACTCCCACACGGCCTGTTGCCGAGGCATATCCCTCAGCGGCATGCCCGGCACCCTGCTCGTGGCGCACGAGGATGTGGCGGACCTTCTTCGAGTCGAGCATGGGGTCGTAGGCGGGCAGGATGGCTCCGCCGGGGATGCCGAAGACGGTGTCGGCGCCGATGGCCTCGAGTGAGAGGACGAGCGCCTGCGCACCGGTGACCTCCACGCTGGGGACCGCTTCACGGTCCCGGGTGGGGGCCGGCAACGGCTGGCCGCTGGGGCCGGGGCCGGCCGCTGACGCGCCAGGGAGGCCACGTCGGCCGGCGAGGGCGCCTGCTTCGTCGTGTCGCTCACGATCTCATCCTTGTCTCGAGCACATCGTCGTGGTGCCGTGCCGGGCCGACTCGACCCACAAAAAAACCCTTCGGTCCCATGGGGACGGAAGGGAGCGCGCTGACCGGTCGGACTGGTCGCGCGCTATGGAAGTACGAGGAGTCGGGGCACGAGACCACCGTCCTACGCGACCCCTGCGCTGTCAATCGACCCCAAGGTGCGTCTCATCATGTGGCTCCGCGATCTCACGAGCTGTCATGGTCCGGTTGGTGCCATCGAAATCGGTTGTCCCGTGGGACGACCGTGGGGACACTCGTGCGCATGACGACGCCTGACTCCTCCGCCCTCGCCGCCGTCCGGTCGGACACCACGGTGCCCCTCGACCTTTCCGGCCAGTCCGGGCTCACGACGAGGCCGCTCGTTCGTGACGACGCGGTCGCGGTCACGGCCCTGATGTCCGAGTGCGAGCTGGTGGACGTCGGTGAGGTGCTCATCGAGGAGGCCGACATCGTCGGCGACTGGCAGCGGCCCGCCTTCGACCTCGCGACCCAGACCGTTGGCGTGCTCGACGGCGAGCGCCTCGTCGCCTACGCCGAGGTCTACAAGGCGCGCTGGGCGGACGCCGCGGTGCACCCGGCATACCGCGGTCGTGGCATCGGCACCGCGCTCTCGCGGTGGACCCGCGCCGTCGGAGCCCGCGACGGGGGGTCGATCGTCGGGCAGCCCGTGCCCGGCGGCTCCCCCGGCGAGCAGCTTCTGGACTCGCTCGGCTACCGGACGCTCTGGACCTCGTGGGTGCTCGAGATGCCTGCCGGCAAGGCGATCGCGCCGCAGCCGATCCCGTCGGGGTACGCGATCCGCGAGCCGCGCGACGACGCCGACCTGCGGGCGACGTGGACCGTCAACGAGGACGCGTTCCTCGAGTGGTCGGAGCGCGAACGCACGACCTACGAGGAGTGGGCGTCGAACGTGACCCTCCGACCGGGCTACGAGCCGTGGCAGCTGCGGCTCATGGTCGATGCCGATGACGTGGTCGTGGGCATGGCGTTCGTCGTCGTCTCGAGCGGCTGCGCCTACGTCGACAGGCTTGCCGTGCGCCGCGACCGGCGCGGGCTCGGGCTCGCTCGCGCACTGCTCGTGGACGCCTTCGAGGTCGGACGCCGTCATGGCGGCGAGCGCTCGGAGCTGTCGACCGACTCCCGCACCGGGGCCCTGGGGCTCTACGAGAAGGTCGGCATGCACGTGACGTCCGTCTGGCGACACCGGGCGGCCGACGTGACGCCGGGCGTCGTGGGCCGCTCGGCAGACGACGAGGGTTAGCCGCCCGTCCCGCCGAGCGCGGGGTTCGTCGGTGACGCTGCCACGTCGCCCGGTGCGAGCCCCGGTAGCCACGAGGCGAGGTCGCCGACCTGGGCGGGGTTGGCCGGCTGCAGGACGCGCAGCCCGTCGGCGAACCAGATGACGGTCATCACCTCGCGCATCTGGGTCGAGGTGTTTCCGAGGGCCTTGTGCACGGTCCAGCCCGAGTGGAACGACGCATCGCCGGCGCGCATGGCGACCGGCTCGTCGACGGTCAGGCCACGTTCACCCAGCAGCACGTCGAAGTGCTCCTGCGACGCGTCGGAGATGCCGATGTCGCTGAGCGGCCCTTCGACGTGGCTTCCGGTCGCGAAGGCCAACCCGCCGTGGCTCGGCGTGATGTCGACGAGCGGCATCCACATCGTCAGGCACCGTGAGCCGTCGAGCGGCCAGTACATCGCGTCCTGGTGCCAGGGCGTGTAGCCGCCACCGGGCTCCTTGAAGAGCGCCTGGTCGTGGTAGAGCCGGACCCGCGGGGCACCGAGCAGCCGAGCGGCCACGTCGGCGAAGCGAGAGGCCATGACGAAGCGCGCGACGTTCTCGTCGTGCCGCCAGAGGTTCATCACCTGCAGGAACGCCATGCCGTAGCTGTCGCGGTCGGCGAGTGGCCGCGTCTCGGTGCTGAGCCGCTCGACAGCCGCAGCGACGTGCGTGCGGTAGGCGGCCGCCTCCGCCCGCGTCGCCACCTGCTGCAGCCGGACGTGTCCGTCCCGGCGATAGGCGGTGACCTCGTCGTCACCGACGGGGTATGCCGTGGTCAGCGAGGGAAGCGTGTCAGTGATCATCTCGAGACCCTCCTCGGGGGAATCGGCAGCGCCTCTGGGGTCGCAGTCGCACCAGCACATCACGAGTTCGCGCCGCATGCCCGCCACGTGGGGCGCCGGCCGGCCGGACCCCTCAGCCGCAGACGGCACCGCGGCTCGCACTGCCGACGAGCTTGCGGTACTTGGCCAGGACGCCACGGGTGTACTTGGGCTCCGGGTGGGTCACACCGTGCGCGCGACGGCGCTCCATCTCCTCGTCGTCGACGAGCAGGTCGAGCGTGCCGCTCGCGACGTCGAGACGGATTCGGTCGCCGTCCCGGACGAAGGCAATCGGCCCGTCGTCCACGGCCTCGGGCGCCACGTGGCCGACGCACAGACCGGTCGTCCCCCCGGAGAACCGGCCGTCGGTGAGCAGCAGGACGTCCTTGCCGAGGCCAGCGCCCTTGATGGCACCCGTCACGGCGAGCATCTCGCGCATGCCAGGGCCGCCCTTGGGTCCCTCGTAGCGGATGACGACGACGTCGTTGCTCTTCAAGGAGCCGTCCTCCACGGCGTCCATCGCGGCGCGCTCGCCGTCGAAGACGCGCGCGGTGCCCTCGAACACGGACTCGTCGAAGCCGGCCGACTTCACGACGGCGCCGTCCGGAGCGAGGGAGCCGGTGAGGATCGTCAGTCCACCGGTCCTGTGGATGGGCGTCGCCATCTGCCGGATCACCCTGCCGTCGATGTGCGGCGGGTCGAGCTCCACGAGGTTCTCCGCCATCGTCCGGCCGGTGACGGTAAGGCAGTCGCCGTTGAAGAGACCGGCGTCGAGCAGGGTCTTCATGACGACGGGGATGCCACCGATGTGGTCGATGTCCTTCATGACGAACGCGCCGAACGGCTTGACGTCGGCCAGGTGCGGCACCTTGGCACCGACCCGCCGGAAGTCCTCGATGGTGAGGTCGACCTCCGCCTCGTTGGCGATCGCGAGCAGGTGCAGCACGGCGTTCGTCGAGCCCCCGAAGGCCATGACGATGGCGATGGCGTTCTCGAACGCCTCCTTGGTCATGATGTCGCGGGCGCGAATCCCCTTGCGCAGCAGCTCGACGACCGCCTCACCCGACTTGCGGGCATAGATGTCACGACGGCGGTCGGTGGCAGGAGGAGCGGCCGACCCCGGGATCGACATTCCGATCGCCTCGGCGACAGCGGCCATCGTGTTCGCGGTGTAGAAGCCGCCGCAGGCGCCCTCTCCCGGGCAGATCGCTCGCTCGATGGCGTCGACGTCCTCGCGCGACATCCGGCCCGCCGCGCACGCCCCGACCGCCTCGAAGGCGTCGATGATCGTGACCTCCTTCTCGGTGCCGTCGGAGAGCTTGGCGATGCCCGGGAGGATCGTGCCGGCGTAGAGGAAGACGGAGCTGAGGTCGAGCCGCGCCGCTGCCATGAGCATGCCGGGCAGCGACTTGTCGCAACCGGCGAGCAGCACCGAGCCGTCGAGGCGTTCGGCGTTCATCACGGTCTCGACGGAGTCCGCGATGATCTCGCGGGAGACGAGGCTGAAGTGCATGCCCTCGTGGCCCATCGAGATGCCGTCGGAGACCGAGATCGTGCCGAACTCCAAGGGGTAGCCGCCACCCGCGTGCACCCCGTCCTTGACGGCCTTGGCGAGCCGGTCGAGCGAGAGGTTGCACGGCGTGATCTCGTTCCACGAGCTCGCGACGCCGATCTGCGGCTTGGCGAAGTCGTCGTCGCCGAGCCCCACCGCCCTGAGCATCCCCCGCGCAGCGGCCTTCTCCAGACCATCCGTGACGTCGCGGCTGCGGGGCTTGATGTCAGGCGTCTGCGTCATGCCAAGCAGCATAGGGCGGGTGTCCGCGGGCTGGACACCGGATCTCACGACGGACCGGCTGGTCCGGTGGATGTATGCCGTCAGCCGCGAGCGACGTGGAAGCGTTGGAGCGCGCAGGTGCCGGCTTCGAGATCCGTCCACGCGCCGGCATACCGCAGGACGGCGAGGCCGCTCGTCGCGAAGCCCCGAGCCAGGGCGTCGTGCGCCTCGCGACTGCCCTCGCCGTCGCAGAGCATGCTGGTCAGCTCGGCCGTCGTCGGGTTGTGTCCGACGACGAGCACGGTGGCCACGTCACCGCCGTCCTCCCGGATCGTCTCCAGCACCGCGTCGGCGCCCCCGGCGTACACGCTCCGACGGAACTCGATGAACTCGGTCTGCGCCCCTCCGTGACACGCCTGTTCCCAGGTCTGGCGCGTGCGCACGGCGGTCGAGCAGATGACGAGGTCTGGCACGAGGCCCTGCTCGCGAAGCCACGCCCCCGCGGCGGTGGCGTCCCTGCGGCCGCGCCCGGCCAGCTCACGGTCGTGGTCAGGCTTGCCGAGACCCTCCTCGGCCTTGCTGTGCCGCATCAGGATGAGGGTCTTCTCTCTCGCCGCGCTGCTCATACCACCACAGCATGCTCTGCAGTGGTGCGCTTGTCAGCCCGTGGCCCGACGTCGGGCAACCCTGTCGAACTCGCCTGCGGCTGTTCGTGTAGTAGGTGTGGAACCACGTATCAGGACGGACCACCTCGGTCCGCCGACCCGAAGGAGCAGACATGCCCGAGTACCTCCTCTACTTCAACCAGCAGTGGGTGGGCGACCACTCCGAGGAATGGTTCCGTGGGCGCGGCCCGCTGGCCATGGGTGTCGTCAACGAGATGAAGGCTGCCGGCGTGTACGTCTTCGCCGGGGGCCTCGAGGAGGAGGACGGACCCGTCTACAGCGCCGACCCGACGAACGGCCCCCCGATCATCACCGACGGACCCTATGTCGAGACCAAGGAGTTCCTGGGTGGCTTCGCCGTGGTGGACGTGGCCGATGACGAGGCCGCCAAGGTGTGGGCGGGCAGGATCGCGGAGGCCTGTGGCTGGCCCCACGAAGTTCGCCGCTTCAAGCCGCAGCCTCGGATCGAGTGACTCGGTCGTCGAGACCCAGCCCGGTCGGGTGTGCACATGGGCAGGGGCACGTCCCGGCGACTAGCATCGACGTTCGTTGCGAGCACGTCGACACCGGCGTCGATGGCACCCGTCTCCGTGCCGGCTGACGAGACCGGTCACTCTGGTCGCTCGTGCTGGACAGACGGGGAAGCGCAGTAACGATTGAGGAGCGCCCATGTCACTCACCCGAATCCACAACCTGTCCATCTCCCTCGACGGATTCGCCACTGGGGAGCCGCAGTCCGCCGATGCACCCTTCGGCCATGCTGGACAGCGTCTGCACGAGTGGATGTTCCGCACCCGGTTCTGGGAGGCCGGCGGAACGGCCGGAGTCGACAACGCCTTCGCTGAGCGCCACAGCCACGGGATCGGTGCCGAGATCATGGGTGCCAACAAGTTCGGTCCACCCGGCTGGGCCAACGACCCCGGCTGGAAGGGCTGGTGGGGCCCCAACCCACCCTTCCACACACCGACCTTCGTGCTCACGCACCACTCGGCGCCATCGATCGAGATGGAGGGCGGCACGACCTTCCACTTCCTCGACGCCGCCCCGGCCGAGGCGCTCGAGGCTGCTCGCGACGCCGCTGACGGCTTAGACATCCGAATCGGCGGGGGCGCCACCGTGGTGCGCGAGTTCCTCGCCGCCGGCCTGGTCGACCACATGCATCTCGTCCAGGTCCCGATCGTGCTGGGCCGCGGCGTCCGCATCTGGGACGGCCTGGAGGCCCTCGAGGCGGCGTACGACGTGGAGGCGGTCTCGTCCCCCAGCGGCGTCACCCACCTCACGTTCACGCGCAAGCACTCCCCGTGAACAGTGCCGAACACCGGTCCCGCGGCACAGACCCTGCGGTGGACGTCGGCGCCTTCGCTTGATCAGGTCAGGACAGCGGCCTCGGAGGCGAAGAGGTTGAGGCCGAGCCGCTCGGCGAGGTACTTGGTCACGAGCTGACCCCGGACGCTGTTGCCGGCGACGTCCAGAGGCGGCGAGAAGGTGGCCAGGCCACCCTTGCCGGGCGACACGGTGACGATGCCTCCGCTGACGCCGCTCTTGCCCGGCATGCCGATCTCGTAGAGCCAGTCACCGGAGAGCTCGTACAGACCCGCCGTGGCCATCACGGCCAGCACCCTGCGGCACACGCCCGGTGCGACGACCACGTGACCCGTGACCGGGTTCACGCCGCCGTTGGACAGGGTTGCTGCCATCACGGCGAGGTCGTGAACCGTCACCTGCAACGAGCACTGCCGGGTGTAGACGTCGGTGGCTTCGTCGGGGTCGAAGTACAGCCGGCCGTAGCTCTGGAGCAGGTGGGCGATCCCCTGGTTGCGCAGGTTGCTGGCCGACTCGGAGGCGTAGACCTCCTCGTTCACGGCCAGCTCGCGGCCCGCGAAGCGTGAGAGGCCGTCGCGGACCCGCTCCCACTTCTCGTCGGCGGTGGCTCCGGGGACCAGGCTCGTGGTGGCCATGGCACCGGCGTTCACCAGCGGGTTCATGGTCCGGTCGACGTTCAGCTCGACGGCGATCAGCGAGTCGAACGGGAAGCCCGTGCTGTTGACGCCGAGCCTGCGCCGCGCCTCGCCGTCCCCGATCGCCTCGCACACCAAGGCGAACACGAAGGGCTTGGACACGCTCTGGATCGAGAAGCCGGTCTCGACGTCCCCGATCTCGAAGGACCTCCCCCGTGCACCGACCACGGAGATCCCGAACCAGTCCGGCGACGCGACGGCGAGGACGGGGATGTAGTCGGCCACCGTCCCCTCGACGTTGCCGCGATAGCGCTCGTACGCCTCCGTGACGACGTCGCGGACCTCGTCCAAGCCAGGAAGCTCACCCGTGGAGATCGCGCCGAGGCGTCGACGTCCTCGTCGAAGGGCAGCTGCTCGTGCATCGACAACGTGGTCATGGTCCGCCTTCGCTGCTGGGTGGCCGGCAGCCTACGACAGCGTGGCGCCGGACGTCGATGCGCCCTGCCTGCCGGCCGGCTCAGATGGCGCCACGACTCGCGGCTGAGGCGAATCCCAGCCAGGTGTGGCGGTTTCCGGCCCAGCACCAGCCGACCTTGGGGGCGCCTCGGCGCGCGCTCCCGTCGCGCCCCGTGCCGTTGCTGATCCACAGGGCGGGCGTCCGCGCATCGAGTCGACCCCTTCGGGGTGCGTCGGCGTGAGCCGATGGTCATGAAGCAGTGGTTTCGCTCGATGACCTCGGGCACCTGCAAGGCCCAGTGGAGTCCCTCGGTGACGGTGAGCGGGGTGCGCCCCGCGTCCGCCATGGCCGGCAGCGCCTCGTCGGGGCTCCAGTTGCTCATCTCGTCGCCGCGCTCGATGCCGCTGACGACGTATCCGGCCCCGGCCGGGATGCCGAGACCCTCGATGGGAACGAAGCTGTCGAGATCCGTCATGTCCTCGACGACGAAGCCGGGGCGGTCGCCCAGTCGGAGCAGCGGGGCGAGCGCTGAGGGCGGCACGGTGGTCTCGGAGAGGACCAGCAGCCCGTCGGCGGAGGGGTCGACGGCGCCAAGGGAACGCAGGCCCGAGGCAGACATGCCAGCCAGCTCGTGCACCCCGAGGGCAACGAGGCGGTCGGCCTGAGCGGGTAGCGGGGGAAGTGTCCGGACAGCAGGAGTCGAGTCGGGCATCGAGCGGCGGTGGTCAGCCGCCGGAGACGGCGTTGATGATGTGGACGCGCGCGCCGGCCGGCACCTGGGTGCCGAGGCCCTCGCCGCGAGTGGCGTCCTCCCCGTTGACGAAGACCTTGACGTGGCGCCGGATCTCGCCACGCTCGTCACGCACCTTGCCGTCCAGCACCCGGTGGTCGGCAAAGGCCCGGTCGAGCAGCTGCGCCACCGTCTGCGAGTCAGACGGCGACGCGACCTCGATCTCGGCGACGCCCCCGACGAGGTCGCGGAGCATGCCCGGCAGGATGAGTCTGACAGGAGCGGACGGCATACGGGATCCTTTGCGGCTCAGGCGATCTGGGCAGCCCGGACGACGAGCACGTCGGGCAGCTGGCTGGCGATGCGCTGGAACGCCTCGCCCTCGTCGGCTGACGCGAAGACGTCACCGTTTCGCGTGCCGAGGTAGACGCCGACCGGGTCGGCCGTGTCGAGCGAGGCGGCGTCGCGCAGGACGCAGGTGTAGCTGTGGTCGGGCAGGCCGGTCGCCTGTTGACGCCACGTCGCGCCTGCGTCGTCGGACCGCTGCACCTGCAGCTGGGCGTCGGGAGGGATGCGCTCGCCGGCATCGGCTACCGGCACGACCCAGACGACACCCGCCCGGCGCGGGTGCGCCAGGACCGTGAAGCCGAAGTCGGTGGGCAGACCGTCGGCGATGGAGTCCCACGTCGCGCCGTTGTCGTGCGATCGGTAGACGCCGTTGTGGTTCTGGGCGAAGAGCTCCCCCTCGCCCTGGCCGCGAGCGACCTTGTGCACGCACTGGCCGTACTCGGGATACTCGTTGTCGGGCATGAAGCCGGCTCGGATACCGGGGTTGCTCGCCTCCCACGTCTCGCCGCCGTCGCCGCTGCGGTAGACGCCGCCGGCGCTCATCGCCACGAGGATGCTCTCGGGACGGCCGGGCTCGGGGACGATGGTGTGCACGGCTCCGCCGCCGAAGCCCGGCTCCCACGTCGGCCGGTGTGGGTGGTCCCAGAGCCCGCGAACGAGCTCGTAGTGCTCGCCCTTGTCGGTGCTGCGGAAGAGCGCGTGCGGCTCGACGCCGGCCCACACCACGTCGGCGTCGTTGGGGTCGGTGGTCAGCTGCCACACCCGTTCGAGGGCCGTGTCGGTGTCGGTCGGGAAGGACAGCGCCCGCTCCGCACTCTCGCTCCACGTGCGGCCGGCGTCGGTGCTCACCTGCACGGTCGGGCCCCCAGTGCCAGGACTTGACGCCGGCGAGGACGGTGGAGCGGCCCTCTCGCGTGTCGATCGCCACGGAGGCGACCTCGCTCATGAGGAAGTGCGGACCCTCGATGCTCCAGCTCTGCCGGTCGTCGCTGCGGGCGACCCAGAGTCCCTTGCGCGTGCCGATGGCGACGATGGTCTCGGTCATGTGGACAGTGTCCACTATCGGCTCGGCCGTGGACAAGGGTCAGCCGGTGGCAACGACGTTGAGCGGCCGCTCACCGTCACGCAGCGCGAGCACCTGACGACGGATGAGCGCTTCCGCACGGGGGCGCATCGCCTCGGTGGCGCCCCCGACGTGCGGCGAGATGAGCACCCCGGGGATCGTCCAGAGCGGGTGGTCGGGTGGCAACGGCTCCGGATCCGTGACGTCGAGGGCGGCGTGCAGCCGCCCACCCGAGCACTCGGCGACGAGGGCGTCGGTGTCGACCACGGCGCCCCGGGCGACGTTGACGACGAGCGCGCCGTCGGGCAGCCGGGACAGCAGGGCGCCATCGACGATCCCCCGGGTGGACTCCGTGAGCGGCACGATGACGACGAGCACGTCAGCGTTCTCCGCCAGCTCGGGCAGCTCGTCGATGCCGTGCACGGCGTCCACGAGGTCGTCACCCGCGCGGGGCCGCGAGGCAACCGCGGTGACCGTCACCTCGAACGGCAGCAAGCGGCGCACGACAGCGCGGCCGACGTGGCCGTAGCCGAGCACGAGGACGCGACGGTCCGCGAGGGCCGGGTCGACCCGAGGCGGCAGCCACGTCGAGCGGGACTGCGCCAGGACGAACTCCGGCACCCGGCGGATCGAAGCCAGGGTCAGCGTGAGGGCCAGCTCGGCAGTGCTCGCGTCGTGCACGCCTGCGGCGTTGCAGAGCGCCACCCCCGAGGGCAGCCCCTCCAGGAAGTTCTCGTAGCCGGCGCTCTGGATCTGCAGCACCTCGAGGGCGGACAGCCCGACGGTCACCTCACTGACGGGAAGGCGTGTCATGTAGGGCATCACCGCCAGGCGGATCTCCGCGGCGCGCTCGTGCGGCTCCTCCATGTCCCAGGCGACGACGTCGACACCCTCGACATCGGCCAGCGCGGCGGCATACGAGGTGTCGGGGACGGACACGACCAGGGGTGCCTCACTCATGGTGCTCACGCTAGCCACCGGGCGACTACGCTCGCACGGTGGGCGGTTTGGCGAGGATCGAGCGCGTCGGCCGTGTCGTGTCCGTCAACGTCGGCCGTCGCACGCCACGCCGCCGGGCCGACGTCCCCAGCACGGCGATCGACAAGCAGCCGGTGACGCGCATCGAGGTGCGCGATCCCGGCCCCAAGCGTGGTGGCCTCGGCAGTGGCGCCGTCGGCGACGAGATCGGCGACCCCAGACACCACGGCGGCCGCCTCCAAGCGGTCTACGCGTATGCCGTCGAGGACCAGCGCTGGTGGGCCGAGCAGATCGGGCGCTCCATCGCCGCAGGCGGATTCGGCGAGAACCTCACCACAGACGGCGTGGAGCTGACGCACGCCATCGTCGGTGAGCACTGGACGATCGGTGACGTGGTGCTGCGCGTCGAGGTGGCCCGGATCCCGTGCGCGACGTTCGCGGAGCACGTCGGCGTGCCGGGCTGGGTGCGCCGCTTCACCGACGCCGGCCGCACCGGGGCCTACCTCTCGGTCGTGACCCCGGGCACCATCGAGGCCGGCGCCTCGGTGCACGTCGATCGACCCGATCACGACATCGACGTGCTCGAGCTCTTCCGGGCCTTCACGGGCGAGGTCGCTGCCATGCGTCGGGTCGTCGCCGCCGAGGTGGTCGACGGCGAGGTGCAGGCCGACCTCGAGCGCACGCTGTCGCGACGCTTCGCCTGAGGGCCCGTGGCAACCCGGGCCGGTCGACCGGTTTGGCAGACGACCCGCCGGCCGTGGGTGCCGCAGGGAGAGAATGGGGTATGCCGCCGACGCGCTTCGCTCCCGCCCGTGCCCTCGCCGTCGGGCTGGCCGCGGCGACGGTGGTCGGGGTGGGCGGCTGCACCGGCTCACCGGCACCCGCGACCACCGGCTCGTCGAGCGTGACGCCGACGGCCAGCGCGCCGGACACGACGACCAGCACCGGGGATGCGACCACGCCGTCGACCGAGACTACGACGTCGCCCCCTCCGCGGCCCTCCGGTCCGGCCACCGAGTTGCTCGGCGGCCTCGACGTGCCGTGGTCGATCGCGATGCTTCCCGACGGGACCTCGCTCGTCAGCGTGCGCAACACCGGGGAGATCTGGCACGTGCCGATGCCGGGTTCGGGGGGCCGTGCGTCCGTTGCCGGCACCCTGCCCAGTGCCCGCTCCGCCGGTGAGGGTGGCCTGCTCGGCATCGCCGTCCCCGAGGACTTCGACGCCAACCCCGTGTTCTACGCCTACTACTCGACCGAGAACGACAACCGGATCGCGGCCGTGCCGTGGCGCGGTGGGTCGATCGGGGAGCCGCAGGTCATCTTCGACGGCATCCCGGTGGGCAGCCGGCACAACGGCGGTCGGATCGCCTTCGGCCCCGACGGCTACCTCTATGTCGGCACTGGTGAGGCCGGTGACACCAGCCTGTCCCAGAACCTCGGATCGCTCGGCGGCAAGATCCTGCGGATCACCCCGGAGGGCGAGCCGGCTCCGGGCAACCCGTTCGGCGGTTCGCCGATCTGGTCATACGGCCACCGCAACGTGCAGGGCCTTGCCTGGGACGGCCAGAAACGCTTGTGGGCCAGCGAGTTCGGGGCCAGCACCTGGGATGAGCTGAACCTCGTCAAACCCGGGGAGAACTACGGCTGGCCGCAGGTCGAGGGGCGCGCAGGGAACCCCGAGTACGTCGACCCGGTCGCGCAGTGGCCGACCTCGCAGATGTCGCCCAGCGGCATCGCCATCGGGCCCGACGGGGCGGTCTACATGGCAGCATTGCGCGGTGAGTCGGTCTGGCGCGTGCCCGTCAGCGCCGACGGGGCGGCCGGCACGCCGACCCGCCACCTGGAGGGCACGTACGGACGCATCCGCGACATCCGCTTCGTCGACGGCCGCGCGTGGATCCTCACCAACAACGGTGCGGACGACCGGCTGATGTCGCTCCCGGCCAGCGACATCGGCGTCGGCTGACAAGCAGCGGTCCGCCCGTAGGGGCCGGAGCGTGGCTAGCCTTGGGCCGTGGGCGGCGACCGGCCTCCCGGCGACGAGGAGGTCCAGGCATGGATGCGTACGACGAGATCCTGAGTCAGGTGCCGCTGCAACAGCTGGCGAGCCAGCTCGGAGTGGACCAGAGCGAGGTCGAGCAGGCCGCGCGCACCGCGTTGCCGGCTCTGCTCGGCGGCATGCACGCGAACGCATCTGACCCGGCCGGCGCGCAGTCGCTCGCGTCGGCGCTGTCGGCCCACGAGGGCACGTCGGTGACCAGCCTCGACGACGTCGACGAGCAGGACGGCCGCGCGATCGTCGGCAACATCTTCGGCGACAACACCGAGCAGGTGATGAACCAGCTCGGCGGGCTCGGCCCCGGCATCGGCGGGTCCGGTGGTGGCTCGCTCGTGCAGAAGCTCCTGCCGATCCTCGCGCCCATCGTCCTGTCCTGGCTCGCCAAGAAGATCGGACAGGGCGGCCTCGGCGGCATCCTGGGCTCAGGGTCGGGCGCCCCTGGACAGACCAGCACGCAGGCCGGCGCCCAGACCGGCACTCACACCGACACTCAGACCGATTCGGGCGCGCTCTTCCCGGGTGGGCAGGGGGCCGGCTCCGGTCCCGTCCAGGCACCCGGTGGCGCGGCGACGACATCGGGCGAACCCGCCGCCTCCAACCCGATCGAGGACATCCTCGGACAGGTGCTCGGCGGGTCCAGTGCGGCCGGGGCCGGCGGCGCCGGTGGATCGGGCGGCGCCGGAGACATCCTCGGGGGCATCCTCGGCGGCCTGCTGGGCGGGGGCAAGCGCTGAGCCCCGCTCCCCCTATTGCAGCTTCGTGAGGATGAGCTCGCGAGCCTGGCCCGCGTCCGCCTGGCCCTTCATGTCCTTCATGACCTGACCGATGAGCGCCCCGACGGCCTGCACCTTGCCCTGGCGGATCTTGGCGGCGACGTCCGGGTTGGCGTCGATGACCCTGTCGACCGCAGCCTCCAGAGCGGCGTCGTCGGCAACGAGCTCGAGCCCCCGGGCGTCGGCGACCGACGTCGGACCGCCTTCGCCGTCGAGCACGCCGTCCAGCACCTGGCGTGCCATCGAGTCGTTGAGCCGGCCCGACACGACGAGCGCGTCGAGCTCGGCGACGCGCTCGGGCGTGAGGCCGACCGACGCGGCGTAGTCGGTGAGCCGCTGGGCCTCGGCGTTGGCTCGACGAGCGGGCTCGCCGAGCCACCACTTGCGGGCAGCGGCTGGGCTCGCCCCGTGCGCCACGGTCGACTCGATGAGCTCGACGGCGCCGGCGTTCTGCACGTCGCGCATCTCGAGATCGCTGTAGCCCCATGCCTGCTGGAGCGCCCGGCGACGCTCGGCAGGGTTCTGGGGAAGGGTGTGCCGCAGCTGTTCGACCCACTCGGCCGCCGGAGCGACGGGCACGAGGTCCGGCTCGGGGAAGTAGCGGTAGTCCTCGGCGTCGGACTTCTCACGGCCCGAGGTCGTGACGCCGGTGTCCTCGTGCCAGTGCCGGGTCTCCTGCAGGATGGAGCCACCGTCGGCGAGGATCGCGGCGTGCCGCGAGATCTCGTAGCGCACGGCCCGCTCCACCGAGCGCAGCGAGTTGACGTTCTTCGTCTCGGTGCGGGTGCCGAGCGGCACGGCCAGCTGCTCGGCGCTGAGCGGGTCGCCGACCTTCGGACGCAGCGACACGTTCGCGTCGCAGCGCATCGAGCCCTGCTCCATCTTGACGTCGCTGACGTCGAGCGCTCGCAGCAGCTCGCGCAGGGCGGAGACGTAGGCCTTCGCGACCTCGGGTGCCCGCTCCCCCGCTCCGACCATCGGCTTGGTGACGATCTCGATGAGCGGGATGCCGGCGCGGTTGTAGTCGACGAGCGAGTGGTCGGCCCCGTGGATGCGTCCCGTCGCGCCGCCGATGTGCAGGGACTTGCCGGTGTCCTCCTCCATGTGCGCGCGCTCGATCTCGACGCGGTAGGTGCTGCCGTCGTCGAGCTCGACGTCGAGGTGCCCGTCGAAGGCGATCGGCTCGTCGTACTGCGACGTCTGGAAGTTCTTCGGCATGTCGGGGTAGAAGTAGTTCTTCCGCGCGAACCGGCACCAGGGCGCGATCTCGCAGTTCAGCACCAGCCCGATGCGGATCGCCGACTCGACGGCCTTCTCGTTGACGACAGGCAGCGCGCCGGGAAGCCCAAGGCAGACCGGGCACACCTGCGAGTTGGGCTCCGCGCCGAACTCGGTCGGGCAGCCGCAGAACATCTTGGTGTTGGTGTGCAGCTCGACGTGCACCTCGAGACCCATGACCGGGTCGAACCGGGTCATCGCCTCGTCGTAGTCCATGACGGCCTCAGCGGTGGTCAGCGCCATCTCAGGCTCCCTTTGCAGTTGCAGCGCCGGCCAGGTCGGGTATGCGGTCGAGCAGCGGTCCGCCCCAGCGGTCGACGAGCGCGGCCTCGAGAGCCGCGCCCACGGCATACAGCCGCTCGTCCTTGGTCGCCGGCGCGAGGATCTGGATGCCGGCGGGCAGCCCGTCCTCGTCGGCGAGGCCGGAGGGGATCGACATGCCCGGGACACCGGCGAGGTTGGCCGGGATCGTCGCGATGTCGTTGAGGTACATGGCCATCGGGTCCTCGAGCTTGTCACCCAGGCGGAACGCCGTCGTCGGCGCCGTGGGGCTCGACGAGCACGTCGACCCGCTCGTAGGCGGCGTCGAAGTCCTGCGCGATGAGGGCGCGCACCTTCTGCGCCGAGCCGTAGTAGGCGTCGTAGTACCCGGAGCTGAGGGCATAGGTGCCGAGGATGATGCGCCGCTTGACCTCCGGACCGAATCCGGCGTCGCGGGTGGCGGCCATGACCTGCTCTGCACTCGGGGCCTCGACGCCGTCGGGCAGCACGCGCAGGCCGTAGCGCATCGCGTCGAACTTGGCGAGGTTGCTCGAGGCCTCGCTCGGCAGGATGAGGTAGTAGGCGGCGAGGGCGTAGTCGAAGTTGGGGCAGCTGACCTCGACGACCTCAGCGCCGAGCTCCTCAAGCAGGGCGACCGACTCCTCGAAGCGAGCCCGCACGCCGGGCTGGTAACCCTCGCCCCCGAGCTCCGTGACGACGCCGACCCGCATGCCCCGGACCTCGGCACGGCGCGCCGCCTCGACGACCGGCGGCACCGGCGCGTCGATGGAGGTCGAGTCCATCGGGTCGTGCCCGGCCATGACGGCGTGGAGCAGAGCAGTGTCGAGGACCGTGCGGCCGCACGGACCGGCCTGGTCGAGCGAGCTGGCGAGGGCGACGAGTCCATAGCGGGAGACACCACCGTAGGTCGGCTTCGTGCCCACGGTCGCGGTCACGGCGGCGGGCTGTCGGATCGAGCCGCCGGTGTCGGTGCCGGTGGCGAGCGGGGCCTGGAACGACGCGAGCACCGAGCTCGACCCTCCGCCAGACCCGCCGGGGATGCGATCGAGGTCCCACGGGTTGTGCGACGGACCATAGGCCGAGTGCTCCGTCGAGGAGCCCATCGCGAACTCGTCCATGTTCGTCTTGCCGAGGATCGGCAGCCCGGCGTCGCGCAGCTTCGTCACGACCGTCGCGTCGTAGGGCGGAACCCAGCGCTCGAGGATCCTGCTGCCACACGTCGTCGGCATTCCCTTGGTCACCATGACGTCCTTGACGGCGATCGGCACGCCGGCCAGAACGCCGAGTGACTCCCCTGCGGCGCGACGCTCGTCCACGGCCCGGGCCTGTGCGATGGCGCCGTCGGTCTCGACGTGCAGGTAGGAGTGCACCTGCCCGTCGACGGCCGCGATCCGGTCGAGGTGTGCCTGCGTCACCTCCACCGAGGAGATCGTCCTGCTCGCGAGGGCGTCGGCCAGCTCGGCCGCGGTCGCACGGGTGAGATCTGAGTTCACGTAGCTGCCTTCGTGGTCGAAGAGGTTCGCCGGGTCATGCAGGGTTCATTCTGGCTTCCCGCTGGCTTCGCGCTGTCTCGGCCATCGGCTCACGCGAGGGGCGTGGGCCGGGTCTCCGGCCGGACGGCATACCTGCCGAGGCGGCATGCGGAGGAGGCAGGGCTCACTCCTCGGTGAGGATGCGGGGCACCGAGAAGCGCTGCTGCTCCGCCTCGGGGGCCCCGCTGAGGACGGCCTCGGCGCCGAGGCTCGGGCGAACGACGTCGGGACGGGTCACGTTGGTCAGCGGCATCGGATGCGACATCGGGGCGACGCCGTCGGTGGGCGCCTGCTGGACCTTGGCCACGGAGTCGAGGATGACCGCGAGCTCGCCCACCATGCGGTCGAGCTCGGCGTCCGAGAGCTCGATGCGGGCGAGCCCGGCCAGATGGGCTACGTCGTCGCGGGAGAGGGATGACATGCGGGCCAGTCTATGGGGCGCACCCCGAGGGCGAGTCCGCCCTCTCGACGGGGGCTTCCCGGCCCTTGGGGCTCAGTCGGGCGAGCCGGTGTCGAGGAGCCGGCGAAAGCCTGCCTCGTCGAGGACCGGCACGCCGAGCTCCTCCGCCTTCGCGGCCTTGGTGCCGGCGTTGGCGCCGACGACGACGTAGTCGGTCTTCTTCGACACCGAACCGGACGCCTTGCCACCGCGACGCAGGATCGCCTCCTTGGTCTCGTCGCGCGAGAAGCCCTCGAGCGACCCCGTGACGACCACCGTCTTGCCCTCGAGCGTGCGGTCGATGGACTCGTCGACCGCGTCGGCCATACGCACCCCGGCAGCGGCCCACTTGCGCACGATCTGCTGGTGCCAGTCGACGTCGAACCAGGCCGTGACGGCCTCCGCGATGACGCCGCCGACCCCCTCCGCCTGGGCCAGCTCCTCCGTCGACGCGGACCGGATCGCCTCCATCGAGCCGAAGTGGCTTGCCAGCGCCCGTGCAGCGGTCGGGCCGACGTGCCGGATCGACAACGCCACGAGGACGCGCCACAAGGGCTGCGTCTTGGCCTTCTCGAGCTCGGCGACGAGCTTCTCACCTCCGGCAGAGAGCACGCGCCCGTCGACGACGGACTCGTCGGGGTCGGTCTTCCTGGCGGCGCGCGTGTAGAGCGGGACACGCGCCAGCCGCTCACGGGTGACGCCGTACTCTCCTGCGTGCGGGCTGTCGGCCGGCGGGGCGAAGAGGTCACCCTCGTCGGTGAGCAGGCCCGACTCGAGCAGGGCGCTCGCCCCCTCCCAGCCGAGCGCCTCGATGTCGAAGCCACCGCGAGCGGCGAGCGCGAAGACCCGCTCGCGCAGCTGGCTGGGGCAGGAGCGGGAGTTGGGGCAGCGGATGTCCTTGTCGCCGTCCTTCTCGGCGGCGAGCGTCGTGCCGCAGGCAGGGCACTGCGTCGGCATGACGAACGCCCGCTCGGACCCGTCGCGCAGGGCGACGACGGGCCCGACGATCTCCGGGATGACGTCACCGGCCTTGCGCAGCACGACGGTGTCGCCGATGAGCACGCCCTTGCGCTCCACCTCGTAGGCGTTGTGCAGCGTCGCGTTCTCGACGGTCGAGCCCGCCACGACGACGGGCTCCATCACGCCATACGGCGTGACCCGGCCGGTGCGACCCACGTTGACCCGGATGTCGAGCAGCTTGGTGTTGACCTCCTCGGGCGGGTACTTGAAGGCGATGGCCCACCGCGGCGCGCGCGAGGTCGCACCGAGCTGCCGCTGCAGGGCCACCTCGTCGACCTTGACGACGATGCCGTCGATGTCGTGGGACCGGTCGTGCCGATGCTCACCGTGGTAGGTGACGAACTCCTCGACGGCGCTGATGTCGGCAGGACGCGCACCTCGTCGGACGTGGGCAGGCCCCAGCCGCGCAGGGCGGCATACGCCCCACTCTGGGTCGTGATCTCGAACCCCCGGCGAGCACCGATGCCGTGGACGAGCATGCGCAGCCGTCGGGTCGCCGTGACCTTGGGGTCCTTCTGGCGCAGCGAGCCTGCTGCGGCGTTGCGTGGGTTGGCGAAGGGCGCCTTGCCGGCCGCGACGAGCCCGGCGTTGAGGTCTGCGAAGGCGGCAGTGGGGAAGAACACCTCACCGCGGATCTCGATGAGGTCGGGCACGTCGTCGCCCACCAGCCTCGACGGGACGCCGTCGATGGTCCGGACGTTGTTGGTGACGTCCTCACCGGTGCGGCCGTCGCCCCGGGTGAGCGCGCGCACGAGCCGGCCCCGCTCGTAGAGCAGGTTGATCGCGAGGCCGTCGATCTTGAGCTCGGTGAGGAAGTGCGCCCCGGTGCCGACCTCGCGCTCGACCCGCTCGGCCCAGGCCCGCAGCTCCTCGAACGAGAAGGCGTTGTCGAGGCTCAGCATGCGTTCGACGTGGTCGACGGTCTCGAAGCCAGTGGCGAACGAGGCGCCACCGACGTTCTGGGTCGGGCTGTCAGGGGTGCGCAGTGCCGGGTGCTCGTCCTCGATGGCGTTGAGGCGCCGGATGAGGGCGTCGTACTCCCCGTCGCTGATCGTCGGGGCGTCCTTGACGTGGTAGGCGAACTGCGCAGCGCCGGCCCGCTCCGCGAGCTGCGCCCACTCCTGGTGGACCTCGGCCGGGATGTCGTCGGTCAGGGGGGCGCTGGCGCTCTCGGTCACGGGGCTCATCCTGCCAGCAGGCGCCGACGTCGCGAGTGGCTCGCGAGCGCGCCCAAGCCGAACCCGAAGTCGAACCCCAAGCCGACGCGGAGCCGAACCCGGAGTCGAACCCGGAGCCGGGCCTGTTCAGCAGCCGACCGACCGGTGACAATGGCCGCAACCGGCCGGAGCAAAGGAGCCTCGATGACCAACCTCGCCAGCAACCTCGTCGCCACCGCGGAGCGGGTCCCCGACAAGGTGGGCATCCGTCTCGACCAGGTCGGGGTCACGTGGTCGCAGCTGCACCAGGCAGCGGCCCGCGTCGCGGGCCAGCTCCGCGCGGCCGGGCTCGAGCCCGGCGACCGCGTCTCGCTCATCCTGCCCAACGTGCCGGCGTACCCCGTCGCCTTCTACGGGACGCTCCTCGCCGGCGGAGTGGTCGTGCCGATGAACCCGCTCCTCAAGGCGGGCGAGATCCAGTACTTCTATGAGGACTCGGGCGCCCGCTTCAGCTTCGTCTGGCCGGACTTCGCCGAGGAGGCCGGCAAGGCCGCCGCCGAGACCGGCACGCGCCTGGTCATCTGCGGCCCGATGGGCCCGGCCGACGGGCAGTTCGACGCGTCCGAGACCGCCGCCGAGGCGCTCGCCACCCCGGTCGAGCGGGGCGACGACGAGACGGCCGTCATCCTCTACACGAGCGGCACGACCGGCAAGCCGAAGGGCGCGGAGCTGACGCACCACAACCTGCACCGCAACGCCGAGGTGTCGGCGAGCGACATCATGGGGATCACCGAGGACGACGTCATCATGGGCTGCCTGCCCCTCTTCCACGTGTTCGGCCTCACGTGCGGGCTCAGCACCTCGGTGCTGTGTGGCTCGACCCTCACCCTCATCCCGCGCTTCGACCCCGGCAAGGCGATCGAGGTGCTCGGTCGCGATCGCGTGACGATCTTCCAGGGCGTGCCGACGATGTATGCCGCGATCCTCCACCACCCGAACGCCGATGAGGCCGACACGAGCAGCCTGCGCACGTGCGCCTCCGGCGGCTCCGCCATGCCGGAGGCCGTCATGAAGGCCTTCGAGGACACGTTCGGCTGCCAGATCCTCGAAGGCTACGGACTGTCCGAGACCTCGCCCGTCGCGTCGTTCAACATGCCCGACAAGCCGACCAAGCCCGGCACGATCGGGCGCGCCATACCGGGCTGCGAGATGAAGCTCGTCGACCTCGACGGCAACGACACCCCCGCCGGCGAGATCGGAGAGATCGCCATCCGCGGCGAGAACATCATGAAGGGCTACTGGAACCGCCCCGAGGCCACGGCCGAGGCCATCCCGGACGGATGGTTCCGCTCCGGCGACCTCGCCACCGTCGACGACGAGGGCTACTACACGATCGTCGACCGCAAGAAGGACCTCATCATCCGCGGCGGCCTCAACGTCTACCCGCGCGAGGTCGAGGAGGTGCTCTACACCCACCCAGACGTGCTCGAGGCGGCCGTCGTCGGGAGTTCCCGACGACCTCATGGGCGAGGAGGTGGGAGCCGCCGTCGTCCTGCGCCCCGGCGCCACCGCGACCCTCGACGACGTGCAGGACTACGTCAAGGAGCGGATCGCGGCGTACAAGTGCCCTCGACGCCTCTGGCTGCTCGACGAGCTGCCGAAAGGCCCGACCGGCAAGATCCTGCGCCGGGAGGTCCGCCCGACCGCCTGAGGCACTGGTGCCGGCCCCGGCGTCCCACGTTTGGTCCCGCTCCCTTCGGGCGGGTAGGGTGCGCGCGGGCCCCGCGCAGGCCGCGACACGCTGCTCCTGCGCGCGCCGTTTTGTCGTACGCGTTGTCATCGGTGACACTGGTACGTGGTTTCAACCGACTCGTCCACCGCTTCGCCATCGGCGCGGAGCACCCCCACGCGGGTCACCGAGGGGATTGCTGCGTGAAGCTCACCATCCACAACACCGTCGTCTCCGGCCTGGCTCTCGTGGCAGTGCTCGGGGTCTCGGCCTGCAACGCGTCGGCCAACGCCGGTGCGGGCGCTCCCGCCGCGTCCGGCACGGGCACCGAGACGAGCTCGGCCGCGACCCCGACGACGCAGACCCCGACCGTCGAGCCCGTCGGAGTGGAAGACCACCCCCGCCGACGACGCGACCGACGTCGCCGTCGACACGCGGGTCACCGCCTCGGCGCAGGAGGGCACCCTCGAGAAGGCCTCGCTGTCCTACCGCAGCAAGAAGGGCAACACCCTCAAGGTCGACGGCCGGCTGGAGGGTGGCACGTGGACGGCCGGTGACCTGCTCGAGCCGGGAGTGAAGTACACCCTGGCGCTCGAGGCCAAGGGCAACGACGGCACGACGACCGAGGAGACTCGCACCTTCAGGACCGCCGACCTCACGCTCGACGACCAGGTCTACGTGGCGGTCTCGCCGCGTGACGGCGGCACGGTCGGCGTCGGTATGCCGGTCGTCGTGCGCTTCGACCTGCCGGTCGTCGACAAGGCGACCTTCGAGAAGCACATGAAGGTCACGACGTCGCCGGCCCAGGCCGGGTCGTGGTACTGGCTGTCCTCGAAGGAGGCGCACTGGCGCCCGAAGACGTACTGGAAGGCCGGCACCAAGGTCAAGGTCGACGCCGATCTCAACGGCGTCCCGGCCGGTGGTGGCCGCTGGGGTGAGCTGAGCCGCACGTCGGAGTTCACGATCGGACGGTCGGTCATCGCGAAGGTCGACCTCAAGAAGCACCAGATGAAGGTCCTCATCGACGGCAAGCTTGCCAGGACCATCCCCGTCACCGGCGGCAGGAAGGGCTTCGTCACCCGGTCCGGCGTCAAGGTGATCATGGACAAGGTCACCAACATCACGATGCGCGCCGAGACGATCGGGCTCAAGAAGGGTGACGAGGGCTACTACGAGGACACGCCCGTCAAGTGGGCCCTGCGCATCACGCACTCCGGCGAGTTCCTGCACTCCGCCCCGTGGTCGGTCAAGGACCAGGGCGTGCGCAACGTCAGCCACGGTTGCACCGGCATGAGCGACGCCAACGGTGCGTGGGTCTACAAGAACATGATCATCGGCGACGTCGTCGAGACGACCGGCACCGACCGGCCGATGACGATGGGCAACGGCTACGCCGACTGGAACCTCAGCCCCGCCAAGTGGGCGGCAGGCTCGGCGCTCTGACGCCGCCCGACAGCACCACGAAGGGCGGTCACCAGCGGGTCGCCGGCCTTCGTCGCGCCCCGACCGGCACCACCGGTCTCACTCCACGCTGCGTTCCTCGAGCTCACGGGCTGCCTCGACCGCTGCCCGCTGGACGGCACGCGCGACGCCGGGCGAGCGCGTGCCCAGCCCGCAGGCGGGCGTGACGACGACGTCGAGAAGCCGGCCGAACGGCATACCGATGCGGCGCCATGCGGCGACGAGGTCGTCGGCGAGGTCCTGTGGCCGGGTGCGGTGCCCGTCGGTGGGCACGAGGCCGGCGTGCAGCCGGATACCGTCCTCGACCGCGACGGCGACCCCTTCCCAGGCACGCGGACGCAGCAGCGCGGTGTCGAGCGACAGGGCCGTCGGGTCGGCGGCGCGCAGGAGCGGAACCGGCGGCTCGGGGGCGCAGCAGTGCAGCACCGTCTGCCCCTCGTGGGCACCGAGGACCGTCTGCAGCCCGGCCGCAGCCACCTGCGGGTCCAGGCTGGGCAACCTGCCGAAACCCGACGAGGTCGGCAGGCGCCCCGCCAGCACCGTCGGCAGCGACGGCTCGTCCACCTGGAGCACGACCTCGGCGCCCGGCACGAGCGATCGCACGGCCGCGACGTGCAGGCGCACGCCCTCCGCCAGCGACTCGACGAGGTCGCGGCAGGCGCCCTCGTCGACGATGACGCGCTCGCCGCGGTGCAGCCAGATGCCGGCGGCCAGGGTCCACGGCCCGACGACCTGCACCTTGAGCGGTCCGGTGTGCCCGTCGAAGGCCTCGGCGAGCTCGTCCAGGTCCTCGCGCAGAGCGCCGCCGTGCGCTGGGCGTCGCGGCCCGGCCGGTCCACGAGGCGCCAGCCGACGGGCTGCAGGTCGACCGGCAGCTCGACGAGCAGGCCGGCGGTGCGGCCGACCATGTCGGCGCCCGGTCCGCGCTCCGGCAGCTCGGGCAGGTAGGGCAGCTGCCCCTCGAGCAGCTCGCGCACCTGCCCCAGCGCGTCACGCACCGAGGTGCCGGGCCAGGAGCCGATTCCGGTCGCGAGCGTCACCGCGCCAGTATGCCGTCGGGCCGGGCCACCGCTCGCACTGGCCCCGCCGTTCCGGCGCGGCCCGTCATGCGCTCCGTCCGCCTCACCGTCGGCCCGGGCTAGGTTGGCGGGCGTGAGGCGAGACTTCGGCGGCCGCGAGGACCTGCTCGCCATGCAGCTGATGGCCTCGCGGCTGTGGTCGCCCACGAGCCGCTTCCATCCCGGCCAGCTCGCCTGGAACCGCTACTTCCGTCCGGTCGACCCGGACCGGCTCGACGACGGCGAGGCCATCTCGATCTGGTCGGACGACGCCGAGACGGTCGGATTCGGCTGGGCGGAGGCGCCGGACTGGCTCGAGCTGCAGGTCGACCCGGCGCATCCCGAGGTCGCCGACGAGCTCGTCGAGTGGTTCGAGGACGTCAGCGACGCGGAGCGGCAGTCGGCACTCGTCATGGAAGGTGACGTTGCCGAGGCGGCCCTGGACGCAGCGGGGTTCGCGCCCGAGCAGGACAGTGCGTTCTTCGTGCACCACGTCCTCGACCTCGACCCCTCGGCTGATCTGCCCGGCGTGCCGGTCGTCGAGGGCTTCTCGCTGCGCCACGTAGAGGCCGGCGAGGCGCGCGACCGTGCGGCCGTGCACGCCGCGTCGTGGTCGGATGTCTCCCCGTCGCGCGTCGACGAGCGCGCCTACGGACAGCTGATGGCCGCCTGGCCCTACCGCGCCGACCTCGACTGGGTCGCCACGGCCCATGACGGGTCGATGGTCGCGTCGGCGCTCGTCTGGCTCGACCCCGCCACCGGCGCGGGTCTCGTCGAGCCCGTCGGCTGCGTGCCCGCGGCCCGTGGGCGCGGGCTCGCAGGCGCGGTCACGCTGGCTGCGCTGCACCGGCTGCGCCAGCTCGGCGGCACCGTCGCGCAGGTCAGTCCACGGGGCGACGACGGCTACCCCGGGCCTCAGCGCCTCTACCGCTCACTCGGCTTCACGCCGGTCGCCCGCACGGTCACCTGGACGCGGTCCTGGCAGTGATGCTCGCCGCCGGGGCACCGGTGCAGAGGGCCGGCGCCGGCATACGGCTGCACGTGCCACCATGGCGGGATGGATGCGGCGCTGCGTCACCACCTCGACGCCATCCCCTCCGAGCGACGCCGGCGTGATGCCGAGACGCTCGTCGAGCTCATGCAGCGGGTCACTGGTGAGACTCCCACCCTGACCGGCTCGATCGTGGGTTTCGGCACCTACCACTACCGGTACGAGAGCGGCCGTGAGGGCGACGCAGCGCCGGTCGGCTTCGCCGCGCGCCGGGCGGCCACGACGATCTACCTCATGGACGGGGTCGGCGCGCACACCGACCTGCTGGAGCGGCTCGGCCCGCACACCACCGGCGTCGCATGCCTCTACGTCAAGGACCTGACAGCCGTCGACCTGGACGTGCTCGGCGCCATCGTGGGTCGTTGCTACGCGACCGTGACGTCCGGCGGGGCCTTCGGCCAGCGGGCCCGAGACGGCGGCGAACCCAGCTCGTGAGGTCTACGCGGTGCCCGACCGCGCGTCCGGGCCCGGTGCGGGGTCGCGTTCGAGCCGGGAGCCGCTGATCGTCGCCGAACCGATGACGCGGGTGCCGTCGTAGAGGACGACGGACTGCCCCGGGGCCACGCCACGCACGCGCTCGTCGAGGCGCACCTCGACGCGGCCGTCCTCGGCCCACGCCGTCGCGGCGTACTCCTGGCCGTGCGCGCGCACCTGCGCGCCGACGCGGACCACGCCGTCAGGCGCCGGCCCGCACCACCGGGCGTGGTCACCGCTGATGCTGTTGACGCCGAGCAGGTCGGCGGTGCCGACGACGACCTCGCTGGCCTGCGGTCGCACCTCGACGACGTAGCGCGGACGCCCGTCGGGCGCCGGCTGCGAGAGGCCGAGCCCGCGCCGCTGACCGACGGTGTAGGCGAAGGCGCCGTCATGGCGGCCGAGCACCTCCCCGTCCGTGTCGACGATGTCGCCCGGGGCCGCGCCGAGGGCCCGGGTCAGCCAGGCACGGGTGTCACCATCGGGGATGAAGCAGATGTCATGGCTGTCGGGCTTGCTCGCGATGAAGAAGCCGCGTTCGGCTGCCTCCTGCCGGATGCGCGGCTTGACGGTGTCACCCAGCGGGAAGAACGCCCGGGCCAGCTGCTGCGCGTCGAGCACGCCGAGGACGTAGCTCTGGTCCTTGGCCGCGTCGACGGCGCGGTGCAGCTCGCGGCGCACTCCCCCGCGACCGTCCGGTGCCTCGACGACCTGGGCGTAGTGCCCCGTCGCCACCGCGTCGAAGCCGAGGGCGACGGCCTTGTCGAGCAGGGCCGCGAACTTGATCTTCTCGTTGCAACGCAGGCACGGGTTGGGGGTCCGGCCGGCGGCGTACTCCCTCGTGAAGTCCTCGACCACGTCACGCTTGAACCGGGCGGCCATGTCCCAGACGTAGAACGGGATGCCGAGGACGTCAGCGACCCGGCGTGCGTCACCGGCGTCCTCGATGGTGCAGCAGCCCCGCGCGGACTCGCGCAGGGTCGCGGCGCTCTGGCTGAGCGCGAGGTGCACGCCGACGACCTCGTGCCCCGCGTCGACCATCCGTGCGGCCGCGACCGCTGAGTCGACACCGCCGCTCATCGCGGCGACGACCCTCATCGGCGGGATCCGGTCACGACGCCGTGGCCTCGCGTGCCCGGCGCGCGCGGTCGATCGCCGCGGGGAGCGCGTCGATGACCGCGTCCACGTCGTCGGCGGTGGAGGTGTGGCCGAGGGTGAGCCGCAGCGCACCGCGGGCGTCGCTCTCGGAGATGCCCATGGCGAGCAGGACGTGGCTCGGCTGGGGCACCCCCGCCTGGCACGCCGACCCGGTGGAGCAGGAGACGCCCGCGGCATCGAGCAGGTAGAGCAGGGAGTCGCCGTCGCAGCCGGGCACCAGCAGGTGGGCGTTGCCCGGCAGCCGGAGGGTCGTGTCGCCGCGGTGCCAGGGCCCGGTGGGACGGATGTCGCCGCCCAGCGCGCAGGCACGCTCGATGAGGTCGTCACGAAGGCCGGCGACACGGCTCGCCTCCGCCTCCATGGACTCCGTGGCGTCGACGAGCGCGGCCGCGAAGCCCACGATGGCCGGGGTGTCGAGGGTGCCCGAGCGCACCTGTCGCTCCTGGCCGCCTCCGTGGGTGAGCGGCACGAGGCGAGCGTCACGGCGGGCGACGAGGGCCCCCACGCCGATGGGGCCGCCGAGCTTGTGCGCGGTGACCGACAGCAGGTCGGCCCCGCTCGCGGTGAAGTCGACGGGCAGATGGCCGGCCGCCTGCACGGCGTCGGTGTGGAAGGGCACGCCATGCTCTCGTGCGACCGCCGCGAGCGCGGCGACGTCCTGCACGGTGCCCACCTCGTTGTTGGCCCACATCACCGACACGAGCGCGACGGAGCCGGGGTCTGCCTCGATGGCAGCCCGCACGGTGCCGGGCTCCACCCGACCGTCGGGGGTGCAGTCGAGCCACGTCACCTTCGCGCCCTCGTGGGCGACGAGGAAGTCGACGCAGTCGAGCACGGCGTGGTGCTCGGTCGCCGACACCAGCAGGCGCACACGGGCCGGGTCGGCGTCGCGCCGTGCCCAGTACGTTCCCTTGATCGCGAGGTTGTCGGACTCCGTGCCTCCCGAGGTGAAGAGCACCTCGGAGGGCCGGGCACCGAGACATCGGGCGATCCGCTCCCGGGACTCCTCGACCGCCCGGCGCGCAGCCCGGCCGGTGCGGTGCAACGACGAGGCGTTGCCGACGACGGCGAGCTGCTGCGTCATGGCGGCCAGCGCCGAAGGCAGCATCGGCGTCGTCGCCGCGTGGTCGAGGTAGGCGGTCACCCGACGATTCTAGGACGCTCCACGTGACCCGCCGACCGCCCTCCCGGCACGCCGAAGGGGCGGCTGCCTATGATTCTGCGCATGGGCCAGCGGCAGAGGGAAGGCGCGGAGGGCACCCTTCGTGCCCCCGTGCCGCCCACCGCGCCCTCGCCGCGGCGGCAGACCCGGTCATCGCCTACCTCGTCGGCCGGCTGCTGCTGCGGCTGTTTCCCTTCCTGCCGGCCTGGCCGACGTATGCCGTGTGCCTCCTGATCGGGCTCGCGCTCGCCTGGCGGGCGTGGACCGCACGCATCGACCTGGGCGCCCAGGCGATGCTCGTGCACAACACGCTGGCCACGACCCGGGTCGATCGGCGCGGCGTCAAGCGGATCGCAGAGTCCGGACGGGTCGAGTGGCGACCGGACGCCGAGCACCGCGCGTTGCGCCTTCCGGCCGAGGCGCTACGCGGACCCTGGTGGACCCTGCGGACGGGACGCACGGCATACGCCCTCAACCGTGAGCGCGCCCGCGGGTGGCTGCGCACGATGCCGCGCGGCGCCAGGATGTGGCCGAGGACGCGGACGGCGCGGTCGACGGCGCGGTCGACAGCGCGGACGACGACGCGGCCTGAGCGTCGGCGGTGGCGCGACGGCGGAGGCCGGCCCCCAGTGTCGTCCGGGGCGGGCCTCCGCGCGGCGCGGCTGCGGCTCAGTCCTTGCCGGCCTCGATGGCGGCGGTGGCCTGGGGAAGGACGGTGAAGAGGTCTCCGACGACGCCGAAGTCGACAAGCTCGAAGATCGGTGCCTCGTTGTCCTTGTTGACGGCGACGATCGTCTTGGAGGTCTGCATGCCGGCGCGGTGCTGGATCGCGCCGGAGATGCCGCACGCGACGTAGAGCTGCGGGCTGACCTGCTTGCCGGTCTGGCCGACCTGCGAGGTGTGCGGGTACCACCCGGCGTCGACGGCGGCGCGCGAGGCGCCGACGGCTGCACCGAGGGAGTCGGCGAAGGCCTCGACCGGGGAGAAGTCGCCTGCCGTGCCGCGCCCTCCGGAGACGACGATCGCGGCCTCGGTCAGCTCGGGACGACCGGTCGCCTGCTTCGGCTTCGACTCCGTGACCTTCGCCGCCTTGGCGGCCTCGGACGGGGTGTAGTCGACGAGCTCGTCGGCGGCCGCGGCGGCGGCCTCCTCGGGCGTCGCGGAGTTCGGCTTCACGGTGATGATCGGCGTGCCCTTGGTGACCGTCGCCTGGACGGTGTAGGAGCCGGCGAAGACCGACTGGGTCGTCGCGATGCCACCGCTGCCGTCACTCGAGGCCTGCACGTCAACGGCGTCGGTGATCAGGCCCGACTCGGTCTTGACGGCGAGGCGCGCGGCGACCTCCTTGCCCTCCGGGCTCGACGGGACGAGCACCGCGGCCGGGGAGACGGACGTCACGAGCTGCGCGAGCAGCTCGGCCTGCGGCACGACGAGGTGCTCGAGCACCTCCGGCGCCTCCACGCGGTAGACCTTCTGGGCGCCGAACCGTGCGAGCGTCTCCTTGGCGGCGTCGTAGCCGCTGCCGATGAAGACGGCGGACGGCTCACCGATGCGCCGAGCGATCGTCAGCAGCTCGGACGTGGTCTTGCGGACCTTGCCGTCGACGTGGTCGACGAGGACGAGTACTTCAGCCATGGCTGGTGGATCTCCTTCTGCGGCTGGGGTTCTGAGGCGCTCAGACGAACTTGCGCTCGGCGAGGAAGGCAGCGAGCCTCGTGCCGCCGTCACCCTCGTCGGGCACGATCTCGCCCTGCGAGCGCGGCGGCCGGGCGGCGAGGGACTCGACCTTCGTCCAGGCCGCGTCGAGGCCCACCTGCGCGGGCTCGATGCCGAGGTCGGCGAGCGTCCACTGCTCGACCGGCTTCTTCTTGGCCGCCATGATGCCCTTGAACGACGGATAGCGCGGCTCGTTGATCTGGTCGGTGACCGACACCAGTGCCGGGAGCGTCGCGGTGATGGTCTGCGTCGAGGCGTCACCGTCACGACGGATCGTCACCGAGCCACCGGCGCCGCCCTCGACGCTCAGCTCGGAGGCGAACGTCACGGCGGGCAGGCCCAATCGCTCAGCGAGCATCGTGGGCACGACGCCCATCGCGCCGTCGGTCGAGGCCATCCCGGTGATCACGAGGTCGACCTCGCCGTCGCCGCCGATCTTCCTGATCGCCTCGGCCAGCACGAGCGAGGTGGCGATGGCATCGGAGCCGTGGATCGCGTCGTCATCCACGTGGACCCCCTTGGCCGCACCCATCTGCAGCGCCTTCTTGATCGCGTCGGCAGCCTGTGCGGGACCGACGGTCAGGACCGTCACCTCGCCCTCGCCGGCCTCGACGATCTTGAGGGCCTCCTCGACCGCGTACTCGTCGAGCTCCGACAGCACGCCGTCGACGTTCTCGCGGTCGGTCGTGTTGTCAGATGCGTTGAACGTGCGCTCGGCCTGGGCGTCCGGCACGTACTTGACACAGACGACGATGTTCATGGGTGAACGTCCTCTTCCGTTGCTGGTCGTGGTGCGAAGGGGGCAGCCGGAGGTCGCTCCGGCACTGCGAGCCATCCTCTCACTGAGCGCCCGCTTAGTCGGCACCACCGTGGCGTGACGCTCACCACCCGTGCGAATCGCGCCGGTTGCGTGCCTGGGTCGGGGGGTGCGCCCGGGCCGGCGCACGCAACCTTCCCGTATGCCGTTCAACCGCTCTCACCGGCGCGCCGGATCGTGTGGTGGCGCGCAAACCGGTTGGCCCCGGCGCCAGAACTGTCTTGGATGGGTACGTGTCGCAGCCCTTCCCGTCCACCTCGCCCGCCATCACACCGACGTCGGGTCCGGGGTCCGCCTCCCGGCGGGTCGCCGTGGTCACGGGCGTCGGGCGCCGCCGCTCGATCGGTGCCGCTCTCGCCCTGGGGCTGGCCGCCGACGGCTGGGACCTCGCCCTCAACCACTGGCAGCCCTACGACGAGCGGCTCGGCTACGAGCGGGGGGGCGACGATCCGGCCGCCGTCGCGGATCAGTGCCGAGAGCAGGGCGCGAGGGTCGTGCTCGAGCCCGGAGACCTGTCGGACCCGACGACGCCCGAGTGCCTGTTCGCTGCGGCGACGGAGCAGCTCGGGCGCGTGACGGGGCTCGTCATGTCGCACTGCGAGTCGGTCGACAGCGGCATTCTCTCGACCTCATTGGAGTCGTGGCAGCGGCATTTCGACGTCAACGCCCGGGCGACCTGGCTGCTCATCCGGGCACTCGCCGAGCGGCTACCGGCGCAGGCGCCCGGTGGAGCTGCCGCCGCCAGAGTCGTCGCGCTCACGAGCGACCACACGGCGCACAACCTGCCCTACGGCGCGAGCAAGGGTGCACTCGACCGCATCGTCGTCGCGGCGGCCGTGGAGCTCGCCGACCGCGGCGTGCGCGCCAACGTCATCAACCCCGGGCCGATCGACACCGGCTGGATGACCGACGAGGTCCGTGCCCTGGGCACCGCCTCGACGCCGGCCGGACGGCTCGGCACGCCGGGTGACACTGCCGACCTCGTCCGCTTCCTCCTTTCGGACCAGGGCGGCTGGATCAACGGCCAGGTGCTCTACAGCAACGGCGGCTTCCGCACCTCGTGAGGAGCGGCTCACCTCAGGTGGGGTCGAGGTCCGCCGTCTCGATGACGTGGAGGGCCGGTTCCTCGTAGGGATGCGCCGCACGCAGGGCGGCGACGACGTGGCGTCGACGGTGGCGTGGGAGGGTCACCTCGACGCGGTTCTCGGGCAGCCGTTCGAGCGAGCCGACCGAGCCGACGGCAGGCGCGGCACCCGGGCCGGGACGGAACTGGCCCGAGCCCTCGACGAGCCAGGCGCACTCGGTGTAGCCGCCGATCGCACCCGCACCGGCGTCGAACACCGCCTCGAGCACGTCCTGGGTCGACTCGACGGGAACGTAGAAGACGAGGACGTCCAGCGGCTCGCTCACCGTCCCTCGAACTGCGCCTTGCCGGGGCCGTGCTCGACGAAGGAATCCATGCCGATCTGCCGGTCCCTGGTGGCGAAGAGCGAGGCGAAGAGCAGACGCTCGATCTCGAGGCCCGTCTCGAGGTCGACCTCGAGACCGCGGTCGATGGCCTCCTTGGCGGCACGGACCGCATATGTCGCGGCGCCGGCGAACGTCGAGGCCCACTGGCGGGAGGCGGTGTAGACGTCGACCGCGGGCACGACCTTGTCGGCCAGCCCGATGGCGAGGGCCTCCTGGGCGTCGACGAAGCGGCCACTGAAGATGATCTCCTTGGCCCGCGAGGCGCCGATGAGGCGCGAGAGCCGTTGGGTGCCACCCGCGCCCGGGATGACGCCGAGGAGGATCTCCGGCTGACCGAGCTTCGCGTCCTCGGCCACGACCCGGAAGTCGCAGGCCAGCGCAAGCTCGCAACCGCCCCCGAGCGCGTAACCGGTGATCGCGGCGATGACCGGCTTCGGGATGCGAGCCACGGCACTGATCGAGCTCATGAGCGGTCCGGAACGCTCGACCATGTCGGTGTACGACATCGTCTGCATCTCCTTGATGTCCGCACCGGCGGCGAAGACCCGCTCGCCGCCGTAGACGATGACCGCCTTGACGTCCGTGCGTTCCGCCGCCTCGCCCGCGGCGGCACGGATCTCCTCCTGGACCTGCACGTTGAGGGCGTTCATCTTCGGCCGGTCGAGGCGGATGGTGCCGACGCCGCCCTCGACCTCGAGCCGGACGAACTCGCCCATCAGACGCCGCTGTCGGCGTCCGGCTCGCCCTCGGCGGGCAGCCACGACTGGAAGAAGAAGCCGACGCTCTGGAGGATGTGGTTGATCGACAGCGGGACGAGGACGTCGAGGTCGGCGTTCGGGGTGATGACATGCTCGGCCGACACGACGAGGCTCTCCTGCACGAGCGTCACCTTGACGATGTTGAGCTGCATCGTCATGTCGTTGCAGCGCGCGAGTCGTTCGTTGCGGTCCGACGACACCGGCTCCGCGAGCTGCCACTGCCCGAAGAAGCGCACGAGGGCGAGGTCGCCCTCCGCCACCCGCGCGAAGAGGGTCGTGCTCGTGCCCGAGTCGTCGACGATGGCGAACTCGATGTCGCCGTCACCGTCGACGGTGGCGTCGATCGCGAGGCCACGCAGGATCTCGATGATGCGGTCGCGCACCGGGGAGTCGCTGGCCGGAGCGCCGTTGGGCGGGGGGCCCGGCGTCTGGGGCGTGAAGTTGGGCAGCGAAGTCGGATCGGTCATGCAGACAACCGTAGACTGCAGGGACGGACCCACGCGAGGTGACCCATGACCCCACCCACGGAGGGCGAGACGCGGCTCACCGTCGCCACGGCGAACACGGCGACGGGTGCCCTGCTACGCACCGAGGGTGGGCTCGCCCCGTTCGCTGGGGCCGGCACCGCGGTGATCGGGATGCAGGAGGTCTTCCGCGTCAGCGACGAGCAGCTGCGTGAGGCGCTCGCGACGGCCGGCCTCGAGCTGACGCACTGGCACTCCGCAGCCGGCCTCGCCCTCGCCCACGACCCTGCACAGGCCGCTCCGGTCGGCGCGCCGGTCGTCAGCACGCTGAAGGCCGCCGGGCCCCTCCTGCGGGTGTCCGACCACTGGCACGAGCGGGCCATGCTCAGCGCGACGTTCGAGACCACGACGGGGCTGGTGACGGTGTCGACGGCGCACCTCATCGTCTTCGCTCGAGCGCACGCGCGCACCAAGCAGGTGCGGGCACTTCGGCAGGCACTGCAGCAGGACCGCCTGCGCCGCGGGCCGCACGTGCTCACCGGGGACATGAACCACTATCCCCGCCCGACCGGGGCCGACCGGGCGATGCACGCGGCCGGCGGCTTCAGCCAGGTGCCGCTGGCCGGTCCGACATGGCGCATCTCGGGCAGCAAGCACGAGTGGCTGGCGCGGCTCGCCGCAGCCGCGTCGCGGCGCGACCTCGCGAGGTTCGACGCCCAGCTCGACGTCGTGCTGTACCGGGAGCTGACGACTGCTCGGGTCGGCCGTGCTGGACATCGCGTCGGACCACCAAGGGGTGGTCTGCGACTTCGGACGAGCTGGCTGAGAGCCGCGCACGGACGCCTACGCTGTGCCACATGCCGCCCCCCGCGTCTCCCGACCTGCCGCCCGAGCCCGGGGTGCGGCTCGTCGACGGCGGCGCGCAGTTCTGTGTCTATGCCGGCCACGCCACGGCGGTCGACGTCTCTCTCTTCGCCACCGGTGCCGACGGCGTCGAGGTCGAGCGCCGCGTGCCGCTGCGCCACCGTGCCCACGGGTTCTGGTTCGACACCGTGGCGGGAGTCGGACTCGGCCAGCGGTATGCCGTCCGCGTCGACGGCGCGTGGGACCCGGGGGCCGCCCTGCTGCACAACCCGGCGAAGCTGCTCCTCGACCCGTACGCCCGGTCGATCGAGGGCGAGGTGCACCTCGACCCGGCCCTCTACGGCCACACCGTCGGGGTCGACCTGCGCGGAGACATCGCCGTGCGCGACGACCGCGACTCCGCGCCGCACATGCCGCGTTGCGTCATCATCGATGACGGGTTCGACTGGGGCACGGACGAATTCCCCCGGCGCTCCCTCACGGAGTCGCTGATCTACGAGGTCCACGTCAAGAACGCCACCCTTCTGCATCCCGGCGTTCCCGAGGAGCTGAGGGGCACGTATGCCGGCCTCGCGCACCCGGCATTCGTCGCGCACCTGCTGCGGCTGGGCGTCACGGCGGTTGAGCTGCTGCCGGTGCACGCGTTCACCCACGAGCCCGAGCTCGTGCTGCGGGGGCTGACGAACCACTGGGGCTACAACACGATGGGCTTCTTCGCCCCGCACGCGGCCTATGCGGCGGCGAGCGACCCGCAGGGGGTCATCGACGAGTTCAAGGGGATGGTCAAGGACCTGCACGCCGCCGGCGTGGAGGTGCTCCTCGACGTCGTCTACAACCACACGGCCGAGAACTCCCGCGACATGATGACACTGTCGTGGCGTGGCCTCGACGAACGGGCGTACTACCGCTTCGACGGCCGTGGGCTCGACATCGACGTCACTGGCTGCGGCAACACGCTGGACCTGACCCACCCCGTGGTGGCCCGGATGGTGCTCGACTCCCTGCGCTACTGGGTGGAGCAGCTGCACGTCGACGGCTTCCGCTTCGACCTCGCCGTGGCCCTCGGACGCGGAAAGGACGACGCCTTCGACCGCGACCACCCGTTCCTCGTCGCGCTCCGGACCGATCCGGTCCTGTCGCGCACGAAGCTCGTCGCGGAGCCCTGGGACGTCGGCTTGCACGGCTGGCGCACGGGCCAGTTCCCGCCCCCCTTCTCGGAGTGGAACGACCGCTTCCGCGACA
The DNA here is from genome assembly GCA_963816385.1 of uncultured Actinomycetota bacterium. Lineage (GTDB taxonomy): Bacteria > Actinomycetota > Actinomycetes > Actinomycetales > Dermatophilaceae > CAWFKL01. The sequence goes on from CAWFKL010000004.1 coordinate 335,918, forward strand.
GCGTGCGCACGTTCTGGCTGCGCGACCTTGCCAGCTCCGTGCAGGGCGGCATGCGGCACGGCGCACGCGACCTCGCGACCCGGCTCGCCGGCTCGCGGGACCTCTTCGACAGCCACGGGCGCGGCACGATCGCATCGGTCAACTTCGTGACCGCCCACGACGGCTTCACCCTGGCGGACCTCACGGCATACGACGTCAAGCACAACGGTGCGAACGGGCACGGTGGCCTCGACGGCTCCGACGACAACCGCTCGTGGAACCACGGCGTCGAAGGCCGCACCGACGACCCCACCGTGCTAGCGGCCCGGCGACGCTCGATGCGCAACCTGCTCGGCACGCTCCTGCTGGCGACCGGTGTGCCGCTGCTCAATGCGGGGGACGAGCTCGGGCGGAGCCAACGAGGCAACAACAACCCCTACTCACAGGACAACGAGATCACCTGGATCTCGTGGCAGCTCGAGCCCTGGCAGGACGACCTGCTCGAGACCACTCGGCACCTTGTGTCGCTGCGCCGCGAGCACCCGGTGCTGCGTCAGCGGTCGTTCTTCTCCGGGCGGCAGGTGCACGAGGACGGCTCGACCGACCTGGCGTGGTTCGGGTCCGACGGCGAGGCCATGGGCGAGCGGTGGGGGCATGGTGCGGTCGATGTCGTGCAGGCGCTCTACGACGGCGTCTGGCTGGGCCACCGCACGGTGCTGCTCGTGCTCAACGGCTCGCCGCATGAGGTGTCGGCCACCCTTCCGAGCCCGGCCCGCACGAAGGCGTATGAGCTCCTCTGGGACAGCGTCGACGACCGACCCTCCCCGCCGGGCGGGCCGGTGCCGGCCGGGACGGCGGTGCCGATGCTCGGTGCGTCGATGCGCGTGTGGCGTGCCGTGGCTGCGGGCTGAGCACTGACGCGCGATCGCGGAGCCATCACGTTGCGGACTGTCCGCCAGCTCCACGAGGGGGCAGGCGGCAACCGGAGGACGGAAGGAGCCGGAAAGAGCCCGGACCGTCGAAGGGTCCAGGCCCCTGTCGCGACTCGGGAAGCGCTCAGGCGCTGCGCGCCAGCCCCAGCTCTGCCGCGGTTGCGAGAGAGGGGTGACGCGGGACGATCCGCACGCTGTAGCCGAACGACCCGGTGCGACGCAGTGTCTGCGAGCCGGCGAACTGGTGTCGACCGCCGTCGTAGGACTCGACGAGTGCCAGGGGCGCGACGTCGGTGCCCCAGATCTCGTCGGTGTCGCTGACATGACCGTGGACGAGCTGCACCTCGACGTCGTCGGGCTCGAGACCGCCGAGGTCGACGTAGGTCTTGACCTCGAGGGTGTCGCCGATCTGCGGTGAGTCGGAGACGCCCGACGGCTCGACGTGCTCGACCTTGACCCGCGGCCAGGCACCCCGGACCCGCGCCTTGAAGTCGGCGAGCGCCTTGGCTCCCGTGAACTCCTCCCCGTTGAGCGCGCGCCCGGCCCCCGCGGCGGGGCTGTAGAGCTGCTCGGTGTAGTCCTGCACCATGCGGCTCGCGAGCACCTTCGGCCCGAGGGTCTTGAGGGTGTGGGTCATCATGGCGATCCACCCCTGGGGCAGCCCGGTGTCGTCGCGCTCGTAGAACTTCGCGGCCACGTCGTTCTCGATGAGGTCGTAGAGGGCGGCCGCCTCGATGTCGTCACGTCGGTCGGAGTCCTCGACACCGTCGGCCGTCGGGATCGCCCAGCCGTTGCGGCCGTCGAACCACTCGTCCCACCAGCCGTCGAGGATCGAGAGGTTGAGGCCGCCGTTGAGAGCCGCCTTCATGCCCGACGTGCCACACGCCTCGAACGGGCGCAGTGGGTTGTTGAGCCAGACGTCGCAGCCCGGGTAGAGGTGCTGGGCCATGGCGATGTCGTAGTTCGGCAGGAAGACGATGCGGTGGCGCACGTCCGGCTCGTCGGCGAAGCGGACCATCTCCTGGATGAGCCGCTTGCCCGTCTCGTCGGCGGGGTGCGACTTGCCGGCGATGATGAGCTGCACCGGTCGCTCGGGGTGCAGCAGCAGGCGCTTGAGGCGCTCGGGGTCGCGCAGCATGAGCGTGAGGCGCTTGTAGGTCGGCACGCGACGGGCGAAGCCGATCGTCAGCACGTCGGGGCTCAGGATGTCGTCGACCCAGCCGAGCTCGGCCTCGGACGCGCCGCGCTTCTGCCACGAGGAGCGCACCCGGCGACGGACGTCGACGACGAGCTTCTCGCGCATCTCGCGCTTGGTCTCCCAGACGGCGTCAGCCGGCACCTCGTCGATGCGGTGCCAGAGGTCGGCCCCGGCGATGTCGGCGGTGCCGAGATGCTTGCGAGCCACGTCGTAGACCGAGCGGTCGACCCAGGTCGGCGCGTGGACGCCGTTGGTGATGCTGCTGATCGGCACCTCGACGTCGTCGAAGCCCGGCCAGAGGCCGTCGAACATCTCGCGGCTGACGACGCCGTGCAGCTGCGAGACGCCGTTGGCACGCTGCGCGAGGCGCAGGCCCATGACGGCCATGTTGAAGATGCCGGGCTGGCCGCCGGTGTAGTCCTCGGCGCCGAGCGCAAGGAGCCGGTCGACGGGCACGCCGGGGATGGCGCGGGGGCCGCCGAAGAAGAGGTTGATCTTGGCCGCGTCGAAGCGGTCGATGCCGGCCGGCACCGGCGTGTGCGTCGTGAAGACGGTCGCCGAGCGCACGGCCTCGAGCGCCTCGTCGAAGCTGAGTCCGTGGTCGCGCACGAGCTCCGTGATGCGCTCGACACCCAGGAAGCCGGCATGCCCCTCGTTGGAGTGGTAGACCTCCGGCGTCGGGGCACCCGAGAGGCGTGACCACAGGCGCAGTGCGCGCACGCCGCCGATCCCGAGGAGCAGCTCCTGCTCGAGGCGCGTGTCGCCGCCGCCGCCGTAGAGCGTCTCGGTCACCGAGCGCGTCGTCTCGTCGTTGCCGGGCACGTCGGAGTCGAGCAGGAGCAGTGGGACACGGCCGACCTGCGCCTTCCAGACGTGGGCGTTGAGGACGCGGCCGGCCGGCAGGTCGATCGTCACGACGGCGGGCGTGCCGTCGTCCTCGCGCAGCAGCGACAGCGGCAGTCCGTCGGGGTCGAGCACCGGGTAGGTCTCGACCTGCCAGCCGTCGCGCGACAGCGCCTGCTTGAAGTAGCCGGTCTTGTAGAAGAGGCCGACGCCGACGATCGGCACGCCGAGGTCCGAGGCGGTCTTGAGATGGTCGCCGGCGAGGATGCCCAGACCACCGGAGTACTGCGGGAGCACGGCGGTGATGCCGAACTCGGGGCTGAAGTAGGCGATGGCGGACGGGGCGGCCTTGCCCGCGGCCTCCTGCTCACGGCTCCACGCCTGGTACCACCGCTCGTCGGTGAGGTAGTGCTGCAGGTCGTCCTTGGCCGCGACGACGCTGCCGACGAACTCGTCGTCGGCCGCCAGCGAGGCGAGCTCGTCCGAGGAGAGCCGCGAGAGGAGCTTGACGGGGTCCTCCCCCGCATCGGCCCACTTCCGCGGGCTGATGCTCTCGAAGAGGTCGCGGGTCGGAGGGTGCCAGGACCAGCGCAGGTTGCTGGCGAGCACGCCGAGCCCCTCGATGCGCGGGGGCAGGACGGTGCGGACGTTGAAGCGTCGGATGGCCTTCACGAGGAGAAGCATAGAGGTCGGACTGACGCGTTCTTGCAGCGCTTGCACCTGCGTTTCAGCCTGCGGGACGCGGTCCGGAGCCGGGGGCGGGCGCGTGTCGGCGCGGCGCGCTTTTCGATACGGTCGACCTCGTGACCGGCAGACCGACGAAGTCCCGTCCGAACAAGTCCCGAGGCCAGCGCTCCGATGCTGTCCCGACCGCCCGGGCGGCGGTGCTCGACGAGGCCGAGGCCGGTGCGGTCCATCTCGCGCCGGAGCACGCGCCCAGCACCCCGCCGACCGTCGAGGGTATGCCGGGTGGCGCAGTCCCGATGGGCCGCATCCCCGTGAGCGAGGTCCGCCCGCTCGTCGACGGCGGCAGCAGCCCCGCCAAGTCCGTCGTGGGTGAGGAGTTCGACGTACGCGCGAAGGTCTTCCGCGAGGGCCACGACGCCGTCAACGCCACCGCCGTCCTCACTGCTCCGGACGGGAGCGAGCACTACTTCGCCATGCAGTGCGACAATCCCGGCACTTCCGAGTGGTCGACGACCGTGGTCGCCGACACCGAGGGCTGGTGGGCCTATCGCGTCGAGGGGTGGTCCGACCCCTACGCCACCTGGGTGCACGACGCCGGCATCAAGATCGCGGCAGGGGTCGACGAGGAGCTCATGTGTGCGGAGGGCGTGCTCGTCCTCGAGCGTTTCGCCGAGGCGGTGCGCGGTCAGGGCGCCGACGCCTCCGAGATCGACAAGGGGGTGAGCGCGCTCCGTGACACCTCGGCCCCCGCCGCCCACCGATTCGGCGCGGCCACCTCGCCCGAGATCCAGGGGCTCGCGGCGCTCATGCCGCTGCGCGAGTTCGTCTCCCCCACCCCGGCCCGCCCCCTCCTCGTCGAGCGCGAGCGCGCGCTCTACGGCGCGTGGTACGAGATCTTCCCCCGGTCCGAGGGCTGCCACGTCGACGAGGAGACGGGCCTGTGGGTCTCGGGCACCTTCCGCTCCGCGGCGCTGCGCCTGCCCGCGATCGCGGACATGGGCTTCGACGTCATCTACCTGACCCCGATACACCCGATCGGCACGACGGCGCGCAAGGGCCGCAACAACAGCCTCGCCGCGCAGCCCGGTGACCCGGGCTCGCCCTACGCGATCGGATCGCCAGAAGGTGGTCACGACGCGCTGCACCCCGACCTCGGCACCTTCGAGGACTTCGACTTCTTCGTCGCCGAAGCTGCCGCCAACGGGCTCGAGGTCGCCCTCGACATCGCGCTACAGGCCTCCCCCGACCACCCGTGGGTGCAGACCCACCCGTCGCTCTTCACCACCCGCGCCGACGGCTCCATCGCCTATGCCGAGAACCCGCCGAAGAAGTACCAGGACATCTATCCCCTCAACTTCGACAACGACCCTGCCGAGGCCTATGCGGAGGTGCGCCGGGTCATCCAGGTGTGGCTCGACCACGGCGTGCGGATCTTCCGGGTCGACAACCCCCACACCAAGCCAGTTGCCTTCTGGCAGTGGCTGATCGCCGACGTCGCCACGCAACACCCCGAGACCATCTGGCTCTCGGAGGCCTTCACGAAGCCGGCGATGATGCACCAGCTGGCCCGGGCCGGCTTCCAGCAGAGCTACACGTACTACGCGTGGCGCAACGAGAAGTGGAACCTCGAGGAGTACGGCCGTGAGCTCGCTGGCGACGCGGCGGCATACATGCGCCCCTCGTTCTGGCCGACGACGCACGACATCCTCACCCCGTACATGCAGTACGGCGGCCCGACGGCCTGGAAGCTGCGAGCGGCGCTGGCCGCGACGATGGTTCCGACCTACGGCATCTATGCCGGGTACGAGCTCATGGAGCACGTCGCCCGGCCCGGTGCCGAGGAGCAGATCGACAACGAGAAGTACGAGTACAAGGACCGCCAGTGGTACCTCTACGAGCCGGGTGGCCCCCTCGAGAGCCGCTCGCTCGCGTGGTATCTCAAGCGGCTCAACGACATCCGCGGCTGGCACCCTGCGCTGCGGTGGCTGCGCAACCTGCGCTTCCACAGCGCCGACGACGAGTTCGTCATGGCCTACAGCAAGAGCCGGGTCGTCGACCGCGAGACCGGCGAGCGCGACACCGTCATCGTCGTGGCCAACCTCGATCCGCACGGCACCCGGGAGACGTGGGTGCACCTCGACATGGAGGCGCTGGGCATGGCCACGTGGTCGACCTTCGACGCCCATGACCACATCACCAACGAGACGTGGCAGTGGCGACAGGACAACTTCGTGCGGCTCGGACCCGACAGCGAGCCCGTGCACATCATCAGCGTGAGGAGCCACTGACGGCATGCAGGGACTCAACCTCTCCCAGCCGGGCCTCAGGCACGACCCGCAGTGGTTCCGCAAGGCGGTCTTCTACGAGGTGCTGGTGCGGGCCTTCGCCGACAGCAAGGGCGTCGGCGCGGGTGACTTCACGGGTCTCGTCGGTCGGCTCGACTACCTCCAGTGGCTCGGCGTCGACTGCCTCTGGCTCCCGCCGTTCTACGCCTCCCCCCTGCGCGACGGCGGCTACGACATCTCCGACTACAAGGCGGTCCTGCCGGAGTTCGGCACGCTGCCGGAGTTCACCGAGCTCGTCTCGCAGGCGCACGCCCGTGGCATCCGCATCGTCACCGACCTCGTGATGAACCACACGAGCGACCAGCACCCGTGGTTCCAGGCCAGCCGGGCCGAGCCTGACGGGCCCTACGGCGACTTCTACGTCTGGTCCGACACCGACGACGGCTACGACGACGCGCGTATCATCTTCGTCGACACGGAGGTCTCCAACTGGACCTTCGACCCGGTGCGCCGGCAGTTCTTCTGGCACCGCTTCTTCGGCCACCAGCCCGACCTCAACTTCGAGAACCCGGCGGTGCAGGAGGCGATGTTCGACATCGTGCGCTTCTGGATGGACCTCGGCATCGACGGCTTCCGCCTCGACGCGGTGCCCTACCTGTTCGAGGAGGAGGGCACGAACTGCGAGAACCTGCCCCGGACCCACGAGTTCCTCGCGGACCTGCGCGCCATGGTCGACAAGGAGTACCCCGGCCGGATCCTGCTCGCGGAGGCCAACCAACCTCCGGCCGAGGTCGTCGACTACTTCGGCACCGAGGAGGCTCCCGAGTGCCAGATGTGCTTCCACTTCCCCGTCATGCCGCGGCTCTACTACTCGCTCCGCGAGGAGAAGGCCCAGCCCATCATCGAAGTCCTCGCCGACACGCCGGCGATCCCCGGCGGCACGCAATGGGGCACGTTCTTGCGCAACCACGACGAGCTGACGCTCGAGATGGTGACGCCCGAGGAGCGCGCGGCCATGTACGGCTGGTACGCCCCCGACTCGCGCATGCGCGCCAACGTCGGCATCCGTCGGCGTCTCGCGCCGCTGCTCGACAACAGTCGACCGGAGATCGAGCTCATCCACGCGCTCGTGCTCTCGCTGCCGGGCTCGCCCTGCCTCTACTACGGTGACGAGATCGGGATGGGCGACAACATCTGGCTCACCGACCGAGACGCCGTGCGCACGCCGATGCAGTGGACCCCCGACCGCAACGCCGGCTTCTCGAGCGTCGACCCGGGCAAGCTCTACCTGCCCGTCATCAGCAGCCTCGTCTACCACTACAACAACGTGAACGTCGAGGCCCAGATGGCCTCGTCCGCCTCGCTCCTGCACTGGGTGCGCGGCATGCTGCAGGTGCGCTCGCGCCACCCCGTCTTCGGGCTCGGCGAGTTCGAGGTCGTGCCGGCCGACAACGACCACATCCTCGCCTTCACCCGGGTGATGGAGGCCCAGGGCGACGACCCCGCGGAGGCGATCCTCTGCGTCAACAATCTCTCCAGCCGGCCGCAGGCGGCCACGATCGAGCTGCCCGGAGAGCTCTCCGGCCGCCAGCTCATCGACCTCTTCGGCGGCAGCGGCTTCCCCTGGGTCGCCTCGGACGGCCGGGTCACCCTGACCCTCGGGTCACGAGACTTCTTCTGGTTGCAGCTGCGCGGCAGGGAGGACAACGGCTGATGGCGACGATCCACAAGGGCGCCTCGATCGTGCCGAGCAAGACCGAGATCGTCGCCGGCTGGATGCCGCGGCAACGGTGGTACCACGGCAAGGGACACGACCCCGTGCTCGTCCGGGTGGGCGGTTTCCGCTTCGAGGACCCCGCCGGCGAGGTCGGCGTCGAGACGCTGCTGCTCGCCGACACCGCCGCCGAGCCCGCCGTCGTCTACCAGGTGCCGCTCACCTACCGGGGCGCCCGGCTGGAGGGGGGTGAGCACGCCCTGCTCGGCACCATGGAGCACAGCGTCCTCGGGACCCGGTGGGTCTACGACGGCCCTCACGACCCGGTCTACGTCACGGCGCTCGTCGACACGATCCTGCGCGAGCGCAGCTCCGACGAGGCGCAGGCCTCGGTCGGCAGCAACGAGCTCGCACGTGGCAGCTCGACCGGCCTGGCCGCTGGATCGCTGTCGAGCTCGGCGGTGCTGACGGGTGAGCAGTCCAACACCTCGATCATCTGCCGCATGGTCGATGCCGAGGGTGAGCCGGCCGAACCGCTGATCGTCAAGGTCTTCCGCACGCTCCAGCACGGTGACAACCCTGACGTCGTCGTGCAGTCGGCCCTGACGCGCGAGGGCTCCGACCGGGTGCCACGTGCCCTCGGCCACCTGAGCGGCACCTGGGAGGCGCCGGGCGGGTCGGGCCTGGAGCACGGGCACCTCGCCTTCGCGCAGGAGTTCATCCCGGGGGTCGAGGACGCCTGGCGCGTCGCGCTCGTCGCCGCCGCAGGCGGACACGACTTCACCGCCCGGGCCCGCGACCTGGGGATGGTCACCGCCGAGATCCACGCGGCCCTCGCGAAGGCGCTCGGCACGCACGAGGCCACCGACGCCGCCCGTGACGCCCTCGTCGGCGTCGATGCGGTCGCGGTATGCCGCGGCGGCCACCCTCGTGCCCGCCCTCGCCGCGCGCTCGGCTGCCGTCGACGGACGTCATCGGGTCGGTGCGCAGCGCACGCTGGCCTCCGCTGCAACGGATCCACGGCGACTACCACCTGGGTCAGGTGCTCGACGTGCCGGAGCGCGGCTGGGTCGCACTCGACTTCGAGGGCGAGCCGCTGCGGCCCCTCGCCGAGCGCGTGCGACCGGACCTCGTCCAGCGGGACGTCGCCGGCATGCTCCGCTCGTTCGACTACGCCGCGGGCTCGGTCGGCCTCGCGGAGCCCGCCGTCGACGCGACGGGCTGGGCGGCGGCCTGCCGAGCGGCCTTCCTCGAGGGGTACGCCGCTGTCGCCGGTCCGGCGGGCGACGACGACGTCGCGCTCATCCGGGCGCTCGAGCTCGACAAGGCTCTCTACGAGGTCGTCTACGAGTCGCGCAACCGGCCCACGTGGCTGCCCATCCCGCTCGCCGCGGTCCAGCGACTCACCACCGAGGAAGGCACGCCATGACCACAGAGACCTCGCCCGGCCCCTCGCTCGACGACGCCGCCATCACCGCGTTCCTGCACGGCCGCAACGGCCAGCCCCATGACCTGCTCGGCCACCACATCGGCCCGGGTGGGCTCACCATCACGGCATACCGCCCGTTCGCGACGCGGGTGGGCGCGCGCCTCGACTCCGGTGAGCGCGTCGAGCTGCTGCACGTGCGTGACGGCATCTGGTCGATGACCTCGCCCGACTTCGGCAGCACGCACGACTACCGACTGCTCGTGGAGTACGGCGACGGCGTCGAGCACGAGCAGGACGACCCTTACCGCTTCGCCCCTACCCTCGGCGAGATCGACCGGCACCTCATCAACGAGGGCCGGCACGAGCAGCTCTGGACCGTCCTCGGGGCACACGTGCGCAACTACCCCGGCCCGCTCGGCGACGTCTGGGGCGTCTCCTTCGCGCTGTGGGCCCCGCGCGCCAAGGCAGTTCACGTCATCGGCGACTTCAACGACTGGGACCGCCGCACCCACCCGATGCGGGCGCTCGGCGACAGCGGCATCTGGGAGCTCTTCCTGCCCGGGGCCCGCGAAGGGATGAACTACCAGTTCGCCGTGCGGGGGCCGGACGAGCTGGTCCGGCTCAAGAGCGACCCGATGGCTCGGATGACCGAGGTGGCTCCGAAGCAGGCGGCCATCGTCACGGAGACGCACCACGAGTGGCGAGACGGCGACTGGATGGAGCACCGGCGCACCGCCAACGCGCATCAGGGGCCGATGAGCATCTACGAGGTGCATCTCGGCTCCTGGCGCCAGGACCTCGGCTACCGCGGTCTCGCCGAGCACCTCGTCAACTACGTGCGCGACCTCGGGTTCACACACGTCGAGTTCCTGCCCGTCATGGAGCACCCCTACGTGCCGTCGTGGGGCTACCACGTCACCGGCTACTACGCGCCCAGCTCGCGGTGGGGGCGGCCCGACGACTTCCGCTACCTCGTCGACGAGCTGCATCGGGCCGGCATCGGCGTGCTGCTCGACTGGGTGCCGGGGCACTTCGCCACCGACGAGTGGGCGTTGGCGCGTTTCGACGGGCTGCCGCTCTACGAGCACCCCGACCCGCGCCGCGGCTGGCACCCGGAATGGGGCTCCAACATCTTCGACTACGGCCGGCCCGAGGTGCGCAACTTCCTCGTCGCCAACGCCCTCTACTGGCTCGAGGACTTCCACATCGACGGCCTCCGCGTCGACGGGGTCGCCTCGATGCTCTACCTCGACTACGCCCGCGACGCCGGCGCCTGGGTGCCCAACAAGCACGGCGGCCGCGAGAACCTCGAGGCCGTGGAGCTGCTCAAGGAGACCAACGCCACGGCGTACAAGCGGGTGGGCGGCATCGTCATGGTCGCCGAGGAGTCGACGACGTGGCCGGGCGTCACCAAGCCGACCAACCGCGGCGGGCTCGGCTTCGGCTTCAAGTGGAACATGGGCTGGATGAACGACTCGCTGAAGTATCTCGGGGAGGAGCCGATCTACCGCAAGTACCACCACGGCAAGCTGACCTTCTCGCTCATGTACGCGTTCGACGAGAACTTCGTCCTGCCGATCAGCCACGACGAGGTCGTCCACGGCAAGGGCTCGCTGCTGCGCAAGTCGCACGGTTCGCGCGAGGAGCAGGTGGCGACCCTGCGTGCGTTCCTGGCCTACCTCTGGTGCCACCCCGGCAAGCAGCTGCTCTTCATGGGCTGCGAGTTCGGTCAGGAGTCCGAGTGGTCCGAGGGCCGCAGCCTCGACTGGTGGCTGCTGGAGCAGCCCCTGCACTACCGCGTGCACAACCTCGTCAAGGACCTCAACGGCCTCTACCGCGGCAACCGGGCGCTGTGGGAGCTCGATGCGGACCGGTCGGGCTTCGAGTGGCTCGAGGCCGACGACTCGGCCCACAACACCTTCTCGTGGCTGCGCTTCGGACGCGGTGACCGCGCCACCGACGCCCCCGTCGTCGCCTGCGTCATGAACTTCAGCGGTGCGACGCAGCAGTCCTACCGCATCGGCCTTCCGCGCGCCGGCCGCTGGACCGTCGTGCTCGACACGGCGGGCTACCACCCCGGCGCACCGAGCAGCACCGGGGTCGTGCTCGACGCCCGTGAGGAGGCGTGGCACGGCCAGCCGTATGCCGCCGACGTGACGGTGCCGCGGCTGTCGACCGTCTGGCTCGTCCCGCTCGACGAGCCGAGGACGCGGCCGACCGACGCCAGCACCGCGACCGCCTCGACCGCCTCGACGGACTCGACCGCCTCGACCGCCCCCGCAACGACCTCGAACGGAGCCCCCTCATGAGCCACCCCCGCGCCGGGCAGCCCGCCCAGCCAGAGGACCTCGTCGACGTCGATGCGCTCATCGGCGCCTACTACGACCGCCACCCCGACGTCGACGACCCCGACCAGGCGGTCGCCTTCGGCACCTCGGGCCACCGCGGCTCGAGCCTGCGCACCGCCTTCAACGAGGACCACATCCTCGCGACGACTCAGGCCATCGTCGACTACCGGGTGTCTCAGGGCTTCGACGGCCCGCTCTTCATCGGCCGCGACACCCACGGACTCTCCGAGCCGGCCTGGCGGTCGGCTCTCGAGGTGCTCGTCGCGAACGGGGTCGACGTGCTGGTCGACGACCGCGACGGCTTCACGCCGACTCCTGCCGTGTCGCACGCGATCCTGCGCGCGAACCGCGGCAAGGGCTCCGGCGCCAGCGGACTGGCCGACGGCATCGTCGTCACGCCGTCGCACAACCCGCCGGCCGACGGCGGCTTCAAGTACAACCCACCCCACGGCGGGCCCGCTGACACCGACGCGACGTCGGTTATCGCCGAGCGCGCCAACGACCTCGTCCGGGGCGGACTCGCGGACGTGCGCAGAGTCGCCTTCGAGCGGGCGCGCGGCGAAGCCAGGTCCTACGACTTCATGGGCACCTACATCGACGACCTGCCGAACGTCGTCGACCTGGCGCGGATCCGCGAAGCCGGCGTCCGCATCGGCGCCGACCCGCTCGGCGGCGCGTCCGTCGCCTACTGGGGCGAGATCGGTGAGCGGCACGGCCTCGACCTGACCGTCGTCAACCCGCGCGTCGACCCCCAGTGGGCCTTCATGACGCTCGACTGGGACGGCAAGATCCGGATGGACTGCTCGTCCCCCTCGGCCATGGCCTCGCTCATCGGCGCGAAGGACGCCTACGACCTCTCCACGGGCAACGACGCCGACGCCGACCGGCACGGCATCGTCACGCCCGACGCGGGACTGATGAACCCCAACCACTACCTTGCCGTCGCGATCTCGTACCTCTACGGCGGCGCCCGTCCCGCGTGGGGTGCGGACACGGCCATCGGCAAGACGCTGGTCTCGTCGTCGATGATCGACCGCGTCGCCTCCGACCTCGGGCGCACGTTGCTCGAGGTGCCGGTGGGCTTCAAGTGGTTCGTCCCGGGCCTGCTCGACGGCAGCGTCGGTTTCGGCGGCGAGGAGTCCGCGGGGGCGAGCTTCCTGCGATTCGACGGCACGGTGTGGTCCACCGACAAGGACGGCATCCTGCTCGCCCTGCTCGCCTCCGAGATCCTCGCGGCGACCGGCAGGACCCCCAGCCAGCACTACGCCGAGCTGACAGCGCGCCACGGCGACCCGGCATACGCCCGCATCGACGCCGCGGCGTCGCGCGAGCAGAAGGCCAAGCTCGGCGCCCTCTCCCCTTCCGACGTGAGCGCGCAATCCCTTGCGGGCGAGCCGATCACGGGGAAGCTCACCTCGGCGCCCGGCAACGGAGCCAGGATCGGCGGTCTCAAGGTCACGACGGAGAGCGCGTGGTTCGCGGCCCGGCCATCCGGCACGGAGGACGTCTACAAGATCTACGCCGAGTCGTTCCAGGGCCCGGAGCACCTGGCGCGGGTGCAGGCCGAGGCCAAGGACGTCGTCAGCGCGGCCCTCGGCGGATGAACGATGCGGACCCGCGCGGGGACCTGCCGCGCGGACGCCTCGTGCTCGTGACCGGCAGGCGGGCCGACGCGCGGGCCGGCGTCGCGAAGGCCCTCGCCCGCTCCCTCGATCGGGCGGTCCTGCTGGATCCGGACGTGTTCGACGCGATGGTGGTCTCGGGCCGGGTGAGCACGGCTGCTCCGCCCGGGTTGGACGATCTGCGGCTGCTCCTGCTCCGCTGGTCGGCGGCCATCGCGACCGCCGAGACCTTCCAGCTCGAGGGCTACGCCGCTGTGGTCAGCGACGACTTCCTCGGTGACCGCCTCGAGGACTTCCTCGATCTCGCCTCGCCCGAGCCGGTCCACGTCGTCGTGCTCGACGACGGAGGGGTCGACCCGGCCACCCCGAGGTGGGGCCTGTGGGTCGAGGCGGCCGGGCCGGCCGACGACATCGCCCGGGACGTGCTCGCGCGTCTCGGCGAAGCCGTGGTCCTCACCGCCGACCCCGCGTGAGGCGTCCGCTTCGAGGCGTCCGCTTCGAGGCGTCTTCGCCGCCGGCGCGCACGCACTGCGGCGGTCTAGAAGAGTGCGCTCATGAGCGACTTCCGGGCCTTCGCAACCCGCTCGTCAGCCGTCCCGACGACGTCGAACAGCTCGACGAGGTGTTCGCGTGCCCTGTTGCGCTCGGCGTCGACCGTGACCCGAACGGTGTCGACGAGCCGCACGAAGGCGTCCTCGACGTGACCACCGAGCAGGTCGAGGTCGGCCACGAGGATCTGCGCGTCGACGTCGGTCGGGTCGGCCGCCGCGGCGGCGCGGGCCTGCTGCGGGTCGACTCCGGCCGTGCGCTGCAGCAGGCCGACCTGCGCCAGCCCGAGCTTGGCGTCGCTGTCAGCCGGGCTCTGCACGAGCGCCTCGCGGTAGGCGGCGGCAGCAGCGTCGAGGTCCCCCGCCTCGATGGCGTCGAAGGCCCGCTGGTGCAGGGGCGGCAACGGCGGCTCCTCAGCGGTCTCGGGCTCTGCCTCCGGGCCGTCAGCGCGGGGTGGCACCCGGCACCGTGCCGGTGACGCCGTGCTGGGCCGCCAGTGCCAGCACCTGGTCGATGACACCGCTGATCTGGGCCTCCGGCTGCACCCCCTCGAAGAGCGGGACCGGCTGGCCCTGGACGAAGGCGAAGCTGACCGGCACGGCCTGCACCTGGAAGGCCTGCAGGATGCCGGGGTTGGCGTCGACGTCGACGGTCACGAGCTGGAAGCGGCCGGCATACCGTCTGGCCACGGCCGCGAACGTCGCGACGAAGTCGGCCGACTCCTGCAGTCGCGGCGACCACAGCACCATGACGACGGGATGTGCCACCGTGGGCCGGACGAGGTCTGCGATCGAGGCGTCAGTGCCCTCGGTGACGACGCCGGGCGCACCGTTCGGTGAGCTGCCGGCTGCCTCCAGAGGCAGGTGCGGCCGCGGCCGGACGCTTGAGCGAGGACAGGTCGACGGCACCGCGCAGCGCTGCCGCCGTGAATGGCTGCTGACTCATGGGTCAATCCTGCCTCACCGGCCCGAGCCGGCGACGATCTGGTCCGAGGATGCGACGACGTGGGACTGCCCGCTGGCCGGCACGACGACCGCGATGGTGTCGTTGGACGTCAGCTTCGCCTCGGTCGTGATCTTCTTGATGCCCGTCAGGAGCGTGAGCTCCTTGTCCGGTGTCAGCTTCTGCGCACTGCGCATCGCGATGGCGTCGTGTCTCTGGAGGTCCGCGAAGACGATGGCCCCCTTGCCGTCGGCCAGACGCAGGCCGCCGATGACGTCCTTCGGCGTGAAGGTCTGGGTGAAGGTGCCCTGGTTGTTGAGCGCCTGCGACTGCGCCCGCGCGGACTGGCGCAGCTGCTCGGTGAGCGGGTCGGTGGCGAGCAGTTTTGAGCTCGCCGGGGCCGGGGAAGCGCACCGACTCTGCGAACGAGGCGACGACCTCCTCCGGCTTGGCGGCCAGGCCTTCGCCGTCACCGAGCGCGGGCGAGCCCTCGGCGGTCTCGTCGAACGAGGCGATCTCGGCGCTCGGGAGCACGGGGGTCACGGCGGCCACCTGGTACGGACCAGCCGGGCTCTTGGCGGTGAGCAGGACGAGCACCGGGGCACCCGTCTTCTTCAGCGTCGTCTGCGCGAGGATCTGGGCCGGGTCGCCGGCGCGCGAGACGGCCAGGACCTTGACGCCCTGCGGTGAGATCTCGGCGTCCGCCTTCTCGCTGGCCGTGCGACCGGGCAGCATCTTCGCCGCGGCGTTGGCCGAGACGAGTGCCGCACCCGTGAAGGCCTTGGCACGCGCCGCGGCGCCGGCGGCGCTGACGTCGGTGGATGCCGCCACGGCGGCGGCGACGGCGGCCTGCGCCGACGAAGCGGCCGCGGAGGGGGCCACGACGGGAGTCGCGGTGGGTGCGACAGGATCGGTGCCGTCGTCGGCGTTCCCGGTGCAGGCACTGAGCATCGCGGCACAGGCCAGAGCGGCCGCGAGGGCGCGGCGACGGGTCGCGTGGCGGGGCATGGAGAAGGCCTTTCGTGGTGGCACAGGGGTTTGGTCCGCACCCGGTTCGAGGGCGGACCGGCATCCACGATACGCACGGGCGGCGCCCTCGCCCCAATCGTCACCCTGCGCCGACACGCTGGGGGCGGCGGCCGAGACCGCGACGGAGGGGCATCGCGTGCGGACGTGGACCGTGAGGTGTCAGCCGCACACGACCACAGTCACCATGGCTCTGCGCGGCGACGGCTCGTCGCGCGACGAGGGCCGCTCCGGAGGGTCTGCTCCGAGGGTGGGCATGGCGGGCCGCCTCGCCGGCGGGCGCTGCGGCCCGCTCGCGCGAACCGCCTCAGCTGCAAGCAGACTCACTCAGCTCGCTGACGGTCGAGCGCACTCTCGAGTCGCTCGAGCTTGCCGTCGAGCTCGCCCGAGAACCCGGGGCGGATGTCCGCCTTGAGCACGAGCCCGACACGGGGTGAGCTCTCGGCCAGCACGTCGCAGCACTGCTTCACGACAGCGAGGCACTCGTCCCACTCCCCTTCGATCGTCGTGAACATCGCGTCGGTGCGGTGCGGCAGACCGGAGTCGCGCACGACGCGGATGGCGCGGGCGACGGCCTCGGAAACGGATCCGGTGTCGTCGGCCGCGACGGCGGGGGCCACGGAGAAGGCGATCAGCATGCCTTCACCGTATGCCGCCCCGACGGCCCGCGATCCACCGCTCGTCTCCTGCGGCTGGGTCAGAAGGCCTTCTTCATCGTCAGCGCCTCTTCGATGATCTCGAAGCCCAGGTCCTTGTTGATCTGGACCATCCAGGGGTTCTCCTCGTCGTTCATCGTCTGGACCGACCGCCGCTCGGGCGCGATCCGGGCAAGCTCCTCGAGGTTTGCCACCTTGACCGCCATGCCGAGACGGTGACCGCGGTGCTCCGGGAGCACGAGGGTGCCCCACTGGAACACGACGCTGGGGTCGCCGGACGGCAGCGAGAGGTCCGTGTAGGCGGCCACGACACCCGACTCGCGGTGCCGTGCGACGGTCGTGATGATGGTCCGACCGGTGTCGCGCTCGTGGTCGAGCATCGTCTGGTAGTCCTCGACGGTCATCGACTCCGGCTCGAACTCGACGTCGCCGGTGGGCGCGTCGAGGATGAGCCGGTTCGATGCGTCGCAGACGCCCTGCCGCAGCTCGTCTGGCACGCCGTCGACGTGGACGCTGAGCTCGTACGCGTCGCCCATCGCCTCGGCTGATCGCTCACGGTGGCGCTCCAGGATGCCGGGGTCGACGGGGAGCGGCAGCGAGCGGACGATCTCGACGCTCGACACGGCATACCCCCGCCGGAGGGCGAACTCGCGGTCGGCGTGGGAGTCGCGGTCTCCCGACCGGCACGAAGACCTCGGTGAGCAGCATCTCGCGGCCAGCGGCGCGGGCGTGCTGCTCGGTCCACTCGAGCAGGGCGGAGCCGACGCCCCGCCGACGGTGCTGCGGGTCGACCTCGAGGTGGCTCCAGCACTTGTCGAGGTTGTCACGCTCGGGGAAGAAGACCCGGGACCACCCGACGGGCGAGCCGTCGACGACGGCAACGGCTCCCTCCTCCCGCTCGCCGGGGAAGGAGAAGCGCACCATCTTGCGGAACTCCTCCTCGGTGCGCTGGATGGGCTGCACGCGGGATACGGCCTCACTGCGACAGGCGAGACCGTGGAGCTCCTTGAGCATGACGTCGTCGTCGCGCTCCAGCGGGATGATGTCCATGCAACGACGGTGACAGCACGGCCACCGCGGCGACAACCGGTTTTCGGGAGGCGCCGCGCCCTCTCGGCCGGCCGAGCCCTGGTGGGCCCCTGGTGAGCCCTCGTCAGCCCTCGAGCGCCTCCACGAGACGGTCCGCGGCGGCATACGGGTCGGTCTGCCCGGCCACGACCTGCCCGGCCAGCTCGCCGAGCCCTTCGCGGCCGGAGAGGTGACCGAAGCGGGCACGCAGCGACGCCACGGCGATCGCCTCGATCTCGTCGGCGGCCCGACGCTCGCGACGCCGGACGAGGTCGCCGTTCCCCTCGAGATGGGCACGGTGGTCATCGAGCGCCTTCATCAGCTCGTCGACCCCTACCCCTTGCGCTGCAACCGTTTTGACCACCGGCGGTCGCCAGAGCCCAGGCTCGCTGCGGTCGCCGAGGGAGATCATGTGCCGCAGGTCGCGCACCGTCGCGTCGGCGCCGTCGCGGTCGGCCTTGTTGACGACGAAGACGTCCCCGATCTCGAGGATGCCGGCCTTGGCGGCCTGGATGCCGTCGCCCATGCCGGGTGCGAGCAGCACGACGGACGTGTCGGCGAGCCCGGCGATCTCGACCTCCGACTGACCCACGCCGACGGTTTCGACGATGACGACGTCGCACCCTGCCGCATCGAGCACGCGGATCGCCTGCGGTGTCGTCCACGAGAGGCCGCCGAGGTGACCGCGCGATGCCATCGACCGGATGTAGACCTCGGGGTCGAGGGCGTGCTCCTGCATGCGGATGCGGTCACCGAGCAGCGCTCCGCCGGAGAAGGGCGAGCTCGGGTCCACGGCGAGCACCCCGATGCGCAGGCCGCGCTCGCGGAACGCCCCGACGAGCGCCGTCGTCGACGTCGACTTCCCGACGCCCGGCGAGCCGGTCACGCCGATGACGTGGGCCGACCCGGAGTGCGGGGCCAGGGCTGCCATGACCTCACGCAGCGCCGGGTGGCCGTCCTCGACGAGTGAGATGAGTCGGGCGACGGCGCGCGGGGACCCCGCCCGGGCCGAGTCGACCAGAGCGGGGACGTCGGCTGCGCGGCGCACCAGGCGAGTTCGGTCGTGCCGCGTCAGGCCGACGCGGGCACGCGCACGATGAGGGCATCACCCTGTCCGCCGCCGCCGCAGAGCGCAGCGGCGCCGACTCCCCCGCCACGGCGCTTCAGCTCGAGCGCGAGGTGGAGGGCGATGCGCGCCCCCGACATGCCGATGGGGTGGCCGAGCGCGATCGCGCCGCCGTTGACGTTCACCTTGTCGACGTCGATGCCCAGCTCCTTGGCCGAGGCGAGGCCGACGGCTGCGAAGGCCTCGTTGATCTCGACGAGGTCGAGGTCGGTAGGCGCGATGCCCTCCTTCTCGCACGCTCGGACGATGGCTCGGGCAGGCTGCTGCTGGAGCGTCGAGTCCGGGCCCGCGACCATGCCGTGCGCGCCGATCTCGGCGAGCCATGGCAGTCCGAGCTCCTCGGCCCTGGCCTTGCTCATCACGACGACCGCGGCCGCGCCGTCGGAGATCTGCGAGGCCGAGCCGGCCGTGATCGTGCCGTCCTTTCGGAAGGCCGGACGCAGACCGGCCAGCGAGGCGCTCGTCGTGTCGGCGCGGATGCCCTCATCGCTCTTGAAGACGACGGGCTCGCCCTTGCGCTGCGGGATCGAGACGCTGACGACCTCGTCGTCGAAGAGCCCGTCCTTCCAGGCCTTGGCCGCGAGCTGGTGGCTGCGCGCGGAGAACTCGTCCTGCTCCTCGCGGGTGAAGGCCTGCTCGCCGGTGTTGGCCTGCTCGGTGAGCAGCCCCATGGCCTGGTCGGTGAAGGCATCCCAGAGACCGTCGGAGGCCATGTGGTCACGCATCGTCACGTCGCCGTACTTGTAGCCCTCACGCGACTTCGCCATGAGATGGGGGGCGTTGGTCATCGACTCCTGGCCGCCGGCGACGACGACGTCGACCTCGCCCGCGCGGATCAGCTGGTCGGCCATCGCGATGGCGTTGATGCCCGAGAGACAGACCTTGTTGATGGTCAGGGCGGGCACGGTCATCGGGATGCCGGCGGCGTGGGCTGCCTGTCGGGCCGGGATCTGCCCCGCGCCGGCCTGCAGGACCTGGCCCATGATGACGTACTCGACCTGCTCGGGGGCGACGCCCGCCTTCTCGAGCGCGCCCTTGATGGCGAGGCCACCGAGGTCCGCTCCGGAGAAGTCCTTGAGCGAGCCGAGGAGCCGACCCATCGGGGTGCGGGCGCCGGCGACGATCACGGAGGTGGGACGGTCAGCAGTCATTGGAAAGGCCTCTTCCGACGTCAGTGGTGGTGTCCTTCTTCACTGTAGTCGCGGCACTCGAGATGCCCGCGACGAGCATGATCCAGCGCACACGAGCGCGAGACGACGAGGCCACTGGACGGCTGCGCCGCTCCCGGGGCATTCGGCCCACCTACGCTGGTCGGATGACCGGCCCGAGTGACCCTCTCTTCACGCACATCGACCACGTCGGCATCGCCGTGGCTGACCTCGATGCGGCCATCGACTTCTACGAGACCACGTACGGCATGGCCCTGGTGCACGAGGAGACCAACGAGGAGCAGGGCGTCCGCGAGGCGATGATGGCCGTCGGCCAGTCCGGCTCGTGCGTCCAGCTCCTCGCGCCGCTCTCGCCCGAGTCGACTATCGCGAGGTTCCTCGACCGCAGCGGCCCGGGCCTGCAACAGCTCGCCTACCGCGTCGAGGACCTCGATGCCGTGTGTGCGACCCTGCGCGAGCGGGGACTACGGCTGCTCTACGACACCCCCAAGCGCGGGACGAGCGACAGCCGCGTCAACTTCATCCATCCCAGGGACGCCGGCGGCGTGCTCGTGGAGCTCGTGGAGCCGGCGCCGAGCTCGGAGCACTGAGGGCCCGCCCGTACGCCGCTCGCCCACACCTGGTCGCCCACGAGCACAGCCCGTGACCCACGTCACCGTGTGGTGGGAGTCTCACACGGCCCTGCGGCACGTGGGCCATCGCTACGTTCGTCGTCTGTACGCACCGCTTCTCGATCAACGACGCTGCGACGTGAGGACCTTCGACATGCAGGCGCATCCGCGACGCCATCCTCTCAGGCGACCGCACCCAGGAGACGTACGCGAACCTCGAGATCCCGCAGTCCTATCGCGCGGCCACCGTGCACAAGGACGACGTCGACATGTTCGAGGGCATGGCGACGCGCGACAAGGACCCCCGCACCTCCCTGCACATCGACGAGGTGCCCGTGCCGGAGCTCGCCCCGGGCGAGGCGCTCGTGGCCGTGATGGCGAGCGCGATCAACTACAACACGGTCTGGACCGCGATCTTCGAGCCGGTGCCGACCTTCGGCTTCCTCGAGCGTTACGGGCGCACGTCGGAGTTCGCGAAGCGGCACGACCTGCCCTACCACGTCGTCGGCTCCGACCTCTCCGGTGTCATCCTGCGCACCGGACCCGGCGTCACGAAATGGAAGCCGGGCACCGAGGTCGTCGCGCACTGCCTCTCCGTCGAGCTGGAGGACGCCGAGGGCCACAACGACACGATGCTCGACCCGCAGCAGCGGATCTGGGGCTTCGAGACGAACTTCGGCGGCCTGGCCGAGCTCGCGATCGTCAAGTCCAACCAGCTCATGCCCAAGCCGGCCCACCTGACGTGGGAGGAGGCCGCGTCGCCCGGCCTCGTCAACTCCACGGCATACCGCCAGCTCATCAGCAAGAACGGCGCGGCCATGAAGCTCGGGGACCGCGTCCTCGTCTGGGGCGCCTCGGGCGGCCTCGGCTCCTACGCCACCCAGATGGCGCTGGCCGGCGGCGCGACGCCGATCTGCGTCGTCTCGTCACCGGACAAGGCCGACATCTGCCGGGCCATGGGCGCCGAGCTCATCATCGACCGCAACGCCGAGGGCTACCGCTTCTGGAACGACGAGGGCAGCGCGCAGGACCCCCGGGAGTGGCAGCGCCTCGGGAGGCGGATCCGTGAGCTCACCGGGGGCTACGACGTCGACATCGTCTTCGAGCACCCGGGTCGCGAGACGTTCGGCGCCAGCGTCTACGTCGCCCGCAAGGGCGGGACCATCGTCACGTGCGCCTCCACGTCGGGCTACCTGCACGAGTACGACAACCGGTACCTCTGGATGAACCTCAAGCGCATCGTCAGCTCGCACTTCGCCAACTATCGCGAGGCGTGGGAGGCCAACGAGCTCGTCAACCGCGGCCTCATCCACCCCACCCTCTCGAAGACCTACTCGCTCGACGAGGTGGGGCAGGCAGCGCTCGATGTCCACCAGAACGCCCATCAGGGCAAGGTCGGCGTGCTGACGCTCGCACCGGAGGCGGGGCTGGGCGTCACGAACCCCGGCAAGCGCGCCGGCTTCGAGTCGGAGATCAACCGCTTCCGCAACCAGTAGCCGACACAGGCCCGCTCGACCCGGTCGCCCCGGTCGCGGTGCCGTCGCGCAGCTCGAGGGCGGTGACGACGGCTGCCATGTCGAGGGCACCGCGGCCGGACTGCTCCGTCTCGCGGAACAGCGCCCGGGCGACGTCGAGCAGAGGGGTGTCGACCTCGGCCGACCGGGCCGCGTCGGCGATGAGGCGGGTGTTCGTGTGGACATCCGTGACGGCGGCCTGGACGGTGAAGTCGCGCTCGACGAGCTTGGCCAGCTTGAGGACCGAGACCGGGCTCGCCATGGGCCCGCAGTCGAGCGCCCGCTGGAGGACTGCAAGGTCGAGACCCAGACCCGCCGCGAGGTGGTAGGCCTCGGCGAGGGCGGCGACCATGGTGCAGAGATAGAGGTTCACGGCGAGCTTGGTCCCGGTCGCGGACGGAACCTGCCCGCAGCGCACCACCTCGCGGCACATCCGCTCGAGCAAGGGCACGACGACCTCCACGTCGCCGGGGGCGCCGGCCACGAGCCCGACCAGCTCACCCCGCTCGGCGGGAACGCGCGAGCCCGACACCGGGGCCTCGACGTAGCGCCCACCGGCAGCCTCGACGTCTCCCCCGAGTGCTGCCGAGAACCCGGGCGAGGTCGTGCCCAGCTGGACGACGACGTGTCCCCCGACCATCTCGCCGAACGATGCGGTGCCCCGTCGCAGCACGGTGTCGACGGCGTCCTGGCTCGCCAGCATCACGAACACGATGTCACTGGCCTCGAAGACCTCTGCTGGGGACCGGGTGACGGTCGCCCCGAGTGCGGCGAGAGCCGTGGCGGCTTCCGATGACCGGTTCCACACCGAGAGGCTCACGCCCGAGCGCTGGAGGTTCGCGGCCATCGGCCGACCCATGATGCCCAGACCGATGAAACCGACGCGAACCATGAGACCCTCCCGGACGCTCCCTATGACATGCGTCATACTAGTGCGCAACTATGACACATGTCATAGTCATGGCCTGAGACGAGAGGGACACCCATGGCAGACGGCCGCGCCGGGCACCGCGAGCGCATCGTCTACGAGACCGCCCAGCACCTGCGCCGGGCCGGCGTCGGTGGCACAGCCCTCCGCGAGGTGGTGGCCGACGCGGGCGCGCCCCGCGGCTCGTTCCAGCACTACTTCCCCGAGGGTAAGGACCAGCTGGTCCGGGAGGCGCTCGCCTGGTCGGGCGCCTGGGCTGCCGCCCGAGTCGAGCAGCACCGCAGTCGGCTGCGTCGCCCGACGCCCAGCCGTCTCTTCTCGGCAATGGTCGACGACTGGGCGGCGGACCTCGAAGCCCGTGGCTACTCCCGGGGGTGCCCGGTCGCCGCGGCGGTCGTCGACGCTGCGGCGGTCAACCGGTCCGTGCGCACCGCCGCCGACGCAGCCCTCGAAGTCTGGCGGCGACCGATCACCGAGGCCCTCGTCGGGATGGGCCGGTCACGGCGCAGGGCTGAGGCGCTCTCCACCCTGATGCTGTGCGCCCTCGAGGGCGCGCTCGTGCTCGCCCGCGCGCGCCGCGACTGCGCGCCCCTGCGCCTCGTCGCCCGCGAGCTCGCTCCCGTCCTCGACGCGTGAAGGACGGCTCGCGCGCTGCGAGCAAGGCTCAGCGGTAGGCGTTCCCGGGCGGTCGGGCATCGCGGCGCTGCCAGCACCCGGTGTGCCAGTGCCGCCGGTCGCCCACTCCCCCCACCCCGTCCGCCGGCCAGGCCACGACGTGCGGCACGTTCGGTGGGATGTCCTGCTGGCAGCCGGGGCACAGGTACGCCCTCGTCGCCGACGCCCCGCTCACGGCGCGGACGGTCCAGCGCCCACCGGCATACGACTCCTCGCGCGTCGAGCCGCCCTGGATGCGCGTCACGTCGAGCGGCACGTGGTCGCGCGCGTGCTTGCTGGGTCGGCGGCGGGAGGGCATGTCGACATCCTCCCGCACCACACCGAGCAATCACCAAAGCGCCGCGGGCCAGCGACCGACGTGGACAACCGCTCGGTGTTACCAGCCGCGTGCAGCCGGTTCATGGGGTGACGTATGCCGTCCGCTCAGGCCCGCGCGAGCGTGACCGTGCGCACACCGCGAAGGTGCAGGTCGGTGCGGTGCAGAAGCGAGTGCATGCCGTCCTCACCGAGCAGGCTCGCGAGCGTGCGCTCGTCGTCGGCATCGAGCCGGCCGGCAAGGCCGTGGGCGAGCCGATCGAACCAGGCCCTGGCGTACACCGCGACGAGCGCATGGCCCGGCGAGCGCTCGTCGATGACGAAGTCGTGCTGGTCGATGACGGTCCAGCCCGCCTCGCCGAGGACGGCGGCCCAGCGGGAGCCGAGGGTCGGCACGGACTCGGCCTGAACTCTGGAGAGCACCTCGAGGGCGCGTGTCTCGAAACCCGGTCGTCCGACGCCCAGGTCCTCGGGCAGGAAGCGCACCGGTTCGTCGAACTCCGCTACGGCGACGAGACCGCCGGGTCGGGTCATCCGGCGTAGGTCGGCGAGTGAGCGAGCCGGGTCCGCCAGGTGGTGCAGCGACATGGAGGCCCACGTCAGGTCGATCGGGGCGAGGTCGGGCCAGCCGTCGTCCAGGTCGGCCACGAGCGTGCGGACCCGGTCGCCCACACCGGCGGCCTGTGCCTTGGCGTCCGCGCGGGCGAGCGACAGCTCGGAGACGTCGACGGCGACGACCTGCGCGTCCGGCAGGCGACGGGCCAGGCCGAGCGCACCCGTGCCGGTGCCGGCGCCGAGGTCGACGACGCGCATCGGCACCTGTCGATCTCCGGCCGGGGCCGGTGAGGCGGCCGCCGTCACCCGGTCAAGGGCATCGTCCCAGTAGGCGTGCAGGACCTCACCATCCAGGTCGAGCAGGTCGGCCCCGTCTGCCTCGAAAGCGGGTCTGCGTGACCATCGGGGTGGCCGTGACCGTGAGCCTGACCCTGACCCTGAGCGTGCGCATCAGCGGGAGCATCGTGGCTCTGGTGGGAGTGCGACATGACTGCCACCCTAGGAGGCTGTTGCTGGAGTGGTCGACGGTGTCCTCGGTGATCCTGGTGCTGGACCGAGACGGTGCCGCGCCCACCTCGACTCCGCGAAGGGTGACGCTCAGGCGTAGGTGCGGAAGCCGCGGCCCGTCTTTCGGCCGAGGTAGCCGGCGGTGACGAGGTGCTCGAGCAGCGGCGCCGGCGCGTATCCGCGCTCGCGGAACTCCAGGTAGAGCTCCCGCTCGATCGCGAGCGACACGTCGAGGCCGACGACGTCGAGCACCTCGAAGGGACCCATCGGCAGCCCGCAGCCGGTCTTCATCGCGGTGTCGATGTCGTCGGCCGTCGAGTAGTTGGCCTCGAGCATCTTCACGGCGTCGTTGAGGTAGGGGAAGAGCAGCGCGTTGACGATGAAGCCGGCGCGGTCGCCGCACGTCACCGGGTGCCTGCCGATCGCGGTGCACAGCTGCTGCACGCGCGCCACGACGTCGGCGGCAGTCGAGACGGTGTGCACGACCTCGACCAGCCGCATCACCTGCGCCGGGTTGAAGAAGTGCATCCCGATGACGTCGTGCGGGCGCTGTGTCGCCGCCGCGCACGCGACCACGGGCAGCGAGCTCGTCGTCGTCGCGAGGATCGCGCCCGGGCGGCAGATCTCGTCGAGGCTCTCGAAGAGGGCGCGCTTGACGGTGAGGTCCTCGACGACGGCCTCCACCACCAGGTCGACCTGCGCGAGGTCGTCGAGCCGTGTGGTGCCCCGCACGTGGGCGAGCGCCGCATCGCGCTCCTCCTGCGTCGCCTTGCCGCGCTGAACCGCCTTCTCCAGGCTCTCGGCGAGCGTCGAGCGCACAGCCTCGGCCTTGGCGTCGCTGCGCGCCACGAACGTCACGTCCAGGCCGGCCCTGGCGAACACCTCGACCATGCCGCTCGCCATCGTGCCGGAGCCCACGACGCCGACGGCGCGGATCGGGCGCAGCCCCCCTGCGGTGTCGGTGGCGCCGGCCGGCGTCAGCGCGTCGTCGACCACCTGCGAGCTGCCCGGCGCGGCATACGTGTAGAAGCCCCGACCACTCTTGCGACCCTTGAGGCCCGCAGTGACCATCTGCTTGATGATCGGGGTCGGGGCATGCAGCCGGTCACGCCCCTGCTTGTACATCGTGTCGAGGATCTCGTAGGCGGTGTCGAGGCCGATGAGGTCCATGAGCGCGAGCGGGCCCATGGGGTAGCCGCAGCCGAGCCTCATCGCGGCGTCGATGTCCTCGCGGGTCGCGTACTTGCTCTCGAACATCGCCACCGCGTGGTTGAGGTAGCCGAAGAGGAGCGCGTTGGCGATGAAGCCGGCCTTGTCACCGACGACGACGGGCTTCTTGCCGAGGCGCACGGCCAGTGCCTTGACCTCCTCGAAGACCTCGTCGCTCGTGATGACGGTCTTGATGACCTCCACGAACTGGAGCACCGGTGCCGGGTTGAAGAAGTGCATGCCGACGACGCGCTTGGGGTTGATCGTCGCGACGGCGATCTCGGTGACGGGCAGGCTCGAGGTGTTCGTCGCCAGGATCGCGTCGTCGGCGACGATGGCGTCGAGCCTGGCGAAGATGTCCTTCTTGAGGTCGAGGTGCTCGGGCACGGCCTCGACGACGAGCTGGCACTCCTTGAGGTCTGCCATGTTGCTCGTGAACCTGACGCGCTCGTGCAGGGCGGCCTGGTCCTGGGGGCTCAGCTTGCCGCGGGCGACGGCCCGGTCGGTCGAGTGCTGCAGCACTCCTTTGCCCTTATCGACGGCCTGGTCGGTGACCTCGACCGCGACGACGTCGAGGCCGCTGCGGGCGAAGACCTCTACGATGCCGGCACCCATGGTGCCCAGTCCGATGACGCCGACCTTGGTGAACTCACGAGCCATGGCTGGAGTCTCCCAGAGCCCCTCCATGGCACACACCCGCTGACGGCGTGACGCTGCGCACGCACAGGTCGGCGTTAGGGTGTGCCGGTGCGTCTCGTCATAGCCCGCTGCAGCGTCGACTACGACGGGCGCCTCACCGCCCACCTCCCGCTCGCGACGCGGCTGCTCGTCGTCAAGGCAGACGGTTCCGTCCTCGTGCACAGCGACGGCGGCTCCTACAAGCCGCTCAACTGGATGTCGCCGCCGTGCACCATGGTCGAGCTCGAGCCCGACGAGGGTCAGGCAGCCGAGGGTGTGCTGGCCGTGTGGCGGGTCCACCACGCACGGACCGAGGACCGACTCACCGTGCTGCTCCACGAGGTGATCCACGACTCGGATCACGAGCTCGGGGTCGATCCGGGCCTCGTCAAGGACGGCGTCGAGGCGCACCTGCAGCGACTGCTCGCCGAGCACATCCACACTCTCGGGGCACGGCTGGTCGCTCGTCCGCCGCGAGTACATGACAGCCATCGGCCCGGTGGACATCCTCGCGAAGGACTCGGCCGGCACGAGCGTGGCCGTCGAGATCAAGCGGCGCGGCGAGATCGACGGCGTCGAGCAGCTGACCCGCTACCTGGAGCTGATGAACCGCGACCCGCACCTCGCCCCGGTCACCGGTGTCTTCGCGGCCCAGCAGATCAAGCCGCAGGCCCGCACCCTCGCCGAGGACAGGGGAATCCGCTGCGTCGTGCTCGACTACGACGCCCTGAAGGGCATCGACGACGCCGAGTCCCGCTTGTTCTGAGGCCGCACGCCACTGAGGTATGCCGGGTGGCCGGGTGAGCGCTCGGCTGACCCCAGCGTCAGCTCGGGCCCGCGTGGGCTGGATCAGACTGAGCCCCGGACCAGGTGGGCTCAGACCCAGCGCGAGCGCAAGGACGCTGGCAGCTTCTCGACCGCCAGCCGGACGGCTGGGCGCGCCATCTCGGCCTCGTGCGCCTCGAGGAACGCCACCAGGCGGTCACGGTCACGCTCACCCGCATGCTTGGTGAAGATGCCGACGGGCTTGTGCACCAAGGGATCGGGGTCGCCGGCCAGCTGCTCGGCCACGTCCCAACCCACCGCCACGTCATCCGTGCCGAGGAGGCCCAGCGGCGCCGTCATCGCCGTGCGTCGACGCAGCGGGTCCCGTGACCCGGCCAGGTCATGTAGGACCTGCTTGTCGCGGCCGACGAGCCAGAGCCCGATGACACGGGGGGCCGAGCGGTCGACCATGTCCCAGCTCGTGATCCGGTCGTGCCGGCCGAGGTAGGTGCGGGCCATCCTGTCGCGGTCGGCGTCGCCGGTGCGCCTCAGCCGGGCCTTGAAGTCAAGGATGCACAGGGCCGCCAGCCGCGGCTCGTAGGCCGGGTGATCGAGCAGCGACTCCACCTCATCGAGCGGTAGCGGGGTGTGGCGCTTCGCCACGGCGAAGAGGGTGCCCATCCGGACGCCGAGGACGGACTCGTCGGGCCCGAGCCTCTTGCGCACCGAGGCGAGCGCCTCGGGTGTGCGTTCCCGCTCGAGGTCTGCGACGACATCGGCCGCACTGTCGGCACCGGTCCCCGCCGTCATCAGCCGGGACCGTCCAGCGGCCGCTCCACGACACCGTCGGCGTCCACGAGGAGCAGCCGAGGGCGCATGGCGGACCCGCCGCGCACGACGACGACCGTCTCCCCGCGATGCCGGTCGACGATCTCCTCCAACTCGCCGGTGCCGTCGGCCAGGTCACCGTGCCCGAGGTGCGCCGGCACCCCGAGGTCCTCAGCCAGCGTCTCGACCGGACCAGTGTCGGGGACGTCCCCTGCGGCATACACGCCTGCCACCTTCTCGCGACCCAGGGACGACGCCACCAGGCCACGTCCCCGAGGCCCGGAGGGTTGACGACGATGAGCCGGGCGGCGCACTGCAGATCGCTCACCTCCCGACCGTACCGCCGCCTCAGGCGGGTGCGGTCTCGCGGGCGGCCAGGCCGCGCGCGTGCCGGATGATGCCGACGAGCTCGCCGATGATCTCGTTGAGGGCGAAGTCCCTGGGGGTGAACACCATGGCCACGCCGGCCGCCCGGAGCTCGGCCGCATCGCTCCCGGGGATGATGCCCCCGACGATGACCGGCACGTCACCGGCGCCGGCCGCTCGCAGCCCCTGCAGCACCTCGGGGACGAGCTCCATGTGCGACCCGCTGAGGATCGAGAGCCCGACGAGGTGCACGTCCTCGGCGACCGCGGCAGCGACGATCTGCTCCGGTGTCAGCCGGATGCCCTGGTAGACGACCTCGAAGCCGGCATCACGCGCGCGCACGGCGACCTGCTCGGCGCCGTTGCTGTGGCCGTCGAGACCCGGCTTGCCGACGAGCATGCGCAGCCTCTCACCGAGCTCGTCACCCGTGCGTTCGACGAGGGCCCGCACGCGAGCCAACGAATCACCGGGCTCACTGGCCGCCACACCGACCGAGCCCGAGACGCCGGTCGGAGCGCGGTACTCGCCGAACTCCTCACGCAGGGCAGCCGCCCACTCCCCCGTCGTGACCGCCGCTCGCGCGCACTGCAGCGAGGCCGCCATGAGGTTGGAGCCGGCGGCCGCGTCGCGGCGCAGGCGCTCCAGCGCGGCCGCCGCCCTGCCGCGGGTGCCCTCGTCCGCGTCCCGCTCCTCCCGCCAGGCTCTCACCGCCTCCGCGGCGGCGTGCTCGACACCGGCGTCCACGGCCTGGATCGCCGTGTCCAGGTCGGCCGTCAGCGGGCTGGGCTCGGTCGTCTCGAAGCGGTTGAGCCCCACGACGACCACCTCCCCGGACTCGATGCGTCGACGACGCTGCGCGTGCGAGGTCACGAGCGCCGACTTCATGTAGCCGGACTCGACGGCGGCGACGGCACCACCGAGCTGCGCGACGCGCGCCATCTCGGCCCGGGCACCGGCGACGAGCTCGGCCACCTTGGCCTCGACGACGACCGATCCGGTGAAGAGGTCGTCGTGCTCGAGCAGGTCGGACTCATAGGCGAGCACCTGCTGCATGCGCAGGCTCCACTGCTGGTCCCAGGGGCGCGGGAGGCCGAGCGCCTCGTTCCAGGCGGGCAGCTGGACCGCCCGGGCCCGCGCGTCCTTGGAGAGCGTCACGGCGAGCATCTCGAGGACGATGCGCTGCACGTTGTTCTCGGGCTGTGCCTCGGTCAGGCCCAGGCTGTTGACCTGCACGCCGTAGCGGAAGCGGCGGTCCCCGGCGTCTCGCACCTCATAGCGCTCGAGCGTCAGCTCGTCCCAGAGCTGCACGAAGGCCCGCATCTTGCACATCTCC
The DNA here is from genome assembly GCA_963816385.1 of uncultured Actinomycetota bacterium. Lineage (GTDB taxonomy): Bacteria > Actinomycetota > Actinomycetes > Actinomycetales > Dermatophilaceae > CAWFKL01. Next base: position 365,775 of record CAWFKL010000004.1, read on the forward strand.
TCGACGAAGCGCACGCCGGCGTTGACGAAGAAGGAGATCCGGGCGACGACGCTGCCGAACTCCTCGGGGGGCACCTGCCGCGAGTCGCGCACCGCGTCGAGCACTGCCACTGCCGTCGACATCGCGTACGCGATCTCCTGGACCGGCGTGGCACCGGCCTCCTGCAGGTGGTAGCTGCAGATGTTGATCGGGTTCCATCTCGGGATCTCCCGGACGGTGTAGGTCACCAGGTCGGTGATGAGCCGCAGTGAGGGTCCGGGCGGGAAGGCGTAGGTCCCGCGCGAGAGGTACTCCTTGATGATGTCGTTCTGGGTCGTGCCGGCGAGGGAGCGCACCGCTGCGTCCCGGTCGTCACCGGCTGCCGCGGCCTGCCGCTCGGCCGCGACCTGGTAGAGCGCGAGCAGCCACATGGCGGTCGCGTTGATGGTCATCGAGGTGTTCATCTCGCGCAGCGGGATGTCGGCGAAGAGTGCCTCCATGTCGCCGATGTGGCTGATCGGCACTCCCACCTTGCCGACCTCTCCGCGCGCGAGGACGTGGTCCGGGTCGTAGCCGGTCTGGGTCGGCAGGTCGAAGGCCACCGACAGGCCGGTCTGCCCCTTCTCGAGGTTGCGGCGGAAGAGCGCGTTGCTGGCGGCGGCACTCGAGTGGCCGGCATACGTCCGCATGACCCACGGACGGTCGCGCTCCACAGGGCCACCCGGCACCGGGCGAGCTCTCCGTCGAGGACATGGCTCGACGGTAGTGCGGCCCGCCAGCGGTGGGCAGTCGCTCAGGCGGTGAGAGGGCGCCACAGTGAGCGCCAAGGGATGCGGCGTCACGCTGGTGGCACCGTGGCGTGGGGCGATGATGCGCTCGAGGCGACAGGCGCGCAGCAGGCGCGTCGTGCGGTCGCTGGCGTCCAGAAGCACGAGCTGCCGACCGGCTCGGGTCGCCCGGCGGTGCAGGTGCACGATGACGCCGAGCCCGGTGGCGTCGCCGATCTCGGCGTCGCCGACGTGCAGTCGGACCTCTCCGGAGCCGGCGACGATCACCGCGTGGATCGCGTCGCGGATGTCCGGCACGGAATGGACGTCGAGACGGCCCTGCAGGATCACGTCGTGGCCGTCGGGGGCGTCGACCACCCTGATCGGTCCCCTGCAGTGGGTGTGCAGCGTCATAGTGACCCCTCTCAACGCTGTTCCGTCACTCATGATGACGGAACAGTCGGTCCGATGCGTTGCGCCCTAGGAGTCAAGAAACGGTCAAGAAAATACGAGGGTCTCGACACCCCTGCAGCGACGTCGGTGGTATGCCGTCCGCGCGCCTCGGGCCGCAGGGCCCACGGCCCGCGGATGATCGTCTCGACGCCCGGGGAACCAGGCCGGCGTCACTCGAACGGGAAGTCGTCGCGCTCGCGGCGCACGTCGGCGCCCAGGGACCGCATGGCCTGCTCGAACCGCGGGTAGCCGCGGTCGATGTGGTGCACGCCGCTGACGAGGGTCTCGCCGTCAGCGACGAGCCCCGCGATGACGAGTGCCGCGCCGGAACGGATGTCGCTGCTCTCGACCGGTGCGCCGGAGAGCAGCGGCACTCCGTGCGTCATGACGTGATGGCCGTCGATCTGCGCGTCGGCTCCCAGTCGAGCGAGCTCCTGGACGGTGCGGAAACGGGCCTCGAAGAGGTTCTCGGTCACCATGGCCGAGCCGTCGGCGACGACGTTGTACGTCAGCGCGAAGGGTTGCAGGTCCGTGGGAAAGCCGGGGTAGGGCAGGGTCGCGACGTCGAACGCCCGCGGCCGATGTACCGCCGTGACCCGGAACCCCCGCTCGGTGACCTCGACGGCGCAACCTGCCTCCTGGAGTGCGGCGAGCGGCGTGCGCAGGTGGTCGGCGACGCCCCCGACGACCTCGACGTCGCCACGAGTCGTCGCGGCAGCGAAGGCCCAGGTGCCGGCGGCGATGCGGTCCGGGACGACGGCGTGCTCGGTGGGCGAGAGCCGGTCGACGCCGTGGACGACGAGGCGTGACGTACCGACCCCCTCGATGCGAGCGCCCATCGAGGTGAGCATGTCGGCGATGTCGACGATCTCGGGCTCCTTGGCGACGTTGTCGATCGTCGTCGTGCCGCGCGCGAGGACCGAGGCGGTCAGCACGTTCTCGGTGGCGCCGACGCTCGGGAAGTCCAGGCGGATGTCGGCGCCGGTCAAGCCGTCCGGAGCCTCGGCGACGAGATAGCCGTGTGTGACGTGGACGGTTGCGCCAAGGGCCTCGAGTCCGCTCGCGTGCAGGTCGAGGCCCCGGGAGCCGATCGCGTCGCCACCCGGGACGGCGACATCGGCCAGACCGACGCGCGCGACGAGCGGCCCGAGCACCGAGATCGAGGCGCGCAGGGCGCGGACGAGCTCGTAGTCGGCGCGGTGACCGAGCTCCTCGGGCACCTCGAGCACCACGGTGCCGGCCGCCGGGTCGTCGTCGACGGTGACGCCGAGGCGACGCAGCAGCTCCGCCATGATGGCGACGTCCGCGATCGCCGGCACGTTGGTCAGGGTCGTGCGACCCGCCGCGAGCAGGGCCACGGCCATCAGCTTGAGAGCACTGTTCTTGGCCCCGACGACGGCGACCTCGCCCTCGAGTCGGGCACCGCCGACCACCCGGAACCGCTCTCTCACCCAGCAACCCTATCCATCGGGCTGGGTGAGAGAGTTGGGCCCATGGTCAACCTGACGAGGATCTACACCCGCACCGGCGACGACGGCACGACGAGCCTCGGAGACCTCTCGCGCACGAGCAAGAACGACCCGCGCCTGCACGCCTACGCCGACACGCAACGAGGCCAACGCCGCCATCGGGGTCGCCCTGGCCTGCGGCGACGTGCCGGACGAGGTACGCGTGACGCTGCAGCGGGTGCAGAACGAGCTCTTCGACGTCGGGGCGGACCTGTCCACGCCGCTGCGCGACAGCTACGACTACCCGCCACTGCGCGTCGAGCAGCCCTGGGTCGACGACTTGGAACGCGACTGCGACCACTACCTCGGCCAGGTGGAGAAGCTGCGCTCGTTCATCCTGCCTGGCGGCACTGCGGGCTCTGCGCACCTGCACGTCGCGACGACGGTCGTGCGCAGGGCCGAGCGATCCACGTGGGCCGCCATCGACCACCACGGCACGGCGGCCGCCGGCAGCGCAGGGGCTGGTGGCATCAACCCGCTGACCGCGACCTACCTCAACCGGCTCTCGGACCTGCTCTTCATCCTCGCCCGGGTCGCGAACGCGCAGATCGGTGGTGACATCCTCTGGCAGCCGGGCGGCGGTCGCGTGGAGAAGCCGGAGAGACGCGCGCGGTCCTGACCGCCCCTGCGACCGCCACAGTCCTCGCTCGGTCGATCCCGTGGTCGATGCCGTGTCGATCACGCGGTCCGGCACTCCGTCCGATCGAAAGAGCAATCCGTCCCCCAGGGCGTGGCCGCGCCGTCGCGCAGAGCGGGGACGGATTGCTCTTTCGATCGCGCGCGATCAGGCGACGTTGACGTTGTACCCCGGCGGAGCGGCCTCCTGCCACGAGCGCAGAGCGGTGTAGTCAGGGCCCTGCAGAGCGAGCTCGAAGTCGTGGTCGCCGTCCGTGAAGGGAACGCGGTACGCATCCGGCAGGACCGCGATCACGTCCCTGCCCGCAAGGTGCACCGGTGCGTCGAGGAGCAGCCGCTGGCGCTGCCAACGATGCCGCGAGCGCAAGGTGACGCCCCCGAGCGGGAACCACTCGAGGGCGTTGCCGCCGAACCGCATGAGCCCCAGGCGCCAGCGGTCGGTGCCGGCCGGGCGCAGCGCGCAGAGCGTCAGCGGCTGGCCTCTGGCGATGTAGCGGCGACGGAGGTATGTCGTGGCGAGCACGAGCGCCGCGATGACGATGAGCGTGCCGATCACGATCTCGGTGGATACGAGAGCGGACGGCACGCGCGGGCCTCAGTTGCCCGTGACCTGCAGCGAGGAGGCGTCGACGTGCTCGGCGACGATCGTCACGACATCCGAGTCGACGGAGAGGAAGCCACCGTCCACGGTGACCGTGCGGCGCTCACCCTCGGTCGACTCGATGCTGACGTCACCCTCGACGAGGATGCCGAGCAGGGGCGTGTGGCCGGGCAGGATGCCGAGCTCGCCGGAGATGGAGCGGGCACGCACGAACCGGGCCTCTCCCTCCCAGACCTTGCGGTCGGCGGCGACCATCTCAACCTTGAGCGAACTCACGTTGTCCTCCGGATCGTGGGGTGTGTGTCGGAGTTTAGTGCCTCGGCGAGGATGCACCGTACTCAGTGCCCCTCGCGCCGCGAGCACCTCCCGCACGACGCGAGAGTCCTCCCACGCACCGCCCACGAACCAGTCGGAGCGCCTCTGGGGGCGCGTCGCCGACCTCGCCCGTTGGCGCCGTCCGGCTGGGCTCAGGCGCCCCGTTCGCTCTGCTGCTGCGGCCGATCCGAGGGGAGGCGGGGCAGGCGTGGTGAGTGCTCGTGACCGAGGTCGGCGATCGCCTGCCTGGCGAAGACCTGCTGCTCGGTGACGACGCGCTCTGAACGCCCGCGCCCGATGAAGGTGACGACCCAGTGCAGCAGCGTCGTGATGCGGTGCTTGAAGCCGATGATGTAGACGATGTGCACCCCGAGCCAGAGGATCCAGGCGATGAAGCCACTGAACTGCGCCTTGCCGACGGAGGCGACGGCCGAGAAGCGCGAGATCGTCGCCATCGAGCCCTTGTCGAAGTACTCGAACGGCCCCTTCGGCTCCAGCCCCTCCTGCCGACGCACGATCTGGTCGGCCGCGTAGCGACCACCCTGGATCGCGACCTGCGCGACGCCTGGCAGTCCCTTCAGGGCCATCATGTCGCCGACGACGAACACCTCCGGGTGCCCCGGCAGGGTCAGGTCGTCGAGCACCTGGATGCGCCCGGCGCGGTCCAGCCCGGCGCCGGACTGCTCGGCGAGCAGCCGGCCCAGCGGTGACGCGCTGACTCCCGCGGCCCAGACCTTGCACACCGACTCGATGCGCTCACGGCGCCCGTCGGGGTGCTCGACCTCGATGCCGGTCGAGTCCACGTCGACGACCTTGGCGCCCAGGCGCACCTCGACCCCCATCTCGGTGAGGCGCTTGACCGCCCGGTCGCCGAGCTTCTCGCCGAAGGAGCCGAGCACTGCCGGGGCCGCGTCGAGCAGGATGACCCGCGCGTCGGAGGGGTCGATGCGCCGGAAGTCACGCTTCAGGGTGCGGTTGGCCAGCTCGGAGATCTGTCCCGCCATCTCGACCCCGGTGGGGCCGGCGCCGACGACGACGAAGGTCGTCAGCCGCTCGATCTCGGCGGGGGTCGACGCCAGCTCGGCGAGCTCGAACGAGCCGAAGATCCGCCCCCGCAGCTCGAGGGCGTCGTCGATGGACTTCATGCCGGGGGCGTGCCGGGAGAAGTGGTCGTTGCCGAAGTAGGACTGGCCGGCGCCCGCCGCGACGATGAGCGAGTCGTAGGGCGTCACCGTCTCGCGACCGACCGCCTCGTGGGTGACGGTGCGGGCCTTCAGGTCGATGTCGGTGACCTCGCCGAGGAGGACCTTGGCGTTGTGCTGCCGCCGGAGCACCTCGCGGGTCGCGGGCGCGATCTCGCCCTCGGAGAGGATGCCGGTGGCCACCTGGTAGAGCAGGGGCTGGAAGAGGTGATGGGTGGTGCGGGCGATGAGGGTGACGTCGACGTCGGCTCGCTTCAGCCGCTGGGTGCTGAAGAGCCCGCCGAACCCGGAACCGATGACCACCACCCGGTGTCGGGGCTGGCGCTGCGGGGACGTGCTCACGTGGTGCTCCTTGCTTCGAGTCGTGCTCGGTCGGTCGTGCTCGACGTCGTCGTCGGTGGTGCTGTTCTCACCTGCGTCAACACCGGCGTTGACCTGCCCATGCCCCGCACCGGCACCACCGAGACACGTGTGTGGCGGCTCACACCCCGCTGCGCACAGCGGCAGCGCCGATCCCGGGACGACGGACGGGGAGGGCCGCAAGGGCGCCTCCCCGTCGTCGGGTGGACCGGTCGAGCCGGTCGGTGGGTCAGAGGTTCTTCTGGATCTCCGACCACTGACGCTCGACGTCGTCGAGGCCACCGCACATGTAGAAGGCCTGCTCGGCGACGTGGTCGTAGTCGCCGTCGGCGATCTTCGTGAAGCCCTCGATCGAGTCCTCGAGCGACACGGTGGAGCCCTCGATGCCGGTGAACTGCTTCGCGACGTAGGTGTTCTGCGAGAGGAACCGCTGGATGCGGCGGGCTCGGTTCACGAGGATCTTGTCCTCCTCGGAGAGCTCGTCGATACCGAGGATCGCGATGATGTCCTGCAGCTCCTTGTTGCGCTGGAGGATCGACTTGATGCGTACCGCCGTGTTGTAGTGGTCCGCCGTGATGTAGCGCGGGTCGAGGATTCGCGAGGTCGAGGACAGCGGGTCGACGGCGGGGTAGATGCCCATCGACGCGATGTCGCGCGAGAGCTCGGTCGTCGCGTCGAGGTGCGCGAAGGTCGTGGCCGGCGCGGGGTCGGTGTAGTCGTCGGCCGGCACGTAGATCGCCTGCATCGAGGTGATCGAGTGACCGCGTGTCGAGGTGATCCGCTCCTGGAGCGTGCCCATCTCGTCGGCCAGGGTGGGCTGGTAGCCCACGGCGGACGGCATACGGCCCAGGAGGGTCGAGACCTCCGAGCCCGCCTGCGTGAAACGGAAGATGTTGTCGATGAAGAGCAGCACGTCCTGCTTCTGCACGTCGCGGAAGTACTCCGCCATCGTCAGGGCCGACAGGGCCACGCGCAGGCGCGTGCCCGGCGGCTCGTCCATCTGTCCGAAGACGAGCGCGGTCTGGCCGAGGACGCCGGCCTCCTCCATCTCGGTCATGAGGTCGTTGCCCTCACGGGTACGCTCCCCGACACCAGCGAACACCGACACGCCACCGTGGTCGCGAGCGACACGGGCGATCATCTCCTGGATGAGCACCGTCTTGCCGACGCCGGCCCCACCGAACAGGCCGATCTTGCCACCCTGCACATAGGGGGTCAGCAGGTCGATGACCTTGATGCCGGTCTCGAACATCTGGGTCTTGGGCTCGAGCTGGTCGAAGGCCGGGGCCTTGCGGTGGATCCCCCACCGCTCCTTGATCTCGAGCGTCTCACCCTCCTCGAGGTTCATGCACTCGCCGGTCGTGTTGAACACGTGACCGAGCGTGACGTCGCCGACGGGGACCGTGATCGGGCCGCCGGTGTCCTGCACCGAGGAGCCGCGGACGAGGCCGTCCGTGGGCTGCAGCGAGATGGCGCGAACCATGTTGTCCCCGATGTGCTGAGCGACCTCGAGGTTGATGTTCTTCGTCTCGCCGGCGAGGGCGACCTCGGTGGTGAGCAGGTTGTACTGCTCAGGCATCGAGTCGACGGGGAACTCGACGTCGACGACGGGCCCGATGATGCGTGCGATGCGTCCGACGCCGCCCGCGGTGGTGGCCGCCGCCGTGTCGTTGACAGTTGCAGTCATGATGGTCTGCTTCCTTACCTGTGGGCGTTACTTCTTGGCGTCCGCGAGGGCGTTGGCGCCGCCCACGATTTCGCTGATCTCTTGGGTGATGCCGGCCTGGCGAGCCTGGTTCGCCAGACGCTCGTAGGTCTTGATGAGCTCGGTCGCGTTGTCGGTGGCGGACTTCATCGCGCGCTGGCGCGCGGCGAGCTCCGAGGCGGACGAGCTGAGCAGGGCGGTGTAGATCCGGTTGCGCACGTACTTCGGCAGCAGCCGGTCGAGGACCTCAGCCGCGTTGGGCTCGAAGTCGTACTCCGGCGCGATGGTGCCCTCGTCGTAGTGCTGCACCGAGAAGTCCAGACCACGGTCGCTGTCTCCCTCGGCCGTCCTTGTCGACGACCTCGAGCGGCAGCAGGCGCAGCACGTGCGGGTCTTGGCGCACCATCGAGCGGAACCGGGTGTAGACGAGGTGGATCTCGTCGTGGCCGCCGTCGCGGTAGTCCTTGAGGAAGTCCTCGGTGATCCGGTCGGCGATGTCCTTGGCGTCCTCGAACGTCGGCGCGTCGGAGAAGCCGGTCCACTCCTGCGCGTACGCGCGCTTGCGGAACTTGTAGTAGCTGACCGCCTTGCGACCGACGAGGTAGGGCACGACCTCCTTGCCCTCGGCCTCGAGGTGCGCGACGAGCTCGTTGGCGCGCTTCAGCGCCGCCACCGAGTAGGCACCGGCGAGGCCGCGGTCCGCCGTGATGATCACGACACCGGCGCGCTTCGGCGTCGCCGGTCGAGGTCGTCAGCGGGTGGTCCTCGTTGGTGTTCGTCGCCACCGCGCTCACGGCCCGGGTCAGCGCGGTCGTGTACGGCATCGCCTCCGTGGCCCGCTGCCGGGCCTTGATGACGCGCGCCGCCGCGATCAGCTCCATCGCGTTCGTGATCTTCTTGATGGAGTTGACGGACTTGATGCGCTGGCGGTAGATCCGCATCTGCGCTCCCATGCGCTCCGCCTCTCTTGGTCGGTGGGTGTGGGCGTCGTTCGGTTGGCGTGTGCAGCGTCCGGATGCCGCGCGGCTGCGGTGAGCCGTCCGTGCCGCGAGCCACGCGGGCACTGGGGGCACCCGGCAGGGCAGAGCCCACCGAGTGGGTTCACCTGTTCTTGACGATCCGGGCCTGGTCGATGTCCTCGTCGTCCAGCTGCTCGACGTCCTCGGTTCCGGCCTGCGAGGCCGTCACGGCCGGTGCCACGGAAGGTGAACTTCACGTCGTCGACGACCTTGCCGAGGGCGTTCTCCGTGTCCTCGTCGAGCTTGGCCGTCTCACGGATCGTCTGCAGGATCCTGCCGTCGCGACGGAGCGCGTCGAGCAGCTCGGACTCGAAGGTCCGCACGTCCTCGACCGCGACGTCGTCGAGCCTGCCGGTCGTGCCGGCCCACACCGAGACGACCTGCTCCTCGACCGGGTACGGGTTGCTCTGCGGCTGCTTGAGCAGCTCGACGAGGCGCGCACCACGGGCGAGCTGGGCTCGCGAGGCCGGGTCGAGGTCGGAGGCGAACATCGCGAACGCCTCCATGGCACGGAACTGCGCGAGGTCGAGCTTGAGTCGACCCGCGACCGACTTCATCGCCTTGATCTGCGCGGCGCCGCCGACGCGCGACACCGAGACACCGACGTCGATGGCGGGGCGCACGTTGGCGTTGAAGAGGTCGGCCTGCAGGTAGATCTGGCCGTCGGTGATGGAGATGACGTTGGTCGGGATGTAGGCCGACACGTCACCGGCCTTCGTCTCGATGATCGGCAGGCCGGTCATCGAGCCGTGGCCGAGGTCGTCGGACAGCTTGGCGCAACGCTCGAGCAGGCGGCTGTGCAGGTAGAAGACGTCGCCCGGGTAGGCCTCGCGGCCCGGCGGACGACGCAGCAGCAGCGACACGGCGCGGTAGGCCTCAGCCTGCTTGCACAGGTCGTCGAAGACGATGAGGACGTGCTTGCCCTGGTACATCCAGTGCTGGCCGATGGCCGAGCCGGTGTACGGGGCGAGGTACTTGAAGCCGGCCGAGTCGGACGCGGGCGCCGCGACGATCGTGGTGTACTCGAGCGCGCCGGCCTCCTCGAGGGTGGCGCGCACCGACGCGATGGTCGAGCCCTTCTGGCCGATGCCGACGTAGATGCAGCGGACCTGCTGGTCGGGGTCGCCCGACTCCCAGTTGCGCTTCTGGTTGATGATCGTGTCGATCGCGACCGTCGTCTTGCCGGTCTGGCGGTCGCCGATGATGAGCTGGCGCTGCCCGCGGCCGATCGGCGTCATGGCGTCGACGGACTTGATGCCGGTCTGCAGCGGCTCGTGCACCGACTTGCGCTGCACGACGTTGGGCGCCTGCAGCTCGAGGGCGCGACGGGTCTCGGCGGCGACGTCGCCGAGGCCGTCGATCGGGGTGCCGAGCGGGTCGATGACCCGGCCGAGGAAGGCGTCGCCGACGGGCACCGACAGGACCTCGCCCGTGCGCTTGACGACCTGACCCTCCTCGATCCCGGCGAAGTCACCGAGGACGACGACACCGATCTCGTGGACGTCGAGGTTGAGCGCGAGGCCCAGCGTGCCGTCCTCGAACTGGAGCAGCTCGTTGGTCATGGCCGAGGGCAGACCCTCGACGTGGGCGATGCCGTCACCGGCATCGGTGACGCGGCCGACCTCTTCGCGGGAGGCCGCGCCGGGCTCGTAGGACTGGACGAACGAGTCCAGTGCGTCCCGGATCTCCTCCGGACGGATCGAAAGCTCCGTCATGTCAGATCTTCTCCTCGGTTTCGACCCGCGATGCGGGTCGGTGGGTTTCTCTAGAGCTTGGGGGTGGGTGCTGTTCAGGCACCCATGGCGCGGCGGGCCGCGTCGAGCTTGCGCATGACGGTGCCGTCGATGATCTCGTCACCGATCTCGACCTTGATGCCGCCCAGGACCCGGGGGTCGACGACGGTGTTGACGTGGACCTTGCCGCCGTAGATGGCAGAGAGCCCGGCCGAGAGGCGCAAGCGCTCCTCGTCACCGAGTGGCACGGCCGCGACGACGGTCGCCGTCTGCTGCTCGCGCCGGCTCGACGCGATGTCGAGGTACTCGCGCACGGCGCCGTCGAAGCGGCGGCCCCGCGGGGCGGCCACGACCTGGCGCGCGAGCGTCAGGGTCTGCGGCGTCGACCTTGGCCTCGAGCAGCGAGTCGACGAGCGTCGTGCGCCGTTCGGTGGCTGCGGAGGAGTCGGAGAGGGCGGAACGCAGGGCCGGGTCGGCCGCGACGATCCGTTCGAAGCGGAACAGCTCGTCCTCGACCCGGTCGGCGGAGTCCGCGGTCTCGGCGTCGGCGATGACGGTCTCGACGGCATACCGCTCGAGGGTGTCGGAGAGGTCACGCTCGCTGCTCCACCGCTGCCCGATGACGCCCTTCAGCACCGCGATGCGTGTCGGCGCCGACCTGGCCGGTGAAGAGCCGCTCGGCCAGGTCGGCCTTGCGGGACCCCTCCTTGGACGGGTCGGCGACGGCGCGACGCAGCGTCACGTTGCCGTCGAGCAGCGCGACCACGGCGAAGAGCTCGTCGGCCAACCGCGAACGGTCGGCTCCGCCGGCGAGCACGCCGGTGAACGCCTCGCGGCTCCCGACCGCCGCTGCGCGTGAGGATCCCTGCATCAGGCGTCCCCGACCTTCTCGCGGACGACGTCGCCCGACTCGAGCTCGGCGAGGAAGCGCTCGACGATGTTCTTCTGGCGCGTCTCGTCCTCGAGCGACTCACCGACGATGCGGCTCGCGAGCTCGGTGGACATACGCCCCACGTCACCGCGGAGCGAGACGACGGCCTGCTGGCGCTCGGCCTCGATCTGCTTGTGGGCCGTCTCGGTGATGCGGCTGGCGTCGGCTGCTGCCTGCTCACGCATCTCGGCGATGATCTGCGCGCCCTGGGCCTTGGCGTCCTCCCGGATGCGCGATGCCTCCGCACGCGCCTCGACGAGCTGGGCCTGGTACTGCTCCAGGGCAGCCTGGGCCTGCGCCTGCGCCTCCTCGGCCTTGTTCATCCCGCCCTCGATCGCCGCCGTACGCTCGGCGTAGATCTGCTCGAGGCGCGGGACGACCTTGGCCTTCACGACGAAGTACAGGACCGCGAAGGTGGCCAGGCCGAAGAAGAACTCGAGCGGGTGCGGGATGATCGGCGCCGCAGTGGCCCAGAAGCCCTCTTCGCCGCCTTCGGCGAACACGAACGATGCTTGCATGCGGGTCTCCTAGAGAGAACGGGTGCGTCGACGGTCCTGATCGGCCCCGGAGGGCGTCAGGCCTTGAAGACGAACGCGAGCGCGATACCGAAGATGGCGAGCGCCTCGGTGATGGCCATGCCGAGGAAGGCGATCGGCTGCAGCATGCCGCGGGCCTCGGGCTGACGGGCAACGCCGTTGATGTAGGCGGCGAAGATCAGACCGACACCGATACCGGGGCCGATGGCGGAGAGGCCGTAACCGAGGATGGCGATGTTGCCAGTCATGTTGTTTCCATTTCCTTCTGGGGTCGGTCCCGGCGGCGGGTGCCACCGGGGTCGTGCAGGTCGTGCGGCGTGAGTTCTGGGCCGTGCAGGTGGTGCGGACCCTCAGTGCTCGTCGGCGATCGCGCCGCCGATGTAGAGGGCCGAGAGCAGGGTGAAGACGTAGGCCTGCAGGAACTCGACGAGGATCTCGAAGAGCGTCATGACCACGGCGAAGACCCACGTCACGCCACCGGCGATGACGAGGATGCCTCCGGAGGTGAGCATGTACCAGCCGCCGGTGATGAACAGGACGATGAGGATGTGGCCCGCGAACATGTTGCCGAAGAGTCGCAGGGCGAGGGTGACCGGGCGGGTGAACAGGTCGGTGATGAGCTCGAGGAAGAAGATCGGGGCGATCATGCCCTTGGGCAGGCCCGAGGGGACGAGCGACTTCCAGTAGCCGATGAAGCCGTGCTTCTTCATGCCGACGACGTGGAAGACGACCCAGACGATGAGCGAGAGCGCGATCGGGAAGCCGATGCGGCTGAACGTCGGGTAGCTGAACGGCGGGATGACGCCGAAGAAGTTGTTGACGAGGATGATCGTGAAGAGCGAGAACAGCAGCGGGACGAACCTGAGGAACTCCTTGCTGCCGATGAGGTCCTTGGCGATGCCGTTGCGCACCATGCCGTAGACCGCCTCGGTCGCCATCTGCCCACGGCTCGGCACGAGCGCCTTCTTGCGCGTCGTCGCGAGCAGGAACCAGAGGACCAGCACGGTCGCCACCGCCATGAGGAGCATGGGGCGGGTGATCGCCAAGGGCCCGTCGGTCCCGAAGAGCGGCTGCCAGAACTCCTCGACGCCGGGGGCGGTGTACTCCGACGGTGCGGCGGACACGAGGCTCACGGGTTACTCCTTCGTAGGTCTGTGGCAGATGTCGGGAGATGCTGCATCTCGACGGTCGGTTCGTCGGGGCCGTGCTCTGGTCCGGTGGGGCTCTGACCGTCTGGGCCGGCCGCCTGCGCTGCATCGGCGGGCGCGGGGACGAGCCGGCCCTCCGGGTCGCTCAATGGGTACCGTATCGGAACCAGATCAGGTAGAGCGACAGTGCCATGCCCCCGACGATCCCCGCTCCTACCAGCCATGTCGTGCCCAGCCACTGGTCGAGCAGCCATCCCAGACCGCCGTAGATGAGCGGCCCGGTGATCAGGTAGGCGACGGCCTTCCAGGCGGAGTTCGCCTCGCGCAGGTTGACCTGGATCTCCCGCTCGCGGCGCTCCTCGGCGCTCTCGTCGGGTCCGGGTGGTGGTGACGTCGTCATCGCGGCCTCCGTTCTCATCCCTCATCACGGGGCTCCCGCGCCGGAGCGTCGAGGGCCGCCTCGCCGTCGGGGTCGTAGGCGAAGATCCGTAGGCGCTTGTAGGAACGCATCTCGAAGAAGAGCCAGACGAGGGCGCAGACCGTGATGGTCAGGCCGACGGCGTACCCCGACACCCAGCTCACGTCACGGAGCAGGAACATCGCGACGCCGAGGACGATCACCTTGAAGGTGTAGGTCAGCATCACGACGATCATCACCGTCGTCGGCGGCAGGTCGGCTGTGCGCTTCATGACGAGCAGGGTGAGGCCGAAGAAGAAGATCACGAGAGCGGCACCGAACGCAGCCGACCAGGCGGCCTTCGGGCTCGAGAAGAGTCCGACGACGATGCATACGAGCGCCGCGGCGAGGGTCGGCAGGAGCGAGCCGCGGAGGAGCTGCGCGAACGCGTCTGACTGCGATGCGGTGCGGGCCGGTGTGGCGCTCAAGGGAACCTGCCTGGTCTGCGTCGTGAGGCGTGCTGCTGGCGGGGCTGGGCAGTGCTGGACCCTCATGTGGGACAAGGTGTTTCGCTCGCACTCATGAGGCGTTCTCAGGTTCTCCCAAGGTGCTTGTGAATGCTATCACAAGCGTTCCGAGGGCCTCCAGCCTCGGCAGCCGGACCGTGAGAACGACGCCGATGGCGGCCGCTGCCACCACGACGACGAGCGGGCGCCACCCGTCCCAGATGACGAAGGACACCGAGCCCAGCGCCACGATGGCCGCCCAGAGGTAGAGGATCAGGACCGCGCGGCGGTGGGTGTGCCCGATGCTCAGCATCCGGTGGTGCAGGTGCTTGGCGTCGGGATGCCACGGACGCTGGCCCGCGAGGAGGCGCCGCACGATGGCCAGCACCATGTCGAGCAGCGGCAGCATGAGCACCGCGAGCGGCAGGACGATGGGCAGGAAGGCGGCCGACACCTCGTTGGCGCTCACCTGGCCCGGGTCGACGTTGCCGGTCAGCGTGATCGTCGCCGCCGACATGAGCAGACCGAGCGTCAGGGCCCCGGAGTCACCCATGAAGAGACGGGCGGGGTGGAAGTTGTGGGGCAGGAAGCCGGCGCAGCAGCCGACGAGGGCGGCCGAGATGAACGTCGCCGTCGAGAAGACGTTGGCCGGCACGAACGAGCGCGACACGAGGTAGCTGTAGGTGAAGAACGCCAGCGCCGCGATGCCGACGACGCCCGCGGCGAGGCCGTCGAGGCCGTCGATGAAGTTGACGGCGTTGGTCCAGACGAGCACGACGACGATGGTGAAGAGCACGAGCACGGGCACGGGCAGGATCGTCGTGCCGAAGATCGGCAGGGAGAGCAGCTGCACGCCCGTGTAGGCCATCAGGCCGGCCGCGAGCATCTGCCCGGCGAGCTTGGTCACCCAGTCGAGCTCGCGGATGTCGTCGAACGCGCCGAGCAGGCAGACGATCCCACCCGCCGCGATGACGCCGAGGATGCGCCGGTCGGAGAAGAGCGTGCCGAGGTAGGGCAGCGACCGCGCGACGAGGGCCGCCGCGACGAAGCCGATGTAGATGCCCACGCCCCCGAGTCGCGGGGTCGGCGTCGTGTGCACGTCGCGCTCGCGCACGGCGGTGAAGGCGCCGGTGGCGACCGCGAGGCTTCGGATGAACGGGGTCACGAGGTAGGTGACCGCCGCGGCCACGATGAGGACGAGAACGTACTCGTGCACCTACCGACCTTCGCTCGGACGCTGACCCTGGCGGACGGCCGGGGTCAGCGGGGGTATGCCGGGAACCGGGTCACGAGGTCCGTGACCTGGGCGCGGACCTCCTTGCTGACGGTGTGGTCGGGGTCGGCGTCGCCCTCGGTGACCGCCCGGTGGATGAGGGCCGCGATCTGCCTCATCTCCTCCAGGCCCATGCCCTGGGTCGTGACCGACGGGGTGCCGACCCGGATGCCGGAGGCGACGTTCGGCTTCTGCGGGTCGAACGGGATCGCGTTCTTGTTGAGCACGATCCCGGCCGCGTCGGCCCGTTCCTCGGCCTCCTTGCCCGTGACGCCGACGCCTTGCAGGTCGAGCAGGGCGAGGTGCGTGTCGGTGCCGCCCGTCGTGGGGCGGATGCCGACCTCGAGCAGGCTCGCGGCGAGCTGGCGGCTGTTGGCGATGACGTCCCTCGCGTACTGGGCGTACTCCGGGGTCGCGGCCTCCTTGAAGTTGACCGCCTTGGCCGCGATGGTGTGCATCTGGGGGCCGCCCTGCATCATCGGGAAGATCGCCTTGTCCAGCGCAGCGGCGTGCTCGGCCTTGCAGACGAGCGCGCCGGAGCGCGGGCCGCGCAGCACCTTGTGCGTCGTGAAGGTGACGACGTCGGCATACGGCACCGGCGACGGGATCGCCTTGCCGGCGACGAGCCCGATGAAGTGCGCGGCGTCGACCCAGAGGATGGCACCGACCTCGTCGGCGATCGCACGGAAGCGCTCGAAGTCGATGAGTCGCGGGATGGCCGAGCCACCGGCACAGATGACCTTGGGCCGGTGCTCGCGGGCGAGCTGCTCCACCTGGTCGTAGTCGATGTCCTCGGACTCCTTGTCGACGCCGTAGTGCACGGCGTTGAACCACTTGCCGGAGAAGGAGACCTTCGTGCCGTGGGTGAGGTGCCCACCCATCGGCAGCGCCATCGCGAGGATGGTGTCGCCGGGAGCCATGAAGGCGCCGTAGACCGCCTGGTTGGCGCTGGCGCCCGAGTGCGCCTGGACGTTGGCGTGGTCGGCGTCGAAGAGCGCCTTGGCGCGGTCGATGGCGATCTGCTCGGCCTTGTCGACCTCGGAGCACCCGCCGTAGTAGCGGCGACCGGGATATCCCTCGGCGTACTTGTTCGACAGCGTCGAGCCCAGCGCCGTGAGGACCGCGGGCGAGCTGATGTTCTCGCTCGCGATGAGCTGCAGGCCCCCGCGGATGCGGTCGAGCTCCGAGACGAGCACCCCCGCGATGTCCGGGTCGAAGGACTGCAGGGCACCGAAGTCGGAGCCGTAGAACGTGTCGTCAGCCATGGTGGATCTCCGGTCGGGGTCTCGGGAGTCGGCGGCGTGCCAACTCTATTGCGTCTCTAGGGGGTGGTCGTGGGGCCGTCGGCAGTGCGCTCCGGCGCAGGGACCTCGGGCCGCTCGCCGAGCGAGTCCTGGGTGCCATCGAGCGGGAGGTCCGGCTCGTCGGGCTCGGCCGGCTCGTGGGCTCGTCGGCTGCGGCTCGTGCCGGGCTCGGCCGGCTCCGTCCGTGACCCGGCCGGCACGTCGTCCGGCTCGTCCGGCTCGTCGTGCACGGCCGGCTCGGCGACGGCCGCGTCGATGTCGGCCTGGGCGACGGCACCGAGGCGCAGCGTCACCGGCGCCTCCCCGGTGCAGTCGATGATCGTCGAGGGCTCTCCCGCGTCGACGGGCCCCGCGTCGAGGTAGACGGAGACGGTCTCGCCGAGCATGCCGAGTGCCTCGTCGACACTGCGCGCGGCCGGGTCCCCGGTCGTGTTGGCGCTCGTGACCGCCATGGGGCCGACGTCGCCGAGCAGCTCGAGGGTCAGCTCGTGGTCGGGCACGCGCAGCGCCACCGTGCCGTTCGTGTCACCGAGGTCCCAGTGCAGCGAGGTCTGCGCCTTGAGCACGAGCGTCAGCGGACCGGGCCAGAACGTCTCCATGAGCCGCTGCGCGTAGTCGGGCACCTGCGTCGCCAGTCCCTGCGCCGTCCGGGCTGTCGGGATCAGCACCGGCGGGGGCATGTCGCGACCGCGGCCCTTGGCGGCGAGCACGGAGGCCACCGCCGTGGCGTCGAAGGCGTCGCAGCCGATCCCGTAGACGGTGTCCGTCGGCAGGACGACGACCTCGCCGCGACGGATCGCCGCCGCTGCCGCCGGGACGCCCTCTTTGCGGCCGTCGGGGTCGGTGCAGTCGTAGCGCTCGCTCACGCAGGCGAGCCTAGTCGCGGCACCTGCGGCGAGTCCGCGGACCCGCGCACGCTCAGGATGGCTGCTCGTCGGGCGGAGGTCACCCGCGGACGGCCCGTGAGGTCCGCATGGTCGCTCACGTCGGTCCACCGACCCGTCGTGCTCAGTCTGCTCGGCAGGCTCACGCCCTGGCTGTCGGCGTGCTCGACGAGCACGAGACCGCCGGGTCGCAGCAGCGTGGCTGCGATCCGCACGACGGCGAGCGGGATCGCCAGCCCGTCCTCGCTCCCGCCGTAGAGCGCGATCGCGGGATCGTGGTCGCGCACCTCCGGGTCGAGCGGCAGCGCCCCGACCGGGATGTAGGGCGGGTTCACCGTGACGACGTCGACCGTGCCGAGCCAGTCCTCGAAGCACGGCTGGGTCGCGTCGCCGAGGGCGAGGTCGACCTCGAGGCCCAGACGGTCACGGTTGGCCGTCGACCAGGCCCACGCCTCGCGCGAGACCTCGAGCCCGCGCACGGCGGCGAACGGCCGCTCGTGCCTGATCGAGAGAGCGATCGCGCCGGACCCGGAGCAGAGGTCGGCGACCCGCACGGCGCGCGTCGCGTCGAGCGCATGGAGCGCATGGACCCGGTCGACCTCGGCCAGGGCGAGGTCGACGAGGACCTCGGTCTCGGGACGCGGTACGAAGACACCCGGCCCGACGCGCAGCGTCAGGTGGCGGAAGGAGGCCTGGCCCGTGAGGTGCTGCAGCGGCACCCGGCGGGCGCGCTCGTCGACGAGGGCGGCATACGTCTCGGGTAGCGCGCGGCCACCGACCACCAGGAGCCGGCGCACCTCACCGACGTCCAGCCCCAGGGCGTGTGCCGCGAGCGCCACTGCATCGGCGTGCGGTGAGGGCACGCCCGCCTCGCCGAGCCGCACCGTTGCCGACCGTATGCCGTCACGCAGGTCGGTCACGACGGCTCACTCGCGCGAGCCGGCGAGGGCGGCGAGCTTGGCTGCCTCGTCGGCGTCGAGTGCCGACTGCACGACCGGGTCGAGGCCACCGTCGAGCACGGCGTCCAGGTTGTACGACTTGTAGCCGGTGCGGTGGTCGGAGATGCGGTTCTCGGGGAAGTTGTAGGTCCGGATCCGCTCGGAGCGGTCGACGGTGCGAACCTGCGAGCGACGCGCCGCGGACGCCTCGGCGTCGGCCTCGTCCTTCGCGAGCTGGTGCAGGCGGGCCCGCAGGACGCGCAGTCGCGGCCTCCTTGTTCTGCAGCTGCGACTTCTCGTTCTGGCACGAGACGACGAGCACCGGTCGGCAGGTGAGTGATGCGCACGGCGGAGTCGGTCGTGTTGACGCTCTGTCCACCCGGGCCGCTGCTGCGGTAGACGTCGATGCGCAGGTCGTTCGGGTCGATGGTCACCTCGACCTCCTCCGCCTCCGGCATGACGAGGACGCCGGCCGCGGAGGTGTGGATGCGGCCCTGGCTCTCGGTGACGGGAACGCGCTGGACGCGGTGCACGCCGCCCTCGTACTTCAGGCGCGCCCACGGGCCCTCGCTCGGACCGGGCGTGCCCTTGGCCCTGATGGAGACCCGGACGTCCTTGTAGCCACCGAGGTCGCTCTCGGTCGCGTCCTCCACGACCGTGCGCCAGCCCCGCTGCTCCGCGTAGCGCAGGTACATCCGCAGCAGGTCGCCCGCGAAGAGGGCGGACTCGTCGCCGCCCTCGCCCGCCTTGACCTCGAGGATGACGTCGCGGTCGTCGTCCGGGTCCCGCGGCAGGAGCATCCGGCGCAGGTGCTCCTCGGCCAGTGCCTCCCGCTGCTCGAGTGAGGGCACCTCGGCGGCGAACGCCTCGTCCTCGGTCGCGAGCTCACGCGCAGTCCCGAGGTCGTCCACGGCGGCCTGCCACGACCTCGCCGCGGCCACAGTTGGCGCCAGGGCGGCATACCTCTTGTTGAAGCTGCGCACGAGGTCCTGGTCGCCGTGGACGGCCGGGTCGGCGAGGCGTCGCTCGAGCTCGGAGTACTCGTCGAGGATGGACTGCACGGAGTCGAGCACGATGGTCACCTCTCAGCCGGGGACGACGGCGGACGACGCCCGGACAGCGGCGGGCGACGTCGCGGACGAGTACGACGAACGCCGGCCCCGACGACCGTAGTCGTGGGAGCCGGCGTGCGGGAGACCTACTTGGCGTCCTTCTTGGCGTAGCGCGCGTTGAAGCGGGCCACGCGGCCACCGGTGTCGAGGATCTTCTGCTTGCCCGTGTAGAACGGGTGGCACTGCGAGCACACGTCTGAGCTGATCTTGCCCGAGGTCTCGGTGCTGCGGGTGGTGAACGTGTTGCCACAGGTGCAGGTCACCGTGGTCTCCACGTAGGCGGGGTGCAGGTCCTTCTTCACAGCGGTCTCCTTGAGATGAGGTGGCCGGGTCGGAGTCTCCGCAGCGCCGTTGGGCGCCTGCTCGTCCGTGAACCGGTCCAAAGGAAGATTGTGCCAGAGGTCTGGCACCTCTCCCAAAACACCGCACCTCCCACCCGCATTCCCGTATGCCGTCCGCTTGGCACCGCAGAAGTTTGCGGGTGCCGACCGCGCAGCAGGCTGCGCATCTGGCACCCTCCGGCTCGGCGGGCGTCAGGTCGCAGCGCCTGTGCGCGACTCGTTGGGCGATGACGCCGACTGCACCAAGGTTGATGTCACGGCCGCCCGCACGACCGCCAGAGCAGGGACTTCAGGGCTCGGGTAGGCGGCGAGCTGGCATCTGCCCACGCTGGCTTCGCACACCGAGCGGAGCTGCGCGCGGCGGGACTGTCTCGCCACGACGTCGCCTCAGAGGTTGCTGCTGGCCGATGGCAGCGGCCGGCCGCCACACGGTCGTCATCGGCAGCGGGCCGGTGGTCGGCGAGGCGCTGCTCTGGCAAGCCGCTCGGGAGACCGGAGCCGGAGCTGTGCTCGACGGCGCCTCGGCGTTGTTGGCGGGCGGTCTCACGGGCTTCAGCCCGGGCATCATCGACGTCTCCCTGCCCACGGACAACCGCCGTCACGACGTGCCCGGTGTCCGCCGACATCGGCGGGTGCACGCACTGCCGGTGATCCAAGCCGGTGTGCCTCGTGTGCGCCCAGAGGTCGCGGTGATCCACGCAGCGCAGTGGGCCAGAGAGGGTCCTGCGCATCCCCGTGCTCGGCCTGCGCCTCCAACCGGATGCCTTCGCTCAACCAGGTCGCACGGGCACACCGACGCTGGTCGAGGCGCACAGCTTGAGCACCTGGCACCCCTTTGGCGCCGGAGGTGCCGAACGCGCGATGGTTCGCGCGTCTGGCACCTTCGAGACGTCGGGGGTGCCAGACGCACGTATGCCGCTCACCTGGGGCGAGCGGCATACGGGCTGGTGGTGCTGGTGGGCCGGTCAGACCTCGTCGTCCATCTTCATCGAGGAGGTCTGCTGCACCTGCAGGAGGAACTCGTAGTTCGTCCTCGTCTTGCGCAGCCGGTCGGTGAGCAGCTCGATGCCCTGGACGGGATCGAGGGCGGCGAGCACACGACGCAGCTTCCACATGATCTTCAGCTCCTCGCTCGCGAGGAGGATCTCCTCCCGACGGGTGCCCGACGCGTTGATGTCGACGGCCGGGAAGATCCGGCGGTTGGCGAGCTCGCGGGAGAGCTTGAGCTCCATGTTGCCCGTGCCCTTGAACTCCTCGAAGATCACCTCGTCCATCTTCGAGCCGGTCTCGACCAGGGCCGTGGCGATGATCGTGAGCGAGCCGCCGTTCTCGATGTTGCGAGCGGCGCCGAAGAACTTCTTCGGAGGGTAGAGCGCGGCCGAGTCGACGCCACCGGAGAGGATCCGACCGCTGGCGGGGGCGGACAGGTTGTAGGCGCGACCGAGCTTGGTGATCGAGTCCAGCAGCACGACGACGTCGTGGCCGAGCTCGACGAGCCGCTTGGCGCGCTCGATGGCGAGCTCCGCGACGGTCGTGTGGTCCTCGGCCGGACGGTCGAAGGTCGAGGCGATGACCTCGCCCTTGACCGCGCGCTGCATGTCGGTGACCTCTTCGGGCCGCTCGTCGACGAGGACGACCATGAGATGGCACTCGGGGTTGTTCGTCGTGATGGCGTTCGCGATCGCCTGCATGACCATCGTCTTGCCGGCCTTGGCGGGCGCGACGATGAGGCCGCGCTGACCCTTGCCGATCGGGGCGATGAGGTCGATGATCCGCGTCGTCAGCCCGGTGCTCTCCGTCTCGAGACGCAGGCGCTGCTGCGGGTAGAGCGGCGTCAGCTTGCCGAAGTCGACCCGCTTCTGGGCCTCCTCCGACGTCGCGCCGTTGACCGAGTCGAGGCGCACGAGGGCGTTGAACTTCTGGCGGCCGACGTTTCCCGAGGGCTGCTCGCCTTCCCGGAGCGCCTTGACCGCGCCGGAGACGGCGTCACCCTTGCGCAGGCCGTGCTTCTTGACCATGCCGAGCGGGACGTACACGTCGTTGGGGCCGGGCAGGTAGCCGGTGGTGCGCACGAAGGCGTAGTTGTCGAGGACGTCGAGGATGCCGGCAACCGGCACGAGGACGTCGTCGTCCTGCACCTGCGGCTCTGCCTCGACCCAGTCCTGGCCGTCGCGCGAGCGGCCCCGCTTGCGGTCGCGGCTGCGCTGGCGGTTGCGGCTGCGGCGAGTGCCGTTGCGGTCGTCGTCGTCATCGTCGAAGCGACCCTGTGCCTGGCCGCCCTGGCCGCCTTGGTTGCCTTGGTTGCCCTGGTTGGCGTGGCGGACCTGACCCTGGCCGGAGCGGTCCTGCTGGCGGTCGTCGCGGCTGTCTCGTTCCTGGCGCTCCCCCTGCTGACGGTCGCCCTGCTGGCGGTCGCCCTGCTGGCGCTCGCCCTGCTGACGGTCGCCCTGCTGACGATCGGCCTGCTGGCGGTCGTCGCGCTGGGCGCGGTCACCGCTCTGGTAGTCGCTCTGCTGCGCTCGGTCACCCTGCGGCCGGTTGTCACGCTGGCTCCGACTGCCCTCGCCACGCTGGGCCCGCTCCGCGCGGTCCACGGCGGCCTCGGCACGCTCCATGCCCTCGGCCACTCGCGGGTCACGCTCGCCGCTTCCATCGCGCGACTCTTGGGACTCCGGGCGACTCCGGGACCTCGGCGGCCGGCTCTCGCCGTCCGGTTCGAGCGACGCTCGGGGCGCCGGGAGTCCTGGGTGCCGTCCCCGTCGGACCGCCGTCACGGTGGCCGGCTGGGCTGCTGCCTGAACGGCGGGCTCGGCCGACGGCGCCGCCTCACGGCGCTGCGCCGCACGGGCGGACTGGGAAGCCCCCCGAGGAGCCGCGCCTGCGCCGGCCTGGGGAGCCGCGTCTGCGCCGGCCTGGGGAGCGGTGCTCGGCCGCCTTCGCAGGGGCGGTCGCGCCTGCGGAGCCGGCAGCGCCGCCGGACTGGCGCGCCTTGATGGCCTCGACGAGATCGCTCTTGCGCATCTTCGTCGTGCCTTTGATGCCCATGGACGACGCGACGCCCTTGAGCTCGTCCAGCTTCATGGCCGCAAGGCCGGACACGGGACGGGTGGTGGTCTCTGACACGAAGGATCCTTCCCCCTCGTTCGCGACCCGGCGAAGAGCTCGCGGGGCCGAGCTGGGGCCAGCGAACTCTGGCCGACGGTGAACCACATCGGCGCATGCGCCGAGAGGCAGAAAGAACTGCCTCAGCGTGGGGGTGATGCACCGGCCGGCATGAACGCGGCGTGTGGTGCGCATCAAAGATACCACTCGGCCGCCGGCCGTCATGGCGGGAGAGGGTGTTCGCGCTCGGTCACCGCATCCTCAGCGGGCGGTCACCACCGCACCTCGGCTCGGCACGCCGGGGACCACGCGCTGCCAGACCTCGTCACCCTCGGGCGCCTGCACCGTCGGTGCGGCCATGCGGGTCGTCAGCACCAGGACGCTCGGTCCGGCGCCGGAGACGACGGCTGCGTGACCTTGTGCGCGCAGTGCGTCCACAAGGCGCATCGTGTCGGGGTATGCCGGCCGGCGGGCTTCCTGGTGCAGCCAGTCGCGCGTCGCCGCGTGCAGGTGCCCAGGGTCCGAGGCCAGGGCGTGCACGAGGAGGGCAGCACGCCCCGCTCCCGCCGCCGCCGCAGCGAGCGGCACGGTCGGCGGGAGCACCGCGCGGGCCGTCCGGGTCGCGAGCTGGGTCTCAGGAACGAGGAGGACGACCTCGACGTCGGGGTGCAGGGGGATCGAGGCGGTGACCGTTCTCTCGCCACGGTCGAGTCCGCTGCCGTCCGGCATCCAGCTCACCGTGAGGCCGCCGAGCACGCTGGCCGAGGCGTTGTCCGGATGGCCCTCCAGCACACTCGCGAGGTGGGTCGCGAGCTCGAGGTCGAGCAGGACCGGCTCACCCGAAGCCGGCAGCGCGCGAGCGGAGAGCGCTTGTGCCGCAACCACGCCCGCCGCGATGGCGGTGGCCGAGGAGCCGAGTCCTCGGCTGTGTGGCACGCCGTTGCGCGCCTCGATCCGAAGCCCCGTGGGAGGCTCGCAGCCGAGCACGTCCCACGTGTGCCGCATGGTGGCGTGGACGAGGTGGCGCTCGTCGGTGGGGACCTCGCCGGCGCCTTCTCCCGTGACCTCGATGACGAGCCCCGCCTCGTCAGAGGTCGTCATGACGTAGACGTCCCACAGTCCGAGTGCCAGGCCGATCGAGTCGAAGCCGGGGCCGAGGTTGGCGCTGCTCGCAGGCACACGCACCTCGACGCTGCGGCCACCCGGCACCCGTGTCATCTCCTCACCCGTTGAGGCCGCGCCTGCGCGGCTTCATCCGTCGAGGCCGAGGGCCTGCGCGGCCGAGAACGCATCCACGGAGACACGCGTTGGCACGATGTCGCTGCCGTCAGCTGTGCGCAGGGCCCACTGCGGGTCCTTCAGGCCGTGGCCCGTCACGGTGCAGACGATCCGGGCGCCCCTCGGGACCAGCCCGGCGGCGTGGCTCGCGAGAAGTCCAGCGACGGAGGCGGCGGAGCCCGGCTCGACGAAGACGCCTTCCTGTGAGGAGAGGTAGCGGTGGGCGTCAAGGATCTGCTCGTCAGTGACACTGTCGATGCGTCCGCCGGACTCGTCACGGGCGGCAACTGCCTGCTCCCACGACGCCGGGTTGCCGATGCGGATGGCCGTGGCGATGGTCTCGGGATGGTCGACCGGATGTCCGAGCACGATCGGCGCCGCACCCGCGGCCTGGAAGCCCCACATGACCGGCAGGTGGGTGGCCGGACCGGGGTGCGCGCTGATCCCCGGGTCGGCGAGGTACTCGCGGTAGCCCTTCCAGTACGCCGTGATGTTGCCCGCGTTGCCGACGGGCAGGCAGTGGATGTCCGGCGCGTCGCCGAGGGCGTCGACGACCTCGAAGCTTGCGGTCTTCTGGCCCTCGATGCGCGCCGGGTTCACCGAGTTGACGAGCTCCACCGGGTAGGCCTCGGCCAGCTTGCGGGCCAGACCCAGGCAGTCGTCGAAGTTGCCGTCGACCTGCAGCAGGGTGGCGCCGTGCGCGATGGCCTGGCTGAGCTTGCCCATGGCGATCTTGCCATCGGGCACGAGCACGCCGCAGGCCATGCCGGCCTTGGTCGCGTAGGCGGCCGCCGAGGCGCTCGTGTTTCCGGTGCTCGCGCAGATGACTGCCTTGGCTCCGCGCTTGGCGGCGAGGCTGATGGCCGTGGTCATGCCGCGGTCTTTGAACGAGCCGGTGGGATTGAGACCCTCGAACTTGAGGTGCACCTCGGCACCGACGCGGTCCGACAGCTTCTCGGCACGGATGAGCGGGGTGCCGCCCTCGTGCAGGGTCACCACCGGGGCCCCGTCGAGCATCGGCAACCGGACGGCATACTCGCGGATCACGCCACGCCACTGGTGGGCCATCAGGAAGCCTCCACGCGCATGACGGAGTTGACGCCGCGCACCACGTCAAGGATGCGCAGCGCCTCGACGGTGGCCGAGAGGGCTGCGTCGCTCGCCGTGTGCGTCACGATGATGAGGTTGGCCCGGTGGCCGGCTCCGCGCTCGTCGTGCACGAGCTGCTGGCGCACCGTCTCGATCGACACGTCGTGGTCGGCGAAGGCCGCGGCGACCTGGGCGAGGACACCGGAGCGGTCCTCGACGTCGAGGCTGATGTGGTAGCGGGTGAGCGCGTCGCCCATGGTCAGCACTCGTAGCTCGGCGTACCTGCTCTCCCCCGGGCCCAAGCCCCCACCGACCCGGTGGCGAGCGACGGCGACGAGGTCGCCGAGCACCGCGGAGGCGGTGGGATCGCCACCGGCGCCGCGACCGTAGAACATCAGCTGGCCGGCCGCATCGGCCTCGACGAAGACGGCGTTGAACGCCTCCCGCACGCCGGCGAGCGGGTGCGACCGCGGGATCATCGCGGGGTGCACGCGCACGCTGACGCCCGCGTCCGTGCGCTCGCAGATCGCGAGCAGCTTGACGACGCAGTCCATCTCACGCGCCGCGGCGACGTCGGCGGCGGACACCTCGGTGATGCCCTCGCGGTAGACGTCCGAGCCCGACACCCGCGTGTGGAAGGCGAGCGAGGCGAGGATCGCCGCCTTGGCCGCAGCGTCGAAGCCCTCCACGTCGGCGGTGGGGTCGGCCTCGGCATATCCGAGCGCCTGGGCCTGCTCGACGGCGTCCGAGAAGCCGGCTCCCGTCGTGTCCATCTTGTCGAGGACGTAGTTCGTCGTGCCGTTGACGATGCCGAGCACCTTGGTGACGTCGTCACCGGTCAGCGACTCGCGCAGCGGGCGGAGCAGCGGGATGGCGCCGGCGACGGCGGCCTCGTAGTAGAGGTCGACACCGTGCTCGGCTGCGGCCGCGTAGAGCGTCGGACCGTCCTCGGCGAGCAGCGCCTTGTTGGCGGTGACCACCGAAGCGCCATGCTTCATCGCCCGAAGGATCAGCGACCGCGCCGGCTCGATGCCGCCGATGACCTCGATGACGACGTCGGCGCGCGTGACGAGCTCGTCCGCGTCGGTCGTGAACAGCTGCGGGTCGACGCCGAGGTCGGAGCGGTCACGACCAGCCCGCCGCACCGCGATGCCCACGATCTCGAGGCGGGCGCCCACACGGGCGGCCATGTCGGTGGCATGCTCCGTGAGCAGGCGTGCGACGGCGCCGCCGACCACGCCGGCCCCGAGAAGGGCCACACGCAGCGGCCGGGGGTCACTCACAGCGCTGTCCACGGTGCGAATCCTGCCGTCTGTCCGCCAGTTGGACGCTCATTGTTTCGCGATCCGGACATCTGTGGCGCAGGATCTGCGACCTCGGATGCCGCGTTGCAGCTTCACACGTCGAGGGCGAGCAGGTCGTCGACCGTCTCTCGGCGGACGATCACGCGGGCCACCCCGTCACGCACCGCGATCACCGGCGGGCGCGGGGTGTGGTTGTACTGGCTGGACAGAGAGCGGCAGTAGGCGCCGGTGCCGGGCACGGCGATGAGGTCCCCGACCGACACGTCGGCGGGGAGGAACTCGTCCTTGACGACGATGTCGCCGCTCTCGCAGTGCTTGCCGACCACTCGGGCCAGCACCGGCTCCGCGACCGAGGCGCGGTCGGCCAGCGTGCACGAGTAGTTGGCGTCGTAGAGAGCGGTGCGCACGTTGTCGCTCATCCCGCCGTCCACCGAGACGTACACACGGGTGGCACCGCCGTCGAGGTCGACCTTCTTGACCGTGCCGACCTCGTAGAGCGTGAAGGTGCTCGGCCCGGCGATGGCCCGGCCCGGCTCGATCGAGATGCGCGGCACCTCGACGCCGTCGGCGCGGCACTCCCGTTCGATGATCTCGGCCATGCCCGCGGCGAGGTGCTTGGGGAGCAGCGGGTCGTGCTCCGTCGTGTACGCGATGCCGAAGCCGCCGCCGAGGTCGAGCTCGGGAAGCGTTGCCCCCAGCTCCTTGGCAATCTGCGTGTGCAGGCCGACTATGCGTCGCGCCGAGACCTCGAAGCCGGCCGTGTCGAAGATCTGCGAGCCGATGTGGCTGTGCAGCCCGAGCAGGCGCATCGTGTCCCGCCGGCCGAGGATCCGGCGGGCGGCCTCGAGGGCGTGGCCCCCGGAGAGCGACAGACCGAACTTCTGGTCCTCGTGCGCCGTGGCGATGAACTCGTGCGTGTGTGCCTCGACGCCGACGGTGACGCGGAGGAGGACCGGCGCGACGACGCCGAGCTGCTCTGCCAACGTCGACACCCGCTCGATCTCGTCGAACGAGTCGATGACGATGCGGCCCACGCCGTGCTGCAGGGCGGCCGTGATCTCGGCAAGGCTCTTGTTGTTGCCGTGCAGGCCGATGCGCTCACCAGGGATACCGGCGCGGATCGCGACGGCCAGCTCCCCACCGCTGCAGACGTCGAGGTGCAGCCCCTCCTCGTGCACCCATCGAGCGACCTCGGTGCAGAGGAAGGCCTTGCCGGCGTAGAAGACGTCCGCACCGCCGCAGAGGCTTTCGAACACCTCGGCGTAGGTCTGCTTGAAATCCCTTGCCCGAGAACGGAAGTCCTCCTCGTCGATGACGTATGCCGGCGTGCCGAACTCGCGTGCCAGCTCGGTGACGCTCACTCCCCCCACGGTGAGGGCGCCGTCCGCTCCCCGGCCCACCGAGGTCGCCCACAGGGACGGAACGAGGGCGTTGACGTCGACGGGCGTCTGGAGCCACGCAGGGCCGCGATAGCCCTCGGCGTGCAGCACTCCTGCTTCGTGTGCGCGCATCCCTACATCCTCTCCGGCGCCGCGGCACCGAGCCGCGCGAGTCCATTGCGCAAGACGATCCGTACCGCGTCGGCGAGTGCCGCGCGGGCGCCGTGGACCGGCTGGGGGGTGCTGCCGATGACGGTGGGACGCGTCGGCGCGTCCCAGGCGTCGGCGAGCGCGCCCAGCTCGACAAGGGCTCGTTCGCAGGCACGTTCGTCACCCGCATGCACCTCCATCCTCTGCGGCAGGTCAGCGACGGCGACGAGAAGGTGGCGCTCGGCGACCTGGTTCAGCAGGGCGAGCTCATCGCTGTGCTGCTCCACCCCCGTGGCTTCGGCGTTGCGCAGGAGCCGGCAGAGCCGGGCATGGGCCACCTGGACTCCGCGGAGGGGGTCGTCGTGGGCGCGCTGGGCCGGCCGCTCGAGGACGGGACGGTAGCGGTCACCGCGCCGGACGGCATACGTCTGCGGGGCACTGAGCACAACAGGGACGATGCGAGCGCGCGCCTCGTCCTCGAGGGTGATCGCGATGAGCCCGGAGGGCGCGACCTCGACGGAGGCGACGTCACGCTGCTCGGCGAGGCCCTCGGCCAAGGTGCGGGCCATGGCCCTGGGGTCGAGGTCGGGGTCGAGGTCCTTCGCCCAACGCTGGCAGACCGGCGTGACCCAGTCAGCCACGACCCCGGCCAGCCGCGGGTTCGCCGGACGGAAGAGCGGCCCAACAGGTGGACCAGCCTCGGCACCCTCCGGAAGTCCACCGACGTCGGCTGCCCGAGCCGCCACCGCCACGAGCAGGTCGCGCAGCTGCTCCGGCGTCATGGGCAGAGTGTACGAAGCCGCCACCGCGGCGACGCCGGTGGCCACGTGACGGTAGCCCCGTGTGAAAGCGAGGCCACTCGACGGGAAGATTGCGGGCCGGAGACGCCGTCGTTCCACACAGGTACGCCCCCGGGACAGCAGCCGACTCGCGGCGCTGTCCCGGGGGCGTCCCGTTCACTTGGTGATGAGTACCGAGCCGCTCAGCGCCGGCACGGTCAGCGTGATCTTGCCGTTGGACGGCTGGACCGCGCGACCGGTCACGGCGTCCTGGTACGGCTTGTCGCCGTAGCCGACCGGCAGGTCCACGGTGACCTCACGCGGCGTCGTCGAGTTGTTGAAGGCGGTGACGGCGCGGACGCCCTGGTACTTGCGGGTGAGCACGATGATGTTCTCGTCCAGCTGGAGCGGTGCATCGATCGAGCCGCGCCGGAGGACCTCGTGCTGGTTGCGCAGGCCGATCATCTTCTCGAAGTCGGCGAGCATGGCCGTGTCGGGAGCGCCGCCCTTGTCGGCCCACGGGTAGGTGGCCCGGTTGAACGGGTCCGCTCCACCGGTGACGCCCACCTCGTCGCCGTAGAACACGGCGGGCGAACCGGGGAAGGTCATCTGGAACAGCACGCGCCAGCCGGAAGCGCGCCTTGGCCTGCTCGACCTGCTGCGGGCTGCTCGTGCCGGTGTCACCCAGCTCGTACAGGGTCCGCGCCGCGTCATGCGTCGACAGCAGGTTCATCAGGGCGTAGAAGGCCTGCGGCGGGTACGCCTCACGGATCAGCTCGATGCTCTGGTAGGCCGCCTTGGCGTTGCGGCCGCTGGCGTAGTCGATGACCGCGTTGCGGAAGATGTAGTTCATCGTCGAGTCGAACTCGTCCCCGAGGAAGTACTTCGAGGAGTCGAACCACGTTTCCGCGACGGTCAGCGCGTCGGGGCGGTGCGCCTTGATCGACGTGCGCCACTCCCGCCAGAACTCGTCGCTCACCCACGGGGTCACGTCCATGCGCCAGCCGGCGGTGCCGCGGTCCAGCCAGGTCTTCATCACCGAGTCGGGCTTGCGGAAGGCGAAGTCCTTGAAGCTGTCGGACTCGGTCAGCTCGGGCAGCGTGGAGACACCGACCCAGCCGGCGTACTGACGGTCTGGGTCGCTCTGCTCGGGGAAGAAGCGGTACCAGTCGGCATACGGCGAGTCGGAGCGGATCTTCGCGTCCTCGAAGGCGCCGGTGCCCGGGAAGTTGGCGTACCGGTCGAAGTAGACCGAGTCGCTGCCCGTGTGGTTGAGGGAGGTGTCGAGGATGACCCGCATACCGCGCGCCTTCGCCGCCGAGGTCAGTCGGTTCACGTCCTCGTTGGTGCCGAAGCCGTTGTCGACGTTCAGGTAGTCGGCGGTGTCGTACTTGTGGTTGCTGCCCGCCTCGAAGATGGGGTTGATGTAGAGGGTGTTGACGCCGAGCTTCTTCAGGTAGTCGAGCTTCTCGATGATGCCGGCGAGGTCGCCGCCGAAGAAGTCGTTGTTGTACACGTTGTCGTCGGTGGTGGAGCCGTCCGCGTTACCCGGGACGTACGGCTTGTCCAGCCAGTTGCTGTGACGCTCGACGGGGCCGTCGAGGTAGGTGTCCTTGCCGGGCTGCGGGTCGTTGGCGGTGTCGCCGTTGCGGAAGCGCTCCGGGAAGATGTAGTAGTACACGGCGTCCTGCGCCCAGTCGGGCACCTTGTAGCCGGGGTCGTAGACCGTCTGCCGGTAGCGGCGCACCTGCTTCGGGTCGGACGGTGCGAAGCCGATCTGGCCGACGCCGAAGGAGCCACGCTCCGTGGTCCAGTAGATCGAGTCGTTGTTGTTCTGGTAGACGTACTGCTGTCCGTCGATGGTCAGCTCGAAGTAGTACCCGTAGACGTTCTTGCTGGCGAAGCGGTACGAGGCGCTCCACTTGTCGACGGCGCCGTCCTGCGTACGCGTCATGGGCACCCTGACCGGGTCGAGGTACTCGAGGACGTCCTGGTTGCCCTCGAGGCGGCGGGTCTCGACGACCAGCGTCGCCGACGTCACGCCCCGGGGAGCGGTGAGCGAGAAGCGCGCCTTCTGCCCCGTCGTCATGGCACCGTACGGCGCCTTGAAGTCGCTGTCGCGGGAGTCGTACCTGACCTGGCGGGCCACGGAGTCCGTGACGGGAGCAGGGATGCCGGGGTTGACCCACGACTTGGGCATGATCGTCAGCGTCGGGCGCTGGTCGGCGCCCTCGAAGCTCACCCGCAGGGTGTGCTCGCCCGGTGAAGTCGAAGCGCAGGTTGGCGGTGGCGCCCTCGGCCTCGGAGGCCAGCGGGAACGGCTGGCCGTCGGTCACGACGGAGTGGCTGGCGTCGGGCGCACCCAGGCGCGTCTTCGGCGGGCCGATGGGGTCGAGGATCTTGAACTCGTGCGTGCCCTGGAGGTTGACGTTGAGGTAGTACGCGTCGCAGCTGTACGTGAAGAAGTCGGCCGGGCGCGGGGTGAACCCGTTGAAGTCGCCGCTGAGCCCGAGCAGGGCCTCGTCGAGCGGGTTCTGCGCGCAGGGGCTGATCGTCAGCTTCGGTGTCGTCTTCGACTGCGAGACGTCGAGAACCACCTTCTGCACGCCGGTGAACGCGAAGGTCAGGTTGGACCCCCGCAGGGCCAGCTGCAGCGGGACGCCCGGCTGGACCTGACTGCCAGCCGCGCCCCCGCCGAAGTCGGCGTCGGCGGACCAGTTCGCGTCGGCGACCTTGAAGTCACTGCTGCCGCTGACGTTGGCGGTCAGCTCGAACCGGTTGCAGTTGTAGGCGAACGTGTAGTCGGGGCTGGCAGACCAGCCGTTGAACCCGCCCTTGAGGTAGAGCGGGCGGTCGCCGAACGGGTTGTCGACACACGGCGCGTCCGCGGCCGCGGCCGGGCTGGCCGAAGCTGGACAGCA
Source organism: uncultured Actinomycetota bacterium (assembly GCA_963816385.1). Taxonomy (GTDB): domain Bacteria; phylum Actinomycetota; class Actinomycetes; order Actinomycetales; family Dermatophilaceae; genus CAWFKL01. Next base: position 397,425 of record CAWFKL010000004.1, read on the forward strand.
TCACGGCGGAGCTGAACAGCATGGCGAAGATGGCAGCGACGGCTGCCAACATCGCTCGTCTGGACCTGCGCATACATAGCCTCCTTGCTAGGCGTGCCGACGAGAACGGCGTCACGTGCGTTGCACGACCAGGCCGAGCAGGTTCAGGCCAGGATGTTTGCGCAAGCGCTTACGTGAGAAATTGTGAGGATTTGTCCGACGTTGTCAAGAGGCCATCCGTCGACTGTCAGCCCGCTGTGCGCGGAGACCCGCTCGTGCCACGGACGACCAGCTGCGTCGGCAGCGTCACGTGCTGCTCCTCCACCGTGCCTTCCTTGAGGAGCCGGAAGACGAGCGCGCCCGCCTCCCGACCCAGCTCGAGAACCGGCTGCCGCACGGTCGTGAGCTCGACGACTTCCGCCATTTCGTGGTCGTCGATGCCCACGAGGGAGACGGTGTGCGGCACGGCTATACCGGAGCGCCGCAGGGTGCGCAGGGCCCCGAAGGCCATCTCATCGGAGAACGCCACGACCGCCGTCGGGGGCCGCGGCAGGCTGAGCAGGCGAGCCATCGCGTCAGCACCCCCGGAGCTTCCCCACTCGGCCGAGACCACCAGCTCGCGCTCCACCGGGAGGCCGGCGTTGCGAAGGGCGTCGAGGTAGCCCTGGAACCGGTCCTGCGGACCGGCATACGGCAGACGCCAGCGTCCGGTGGCGTTGATGAGAGCCACGCGCTCGTGCCCGGCGAGGATGAGGTGGTGCGTGGCCTGCCGGGCCGCCTCGACGTCGTCGATCCGGACGTGGGGTCGGTCGCCGAGGATGCCACCGGCCATCACGACCGTGACGCCCATCAGGTCGAGCTGCAGGCGCTCCTCGTCGCTCACCGGGAAGGCGAGGATGATCAGGGCGTCCACCTGGCGCCGCGCCGGCAGTTCGTCGAAGAACCTCCTGCGCTCCTCCTCGCGCTTGACCTCGTAGAGCAGCACGTCGAGGTCCGACCCGCGCAGCGCGGTCATGATGCCCTCGAGCAGGGAGGCGTAGAACCAGTGGGCGAGGTCGGCGGTCACGACGGCGACCCGGCCGCGGGATCCCTTCGCCAGTCGCACGGCATCCGGGGAGACGGCGTAGTTGAGCTCGGCGGCCAGGCCGCGGATCCGGGTGCGCGTCGCCTCGGACACGCCTGGAGAGCCGCTGAGCGCCCGGGACACCGAGGCGATGGAGACCCCCGCCTGCGCTGCGATGTCCGCCATGTTGAGGTCTCCGTGCCGGGCCACCTGCTCAACCTAGCAATGAGAGCGCAAATTTTCGTCAACGGGCGCAACAGCGTCCGGGGTCTGCGGGGCCAAGGCCGGTGGGTCGGCCAAGCGGCGCGCACCCTGGTCAGCGGTTGCCGGGAAATCCGACAGGCGGGGCCCATTCCGGCTACTTGCCCATGCCTTCGGTGAGACCCCGTAGGAACTGACGCTGGCCGATGAGGAAGAGGATGATCATCGGCAGTGCCGCCATGGTCAGGCCGGCGAACTGGACGGGCCAGTCCGTCAGTAGGCGGCTCTGCATGTCCATCAGGCCGACCGGCAGGGTCTTGAGGTCGGCGTTGCTGATGAAGACGAGGGCGAAGGCGAACTCGTTCCAGGCGAAGAGTGCCTGCAGCAGTGCGGCGGACACGAGGATCGGGCGACACATCGGCATGATGATGTGCCAGAAGATCTGGGTGCGGGAGGCCCCGTCGATGGCGGCTGCCTCGTCGACGTCCCTGGGCATGTCGATGAGGTACGCCCTGATCAGGAACGTCGTGAAGGGGATTCGGAAGGCGGTGTAGAGCACGATGAGCGCCCAGTAGGTGTCGAAGATCCCGAGCTGTTGCAGCAGTCCGAAAAGCGGGATGAGCGCCACGGTAGGGGCGACCATGAGGCCCCCGAGGAGCAGTCCCAGGGCGACGCCGCCGAAGGGAACCTTCAGTCGGACGAGCCCGTATGCCGCCCAGGCGCTGATGAGCGTCGTGGTGACGATGGATGCGGCCGTGACGATCACACTGTTGACGAAGAAGCGGACGACGCCGGCCTGACCCGCGGCGGCGAAGTTGCTCCAGCGGAGCTCGCTCGGTAGACCCCACGGGTTGTCGAAGACCTCGCGGTTGTCCTTGAAGCTGCTGAAGATCATCCACAGCAGGGGGTAGAGCACGGCGATGACCAACGCGATGAGCACGGCCCAGATGAGGATTCGGCGCGTCGAGCGCCCCACGGATGAGGCGGTCCTGGCCCGGGTCGAGGCCGCTGGCGCGGCGGCGTGCCTGGTGGCGATAGATGTGGACACCATGGTCACCACTCGATTCTCTTTCGTCGGCTGAGGGCCAGATGGATGGCGGCGAACCCGAACGTGATCACGAAGATCACTGCGGCGATGGCCGATGCGTAGCCCATGTCATCGGCGAGGAAGGCGTTGCGATAGAGCCACGTGCCGAGCACCTGGCTGGAGTCGGACGGCCCGCCGGCCGTCATGACCTGCACCTCGTTGAAGACGAGGAAGGCGCCGGAGATGGTGAGGATGATCAGCAGGGTGGTCATCTCGCGGACCATGGGCACCGTGACGGCAAAGAAGGTGCGGATCGACCCGGCGCCGTCGATGCGGGCCGCTTCATACATCTCCCGCGGGATGCGTTGCAACGCAACGACGAACAAGACTGTGGCGTAGCCGATGGACTGCCACTGACTCATCGCGATGATGCTCCAGATCGCTGTTCCCGGCTCCCCCAGCCAGGCGTGCGTCCAGGACTCCAGCCCGAGCGCTGTGAGCGCCCGGTTGAGCAGCCCGATCTCGGGGTTGTAGATGAAGGAGAAGAGAATGCCAGCGACGGTGATCGAGACCACGGCGGGGATGAAGTACACCGTGCGGAGAATCCCCCGCAGCCTCTGGTGCACGAACTCTTCGAGCACCGCGGCCAGCACGAGAGCGATGGCCACCTGGAAGACCAGGGACACGACGGCATACGCCGTGTTGTTCAACAGGGACCGCCAGAAGATCGGGTCCTCCACGGCGGTGCGGTAGTTGTCCAGCCCGACAAAGGTCGCGCTCGGCGTGAAGGCGTTCCACGAGTAGGCGCTGAGTCGGAAGTTCTCGACGATCGGGTAGTACACGAACATCCCGAGCAGGACCACGGCCGGGAGAAGCCAGATCCATCCGCGCCATCGGTGCAGTGTGTGCCTCATGTGACGGTCACCTCTCATCCTTTTGATGACGGTGGCGGGGGAGAGCTGCGGCACCCGGTGTCGCAGTCCTCCCCCGCTACCTTCAGCCAGCGGCCTTCTTGGCCTTCGCTGCAGCCGCCCGCACGGCCGTCATGACCTGTTCCGGCGACTGGGATCCGTCCACGATGCCCTGCACACCGGAGAGGTACGCGTTGGCCACATCCGCGTGGGCGACGGTGTCGAGCCAGATCGCGAACTGACTGGCCGCGTTGATGTCCTCGAGCGCACTCTCAAGTTGTGGGAAGGAGTTCTCGGACGTCGCGGAACCCTTGACGGGGCTGAGCCAGCCGATGTCCTTGGTCAGCTTCTTGGCGTTGTCCTGGTTCGTCATGAACTTCAGGAAGTCCACGGCCAGCGGGGCCTGCTTGCTCTGGGCGTTGACCATGAAGCCGTCCGGTGCACCGGTCAGCGCGCCGGTGTCTCCTGCGGCGTCGGCTGGGGCGGGCAGTCGCATGAAGTCCCAGTTCGCAGCGATGTCCTTGGCCGCGCCGCCCTGCTCAGTGAGCGCCTTGAACTCCACCGACTCCAGGTAGTGCATGGCGGCCTTTCCACCGAGGAAGCCGGCCTGGGCCGCCTCGTGGGACAGACCGTTGGCTCCACCGCTGGCGCACCGTTGTGCCAGCGACTTGAACTGGTCGAGCGCCTTGACGTAGCCGGCGTCGGTGAACGCCCCGGTCTCCGGTGCGTAGTCGCCCGCCAGCGTCCGGGCGGGGACGTTGTACGCGTTGAGCTGGGTGATGTAGTGGATCGCCGGCCACCCGTACTGGTTGCCGAAGGCGATCGGCGTGTAACCCGCGGACTTCAGCTTGTCGCAGGCGCTCAGGAGCTCCTCGAAGGACGTGGGCGCCGAGTTGATGCCCGCCTTGGCGAAGGCAGCCTTGTTGTAGGCCAGGTACTTCGCGTCGAGGTCGATGGGTACCCCGTAGTTCTTGCCGTCCTTCTCGAATGCCTTGAGGGCCGCCGGGGAGAACGTCTTCCCCCATTCCGTGTCCTTCGAGATCACGGAGCTGAGGTCCGCCGCCAGGCCAGCACGCACGAACTTGTTGGCGAAGTCGCCTGCCCACGAGAAGTAGACGTCGGGCATCTTCTTGGAGGCGGCAAGGACGCGGATCTTGTCCTTGTACGGCTGGTCTCCGACCTGCTGGAGGTCCACCTTGACGCCGGGGTTGGCCGCCTCGTACGCCTTGGCGACCGAGACGAAGTAGGGCGCGTACTGCGGGTCGGCGAACTTGGTGACCACGGAGAGCGTGCCGGACTTCGTCGCGGGGCTGGCGAGGTCGTTGGCGGCCGGTGCCTGTGCCTGCGGCGTCCCGGGGGTCCCACAAGCGGACACCACCAGGGCGGCCGCAACGGCCGTGACGCCGAGGGCTGAGAGAGTGCGGTTCATGATGATTCCCATCGTGCGTTGGTACCTGAAAGGGCTTGCTGGTCGTCGGTGCTGCTGAGTGCAGTTCGGTAGCCGAAGGCGCCGTAGCTGGCGCACGAGTCACTGGCATAGGCCGTGGCGGCCGGGAGGAGCTGCCGCGGCGGCTCGTGGTTGATGAGTCCGTGGAGCAGCCGCGCGATGAAGGCATCGCCCGCGCCGAGCGTGTCCACGACACGCACGTCGCCGGCCGGGCTGTGGACCAGACCGTCGTCGCCGAGGAGGACGGCACCGGCTGCGCCGAGCGTCACGGCCACTGTCCGTGGGCCGAGCGATCGGAGCTCCACGGCGCGGGCGACGGCGTCATCGCGGTCGCCGCTCGGGCACGACGCGATGGCGATGTCGACGTGGGGGGCGTGCTCACTGACGTAGTCCCAGGGACGCTCCGAGAAGTCGAAGGACAGCTGTCGCACCGCCCTGGCGAGAGTCGGCAGCTGTGCCTCCGTGTGGGAGCACTCCCCGGTGTGCACGACGTCATACGTGCCGGCCGCCACGAGGTCCTGCGGACTGAGTGTGAACCGCGACACCCCAGGCCGTCCCTCACCGAAGACCCGGTTGCCGTCGTGGACGTAGACGTCCGCCGAGGCGTTGAGGCCCTCCTCGATGCGCGTCAGGGTGGTGTCGACTCCCTCGGCCCGCAGCGCCTGAAGCACTGCTTCGCCGGCTGCGTCCGTGCCAAGCACCCCGAGGTATGCCGTCTGCGAGCCGACGCGACGCGCGTGGACTGCGACGTTGACCGCGTTCCCGCCGGGATACATGAATCCCAGCTCGACGTAGCGGTCCACGACGTTGTCCCCAACCGCCAGTAGACGAGAGCTCATGGCAGTGACTCCTTACCCCGGGGCCGCTGGGGCCATCTGGTTCCGGTTGTCATGGCAGTGGTCCTCCGGACTAGTAGGCAACGCGCTTGTAGTAGCGACGGGTCGTCAGCGGATGGTCTCGGATGACCTCGAGGTGGGCGCTCACCCGCTCGAGGACGGTGGCCAGCAGCACCGGCGAGACGAGCTCGCGGGTCGCCGGGGAGATCCCGGGCAGCGGGCACTCGGCGGCGTCGATCACCTCGACCTTGTCCGAGTACTGCTGCGCGAACTGCTCCACCCGCTGCTCGAGTGACCGCGTGGACCCCTCCCCCTTGAGGACGATCACGCTGACCCCGTCCTCCACCAGCTCGAGGGTGCCGTGGAAGAAGTCGGACGCGTGCACAGGGCGGGTCCTGATCCACTGCATCTCCTCGAGGATGCACATGCCGTAGTAGAACGCCTGCGGCCACGCGCCTCCGGCTGCCGTGATGATGTGGAAGTCCTCCGCCGCGATGCCCTTGGCGAGGATCTCAGCACGCGGCTCGAACCACTCCTTCACCGCCACGAGCGCGTCGGGCAGCGCCGTGAGCTCTTCGTGCACCGACGTGACGGCGTCCGCCTCCCCCCGCGCCTGCATGAGCGCGAGCGCCAGCAGCAGGGACTGGAGGTAGAAGGACTCGCACGAGGTGTCGTCCTCGGCGAAGTTCACGAACGCGTGGTCCGCCCGAGTCCCCAGGGGTGTCTGCCGGTGTCCCACCAGCGCGATGACGGTCGCTCCTCGCTCCTGGGCGTAGTCGAGCGCGGCGACGCTCTCGGGGGTGGTGCCGGACAGCGACGGGATCACCACGATGGACCGTGGCCCGAGATGGACGGATCCGCTGAGGACCAGTTCGGCCGGGTTCTCCACGTAGACCGGGAACGTCGACCGCGTCTGCAGCAGTCGGGCCGCCGGCCACATCAGAAGTCCGGCGCCGCCGGAGCCCACGAAGAACAGGTTCTCCGCGCCGTCCGCCAGACAGCGGTTGATGACCTCGCGAAGGCCTTGCCCCTGGGCTACCGCACCGCTCTGGATGCGGAGGAAGCGCCCGGTGTCGAAGTTGAGCATGTGGGTCTCCTGTGTGTGGCCAGCGGTCAGTAGTCGACCTGGAACATGTAGTTGCGAAGCTCCAGGTCGTGGCCACGCACGGCCTCGTAGTGCTGCGCCAGGCGTGAAGCCAAGGCGCCGACGACGAGCGGTGAGACGTCCGGACGCATCGACTTGGGAATGCCCGGCAGCGTCAGGTCCGCGACGTCGACGTACTTGGCCTTCTTGCAGTACTGCTCGAGGAACCGCTTGCCGCGCTCGGCCATGGGCCGGGAGGCGTCCTCACCGAGCCACAAGATCACGGGCACGTCGTCGTTCACCACTTCGAAGGCGCCCTGGAAGAACTCGCCCGTGTTGAAGGCGGCCGCGTGCTTCCACTGCATCTCCTGCAGGTAGCACATGGCCAGGCCGTAGGCCCAGGCGTAGCTGGGGCCGGAGCCGAGGACGTACGTGATGGGCTCGTCCTTGAGTGCGTCGGCGATGTCAGCCAGGGCCGTGTCGGCCTCCTCAACGGCACGGTGGAGGGCCTCGGGCAGAGCCTCCATCGCCGCGGCCACGGCGTCGGTGTCGAAGCCGTCGTCCGTCGCCTCGAGCAGCGCGTAGGCCACGAGCAGCTCGAACACGTCGCTCTTGCCTCGGAACGAGACGTCAGCGGCTTCCGCCAGCGGGCTGCCCTCCTTCGCGGCCGCGATGACCGTGGCTCCGGTGGCCTTCGCCGTCTTGGCCGCGGCCACGGTCTCCTTCGTGGTGCCGGTGTAGGAAGCGAGGACGACGAGCGAGCCAGGACCCATCAGCGCAGGCTGGGAGCAGTTCAGCTCGTCGCTCTGCAGCTGGAAGACCGGGAACGACGCCAGGCGCTGCAGAACGTAGTGGGCGGGGTAGCTGCAGATCAGCGACCCGCCGGCGCCCACGAAGTAGACGTTCCTCAAGCCACGCGCCACCACCTCGGTGACGATCCTCGCGATCGCGCCCCGCTCGTCGACGCTGGCCCGCGTCTTGCTCACGAGCTCCGGGTCGATCGGCTTGAGAGGCAGGGTTTCGGTCATCGGTGCACTCCATCCAAGTCAGGTTTGATAACGTTCTCACTGCGGTGTTGAGAACGTTCTCAACTCGTGGCCGTAGTTGTCAAGTGCTGGCCGGCAAAAAGTTGGCTGGTAGTGGAAACGGTCTGGCCAGCCGCTACCGTCGACGTCGACACGCTGGCCGACACCCGGAGTCCGAGACCGAGAGGCATCATGAGCACCACAGCGAAGCGCGACATCGCGACGATCCCGGACGTCGCCCGCGCAGCGGGGGTCTCCCCTGCCACTGCCGCCAGGGCACTCGGCGGCTACGGCTCCGTTCGCCCAGCTACGCGGGAGAAGGTCGTAGCCGCAGCAGCGGAGCTGGGATACCGGGCGAACAACCTGGCCCGCAGCATGATCACGGGGTCCACGAACACTCTGGGTGTGGTGCTCGCGGACATCGAGAACGCGTTCTTCCACCGCGCTTTTCGAGGGATCGCGGACGCCGCTTCCCAACGTGGCTACGAGGTGATCCTCACCAACACGGACGAGGACCTCACCAAGGAGCACGCGGCCGTCGCGATGCTGGCGGAGCGCCGCGTGGATGGACTCATCGTCTGTCCAACCGATGCCGCCGACCGATCCCACCTCACGACCGTCATGAAGTCCGGCACGCCCGTGGTGCTCCTCGACCGACGGATCAGTGGGCTGCGGGCAGACACTGTCGGCATCGACAACCGGGCCGCCGCCAAGGCGGCCACGGAGTTCCTCATTGCGTCGGGCCACAAACGAATTGGTGTTCTGACGGGAGCCTCGAGCGACCTGGCACCGCGCCTGAGCCGACCCAACCTCGCGGGTGTCGAGCGACTCGCGGCGACGACCAGTGGAGCGCGCACCGCCGGCTACCGCGACGCGTTGCTGGATGCCGGTATCACCCCGGAGCCGGCATACGTGATGTCCAACGGCTTCCACCGCTTGGACGCGACCAACGGGACCAAAGCACTGCTCCGTTCACCCGTACCGCCCACTGCCATTCTCGCGTTCGACAGCACCCTGTCCCTCGGCGCGCTGCAGGCGTTGAGAGAGCTGGGGCTCCGCTGCCCTGACGACGTGTCCCTGCTGGGCTTTGATGACGCTGAGTGGGCGGACGTCGTCTCACCGCCGCTCACCGTCGTCGCCCAGCCCGTCTACGACATAGGTGCCCGCGCGGCCGAGCTGTTGATCGGACGCGTGCGCGGAGAGACCAGACGACCGATCCACGAACGCATGCCGACCTCCATCATCGAACGTGACTCGGTGAGGCCCCCGGTCCGCTGACACGTCGGCTCGACGCTCTCAGTCGTTCCTTCGGCTCGTGTCAGGTTGGTGATCGTCCGAGTCACCGGCGGGCGGAGGGTGTAGGTTCGGCGCGCAACCGGTTGTGGGCGGGGGTGTTGTGATGAGACCTAGGGTCACCATCCTTGATGTCGCTGCCGAGGCGGGCGTTTCAATCTCGTCGGTGTCGGCCGCGTTGAACGGTCGGCCGGGCGTGTCGGACGTAACCCGCGGACGCATTGTCGATGTGGCGCGGCGACTGGGTTGGGTGCCGTCACTTCGGGGTCGGAGCCTGTCTGGTCGCAAGGCGTACGCCGTGGGGCTCGCCCTGGAGCGCTCCTCGGCCGTGATCGAGTCCGACCCCTTCTTCGCCGGGTTCATCGCGGGAGTCGAGGCCGTCCTTGAGCAGCACGGGTTCGCCCTCGTGCTTCAGGTCGCATCGAGCCGGCGGTCGGCACTGCATCGCTACGGGCAGATGGCCCTCGACCACCGCGTCGATGGAGTCTTCCTCACCGACATTGCGCGAGATGACGCCCGGGTGCGGCTGGTGACCGAGCTGGGGTTGCCGGCCGTGGCGGTGAACTCGCCACTGAGGTGCAGCCTGCCCTCGGTGCGCCAGGACCACCGGCCGGGCTTGGTTGAGCTCATGGATCAGGTCATCTCACTGGGGCACAGGCACATCGCGCATGTGGCCGGACGCAAGGGCCTCATCCACACGCGTCAACGGGTGGAGATCTGGCGGTCGGCGTTGGCGAACGCCGGGCTGGAGCCTGGGCCGCTCGTGTACGGCGACTTCACCATCGAAAGTGGCAGCCGGGCGGCGGACATGTTGCTCGGGACGCCGGGGGATGCGCCGACTGCCGTGGTGTGCGGCAACGACCTCATGGCGATCGGATTCATCGCCCGGGCGAGTGCCCTCGGCATCGAGGTGCCGCTGGACATGTCCGTGACGGGTTTTGACGGCATCCAGCTCGGGGGCTTCGTGCGGCCGGCGCTCACCTCGGTCGCGACGGCGCCGCGCCTGCTCGGGACTGCGGCTGCCACGATGTTGCTGAGCGTGATCGCGGGAGAGACACCGGCTGACGTCGCCGTGCCCGCGACCTCACTTCTGCTGCGCGATTCGCTCGTCCCGTCACGCTGCGCCTAGCCAGGCGCCTCTCCGAGCGCCGAAGTCACATTGCGACCATTTCGGAACCAAAACGTTTTGGCACCGCCCCTACCCCGATCCGCCGTTGCGGTGCTAACTTGCCCCCAACCAAAACGTTTCGGTTACCCCCCGGAGGCATCAATGGCAACAACGAGGTTCCGTGCGATGCGCTACACGACGATCGGCGCGGTGGCCGCCCTTGGCTTGGCGCTTGGCGCGTGTGGTGGTGGTGGCGGCGGCACGTCGGGGGGCGCGGCGCCGACCGTCGGCGGTGAGGTCAGCGGCGAGCTGAACATCCTCGTGTCCAGCGCGACGGGGTCCGACGCCGGCTTCAAGGCCATCACGAAGGAGTTCACGGCCAAGCACCCCAACGTGAAGGTCAACTTCTCTGCGGTGCCGAACGAGAACTACAACCAGACACGCTCATCCCGGCTGACCGCCGGGAGCGTGGACGTCGTCGTCGCCTTCCCGCGTGAAGTCCCCAGCTACGTCCCGGCCGCGAATGCAGGCGATGACGCCCGACTCGCCGACTCCGGCGGCTTCCTCGACCTGACGGGTCAGCCCTTCCTCACCTCGTTCAACCAGTCGGTGCTCGACGGCACGAAGTACAAGGGCAAGAACTACACCGTGCCGACCGGGTTGAGCTACTACACCGGCATGTTCTACAACAAGAAGATCTTCTCCGACAACGGCATCACCGTCCCGACCACGTGGCAGGAGCTGACGGCCGCCTGCGACAAGCTGAAGGCCAAGGGCATCGTGCCCGTGGGGATCGCAGGCAAGGACTCTGCAGGGGTCACCACCTTGGGTGTCGTCCAGGGCCTCTACCCCGACGCTGCCGCGAAGAACGAGCTGGCCAAGGGTCTCTACGCCGGGTCCGTGAAGCTCGACGAGGGCAAGCAGCTGGAGGTGCTCAAGCGCCTGGAGACCCTGTACGGCTACGCCCAGCCCAACTTCGCCGGCATCACCTACCAGACCATGACGGCAGACTTCGTCAACGGGAAGTTCGCCATGATGGGTGACGGCACCTGGAACACGACCTCGATCCAGACGGCCGGGGGCTCGAAGCTCGACTTCGGCTACTTCCCGCTGCCGTCGGGTGACAATGCGCAGGACAACAAGTTCCTCGGCGGGAAGGTCGAGCTGTCGCTCGCCATCCCGGCCAACGCCAAGAACCCCTCTGCTGCCATCGCGTGGCTGGACACCTTCGCCAAGAACTACAAGCTGTTCAACGACGAGGCCGGCTTCGCGCCCGCTGTCACCGGCGTCAAGGGCAACGCCTTCTACGACGCGATAGCCGACTACACCAGCACGTTCCAGCCCGCGTGGGACACGATCTGGATCGCCAACACCAAGGCTGGCCCCGCTGCATCCGTGCCGTTCAACTGGGCCGGTGTGAAGCCTATGGGCACCACCGACGCGGCTGGTGCCGCCGCTGCGGCCCAGAAGGACTGGCAGGCGGGCCTCAAGTAGCCCGCCGGTGGGTCGCGGCCGGGCGCCGGAGCCGTCCGCGACCTGAACCCGGCACGCGGTGACGCCTCCCGGGTCGGCGTGGACGCCTCACGGCGTCAGACCCCCAGCACGGACTCGGACCAGGAGGCATCTCGGTGAGCCAGTCACGCACCATCATCTTCGGGCGACGATCGACCGCGCAGCTGCTGTTCGCGCTGGGCATGAGCCTGATCGTCGTCTTCTCGCTCGTGCCCGCGGTCGGCATCCTCGTGGTCTCGTTCACCGACATCCGATCGCTGCCCTTCCTGCCCGTGAACTTCGTCGGCATCGAGAACTACGCGACGTTCTTCTCGTCGGCGCAGCTCGGCTACAACCTCAATGCGTTGAAGAACACCTTGGTCTTCGCGGTCGCAGTGACCCTGTTGCAGAACGTCATTGCCTTGTTCATCGCCGTGCTGCTCAACATGCGGTTGCGGGGAAGGAACTTCGCCCGGGCAGTGGTCTTCATGCCGACGATCCTGGGCGTCACGATCATCGGACTGGTCTTCAGCCTGATCTTCAACCCCTCGGGCGGTCCGGCGGCGAGTGTGTGGGGCTGGTTCGGCTCGTCGTCAGCGTTCTTCGGGGACCCGTCCCTGGCCATGCCGCTGGTCATCGGGGTCTCGGTCTGGGCCGGGCTCGGGGTGGCGGTCGTCATCTATCTCGCGGGGCTGCAGGCGATCCCGCCGGAGCTCTACGAGGTCGCGTCGATCGACGGTGCGTCGAGCTGGCAGCGGCTGCGCTTCGTCACCATTCCACTGCTCGCGCCCTCGATCACCGCCAACACGCTGCTGTCACTGATCGGCGCCCTGCAGAGCTACCAGCTCATCTACGTGCTGACCGGCCCGATCAACCCCGCAACCCAGGTGCTCTCCCTGGCGATCTTCACCCAGGGCTTCGGCGGAGCCCAGGGCGGCACCGCCTTGTCACAGGGCTATGCGGCCGCGATCTCGATGGTCCAGTTCGTCATCGTGATGATCGTCTCGCTCGCGACGCTGGTCTACCTGCGACGCAAGGAGACGGCGCTGTGAGCGCCGTCAACACGCCGACTACGGTCGCCGGCGCCGCGGTGGGCGTACAGGAGGACGCGCCGCTCCGCGGCGGTCCCGCTCCCCAGCGGGGCAAGGTCGTTCTCTACGCGCTGATGGCCCTCGTCGTGCTCATGTACCTGTACCCGTTGCTGTTCCTCGTCAACACGGCGTTGAAGTCCGAAGCCGACTTCATCGCCAATCCCACGGGTCTGGTCACCTCACCCGAGTTCTCGAACTTCGCCACCGCGGTGGACAAGGGCAACTTCGCGGCATACCTGCTCAACAGCGTCCTTTACACTCTCGTCGCGGCAACCCTCGGCACGGTGGTGTCGCTGCTCGTCGGCTTCCCGGTGGCCCGTGGCTACGTCAAGCACACCCGGTTGTGGAACGCGACGTTCGCAGCAATGCTCTTCCTGCCCAACACCCTGATCACGGTCTTCCAGCTCGCGTTGCGCCTGCACCTCTACGACACTCGCCTCGGCTACATCCTCATCATGGCGTCGGGGGTAGGCGTCGGGCCGCTGCTCGTGACCGGCTACCTCAAGTCGGTGCCGAGGGAGATCGACGAGGCCGCCGCGCTGGACGGAGTCGGATACGTCCGCTATGTGTTCGGGTTCCTGCCCACCCTCATCAAGCCGGTCCTCGCCACGATCTTCATCCTCCAGGCCATCGGGGTCTGGAACGACATCATCCTCGCCACGATCCTGCTGCCAGATGCGTCGAAGTCGCCGGTCACGCTGGGCCTGTTTGCGTTCAAGGGCACCTATGTCAGCCAGTGGAGCCTCCTGTCCGCGGCGACGATCATCGTGGCTGCCCCGCTCATCGCGACGTATGTCTTCCTGCAGCGCTACCTTGTCGCGAGCGTTGTCGGTGGCGCGGTGAAGGGCTGACCGGTCGATGGGTCAAGTGGTGACGACACCGTTGGCGTTGGGTCTCGCCCAAGGCCGGGCCAGCGATCCCACGCGGCTTTCCCTCGTGGGAGCCGGCCTGTTCGGCCGCTTCATCCTCCAGAGCGCCATGGGCGTGGCGGAGGTCGTGCCCGTGGTCGTCGCGGACGCCGACGCTGACCGTGCCGCCCAGGTTGCCGCTGAGGTCGGTTGCCGCGCCACCACGGTCGAGGAGGCACTCGGGGCCTTCGACTCCGACGCCGTGGTCATCGCGACACCGCCGCATACGCACGCCGAGCTCGCGATGGCGGCGTTGCGTGCCGGCAAGGACGTGTTCCTCGAGAAGCCACTCGGGATGAACGCGGACCAGGCCGCCCAGGTGCGGGCCCTGGCGGAGTCTCTCGGCCGTGTCGTCGTGGTCGACCACGTGTTGCGCCACAACCCCCTGCTCCATGCGATCCGCCGGTTGCAGGATCGGTTGGGCCTCAGGCCGATTCGCTTCCTCTTCGAGAACGACGCCGCCGACGAGAGCCTCCCGATCGACCACTGGTTCTGGGACGAGGCGCTCTCGGGTGGAATCTTCGTCGAGCACGGGGTGCACTTCTTCGACGCAGCCGCCATGTTCGTAGACGAGCCCGCGACGTCGGTGACGGCGGTGGCGACCTCGCGAGCTGGCTGGCCGTCTGCCGACCTCGTCACGGCGACGGTGACGCACGGCGACTGCCTCGCCACGCACACTCATTCGTTCACGCACGCGCACCGCTGCGAGCGACAGCTCATGCGGATCGACTACGGGAGCGCCGAGGCTCGGATCGACGGATGGATCCCCGTCGAGGCCGTGATGGAGCTGCACGTCGACGCCGCCGGTGAGAGCGCCGTGCGCGCGCTCGTCAGCGACCCGGCCTTCCTGGGCGCGGACGACGCACGGCCGGTCGGCTGGGACGCGCAGGTCGAGTCCCGAGAGGTCCGCGCAGGCCCACAGGCCAGCGGGCGAGGTGTGGCGCTTCGGAGCCTCCCGCCGCGTGACCGTGCAGCTCACCCTCGGAGGCGCCGCCGCCAAGCAGACGGCGTATGCCGCAAGCGTCGCCGACGCGCTACGCGACCTGCACGCCTGCCGCCGCGACCGCAACCGGCAGCCACTGTCCGGAGCACGGACCGCCGAGGCGGCTGTGGTGGTGGCCAGCTGCGCGACACGGGCGGCGGCTCTGGGGCGCGCCGTGGGCATTCCCTACACCTCGACCGCCTCGCCGACCCGCAGGGCAGCACCCGGCCCACACGGGATCGACCCCCCCGGCCACTCCTCGGAACGCTCACGGCACGCGCCAGGCGAGCACTCACCCGCGAAGGAGAGCCGCTGATGTCATACGGCCCCGTCCACTTTCCACTCGGCCCCTTCACGCCGCACGAGCACAACCCGGTCCTGTCCCCCCGGGGGGACGGGTGGGAGTCCGCAAGCGTCTACAACCCCGCCGCAGTCGTCGTGGACGACCGGGTTGCCCTGCTGTACCGCGCCCACGCGGACGACATCGTCTCGCACGTCGGCCTCGCCTGGAGCGATGACGGCTACCGGTTCGATCGCGAGGCCGAGCCCCTGCTCTCGCCCAGCGAGAGCTACGACAAGTTCGGGTGCGAGGACGCGCGCCTCACCGTGATCGACGGCACGTACTACCTCACCTACACCGGGTGGGACCGCGAGCATGCGTTGCTGTGCCTGGCCACCTCGAGCGACCTGCGCACCTGGACCAAGCACGGTCCCCTCTTTCCGGACTTCGACACCTTCCAGCCGCAGGGCAGAGGAGCGCCCGGCCCGTGGTCGAAGGCAGGCGGCATCCTCCCCGTCAAGGTCAACGGTCGCTGGCTCATGTACTTCGGCGAAGGCTCCATCTGGACCGCGACCTCTGAGGACCTGCTCGCATGGACCCCGACGGTGCCGGACTCGGAGGCGCCGATGATGGCTCCGCGCCCGGGGACGTTCAGCGACTTCCTCGTCGAGGTCGGCCCACAGCCGCTCGTCACCGACGACGGGCTGATCCTGTTGCTGCACAACGCCGCTGTGGCCAACCCAGACGGGTCGGTCTGCTACACGGCAGGGCAGCTGCTGATCCACCCGGACCGCCCCGACGAGATCCTCGCCGAGCTGACTCGCCCCTGGCTCGTGCCGACGACGTATGAGGACACGCACGGCCTGGTGTCGAACGTGACGTTCGTCGAGGGGCTGGTGTGGTTCCGGGACCGCTGGCTGGCCTACTACGGCCAGTCCGACTCGACCCTCGGGGTCGCGACCTTCCGACCAGGCGAAACCTACTCCGAACTGAGGAAGCAGTCATGATCACACGTAGAACCTTCGTCACCGGATCAGCCGCAGCGGGCCTCGTCGTGGGCTCCTCGAGTGCTCACGCCGCGGGCGCCGCTGGGGCTCACGGCGTAGCGCCGTCCCCCCCGCTGACCAATCTCGCGCACCTGCGCTGGCTGATGGACTCTGTGCCACTGCAGGCGAGCTCGACCCACACGACCTACCAGATCGCGTCGCGGCCCACCTCCGTGGCGCCGTGGACCTACGCGAATGCCCAGACCACTGGCGGCTGGGAACGAGTCGGCGGTGGGGACTTCGACCCGGCCACAGGGTACTGGGGCCAGGGTGCCTACAACGCCGACGACATCGCCCGGGCCGCAGTGGTCTTCGTGCGGCACTGGCTGGCCACTCGCGACGAGGCGAGCCTTCTCGACGCGAAGGAGCTGCTGCGCACGCTGACCTACCTCCAGGACGCGACCGGGCCGTATGCAGGCAACGTGGTGCTCTGGATGCAGGCCGACGGGACGCTGACGCCCAGCGCCATTCCGCGAGAGCTGCCGGACCCGTCCGACAGTGGCGAGTCCTACTGGCTCGCCCGCACCGTCTGGGCGCTGGGTGAGGGGTATGCCGCGTTCGCGGTCGCCGACCCCGACTTCGCCCGCTTCCTGAATCAGCGTCTGCAGCTCGCCCTCGACGCGCTCGAGCGGGCCTCACTGTCCCGATACGGCACCTGGCTGGTGGCTGACGACGTGCCGGTGCCGGGGTGGTTGATCACTGGCGGCGCGGACGCCACGGCCGAGGCGTGCCTCGGCCTCACCGCATACCTGACCGCGGCTCCCCGCGACACGCGAGCGCGGAAGGCGCTCTCTCGGTATGCCGAAGGCGTCGCGGCGATGCGGAGCGGACGCGCGAAGGTCTGGCCCTTCGGTGCCGTGATGCCGTGGATCGGGTCGCAGAGTCTGTGGCACGCGTGGGGTGGCGAGGCGGGACAGGCACTGTGCCGGGCTTACGCGGTGCTCGGGGACGGGTCGCTACGCTCCGCCGCACTCTCGGACGCAGGGTCCTTCACGCCGATCCTGCTCACTTCGGGCGGCCCGTACAACGCATGGTCCCCGATGCCCGGGGAAGCGCAGATCGCCTACGGGGCCGAGGGCCGGGTGGCCGGGCCTGCTGGCTGCAGCCGACCTGACCGGGTCGACCGGCTTCCTACTGTTGGGCGGCCTCGCCGGGGGATGGTTCTTCGGGGCCAACCCCAGCGGCGAGCCGACCTACGACCCGACCACGGGAGCCACGTTCGACGGGGTGGAGTTCGACGGGCGGGTCAACCGCAACTCCGGCGCCGAGTCGACCATCCACGGCCTGCTCGCCATGATCGCGCTCGACGCACATCCGCAGGCGGCCAGGCTCGCGGCCTCCATCACCGGCCACGACTACGCGGGTCTGCACCATGTCGAGGCCGAGTCGGGCGTGCTGGCCGGTGGGGCGGTCGTGGTCACGCCACCGTCGACCTGGACCGGCGCGGCGAACTGGTCGGGCGGCGCGTATGTCTCGGTGCCCGACGGAGGCTCGGTGCGGTTCGAGGTCGCGGGCGACGACGGCGCGTTCGTCCATCCGGTCATCAACCGCCGGCGCGGCCAGCTCGGGACGAGCCGGTACGTGGCGGTCTCGAGGCACGGGCGGCGCACCCTGCTGGGCACTGTCGACAACGGCGGGCTGCGCGAGACCGGCGTGGTCGAAGCAGACGGACTACTGCGTCCCCTGCCCCTGAGCCGTCCACTGCCCCGGGAGACCGTGGCCGTCGTCGTGGAGTCCGACGGGGACCTGCAGCTCGACTGTCTCCTCATCCAACCGGCCGTCTCGACGGCTCGGTACACGGCGGCCGACGGAACGGCGGCCGCTCTGTACGTCAATGCAGACACCAAGACGTCCACGACGCGCGCTGTCGCACCGGGACGCGGCTGGAGCTGGACGGCTGACGGCGAGCGGCGCGGTGCAGCGCATGCGCCTGTGGTCGTCGTGAAGGGTGGCGGGTTCAGCATCACCCGGTGACGGCATCGGAGCGAGCGCCGCTGTCGCGTGAGCGGATTACGCATGCAGTGGCGGCTCAGTTGAGGACTTGCGCCTGGCTGACCTCGACGCCGCGGGTCACGAGTGTCTCCAGCACCCCCAAGAACTCCTGGCGGTCACGAATCTCCAGCGTGAAAACTGTCGTGGCCCCGTGACACTCAGAGTCGATCGCATACGGCCAGAGGTCGACCTGGTCGAGCATGCCTCGCACGACCACTTCTGCTCTCATCTTCAACAGGTGCCCAGAGCGGCGGCCGCCCAAACGGTCGGGGGGCGAGGGATCTCGAACCGACGGACTGAACGTCTCACCCGCCGGCAGACATCTCCGGCATCCCGGTCACTTCGGCCTGATCGCGCTCCAAACACAGCCGCTCCCGCTCCCAGTCGAGCGAGCAATCAGCCGTAAGGCGATCGACGAAGCAGAGTGATCCTACGAGGACACCAGCCTCAAGATGATCCCGTACCCGGCGGATGCATCATGATCCGCGGGCCGCGAGCCTGACCGCACGACCGTTCCGCCGCCTCCTCACGCGAGGGATTCGGCAAGACGCCAGCGAACTGCCCTGGGGGGACCGTCCGGCCCTCCGCCAAGACCATGGATGCCGGTGCACGGGATCGCCGGGTTCGAGCGTGCGGCCCTGCTGGCTACCGCCCTGCTGGGACCGGTTCCCCCAGCGTCTCGGCAGCGGCGGTCCATCGCTCCTTGGCAGCGGTGGCGGCAGTGACGACCTAGTCACACTTAGGCGCTGGGCGTTATTCTGTGTCCGTTGCTGGCCATGCAGAGCGCCGCTGAGACACCGTTTCGCCGTGTAGGAGCGCGAAGATGATGGTGAGTTCCTCTGCCAACTCGCAGCCTGCCGCGTCCGCCCCGTGGACCGAGCGGCCCGACGCCGCGGACGGGCTGACACCGGTCGAGCAGTTCATCCTGGACATGCTTGATCGGCTTGAAAGCGCCGAGGTCAGGGCCGAGAACCTGACACGCGCGCTCGACCACAGCCGCGCGATCGGCATGGCCATGGGGATGCTCATGGCCAGGTATCAGCTGACGCAGGAGCAGGCCTTCGCGGCGCTGCGGCGAGTGAGTCAGGACGCCAACCGGAAGCTGTACCTGGTGGCCTCCGAGGTGATGGAAACCGGCGAGCTGCCGTCGCAGCGAATGTGAACGTTCAGGGTCCAGGCTTGGCCCGGTGGCGATTGTCAGCGTCAGTGGCGCGGCGCCGAGGACGAAACTATCGAGCCCCAGAACCTGCGAGTCCCCCTGCCCCACGATGCCGTGGGACAGGGGGATACCTGCGTCAGTCGCGTGTGCAGCCATACCGCCGAAGCCTCGCCTGGCTACCTTGAAGTGCCCCATGCGAGCGCCGAGGGATCCGCTTCTGTCGTGGGCCACACAGCCCGGCGAGCACGATCATGCCCCCAGGGCGGCAGGTGGGCCCTGTGTCCCACTGCCACCCGACGCGGGCAACGGTGACCTTGCGAGGGCGACCGTAGCCGTCTGCAGGCGAGGGTCAGCTGCGGTCGCTCAGGCCAGCGCCTTCTGCCTCGATGCGCTCCTGGCGCACCTGCTCGCTGACCGTCTCCTGCTCGGTGACCTGCTCCTTGCCCAGGCGCACCCGCTCCACCGGCACGGCCTGCTTGTCGACGACGACCTGCTCCTCGTTGAGCACGACCTCGTGCTCCTCCTCGGAGATCGCGGGACCGTCCATGGCCGCCTCACGGTTGGCGTCGGTGATCGGCTCACGCTCGATCTTGACCTCCTCACGGGTCACCGGGACCGTGACGTTCTGCTCCTCGGTCACCACGTACTTACGCAGCCGGGCCCGGCCCGCCTCGCGGGTCTGCGTGCCGATCTGCAGCTGCTCCTCCGAGCGGGTCATCGCCTCGTCCGTCGACGGGCCCGACGTGTCGTGCCCCACCCGCCCGGCAGAGCCGTCGACGCCCTCGCCATCGCCGCCGGAGGCGCTGCCCACGCTGGTGTCGTAGCCCTGCGTCGCGGCGCTGACGCTGGTCAGCTCGTAGTGGCTGAAGAGGCGCTGCTCCTCGGACTCGTCCAGGTGACCATTCTCCGGGTCGACGTTCGGGGCGTCCTTGACCAGGTCCTTGGAGTACGGCACGGTCACCCCGTCGCCGCTGACCTCAGCGTTGCGCAGCGGCACGAACGACTCGTTCGTGCCGAACAGGCCCGTGTTCACGGTGACCCACTCGGGCTCACCGCTCTGGTCATCGACGTACACCTGGCCGGCGGTGCCGATCTTCTTGCCGTCCGTGCCGTACACGGTGCTACCGGGAACTGTGCCGAGCTCGTTCGTGCTGATCATGTGCTCTCCTTCGTGATGGTGGGCCCCGTCACCGGTGTCGGTCGTGACCGAGGTCCCCTTACGGTGTAAGTCGCGCGAACTGCTCATACCCGTCGCCACGGACTTCGAGACACTCCGGGTGCAAATTTCAGCGCTGCTGCGGACTGAGAGCTCCGTCGTGCCGCCCGCCCGGCGAGGCGGTACGCAGGAACCGTCGTCCCGAGACGGAGGACGCTGATTCCCACCAGACCTACCCGCCGATAGGCCGTCCACACACCGGCACCGCGCCGCCCTCACCCGTCCGGGCTTCTTGGGTGCACCCGTGACCGGGGCTATCGCACGTATGGTGCACGAAAACGCCCGCTGACGGCGTTTTGGCTGGTCAGCGAGCGTCTTGTTGGTGCCCCCGGCAGGATTCGAACCTGCGCTCCCGCCTCCGGAGGGCGGTGCTCTATCCCCTGAGCTACGGGGGCGGGCACGTGTTTGCGTGCGCCCGGTGAGATTAGCAGCCGCGCCGACCAAACGCGGAATGGGCCGGATCACCGCATCCTCGCGCCGCTCCGATCACGCGGGAGGCAACGGCTGCGGGCGAGCCTGCGGTCGTCGGGTCGCCCGGCTCCGGGCTCGGGCGCACGAGGAGCGGCTCCGGACGCAGCCGGCCGCCGGCGAGCGGGACCGGTTGGTGCTCGTCGATCCACGTGTCGATGCGCTCCCACCACGTGAAGAGCCAGTCGATGCGTGCCTCCCGCTCGTCCGGCACCTCGGCCCGCGGCTCTCGCCACCACCGCATCGTGATCTCCTTGTCCATCGGCAGCTCGCGCCAGATGTCGGTGACCGTGACCATGTGGTCCAGCCCGGTGTGGCCGACGAGGACCACGTCGGCATCGGGTGCGGCGTCGAGAGCAGTGAGCACGCCGCCGGGACGCGGGGCCAGCACGTTCGTCATCTGCTCGGCCCGGTCCGCCATGGCGTCGAGGCCAAGGCGGCGCAACGAGGCGATGGCCTTGCCCCGCCGGGCCGCCGTGAAGTTGCCCCCCTCGGGGAAGATGACGAAGGCGTCGTCGTCGTCGAGGCCGGTGGCGAGCTCGGCGATCTGCGCCTCGACGGCCGCGCTCGCCGCCTGCGAGCCGGGCTGAGGTGAGATGAAACGGGCCGGGATGCGGTGCAGCAGCACCCCGATGGCGGGGTCCAGCGACATGGTGTCCTTGAGCACGACGCGCGGCTCGCGGTCGTACCAGTGCAGCAGGGCGTAGACGAGGATGAAGGAGTCGCCTGGACCGGCGTGCCGCGAGAGCACGAGGATGCCGCCGGGCTCCGTCGGTCGCGGCGGCTCGCCCTCGACGACGATCTGCAGCCGCAGCACCCGGCGCGCCTCGCGGAACATGACCACGAGGTAGCACCGCATCAAGGCGTAGTGCGACCGCTCGAACCACGGGCGCCGGATCGCCCAACCGAAGCCCGAGCCGATCCAGAGCAGGAACATCGCGATGAGCATCACGGTCTCGAGCACCATGTGGAGCACGACCAGCCACAGGATGCGCAGCGGGCGCAGCCGACCCGGCACGAACGCGGATACGGCGGCCGCCAGCAGCAGCCACAGGGGCACGGTGACGACGATGAGGACGGTGAGGGCGACCATGGCGACGCCGAGCGCCACCCGGCGCACCGCGGCGGTCACGGCAGCCCGTCGAGGTAGGCCACCGAGGCCAGGTGCGCCTGCTCGATCCGTCGGCCGACGGCCGAGAAGCTGCGATAGGCCAGAATCGAGTCGTCCGCCTCCCCCGTGCTGCCCGTCGGCAGCACGTGCACCTCGACACCCTGCGGGACCGCGGCAAGCTCGCGGACGAAGCGGTGCCGGCGCGCGATCTCGAAGGACACTCGGGCGACCTGCCACGGCCGCGTCGGCACGGCCAAAGCCTTCTCGGCCCGGCCGACCTGCAGGACGAAGACCCGCTCGGCTCCCAGCTCGACGGCGCGACCAAGCGGGATCGAGTTGACGATGCCGCCGTCCAGGTAGTGCTCGCCGTCGACCTCGGCCGGCGGAAGCAGCCCTGGCACGGCGGCCGAGGCGACGACGGCGTCGACGACAAGACCTGACGTGAACCAGTGCTCGGTTGCGCGCTCGATGGAGGCCGCGCAGCACTGGAAGGGGACGGCGAGGTCGGCGAACGTCCGCTCGCCCAGCTCGTCGGCGATGCGCTGGCGCAGCGGCACCGCCGAGTGCAGGTGGGTGCGGGTGCGGAAGGCGCGCGCCGCTTGGCGCACGACGCCGTCACCGTAGATCTCTCGTCCCTCCGACGCGCTGCGCCAGAGCTCGACGAGGCGGTCGACGACGGAGGGCGTGGGATCGGCGGCGACGAGCGCCCCGTTGAGCGCCCCGACCGACGTGCCGACGACGAGGTCCGGTGTGATGCCGCGGTGGAGCAGAGCGCGCAGCATGCCGACCTCGACGGCGCCGAGCAGACCGCCGCCGCCGAGCACGAAGGCCGTCCGACGCGTCTCCACGCGCCGACGCTACCGCGGGGCGGCATGCCACGATGGCCGGGTGCTCATCTCGAAGCCCGTGGCCGAGGCCATCCGCCTCGGCACCGTGACGCAGGCCTTCCGTCGGTGGGACGCGCCGAGGGTCAAGGTCGGGGGGGTGCAGCTGACACCGGCCGGGCTCGTGCGCTTCGAGGCCGTGAGCCAGGTGCGCGACCCGACTCGCCTCACCGAGCGCGACGCGAGAACGGCCGGCGTCAAGGACCTCGCAACCCTGCAGCGCTTCCTGGCCCCCAAGGAGCGCAAGCCGTCTCCACGAGGTGGGCGTGGTGGCGACAGGGTCTATCGGATCAAGCTCAGCTGGGCCGGTGAAGATCCGCGGATCGCCTTGAGGGACGCCGTTCCCGACGAGGTCGCGCTGCGCGACATCGAGACCCGCCTCGCCCGTCTCGACGCCAGGCGCGACCGGGCCGTGGACGCGCGACATCCTCGAGTGGATCAGGGACAACCCGCGCGTCGTGTCGAAGGAGCTCGCTGCCCTGCGCGAGGTCGAGCTGCTCCCCATGAAGGTCGACATCCGCAAGCTCAAGGCCCTGGGCCTGACCATCAGCCACGAGGTCGGCTACGAGCTCTCGCCTCGCGGGGCGGCATACCTGCGTTGGCTGGCCCGCGGGCCCAGCAGCAGCTGATCGCCGCTGCCACCCGGAAGGCGGCCGGACACCGCGCGGTCAGCGCTGCGTGGTGTCCGTGACCTCGCCGACGAGCTCCTCGATCACGTCCTCGAGGAAGACGACCCCGGTGACGTCACCCGCGTCGTCGATCACGCGGGCAAGGTGGGAGCCGCTCAGCTGCATCGTCGCGAGGACGTCCTCGACATCGTCCTTCTGGCGCACCGTGGCGAGGCGACGAATGCGCTTCGGCGGGATGGGCTGTTCGTGGCGTTCGTCGTCGGCGTAGAGGACGTCCTTGAGGTGGATGTAGCCAGCGATCTCGTCGGCCGCGTCGCGCACGGGGTAACGGGAGAATCCCTGCTTGGCGACGAGCCGCTCGATGTCGGCCGGCGTGGCGCCGAGGTGCACGGTCGTCAGCGCGTCGACGCCGAGCGCCACGTCTTCGGCCCGCTTGTCGGAGAACTCGAGGGTCTTGGCCACCAGCCCGTGGCGCTCCTCCTCGATGAGGCCCTCGCGGCGCGACTCCCCGACGATGTGCGCCACCTCCTCGGCGGTGAACGCCGAGGCGATCTCGTCCTTGGGCTCGATGCCGAAGCGGCGCACCATCCACTTCGCCGTCTCCTCCATCGCCCGCACGATGTGACGCAGGCTGCGCGCCAGGAAGAAGAGGGGTGGCACGAGCACCAGGGCGGCGCGATCGGGGCCGGCGATGGCGAGGTTCTTGGGGATCATCTCCCCGACGACGACGTGGAGGTAGCTGACGATGAGCAGCGCGATCGCGAGCGCCGCCCCGCTTGCCCACGCGTCCGAGAGTCCCCAGGAGTGGAAGACCGGCTCGAGCAGGTGGTGCAGCGCGGCCTCCGCCAGCGCGCCCAGACCGACCGAGCACACCGTGATGCCGAGCTGTGCCGTGACGAGCATCGCGCCGAGCCGCTCGAGGGCCTGCAGGCACGAGGCGGCTCGCCTGCTGCCGGCGTCGGCGAGCGGCTCGAGCGTCGAACGCCGCACGGCCATGGCCGCGAACTCCGCGCCGACGAAGAAGGAGTTGCCGAGCAGCAGCACCAGCGAGACGACGTAGACCCAGGCGCCGCTCACGACGGCTCCACCCCGCGGGTGTCGTCGCGCGATGCCTCGGGTGCCTGGCTCGATCCCTCGTCGGTCGCGCGCGCCGCCTCGGGGTCGGGCACGAAGCGCAGCCGGTCGACCCGGCGGCCGACCATGGCGGCCACCGTGATCCGCCAGCCGGGCACCTCGACGACGTCACCGACGACGGGGACCCGTCCGAGGCTGCTCATGACGAAGCCACCCATGGTCTCGTAGGGGGAGCCGTCGGGCACGTCGGCGTCGAAGGCGTCACGCACCTCGTCGGGCCGCCACAAGCCCGGGAACCGTCCAGGAGCCGTCGACGAGCTCGCGGCCGCTCTGGCGGGTGCGGTCATGCTCGTCTGCGACCTCGCCGACGATCTCCTCGACCACGTCCTCGAGCGTGACGATGCCCGACGTGCCGCCGTACTCGTCCACGACGACGGCCATCTGGAAGCCGCCCTCGCGCAGCTCGCGCAGGAGGGGGTCGAGCCGGATCGTCTCCGGCACGACGAGCCGGTCGGACATCAGTGCCGACACCGGCACGTCCTTGCGCCGCTCGTGCGGCACGGCCATCGCCTTCTTGACGTGCACGATGCCGTCCACGTCGTCCCAGTCGTCGCCGAGCACGGGGAAGCGTGAGTGGCCCGTGCGCCGCGAGAGTCGCAGCACGTCCTCGGCCGACTCGTCGCGGTGGATACCGGTGCACCGCACGCGTGGCGGTCATGACATCGTCGGCCCGGCGTTCGCCGAAGCCGAGCGAGCGGGTCAGCATCCGCGCCGTCATCACGTCGAGGGTGCCGGCCTCGGCGGAGCGCTGAACGAGACTGGCGAGCTCCTGAGGCGTGCGGGCGCCGGAGAGCTCCTCCTGCGGCTCGATGCCCACCGCGTGGAGGAAGCGGTTCGCCGAGCCGTTGAGCACGACGATGAGCGGCTTGGCGAAGGCGGCGAAGACGCGCACGGGCAGGGCGACGACCTTCGCTGTGGGCAGCGGCGCCGAGATGCCCAGGAACTGCGGCAGCAGCTCGCCGAAGACCATGGAGAACCCGGTCGCGAGCACGAGCGCGATGCCGCTCGAGACGGCCTCGACCGCACCTTCCGAGAGGCCGAGCGCCGTCAGCGGACCGGAGACGAGGCTGCCGATGGAGGGCTGCGCCAAGGCGCCGACGATGAGCGTCGTGATCGTGATGCCGACCTGCGCGGCGGACAGCTGCGTCGAGAGCTGGGTGACCGACTGGAGCACGACACGAGCCCTGGAGTCGCCCTCGTCGATGGCCCGCTGGACCGTCGGCCGGTCGATCGCGACGAGCGAGAACTCGGCCGCGACGAAGACCGCGGTGCCGACCGTGAGCAGGACGGCGGCGAGCAGCAGCAGCCACTCGGTCATCGCGGCAGCCGACCGGCGGAGAGTGCGTCGGGATCGTCGTCGGTCATCGAGCCCCACTATAGGGAGCACGCGCCCGTATGCCGTGTCGAGGTCTGCGTTCCGCGGACGACCCGTGTGGTTGAGTTGGCCCGTCAGGATCGACCCGACGACGTCGGAGAAGGAGAGCACTCGTGGATGCCGCAGGCGTTGATCGCAACGGGCGCATCGAGGTGCGCGGGCTGACCAAGCGCTTCGGCTCCTTGACGGCCGTGGACGACCTCGACTTCGACGTCGAGCCGGGGCGCATCACCGGCTTCCTCGGTCCGAACGGCGCCGGCAAGACGACGACCCTGCGCATGCTGCTCGGCCTCGTCCGGGCGTCGGCGGGCACGGCGACCATCGACGGGCATCGCTACGCCGACATCCCGAACCCCTTGACGGTGGTCGGCTCCGCCCTCGAGGCGACGAACTTCCACCCGGGTCGCACTGGACGCAACCACCTGCGCGTGCAGGCGGCCGCCGCGGGTGTCTCGAACCGCCGGGTCGACGAGCTGCTCGAGCTCGTCGGCATCCCGGCCGCGGCCCGCAAGCGAGCCGGCGGCTACTCGATGGGCATGCGCCAGCGCCTCGGGCTCGCCGCCGCGCTTCTCGGTGACCCGCACGTCATCATCCTCGACGAGCCGGCCAACGGCCTCGACCCCGAGGGGATCCGATGGCTGCGAGGCTTCCTGCGTCACCTCGCCGGCGAGGGCCGCACCCTGCTGATCTCGAGCCACATGCTGTCCGAGGTCGAGCAGACGGTCGACGACGTCGTCATCATCGCGAACGGCAAGCGCGTCGCCCAGGGCACCGTCGGCGAGCTGCGCGGCCACCAGCAGGCCTTCGTGCGCACCTCCGACCCCGACCGGCTCACGGCAGCCTTGCGGGGACGCGGGCTCGAGGTCGTGCCCAAGGGCCGTGGCCTGCAGGTGACCACCGACGACCTTGCGGTCGTCGGCGACGTGGCGCACGCCAGTGACGTGGCGATCCACGAGCTGCGCAGTGAGCAGACGCACCTCGAGGAGCTGTACTTCAACCTCACCGAGAGCGAGGGCGACCGCAACCGCCTCGGTGAGCGGGCGCCGGTGCCTGCAGCTGCCACCCTCGCGCCGCCGGCGACCGGAGCGGCGCCGGCTCCGCCACCGGACCTCCCACCGCCCAGCGGCCCGCCCGTCCACACGTCCACCATGGGCACCGAGGAGCCGCGACCATGACCGCCGCGATCCGCGCCGAGTTCCGCAAGTTCTTCACCACCCGTCTCTGGTGGGGCATGGCGATCGCCGTGGTGCTCTCGGGAGCTGCCTTCGCGGTCCTCTTCGCCTTCGTCTTCACCAGCGACGCCGTCCAGGGCCCGCAGGCCGCTGCCGCGCCGCGCACCGACGCCGAGCTCGCCAAGGCGGTCTTCACCGGAGGCATCCAGGTGGGCTACCTGCTGACCCTCGCGATCGGCGTCATGACGATCGGGTCGGAGTACCGCCACCAGACGATCACCGCGACGTTCCTCGCCGTTCCTCGCCGGGGCCGCGTGATGGCGGCCAAGGTCATCTCGCTGCTCGTCATCGGCGCCTTCTACGGCGTCCTCTCACTGGCCGGCGCCGTCGGAGCCGGCACCCTGGTGCTGACGGCCAAGGGGCACCACCCCTTTGCGGACAGCTCGATCTGGCGCACCCTCGCGCTCTCGCTGCTCGTCCTCGGTCTCTGGGCGCTCATCGGTCTCGGTGCCGGCATCCTCATCCCCAACCAGGTGGCCGCGCTGCTCATCTCGATTGCCGTCGCGTGGATCGTCGAGCCGGTCCTCGGCCTCGTGCTGGCCCTGACGGACTGGGGGCAGAGCATCTCGCCGTACCTGCCCAGCCGGGCGACCGCGGCGATGCTCGACACGACCGGCGGAGGCTTCGACGGCCAACCTGTCGAGCAGCTCTCGTGGTGGGCCGGTGCGCTCGTCCTCGCGGCGTATGCCGCGGTGATGGCCGGCCTGGGCACGTGGCGCACGATGCGCCGCGACATCGCCTGACGGCATACCCGCGCCGGCGACCGCGGGACACGACGCGCGTGGGAAGGCCCGGTCACGGCGGCGGTCGACGCTCCATGAGCGGGACGCTGGCACCGGGAGGTTCGGGGATAGGCTGGACCTCCGTACAGGCATCGCCGCCCCCAAGCCAACGAAAGAGGCGCATCCGCCGTGTCCGAACAGTTCACGTCCGGGGACCCCATCACCGCATTCGGGCCGAACGAATGGCTCGTCGACGAGCTCTACCAGCGCTACCGCACCGACAAGAACTCGGTCGACAAGGCATGGTGGGCGTTCTTCGAGGACTACGGGACCGGCGGCGGACGTGCCGGGAACGGCGGGCCGACTGCACGGCCACCGGTCGCCGACCGCGCCACCTCCGGCGCAGGCGACGCGACGCCGGGCGCCACGGCCAACGGCGCCCCGGCACGCGACACGGCGGCCGCGCCTGCTCCGGTGCGCACAGAGGCGACGCCCGACGTGCCGCCAGAGCGAGACCGCAGGCAGCGCCGACCGAAGACCGACGCCGACGAGAGCAGACAGAGGCAAAGACCGCAGACGAACGCCGAGGCAGACCCAGGCGACGCCCAGGCAAAGCCGCAGCCAGCGGAGGCGAAGCTGCAGCCGGCCGACGCGAAGACCGAGCCCAAGCCGCGTGACGTGCCAGCGGTCAAGGGCGCCGGGCCGGTCAACGACGACCACATCACTCTCCTGCGCGGTGCGCCGCAGCGGGTCGTGGCCAACATGGAGACCTCGCTCACGGTGCCGACGGCGACGAGCGTGCGCTCGGTCCCGGCCAAGCTGCTCATCGACAACCGCGTCGTCATCAACAACCACCTGGCCCGTTCGCGCGGCGGCAAGGTGAGCTTCACGCACCTCATCGGCTACGCCATGGTCAAGGCCCTCAAGATCATGCCGGCCATGAACAACGGCTTCACCGAGAAGGACGGCCGCCCAGCGCTGCTACAGCCCGCGCACGTCAACTTCGGTCTCGCGATCGACCTGCAGAAGGACGACGGCAGCCGCACCCTCGTCGTGCCGTCGATCAAGTCGGCCGAGGAGATGGACTTCGTCCACTTCTGGACCGCCTACGAGGACATGGTCAAGAAGGCCCGGCACAACAAGCTGACCGTCGAGGACTTCCAGGGGACGACGATCTCCCTCACGAATCCGGGCGGCATCGGCACCGTGCACTCCGTGCCGCGCCTCATGGCGGGCCAGGGCACCATCATCGGCGTGGGCGCCCTCGACTACCCGGCCGAGTGGCAGGGCGCGAGCAACGAGACGCTGAACCGCAACGCCGTCAGCAAGATCATCACCCTCACCTCGACCTACGACCACCGCATCATCCAGGGCGCCCAGAGCGGCGACTTCCTGCGGATCATCCACCAGCTGCTGCTCGGTGACAACCGCTTCTACGACGAGATCTTCGAGTCGCTGCGCATCCCCTACGAGCCGATCCGCTGGATCCAGGACGTCGACTCCTCCCACGACGACGACATCAACAAGGTCGCCCGCGTGCAGGAGCTCATCCACGCCTACCGCGTGCGCGGCCACCTCATGGCCGACACCGACCCGCTGGAGTACAAGCAGCGCCGGCACCACGACCTCGACGTGACGACCCACGGCCTGACCCTCTGGGACCTCGACCGCACCTTCGCGACGGGTGGCTTCGGTGGCGCGCCCTTCCTCAAGCTGCGCAAGATCCTCGGCATCCTTCGTGACTCCTACTGCCGCACCACGGGCATCGAGTACATGCACATCCAGGACCCCGACCAGCGCAAGTGGATCCAGGACAAGGTCGAGCGGCCCTATGAGAAGGCCGGGCGCGACGAGCAGATGCGGATCATGCGACGGCTCAACGCCGCCGAGGCCTTCGAGACCTTCCTGCAGACGAAGTTCGTCGGCCAGAAGCGCTTCTCTCTCGAGGGTGGGGAGTCGGTCATCGCGCTCCTCGACCGCATCCTGTGCCGCGCCGCGAGCGACCGCCTCGACGAGGTCTGCATCGGCATGCCGCACCGCGGACGCCTCAACGTGCTGGCCAACATCGCCGGAAAGTCCTACGGACAGATCTTCCGCGAGTTCGAGGGCAAGCAGGACCCGAAGTCGGTGCAGGGTTCCGGCGACGTGAAGTACCACCTCGGCACCGAGGGCGAGTTCGTCTCCGAGGACGGCAGCAAGACGAAGGTCTACCTCGCCGCCAACCCGTCGCACCTCGAGGCGGTCAACCCCGTGCTCGAGGGCATCGTGCGGGCCAAGCAGGACCGCCTCAACCTCGCCGGCGAGTCGTTCCCGGTGCTGCCCGTGCTCATGCACGGTGACGCGGCCTTCGCCGGCCAGGGCGTCGTGGCCGAGACCCTGAACCTCTCGCAGCTGCGCGGCTACCGCACGGGCGGCACGATCCACGTCGTCATCAACAACCAGGTCGGCTTCACCACGTCTCCGAGCAGCTCGCGCTCGTCGGTCTACTCGACCGACGTCGCGCGGATGATCCAGGCCCCGATCTTCCACGTGAACGGCGACGACCCCGAGGCGTGCGTCCGGGTCGCGGAGCTCGCCTACGACTTCCGTCAGGAGTTCAACAAGGACGTCGTCATCGACATGGTGTGCTACCGGCGCCGCGGTCACAACGAGGGCGACGACCCGTCGATGACCCAGCCGCTCATGTACAACCTCATCGAGGCGAAGCGGTCGGTCCGCAAGCTCTACACCGAGTCGCTCATCGGTCGTGGTGACATCAGCGTCGAGGACGCCGAGGCGACGCTGCGCGACTACCAGCAGCAGCTCGAGCGCGTCTTCGTCGAGACCCGCGAGGCCAAGAGGTCGGGCTCCGGCACGCCGGCTCCGACGAGGAGCGACTCGGACGCCCCTGACAACGCCGGCCTCGAGCGCCCGACAGCGCAGGTGCAGGACGACTCTGCGCCGACGCGGTCGGCGACGGTGACCGGTGTGGCCGCGAGCGAGCTCGTGCACATCGGTGAGACGTTCGCGAACCCGCCGAAGGGCTTCACGATCCATCCGAAGCTCAAGCAGCTCATGGACCGGCGCGCCGCGATGACGCGCGACGGCGGGATCGACTGGCCGATGGCCGAGCTGCTCGCCTTCGGCACGCTGCTGAAGGAGGGCACCCCGATCCGGCTCGCCGGCCAGGACAGCCGCCGCGGCACGTTCGTGCAGCGTCACGCGGTGCTCATCGACAAGGACAACGCGGAGGAGTGGACGCCCGCTGCTCTACCTCGGCGAGGGGCAGGCCCGCTTCTGGGTCTACGACTCGCTGCTGTCGGAGTACGCCGCGATGGGCTTCGAGTACGGCTACTCCGTCGAGCGGCCCGACGCCCTCGTGCTGTGGGAGGCGCAGTTCGGCGACTTCGGCAACGGCGCGCAGACCATCGTCGACGAGTTCATCTCCAGCTCCGAGCAGAAGTGGGGTCAGCGCAGCTCCGTCGTGCTGCTGCTCCCCCACGGCTACGAGGGGCAGGGACCGGACCACAGCTCGGCGCGCATCGAGCGCTACCTGCAGCTGTGCGCCGAGAACAACATGACGGTCGCCTACCCGTCCACGGCTGCGAGCTACTTCCACCTGCTGCGCCGTCAGGCCTACGCCCGACCTCGCACACCACTCATCGTCTTCACCCCCAAGTCGATGCTGCGCAGCAAGGCCGCCGCGAGCGACGTTGCCGCCTTCACCGAGGGTGGCTTCCGACCCGTGCTGCCCGACCACGAGGGCGTCACGAAGGACGTCACGCGGGTCATTCTCGCGAGCGGCAAGGTGGTGCACGAGCTGGACGCCGAGCGCGAGAAGCGGGGTGACACGGCGACGGCGATCGTCCGTGTGGAGCAGCTCTACCCGATCCCCGAGCAGGAGATCCGCGACGCCGTCTCCGCCTACCCCGGCGCCGAGCTCTTCTGGGTGCAGGACGAGCCGCGCAACCAGGGGGCGTGGCCCCTCATGGCGCAGTGGCTGCACGAGGACCTCTGCCAGATGGGGGAGACCCGGCCGTGGCGGGTCGTGGCCCGCAAGGCCTCGGCCTCGCCGGCCACCGGCAGCTCGAAGAAGCACGCCGTCGAGCAGGCCGACCTCATGGACCAGGCCTTCAACCGCTGACCCCGGCAGCGTGGTCGACGCCCGGCCCGCCTCCGCAGGCCGGGCGTCGCCACGCGATAACCTCCCCACGTGTACTTCACGGACCGGGGCCTCGAGGAGCTCGCCGCACGCCGGGGCGAGGAAGAGGTCAGCTTCGAGTGGCTCGCGGAGCAGCTGCGCACGTTCGTCGACCTTCACCCGGAGTTCGAGGTGCCGGTCGAGCGGCTCGCGACGTGGCTGGCCCGGCTGGACGATGACGAGGACTGACGAGGACTGACGTGAGCGACCCGACCGACACCGAAGCGACGAGCGAGGACCGACGGCCGTACGGCGTGGGCCCGGCCTACCCCTCGCGGCACACCGAGTTCACCCCCGCCGAACCGTCCACGACGCGGTATGCCGCCGCATCCACCCCCGGCACCGCCGGGGCCGCCGCGACGTCCTCCGCCGACCGCGCGAGCCGCTCCCCCGCTCCCTCTCCTCCTGCGGCGTCGGAGCCGGAGGTCTCCTTCCTCCCAAGTCGGGACCGGGGCTCGCCAGCCCCGTCGACGGCGTGCGCGACGTCGGCCTCGTCTTCATCGGTGGCTCCACGACCGCCGGCTACGGTGACCCGAAGGGCCTGGGCTGGGTCGGCCGGGTCGTGGCCCGCACCCAGCACCCGGACCTCGACCTCACGGCATACAACCTCGGGGTGCGCGGCGACACCTCCGGGGACGTCGTGGCGCGCTGGGGCGCCGAGTCGCACCCGCGCTGGAAGGGCCGCGGCGAACGCCGTCTCGTCGTGTCCGTCGGTGCCAACGACATCTTCACCGGCATGACGATGGCCAGATCCCGGCTCAACCTGGCCAACGTGCTCGACGAGGCGACGAACTCCGGCATCGGCGCCTTCGTCGTCGGGCTCACCCCCACGCTCGACGCCGACGCCAACCGCAGGATCGAGGCTCTGGCGGAGGCGCAGGCCGACGTGTGCTCGCGGCGCGGCATCACCTACGTCGACTGCTTCCGCCCTCTCGTCAGCCATGACCAGTGGATGGCCGATCTCGCGGCCAGCCCCGACCGCGCACATCCCGGGCAGGCCGGCTACGGCCTCATCGCCTGGCTCGTGCTGCACAACGGCTGGAACGACTGGCTCGCCATCAGCTGAGTGCGGAGACGCGACGGCGCGCGTCAGCGGCTCACTCGTGCTCGCCGCTGCTCGACTGGGTGCTCGACCGGTGCTCGACGAGGAAGCGACGCGCGGGGAGCGGGGCGCGGCCACGGCGGCCACGATGCTCGCCAGTGCGAGCAGGCCGACGGCGAGCGCCACCGCGGTCAGGCCGCTCTCGCGCAGCGACCAGGCGACGGGTAGCAGCAGCACGTTCCACAGCACGGTGGGGGTCTTCGGCCAGTCCTGCGCCCGGAACCAGCCACGCGCGAGCGCGAGCAGGCCGACGGCGAAGACCAGGATGAGCACGGTGGACACGGCGGCGCGCGCGAGGTCGTCGGTGGCGCCCGGAGGCCATCTCGATGACGTAGAAGACGACGAAGCCGAGCAGCACAGCACCCTCGAGCGCCGTCAGGACGCCGGCCACCCGGCGGGCCATGGGGGGCCCGACGGGCGGCGGCGCGCTCGGCCTCGGGCTCGGCTCGGTCACCCCTGCAGCGTAGCGAGGGTGAGATGTGCCACCGTGCAGCGGGACCAGACGGCGCCCGGGAACTATGGAACTGGGAGCATCCTGCAGATACAGTGTTGCCTCGGTGTGACTTGAGCCGAACACGTTGAACAGGCACGCGGGCTCTGGGCACACTGGGTCATGGGCGTCTCGCTCACGGAATCTTCCCGTGCGCGTGGGCGTTGGTCTGATGGGTTCGGTCCCACAGCACACGATGCCGGTCCATACCCGCCTCGACGTCGCTCGAGGCTTGTCCGACAGTCCACCACGCACGACTTCACCCCCCACGGCTCCGTCAACGACGCCGGCGCCCGGCACCCCGCACGTGCGGGCACTGCCGGGAGCGGTGACGACAACGACCACAGAAGGAGCACAAGCCCTATGGATTGGCGCGACCGCGCTGCCTGCTTGGAGGTCGACCCGGAGCTGTTCTTCCCCATCGGGAACACCGGGCCGGCGATCATGCAGATCGAAGAGGCCAAGGCCGTGTGCCGCACGTGCCCCGTGATGGACACCTGCCTCAAGTGGGCCATCGAGACCGGCCAGGATGCCGGCGTCTGGGGAGGCCTCTCTGAGGATGAGCGTCGCGCTCTCAAGCGGCGCAACGCCCGGGCCCGCCGCGCTGGCTGAGGCCCGTCCGCCAGCCCGGTGACGACTTCGTCACCGGGCTTTTTGCGCGCACGGCGAGCTCCTCTGCGGCCCTATTCCAAGGGACGCAGGCTCGCCGTGAAGCGGGCGCGCGTGCCCCGGGGTGCCACCGGCTCCCACGTGATCCGACCCTGGAGGTCGCCGACGAGCGACTGCACGATCTGCGTGCCGAGGCCCGACCCCGGTCGACGGGCTGGGTCGATCCCCTTGCCGTCGTCCTGGATCGACACGACGACCATCGGCCGCCCACGCTCGTCCGAGGAGCGGTCGATGGTGATGCGCACCTCCCCCCCGACGTCACCGAGGCCGTGCTCGATGGAGTTCTGCACGAGCTCGCTCATGATCATGGCCAGTGCGGTCGCGTCCTCGGCGCGGAGCCGCCCGAAGGAGCCCTGGGTCACCGTGCGCACGGGCGCCCCGTTGGCGGTCACCTCGACGACGGCACCCAGGCCACGCTGCGCGATGGTGTCGAAGTCCACCGTCTCGTCGAATCCCTGGCTCAGCTGGTCGTGCACCATGGCGATCGTGCCGACGCGACGCTCGGCCTCCTGCAGCGCCGTGCGCGCCTCGCCCTCGGGCACCCGCCGGGCCTGGAGGCGCAAGAGGGCGGCCACCGACTGCAGGTTGTTCTTCACGCGGTGGTGGATCTCGCGGATCGTCGCGTCCTTCGTCATCAGCTCACGCTCGCGCCGGCGCAGCTCGCCCACGTCGCGCAGCAGCACGATGGCCCCGAACCGCTGGCCGGCCTCGGTCAGCGGGATGGCGCGCATCGACACGGTCGTGCCACCGGCGACGACCTCGGTGCGCCACGGCTGGCGACCGGTGACGACGAGCGGCAACCCTTCGTCGACGGGGTAGGAGTCGCGCAGGTTGTCGGTGACGATCTGCGCCAGGCTGGCGCCGACGACCTCACCGAGGTGCCCGAGGCGGTGCAGGGCCGACACCGCGTTGGGGCTCGCGTAGGTGACGATGCCGTCGATGTCGAGGCGGATGACGCCGTCCCCGACCCGAGGAGCTCCGCGGCGCAGCCCAGTCGGGGCGCCGCCATGGGGGAACTCGCCCCCGGTCACCATGCGGCACAAGGCATCGGCGGTCGCGAGGTAGGTCAGCTCCAGCCGGCTCGGCGTGCGCGTCGTCCAGAGGTTCGTGTGTCGGGTGAGCACGGCGACGACGTGGCCGCCCCGCACGACGGGGATGTACTCCTCGCGCACCGACTGGTCGGGCGCGTGATCGTGCTGCACGAGCACCTGGCGAACCCGGAGGATCCGTTGCTCGGCGGCTGCCTCCTCCAGGAGGTCTCGGGTGCGACCCGGCTCGGCGACCCGGCCGACCTGGTCCTCGACGAAGACGAGCTGACCTGTGGTCGGGCCGGACGTGCGCGACGGCTTCCCACTGGTCAGTGGTGGTGCGCACCCACAGGAGCAGGTCCGCGAACGACAGGTCGGCGATGAGCTGCCAGTCGCCCACGAGCAGGTGCAGCCAGTCGACGTCATGATCGGGCAGGTCGGTCCGCCCGCGCAGGAGCTCGCTCAGGGTGGCCACGCTGCGAGCCTAATGTCCGCACGGTTGCCCACACGAAGGTGCCCGCCGGGCCGCCGGACGGCGGCTCGGGGACCTCGCGTCAGCGGGCGGCGGTGGTTTTCTTCGCCGCTGCCGACTTCTGGGCGGCCCGTCTCGTCGAGGCGGCCGACCTCACCGCGGCCTTCTTCTTCGCGCTGGGCGCCCTCGCCGCGGCCTCCTCCTTGCTCGCGGAGGCCTCGCTCGCCGTGGCCTTGCTCGCCGTGACCTTGCTGGCTTCGTCGAGGCCTTGCTGGTCGGGGCCTTCGTCGCGGCCTTCGTCGTGGCCTTCCTCGCGTTCTCCGGTGCCCTCGTCGCCGGTGCCCTCTTCGCCGGCGCCCTCTTCGCCGGCGCCGCCTTGCGTGGCGGTGTGACGGCTGGAGTGGCATCGGTCTCGGCGCTTTCGGCGGAGATCGTGGCCGCGGGCGTCGAGGCAGCCGGCTTGGTCACGGTGCGCAACGTGCGCAGCGCCACCGACAGTGCGGCGATGCCCGCGTGGCTCATCCGCTCGATGCCGCCGAGCGCGCCGCGCGCCCGGCTCAGGGCGTCGGCGTTGAGCTCGGACCACTCGGCGAGGCGCTCGGCCGGGCTGGAGCGCCGGTCGCTGACCTCGAGGACCGAGCGGGTCAGGCTCTCGAGCACCGCGTAGAGGTCGTCGCGCAGCGCGCCGCGGGCCATGGCGTCCCATCGGTCGTCGCGCGGCAACATCGTGACCCGGCTGAGCATCGCGTCGATCGAGAACGTCTCGGACGTGAGGAAGTAGACCGGCGCGACGTCCTCGAGCCGCTCCCCGGTCTCCTCGGCGATCTCGATGCAGTCGAGCAGCGAGTAGGCATCGAGCAGCGACGCCGCCGCGAGGGCGAGCTCCTCGGGAATCCCCTTGCCGTGCAGGTCCTTCGCGCGACCAAGGAGGCGGGCGCGCTCGCTGCCCTGGAGCAGCTCGGGCATCCGGCCGGCATACGCCTCGATGCCGGGACGGAAGCGCGCGACCTCGCCGGCGATGTCGAGGGTGGCGGGCCGCGAGGTGAGGAACCACCGGACCGCCCGGTCGATGAGCCGCCGGAACTCGAGATAGAGGGCCGTCTGGGCCGCGGTCGAGACGACGTTGTCGGTGGCCTCGATGCGGCGCACGTAGGCGGCCAGGTCGAAGACCTCGCGGCACACGACGTAGGCGCGGGCGACCTGCTCGGGCGACGCGCCGGTCTCCTCGCCCGCGCGGTAGGCGAAGGTGATGCCGCCGCGGTTGACCATCGAGTTGGCGACCGAGTTCGTGATGATCTCGCGGCGCAGTGGGTGGGTCGCGATCTGCTCGGCGTACTTGCCTCGCAAGGCCGTCGGGAAGTAGCCGCTCAGCGTGTCGGCGAACCACGGGTCGTCGGGCAGTGACGTCGTGATGAGCTGGTTCTTCAGGTAGAGCTTCGCGTAGGCGACGAGGACCGAGAACTCCGGCGACACGAGCCCCAGACCGTCCTTGTTGCGCCGCGAGATCTCGGCATCGCTGGGCAGGAACTCGAGACCGCGGTCGAGGTCACCGCGCTGCTCGAGGAACTGGATGAGCCGCTCGTGCACCGTCAGCATGGCGTGCTGCTGCGCGCGCGCGTTGCCGAGTAGGACGTTCTGCTCGTAGTTGTCGCGGAGCACCTGCTGTGCGACCTCGTCGGTCATCGACGCGAGCAGGGTGTTGCGACGCTTCATCGTCAGCTCGCCGGAGCGGGTCAGCTCGTTGAGCAGGATCTTGATGTTGACCTCGTGGTCCGACGTGTCGACTCCGGCGCTGTTGTCGATGGCGTCGGTGTTGATGCGCACGCCGGTCAGTGCGGCCTCGATGCGGCCGAGCTGGCTGGCGCCGAGGTTGCCGCCCTCGCCGACGACCTTGCAGCGCAGCTCGGACGCCGTTGACGCGGATGGCGTCGTTGGCGCGGTCACCGATCTCGGAGTTGCTCTCGGAGGCGGCCTTGACGTAGGTGCCGATGCCGCCGTTCCACAGCAGGTCGACGGGAGCGAGCAGGATCGCCTTCATCAGCTCGGCGGGTGTCATGCTCTTCGTGCCGGCGCGCAGCCCGAGGGCGGTTGCCATCGGCGCGCTGATCGGCACCGACTTCGCGGAGCGGTCGAAGATCCCGCCGCCCTTGGACAGCAGCGACGCGTCGTAGTCGGCCCACGACGAGCCGGGCAGCTCGAACATCCGGCGCCGCTCCGCGTACGAGGTGGCGGCGTCCGGATCCGGGTCCACGAAGATGTGACGGTGGTCGAAGGCGGCCACCAGGCGGATGTGCTCCGAGAGGAGCATGCCGTTGCCGAAGACGTCGCCGCTCATGTCGCCGACGCCGACCACGGTGAAGTCGTCGGTCTGCGTGTCGACTCCGAGCTCGCGGAAGTGCCGCTTGACCGACTCCCAGGCGCCACGGGCCGTGATGCCCATGGCCTTGTGGTCGTAGCCCGCGGAGCCACCCGACGCGAACGCGTCGTCGAGCCAGAAGCCGTAGTCGGCCGAGATTCCGTTGGCGATGTCGGAGAACTTCGCCGTGCCCTTGTCGGCTGCGACGACGAGGTAGGTGTCGTCCTCGTCGTGGCGCACGACCCGCTGCGGCGGCACGAGCTGCCCCGACACGCGGTTGTCGGTGACGTCGAGCAGGCCGGAGATGAAGAGCCGGTATGCCGCGATGCCCTCGTCCATCCAGGCGGCGCGGTCGACGGCGGGGTCGGGCAGCTGCTTGGCGTAGAACCCGCCCTTGCTGCCGGTGGGCACGATGACGGCGTTCTTGACCATCTGCGCCTTGACGAGGCCGAGGACCTCGGTGCGGAAGTCCTCACGCCGGTCACTCCAGCGCAGGCCGCCACGGGCGACCTTGCCGAAGCGCAGGTGCACGCCCTCGACCCGGGGGCTGTAGACCCAGATCTCGAACATCGGCCGCGGTGCCGGCAGGTCGGGGACCATCTTCGGGTTGAGCTTGAGGCAGACGTAGGGCTTGTCGCTGCCGCGCTCGTCCGGCTGGTAGAAGTTCGTGCGCAGGCTCGCCTGGACGACGCCGAGCAGGGCGCGGACGATGCGGTCGTGGTCGAGGCTGGCGACGTCGTCGAGGGCATCCTTGACCCGGGTCACGATGGCCTTCTGGCGAGAGGCGCGCTTGTCGCGGCCCGACTCCGTGGAGTCGTTGAAGGCATCGGGGTCGAAGCGGGCCTCGAAGAGCTCGACGAGGCTGCGCGCGATGCCGGTGTGGGCGACGAGAGCCGACTCGACGTAGTCCTGCGAGAACGTCGAGCCGGTCTGGCGCAGGTACTTCGCGACGGTGCGCAGGACGACGACCTGGCGCCACGTCAGCCCGGCACCAAGCACGAGCGCGTTGAAGCCGTCGGACTCGGCGCGGCCGTCCCAGACCGCCCGGAAGGCGTCCTCGAAGCGCTCCCGGACGTCGTCGGCCTCGGCGCCGGTGCCCCACGTCTCGGCGCTGGCCCGCAGGCCGAAGTCGAAGATGTGCAGCGCCCGCTGGCCCTGCCCTCGCACCTCGTAGGGCCGCTCGTCGGTGACCTCGACGCCGAGGTGGGTGAAGAGCGGCAGCACCTGGGTCAGCGAGAGGTCGGCTCGACGGTAGAGCTTGAACCGTCGCTCGTGCGGCCCTCCCGCCTCGTCGGCATAGAGGTGCAGTGCCGTGGTGCGGTCGCCGTCGCCGAGCCGCTCGATGCGGTCGAGGTCGGCCACGGCCGTCTCGACGTCGAAGTCCTCCTTGTAGGCCTCGGGCAGCGCCTTGGCGTAGGCCGCCATGGTGCGAGCGCCCTCGTCGACTCCCCGGGACCGGCTGAGCGCCTCGGCGAGGTCCTCGTCCCACGTGCGCGTCGCATCGATGACGCGACGCTCGAGAGCGGTCTCGTCCACGTCCGGGATGTCGACGCCGGACGGCATACGGACGACGAAGTGCAGCCGCGCGAGCGTGGACTCGCTCACGCGCGTGGTGTTGTCGATCGTCTCTCCCCCGAAGGCCTCGAGCAGGATCGCCTCGATGCGCAACCGCACCGTCGTGTTGTAGCGGTCGCGGGGAAGGTAGACGAGGCAGGAGACGAAGCGGCCGAACTCGTCGCGGCGCGTGAAGAGCTTGGTCTTGCGGCGCTCCTGCAGATGAAGCACGCTCGTCGCGATCTCGGCGAGCTGGGCCGGGCTGGTCTGGAACAGCTCGTCACGCGGGTAGGTCTCGAGGATCTGCAGGATGTCCTTGCCGGAGTGGCTGTCGGCGCTCAGGCCGGTGAGCCGCAGGACCTCCTCGGCGCGCACGTCGAGCAGCGGGATGTCGTGGATGGTGTCGTTGTAGGCGGCCGAGGCGTAGAGACCGAGGAAGCGCTGCTCACCAGTGCACTCGCCCGCGGGCGTTGAACCGCTTGACCGAGATGTAGTCGAGGTAGACATCGCGGTGGACCGTGGCGCGCGAGTTCGCCTTGGTGATGATCAGGATGGTCGCGTCACGAGCGGCACGGCTCGCCGCAGGCGTCAGGACGACACCCTTGCCGGCGTTGGGGCGGTCGTAGCGCAGCACGCCCAGGCCGGTGCCGGGGACCTGCACCGAGATGTCGTGGCCGTGCTCGTGACGCAGCGCGTACTCGCGGTAGCCCAGGAAGGTGAAGTTGTTGTGCGCCAGCCACTCGAGGAAGCGGCTCGCCTCGCGAGCCTGGCGCGGGTCGGTGCCCGGAGGCGTGGCCGCGCGCAGCTCGCTCGCGATGGTGAGGGCGTGGGCACGCATCTTCGGCCAGTCCTCGACCGAGTCGCGCACGTTGCCGAGCACGTGGCGCAGGTGCTCCTCGAGGTCGGGCAGCGCGGCCTGCGGCAGGCGGTCGATCTCGACGTGCATCCACGACTCGCGCACGACTCCGGTGGAGTCGTCGCCACCGGTCATGGACGTGCCCTCCGCCAGCACCGAGCGCAGCTCGCCGGTGATGGTGCGCTCGACCGTCATCTGCGGGTGCACGATGAGGTGCACGCCGCGGTCGAAGCCGCCGAGCGCCGAGACGACGGAGTCGACGAGGAAGGGCATGTCGTCGATGACGATCTGCACGACGGTGTGAGTCGTCGACCAGCCCTCGTCGTCGGACGTCGGGTTGAAGGCACGCACGTTGAGCGATCCGACCGGGCGCTCCTGCGCGAACGCGCGGTGGGCCAGCGCCATCGTCGCGAGCTCACGTGCCGGCCGGGCGAGAAGGTCCTCGGTGGCGACGAGTCGGTAGTAGGAGGTGAGGAACTGCTCGAGCTCCTGCGTGCGGTCGGCCCGCCGGCCGCGAGCCCGTCGGCTGCCGGACGGCGGCGGGGCTGCCGCCGAGGCTGCGGTCCTCAGGACGTCGATCCGAGACTCTTCGAGTGACGCGCTCATGCGTGTGTCGGTTCCTCACCGTGCGGCTCGTGCAGCGGCACCTCGTCGTGCCACGCATCTCACGATGTGAGCCTATCGCCGCAGGGCCCGAGCCCCGAAACTGCCCGTGGAGAACTCCCGGGCTCTGCGTCGCCGCACTCCCTACAGTGGTGCCCATGAGCGATGCGAGCGGCCGGTCATCCGCCGCCGACGGCGTGTCGCTGCGCACCCTCGCCGCGGCGCGCAGCGACACGCGGGCGATGTCCGACCAGCTGCTCGCCCACCTCCCGGACGTCGGTGACCTCGCCACTTCGCGGCTGCTCGACGCCTGGGTCGAGCAGGCTGCCGACACGCTGCGAGCGCTCTCCGAGGCGGTCGAGGAGCGGCTGCTCGCCCTCGGGCGCGCCGCGACCCTCGACGTGCCGCGCGAGGACGCCCCAGCCGCGTATGCCGTGGATCGGGTCACGTCCTCACGGCCGCCGGTCGCCCCTGACGGTGGCTCACGGTGAGCCTGCCGACGGGTGACCCGGCTTCGGTGTCCGCCCTCGGCGGCGCACTCGTGACCCAGGCCGCGCGGCTCGCCGACCTCGCCAACGAGCTGGAGCGTGCCGGCGCCGCAGCGCGTCGCCGGTCGGTCGAGGACGGCACGGCCCACGAACGAGCCCTGCTCGTCCGCGTGGCCACCGAGCTCGACCGCGTGGGAGCCCTGCTCCAGGCCTGGACGATCACGGCGGTCGAGTCGGCGGCCCGCGCACGGCAGCTCGGGCCCGACCTCGCCCGGGCCGACCTCGTGCTCGACGGTCAGCTCGTCGTCGAGTCGTCCGGTCCCAGCAGGGTCGACCCGGCGACCCGTGCGCAGGAGCGTCAGCGGGTCCAGGAGCTGCTCAACCGGGTGACGTCCGTGCGCGCTCGCGAGCTCGGCCGGCTCGGCCGCGAGCTGCAGCACTCGCACGAGCGACTGGTTGCCGTCTCGGGCGACGCGCGCGAGGGCCGGGCCGCGGCGACCTGATGCGGGGCGGTGACCTAGCGTGGGGCCATGAAGCTCTCCGAGAGGATCGCCTACGCCTCCGACCCCGTCACGGTCTACACGATGCTGACCGACCCGGCGTTCCAGGAGGCCAAGTGCCTCGACGCGGGATCGCAGCAGCACGAGTCGGCGGTGAGGCCCGCGGGTGACGGTGCCAGGGTCGTGACGAAGCGCGACCTGTCGTCAGAGGGGCTCCCGGACTTCGCACGCTCGATCGTCGGCGACACCCTCTCGGTGACGGAGACCTACGACTGGGGTGGTCCGGGAGCCGACGGTGCCCGCGACGGCAGCCTGCGTCGTGGAGGTCGCCGGGGCGCCGGTGGCCCTCCGCGCCCGGGTTCGGCTGGCACCGAGCGGTGGCGGCACGACGATGGCCATCGACGGAGACCTCAAGGCGTCCATCCCGCTGGTCGGCGGTCGCGTCGAGAAGGCGGCGGCGCCTGCCGTCATCGGCGCCATCCACGGCGAGGAGCGCACGGCGCGGCGCTGGCTCTCCGAGCGCGCCTGACGCTCGGCCTCCGGTCACGACAGCGCCGTCACCGGCGTCGTGCAACCCCCTCGAGTGGCCGCGCAACCACACGGGTCACGCCGCGCGGCGCCTGGCACCTGTGACGACGAGGCCACTCGAGGAACCAAACCCTCGAGTGGCCACGCAACCACACCCGTCACGCCGCGCAGCGCCTGGCACCTGTGACGACGAGGCCACTCGAGGGAGGTGGGTCAGCCCATGTGCGGGTAGGCGTGGTCGGTGGGTGGGACGAACGTCTCCTTGATCGAGCGGACGCTCGTCCAGCGGAGCAGGTTCTGGGCCGCGCCGGCCTTGTCGTTGGTGCCCGAGGCCCGACCACCACCGAAGGGCTGCTGGCCGACCACGGCTCCGGTCGGCTTGTCGTTGACGTAGAAGTTGCCGGCGGCGAAGCGGAGGCGATGCGTGGCGTCGGCGATGGCGCGCCGGTCCGGCAGCGATGATCGAGCCCGTCAGGGCGAACGGTGCGAAGCTCTCCATCTGCTCGAGGACCTGGTCGTACTCCCCGTCCGGGTAGACGTGCACCGACAGGATCGGGCCGAAGTACTCGGTGCGGAAGGACTCGTCGCCGGCGTCCTTGATCTCGAGCACCGTGGGCCGCACGAAGTAGCCGACCGAGTCGTCGTAGCGCCCCCCGGCGATGACCTCGATGCCGGCCGTCGCGTGGGCGCGGTCGATGGCGTCCTTGTGCTTGGCGAAGGCGCGCTCGTCGATCACCGCGCCCATGAAGTTGGACAGGTCGGTGACGTCACCCTGGGAGAGCCCCTCCGTGATCTCGACGAGGTCGTCCTTGATCTGCTCCCAGACCGACGCCGGCACGTAGGCACGAGAGGCGGCAGAGCACTTCTGGCCCTGGAACTCGAAGGCGCCGCGGA
This sequence comes from uncultured Actinomycetota bacterium, assembly GCA_963816385.1. Lineage (GTDB taxonomy): Bacteria > Actinomycetota > Actinomycetes > Actinomycetales > Dermatophilaceae > CAWFKL01. Next base: position 440,839 of record CAWFKL010000004.1, read on the forward strand.
TCATCGCGGTGCGCAGCACCGCGGGCTCGGCACTCGGGTGCGCGAGGATGAAGTCCTTGCCGCCGGTCTCGCCGACGAGGCGCGGGTAGGTGCGGTAGCGACCGAGGTTGCTGCCGACCTCTGCCCACAGGTGCTGGAAGGTCGGGGTGGAGCCGGTGAAGTGGATGCCGGCGAGGTCGGGATCGGCCAGCGCCGCCTTGGAGACGTTGATGCCGTCGCCCGTGACCATGTTGATGACACCGGGCGGCATGCCGGCCTCCTCGAGCAGCTGCATCGTCAGCGACGCGGCGAACTGCTGGGTGGGGGACGGCTTCCAGACGACCGTGTTGCCCATGAGCGCAGGGGCCGTGGGCAGGTTGCCGGCTATCGCGGTGAAGTTGAACGGCGTGATCGCGTAGACGAAGCCCTCCAGAGACCGGTAGTCGGAGCGGTTCCAGATGCCCTTGGTGTGAAGGGGCGGCTGCTCCTGCAGTATCTGCCGGGCGAAGTGCACGTTGATGCGCCAGAAGTCGATGAGTTCGCAGGCGCTGTCGATCTCGGCCTGGTAGGCGGTCTTGCTCTGGCCGAGCATCGTCGCGGCGTTGAGCCGCGCACGCCACGGCCCTGAGAGCAGCTCGGCGGCCTTGAGCAGGATGGCGGCCCGGTCGTCGAAGGACAGCTCGCGCCACATCGGCGCCGCGGCCTTGGCGGCGTCCACGGCGGCCTGGCCCTCCTCGAGCGACGCGTTGCGCAGCGTCCCGAGGACCTTGCGGTGGGCGTGCGGCTGGCGCACGGCGACCTCCTCGCCCGTGCCGGTGACGCGCCGCCCGTCGATGACGTGGGGCAGCTCGACCGTCGTCGCGCCGAGCTCGGCCAGGGCCACCTCGAGAGACGCCCGCTCGGGCGACCCGGGGGCGTAGTCGAGCACCGTCTCGTTCACCGGGGCGGGCACCTGCGTGACTGCATCCATCGACCTACTCCTGCTGATAGCACGGGGACGCGCGGCCGGAGCACGCGCGATGGGGTGACCGCTTCGTGAGCGGCCACCCCATCGTTCCATGCCCGTGGTCCCTCGGTCAGATCCGGGACACCGACGTCAACGCAGGACCGTGATGCCCCACGGGTAGTCGTAGAGCTCGCCCCGGTTGGCGGCGAGGGCGGCCTTGATGTGGAAGGTGACCGCCGCGATGACCGCGACGACCCACACGATGATGGCCACCGGGATGAGGATCACGGTGAAGAACATGATCCAGCCGACGATGATGGCGGCCCACACGGCGAGGTTGAAGTTGAACGAGCCGGCAGCGGCCTGTCGCACGAAGGCGCTCCTGTCCTTGTAGAGCGCCCAGATGACGAGCGGGCCCACGAAGCTGAGCCAGCCGGCGGAGATGACTGCGGCGATGATGGCCGCGAGATGGCCGAGGATCGCCCAGGTGCGTTCCTCGCTGGTCGTGGCAGGCAGGCCCTGGCCCTGCGGGGGGTGAATCGGTTGTGTCATGCATCCATCATCCGGTCCGCGTGCCGGTGGCGCTGCTGGGGTCGGCCCTGATCGGACCCTGATCCGCCCCTGACCCGGACAGCGGGTCGGGCCTGTCGGCCGGTCGGGCCGGTCGGCGCGTCGGGCCGGTCGGGCCGGTCGGGCCGGTCGGGCGGGTCGGCTGGTCGCCGGGGCCGCCGCCCGCGTGCGCGCAGATCAGGCTCGGGCGCCCAAGGCGTCGTCGACGACGAGCCGGCACACCTCGCTCGACGGGTCGGCGATGCCGAGAGCCGCGAAGACGGTCAGCGCGAGCTCGTGGTGTCCGCGGGCGCTGGGGTGGATCGCGTCGTCGAGCCAGCCCGGCGGCGCGACCGCGCCCTCCCCCGCAGCCTCGAGCCAGGCTGCCGCGTGGTCGACGACGAGGACGCCGAGCTCCTCACCGACCGAGCGCACGGCAGCGGCGTACGACTGCGGCAAGCTCCGGCGTGCGGCTCCCGTCGGGCTGCACGGGCGGTGGGGTCTGCAGCACGACGGTCGCGCCCACGTCACGCGAGCGCTGGACGATCTGGTCGAGGCGGAACCGGAATCCCCGGATGCCGTTCTCCCCCGCCGTGAGGTCGTTCGTGCCGAACATGACGAAGACGACGTCCGGCGCGAAACGGCCTGCGCGCCAGTGGAACTCGGGCAGCAGGTCCTCGGTGGTCGTGCCCGACACCCCGGAGTTGATGACGGCGTCGGCCCGACGGTCGAGCTCGCCCCTGACCCGCTCGGCGAAGTGCTCGACGTAGCCGCGCCGACCGTACGTGTGGTGCACGCCCTGAGTGATGCTGTCACCGAGGAACACCCACGTGACGGGTGGCCCGGCGAGCACCTCGCGGAGACGGTCGGCGTCGCGGCGGGCGTACTCGTCAGCGGTGAAGTCCATCCGGGCAACGTAACAAGGCCGACGGGCGCTGCGACTCCCCCGGACCACCACGTGGGACGCCAGGCGGCGTCGGCGGCGCCGCGGCGGGCGGTCGCGACGAGGGACAGGAGGGGGGCCTCGCGCAGGAGCAGGCGCTGCTCCCCCGGCCGGCGCAGGGAGCGGTGGAGCCAGCGCGCCTCGACGAGGCTGGCCTCGCAGTCCGACCCGCTGCTCAGGACTGCCGACCGGGCCGCCAGCCGCGGAGCACGTCGCCCCACACGGCGGCGCTGTCGGGGACGACCCCCTCGGGATCCTCGTCCAGACGTCGCACGAGCTCGTCGACGCCGACCCAGTCGCCCCAGGAGACCTCCTCAGGCTGCCATCGGATGGGACCGTCCCAGTCGGCGGTGAAGCGATGGGCGTGGTAGCGGGTGTGCTCGTCCTGGTAGGTCACGACGCCGCGGGGCTCGAGCGGCACGCCGTGCACCCCGAGCTCCTCCGCCACCTCGCGGAGCGCGCCGACACGGGGGTCCTCACCCGCGAGCACCACGCCGCCGGCTGCGAAGTCGAGCAGACCGGGGTACACGTCCTTGGTCGTCGTGCGGCGATGCAGGTAGACCCGACCGAGTGGGTCACGCAGCACGACGGACGACGCTGCGTGCCAGAGGTTCTCGCGGCGCATGACCGAGCGGGCCACGCGCCCGATGACCTCACCGTGCTCGTCGTAGTGGGCGACGATCTCGTCAACGGGTCCCCCGCCGACGCGCCCGGGCTCGAACGTCATCTGTCGAACCTCATGTGTCGAACGTCATGTGTCGCACGTCATGTCAGGAAGGAGCGCACGTCATCGAGCTCGGTGACGTCGTACCAGAGCAGCTCGTCGGCCTCGTCGTCGGAGGTCCCGGAGGTGGACTCGTCGTCGACGTGGAACGACGCGACGCGCGAGAGCGGGAGCGGTGCCACGAGCACGATGCCGGACGCAGGGTCTCGCAACGCCGGCACCCACCCAGGCCGCGTCGGCGTCCGCGGCGGCGACGACCCGGCGATGACCTGGTGACGAGCGCACCAGGCCGGCGGCCGCGACGGCGTCGCTGAAGGCGGCGTACTCGAGGTCCTCGACGTCGAGTCCCGGTGCACTGGCGCGCAGGGCGGAGGTGACGGCATACGCCGTGCGGGGCTCCTGCGGCCCGGCCGCGAGACTGCCCGACGCAGCGAGCTCCTCGAGGCCACTCCGGCCGATGGGCACGTAGACCCGCGTCACGGGCATCAGGACTCCCTCCCACTCGTCAGCTCGTCGAGCGACTCGAGGATCGAGGAGCCCAGGTCGTCGACGTCCGGCATGGCGTCGCGGTCGGCGTTGAGGCCGTAGTACACGCCGCCGTCGTAGGAGGTGATGCCGATGGAGAGCGCCTGGCCCTTGGCGAGCGGCATCACCGGGTAGGTCGAGAGCATCTTGGCGTCCCCCGCGTAGAGCGGGCTCTGCGGACCCGGCACGTTGGTGATCATGACGTTGTAGAGACGCCGCGACATCGCCGAGCCCAGCCGGGCGCCGAGGGCGTGCAGCGTCGGGGGCGCGAAGCCGGCGAGGTTGGCGAGCGAGGAGGCGCCAACGGCCTGGCCGCCCTCCATCTGCTGGCGCATGGCGAAGGCGATCTGGTGCAGCCGCATCGAGGCACCAGGCTCACCGACAGGCAGGTTGACGACGCACGCCATCACCTGGTTCGCGTACATCCCCGCCGGGTCGTCGCCGTAGATGCTGACCGGCACCATGGCCCGCACGACGGTCGGCGAGCTGACCGCCTCCCCCCGGCCGAGCAGCCACGCGCGCAGCCCGCCCGCGATGGTCGCGAGCACGACGTCGTTGATCGTGACGTCCTCGGCGTAGGCACCCCGGGCCAGCCGGCGGCGCACCGTGCGGTAGTCGTCGAGGTCGCTCGCGACCATGACCCAGCGCCGCGCCGTGCCGACCTCGGCGTTGAGCGGCGAGTCGGGAGCAGGACGCGCCGCGGTGCGGGCCACGGCGGAGAGCAGCGTGCCCGCGGACTCGGCCGCGCGCATACCGACGTTGAGGACGTCGTTGAGGCCGCCGCGCACGAGGTCGACGACCTGCGTCGGGCGGCGCACCGCGTCGATGACGGCGCTCGTGACGAGCTCTGCGGAGCTCGGCGGCCGGCTCGGCTCCCACGGCGCGACCTCGTCAGGGGTCTGCTCGCCCTCGACCGCGTCGACGATGACGTGCGCGATGTCGAGGGCGTTGACACCGTCGATGAGCGACTGGTGGGTCTTGGTGACGATCGCGAAGCGGCCGTCGTGCAGGCCCTCGACGAGGTAGGCCTCCCACAGCGGCCGGGTGCGGTCCAGCTTGCGTGGCTGCACGCGGGCCACGAAGTCCTGCAGCTGGTGGTCGCTGCCCGGCCGCGGCAGGCCCGCCCGCCGCACGTGGTAGCTCATGTCGAAGGCCTCGTCGTCGATCCACACCGGGTTGGCGATGCGGCCCGGCACGTCGCGCACCTTCTGGCGGAAGCGCGGAATGGCGCCGATGCGGCTCTCGATGATGTCGACGAGCTGGTCGTAGTCGAAGCCGTCGCGAGGCGGCTGGAAGACCATCACGGACCCCACGTGCATCGCCGTCGTCGACTCCTCGAGGTAGAGGAACGACGCGTCGAGCGAGGTCAGCCGGTCGGACATGGTGACACTCTGCCAGACCGCCCCGACCTAGGATCGGGGCCATGCGCGCGTTTCGACCCCTGACGTATGCCGTCACCTCCGGGCTGCTCGTCGGCGCCCTCAGCGGGGTGGCCGCCTGCTCGTCGAGCCCGGACTCCGTCGGCACCGGCCAGCCGGCGCCGACCGGAACCGGAGCGGTCAGACGACTGGAGGTGACGGTCAACGGCTCGACGGTGACCCCCGCACCTGCCCAGGTCGACCTGCCCGTCGGCAGCACCCTGGAGCTCGTCGTCACGAGCGACCACGACGACGAGCTGCACGCGCACGGCTTCGACCAGGAGGCCGAGCTCAAGGCCGGCGTCCCGACGACGGTGCGGCTCACGGGCACCGACCCGGGGGTCTACGAGGTGGAGACCCACGAGCCGGCCCTCACCCTGCTCACCGTCGCCGTGCGGTGAGCGCCGTCGGGGCGCTCGCCGTCGTGTCGCCGGCACTCCTGCCGAGCCACGGGGTCGGCAGCCGCGGCGACCTCCCGCTGCCCTTCGCCGCGCTCGTCGTCGGCGCCGGTGCGGCTCTGCTCATCTCCTTCGTCGCCATCGGCGCGCTCTGGCGGGAGCCGCGACTGCACGCCAGCGACGGGCTCCTGCTGCCCGACTGGCTGGCCACCGGGCTCGACTCGCGTTGGCTGCGCCTCGTCGCTCGGGTCCTCGCCGTCGCGCTGACGCTGTGGACGCTGCTCGCGCTGTTCCTGGGACCCGACTCGGCCCGCAACCCCGTGCCGAACGTCATCTACGTCTGGTTCTGGGTGGGGCTGGCGTTCGGCTCGATGCTCCTCGGCCCCATCTGGCGCGTGATCAACCCGGTGCGGCTGCTGCACAGCGGCGTGCTGCGGCTCGCCCGCGTCCCGGCCGACCTGTCCGTGCTGACCTACCGCTGGGGGCTGTGGCCCGCGGCCGTCGGTCTCGCGGCCTTCACCTGGGTCGAGCTCGTCGCCGAGCAGAACACGTCGCTCGGCTTCCTCCGCCTGCTCGTGGCCGGCTTCTTCGCCCTCTCGCTCCTCGGGGCCGCCGTGTTCGGCCGCACGTGGTTCGACCACGCCGACCCGTTCGAGGCGTGGTCGCGACTGTTCGGCCTGCTCTCGCCGCTCGGGCGGCGTGATGACGGTCGCTGGGTGCTGCGCACGCCGCTGCACGGGGTGAACACCCTCCGCGGCCAGCGGGGGCTCGTGGCCACGGTGTCGGTCATGCTCGGCAGCACGGCATACGACGGCTTCTCGGCCAACCTCGGCTGGGCGACCTTCGTGCAGAGCGCGGGGCTGTCCCCGTCGCTGATCAAGACGGCCACGATGATCTCGTTCTTCGGGCTCGTGGCGCTCACCCTGTGGCTTGCGTCTGCCGTGTCCGTGCGGCTCGCCGGGCAGCCGCTGCGCAGCTCGGTCGGCTTCGTCAGCGACATGGCCCCGTCGCTCATCCCGATCGCGGGCGGCTACGTCGTGGCGCACTACTGGTCGCTGTGGGTCTACCAGGGTCAGGAGACGTGGCGGCTGCTGACCGACCCGCTGGGCACCGGCGCCGACTGGCTCGGCACGGCAGGGCTCGTGCCCGGCCGACGACCTCATCCAGCCCACCCTCGTCGCGACGATCCAGGCGGTCAGCATCGTCGTCGGCCACCTGCTCGGCGTGCTCGCGGCACACGAGCGTGCCGTCACCGTGCTGCCGCGCCGGGCAGCCGTCATCGGCCAGGTGCCGCTCATGGTCGTCATGATCTTCTACACCGTCGCCGGCCTGACGATCCTCTTCGCCCCCTAGTGACGGGCCAGCGCCTGCAGGCCCTGGCTGCCTCGAAGCACCCAGGACGCGGCGCACCCGTCGTGACCGGACGGGTCGTGCCTGCGGCGCGGTCCACGGTGCGACAGCGGAGGCGAGCTCGGCGATCGCCGAGCGCACCGGTGAGTCGGGAGACTGCTCGACGACGGACCGACCCGCGAGCAGGGCCGCGTCGACGGCCGCAGGGTCGTCGGGCACGAAGCGGACGGCCTCGAGGCCGGCGAAGCGCTGGAGGGAGGCTGCGATGCGCGCCTCCGGACGGGGGCCGACGGACGCGCTGCGCACGCGGTTGACGACCGGCAGCGGGGGCGGTGACGGCACCGTGCCCAGCTCCTGCAGCCCGCGGACGAAGCGCTGCAGGGCCACGGGGTCGCCACCGCCGACCGCGACGACGGTGTCGGCCGCGGCGAGGCTCGTCAACGTCGCCTCGTTGCGGCGTGGGGCGGCCGTGTCGTAGCTCAGCTCCTCGTCGTCCTCGAGGCAGAAGCCGCAGTCGACGAGGACGATCGGCACGAGGGAGCGGCTGAGGTCGAGCACCCGCTCGAGCGCCGCCGACCGGATCTCGGTCCACCGCTCGGCCTTGGGCAGGCCGGTCAGCACCCGCAGTCCGGGCATCGCCTGAGGTGCCAGGGCGGCGAGGGCAGGCACGTCGAGGGAGCCCTGCTCCGCGGCCCGGCAGGCCGCCGCGATGCCGGGAGCCTCGTCGAGCAGCCCGAGGGTCTGCGCGACACAGCCGCCGTAGGTGTCGGCGTCGACGAGCAGCACGTCGCTGCCGCGGGAGGCGACCTCGGCCGCCAGTGTCGTCGCGACCGTCGTCCGACCCGGTGCGCCCGTCGGGCCCCAGACTGCGACCACCACGTCCGCGCTCGGGGGCCGCGTGGGCGGCTCCGAGGGAAGCGGACCCTCGCCGCCGACGGACGAGGCGCCCGGGTTCGGAGCCCGACGGCCGCCAGCCGGAGTCGGCCCCGTCTCGCCCTCGTGGTGGAAGCGAGAATCGGGAGTCGTGGGGCCGCCTTGGCGCTTTGCCTCGAGGTCGCGATCGAGGTTCGAGAGCATCCCGTCGATGCCGTCGATGCCGTCGATGCCTCGGATGCCCGAGGCTCGTCGATGTCCGTCGATGTTCGCGACCGGGACGCGCGGAGCAGCCGTGGTGTCGACGGCCGCGCGTCAGGTCGGATGGTCGTCGCGTCGAGCGGCAGAAGGGTCGGAACGGCGAGCTGGCGCAGCCGACGCTGCGCCGGCTCGTCGTCGGCAGGGTGCAGGCCGATGACGCGCATCCCCTTGCTGCGCAGGCGGGCCACGACGTCGAGCTCCAGGGCACGCAGGTCGAAGGACACCACGGCCACCTGGCCGACACCGGCCTCGGCCACGGAGAGCAGCTCGGCGACGTCTGCACACCGGCGGGCGATCGTCACGCCGGGCACGCGCTCGAGTGCCGTGGCCACGGACGCCTCCCAGCGCGGGCCGAGTGCCGTGATGACCTCGGTCACGCGCCGCCGCCCGCAGCCGAGCCGACGGCCGGAACGAGGGTCAGCTTCGCGTCGCCGTCGACGGCCTCCACGAGCGCCTGCACCCTGTCGGTGGGGACGTAGAGCTGCACGGACGTCGTGGCGTTCGCGCCGAGCCCTCCCGTCGTCGTGGACACGGCCGCCACCCCTGCGGCCTCGATGAGCCGAGTCGTGCGCGGCGTGGTGGCATCGGTGCCGTTCGCGGCCTTGGGGGTGACGAAGACATCGACCCGGGTGCCCCTCGTGAGGCCGGCGGTCGAGGCTGCGTCAGCGCGCACCGTCACCCGCTGCACCTCGACGTCGGAAGGACTGCCCAGGGCCGAGACGGGCACCAGCTCACCGGCCCGCACGTCACGCATGACGATGCTGCCCTGTCGGAGCGGGGGCCTCGGCGGAGAGGTAGGGGACCGCGCCGTCACCGAGCTGCACGTCAGCGCGCGCCAGGGAAGTGGCGTCGAGCGGGTCGCCGGTCACGAGGTCCTCGGCGGCGACCCACACCGGCACTCGGTCGTCGGCGCTCGCGACGGCCCGGGCACCCAGCGTCGCCGCGAGGAGGACGAGCAGCACGCCCACGACGAGACGGCTGTCGCGCCAGGACGGCCGCTGCAGGCGTTTGGCGGTAGGTCGTGCAAGCTCGGACATGTCATTCCCTGGCCTGCGGTCGTGCGTGCTCTGGTGCGTGCTCGTCGTGCGTGCTTCTCGTGGGTGCTCGACGTTGAATTGTGATGCGGGTTGCCGGTTGCGGGTGCGGTGGTGCGCGTGCTGCCGAGTCCACATCCTGCAACAGTGCGCGGACGATGCGCGCGCCGAGCCGCACACCTGTGCATACCGGGCCTCGCGGCATACGCGGGCCACCTACGATGGGGAGCGGCCCGTCGCATGACCCGAGAAGGAGACAGCGTGGCCCAGCGCTTCCTGCAGCTCGCCGAGGTGTCCGAGGTGCTCAACATCTCCGCCGCCCAGGCCTACGCCCTCGTGCGCTCTGGTGAGCTGCCCGCCATCAAGATCGGCGGCCGTGGACAGTGGCGCGTCGAGGCCACCGAGCTCGAGGCCTACATCCAGCGGATGTATGCCGAGACCCGCTCGTTCGTCGAGGCCCATCCGTTCGGCGGCGCGGTCGAGGAGTGAGCGCCCGCTCGTCACGCCTCGCCGCTGGCCGGTCGCACCCGCCGCACCCATGCGAGCGCCGTGAACGGCACGAGGGTCACCGCGGTGACGTTGGCGGTGCGCCGCGGCTCGTCGCCGGCGTGCTCGGCGACCTCTAGGTGGTCGGAGCCGACGACGTCGATCGTGCCGACCAGGACCCTGCCCTCGACGTCGCGCACCTCGACCGGCGCCCGGTCGCGGCTCACCGCCCCCAGCGCGAGGGCGAGAGTGACCCGCCGGGCGACGATGGACGGCGTATGCGCGCCACGCCGCAGACCCGAGACGGAACGGACGGCGTCGAGGCGGAGCAGGAGGGGCCGTGACGGGGTCGCCGCTGTCAGCACCCAGTCGGGCCCCACGTCCACAACCCGTGCCAGCAGCGACTGCCCGCCGACCCGCCAGGCCAGCTCTGCCCCCACGTTGGCGAGCAGTCGGGCGTGCACGTCGATGAGCGACCGCTCCCGACGCGTGCGGTCGGCGATCTCGGCCGCGCGGTCGATGGCCGCGTCCGACGCGAGCTGCGCCTCGAGGTCGTCGAAGAGCCGGTCCCACCGCATCTGCCCACCTTCGCCGCCGGATCGCCCACTCGCCAGCCGGGGCTGGCATCGTCCACAATCTATCGCATTCTATCTTGACCAAACGAACGGCAAACGGCATTGAATGCAGGTCATGGAAGACCGACACCCATCCGCTGGCCGTCAGGACAGCAGGCGCCACGCTGGCGCTGGGTCTGTCCGTCGCAGCCTTGACCCTCTTCTGGGCGACCGCACGCGCCGCCACTCCTGCCGAGGGCTGGCTGGCGCCCGGGCAGCGGTCGGACGAGATGTTGCTCGTCCTGCTCGCCTGGGTCGGCACCGCGTTGGCGGGGTGGCTCGCCCTGGGCTGGGCGCTCACGCTGGCCAGCGCCGTGCCGGGAGCGGCCGGGCGGTGGTCCGGCCGCCTGGCCGACCGACTCACACCGGCGCTCGTGCGCAAGGCGTTCACGGTCCTCCTCGGCGCCACCAGCGTGTCGGTCGTCCTGCCGACGGCGACCGCGGTCCGCACCGTCGCCGCTCCACAGCCCCCCGGACAGCCGACCGGAGAGCCGACGCCCGGATTCGTCCCGACCTCCGCGGTGCGCCCGCGCACGACGACTCCGCGGCTGGTCCGGGCTTCGCGTTCCACCGCCACGCCCGCGACCGGCTCGCACCACCACCACCGCCTTCGGCCGCCTCGTCCGGTCACCGAGCCGGTCCAGGTGCCCTCCGCGGGGCACGCCTCGCCGACGAGCCGCGCTCCCGGCGCCCGGCTTCCGGCCCACCCGTCCGTCTCCCGTTCTCGACGGTGCCGCCTCGGGACTGCTGGCTCAGGCCTCCGCGCCCGGCCGTCGCCGCGCTCGACACGGTCACGGTCCGACGCGGGGACAGCCTCTGGTCGATCGCCCGCCAACATCTCGGCGCGACAGCCTCCGACGCCGAGGTCGCACGCGCCTGGCCCAGGTGGTACGCCACGAACCGCGCGATCATCGGTGACGACCCCGACCTCATCCAACCCGGCACCCAGCTCGTCCCGCCCCCGCGAAGGAGACGCCCGGTGACCCAGACGGCGACGAACGGCGCCGCCGGCGGGCCACTGCCCGCCCCATCCGGCGCTGTCGGATCCCACCCAGGAGGCGAAGGAGACCCATGCGGCCACCGAGGGGCCGGTAGACCGTCCGGTGGTCGGGCGCCTCGTCGCCGGCTTCCCGGTCCGGCCGATCCCGGCAACGTCACCAGAGATCATCAGCGCCGACGAGGCGTGGCACGGAGACGCCCCCTACTGCCAGGACGCGCTCGCCCTCGACTTCGGCTCGCGCCTGGACGACGAGGACTTCGGTCCACAACCCACGCGTCGGCTTCTGCTGCCCGACCCCGAGCCGCTCGTCCCCCGCCTCGCCCAGACCGTCATGGAGGTGGTCTCGGGCCAGCGGCCGGCGCCGCAGCTCATCCGTCACACTGCACCAGCGGTGTACTCCGTGCTGGCGCGGCAGTCGCTCGTGGCCGGTCGACGGCGCGTCAGCGGGGCGCAACGATCGGCCGTCGTACGCCGGGTGCGCCTGTGCGAGCCCGCAGACGGGGTCGTCGAGGCCTGCGCGGTCGTCGTGTCCCATGGACGGGTGCGAGCGCTGGCCATGCGACTGGAGGGCCTCGACGGGCGCTGGGTCGTCACGGCCCTCACCATCGGCTGACCCACCCGCCCGGATCCCGCTCGAGTGGCCCCGTCGTCACACGGCGGGAGGCGAGACCGCTGTGACGACGTGGCCACTCGACTGCGACCGGGCCACGCCGGCCGGCGCACGGCCCCCATCCCACTCGAGTGGCCCCGTCGTCACACGGCGGGAGGCGAGACCGCTGTGACGACGCGGCCACTCGACGGGGCACGCCACGGGATGCCCCGCGCGAGGGCGGGTCCGGGCGACCGACGCGGCGTCAGCGGCGCTTGCGCTTGACCTTCTTGCCGCGTCGGTCGGCCGTGCGCTCGACGGTGCGCTGGGGACCGGTCTCGACGGCTTGGCCGTCCTCGCCCGGCGCGGTGTAGCGCAGCGCGCTGCTGCGCTGACCGTCCTGGAGGTCGACGCCGGAGACCTGAACCCCCGAGCGCGCGAGCGCACGCCCCGCGCCATTCGGCTCGGCGTCTGCTGCGCTGCTCGGCCGCACCATCAGGCGCGGGCCGGCTCGCGGCACCGGTCGTGTCGTCCGGCGCCGCGGCTGCAAGGCCGCCGACGAGGTCACGGACGGACATCGGGGCGGCCCCGACGGCAGGAGCAGCAGGCTGGGCGACCTGCACCTCGACGGAGAAGAGGTGGCTCACCGACTCCTCCTTGATCGCCTCCATCATCGCCTCGAAGAGCTGGTAGCCCTCGCGCTGGTACTCGATGAGCGGGTCCCGCTGGGCCATGGCGCGCAGCCCGATGCCCTCCTGGAGGTAGTCCATCTCGTAGAGGTGCTCGCGCCACTTGCGGTCGAGCACGGACAGGACGACCCGACGCTCGACCTCTCGCATCGTGTCTGCGCCGAGGGCCTCCTCGCGCTGGTCGTAGGCGTGATGCGCGTCGGACATGAGCTGCTCGCGCAGCACGGTCGCGGAGATGAACTGACGGCCGCCGGCGAGGTCCTCGACCTGCTCGATGGTCAGGCCCACGGGGTAGACCTGGCGCAGTGCCTCCCAGAGTCGCTCGAGATCCCAGTCGGCGGCGAAGCCCTCGGCCGTCGCCGCGTCGACATAGGAGCCGACGACATCGTTGACGAACATCCGCAGCTGCTCGTGCAGGTCCTGGCCCTCGAGCACGGCCCGGCGCTCTTCGTAGATGACCTGACGCTGGCGGTTCATGACGTCGTCGTACTTGAGGACGTTCTTGCGGATCTCGTAGTTCTGCGCCTCGACCGAGCCCTGGGCCTTCTGGATCGAGTTGGTCACCATCTTGCTCTCGATCGGCACGTCGTCCTCCATGCCGGCCGTCTGCATGAAGCGGTCGACGAGGCCCGCGTTGAACAGGCGCATGAGGTCGTCGTTGAGCGAGAGGTAGAAGCGCGACTCCCCCGGGTCACCCTGTCGGCCGGAGCGACCACGCAGCTGGTTGTCGATGCGGCGGGACTCGTGGCGCTCGGTGCCGAGCACGTACAGGCCACCGAGCGCGGTCACGTCGTCGTGCTCCGCCGCCACGGCCTCCTCCGCCTTGGCGAGCGCCTCGTCCCAGGCCGCCTCGTACTCCTCCGGCGTCTCGTGCGGATCGAGCCCGAGCCGCTTGAGCTCGGCCACGGCCCGGAACTCCGAGTTGCCGCCGAGCATGATGTCCGTGCCACGCCCGGCCATGTTGGTCGCAACGGTGACGGCCCCCTTGCGGCCCGCCTCGGCGACGATCGCGGCCTCGCGCTCGTGCTGCTTCGCGTTGAGCACCTCGTGCTTGATGCCGCGCTTCTTGAGCTGCTGGCTGAGGTACTCGCTCTTCTCCACCGACACGGTGCCGACAAGGACGGGCTGCCCGACGGAGTTCTTGTCGGCGATGTCGCCGACGACGGCGTCGTACTTGGCCACCTCGGTGCGGTAGACGAGGTCTGCCTGGTCCTTGCGGATCATCGGCCGGTTCGTCGGGATCGGGATGACGCCCAGCTTGTAGATCGAGTTGAGCTCGGCGGCCTCGGTCTGTGCCGTGCCGGTCATGCCGGAGAGCTTCTCGTACATGCGGAAGTAGTTCTGCAGCGTGATGGTGGCGAGCGTCTGGTTCTCGTTCTTGATCTCGACGCCCTCCTTGGCCTCGATCGCCTGGTGCATGCCCTCGTTGTAGCGGCGGCCCGGGAGCATGCGTCCGGTGTGCTCGTCGACGATGAGGATCTCGCCGTTCATGATGACGTAGTCCTTGTCCTTCTTGAACAGCTCCTTGGCCTTGATGGCGTTGTTGAGGTAGCCGATGAGGGGGGTGTTGACCGTGTCGTAGAGGTTGTCGATGCCGAGGAGGTCCTCGACCTTGGCGATGCCCGACTCGAGCACGCCGACCGTGCGCTTCTTCTCGTCGACCTCGTAGTCACCGCGTCCGTCCTCTCCGCGGTGCAGCCGGCCAACGATGCGGGCGAACTCGACGTACCACTTGGTGGCGAGGTCGGCGGGGCCCGAGATGATGAGCGGCGTGCGAGCCTCGTCGATGAGGATCGAGTCGACCTCGTCGACGATGCAGAAGTGGTGACCCCGCTGGACGAGCTCGGCCGGGTCCCAGGCCATGTTGTCGCGCAGGTAGTCGAAGCCGAACTCGTTGTTCGTGCCGTACGTGATGTCCTTGGCGTACTCCGCTCGGCGCTGCTCCGGCGTCATCTGGCCGAGGATGCAGCCGGTCTCCATGCCGAGCGCGCGGTGCACGCGCCCCATGAGCTCGGACTGGTACTCCGCGAGGAAGTCATTGACGGTGATGACGTGCACGCCCTTGCCGGTCAGGGCGTTGAGGTACGACGGCAGTGTCGCGACGAGGGTCTTGCCCTCACCGGTCTTCATCTCCGCGACGTTGCCCATGTGCAGCGCGGCCCCGCCCATGAGCTGGACGTCGAAGTGCCGTTTGCCGAGGGTGCGCTTGCTCGCCTCCCGCACGGCCGCGAAGGCCTCGGGAAGCAGCTGGTCCAGGGTCTCCCCCGCCTCGAGGCGCTTGCGGAAGTTCGGCGTCTCGTCGCGCAACTCCTCGTCGGTGAGCTTCTCGAAGTCCGCCTCGAGGGCGTTGACCTGCTTGGCGAGGCCCTGGAGCCTCTTCAGGGTCCGGCCTTCGCCTGCGCGAAGCAGCTTCTCGATGACGGCCATCTTTTGATCTCACTCCCGACTGAACGTATGGACCCGCTCGGTGGGCTGGGTCCATAGCCCGTGATGGGTCACGGGACCCGCCTAGGCTATCCGTCCACCCGACGGAAGGACCAACGCACCGGCCCGCAGGACGGTTCCGCCGTATGCCGTGCGGCCGGGGCGGAGGGCACGGCTCGGCTCAGAGGCGCTCTCCACGTGCCTCTCTCGCTCATGTCGTGCCCGACCACCCGGGCGGCAGCAGGAGCTGCTCGAGGCCGAGCCACGACGCCATCGACTCGAGGTTGCGCTCCAGGGCCGCGCGGGCGGCTGCCGGGGCGCCAGGCTCCCACGAGACGCGGTGGCAGCGCAGCACGCCGTGCCCCCGGTCCGCCTTGAGGTCGCACCGGGCGACGAGCTGGTCGCCGAAGAGGAACGGCAGGACGTAGTAGCCGTGGACCCGCTTCTCGGCGGGCGTGTAGATCTCGATGCGGTAGTGGAAGTCCCAGAGGTCGTTGATGCGCTCGCGCTGCCACACGAGCGAGTCGAACGGACTGAGCAGCGCCTCCGCATGGACCCGGCGCGGCATCCGGGCGTCGGAGTGCAGCCACGCGAGGCGCCAGCCCGGCACGGTCACCGGGACCAGCTCGCCGTCGGCGACGAGCTTGGCGATGGCGGGACGGGCGTGCTCGCGCTTGATGCGGAAGTAGTCGGCGAAGCACAGCTCGGTGCCGACTCCGTACGCTCTGGCGGCGATGCGGACGAGCTCGACGAAGCGCTGGGGATCGGCCTCCTCACCGGCGCGGTGGCTCCACGACTCGCGCAGCGGCGGGGGCGCCGTCGCGGCGAGGGCGGCATACCGACGCTCGAACTGCGACGTGCGACCCACGGAGCTGATGCGACCGGCCCAGAAGAGGAACTCGAGAGCCCGCTTCACGTCGGACCAGTTCCAGCCCCAGTGGTCGGTGCGGCGGGGCTCATCGTGGGCGAGCGCCACTTCGACCTCGCGGGTGGTCATCGGCCCCCGTGACTCCACCTCGGCCTGCACGAGGTCGACGAAGTCGGGGCGCTCCTCGAGGATGCGTCGCATGCCACCCCACGCCTTCTCGGCCGCTGCCCGCATACGGAAGTCGAGCAGCGGCCAGGTCGATGGCGGAATGAGGCTCGCCTCGTGCGCCCAGTACTCGACAAGCCGTCGCGGGGCACGGTCGCGGGCACGGTCGAGCAGGGCCGTGTCGTAGGGGCCGAGCCGCGAGAAGAACGGGAGGTACTGGCTTCGCGCGAGCACGTTGACGCTGTCGATCTGGATGACACCGACTCGGTCGACCACGCGCTGCACGTGGCGCATCGTCGCCTCGAACGGAGCCGGGCGGGGGTCGAGGAAGCCCTGAGCCGCGATGGCGACGCGACGGGCCTGGGCCCGCGTCAGGGTCCTCGAAGCGGTCATCGCTCGGTCACCCCTGGCGCTCGGTCATCCGTGGCCATCGCGGTCACTCGCTCGCGGCCCGGTCATTCGCCGGGGTCGATGAGCCGCTGGCGCACGGCATACATCGCCGCCTCCATCCGGGAGTGCATCTGCAGCTTGTCGAGGATGTTGCGGATGTGGTTGCGGACGGTGTTCTCGGAGATGTAGAGCTCGGCGGCGATCTCGCGGTTGAGCCGGCCACGCGCCACGAGCCTCAGGATGCCCAGCTCGCGCTCGGTGAGCCGGGGCAGCTCCAGCCCGGGCGTCGGCGCCGGCAGCGTGTCTCGCTGGCTGATCTGGGCGAACTCGCTCAGCAGCTTGGTCGCCATGAGCGGCGACAGCAGGGACTGGCCCTGGAAGAGCCCCCGGATGCCGGCCGCCACCTCCTCGGGGGGCACGTCCTTGAGGAGGTAGCCGTTGGCACCGGCTCGCACCGCCTCGAAGAGGTTGGCCTCGTCCTCCGAGCTGGTCAGCATCAGGATGCGGGCGGAGGGGACCCGCTGCTTGATGACTCGGCAGGCGTCGATGCCGCCTCGCTTCGGCATGCTGACGTCCATGACGATGACGTCAGGCAGGGTCTCCTCGGCCTGGTCGACGGCCTCGATCCCGTCAGCGGCCTCTCCGACCACCTCGATGCCGTCCTCGGTGTCGAGCACCGTCTGCAGCCCCCGCCGGTAGAGGGAGTGGTCATCGACGATGAGGACCCGGATGACCTCGGCAGTGTCGTTCACGACGTCATACTGTCAGGCTCCGCCGACGGCGCGGCGCTGCCGCACCGACGGCGGGGCGCCCCGGGCAGTCCGGTGGCGCCCCGCCGCGCTCGTCGCGTGCGCCGCAGAGGTCAGCCCGTGGCAGCGATGCTCCCGACTGCCTCGACAGGGGACGAGTCCTGACGCGAGTCCGTGACGGAGGTCGGTCCGGTCTCGAGCTGCAGCACGCCGTAGCTCCACCCCCGGCGGCGATAGACCACGCTCGGGCGGTTGGTGTCGGCGTCGTGGAAGAGGAAGAAGTCGTGACCGACGAGCTCCATCTGGTTCACGGCGTCCTCGAGCGTCATGGGCGCCGCTGTGTGGACCTTCTCGCGCACCTCGATCGGTGAGTTGCCGAGCGCGCCGAAGCGGTCGAGGTCCTCGGGCCCGGAGTCCGGGGTCATGGTCGTCGTCGGGGCCGAGCCGTTGCTGGAGGCGTCGATGCGAGCCGTCGCCTGGGCCACCGACTCGGGCTGCCGGCGCCCGCGACTGACGCGGCGCTTGTCGTGCAGCCGCCTCAGCCGGTCCATGAGCTTGTCGACCGCCGCGTCGAGCGCGGCGTACTTGTCGTCGAGGCACGCCTCTGCCCGGATCACGGGTCCCTTGGCGTGGCAGGTGATCTCCACCTTCTCCGACCCGCGAGCGACCCGCTCGTGGGTGACGACGACATCGATGCGATGGATCTTCGGAGCCAACGCCTGGACCTTGGCCAGTCGCTCCTCCATCAGCTCACGAAATCGGTCGGGGACCTGGACGTGGCGTCCAGTGACGACGATCTCCACGGTTCCTCCTTGTCGCGCGCGTCTTTCCGCGCGCATGTGGCGACGTGTTGACCGGGCCGGCCTCAGCGAGGTCGGGCCCGCCGTTCGATGGGCACCACCTCTCTCCGCTCCGTGGGTCCTGCGGCCGGGCGACCCGTCGACCGAGTTGCCGGGCTGCCGCTGGACGGGGCCTCGACTCGACACTACTTCGCCCGGGAGGACCATGTGAAGCGGTTGTGACAGGCCGACTGAATGGTCACACCGCGCGCACGTCTCGGACCTCCTCGTCACGTTGCGCGGCCGCGATGGCGGCCCCGACGACGCCGAGAGCGCCGGCTCGGTGCAGCGCCCTGGCGGCCTCTGAGATCGTCGCGCCCGTGGTCACGACGTCGTCGACCACCACGAGATCCCGGTCGCGGATCACGTTGCGCCACCGGGGCTTGACGGACACCGCTCCGGCGAGGTTGCGTCTGCGGTCGACGATCGACAGCCCTGCCTGGTCGGCGACCCGACGACCGTGGTGCAGCGCCGGCACGACGCGCCACCCTGCGCGACCGGGCTGCGAGGCGACCCACAGGGCCAGGTCGTGAAGCGGGGAGTCTCCGCGGCTACGGCGCGATGCGGCTGACGAGGGGGCCGGCACGAGGAGGACCGGCGCGGCCGCGCCGCCGGCCGCGCCAGCCCCGCCGCGGCACCGCCGCCGCGCCGACGGCGCCCGCCGAGCGCCAGGAGCGGCCCGAGAACACTGACGAGGTCACGACGGTCGGCGTCCTTCCATGCCGTCACCGCTGCACGGACAGGATCGGCGTAGGCCAGCACGGCATACGTCGGAGGCAGGTGACGCGGCATCGGGCGGGGCCGCACGCGGACGGGATCCGGCCCGAGCTCCAGGCGCTGCAGGGCGCGCTCGCAGCGAGGGCACCAGCGGACGCCAGGGCGGTGGCAGGCCCCGCATTCGGTGGCGAGCACCAGATCTGCCAGACGAGCGGCGATGGTCCTGACCATGGCCCCAGTCGATCACTGGGATCCGGCGCTACCCAGTCGGACCAGGCGCCTGTGGACGTCCACCCGGCGTCCGTCCGAGGCCACTGGAGGTGTGGATCACGCCCACCACTGCAGGGGCCTGAGGCGCCCGTGCGTCAGCGGCCAGGGACGAGGACGTCGGTGCCGCGCTCGAGCTGGCGCCACGCGGAGCCGGCTCGGGTCCAGATCCAGCCGTCAGCCGAGGTCACGATGATGCCTCGCGGCCCGCCGACCGTCGTGATGGCGATGGCACCCGGGACCGGCGTCGGCCGGTTCGACTCCGCAGCCGCCCGACCGTGGCTGCGCATTCCGTCGAGACCCAGGCCCACCGTGCCGACCCACGGCCGCACCTCCTCCGTCGTGCCGAGCCGACCGAGCACGGCATACGTCGACCTCGCCGAGTCCAGCCAGACGACGTCGGTGAGGCCGGTCAGTGGCTGCGCCTGGCGCATCGGGGTCGCCAGCGAGAGGGGCAGCCCGCTGGGAGCCCGGTCGATGCCGGTGATGCCGAGCTGCGCGTCAGCGCCCTGCTCGTTGGTCGTGACGACGAGCAGCCGTGCGCCGTCAGCGGCCACCGAGAGTGACACGACCCGACGGCCCTGCAGCCACGGCGCCTTGACGGGGGTGGGCGTGTCTGGCTTGCCCGACGTGCGCGCGTCGAGCACGTAGATCTGGTCGTTGCCCACGGCGTTCGCGCCGCTGACCCAGAGATAGCCGTCCGCGTCGTAGGTGGGGGCACCGAGCGAGGTGGCGAAGCTGGGCAGGACGACCTGCGGCGTGTCGGCCCGCCACAGGGACAGCTGCTGTCGGTCCAAGCTGATTGCGGCCACCTGCTTGCCGTCGGCCGAGCTGACCAGCTGCGTCCACGTGTCCGGGATGCGTGCCACGTCGCCGTCCTGGGCCTTCGCGTCCGAGCGGCGCTTGTCGACCGACGTGTCGGGCTGGTATCGAGGGACGGTCCGGGTCAGCACGTCGCCCCTGCGCACGATGGCCGTGTCGAACGGCCGGCTCGTCACAGTGTCGTAGCCGAGCTCGGCGGAGGAGGCGACCGCGGTGTCCCCGGTCGGCAGCTCCAGCGGGGTGTCGCCGACGGCCAGCGACACCGACGACACCGACGACACCGACGAGAGTGCGGCTGTGAGCTGGGCCCACATCGCGGTGCGGTCGTCGGGATCAGCGGAGAGTGCCTGACTCGTCAGGCTCACCTCTGCCCGGCCGCCGACGATGGGCACGGCGTTGACGGCGAGCTTCGTGTTGGCCGGGACACCCGTCGTGACCGAGCGTGCGAGGTAGTCGGGCACCCGCTCCAGCTGGGCCCGGGCGAGCGTGGTGCCGAGCCACGAGCCGCTGGGGAACCAGCGGTAGTCCGGCACGAGGTCGCGCCCGTTGGGGGTGACGTAGTAGAGCGCGCGTGCGGTGTAGCTGCGGTCGAACTGGTCGGAGTCGAGCCAGAGACCGAAGCCCTCGCGCGGCAGGTCGATGCGCCACTCTCCGCCGACCTTGCGCATGCCGAACCTGACCGACACCTTGGTCCCCGCGGGCTGCTCGGTGTAGCGACCCTGGGGACTGACCCGGGCGATCGCGATGGTCGAGACCTCCACCGAATCGTCGTCGATCCTGCGGACGGTGACGTTGCCGTCGTAGACGATGACGTCCTGGTTCGACCAGCGCCAGAGATCGACGGACTGCGGGGCGAGGTAGAGCTTGCCGGCCTGGCGGCTCTCGTCGCTGTCCTCGCCGGCCCGCAGGAAGTCGCGGACGATCCTCTCCTGGCTCGAGCCGTCACGCGGGCCCGTCGCAGCGACTCGGACCGGGGACTCGTTGATCGGCTCCGTGAGCGACTTGCCCTCGATGACCGGGCCTGTCTCGGGCAGCCCCCCGCAGCCCGAGAGCACGAGGCTCAGCGCGACAGCCGCTGATGCGACCAGACGCGCCCTCATGACGTTCGCTCCGGCACGATGCGCCGCAGACGCATGGTGTCGTCGTCGGCAAATCCCTCGGCCTCGCGAGCTGCGGCGTCAGCCTCCGCGCGGGCGGCCTCGGCGGCGAGGGGGCTGAGCGGCAGTGGCGAGCTCGTGATCGTCGCGTCGGCCTGGCGGGGCAGGGTCAGTCGGAAACAGGAGCCCTCGCCCAGAGCGCCCCACGCCTCCAACCGTCCGGCGTGAAGGCGAGCGTCCTCGAGCGCGATGGCCAGACCGAGGCCGGTGCCTCCGGTCGTGCGGGCGCGGGCCGGGTCGGCCCGCCAGAAGCGGGTGAAGACGAGCGCCGCCTCGCCCGGCCCCAGACCGACGCCGTGGTCGCGCACGGTGACGGCGACCGCGGACTCGTTGCTGCCGATGGTGACCTCGATCGGCAGTCCGTCCCCGTGCTCGATGGCGTTGGAGACGAGGTTGCGCAGGATGCGCTCGATGCGCCGGGAGTCCATCTCGGCGATGACCGGCTCGTCGGGCTCGTTGACGACCAGTCGCGTGCCCTTGCGGGCCGCGAGGGTCCGGTGTGCGTCCACGGCCCGGTCCACCGAGGCCCGCAGGTCGCTCGCCTCGATCTCGAGGCTGGCCGCGCCGGCGTCGAATCGCGAGATCTCGAGCAGGTCGGTGAGCAGGGACTCGAAGCGGTCGAGCTCGTGGTGCAGCAGCTCCGCCGATCGGGCGACGGTCGGGTCGAAGCGGCCCCGGGAGTCGTGGATGAGGTCGCCGGCCATGCGGATCGTCGTCAGCGGCGTGCGTAGCTCGTGCGAGACGTCCGACACGAAGCGCTGCTGCACGCGAGAGAGGTTCTCGAGCTGGGCGATCTGTTGCTGGATCGAGGCGGCCATGCCGTTGAAGGACGTGCCGAGGCGGGCGAGGTCGTCTTCACCCTTGGCCTGCATGCGCTCGTCGAGGTTGCCGTCGGCGAAGCGCTCCGCGACGATGGCCGCACGCCGCACCGGGTCCGCCACGAGCCGCGTCACGACGAACGCGATGGCCCCGAGCAGCAGGACGAGCGCCGCGCCGCCGATGAGGAAGGTCTGGCCGATGAAGCTGATCGTCTCGCGCTCGCGGTGCATCGGGTAGATGAAGTAGAGCCCGTAGTCGCCTGCGACGCCGGCGTCGATGCGCTGCCCCACGATGACCGCCGAGATGGAGTCGCTGCCCTCTTCGATGGTCGCCACCTGCAGGTGCTGACGGTCCCGCTCGGCCTCGACCTGTGCGCGCAGCTCCTCGGGGATGAAGCGCACACCGACGCTGCCGCTCTCCAGCGGACCGACGATGACCGGAGAGGTGTTGTCCTCGAAGCGAGTCAGCACGACGTAGCGCGGCTCGTTGGCCGAGCCACGGCTGTACGACTTGATGAGCGAGGTGGCGAACTGCGTCAGCTTGGCCTGGGTGTCGGTCTGGTCCGTGCGGTCGAACTGCGCCTGGGCGTCCGTCGCGTCGCGGATGCTGTCCTCCGAGGCGATGCGCTCTCGGCTGTCGACGAGCCCCTGCCCGATCGAGCCGTAGAGGTAGGTGCCCACGGCCGTGAGGACGAGCAGCCCGAGCATCATCGTGACGACGACGACGCGGAAGCCCAGCGAGGACCGCCACAGGTGCACGGTGCGGCGCCACACCCGGCGCAGCGCCGAGCGGACCCGGGAGACCAGGGCCCCGAGTCCTTCGGCGCCGGTCGGGCGGCTCATGTCAGGACGTGCCCGCCTTGTAGCCCACGCCGCGCACCGTGACGACGATCTCCGGGTGCTCGGGGTCGTGCTCGATCTTCGAGCGGAGGCGCTGCACGTGCACGTTGACGAGGCGCGTGTCGCCGGCGTGGCGGTAGCCCCAGACCTGCTCGAGGAGCACCTCGCGCGTGAAGACCTGCCACGGCTTGCGCGCCAGCGCCACGAGCAGGTCGAACTCGAGCGGCGTCAGCGACAGCGCGCTGCCGCGGCGCTTGACCGAGTGCCCCGCGACGTCGATCTCGAGGTCTCCGATGGTGAGCTTCTCGGGAGCAGGCTCGTCGCCGCGACGAAGCCGGGCCCGCACGCGGGCGATGAGCTCCTGCGGCTTGAACGGCTTGACCACGTAGTCGTCGGCGCCGGACTCGAGACCGACGACGACGTCGACCGTGTCGGTGCGGGCCGTCAGCATGACGATCGGCACGCCGCTCTCGGCGCGGATCCGCCGGCACACCTCCATGCCGTCGAGCCCTGGCAGCATGACGTCGAGCAGCACGAGGTCGGGGCGCGACTCACGGAACGCGGCGACCGCCTCGGAGCCGTCGGCCACGTGCGTGACCTCGAGGCCCTCGTTGCGCAGCACGATCCCCAGCATCTCGGCGAGGGCGAGGTCGTCGTCGACGACCAGAACCCGACCCTTCACGGCACGCTCCTTCCCGGGTCCGCGCCACGTGCGCGTCCCGTTCCTGCCCACATCTTCACACAGGTCTGCCGTAACGCCGTGATCGCGCGGTTCGCCGCATCGGGTGCATCGGCGTCCTCAGCCCTGTGACACGTACCACTTGCCGTCGATCCTGACCGCCTTGAAGCTCGACACGACGTCGGCGGCGAGGGCCGGTGTCGTCGTCACGCTCTGGAACGTGGCGTTGTCGCCCTGGACCGTGGCGCCGGAGATCTGCAGCCCCTGGAAGGCGGAGCCGAGCTCCTTGATCTGGTCGAGCATGGGCGTGATCGTCGTGCCGCACGCCTGGGCCGCGCCCGGGATGCTCGCGATGGTCTTGCCCTTGGTGGCCATCAGGGTGCAGACCGTCTTGCCCTCCCCCGCCACCATCGCCCCGAGCCACGAGGTCATGGCCGCCTCTGGCGTCGACTGGTCGACAATGACCGGTGTGGCGGACGCCGAGGGGGTCGCGGACGTCGTGGGGGTGGCGGTCGCCGTGCCCGTGCTCCCGTCGTCGGCCACCGTCGCGGACGACATCGTGTCGCCCGGGGTCGTCGCGCTCGAGGTGGCGGGCGTGCTCGGGGCGGCGGGAGTGCTCGAGGGGGTGTCCCCGGAGCCGCTCGTCTTCGAGCAAGCCGAGAGCGATGCCGCGAGCACGAGGGCGAGCGTGGCGGTCGCTAGCTTCTTCATCAGGTCCCCTGCCTGGTGGATCGGTGCGGGGTGCCATCCTCCCATGCACTGCCGTACGGACCGGTCCCCGACAGTCGCCCGGCGGCGACATTCTGCCCAACCGGACCCGTTCTGGGCGATCCTCAAGGCGCCGTGACGCACGTATGCCGTCCGGCCTCGGAAGGCGGACGGCATACGTCGTCGTGCTGCTGGTCGGGCGGCCCAGCTGTGTGTCCTGGCGCTACAAAGCCCGATCGGCGCTGGGCACTTCCTCGCTGGCGCTCGCTCGACCCTCACGCCTGCTCAGTAGCGGTAGTGGTCCGGCTTGTACGGGCCGGCCACGTCGACCCCGAGGTACTCGGCCTGGCCCTTGGTGAGCTCGGTGAGCCTCACGCCGAGGGCGTCGAGGTGCAGACGGGCAACCTTCTCGTCGAGGTGCTTCGGCAGTGTGTAGACCTGCTTGGCGTACTCACCCGGCTTGGTGAAGAGCTCGATCTGCGCGATCGTCTGGTTGCTGAAGCTGTTGCTCATGACGAAGCTCGGGTGACCGGTGGCGTTGCCGAGGTTCATCAAGCGACCCTCGGACAGGACGATGATCGAGGTGCCCGAGGCGAAGGTCCACTCGTGCACCTGCGGCTTGATCTCGGTCTTCTGGATGCCCGGGATGCGAGCGAGGCCGGCCATGTCGATCTCGTTGTCGAAGTGGCCGATGTTGGCGACGATGGCCTTGTTCTTCATCTGCGCCATGTGGTCCGCCGTGATGACGTCGTAGCAGCCGGTCGTCGTGATGAAGATGTCGGCGGAGGCGACCACGTCCTCGAGGCGGGCGACCTGGAAGCCCTCCATCGCGGCCTGGAGCGCGCAGATGGGGTCGATCTCCGTGACGATGACGCGGGCGCCCTGGCCGCGGAGGGACTCGGCGCAGCCCTTGCCCACGTCGCCGTAGCCCGCGACCACGGCGACCTTGCCGCCGATGAGCACGTCGGTGGCGCGGTTGAGGCCGTCGATGAGCGAGTGACGGCAGCCGTAGGTGTTGTCGAACTTGCTCTTCGTCACGGCGTCGTTGACGTTGATGGCCGGGAAGAGCAGCTCGCCGGCCTCGGCCAGCTGGTAGAGCCGGTGCACACCGGTCGTGGTCTCCTCGGTGACGCCCCTGATGCCGGCGGCGACGGTCGTCCACTTCTGGGGGTCGGCGGCCAGCGTCTGGCGGACGAGCTCCTTGAAGACGCCGAACTCCTCGGAGTCATCATCGGTCGTGGCGGGGACCTGGCCGGCGGCCTCCCACTCGAGGCCCTTGTGCACGAGCATCGTGGCGTCGCCACCGTCGTCGAGGATCATGTTGGGGCCAGCGTCACCCGGCCAGGTGAGGATCTGGTCGGTGCACCACCAGTACTCGGGAAGGGTCTCGCCCTTCCAGGCGAAGACCGGCACACCCTGCAGGTCGTCGACCGAACCGTGCGGTCCGACGACGACCGCGGCGGCAGCCTCGTCCTGCGTCGAGTAGATGTTGCACGAGGCCCACCGCACCTCGGCGCCGAGAGCCGTGAGCGTCTCGATGAGCACGGCGGTCTGCACGGTCATGTGCAGCGAGCCGGCGATGCGGGCGCCCTTGAGCGGCTGCGAGGCGGCGTACTCCTCGCGGATGGACATGAGGCCGGGCATCTCGTGCTCGGCGAGTCGGAGCTGGTGACGGCCGGCCTCGGCGAGGCTCAGGTCGGCAACCTTGTAGTCAAAGGACATGGAGAATCTCTTCCGTTGATCGTCGGGTGTGCAGACCCGGCGCGCCCCTCTGGGCTCCTCGTGGCGGGTCATCACCCACGCCGGCAGTGGCCCAGTCTAGCGGGGTCGGCGCCCCTCCTCTAACGGGCGCGCCTCACCACATGGGCCAGCGCGGCTCAGTGTCCGGCCGGTGCCTCGCCGGCGGCCTCGGCCGCCTTGCTGCGCTTCGGGAGGACGTGCAGCACGGCCACGACGACTGCGCCGACGACGAGACCGATGAACGCGGAGGCCAGGGTGTTGACGAGCCAGCCCAGCACGCCCCCGATGCCGGCGACTCCCGCCACACCCTCCTCGAGGTGGTGGACGAGGTCGTAGAGCCCGTGCCAGCCGAGGTCGTCGACGCCCACGAGGAGGATGTGGCCGCCGACCCACAGCATGGCCGCGATGCCCACGGTCGAGAGCACCGACAGCAGCGTCGGCATGCCCTTGACCAGGCCGCGCCCGATGCGCTGGGACGCGCCGGACTCGCGTGCGGCCAGCTTGAGACCCACGTCGTCCATCTTGACGATGAGGCCCACGACGCCGTAGACGAGCGCTGTGATGACCAGGGCGACGACGACGAGGATCAGCAGACGCGAGACGAACGGCTCGTCCGCGACCTCGTTGAGGGCGATGACCATGATCTCGCCCGAGAGGATGAAGTCCGTGCGCACGGCGCCCGAGACGACGCTCTTCTCGTCGACCTCGCCCTGCTCGGCGGCCTCCTCGTGGTGGCCCGAGACGATCTCCCAGACCTTCTCTGCGCCCTCGTAGCAGAGGTAGGTGCCGCCGACCATGAGCAGCGGCGTCAGCAGCCAGGGCAGGAACTGGCTGAGCAGCATGATGACCGGCAGGATGATGAGGAGCTTGTTGCGCAGCGAGCCGAGGGCGATCTTCTTGATGATCGGCAGCTCGCGCTCAGGGGCCAGGCCCTGCACGTAGCGCGGCGTCACCGCGGTGTCGTCGACGACGACGCCGGTGGCCTTGAGGCTGGCCCTTCCGGCGGCGGCGCCTACGTCATCGACCGAGGCCGCCGCCAGCTTCACCAGGGCAGCGACGTCGTCGAGCAGTGCCACCAGTCCACCAGCCATGCCGACAGCCTATGGGCCGCACCCAGTGAACTCTCAGACAGGCAGGCCGAGCAAGGCGTTCTCGACGACCTCGGCGAGCGCGGGGTGGATCCAGTACTGCCCACGAGCGAGCTCGTGCGCCGTCTGCCCGAAGCTCATGGCCTGCAGCAGCGGCTGGATGAGCGATGTCGCGTCCGGCCCCATGAGGTGTGCGCCCAGCAGTCGTCCGGTGCCGGGCTCGGCCACGAGCTTGCACACGCTGGTGGTGTCCTCCATGGCCCAGCCGTATGCCGTGTCGCCGTAGGCCTGCACGTGCGTCACGTGGGCGATCCCCCGCTCGACGCACTCCTGCTCGGTGAGCCCGACCGTCGCGATCTGCGGATGGCTGAAGATCCCGGCGGGCACGTGGTCGTGCGGGAGCCGGCGCAGGTCGTCGGGGTGCACGAGGTTGTGGGCGACCACACGGGCCTCGGCGTTCGCGACGTGCTTGAGCTGGTGCGGCGAGCTGACGTCCCCGAGGGCCCATACGCCTGGCGCGCTCGTGCGGCCGAAGTCGTCGACGGCCACCCGCCCGTCGTCGTGCAGCCGTATGCCGCCTGCCTCGGCGCCGAGGTCTGCCGTGTTGGGCGTCCGGCCGGTCGCCACGAGCAGCAGGTCGCCGTCGAGCACGGACGTGCCCGATCCGTCCTCCAGGTGCAGCCGGACGCCGTTCCCAAGGCGCTCGAGCGCGGTCACGTTCGTGCCGGTGCGCACGTCCCACTGGTCGCGGGCCAGGGCGGTGAAGCGGCTGCTGATGTCGGCGTCGAGGTGGCGCACGAGGACGGGTCCGCGAGCCACGATGGTCACGCGGCTGCCGAGGGACGCGAAGATGTGGGCCATCTCGACGCCGATGTAGCCGCCGCCGATGATGACGAGGTGCTCAGGGAGCTCGTCGATGCGCATGACGGTGTCGGAGGTGTGGAACGGGACACCCGACTCGGTGACGACGTCGGGGACCACAGGATGGGCTCCCGCGGCCACGACGACCTGGTCGGCCGTGATGGTGCGCCGGTCCTGCTCCCCGAGGTCGATGTCGAGGCGCCGGTGACCGGTGAAGCGGGCGTGCCCCAGGAACGCGGTGGTGCCCGGACCCTCGATGCGGTAGCGCTTCCCCCCTTCGGAGATCGGGTCGATGCGCGAGAAGATGCGGTCGCGCACGTCTGCCCATCGGACTCCGTGCACCGTGGCGTCGACGCCGAAGCGCGCAGCGTCGCGGGCACTGGCGGCGACCTCCGCGGCATACACGAACATCTTGGTCGGGATGCACCCCACGTTGAGGCACGTGCCGCCGAAGATGCCCTGCTCGATGACCGCGACCCGTTTGCCCGCGAAGTCCGGCGTGACGAGCGAGTTGCCTGAGCCGGTGCCGATGATGGCGAGGTCGAAGTGCTCCGGACGTGCGGTCGCGTGGGGGGTGTCGCTCACCGTCGCAGCGTACGGCTCGGTTTCGGCTGCGCGGCGCGGTGCCCGGGCGTGGGGGTCAGGCTCACCGCGCGCCTCGCAGGAGCCGGACGTGCGGCGAGGTCGACGGGTCGTAGCCCTGCCCGAGTGCGAGGTAGGTCGCTGCGAAGTCGGTGAGGGCGACGTGGTGGGCGAGCCGCAGCACCGGGTCGGTGGCCGGCGCCTCGACGAGCGAGACCCGCACGCCGGCGTCCTCGGCGACGGAGATCACGGTGTCGGTGAGCCGTCGGTCGGCATCCTCAGAAGTGTCGCGCAGCATGATGAGGCGCAGCGGCGCCCGGCGGGGACCGTCGAGAAAGGGGTCGGCGAAGATGTCGTCGGCGGACGAGCCTCCCGCGCCCTCCCCACCCGCGAGCGGCCCGTCGAAGCAGGCGACGATCTGGCTCGCGCCATCGGGCAGCGCGCCGTGGGCGACCGGCACGCGGCCGGTGCGTCCGAACATGGAGGCGGCCCGGCAGGCGGCGACCGCGCCGTAAGGACCGTCGCCCAGGACGATCGCGGTCGACTCTGCAACCTCCGCCGCGAGCACCTTGGCCGGGTTGACGAACGACTCGGACGAGGGCCGGCACGCGGCGGCGCACTCGTCGAGGACATCGGCAACGGCGAGCAGGCTGGGGCGGCCGACGGTGGCCAGGCCGATGGCGTCGGCCGCGAGCAGGGCGGGCGTGGCCTGCGCCCACATCGACGTGCGCGAGGTGGCGTCGCTCACGGCGATCGGCACGTGGACGCCGTGCGCCCGGGCACTGACCTCGGCCAGCGGGGAGCCGCCCGCCCCGATCGTCACGAGGAAGGCGCCTCGACGGGCCGCCTCCGCCGCCATCGACAGGGCACCGGCGGCCCGTCCGGACTGCGAGACGGCGATGACGACGTCGAGCGCTCCGACCCAGCCCGGCAGGGGTCCCGAGGCGCACGCCTGCACCGGTAGCGCCGCACTCGACCGGGCGGCCGCGACGAAGATGTCAGCGACTGCTGCGGACCCTCCTGCCGCGGCGACGACGACGCCGCGAGGACCGACCTCACGCAGCCGCTCGAGCCCCGCCTCCTGCGCAGCGAGCAGCGCGACCCGCACCTGGGCGCCCGCCCCAGCGAGCGCGCGGAGCGACAGGCTGTGGTCGAGTGACGCGATGGCGTCCTCGTCGTCGATCCGGGCTTCGTCGAACACCGGGACCGCGGCTCAGCCGAGCCGGCGGGCCAGGTCGACGAGCAGCACCGGCACGCCCGACTCGATCGGGTAGCCCAGCGAGCAGGCTCGGCACTGCAGCTCGGTCACGGCCGCGTCGGCCGCGTCATCGGAAGCCTCGCCGCCCGTCACGTCGATGAGCTCTCCCTTGCACCGCGGGCAGCGCAGGATCTCGCGCAGCCAGGGCTCGATGGTGGTCGGGTTCTGGCTCACGGTGCTTCTCCTGCGTCTGGGTGGGCTGGTGGCCGGGACTCGGCCGACTCGCGGGCTCGGTCGCGGTCTGCGGCAACGTCGGGGACGGCTGGGACGTCGCCTCGGATGAGGGTGAGCAGCTCGTCGCGGAGCCGCTCCATGGTCTCACGGTCGGCGGCCTCGACGTTGAGGCGGAGCAGCGGCTCGGTGTTCGACCCCCTCACGTTGAACCACCACATCGGGACCACGCCCTCGCGGCTCGAGACGGTCAGCCCGTCGAGCCCGTCGGTGCGGGCATCGTGGACGCGTGCCCACGCCTCGATCTGCTCGACGACGGCTCGTCGGTCGGTCACGGTGCTGTTGATCTCGCCGGAGGCGACGTAGCGCTCGAAGTGCTCGCAGACGAGCGAGAGCGGACGATCCTGCTCGCCGAGGGCGGCCAGGACGTGCAGCGCCGCGAGCATGCCGGTGTCGGCGAACCAGAAGTCGCGGAAGTAGTAGTGCGCCGAGTGCTCCCCGCCGAACACCGCCCCGTGCCGCGCCATCTCCGCCTTGACGAAGGAGTGGCCCACACGAGTGCGCACCGGGTTGCCGCCGGCCTCGCGCACGATCTCGGCCACCGCGGCGCTGCAGATGACGTTGTGCACGACGCTCACGTCAACGTCACCGCCCGCCCGCGCCCGGTGGATCTCGCGGGTCGCGACGAGCCCGGTGATGGCGCTGGGTGACACCGGCTCCCCGTCACCGTCGACGACGAAGCACCGGTCGGCATCGCCGTCGAAGGCGAGCCCGAGGTCGGCGCCGTGCTCGCGTACCGCGGCCTGCAGGTCGACGAGGTTGGCCGGGTCGAGCGGGTTGGCCTCGTGGTTGGGGAACGTGCCGTCGAGCTCGAAGTAGAGCGGGACCACCTCGAGCGGCAGCCCGGGCAGACCCGCAGCGGTGCCGAGCACGGCCGGCACGGTGTGTCCACCCATGCCGTTGGCGGCGTCGACAACGACCTTGAGCGGCCGGATCGCGGACACGTCGACGAGTTCACGAAGGAAGGTGGCGTAGTCGGCGAGCACGTCGCGCGACTCCACGCCGCCGGGGGCGTGGGCGGGCGCGGCGAGGCCGGTGCCTCCGTCGAGCATCCACTGGGCCAGGTCGCGCACCTCGGTGAGTCCGGAGTCCTGGCCCACCGGGCGTGCCCCGGAGCGGCAGAGCTTGATGCCGTTGTACTGCGCGGGATTGTGGCTCGCCGTGAACATGGCGCCCGGCAGGTCGAGCGAGCCACTCGCGTAGTAGAGGCCGTCGGTCGAGCAGAGCCCGACGAGCACGACATCGACCCCACGCGACGTGACTCCGGCGGCAAACGCGGTCGACAGCTCCGGCGAGCTGGGTCGCATGTCATGCCCGATGACGATGCCGCGGCTGCCGTCGGGGATCGCGACGACCTCTGCGAAGGCGGCGCCGAGGGCCTGGGCCACTCGAGGCGACAGCTGGTCCGGGACGATCCCGCGGACGTCATATGCCTTGACGAAGTCTGCGAGGGTGGGCACGGGCGTCACCCTAGCCGCCGCCGTGGACGGCGTGGACGCTGCGGACCTCAGGAGTCCTTCAGGATGCGCAGGTGTCCGCGCCGTCCGGCCTCGACGGCACCGGAGTCCGCCTCGACGCGGGCCTGGCCGCGTGCGTCACCACGGTCGTCGCCCCGCGAGGCACCGGCGGCGGCGCGCCCAGCGCTCGGCGGCCGCTGCGCTCTGGGTCGGCCCGCCTCGCGCACGGCGTCGGCCAGGGCCAGCAGGTCGTCGGGGGCGAGAGCGGGCTCGGAGTACTCCCCACCCACACGCACCACCTCCCAGCCGAGCGGGCCCGTCATGCGCTCGGCGTGCTCACGGCACAGGTCGTACGTGTGTGGCTCGGCATACGTCGCCAGTGGGCCGAGCACGACCGCTCGATCTGCGTAGGCGTAGGTGAGGGTCGCGACCGCGGGGCGCTTGCACCCTGTCTTGGAACACCCACGTGTCAGGCCCACGCGGGGGACTCTAGTCGTGCCCGACGGCGACTCGAGGGCACCACGCCGGTCGACCGGACGACGGTCCGGCCCCGAGTCCTAGAGTGAGCAAATGAGCACGAGCACCCCGCGCCCGCCCTCAGGAGGTCGCCGCCGCGACCGCCACGGTCGGGGCCACCGCGGCCCTCTCGCCTGGCCCCCGGTGCCGGTCATGTCGAGCCGGCGTGACGCCTTCGACGACTTCGTCCTCGACGCCGCGGCGCGGCTCGAGGCGACGTGTGGACGCGCCTTCCCGGCAGTCGAGTTCGCGGTCGAGGACGTCCCACGGGGTCCGGCCCCCTGGGACCACCGCGAGGTGCCGCTGGGTCGGCTCTTCCCCGCGACCGGCACGCGACCGGCACGCATCGTCGTCTACCGACGACCGGTCGAGACCCGCGTCAGCGACCGCCGTGATGTCGCCGCGCTCGTCGCCGACATCGTCACGGAGCAGGTCGCCGGCCTCCTCGGGATCTCCCCCGAGGAGCTCGACCCCGGCTTCGGGGAGTAGCGCTCAGTTGCCGACCTGGCGCACCGGAACCGACCTCGAGGCGACCGGGGCGTCCGTGAGCGGCACGGCACCGACCTGTGGCACCCCAGAGTCGGCACCGACGATCGAGACGGCGGCGCGCACGTCGCCGGGCGCGAGGGCCGCGACCCAGACGCGGTCGGCGCGGCCGAGGTCGACCACGGCCGTCGTGTCCGGCGAGACGGTGACCCGCACCGTGCGCCGATCGCTGCCCGTCGCGATCTCGACGCTGACAGCCCCTCCGCGCGAACCCGCCGAGAGCAGCAGGTGCTTGGTCGTGCCGTCGAGCCCCGGCAACGTCGTGCCCACCGTGCCGCGGATGGCGGGGGTGGCCGGGAGCCACGCGAAGTCGCCCATCCGGTCGGCTGTCGCAGCACGCCGCTCCGTCCAGGCGGCGCCGGTGACCGGGCGGTCCGAGCTCAGGCGCAGTCCGTAGGCGCCAGGTCTCAAGGTCAGCGGCACGTCGGTCGTTCCACCGGCGGGAACGCGCACGGCCCGCAGCCCGGCCGGTTGCTGCGGCCCCTGCGCCGTGAGCACCGCGACCTGCACGAGCGCCTCGCTCGTCGTGTCGGGATTGAGCAGGCGAAGCACGGTGGTCGCGGCCACGTCGAGTCCGGCCACGACCTGAGCGGTGCCCGGAGCCGCGGACGGCACCGAGTCGTCGATGCCGCGCGCCGTGGCGCCGTCGATCCACTGGTCGGACAGCACGGCCGAGACGACCCCGCCGCTCGCGATGACGTGGACGGCGGGAGCGCGCTCGTTCGGCGCCAGCGCGTCGAGCGACACGGCGACGCGCGATCTCGGGCGGATCGAGAGGCTGCGGCCCTCGGCCGAGGTGACCGGTCCCCGGGAACCGAAGACGTCGAAGGCGACCGTCACGGCGTTGGCGCCGGGGTTGCTGACGACGATGCGCTCCGTGCGCGAGGCCCCGCCAGCACCCCCGACCAGCCAGGCATCTGCTGCCGGGAGCCCGCAGGGAGTGACGGCGAGGCCACGGTCGTCGTCACCGCCGTGCCTCCAGACCTGCGCTGCGACCAGGCCCGGCGCGAGGGCGCCCCTCGCGCGCGCCACCACCGGCTCGGCGCCGGCGACAGTGGCCGAGACCACTCCGTCGACCGTCGCCCCGGTGCCGACGACCTTGCCGGTCGCTCCGCTCTCGAGGTCGACCTCACCCGCGCCGGGTGGCGGCGTGGTTCCGGCCGCGCGCAACATGCGGCCGGGAGCCGGCGACGCGGCGACGCGGACCTCGCCGGCGACCTCACGCAGCCCCGGTGCGCCGAGCCGCTGCTGCCCCGGGCACACGAGTGTCGCCTCGTCGACGAGCACGCTCGAGACAGCGGGAAGGCCCGCACGGCCAAGCGACTGTGCCAGGTCGACGGTGCCGGGGAACCTCGCGGCGCCCACGGCGATGCCGCCAGCCACGACGACGAGCGCCCCGACGCGCAGCGTGCGCCCGACCCGGCTCATCGGCGTCTCCTCGAGCGTCGGTTGCCGAACGGCAGGGCCAGGAAGACGACGAGGGCCAGCAGCGCCGCCTGGCTGAGGCGCCACCAGGGGTCGGCGGCGGCGAGGTCGACGCGCAGCTCACCTCCCGCGGCGGGCATGGCATACGTCGGCTGGTCGGCGCCCGCGACGGGTGTGAGCCGCAGGCCGTCGAGCGTCACGACGGCCTGCTCGGCCCACTCCGGGGGCTCGGCCACGACGAGTCGCCGGCCGTCGGCGCCGGCCGGCAGGGTCGTGTCGATCGCGGCGTGCGGGCCCTGCGAGGGGACGACGTCGAGCTGACGGCCGGCCGCATCGACGAGTCGGGCCCGCGAGGGCGCCGTTGCCGACGGCGTGCCGGCAGCCGCCGGGAGCGGCTGCACCTTCCAGAGGATGCCCTGCTCGTCGGAGCCCAGCCGGCTGAGCCCTTCGGCGGAGTCGAGCCGACGGGTCAGGGTCGAGTCGGAGCGCTGGGCCACCTGCACGAAGCCCACGCCGAGGCGCGCGAGCGCGCTCGCGTCGAGGGAGTCGGCTCCACGGCCACCCACGATGTCGGCGACCGCAGCCACGAGGGCGTCGTCATCGGCATCCGGCGCGCGGTCGAGGTCGCGCAGCAGCTCACCCGGCTCCTGACCCCGGAGCACGAAGTCGACGACCTCGGGAGAGGGCCGCAGCAGCAAGAGCCGGTTGGCGAGCGGCCCGGAGGCCTGCTCGACCGCCACGGCGGGCACGGAGGCCCGGCCGACGCTGAGTGCGTCACCCGCGCCGCGGGCGGCGAAGACGGTCGTTGTCGAGACCACGGCGGCGACGGCCACTGCGATGACGGTCACGGCCGCGGCGAAGGACCATCGGCGGCGCGGCCCGTTCAGGGTCGCCAGCACGGGGACGCTGCCGGCGAGCAGGCCCACGAGCAGGCCGGCGAGCCACAGGGTGAGCCCGACGCCGGACCAGAGGTGCGCCGGAGCGGAGGTTCCCACCCCCGTCTCGGCGGAGCCGAGGACGACCCGGCTCGAACCGAACGCGGCCGAGAGGCCCACGAGGGCCAGCGCCGCTGCCATCGCGAGCGCGAGGCCACCGGCGCGGCCGCGGGCGCGGGCGGCATACCCTGCCGCGCCGAGGACGACGACGGGAGCGAGCAGCCAGGTGGCGGGCCCGACGGTGCCCGGCTGGGTCAGCACCAGGGGCCACGACCCGACTCCCTCGGCCGTGGCGAGCAGGCCGGGCCCCGACAGCAGGAGGCGCCAGTCGTCGGCGAACCGGGCGACCCACGGGCCGAGCAGGGCCACGGGCACGACGAGGAGCACGACGGCGCGTCCGCGCACCATGCCGGGGCCGACCACGAGTAGGACCAGGGCCGCCAGGAGCACGACGAGCAGCAGCGGCGCGACGAAGGCGCCGAGCAGTGCGGCGGCCAGCGCTGTCGCGAAGGTGGCGGTCCACGTGCCGTCGCGCCTCGCAGCGAGGGCGAGCCCGGCGAGCACGAGCGGTAGCAGGACGTAGCCGACAGCGAGGGTGAGCCGGCCGTCCGAGGTCGCCGTGGTGATGACGGCGCCCGTGCCCCAGGCGAGGGCAGCGACGGCGCGCGGAAGGCGCGAAGGGGTGACGACGCGTCCCGCGAGGTAGGCGGTCCACGTGGCCAGCGCGGGGGCGAGGAAGAGCAGCCACGCGACGGTCACACCCGCACTCGACCGACCATCGTCGACGGCGGGCACGCGCTCCGCGAGCCAGGTGAGTCCGGAGAGGACCGCGAGGTGGGGGCCGGCGTCCACGCCGGTGCCGAGGCCGGCGCCGTGCCATGCGTCACGGAACGCGTGCCAGAGGCCCGAGGAGTCGGTGGTGACCGGCAGCAGCTCACCCCCGGCGAGACCGGTGTGCGTCGGGCTCAGGGCACCGGCGCGCAGCGTGTCACGCCAGCCGATCGCGGTGGCGACGAGCACCGAGGCGACGGCGAGCACGCCGGGGTGGGTCAGCACGCGCCGCGCGAGCGACGCCGGTAGCGCGCCGAGGGACTCCGACTCGTCTGCGCCGGGGCCGGTCTCGGTCGTCGGTGTGCTCTCGCGCAGCTCGCGTTGTCGCTCGGGCGCCACGGAGTCCTGGATCCCGTCGACGGCGGTGCGCGCGGAGGTGCCCGCCGGGACGAAGAGCGTGGCCAGGTCGCGGCGGGCGAGCCGACGCGAGCGGCGCCCGCGCCATCGCGCCCCGAGGACCGTCATGGGGTGCAGCAGGGCCGTGGCGTCGGCCAGCTCGCGCCACGCGAGGCGGGGCCGCTTGACGAGCAGCAGGACGAGGGAGAGCACCGCCGCCGAGACCCCGAGCCAGAGGGCGAGCAAGGGCAGGGCCAGCGGCGAGCACCGGGCGAGGGCCACCTCGCGCATCGCGCGCCGCTCCAGCCGCTCGGTGCGCGAGTCCGTCCGGACGGTGGCTTCGGCGTCCGGGTTCGACGCGCCTCGGGCTGCGGGAACGGCGTGCGCGAGACCGTCGCCCTCCGCGACCATCCGCGTGCCGGCGTCACGCAGGACCGCACCGGGCACGACGACGACACGGTGCCCGGCGAGCTGGGCGCGCCAGCCCAGGTCGAGCCCGGCACCGTACTCGAGGAAGCTGCGGTCGAAGCCGCCGATCTCGTCCCACACCGACCGGCGCACGAGCATGCCGTCGGTGCCCACGGCGAGCACGTCCTCGCGCCCGTCGTACTGCCCCTGATCGGCCTCACCGATCACCGGCGCGGCGAGCCGGCGGCCCGTGTGGGTCACCTGGATGCCGAGCTCGACGAGGCGACGCCGGTCGTCCCACGCGACGGCCTTGGGCCCAGCGATGCCCACCGACCGCGAGGCGACGCCGACTGCGAGGAGCCGCGCCAAGGTGGACGGTGTGGCTGGTGCACCCTCGTGCAGCACCCATATCCAGGCGTCGGCCGGGTCTCCGGCCGGCAGCAGCCTTTCGATGCCGCGCGAGACGGCTGTGCCCAGGGGGACCTGCTCGTCGATGCGCACGATCTCGAGGGACTCGACGGCCCGTCGCAGGCCCCGGTGGGCGCGCGCTATCGCCACCGAGGTGTCGCTCGTCGCGACGTCGACGAGCACGACCCGCGACGGCGGCAGCTGCTGGGCTGCAAGGGCATCGAGGCACTGTGGCAGCCATGAGGCGTCGTCGCGCACGACGAGGACCGCGTCGACCGTCGCGGCGGCGGGACGTCCGGCGGAGGGGAGGACGGACGTCGCCGCCACCCCCGCGCCCGCGGGGGTGGTCATGACCTCGGTGAGCTCGTCGGGCACTGATCTACCATCGCCCCCGACCAGCGCGGACCGGGGATCGACACGCTCAGACGGCGCGCTTCTTCAGCTTGCGGCGTTCTCGCTCCGACAGGCCGCCCCAGATGCCGAAGCGTTCGTCGTGGGCGAGGGCGTACTCGAGGCACTCGGGGCGGACGTCGCACCCGACGCACACCTTCTTGGCCTCTCGCGTCGACCCGCCCTTCTCCGGGAAGAACGCCTCCGGATCGGTCTGCGCGCAGAGCGACCGCTCCTGCCAGGAGAGCTCACCCTCCTGCGCACCGGTGTCCGGTATGACTGCAAACAGCTCGTGCATGACCCCTCCTCGACCCTGACTCTCCACTGTGTGTCAGCACTTGCTGCATCCCCGGCCCCGCTGCCCCGAGCTGACCCCGGCCGAAGCCGACCTGCACCACCCACGAGAACCGGCCCCGATGAATACAACAATGAAATTACATGCGTGTCATACCCCTCCCGTCAAGTGCGAAGGTGATATTCGCCCCCAGCGGCCCCCCGACGCCTCTGGCGCGCAGGGTGCTGAGAGGATCGGCGCATGCGCATCACCGCCCTGGCCGGAGGAGTGGGCGGGGCCCGCTTCCTCCGTGGACTGCTGCACCACCTCGAGCACCGTTCGCCCGACGCAGTAGTCGACGGGCCTGCCCGGATCACCGTGATCGGAAACACCGGCGACGACATCACGCTCTTCGGCCTGCGCGTCTGCCCCGACATCGACACGATCCTCTACACCCTCGGCGGCGGTGTGCACGAGCGCCAGGGTTGGGGCCGAGCCGACGAGAGTCATTCTGTCGCAACGGAGCTCGCCGAGCTTGGCGCGTCACCGCAGTGGTTCACCCTGGGAGACAAGGAC
Organism: uncultured Actinomycetota bacterium; assembly: GCA_963816385.1. GTDB lineage: Bacteria > Actinomycetota > Actinomycetes > Actinomycetales > Dermatophilaceae > CAWFKL01. The sequence goes on from CAWFKL010000004.1 coordinate 478,522, forward strand.
TTTGCCACGCACGTCTACCGCTCGCAGCTCCTCGCCCGCGGTATGCCGCTCAGCGAGGTCGTCGCGCGGCTGTCCTACCGGTGGGGCCTGCCCGACCGCGGAGTCACACTGCTCCCGATGACTGACACGCCGGTCGAGACCCATGTCGTGGTCGAGCAGGACGGCCAGCAACGGGCGATCCACTTCCAGGAGTGGTGGGTCCGCCACCAGGCTGCCCTGCCCGTCGACCGTTTCGTGGTCGCCGGCCTCGACGGGGCCGGCGCCGGGCCGGGTGTGCTCGAGGCGATCCGCGAGGCGGACGTCGTCCTGCTCCCTCCGAGCAACCCCGTCGTGTCCATCGGGATCATCCTCGGCGTGCCCGGCGTGCGCGACGCCCTTCGCGGCACCCGCGCGCCCGTCGTCGGCGTGTCGCCACTCGTGGGCGGGCGGCCGGTCCGGGGCCACGCCGACGTCTGCCTCCGTGCGATCGGCGTCGAGCAGACCAGCGCCGGGGTGGCCGGGCTCTACGAGGACTTCCTCGATGGCTGGCTCGTCGACGAGGTCGACCCGATGCAGCCGCGGGCTGCGGGGAAGCGCTCGCGCCCGGAGGTCGAGCACCGCCCGCTGCTCATGTCCTCGGTCGGGGCCGCCGCCGAGCTGGCCGGCGCCGCGCTCGACCTGGGCCTGCGGCTGCGTGCCGAGCGCGCCAGCCGGGTCACGGCGTGAGCGACCCGGCGCGTGGTGCGCTCACCATCATGCCGCTCCACGGCATACCGGAGGTGCAGGCGGGCGACGACCTGGCCGATCTCGTCGACCGCGGCCTGGTCGCGTCGGGCGTGGCACTAGAGGACGGCGACGTGCTCGTCGTGTCGAGCAAGATCGCGAGCAAGGCGCTCGGACTGGTCAGCCACGACCCCGACAGGGACCGGGTCGTCGCCGCGGAGTCCGTGCGCGTCGTCGCCGAGAGGCGTGTCGACGACCGTCTGACCCGCATCGTCGTGGCCAGGTCGGGGCCGGTCATGGCGGCGGCCGGCGTGGACGCCAGCAACACCGGTGAGCGCGGTGGGCTGCTCCTGCTGCCACACGACCCCGACGGCGTCTGCGAGCGGCTCCACGCCACGCTGACCAGCCGTCATGGCATCCGGCTCGGGGTGGTGCTGAGCGACACGGCCGGTCGTCCCTGGCGCGTGGGCCAGGTGGACTTCGCGCTCGGCGCCCACGGCCTCGCCGTCGTCGACGACCTGCGCGGTGGTCTCGACACTGACGGCCGTGACCTCGTCGTCACGACTCGCGCGCTCGCCGACGAGATCGCCTCGGCCGCCGACCTCGTCAAGGGCAAGCTCGCGCGTGTGCCGGCGGCAGTCGTGCGCGGCCTCGCGGACGCCGCGCTCGCCGATCCCGAGCTCCCGCACCAAGGCGCCCGCGACCTCGTGCGCCGGGGCCCTGGCGACTGGTTCGGCCACGGCCGCGTCGAGGCGGTGCGCGCCGCACTCGGCATCGAGCCGGGCACGTCACGAGCGGCGGACGTCGGCATCCCTTCGGCGGAGCCGGAGACGCGCACCGAGCTCGTCGGGCGGGCGGTGCGCGCGGCGCTGGATGGCGACCCAGAGGCCACTGCCGATGTCGGGGACGAGTCGGTGACGCTCGGGGCCGTCGGTCCCTTCGAGCTCGGGCGCCTCGTCGCACGCCTTCAAGCGGCGCTGTGGTGCGAGCGACTCATGGGTGTGCCGGCGCCCCCTACCGCTGACGGGTGCTCGGTGCTGCTGCAGGTCAGGCCGTGGGACTCGACCCGCCCATGGTGAAGACCACCTTGCCGAAGACGTCGCCGTCGACCATCCGGGCGAAGCCGTCGCGCGCCTCTGACAGCGGCCGCACGGAGTCGACGACCGGCTCTATGCCGGCCTGCACCACGAGCCGGGCCAGTCGGCCGAGCTCCTCGCGAGTGCCCATGGTGGACCCGACGACGCGCAGCTGCTTGAAGAAGATCTTCGTCAGCTCGGCCTTGCTCGGGGCGTCGCCCGACGTCGCGCCGGAGATGACGATGGTGCCACCGGGCCGCAGGGCGTTGACCGAGTGCGACCACGTGGCGGCCCCCACCGTCTCCATGACGGCGTCGACCCGGTCCGGGAGCCGCTCGCCCGAGGCGAAGACGCGGTCGGCGCCGATCTCGAGGGCGCGAGCCCCCCGGGCCTCGTCGCGCGAGGTCGCCCACATCCGGTAGCCCGCGGCGGACCCCAGCTGGATGAGGGCGGTGGCGACGCCGCCGCCCGCGCCCTGCACGAGCACGGTGCCACCCGGCTGCACCCCGGAGTTCGTGAAGAGCATCCGATACGCCGTCAGCCACGCCGTGCTGAGGCAGGCGGCCGTCTCCCAGGACATCGACTCGGGCTTCGGCACGACGTTGTTCGACGGCACCGCGACGAGCTCGGCCAGCGTCCCGTCGTGGAGCTCGGAGAGCAGGGTGCGACGTGGGTCCTGGGTCTCGTCACCACGCCAGCCGTCGGATGGCACGACGGCGTGCACGATGACCTCGTTGCCCGACTCGTCGACGCCCGCACCGTCGCAGCCGAGCACCATCGGCAGCCGGTCGGGCGGCAGGCCGACGCCGCGCAGTGACCAGACGTCGTGGTGGTTGAGTGCGGCGGCCCGCATGCGCACGACGCTCCAGCCGGCCCGTGGCTCGGGGTCAGGGCGATCGCCGACGACCAGACCCGACAGGGGATCTGACGCGGACTGGGAGGCGGCGTAGGCAGCGAGCATTCCAGCACCATAGTGACCCGACCGCTCACTGAGCTCGAGTGGCCTCGTCGTCCCACGAGATCCGGGTCCGACGAGGAGGCGACCCTCCATGGACACCGGGGCAGCGCGGTGTGACCGGCGGCTCAGGCCGTGGCCGCGACCTCGCTGTGGTGCGGGGCCAGCTCGAGCGCACGGAGCAGGGCATCGACGATGCTCGGGTCGTACTCGTACCCCAGCCCGAGGTAGATCCGCTCGAGCGCGGCGTCGCGCGAACGCCTGCCCCGGGCACCCCGGTTGAGGTCCTCGTAGGCGTTGACCACCTTGATGATGCGGCTCGAGAGCGGGATCTCCTCGCCGAGCTCGCGCACCCGCCGGTAGGGCGTCGTCTGGTGCTCGAGGATCCGCGCGACTCCTTCGAACACGCCGGTCGCGCGCACGATGGCGACGGTGTCGGCCTCGATGCGTCGCTGGTCCGCCGGCGCTGCCAGCACCGTGGCCCCGCCGGGGATCGGCTCGACGAGGGCCACCTGGCCGATGTCGTGCAGCAGGGCGGCATACTCCAGGTCGAGCAGCTCGCGTTCGGGCACGGCGAGCTCGCGACCCACCCGGACCGCGAGCGCAGCCACCCGCTCGGAGTGACCCGCCGGCGTGTAGCCGGCGACGTCCGTGATGCGCGAGAGCGTGCGGATGCTCTGCAGGTAGGTGGCCCGGATGCTGACGTAGCGGCGAAAGGCGAAGAGCGTGAGCACGAGCGGCACGAGGAAGAGCGGCAGGGCGGCGATCCCGAGCGGCGGTGCCGCGAGGGCGATGAGCACGCCGGTCACCGCGACGGGCGCGGACAGCGCGACGGACGAGGTCAGCTCCTCGACCAGCGTGCGCCTGAGGCGACCGCCGACGACCGCAGCGCGCAGCGTCGCGGTGAGGACGACGTCGGCGAGCAGGCCCACGGCGGCAATCGCCAGCATGGTGACCGCGCGCTGCCACGGGTCAAGACCGTTGTCGACGACCGTGGTGCCCGCAGCCTGTCCGAGATGGACGGTTCTGTAGAGCACGGCCACGACGGCAACCGCGACGAGCCGTCCCGCCACGCCCAGCATGCTCACCTCGTGGCCGGTGAGCAGACGCGCCCCGACCCCGATCGTGGTCGCTACTGCGGTCACCGCGACGACGACAGCCGCGGCGAAGTCGACGAAGTGGCCCTCCGGCACCTCGATGCGTGAAGCACAGCGCGAAGGCGCTCGCCGTCGCGAGGGGCGCAGCGCCGCGCAGCCCGGGGGCGGAGATCTGGAACCACTCCCCCACGCGCGACGGTGAGGCCGAAGGCGAGCAGCAGGCCGAGACCGGCGCCCCACGGCGGGAGGTCGCCACTGACCCGCACGGCGACGACGCTCGCCAGCACACCGACGACGACGACGGCGAGGGCGAGCGTCTCGACCCGCGTGCGGCCTCTCACGACCGCTCACCCACCCCGACGATGCTCGCTGCAGGCCCGTGCTTGTCCAGGGCCGCCCCGAGGGCAGCGAGGACCGCGGGATCGAAGTGCCCGCCGTCCTGGCGGAGGGTATTGACGACGGAGTCGCGCGAGGCCCGGCTGCCGGACGCGCTGAGGACGTCCTCGGCGCCGCCCACGACGGCGAGGACTCGGGCCACGACGGGAATGGCCGGGCCCGTGAGGCCGTCGGGAGTGCCGGTGCCGTCGAAGCGCTCCCCCTGGTGACGGATCCCGGATCGAGCGGGCTCGAGGAAGTCGATGCCCTCGATCATCCGGGCACCGAGCACGCTGTGCCGGTCGACCGCCCGACGTTCGGCAGCGGAGAGCGAGGCGCGAGGCCGTCGCAGCAGCCGCGTGGGCACTGCCAGGTGCCCGATCTCGTGGAGCATCGCCGCGTAGCGGGCGGTGCCGATCTGGGTCGGTCCGAGGCCCAGCTCCTCCGCCACCCACTCCGCGAGGCGGGCCGATCGCCGGCTCCGTTCGGCCGCGGCGGGCTCCTTCGTCGCCAGCGCCGTGACGAGCGTGTCGACCGTGCGCTCGTGTGAACGCATCTCGTCGCCGTACTGGATGAACGCCCAACGAGCCGCGAGCAGCGGAGCGAGGATGAGCACGGCGCTGAACGGGCCGAGGTCTGCGGGGAACCAGAGGATCACGAAGAGGAAACCGATGATGCCGTAGCCGACGTAGGCGAGCCCCGTGCCGACGAGGGCGGACCGCACGAGGACGACGGAACGGAACCCCCTGGTCGAAGTGCACGACGCCGGCGAGGATCAGGGCGTTGATGACGCAGCCGACGACGTCGGCCGCCATGAGCGGCAGGCCGACGTGCAGACCCAGCTCCGCCGGTCCGACGAGGCCGTCGAGGTCGGTCGCTCCGCCGACGAGGCGGTAGACGAGCGCACCGGACGCGCCGACGAGGCCGGTCATCGACATGTTGAAGACCGTGGCAGACCACCGCCGTTGACGACGGTCGATGGCCATCGAGACGGTGCCGACGAGCCAGGACCCGAAGATGCCGGTGATCACCGCCGAGGCGAGCAGGATGATCGACAGGAACGAGAAGCCGAAGCGCGAGCTCACGGCGGGCTCCCGAAGCTGGAAGCTCAGCACCCCCATCGCGCACAGCAGGAGCAGCGGACCCACGTCCACCGGCTCGTGCAGTCTCCACGCCCAGACACCGGTGCTCACCGACGCCACCAGGACGAGCGCGAGGTAGACCCGCAGCGCTCGCGACGCCACGCGAGCCTGGGCGCCTGGCTCGACTCGCTCACGAGGTCACGCTAACGCGACGGCACCGAGGTGGTACGCATACCACCTCGGTGCCGTCGACGCGTGCGGCTCGGCTCAGCCCGTCCAGCTCCACGTGTCGGCGAGGAAGAGGATGACACGCGTCGTGAGATCCGAGGCCGCGAGGGCGGACAAGAGGGAACTGAACATGGGATCTCCTAACGGGGGCTTGCGTCCGCACATGGTGCGCGGTGGAGGCACGTGCCGAGAGCAGCACGGACGCAAGGGGGTCACTATCGCCGTAGCGTGCCAAATGCGCGACTCGAATGGGCACCACAACGGCCTCTGAGGGCAGATCTATACCAAGAATTTAAGGTTGCGACCCGCAATTCGGTGTCCGGAGGTCCGATGTGGGACCATGGCGGCTCGACCGCAGGACCCGACGAAAAGAGCCGACGATGAGCAAGCGCGCCCGCAAGCGCCGTTCGCGCAAGGGCAACGCCGCCAACCACGGCCGCAAGCCCAACGCGTGACCTGACACTCCACGGGCCCGCCTCCGGACGGGGCGGGCCCTTGTGTTGCCCGCATCGTCCTGGTGAGAGGCCGTCAGAGCCCGTCAGAGAGGGTCAGACCCGATCAGAGAGCGTCAGAGGCCGTCGACGCGGATGACGGTCATCGAGATGCGCGTCATGATCGTCGTGCGCAGTGCGTCGGGCGCCTGCTCGCACTCGCATGAGCGCTTGACGAGGGCCTTGAGCGTCGTGTCGAGGTCGTACTCCTTGAGGCAGGGACCACACTCGTCGAGGTGGGCCTGGATCTTGGCGCACTCCTCGGGGCCGAGCTCGCCGTCGAGGTACTCGTAGACGCGCAGCAGCGCCTCGGAGCAGTCGGTCACGGCTGCGGCCCCGCCGCCCGCCTCGTGACTGCCGTCGCCCGTCTCGTCCATCATGAGCGTTGTCCTTCCGTGCCCGAGCTGCCCGCCCCGGTCGCGGTGCCGGCCGTCACGAAGCCACGCTGCGCGGCATACTCCGCGAGGAGCTCTCGAAGCTGGCGCCGCCCGCGGTGGAGACGACTCATCACCGTGCCGATAGGGGTGTCCATGATCTCGGCGATGTCCTTGTAGGAGTAGCCCTCGACGTCAGCGAAGTAGACGGCGAGACGGAACTCCTCGGGGATCTGCTGCAGCGCCCGCTTCACGTCGGTGTCGGGCAGGTGGTCGAGGGCTTCTGCCTCGGCCGAGCGCAGGCCCGCGCTCGTGTGTGACTCGGCCCGGGCGAGCTGGTAGTCCTCGATGTCGGAGGAGTCGGCCTCGAGCGGCTGGCGCTGCTTCTTGCGATAGCTGTTGATGTAGGTGTTGGTGAGGATGCGGTACATCCACGCCTTGAGGTTGGTGCCCGGGCGGTACTGGTGGAAGGCGGCGTACGCCTTGGCGAACGTCTCCTGGACGAGGTCCTCGGCGTCGCTCGGGTTGCGCGTGGTGCGCAGCGCGGCGCTGTAGAGCTGGTCGAGCAGCGGCATCGCCTCGCGCTCGAAGCGGGCGCGACGGTCGGCCTCGTTCTCGCTCGCGACGTCGACGGTCGAGTCGTCCGGTGTGGCCGGCTCCAGTGCTCGCACGGAGGCGGTCGGGTCTGAGGTCTTGTCCTTGGCCATCGAGTCCCAGCCTAGTCCGAGGACCGGAGGGGTCAGCATCGCCGCACTCGCACCGAGGGAGGCCGCGGCGGTGCCCCGCTCGGGGGCGGTCGTGGGACAGGTCGGCATGCTGGGTCCAACGACACCTACGCGGGGAGCATTCCCGCGACGTGGGTCAGCGCCTCCACGAGCGCGCCCCGCGCGCCGCGCGGGAAGGAGTGCGCCCCCGGCACCTCCAGGAGGACCGCCCCCGACGGCAGGTGGGGTCGCACCTCGGTGGGGGTCCCGAAGGCGTCGTTCGTCCCCTGAACGACCCAGGTGGGGTCGGGGGCGAGGGCGAGCTCATGTGCGCGCAGCTTGTCCGGCTGGCCGGGCAGGTGGAGGGGGAAGCTCAGCAGCAGCCCGGCGTCGGCGGCCAGCTCCTTCGCGGTACGGCAGGCCACGCGCGCCCCCGCGCTACGACCCCCCACGACGAGCGGGCGTGGCAGCCGCCCCCGCCCGCTCGTCAGGGCGGTGACGACAGGGACCCAGGCCGCGTCCAGGGTGGGAGGGCGCCCAGCCATCCTGCGGCCTGCCACGAGCCACGGCTGTTCGACGAGCACCACCGTCCAGCCCGCGGCCACGAGGACCTGACGGGCGATGGCGAGGTCGAGCGCCCCCAGCCCTCCCCCGGCTCCGTGCCCGAGGACCACGGTGCCGACGGCTCGCACCGGACGACACACGTGTGCCCGGGCGAGGCCCTGCGGGGTTTCGATCTCGCGGAGGCTCTCGCGGGGCGCGCTCACGCGCCGATCACCTCGCCCGTCATCGGGTCGACGACCCCCTCGAGCTCAGCGAGCGGAGCGGGGTCGAGCAGGCCGGGCCCGTTGTTGGCCGTCGCGCCCACAGCCCGGCCGACGGCGTGGGCCTCGAAGCGCCCGGGCTCGGCGAAGTCGAGAACTCCTTGCACGTAGCCAGGGTCCTGCTCGTCGGGGTCGAGCCAGTGGTCCCACTGCTCCGACTCCAGGACCAGGGGCTGGCGGTCGTGGATGCGGTCCATGCCCGGATCGGCCGCCGTGGTGATGATGGTGAACGTCGTGAGCCAGGCCCCCGGATCGCCGTCGGGCCGCTCCCGGTCACGCCAGAACTCGTAGAGCCCGGCGAAGGCGACCGGCCCACCGTCGGCGCGGTGGATGAAGAACGGCTGTTTGCGCGGCTTGCCCTTGGCGTCGAGGGCGGTCGGCGACGCCTGCCACTCGTACCACCCCTCGGCGGGCACGAGGCAGCGCCGCGAGAGCGCGGCCCGGGCGAAAGCGCCCTTGCCGAGGACGGACTCGGCCCGCGCATTCGTCATCCGCGAACCCATCTTGACGTCCTTGGCCCACCCAGGCACGAGGCCCCACGTGAGCAGGCGCAGCTGCCGCACAGGGGTGGACTCATCGGTGCCCGTGTCGCTGTCGGTGCCCGTCTCGCTGTCGGTGCCCGCGCCGCTGTCGGTGCCCCGCGGCCGTCGGGTGAGCACGACGTGGGCCTGCTTGGAGGGCGCCATGTTCCAGTCGGGCTCACCGGCGGGTGGCCTCTGGGGGCTCTTGAGGACGCTACGGGTCGGCTCGTGCGTGCGGTCCTCAGCGACGTCGAACGCCTCGATGAGCTCGTCCGGCCGCGCACTCGCGGCATACCTCCCGCACATGCGCCCCAGCGTATGCCGCCAGGCTGCTCGTGGTTGCGCGGACCGGACAGCCGGGCGGGCAGCGGTCGGATGCCGGGGTATGTCGCTAACGTAGGTCCTCAACCGATCCAGGAGGCAGTCCCATGATCGTCCGTCGTCTCGCACGTCCGCTGCTCGCATCCGTCTTCGTCGCGGCGGGCATCGATGCGCTCCGCCACCCCGGACTGCGCAGCCAGCAGGCCGCACAGCTGCTCGGCAAGGTGCCCGACCAGGTGCCCGGCGCCCAGGTCGCGGCCAAGGACCCGGACCTCTTCGTACGGGTCAACGGCGCGGCGCTGCTGGGCGGGGGCCTGCTGTTGGCGACGGGGCGGCTTTCGCGTCTCGCCTCGACGGTGCTCGCGGCCTCCATCATCCCCACCACGGCCATCGAGCACGCCTTCTGGGACGAGAAGGACCCCGACAGCAAGGCCGCCTCGCGCAGCCTCTTCTTCAAGAACGTCGCTCTCCTCGGAGGCCTGCTGCTCGCCGCCGTCGACACCGAAGGTCGACCGGGCCTCGTGTGGCGCGCCCAGCACGTCACGAAGACCACCAAGCGCGAGGCTCGTCACGCCAGGCGTGCGGCCTCGCGCGAGGCTCGGCTGCTCGCCCATCAGGCCAGGGACGTCGTGAGCTGAGTTGAGTCCCGCCGCACCGCAGCCCCCCTCGCCCATGGCCGCCGCGGATGCCCACGAGCAGGCGGACTGGCCCGCCCCCGTTGCACCCGCCCCCCTCGACGCGACCGTCGCCCTCCCGGGGAGCAAGTCCCTGACCAACCGCTACCTCGTGCTCGCCGCCCTCGCCATGGAGCGGTCGCGACTACGGGCACCGCTTCGCTCACGCGACACGCTGCTCATGGCCCAGGCGCTGCGGTCCTTGGACGTGCGCATCGACGACGTGCCGACCGAGGGAGAGGTGTCGTCGAGCGCGGTCGACGACTGGGTCGTCACACCGCCGGACATCCTGCGCGGCAACACCCGCATCGACTGCGGCCTGGCCGGCACGGTGATGCGCTTTCTGCCTCCCGTGGCCGTCGCTTGCCGACGGACCGGTGCAGCTCGACGGGGACCCGCAGGCGCGGCTGCGTCCCATGGGTCCCGTCGTCGACGCACTGCGCGCCCTCGGTGCCGCGGTCGACGACGACGGCGCAGGCCACCTCCCGGTCACGGTGCGGGCGCGCGGCCGGGTCCGCGGCGGGGCCGTGACGATGGACGCGTCGGCGTCATCGCAGTTCATCTCGGCGCTGCTGCTCTCGGGCGCGCGCTACGAGCAGGGCGTGACGGTGCACCACGTCGGCAAGCCGGTGCCCAGCGAGCCGCACATCCTGATGACCGTCGAGACGCTGCGCGACGCCGGTGCCATCGTCGATGACAGCGAGCCCAACACGTGGCGGGTCGAGCCGTCGGAGATCAACGCGCTGCGACGTGTCCGTCGAGCCGGACCTGTCCAACGCGGGGCCCTTCTGTCGCTGCTGCCCTCGTCGCGGGCGGAACGGTGCGCGTCCCGGGCTGGCCGCAGCACACCACGCAGGCCGGCGACCTGCTGCGAGAGGTGCTCGACGCGATGGGGGCCGACGTCCGGCTCGACCGCACCGGCCTCACCGTCACGGGCAGCGGTGAGCTCGTCGGCATCGACGTCGACCTGCACGACGCCGCGGAGCTCACCCCCACCGTCGCGGCGCTGGCGGCCCTCGCGTCCACCCCGTCGCGGATCGGCGGCGTGGCCCACATCCGCGGCCACGAGACCGACCGCCTGGCCGCCCTGACGGCCGAGCTCTCCGGGCTGGGCAGCGCCGTGACCGAGACGGACGACGGGTTGCGAGTCGCGCCCGCAGCGCTGCGTGGCGGGCGATTTCGCACCTACCACGACCACCGCATGGCCACCGCTGGCGCGATCATCGGACTGCGCGTCCCCGGCATCCTCGTCGAGAACGTCGCGACCACGGCGAAGACCCTGCCCGACTTCGTCGGCCTCTGGCAGTCGATGCTGTCGGCCGCCCCCACCCCTTCACGCGTGGTGCTGCACCGATGAGCTGGCGGGACCTCGACGAGGGCGACATCCGTGTGCGCCCCACCCGCAAGGGCTCGAGGCCCCGCACCAAGGAGCGGCCGGCGCACGCCGACGCCGTCGTCGCGATGGTCATCGGGCGTCGACCGCGGGCGCTACACCTGCCTCGTGCCCAAGGGCGTCCTCGGCAAGAAGGAGCCCGAGCGCGTCGTCACCGCCATGAAGGCCCGTGAGATCGGGCGCACGCGAGTCGTCGTGGGTGACGACGTCGCGCTCGTCGGGGATCTCGCCGGCGGCCCTGACGCCCTCGCCCGCATCGTCCGGATCGAGGAACGCCGCTCGGTCCTGCGCCGCACCGCGGACGACACGGACCCGTACGAGCGCATCATCGTCGCCAACGCCGACCAGCTCGTCATCGTGACCGCGCTCGCCGACCCGGAGCCACGGCCGCGCATGGTCGACCGCTGCCTCGTCGCGGCCTACGACGCCGACCTCGTGCCGTTGCTCGCCCTGACCAAGGCGGACCTCGTCGACCCCGGCCCGTTCCTGTCCAGCTACACGCCACTCGAGGTGGAGCACGTCGTGACGTCCCGCGTCGAGGGCGAGGTGACCGGCGTCGAGCGAGCTGCGCGAGCGCCTCGCCGGCCGCGTGTCGGTGCTCGTCGGGCACTCCGGCGTGGGCAAGAGCACGCTCGTCAACGCCCTGGTGCCCGGGGCCTTGCGCGCCACCGGCGTCGTCAACGACACGACCGGCCGCGGGCGGCACACGTCGACCAACGCCGTCGCCCTGCGCCTTCCCCACGACGCGGACGGATGGGTCATCGACACCCCGGGGATCCGCTCGTTCGGCCTCGCGCACATCGACGTCGACCGCATCATCGACCACTTCCCCGACCTCGCTGCGGGTACCGAGAACTGCCCTCGCGGCTGCACCCACGACGAGGAGGAGTGCGCCCTCGACGCCTGGGTGGAGGAGGGGCACGCCGGCCCTGCCGGGCGCAGCCGCCTCGAGTCGTTGCGCCGCCTGCTCTCGAGCCGGTCGACGTCCGAGGAGCACTGGGAGCACTGAGAGCAGTGAGAGGGAGCCGCACGCCTGACGGTGCTGGGCGTCCGCAATCGAGCGGCACTGCACCGCAGGGTCGCCCGCGCGCGGCGATGGCGGGGATAGGTTGACCGGGTGACCTACTTCGACGACGACCTTCGCCTGGCCCACGTCCTCGCGGACGCCGTCGAGCGGGTGACGACCACGCGCTTCCGCGCCGACGACCTCGTCGTGGAGAGCAAGCCGGACCTCACGCCGGTGACCGATGCCGACAAGGCTGCCGAGGAGCTGATCCGCCTGCAGCTGAAGCGCACCCGGCCGCGCGACGTCGTGCAGGGTGAGGAGTTCGCCACGACGGGCCACGGCTCGAGGCGCTGGATCGTCGACCCCATCGACGGCACGAAGAACTTCGTCCGCGGCGTGCCCGTGTGGGCCACCCTCATCGGCCTGGTCGTCGACGACGTGCCGGTGCTGGGCCTCGTGGCCGCACCCGCGCTGCAACGCCGCTGGTGGGCCGCCCAGGGCTCGGGCGCGTGGTCGGGCCGGTCGCTGTCATCGGCCCGTCGGATCGCCGTCTCCAAGGTCGACACCCTGGCCGACGCCTCGATCTCCTACTCGTCGCTCGGCGGGTGGCGCGAGCGCGGTCGAGGCGCCCAGGTGCTGGAGCTCATGGACGACTGCTGGCGAAGCCGTGCCTACGGCGACTTCTGGTCGTACATGCTCGTCGCCGAGGGAGCCGTCGACATCGCCGCCGAGCCGGAGCTCGCCGTGCACGACATGGCGGCGCTCGTGGCGATCGTGCAGGAGGCCGGCGGGCGCTTCACGGGTCTCGACGGCCGCGACGGCTGCTGGAGCGGAAATGCCCTCGCGACGAACGGCATCCTGCACGACGAGGTGCTTGCGAGGATCGGTATGCCGTGAGCGTGCTCGTCCGCGTGGCCGTCCCGCGAGACGTGCCAGCGCTCGTCGAGGTCGCGGCTGCGACCTTCGAACTGGCCTGCCCTCCGGGCATGACCCAGGAGCGCGTCGACGCGTTCGTCGCCGAGGTCCTCTCCGCCCCGCGGTTCGAGTCCTACGTCGCCGATCCCGACCGGCACCTGCTGCTCGCCGAGCAGGACGGGGCGCCCCTCGGCTACGCCATGCTCGTGGCCGGAGAGCCCGCCGACGCCGATGTGCGCGCAGTGATCACGCTGCGGCCGACGGTGGAGCTGAGCAAGATCTACGTGCTGCCGCAGGCGCACGGCACCGGCGCGTCCGCCGCCCTCATGGCCGCGTCCCTGGACTGGGCCACCTCGACGGGCGCCGCGAGCGTGTGGCTCGGGGTGAACCAGCAGAACGAGCGCGCTCAGCGCTTCTACACCAAGAGCGGCTTCGGCCGCGTCGGCACGAAGCGCTTCCTCGTCGGCGGGGCGTACGAGGACGACTACGTCCTCGAGCGCCCACTCCGAATGCTCAGCCCTCCTCGACGAGCGTGACGCTGCCGAGACCGAGGCGCTCGATCGCGTCGAGGTGCTCCTCGGCATCCCCCACCAGGGTGATCGTCCAGCCAGACCCGGCCCGGTCGTCCCCGCCGATCCCGGCCCGCTCGGCGAAGCGGGCGTATGCCGCGTCGACGCGGTCTGCGTCAACCGTGCGCAGGTCGCGCAGGTTGCTCGTCACGAACTCGGTCGTGCGACCGTCGAGCGCCATGCCGACGGCTTCGTCGGCGATCGCGTCAGCCGTGGCGTAACGACCCGGGGCGGTCTTGGCGATGAAGTCGACGCCGGAGCGGACCTCCTTGTCGGAGAAGCCTTCTGATCCGCTCTCGAGGATCTCGACGAGGAGGCGGAGTGACTCCGCCGTCGAGTCCGACCGCACCGAGCCGGACGTCAGGAACAGCCCGCCTGCCCGTCGCGGGCGGAAGCTCGACCGGATGCCGTACGTGTAGCCCTTCTCCTCGCGCAGCACGGCATCGACCCGGGCGTTGGGTGAGCCGCCGAGCACGAAACCGAGCACGGGGTAGGGCGCCCAGCCACCTTCGACGGAGCGGTCCGGGCCGGGGGCGCCGAGCACGATCTCCGTCTGCACCGAGCCGGGACGTGAGACCAGCACGATGCGCGACCGGTCGGTCGCCAGCGTCGCCGGACGGTCGAGGAAGCGGGCCCGGTCGCGGTCACCGCTCGCCCAGCCACCGAGAGCCGTCTCGACGAGCGCTCGGCACGTCCAGCCCCTCGAGGTCGCCCGCGACGACGACGGTCACGCCGGCAGCCACGACGTGCTCGGCATGGAAGGCGGCGACCTCGTCGCGGCTGATCGCAGCGACCGTCTCACGGACGCCGCCGGTGGGCTCGGGACGACCGGTCGTCTGCCGCGTAGTACGTGCGGACGAACTCGAGACCGGCGCGTGCTGCGGGCACCGCTCTCTCCTGGTCGATCTCCGCCAGACGGGTGCGCACCTGACGGGCCACCTCGGTCTGCGGGAAGGCGGGCTCGGTGAGGATCTGGCGCAGCAGGTCCAGGGCAGGCTCGAGGTTTCCCTTGACGACATCGAGGTCGAGCGACAGCCCGGAGTCCGACATGCCGGCCCCGAAGCTCACCCCCTTCCGCTCGAGCAGCCGGGCGAATTCATCGGCGGAGTGGCGCTCGGTGCCCTCGTCCAGCGAGCGGGCCATGATCGTCGCGACGCCCTCACGGTCGCGCGGCTCGTCGCGCAGGGAGATCGGCAGCCCGAGCCGGAGCGAGATGACGTACTGGCCCGGCACGTCGTAGGTCACCAGGTGCAGTCCGTTGGGCAGGTCGTGCGTGACCGCCCGCGGGAAGTCCCACGTCTCGGGCGGCGCGACGACAGGACGCGGAGCGGCGGTCATGCGGCCTCCCCCTGCTCGCGGCGGTCGTTCGAGTCGGCGAGATAGCGCACCACGGCGCGCGAGCCCGGGTCGAGCCAGGCGGCGGCAGCGGCCCTGGCGTCGGCGGCGGTGACCGCCCGGATGCGATCGACGAAGCTGTTGACGTAGCGACGGGTCACCGGTCAGCAGCGCATGGTGGCTGATGTGGTCGGCGCGCTCCTCGATGCTGGCCAGCGCGCTGAGCCACGACCGCTCGGTGTCGGCGATGACCGACTCGAGCTCCGCATCGTCGGGGCCCTCAGCGATGAACTGCCGGACCTCCTCGCAGAAGGCCTCCTCGACAGCTTCGACGTCGGCACCGGCCGACACGTCGAGCGTGAAGGCGCCGAGGCCGACACCGTCGACGAGACCCATGGTCCAGCCGCCGACCGCCACCGCGGTCTCGTCGGTGCGCACGAGCCGACGTATGAGCCGGCTGCTCGCCAGACCTCCGAGCACGTCCACGGCCACCTGACAGGCGAGGTAGTCGGGCGTGGTGTCGACGGGCAGCCGGAACGCGACGTAGAGCCGGTCGTTCGGCACGTCGCCGACGCGGTCGAGCGCGCACCGGTGCGTCGATGGGTGCCAGCTGCGGCAGGCGCGGGCGAGGGTGCAGCTCGATCGCCGGCAGCGGACCGAAGTACTTCTCCGCAGCGGCGAAGCCGTCCTCCGGGGTCACGTCACCGACGAGCGTCAGCACGGTGTTGTTGGGGCCGTAGTGCGCCTGGTAGAAGGCGTGGACGTCCTCCAGCGTGGCGGCGTCGAGGTCCTCCATCGACCCGATCGTCGGATGGTGGTACGGGTGGTCCTCGGGGAAGACGGTCGCGTAGAGGTCGATGAGCGCCGTCCCGTAGGGCACGTTGTCGTAGCGTTGCCGCTTCTCCTCCTTGACGACGTCGCGCTGGTTGTCGAGGTTCTGCTGGGTCACTGCGTCGAGCAGGCGTCCGTGACGGTCGGCCTCGAGCCACAGGGCGAGCTCCAACGCACCGGTGGGGACCGTCTCGAAGTAGTTGGTCCGGTCGAACCACGTCGTCGCGTTGAGCCGGGCGCCTTCGTCCATGAGCGCGGAGAAGTGTTCGCCCGAGGCCACGTTGCGGCTGCCCTGGAACATGAGGTGCTCGAAGAGATGAGCGAAGCCGGTGCGCCCGCGGCTCTCGTGACGGGAGCCGACACCGACCCAGAGGTTCACCGCGACGTTGGGGACCGTGTGGTCCTCCGAGACGATGACGCGAAGCCCGTTGGCCAGCGTCCGCTCGACGAGTGGATAGGAGATCACAGTCACGCGATCGACCCTATGCGACGCCAACGCTCCCGTCCGCGTCGTCCCGGGCCTGCGAATCCGTCATAACGTCCTATTATCTTGTTCCGACGTATGATCACTCGTTGGTATGCTTTTCGCCATGCCGTACGACCCCGCTGCCTCCACCGACCTGCTCGCCCTCATCCGTGACAGCGTCATCGGCGACGACCAGGTCATGCAGGGCCCTTACGGCCCGCGGAGCGTCACCTATGCCGACTACACCGCCTCCGGGCGCGCGCTCGGCTTCGTCGAGGACTTCATCCGCGACGAGGTGCTTCCCCGCTACGCCAACACGCACACGGAGAGCTCTGGCACCGGACTGCAGACGACGCGGTTGCGCGAGGACGCCCGGCGCGTCATCCGTGACGCGGTGGGCGGCGACGACGAGACGGTCGTCGTCTTCACCGGGTCGGGTTGCACCGGCGCCATCGACAAGCTCGTCGGCATCCTCGGCCTGCGTGTGCCCTCGACCTTCGAGGATCTTTGGCGCGCAAGCGATCTCGTGCCGGCGGACCAGCGTCCGGTGATCTTCATCGGCCCCTACGAGCATCACTCCAACGAGGTCATGTGGCGCGAGTGCGTGGCCGATGTGGTGGTCATCCCACAGGACCTCGACGGGCACATCGATCTCGATGTACTACGGGCGAGACTGCGCGAGTATGCCACCCGGCCCCTTCTCATCGGGTCGTTCTCCGCCGCAAGCAATGTCACGGGCATCGTCACCGACACCGACGCCATCTCGACCCTGCTCCACGAGCACGGCGCCCTCGCCTGCTGGGACTTCGCGGCTGCCGGTCCCTACGTCGACATCGAGATGTACGGCGCAGGGGGGCGCGGTGACGGCGACCCCACGGCATACAAGGACGCGGTCTTCCTGAGTCCGCACAAGTTCATCGGCGGTCCCAGCACGCCCGGCGTGCTCGTGGTCCGCCGCGAGCTCATGACCAACCGCGTGCCAGACGTGCCGGGGGGCGGGACGGTGGCCTACGTCAACCCGGCCGACCACGCGTACCTCATCGATCCGGCACACCGCGAGGAGGGCGGCACCCCCGCCATCATCGAGTCGATCCGCGCCGGACTCGTCTTCAAGCTCAAGGGCGCGGTCGGCACCGAGACGATTCGGGCCCGGGAGGCCGTCTTCCTGCGCCGCGCGGTGGAGGCCTGGCAGTCCGAGCCGACGATCGAGATCCTCGGCAACCTCGAGGCGGAGCGCCTGTCGATCGTGTCCTTCACGGTGCGGACCGAGGGCGGTCGACACCTGCACCACAACTTCGTCGTCGCCCTGCTCAACGACCTCTTCGGCATCCAGGCCCGTGGCGGCTGCTCCTGCGCCGGGCCCTATGGTCACGCCCTGCTCGGCATCGACCTCGAGAGGTCGCAGGAGTTCGAGCGCGAGATCGGGCGCGGCTGCGAGGGCATCAAGCCCGGGTGGGTGCGGGTGAACTTCAACTACTTCATCTCCGACACCGTGGCCGACTACGTCATCGAGGCGGTGCGCCTGGTAGCCCGGGACGGCTGGCGCCTGCTCGGTGACTACGACTTCGATGCCGCGAGCGGGCGCTGGCGCCACAGACGACGGCCCGGTCGAGCCGCCGCTGCGCCTGCGCCAGGTGACGTTCGCAGACGGATCGATGCACTACCCACGCCAGCAGGACCGTGCCGGCGAGGAAGTCCTCGCCGAGCATCTGGAGGAGGGTCGGCGAATCCTCGCTGCGGCGACTCCCGCCTCCTGCGCCGAGGGCAGCATCAACGCCGACTTCGACCAGCTGCGCTGGTTCGACCTACCGGCCACGAGCTTGGTCACGGTCGGCGCTGCCGCCATCGCCGACTGACCGGACCGCAGCGGCGAGCCGGTCGCAGCCCGGCTAGCCGCTGCGGTTGCCCTGCGCCCGGGCGCGCGCGACGCGGGCCTCGCGCTCTCGCCGCAGGCGGGCCTTGGGATCGCTGCGCTCGTCGAGCTCAGCCGGACCGAGCACCGTGAGGGCTGCCATGCGCAGCCGGTAGAGCACGCGGTAGCCGATCGGGAGTCCGTCGCCGCGGCGAGGTCGGGTCATGGTCAGCACCTCGTTGATGGTTCGTGCACGAATGGTTCGTGCACATAGTATCGTGGTTCGCGTGACGACACGAACGGCGAACGGGCAGCGGCAGGACCAGAGCGCCCCGCACTCAGCGGATGACCTGCTCCGTCTCGACCAGCAGGTCTGCTTCGCGCTCGCCGTTGCCGCGCGCAGCGTCATCGCGCTCTACCGGCCGGTGCTCGAGCCGATGGGGCTGACCCATCCGCAGTACCTCGTCATGCTCGCGCTCTGGGAGCGGAGCCCCGCTCACTCTCAAGCAGATCGGTGACCTCCTCAGCCTCGAACCGGCGACGGTGTCCCCGCTCGTCAAACGCCTCGAGGCAGCCGGCCTGGTCGTCCGCGAGCGCCACCCAGACGACGACCGTGCCCTGCAGGTGAGCCTCACGCCGCGCGGGCATGACCTGCGGGCGCAGGCGGTGGCAGTTCCGCCCCAGATCGTCGACCGGCTCGGCATGGAGGTCGACGAGCTGGAGCGGCTGCACGGCGCGCTCACGCGTGTCATCGCTGCCGCCCGCGACGCCGACTGAGGTCCGCTCTGCTCCCGGGCCCCGGCCTGGCCAGTAAGCCGACGTCAAACCGTCGAGCGTCGACCTCTGATGCCCGCCACCGCTGCGACCGCGACCATTCCCGCGATGATCTGCAGGGCGTGCCTCGTCCAGTCGACGCCGCGAGTCACCTCGACTCCCAGCAGGCCCGCGACCCAGTCACCGACGAACATCCCCACGATTCCGACGAGGATCGTGAGCCAGAACGGGAGTTGCTGACGCCCGGGGAGCACCATGCGGGCGATGATGCCGATGATGGCACCACCGATGATGATCCAGAGGAGGTTGCCGAGACTCCAGTCCATGACGATCCTTCACGGTGGGGGTGAGGACTGTTCCTCACCACAGAACTGTCCCGCGGGCGGGCGATCAGCGCCAGCATCACGGCAGACGAGTCCACGACGTGCCTTCACGTGCCTCACGACGGGGGATCGGCGCGGCTCCGCCTGCAGGGCGTCCTGAGACTGATACGCGGCGAGCATCTCCTGCTCACGCTGCTTGCCCGGGAACATCGTCGCGACCAGTGCAGCACCGAGCAGGACCGCCACGATCCCCGCGGTGTAGGCCCAGTGGTCGCCCGCGAGGAAGGACTCCTTGGCTGCGGCTGTGATCTGGCTGGCATACTCCGGGTTCTGCTGGGCGACGGCCGCGGCGCTGTCGAAGGACTTCGTGAGCGCCGCCTCGCTGGCCTCCGACACGTCGCTCGCGTCTGACGAGGCCCCGATCGCCGCTGAGAACGCCGACGCGTAGCCCGCCACGAGCAGGGCGCCGAAGATGCTCTGCATCACGGCGCCGCCCAGGTCCCGCTGGAGGTCGGCCGTGCCCGACGCCATCCCTACGCGGCGCACCGGGACCGCCCCGGTGAGCGAGTGCGATGCGGGTGTCCCGGCGAAGCCCACACCGGTGCCGACGAGGGCGTACGCGAGGGCCACCTGCCAGTACGAGCTGCTTTCGGTCCACAGGAGCAGCATCGTGGCGAAGCCGAGGAAGACGAACACGTACCCGGTGAGCAACGTGAAGCGGGCTCCGCGGGACTCGACGAGCTTGGCGGAGCGGGGTGCGATCAGCACCATCATCAGGGCCGCCGGGATGATGGCCGTGCCGGCCTCGAGGGTCGAGTAGCCGAGCACGTTCTGCAGGAACTGTTGGCCGATGAACATCGCGCCCATCAGTGAGCCGAAGACGATGATGCCGGCCAGAGCCGCGACCCAGAAGATCCGTCGACCGGCGACGTCCAGGTCGTAGAGCGGGTTGCGAGCCCGCCGCTGCCGCAGGACGAAGGCACCGCCGGCGGCCAGCACGATGGCGCCCGCTGCGACGAGCAGCGTCCGGGAGCCGGGCACGGCGGCGAAGTTGATGCCGATCACCAGGGCGCCGATCATCAGCACCGACAGGACCCCGCCCAGGTTGTCGACCGGCTCGGACCCCTCGTTGACGTGCGCGGGCACGAAGACGACGGCCATCACCAGTGCGAGAACAGCCAGCGGCAGGGTGACGAGGAAGACCGACCCCCACCAGAAGTGCTCGAGCAGGTAGCCGGACATCAGCGGTCCCAACGACGAGATGGCCCCGCCGAGGGCCGACCACAGCGCGATCGTCCTGGTCCGCCCCGGACCCGACCAGAGCGCAGCGATGAGCGCGAGGGTGGTCGGATAGGCCATGCCCGCGGACACTCCGCCGAAGACGCGCGCGATGATCAGCACCGTGTCGTTGGGGGCGTACGCCGCGGCCAGGCAGGCTGGGATGGACAGGGTGATGCCGAGAATGAGCATCAGCTTGCGGCCGTAGCGGTCGCCCACCGCGCCGAGGTAGAGCACCGAGGCCGCCAGGCCCAGCGAGTAGCCGACGGCGATCAGGTTCAACGACGTCTGCGACGAGTCGAAGGCCACGCCGATCGACGGCAGCGCGACGTTGGCGACGGCCAGGTTGAGGTTGGCGACCGCCGCACCCAGGATCAGGGCGGCCAGGACCATGCCTGCGCGCCTCGGGGCACCTCCCGATGCACTTCCCGAAGCACTGGTAGAGGCATCGACCGGCACCACGTTCTCAGCGGACATGGCAGGTCTCCTTGATGGGTGAGCGCTTCCGGGGATCACGTCCCTGTCGCACGCCGTGGGGCCGTGCAGTCACGGTCTGAACGTTAGGGCCTTTCCCGGCACTCGGGATCACGATTTTTGGGTGAGGTTTGTCGAGCACCGGGACGAACCGTGGTGCGCCCGCTCGACAGGCGTCGACTCGACACGTCGGCCCGAGTCCCGACAACGCGAGAAGCCCCCCAGGCGAGCTGGGGGGCTTCCGGTCGAGATCGCCGTCGCGATGTCGTGATGTGTAGCGGGGGCAGGATTTGAACCTGCGACCTCCGGGTTATGAGCCCGGCGAGCTACCGAGCTGCTCCACCCCGCGTCGGCACGAGCAACATTACGCGAGAGCGACGCAGAGACCAAATCGTGCAACGACCTTGATCGGCAGCCTGTCTTACGGAGCCTTGGTCGTGGGGGTGCCCTGCGGCGAGGCGTTGACCGCGCGCTGGAGGGCGTCCTTGAGCTTCGTCTGGGCGGTGCCGTAGGCCGCGAAGTCGCCCTTCTTGAGGGCTGCCTCACCTTCGGCGTATGCCGCCTCGGCGTCCGAGAGCGCCTTGGCCAGGGCGGCCGCGTCCGGTGTCCCCACGGGCCCGGGTGTCGCCGTCGCGGAGCCCGACGGTGTCGGGGTCGTCGTCGGCTTGCCGGTCGAGCCGGGCGTCGGAGCGGCGGGCGTGCCGGTGCCGGTGTCGCCGGCCGATGCGCCCGAGGACCCGCCGAAGAGGTCGTTGAGGGCGCCGTCGAGCGAGCCGGCCCAGGCGATCTTGTTGCCGAAGGCCACGGCCACCGCGACCAGCCGCGGATAGGTGCCGGACGCCGATCGTGCCTGCGAGTAGATCGGTTGCACGTAGAGCAGTCCCCCACCGACCGGCAGCGTCAGCTGGTTGCCGAAGATGACGACGTTGCCGTTGTTGGAGGTCGTGCCGATGTACTGCGCCAGCGTCGTCGGCAGCTCCGGGTCCTTCGAGGACACGGCCGAGCTGCGCATCGTGTTGTAGACCTGGCCCGGCCCGTCGACCGTGCCACCGGTCGTCTCGAGGAGCCTGATCTTGCCGTAGCCAGCCGCCTTCTTGCCGGTCTGGCCACCGGCGTCGCCGTCGACCGCCAGGAAGCCGGTGAGCACGTTGCGGTCACCCACCGGCATGAATGTGGACGTCAGCGAGAACGCGGGTTGCGTCTGGTCCGGCATGGCGAGTGAGAGGTAGTAGGGCGGCTGGAGCAGCTCGACCCCCTGCTGCGTCGGGTCGTCGGGCACCCGCCAGAAGTTCTGGCCACCGTAGAAGGAGGCCGCGTCGGTGTCGTGGTACTTCTGCAGGAGCTGCCGCTGGACCTTGAAGAGGTCCTCCGGGTAACGCAGGTGCGACATCAGCGAGCCCTTGATGTCCGCGAGCGGCTTGACCGTGTCGGGGAAGATCGACATCCAGGCCTTGAGCACCGGGTCGCCTTGGTCCCACTGGTAGAGCGCGACCGTGCCGTCGTAGGCGTCGACCGTGGCCTTCACGGAGTTGCGCACGTAGTTGACCTGGCCGGCCTGCACCGCACGCACCGACTGCCGGACGCTGGTCACGGAGTCCTCGGTCGCCTGGTCGAGGGTCGTCATCTCGGAGTAGGGGTAGTTCGCCGAGGTCGTGTAGCCGTCGAGGATCCACAGCACCCGTCCGTCGACGACGGCCGGGTACGCGTTGCCGTCGAGCGTCAGCCACGGCGCGACGCGCTGGACCCGGTCGCGGGGGGTGCGGTGGTCGAGAATCCGGGAGTCGTTGGTGACCGCGTCGGAGAGCAGGAAGTTGATCTCGCGGTACTTGATCGCATAGGCCATGCGCTTGACCGCGTCGAGCTCGACGCCGCCCGTGCCGGCATACGTGTTGGTGATCTGCCCGGTGCCCTGGGGGTCTGGGTAGTCGAACTCCTTCTTGTCGCCGCCGACGATGGAGTACTCCGGCGACTGCTCGCCGAAGTAGATCCGCGGCTCGTACTTGCCGAGCTTGCCTTCGGTGCCGATCTGCGACTCGAAGAAGCTGGGGCGGCCGTCGTCCTCGCGGGTGTTGCCCTTGGCGGCGACCACGCCGTAGCCGTGCGTGTAGACGGTGTGGTCGTTGAGCCAGTTGCGCTGCCCATCGGGCACACCGGTGAGGTCGAGCTCGCGGGCGGCGATGACGGTGTCGGTCGGCTGGCCGTCGATCTGGTAGCGGTCGACGTCGAGCACGTCGGCGAACTGGTAGTACCCCTTGCTCGCCTCGAGCTGCTTGAAGGTGGGGCTGACGACGTTGGGGTCGATGAGCCGGATGCCCGGCACGGTGGCCGCGTCGCCACGCAGCTGGCCGGGCTCCGCCACGGTGTTGGTGTCGTACGGGTCGACCTTGATGTCCGCCGAAGCCGTATGCCGCCCTGGTGGCGTTGATGTTCTTCTGGATGTAGGGCACCTCGAGGGACTTCTCCGAGGGGCCGACCTTGAGCGACTGGACGAGACCGGGGTAGATGCCACCCACGGCCACGACGATGACTGCGAGCACCGCGACCCCGACGAGCGGCAGGCGCCAGGACCGCGTCCAGATCGTCACGACGAAGAGCACGGCGCACATCACGGCCGCCAGCGCGAGGATGCCCTTGGTGGGGATGACGGCGTTCGCGTCGGTGTACTGGATGCCCGTCATCCGGCTCGACTGCGCGGTGGCGAGGTTGTAGCGGTCGATCCAGAAGGCGACGGCCCGCACGAGGACGAGGGCCGCGGCGATGATCGACAGGTGCACGCGCGCTGCCTGCGTCGAGCGCATCTTCTGGCCCGCGACGATGCCGCCGTAGAGGTAGTGGGTGAACGCCGCGGTGATGAAGCCGATGACGAGGATCATCGTGAGGAAGGCCACGACGAAGTTGATCCAGGGCAGGTCGAAGACGAAGAAACCGATGTCGAGACCGAACTGGGGGTCGTTCGTGCCGAAGGGTGAGCCGTTGCGCCACAGCAGGAAGGTGTCCCACTGGGTGGCCGCGGAGAGCCCTGCGAAGAGGCCGATGGCGAGCGGTGCGGCGATCGTCGCCGTGCGGCGCATCGGCTCGACGAGCTCGCGATAGTGCTCCATCGCCTGGGTGTCGGGCGAGGGGGCGTAGATCGGCCGGTTGCGGTAGGCGACGTGGATGCTCGACCACACGACCGCAGCCGTCAGCAGTCCACCGACCACGCCGAGGACGACCTTCGTGACGATCTGGGTGCTGAACACCCCGGAGAAGTCGACGGACTGGTACCACAGCACCTCGGTCCAGAACTGTGCCGCCATGGCGAGCAGCACGAGGACGATTCCGGAGACGACGAGCGAGGTGATGAGCGGGCGGCGGGCGGGAGGGAGCGTCGCGGTGTCCCCGCGCCGCGGGGGCCCGGTCCTGCCGTCGTCGTCGTTGAAGTTGCTCGGAGGGGGGCCGAAGTTGCTGTCGCTCACGTGGAGTGCCTTGTGGTCGCCGGGCTGTGGGGGCGGCCGTCGCCGCCTGGCGCAACCATAACCCGGGCTGCCGTGAGTCCGGACGCGCTGATGCCGCACCGTGACCAAGCGTGACGGGGCCGACAGCGACCGCCGCCGCCGTATGCCGTGGGCCCGGGCCGAGCGGCATACGGCAGCATGGGTGCCGTGAACGTCCAGCCCGTCGCCGACCCCCTCGCCATCGCCGCCCTCGATGCCGAGCGACACGTCGCAGCCGCGGGCTGGGACCAGCCACCACGGCTCTTCGCCCTCGTGCGCACTGCAGACCTGCTGGCCCGCGAGCCGCACCTGCGTGGGCAGATGGCCGGGGCCGACCTCGCCGAGGGGGCGCTCAGCGCCGTCGAGCAGGAGGGGCTGCCTGCCACGAGCTCGCGTGGAGACCCTGCTCGGCCGCCTCGCGTGGCCGCCGGAGGTCGACGGGTGCGCCTTCGCCATCGAACGCATGGTCGTGCCGCCGGAGGCGGAGCGTGACCTGCCTGAGCGGCCGGAGGCCGCGGTCGACCACCTCGCAGCGCACCCCGACCGCAAGGACGTCCGCCTGCTCGTGGCGGTGCTGCGCGACGGGACGAGCATCTGCCTGCTGCGCCAACGTGCGCACGACTCCGACGACGCGGTCGCCACGGGCCGCGACCTGGCGCCGGGACTCGTGGCAGCCCTCCGGGCGACCTTCGAGGACTGAGGGTCCTGGCGTCCTGGCGTCGACCGGGCAGTCAGCAGCGGGGCAGCGAGCCGGTGCGCCCGGTGGCGATGGCCTCGACGGCGGTTCGCGCCTGCTCGAACGTGCCGACCTTCAGGACCGTGAGGCCGTCGGGGATGTTGCCGACGACCTCGCTGCAGTTCTCGGCCGGCGCGAGGAAGAACTCAGCACCGCCGGCTCGTGCCCCGGCGAGCTTCTGCTTGATGCCACCGATGGCGCCGACCTTGCCGGCGTCGTCGATCGTGCCGGTGCCGGCCACCTGGTGGTTGCCCGTGAGGCCGCCCGGCGTGAGCTTGTCGTAGATGCCGAGCGAGAACATCAGGCCGGCGGAGGGGCCGCCGACGGCGCCGGCGTCGATCTTCACCTTGGCCGGGAAGTCGTGGGTCAGCCCGAGCACCACGCCGAGCGCCGTCCGGCCGCTCTGACCGTTGATCGTCGGCACGTCGACGGTGACCTCCTTGCCGTCACGCAGGACCGTCACCTCGACCGGATCGCCGGGTTTGGTCTTCTGCAGGGCTGCCCGAACGCTGTCGGCGGTCGTGATGTCCGTGCCGCCGACCGTGACGAAGCGGTCCTTCTCCTTGAGCGGGCCGTTCGCCTTGGAGGTCTGGGCGAAGGACGCCACCGCGACGTGGGTGGGCACGTCCTTGCCGAGCCCACGGAGCGCGACGGCGGTGGCCTCCTCCTGGGAGCCCTCCATCTGGACGGCGTTCTCCTCGGCGACCTGCTCCTGCGACACCTGCGGGTCGAAGACGCGGTCGACCGGCAGGACGTCGCGCGACGGGTCGATCCATGCCTGCAGCACGTCCCACACGTCGACCGGATACCCGGGCCCGCCCTCGACCCGTACGGTCGTGAACTTCAGGGCACCGTCCGTCGGGTAGGTCGCCAGCCCGTCGACGGTGATGATCGGCCTCGTCGTGCCGGGGCTGACGCCGAGCGTGTCGACGGTGGGACCCGGGCTCATGATCGCGTAGGGCAGCTTGACGAGGGAGCCGAGGACGAGGAGCAGGAGCAGGCCGAAGAAGAGCGCGAGCGTGATCTTGTTGCCGCGGGTCAGCCGCCCCTTGCGGGCGCCCGCCGGATCCGCGTCGCGGCCTCGTCGACGTCGGCTCCGCCGGTGCCGGCGGTGCCTCCGGTCCGTCCTCCTGGCCCGGTGTTCGCCTGGTCCTGCGTGCGCTGCTCCGGGACCCGCTTGATCGTTCTCACGGCAGGCCGACCCACTCGTCGGCGCCGTCGGCGAACTGCTGGTGCTTCCAGATCGGCACGGTGGCCTTGAACTCGTCGATGAGGGCGCGGCAGACGTCGAAGGCCTCGGCGCGGTGCTCGGCACTCACGCCGCACACGACCGCGAGGTCACCGATCTCGAGGTGCCCGACGCGGTGCACGACGGCGATCCGCACGACGCGGCCGTCGGCCGCTAGCCGCTCGGCGAGGCTGCGGGCCACGTCGACAGCCTGCGGGTGCGAGGAGTAGTCGAGGTGCCTGACCCGCCTGCCGTCGCCGTCGGCGCCAACGTCGCGCTCGGGTTCGGGTTCGGGGTCCCGCTCGGCGTCGTCGTCGGCCTGGCGGTCGTGGTCGCGAACGGTGCCGACGAAGAGGCACGTACCCCCCGCGCGAGGGTCCGACACGCTCGCGAGCACCTCGTCGACCGACAGAGGCGTCTCACGGATCTCGGCAAGGACGACCGTCACGACGAGCATCGTATGCTGCCCTGCCGTCACCGCTGCCCGCGCGGCCGTGCAGGCGATCCCGCGTGCGCACGCACGGGCCCCACGCGGGCGCGGGCGAAGCGGCCCCGTCGGCGGCCACAGGGAACCAACGGCCCCGATCCGTGGTTGTCTTGATGACAGCACGACGACGACTGCGGACTGGGGATGAGCTGACATGGCGGACGAGCGCCGACCCGATGGCGAGGACAACGCGCAGGAGCGCCCGGACGAGGGCGCCGGCGAGTCCGAAGCGCCCGGCAGCCGCAGGTCCGGCGCCGGCGGGTCCGGCGCCGGCGGGTCCGGCGCCTCGCAGCAGGGTGGAGACGACGTCACCCGCCGAGACCCGGGGACTCCCCCTTCGGGCTGCCGCTTCGCGGCGGCGAGCGCGGCAGCGGCACCACGCCGTCGGGTGGCTTGCCCGACTTCTCGGCCCTCGGTGGTCTGGGCGGCCTCGGTGGTCTGGGTGGCCCGGGCGGTGGCGACCTCGGCGCGATGCTCGAGCAGGTCCTCGGCGAGGCGGCGAGCAACCCGGAGCTGGCCGAGGTGATGCGCAGCATGGGCGTCGACCCGACCGACCCGGCCACGCAGGCCGCGATGCGCGCGCAGCTCGGCACCTTCATGCAGGCCCAGCAGTCCCCGACCGGCTCGCGCGACCTCGCGACCGACGTGGCCCGCAAGCACGTGCGTCCAGGCCGAGGGCAACGACCTGCACGACCCCGCCGCCTCCCGCGCGATCGCCGACGCCGTCGCCGTCGCGACGCTCTGGCTCGACGAGCAGACGACCCTGGCCTCTCCCGCGTGGCGCGCCGCCGGCCTCTCCCGCTCAGAGTGGGTCGAGGCGACGATGCCGCGCTGGTTCGAGCTCATCGAGCCGGTGAGCGACGGAGTGACCGCAGCGACATCCGACGCCCTGCGCAAGCAGATGGGCGAGCTGGGTCCCGATGCCTTCGGCGACGCCCTGCCGCCCGGGATGCCCGAGGGTTTCGACCCCCGGGCGATGCTCGAGCAGTGGGCGCCGATGCTGGGCAACCTCAGCCGTCAGATGTTCTCCGCGCAGCTCGGCCAGGCCGTCGGCACGCTCGCCGGCGAGGTCGTGGGTGGCACGGAGGTCGGGCTGCCGCTCACGGAGCCCGGCCTCGTCGCGCTTCTCCCCGGCAACGTCGCGGCCCTGGCGGAGTCGCTCGAGCTCGACCTGCCACAGGTACGGCTCTACCTCGCGGTGCGCGAGGCCGCGCGGGTGCGGCTCTTCTCCGAAGTGCCCTGGCTCGGACCACAGCTGCTCTCGGCCGTCGACGACTACGCCCGCAACATCACGATCGACACCGATGCCATCGAGTCGGCGCTCACGACGATCGACGCGTCCGATCCCGAGGCGCTGCGCGGCGCCCTGCAGGGCAACCTCTTCAGACCGCACCCGACGCCGGCTCAGCAGGCGGCCCTCGGTCGCCTCGAGACCCTCCTGGCACTGGCGGAGGGCTGGGTCGACCACGTCAGCGACCGCGCCACGGTCAGCCACCTGCCCCAGTCGGCCGCACTCGCCGAGACGATCCGCCGCCGTCGGGTCGGTGGGGCTGCGCAGAAGACCTTCGCCGGTCTCGTCGGGCTCGAGCTGCGCCCACGGCGCCTGCGCGACGCCGCGAACCTCTGGGCCGCGCTCGAGAACGCGGGCGGCGCCGGGCTGCGTGACAGTCGCTGGGCTCACCCGGACCTCGCCCCGACGGCTGCCGACCTCGACGACCCGATCGGCTACGTCGAGCGCTCCACGGACGACGCGGGCGGGGACGCCGTTCCCGGCGCGATCGGCGGCACGGTCATGGGGTTCGACGGTCTCCATGGCACCGAGGGCTCCGATGGCTCCGAAGCGGCTGAGGGCACCGAGGCGACTGGGGGCGCTGCCGCCACCGAAGGCCCCGGCGCGAGCGACCTCGACGCGGTGCTTCGCGGAATCTTCGAGGAGGCCGATCGCGCCCGCGAGGCCGCCGAGGCCAAGGAGGGGCAGGACGGCGCCGCAGGCGATGAGGGACACGACCCCGAGGCCCCGCCCACCGGCGATCGGGAGTGAGCGCGGCGGCATACCGCTTCCTGCGCGAGGACGCCATCGCGCGCTTGCGGGCGTGGGCCCCGCCGACCCCCGACCAGGAGCGCCTGCGCGGCGAGTACCTCCACCACCTCGAGGAGCACGAGGACGCGATGGCGCGGTCGGGTCCACCGGCGCACCTGACGGGCAGTGCCATCGTGCTCGATGAGGCCGGCGCGCAGGTGCTGCTGACGCACCATCCCAAGGCGCGGCTGTGGCTGCAGTTCGGTGGGCACTTCGAGGCCGGCGATGCGTCCGTCTGGCACGGTGCGGCGCGTGAGGCGATCGAGGAGTCCGGCATCTCATCCCTGCACGTCCTGCCCGAGATCGTCGATCTCAGCCGGCACGCCCTCGGGACGTCCTTCGGACGGTGCCGTGAGCACCTCGACGTGCGCTACGCCGCGACAGCACCGGACGACGCGGTCCACATCGTGAGTGCGGAGTCGCTCGACGTGCGCTGGTGGCCTGCTGACCGGCTGCCCGCTGGCGCACCGCGCGACCTCGTGCCGCTCATCGAGGCCGCGCGGGCCATCATTCGTCGCTGAGGTCGAGACCGGCGGCGGCCGAGACTCCCTGCAGATAGCCCCTGGCACGCTCGAGCCGCGGGTAGTCCTGCAGCAGCTGCCAGAAGTCGTGTCCGTGCCCCGGCTGGAGCAGGTGCGCGAGCTCGTGGAGCAGGACGTAGTCGATGACCCACGCCGGCATGCCCTGCAGCTTGTCGGACAACCGGATCGTGCCCTCCGCCGGGGTGCACGAGCCCCAGCGGCTGCTCTGATTGGCGACCCACCGCACGCTGGTGGGCACCGCCCGGCCGCCGAGGTGGTCGCGCGAGAGCTCGACGGCGCGACGCTCGAGGTCCCGGTCACTGCGCTGGCGTCGCTGCTCGGAGGCGGCGACCCGCGCCACCATGGTGCGCACCCACTCACCCTCTTCCGCCGCGCTCATGCGCGAAGGGACCAGCACGACGAGCCGGCCCTCCTGCCGGTAGGCCGACACGGTGCGGCGCCTCCGCGCGCTGCGGCGGACCTCGACGGTGACTCCGTCGACCACCGTCTGCAGCACCTCGCGCCGCGCTGTCGCCATGGTCGAAGGGTAAGCCCGGGCTCGGACATCCGACGGGACCACACGCCTGACCCCGCCTGAGGACCACCGAGCCCATCTCCGAGCCGATCCCGAGCCGATCCCCGCGCCGATCCCTGGGCCAACGCGAGGCGAACATCGGACCAGCGTCAGCTCGGCGTGAACACGACCCTGAGGACACCTCGACATGACCCTGACCACCGACCGGTCCAGGCCGGCGCCTGCCGCGCCCGCGCGTACTACCGCATCCGGGCCGAACGCGCCAAGCAGGGGCTGGGCATGATTTCGTGCTCAGCGTGCTCTAGGGTTGTGCGAGCCGAGGCGCCCGTCGGATGGGTGCCAGCAACAAGGAGACACCAATGGCTGACGAGACCTACAAGGGCGAGTTCTACTGCGTGAAGTGCAAGGAGAAGCGCGAGGCCGAGGGCAAGGTCGTCGTTTCTGACAACGGCCGTCGGATGGCCAAGGGCCAGTGCCCCGTGTGCGGCACGAACCTCAACCGCATCCTGGGCAAGGCCTGACGGGTCGCGACGGCGTCATCGACGCCGAGCTGAGAGGGGCGGGACCAGCACTGGTCCCGCCCCTCTCGCGTCTCCTGTGGACGACGGGGGGCCGTCCGCGCGCGCCCGGTGCGACGCTGAGGGCCCGCGTCCGCGGCACCGCCGCCCTCCCCCGGAGATCCGATGACCAGCGCCCAGCCCGGCCCGTATGCCGGCATCCCCCTCTGGCTGAGACCGATCACCCGACGTCCCGGCGAGGTCCAGTTCGGGGTGCTCGAGGGAGGGCCGATCGTCAGCGGCGTGAGCCCCGACGAGGCACGCCTGCTGGCGCGTCTCGACGGCACTTTGCCTCCGGAGGACCTCGCGGTCGTCGCCGGCGCCAGTGGGGTGTCGGGGCGACGCTGGCGGGTGCTGCTCGACCTCGTGGTGCGTCTCGGACTGCTCGAGCCCCTCCCGGCGAGCCGGGCCGCCGCCCGTGGTCGCTCCGCGCGTGGGGCGCCCGGAGCGTCGGACGTGCCCCGGGTGGCAGGCCGGGAGGCGGCCAGGACGCTCGTCCACGTCGTGGGCCCGGCAACTCTCTCCGGCGACCTCGCGAGGCTGCTGGCGCACAACGCCGCCCTCGCCGTCGTGCACGTCGACGAAGCGGGGACGGCCGCACTGGCGAGCGGCGGTTCATCGGCTTCCACCGCCCCGGCGCACCCCGAGGTCGTCGTGCTGGTGGCAGACATCGCGCTGGACCCCCGGCGCGGCGACATCTGGCTCGCGCGGAACGTGCCCCACCTGCCGGTGGTGACCTCGGGCACGAGCGCCGTCGTCGGTCCGCTCGTGGACGGGTCGAGCACCTCCCCGTGTCTCTGGTGCCTGGACCTGCACCGCAGCGACCGCGACGAGGCGTGGCCGACCGTCATGGCGCAGGTCGCCACCGTCCCGGCGGCGATGGTGGCGGCCGCATCGACGAGCGAAACCGCCGAGGGCCAGCACGGGGCGTACGCGACCTCGCGCGCCGTCGTCGCCGGGCTCCCGGAGCTCGTCGCAGGCACCGTTGCGGCGCTGGTCGCCCGTTGCGTGGCCGGCGACGGCCCGCCACGCGGGGTGGCCGTCGAGGTCTCCCTCCCCTGGCCCCGCCTGGACCACCGGCGATGGGCGCCACACCCGCTGTGCCGCAACCACCGGCCGGATGGCACCGCCTCGGCGGAGGCGACACGCAGAACGTAGGCTCGAGACGGCTCCCGACGCCGTCGACCCGAGGAGGTGCCGTGACCGATCTGCCCCGCAAGGCCGTCGTGCGCAGCGCCAAGCTCGCCAGCGTGCCGCTCGGCTTCGCCGGGCGCACCGCCCTCGGCCTCGGCAAGCGGATCGGCGGGAAGCCGGCCGAGGTCGTCGCGGCGGAGCTGCAGGCGCGCACGGCGCAGCAGCTCTTCCAGGTGCTCGGCGAGCTCAAGGGTGGAGCGATGAAGTTCGGTCAGGCGCTCTCGATCTTCGAGGCCGCCTTCCCGGAGGAGATCGCCGTTCCCTACCGCGCCACCCTCACCAAGCTGCAGGACAGTGCGCCGCCGATGCCGATCACCTCGGTTCACGAGGTGCTGCGCACGGAGCTCGGCACGCGGTGGCGCGCACGTTTTCGTTCGTTCGACGACCGTCCGGTCGCCTCGGCATCGATCGGTCAGGTGCACCGCGCCGTGTGGTCCGACGGTCGCGACGTCGCCGTCAAGATCCAGTACCCCGGGGCCGGAGCAGCCCTGATGGGAGACCTCAAGCAGATCTCCCGCATCGCGAAGGTGGCTGCCAGCTGGGTGCCGGGCCTCGACCTGGGGCCGATCCTCGCCGAGCTGCGCGACCGCATGGCCGAGGAGCTCGACTACCGCCTCGAGGCACAGTCACAGGCGACCTTCGCCACGGCCTTCGCCGGCGACGACGACTTCGCCATCCCTGCCGTCGTCACGGGCACCGAGCACGTCATCGTCTCGGAGTGGCTCGAGGGCAAACCGCTGTCGCAGATCATCTCCGACGGCACGCCCGAGGAGCGCGACGACGCCTCACAGCTCTACCTCGAGTTCCTTCTCGCGGGGCCGGCCGAGGCGGGACTGCTGCACGCCGACCCGCACCCCGGCAACTTCCGGATGACCCCCGACAACCGGCTCGGCGTCATCGACTTCGGCGCGGTCAACCGCCTGCCCGACGGGATGCCGCCCGAGATCGGGCCGCTGCTGTCGACCGGGCTCGGCGGCAGCGCCCAGCAGGTGCTCGACGGACTGCGGGAGATCGGCTTCGTGCGCTCGGGCATCGACCTCGACCCCGAGCGCCTGCTCGACTACCTCGAGCCCTTCATGGCGCCCTTCCGCGAGGACGAGTTCACCTTCAGCCGCGACTGGCTCCGAGGGGTCTTCGCGCACATCAACGACCCGCGCCAGCCGAACTACGCGGTGGGCTACAAGCTCAACCTGCCGCCGGAGTACCTGCTCATCCACCGGGTCTGGGGCGGCAGCATCGGTGTGCTCTGCCAGCTCGGGGGCACGGTGCGCGGACGTGAGATCGTCGACGCGCTCCTGCCGGGGGCGGACCTGCCGCCGATCGTCCAGCGAGGCACCGGCTGAGCGGCGCTCACCACCAGGCCGGGTCGAGCTTTCCCTCGATCGAGCGCAGGTGCTCACGGCTGCAACGCTCGCAGGTCCACGTCGTGCGGTCGCCGTCGGTCGAGCGGCTCCAGGTCGTCAGGGCAGACGGAGAGGCATCCGGATCGGGCACACGCCCGCACGTGATGCAGACGAGATCTCTTCCGCCGGTCGCGGCGTCGTCATTGGTCATGCTCCGAGTATCCGCCGCCCCGGCCATCGCAGTGGCGGTCGGCACCTGGGCGCCAGCCGGATGGCATGCGGCAGCCGTGTATCGGCGAGAACCCCGGTGGGGACACCGGCGGGGACCGTGGACAGGCAAAACCGCGGGTGACGTGCGCGTCACCCGCGGCTTGCTCACTCGATTCGGTTGTCCTGCAAGGTGCCCCACGGGGCGGTGTTTCACTTCTGTGCGTGGCGTCGACTGGCGCGGATCTCCTGGGCGATCAGCCGGGCGCTGCGACGGATGCCGCTGCGGTCCGCGCGCTGACTGCGCTGGTTGATCCGGTCGCGAGCCAGCAGTTCGAGCTGGTTCATGGCGATCTCCTGATCTGTGGAATGGGTTGATGTTGAGCGTCGGTGGTCTCTGAGTCATCCGTTGTCACGCAGGTCTCAGGCAGCCACGGGGTGCTTGCGCGGACGGCCACGAGGGCGCTTGCGCGCCACGACGGCGCCCTGGACGAGCAGCTGCCCGCCCCACACACCCCATGGCTCCTGGCGCTCGAGGGCGCCGGCGAGACACTGGAGGCGCGCGGGGCACAGACCGCACAGGGTCTTGGCGAACTCCACGTCCTCCGGTCGCTCGGCGAACCAGAGCTCCGCGTCGTAGTCACGGCACGGGATGGTCTCTCCGAGCTGCTCCGCCTCCGTGCTGAGGTCCAGCAGTTCGCTGAGCGGCATGGTCACCTCCGTCTCCGGGCCCCCCGTCGAGGGGGCCACCTGTTCACTCGTTCCTGGCTTGGCCCGAAGCCCGGCACCGGGGGTGCGGGTCTCGGTCCTGCTGCTCGGCATGCGAGGAGTCATGTCAGTTCCCTGATCTGTCGGGCACCGGATCGGTGCTCTGGTGGCGGTGCTGGTTCCGGTCTTCTCTGAGCGGCAGGTGTCCGGAGACAACAGAAAGGCCGCGTACCCGGTGATGTCGGGTTCGCGGCCTGGGAGGTGAGGCTCGGTCTGGGTGTCAGACCGGTGGCCTCCCGGAGCGGGAGCGAACGACATCGGGGGTCTTGTAGGTGGCGACGAACGTGAGGGCGGAGATCGAGACCTCTCCCATGACCGGGGCGCCGAAGCCGGCGACGCGACCACCCGCGAGGGCGGCGGTGGACACAGTGATCCCCTGGTCCGTGCGAAGTGCGTCAGCAAGGCGAACCGGGCCGGCGACACGTGGACGCACGGAAGCGACGCAGGTGACTGCGTTCATCGTCATCGTCGTGTTGTCCATCAGACCGGCCCTCCTCACTTCTTCTCGCGCTCCCAGCTGGCCACCTGAGCCACTGGGCTTGACTTCGACAAGGGTACGCGGGGCGCTCGCAGCGGAACAACTCAATTAGCGAACTTTTCCGAAGTTTTTTCGGAACACTTCACGCCTTGCCGGATCCCCTTGCGGCAGAGGCCTTTTCGAGCAGGTCCTCGGGATTCGCACCCCGCAGGATGGCGAGCACGTCGTCGCCGTACTGCTCCAGCTTGCGTGCGCCCACCCCGCTGATCGTCGACAGCGCCGCCTCGTCGGAGGGCTCGGCCTCGGCGATCGCGGTGAGCGTCGCGTCGGTGAACACGACGTATGCCGGCACGCTCGCCTCGCGTGAGACAGCCAGTCGCCAGACGCGCAGGCGCTCGAACGTCGCCTCGTCGTACGTCGGTGGACAGGTCTCGCAGCGACCCGTCTTGCGGGCAGCGGCGGTGACGAGCTCGGTGCCGCAGCCGCGGCAGGCGGTGATGCGAGGAGCCTTGGGCCCGGAGCGGCGACCGCCGCCACCTCGTGGGGGTGCATCGGGTCGGGCTCCCTGGCCGAGGATGCCGGCGGCCGGTGCGAGGAAGCGCGACACCCGGCGCGTCGAGCGGGCCCCCGGAGTGCGTGCACCCGACCACGAGATGAAGAGCCGGCGACGAGCCCGGGTCAGTCCGACGTAGAGCAGGCGCCGCTCCTCCTCGACCGCCTCGGGCCCCTCCGCCATGGAGATGGGAATCAGCCCGTCGGAGGCGCCGACGAGGAAGACCACGTCCCACTCGAGGCCCTTGGCCGCATGCAGGCTGGCGAGTGTGACGCCCTGTACAGCGGGCGCGTGCTGCTCCGCCGCGCGGCGGTCGAGCTCCGCGACGAGCTCGGGCAGGCGCGCCTGAGGCGAGGTCGCCGCGAGGTCGTCGGCAAGGGTCGCGAGAGCGGACAGAGACTCCCACCGCTCGCGGGTCGCCCCGCCTCCCGCAGGCGCCTGATGGCTCCAGCCGGCGCCGGTGATGACGTCACGGGCGAGCTCGCCCAGCGGCTTGTCACCGTCGTCGCTGCGGGCTGCCCCGCGAAGCAGCAGAATCGCGTCGCGCACCTCCTTGCGCGCGAAGAAGCGGTCGCCGCCCCGCACGAGATACGGCACGCCCGCATCGGTCAGCGCCGACTCGTGGGCCTCGGACTGGGCATTGGTGCGGAACAGCACCGCGATCTCGGCCGGGGGGGTGCCGGCGTCGACGAGGGCACGCACGCGAGCCGCGACAGCCGCGGCCTCGGTCGGGTCGTCGGCATGCGACTCGAGCAAAGGCTCCGGACCGGCCTCTCCCTGGGCCAGCAGTCGCACGGCGCCGTCCCGCGCCGCCTGGGTGCCGGAGGCGACGATGGTGTTGGCGAGCCCGACGATCTGGGGTGAGGAGCGGTAGTTGCGCACCAGCCGCACGACCTGTGCGCCGGGGAAGCGCCTCGGGAAGCCGAGCAGGTGCCGCGGGCTGGCACCGGTGAAGGAGTAGATCGTCTGCGCGGGGTCGCCGACGACACAGAGGTCCGTACGCTCGCCGAGCCACAGCTCGAGCAACCGTTGCTGCAGGTCGTTGACGTCCTGGTACTCGTCGACGACGAACTGGCGATACTGCCCGCGAACGGCGCGGGCGATGTCGTCGCGCTCGTCGAGGATGCCCACGGTGAGCAGCAGCACGTCCTCGAAGTCGATGACGCCGCGCCGCTGCTTCACCTCCTCGTAGGCCTCGAAGAGGCGGGCCATCGCGGTGAGGTCGACTCCGGGTGGCTCCCGGCGGGCAGTCCGGGCCCGTGCGGCATACGACTGCGGGGTCAGCAGGTTGACCTTCGCCCACTCGATCTCGGCTGCGAGGTCGCGGACGGCGGTGCGGTCGAACTGCAGCCGCAGCCGGCTCGCGGCCTCGGCGACGGCCGCCGCCTTGTGGCTCATCACCTCGGGGGCCGGGCCGCCGACCGCCTGCGGCCAGAAGTAGTGCAGCTGGCGCAGGGCTGCCGCGTGGAAGGTGCGGGCCTGCACGCCCTCCACACCGAGGCCGCGAAGTCGGGTGCGCATCTCGCCGGCGGCCCGTGCGGTGAAGGTCAGTGCGAGCACGCGCTGGGGCTGCTGGGCACCGGAGTGGACGGCATACGCGATGCGGTGCGTGATGGCGCGCGTCTTGCCCGTGCCGGCGCCGGCCAGGATGCAGAGCGGGCCGGGGGGCGCGAGGGCGACCTCGCGCTGCTCGGGGTCGAGTCCGGCCAGGATGTCATCGGCCGTAGGGGCTGCGCTCAGGACCGCTCACCCTTCGCTGCGCGCAGCACGTCGGCGGCGTGGTCTGGCACGTAGTTCTGGTCACTCTGGGGCGGCCGGGCGTAGCCCCGCGGCGCCGGACGGTCGGGCACTGGAGGCACGTCGGGGGTGACCGGCTCGTGCGGGATCGAGGTGAGCAGGTGGTGTATGACGTTGACCCGCGAGCGCCGCTTGTCCTCCGATTCGACCACGTGCCACGGGGCCCACGGCGTGCTCGTCGCCGCCATCATGACGTCCTTCGCCTGGGAGTAGTCCTCCCAGCGGGTGATCGACTCGAGGTCCATCGGCGAGAGCTTCCATCGCCGCATCGGGTCCTTGGCGCGCGAGCGGAAGCGGCGCTCCTGCTCGACGTCGGAGACGCTGAACCAGTACTTGCGGACGATGACACCGTCGTCGACGAGCATCCTCTCGAAGACCGGCGCCTGCTCGAGGAAGCGGGCGTACTCCTCGTCGGTGCAGAACCCCATGACGCGTTCGACGCCGGCGCGGTTGTACCAGGAGCGGTCGAAGAGGACCATCTCGCCGGCTGCCGGAAGGTGGGCGACATAGCGCTGGAAGTACCACTGAGTCCTCTCGCGGTCGGTGGGCGCGGGCAGGGCCGCGACCCGCGCGACACGGGGGCTGAGGTACTCGGTGATCCGCTTGATCGCCGAGCCCTTGCCGGCGGCGTCGCGGCCCTCGAAGAGGACGACGATGCGCTGACCCGTGGCGCGCACCCACTCCTGCAGCGAGACGAGCTCGGCCTGGAGCCGCTGGACCTCGGCCTCGTAGGCGGCGAGGTCCATCTTCTTCTCACGCTTCCTGTCACGCTTTGCTCCGTGGCGGGCCATGGGCCCATCCTTGCACTGGGAGCCGACGACCGGACGGGCGCCGTCCACGGCCGTCACCCCACTCCGATCCGCACGACGAGAGCCGAGGACCGATGCCCGAGGACCCGACAGCCGCCTCCGACCCCCGCCCACGGGCGGGCTCGGTGACGATGTTCACGACGCCGTGGTGTGGCT
Organism: uncultured Actinomycetota bacterium; assembly: GCA_963816385.1. Taxonomy (GTDB): domain Bacteria; phylum Actinomycetota; class Actinomycetes; order Actinomycetales; family Dermatophilaceae; genus CAWFKL01. Next base: position 516,084 of record CAWFKL010000004.1, read on the forward strand.
ACTGCGCGCGGCTCAAGTCGCAGCTGGCGCGCGAGGGCGTGCAGTTCACCGAGGTCGACATCGAGGCCCATCCCGAGCACGTCGACTTCGTGGAGGCCGTCAACGGGGGCAGTCGCACGGTGCCGACGGTCCTCTTCCCCGACGGCACCGCAGCGACGAACCCGTCTCTGGCCGAGGTGCGCCACCGCCTCGGCGCCTGACCTCAGCGGTCGACGACCGACGTGCCGGCCACCGACTCCACGGTCGCGCCGAGCCAGTGCTCGATGATCCGTTTGGCGATCGAGATGCCGCTCGGCGTGCGGATCGCGGTGCTGGAGAGCAGCTCCCGGTACTGCTCTCGCGTCACCCAGCGTGCCTCCGCGATCTCCGTCGGGTCCGGGCGCAGCTCCGTCTCGGCGGTCGTGGCCGTGAAGCCGACCATGAGCGACGACGGGAACGGCCATGGCTGGTTCCCGAGATAGCGCACGTCGCCGACGCGGATGCCGACCTCTTCGGCCACCTCGCGAGCGACGGCGGCCTCGAATGACTCACCCGGCTCGACAAAGCCGGCCAGCACCGAGAAGCGCCCCTGCGGCCAGTGCGCGCCGCGGCCGAGCAGCAGCCGGTCGTCGGCGTCGATGACCGACATGATGACGGCCGGGTCGGTGCGCGGGTAGTGCTCGCTGCCGTCGCGGGTGCAGCGGCGGACCCATCCCGCTTGGGTCGGCTCTGTCTCGGCGCCGCACCGCGGGCAGTGCCGGTGGGTGGCGTGCCAGTTCGCGAGCGCCAGCGCGGTCGTGAAGAGGCCGGCGTCGCGCGCGTCGAGGCCCTCGCCTGCCTGCCGCAGGGTCAGCCAGGTCTCGTCCTCGGGCGCGGGGTCGCTCGCGATGACGCCCACGTATGCCGTGCCGTCGGGGCCCCGGCCCAGGTGCAGGCCGAGCCCTGCCAGGTCCTCGTCCGACGGAGGTCTGAGCGCAAGGGTGAGGTCGCCTCCGGCCCCATGTCCGACGGGGAGGCGGTCGCCCCGCACTTCGACGACCCGGGTGCGCGAGTCCCGCAGCAGGTCGGTGATGACCTCGGCGCGGAGCCGCTCCGCCGCGACCCGGTCGAGGCTGCTGCGGGACAGTGCGAGGTCGCGCAGCTGGTCGTCGCGGGGGGCCGGCGCACCGGTAGCCGGTCGGGTCATGGGCACCCTCCCCACACTAGGACCCGCGCTGCTGACCTCGACCAGGGCTCACCTCCCACGCTGGGTGGGCCTGGCGTCATACCGTGGACGTGTGAGCCACAGCCCCCTCTTCCTCGCCGCGCTGGCGAGCTCCGCCGTGCCAGGGCTGGACCCGGTGTCGGTCGCTGGCGTGCGGGTGGAGCCGGGCGACCTCTTCGAGGTCGCGTACGTCCAGGACACGCAGGACCGCCGCTGGGTCGTCAAGTCCCCACTCACCGCGGCGGCCGGCGCCATGCTCGACGACATCGACGTCCTCTCGAGCCTGCTGGGGCGGCGTCTCGACGTCGCGATGCCCATGGTCCGCGGGCATGCGCCACTCGCCGAGGGCCGCGCAGCCGTCTACCTCAGGGTGTCTGGCCGGCCACTCGACTTCGCGCAGCTGCCACCAGGTCCCCTTGCCGAGGGGGTGGGTCGTGCCCTCGCGCACATCCACAACGTCGAGCGCCTGCTCTTCGAGGAGGCGGGCCGCCCGACCTACGACGCAGAAGAGCACCGGCGGCGGCAGCTCTCCGAGCTCGATCGCGCCGCTGCCACGGGGCACGTGCCCACGAACCTGCTCACCCGCTGGGAGCGCATGCTCGAGGATGTCTCGCTCTGGCGGTTCGCGCCGAGCCCCGTCCACGGGTGCTTCACCGGCCGCAACGTGCTCGCCGCCTTCGACGACGAGCAGGACGCCGGGAGCGGGCACGTGCGCGGCGTGGTCGCATGGGAGGAGTCGCGGGTGGGTGACCCCGCCGACGATTTCGCCGACCTCGCCGCTCGCGCTGCCCCCGACGCCTTCGACTCCGTTCTCGAGGCGTATGCCCGGTCGCGGGTCGAGCGACCCGACGGCGCCCTCGTGCAGCGCGCTCGGCTCGCCGCCGAGATGACGCCACTGCGGACGCTGCTACGGGCCCTGTCGGCGGGTGAGCTCGGCCTCGTCGAGAGGACCGCCGAGCGGCTGCGCGCCCTCGACGAGCACATCGAGCAGGACGACGCGCGGCACGCCCGCGAGGACGCCGCGCGCAGGGAACGCTCGCGGCGCGCCTCCGAACGCGCTGCCGTCGTCGGGACGCCCGACCCCGACGATCCCGAGGACCACGGGGCGCGGCCCCAGCCCGACCGGGACGCCAGCGCTGCGCACCAGGCCTTCCCGATGCTCGCCGAGACCCAGGCCGTCTCCATGGCGGGCCTGCTCACGGACGACGGCGACGGCGCGGCACCGAGCGACCGCAACGACGACGACGGCGCCGCAAGCGCAAGCGCGGGCTCAGGCGCCGGCGACGCCGCAAGCGCGGGCGCAGGCGCAGGCGCACGCGCGGGCGACGAGCCCACCTCTCCGTCGAGTGGCCCCGTCGCCCCACCGGCAACAGCGGTGCCCTACGTCGCTAGCGACGACGACGGGGCGACCTTCGAGATCGACGAGGTCGAGGCGCTGCCAGACGAGGCCGGCCTGGTCGACGTGCACGAGGGGGCGTCGGAGTTCATCCGCGTGCAGCCTGCTTCGCGCGACGACGCAGACTGACCCGTCCGACCTGTCGCACGACCCCATCCACCCACTCGAGTGGCCGCGTGGCCCCAGCAGCCACATCCGCAGTGGCCAGCAGCTCGACACGGGCACCCAGCGTCACTCTGGCACGGTGCGCAGCAGGTCGACGAGCTCGGCCTCGCCCGGCAGGTCTGGTCGCACGGTGACTCCTTCGGCCGCGTAGTAGAACGCCGCGTCGACGAGCGACGGGTCGACCCCTCGCAGCCGAGCGAACGCGACGGCATACGCCCCCAGCTGCAGGGCGCGCACGGAGGCGTCGCGGCCCGTCGGCCGGCTGCCGGTCTTCCAGTCGACGACGGTCCAGCCGCCGTCGTCGCGGCCGAAGACCGCATCCACCCGGCCCCGCACGGCTATGCCGTCGATGACGGTCTCGATCGACAGCTCGATCTCCTCCGGGATCCGGTCGGCCCACTCGCTGACAAGGAAGCGATGCTTCATCGCCTCGAGGTCGCCGTCGGCTGCGGCGCCCTCGTCGGCACTGCCCGGCAGGTCGAAGACGTCGACGAACGCAGCACGCGAGTAGTGCTCCTCCACCCAGGCATGGAAGGCGGTCCCCTGACGGGCCGCCGTCGCGGGAGGTGCTGGCATCGGGCGTCTCAATGCCATGGCAAAGGCCTCGGCGTCGCGGGCGAGTGCCACGACCGACGACGCGGACAGATGGCGTGGCACGTCGACGACCGGCTCGCTGGAGCCACGTCGCGCCGAGCGCTCGGCCAGCAGGAGTCGCAGGTCCGCTTCTCGCGGATCGCTCGTCGCCCACGTGAGCTCTGCGGCTGGTGAGCGCCGACAACCGTTCAGGTATGCCGCCGAGTGCGGCGCGCCGCTCACCCATCGGGTCGTGCGGCCATGTCGCCGACACCGGATCCGCGAGGTGCGGGTTGGTCGGCACCGTGGCCTTGCCGGCGTCGTCGACCACCGGCGGGGGAACGGGGCACCACGCCGTGCGGCGGACTGCGTCCGGTCGGGCCTCGCAGACCTCGGAGAGGAAGCGGGACGGCACCGCCAGGGTCTTCTTCGCGATGCCCCAGACGTGGCACGACAGCAGCATCGCGCTCCGCGCGCGGGTGAGTGCGACGTAGGCCAGCCGGCGTTCCTCGGCGACGGCGTGCCGCCCGCCCTCGAGCACGAAGGCCTCGATGGCTGCGCTGAGCGCCTTGCGGTCAGGCGCGCCGCGCCAGTCCAGGTGTGGCAGTCCGCCGTGGTCACCGCGCAGGTCGTAGGGCAGCGCATCGAGTCCGATGAGCCAACCCTTGTCCTTGGGCACCCCCGAGCAGGCATACTCGACCGGCTCGCTCCCCGTCACGACGGAGACGGCGGTGGCCGAGTGTGCTGGGAAGACGCCCTCGACGAGGCTCGGCACCGCCACGACGTCCCACTCGAGGCCCTTGGCCGCATGCACCGTGAGCACCTGGACGGCGTCTGCGTCCGACTCGGTGTGGCCGGCGTCGAGGCCTCGCTCCTGCTCGCGGGCGGCCTCCAGCCATGCCAGAAAGCCGGCGAGAGTCGGTCGGTCCGAGCTTCTGGCGTAGCGCGAGGCCACGTCGGCGAAGGCGTCGAGGTGCACCCGTGCGCTCGAGGCGGTGTGCTCGGGCCGGGCCAGGACCTCGATGTCGAGGCCGATCGCGACCTCGGCCTCGGCCACGAGGTCGACGAGGGGCAGGGCCGTCAGCCGCCGCAGCCGGCGCACGACGACGGCGAGGTCGTGCAGGCGGCGCAGCCCTTCGGCACTGAGCGTGGCGCCGTCGCGCCCCACCCACCCTGGCTGGGGAAGGTCGTCGAGCGCGTCGACGAGGGTTGCGGTGTCGGCGCTGTCGGCGGCGAGGTCCGACCCACGGCGGTCATCGCCGGACGGATGTCCGGAAGGCGCCGTGTCGGACGGATGTCCGGAAGGCGCATGTTGGATGGATGGTCGGAAGGCGCCGCGCCGGACGGCACGGTGTCGGACGGCAGGCTGTCGGCGGCCGACGTGCCCGAGGCAGGGAGGCCGTCGAGGCCGGCGAGGTCGAGCCGGCCCTGGGATGTCGGGGCCGCTCCGACGCGCCAGGGGCGGCGGTGCAGCTCCCGCGCCCACGACCACAGACCCGCGAGGTCGGCTGCCCCCAGACGCACGACGGGCCCGGTGAGCAACCGCATGAGCTGGTCGCCGCGAGTGGGGTCCTGCACGACCCACAGCGCGGAGACGAGGTCACTGACCTCAGGCGTCACCAGCAGTCCGCCGAGCCCGACGACCTCGACCGGCAGTCCGTGACTGCGGAGGGCCTCGAGCACGACGGGGAACGACGAGCGTCGCCGACAGAGCACGGCGGCACTGTGCTGAGTGCGCCGACCGGACGGTGAGAACCAGTGTCGGGCGATCCACCCGGCCACGTGGTCCGCCTCGGCCTCGGCCGTCTCGAGACGGGCGACGTCGATGACGCCGGGACCGGCGCCGGGACGGCAGCGCAAGGGCTGGACGTGCTCGGTCGCGAGGGGCGCGGCGATCGCGTTCGCCGCCTCGAGCACGAGCTCGTCGTTGCGCCAGCTCGTCGACAGCGGCAGCACGCTCGCCGGGCCCTCCGCGTCGGCGAAGGCCGTCGGGAAGCGCAACAGAGTCGTCGCGCTCGCACCACGCCAGCCGTAGATCGACTGGTTCGGGTCTCCCACCGCGGTGAGAGCCACGTCCCGATGGCCGAAGAGGGCGTGCAGCAGCGCGAGCTGTGCCTCGGACGTGTCCTGGAACTCATCGAGAAGCACCGCGCGGAAGCGCTGCCGTTCCATCTCGCCCACGGTTGGCACCGACCCCGCCAACCGGGCTGCGATCGCGATCTGGTCGGCGAAGTCGAGGGACTCCCGCTGCCGTTTGAGGTCGAGGAAGCACTGCACGATGGGCAGCACGGTGCGCCGCTCGCGCAGGACGGTCAGGGCTTCACGCGCCGCCACGATGCTTCCGCGGCCCTCGCCGTCAGGCAGGCGCTCCAGCCGCTCGATGACCTCGTCGAGGTGGGTCTGCACCTCGGCGGGTGTGCGCACGTGCTCGGCCATCTCACCGGCGAGCGCCATGACGGCCTGGATCACCGTCGACTCACTCTTGACGACGTCGTCCATCGGCCCGTCCCACCGCGAGACGGCCTCGGCAGCCAGCTGCCAGGCTCCCGCCTCGGTGAGCACCCGGAACTCCGGCTCGAGACCGACGCGCAGCGCGTGCTCGCGGACGAGCCGGCCGGCATACGCGTGGTAGGTGGAGACGGTGGGCGTCCCGCCGAGCACCTCGGCGCCGGTGCCGTCGTCGTCGGGCGGGCTCCAGAGGCCGGCCCGCACCAGGCCGCGCAGGCGCTTGCCGATGCGCTGTGCGAGCTCGGCGGCGGCCTTGCGCGTGAAGGTCAGGCCGAGCACCTGGTCGGGCGCGACGTGACCGTTGGCGACGAGCCAGACGACGCGAGCGGCCATGGTCTCCGTCTTGCCGGAGCCGGCCCCGGCCACCACGAGGAGCGGCCGGGGTCCGGCCTCGATGACAGCCGCCTGCTCGTCGGTGGGTGGCGGCAGCTCCAAGGCAACGGCGATGTCTGCGGCCGACCACCTCGGCACCGCACCATGCCGCGGTCGGCGCGACCGAGCCCACGGCGGTCACAGGGCGTCCCCCTCCGGCTGCACGGGGCAGGAGGATCGCACCGGGCACGTCTCGCAGGCCTTGCCCTGCGCGGCGACGAAACGGGCCGCCCCCATCCCCTCGGCGGTCGAGACGACGAGCTCACGCGCCCAGCCGGGGTCAGGACTGTCCGACAGCGCAGGCTGCTCGAGCACGGCCGGCTTGCCGCCGGAGAGCCCGCCCTTGCCGATGAAGACGAGCGAGGCTCCTGCGCTGTGCTGGCCCAGATCGACGAACCCGCCCTCCTCGACGGCGACCTGGTACGCAGCGAGCTGCCCGTGGGTGGCCAGATCGGCGCGGGAGGGCTTCGACGAGCCGGTCTTGAGGTCGACGATGCGCAGTCGCCCCCGCTCGTCCCGTTCGATGCGATCGACCCGACCGGCGATGACGGCCCGGCCGACAGCCACCCGCACGTCCGTCTCGATGCCGACCCGCTCCCGGCGGGCCTCGGCCTCCTCCCGGTATGCCGTGAAGCGGGTGACCATCTCGTGCGCCTCACGACGCGTCCGCTCGGTCACCCACCCGGGCCGAAGCCCGAGCCGGCCCCAGCGGGCGTCGACCTCTGCGCGTAGCCGTGCCAGGGGTGCGTCGGGCAGCTCGGCGACGATGTCGTGCACGAACGTGCCGATCGACGCGGCCCCGAGCGAGACACCCTCACCCCCGACGGAGGTGAGGAACCAGCGGAGCCCGCACTCGGCGAAGTAGGTGACCTTGGACGGCGAGACGGGAACGCTCTCGAGCGGCGCTCGAACGGAATGCTCGGTCGTCACCTCGCGCAGCGCCCACCAGGTGCGCGGGTCGGCGCCGCGGACCCCCTCGCTGGCAGCGGTCGCGAGCAGGTTCAGGGCCGCCTCGGCGATGGCGGGCTCGGGGCTGACGACCTCGCGCCGCAGCTCGCCGACGAGACCGGACAGGCTCATCGTGCGGCACACCTCGCGTGTGCGGCCGCACCTCGTCTGCCATGCGCTCGCCCTCGGGCGGGTCGACGAGGTCGAGGTAGACCGAGGGCTGCTCGTCCTCGTTGCCGACGGCGGTCACCAGGAGCCGTTCGGTCGCGCGAGTCACCGCGACGTGGAAGAGACGGGTCTCGTCGTAGCGGACCGCCGCCTGGGCTGCGCGGTAGTCGACCGGTCGACCCGCGAGCACGTCGACGAGGTCCTCGGACCCGAGAATGGACCCTCGCAGCCGCAGGTCGGGCCACACGCCCTCCTGCACACCGGCGACGACGACGATGCGCCACTGCCGGCCAGCGGCGTTCTGCGGGGTGAGCAGTGACACCCGGCCGCCCCCCTGCCCGCCGACGAGCAGCGTGTCGCCCGGCACGTCCTGGCCGAGGACGTGCTCGAGGAAGGTTTCGGGACCGGCGGAGGGCAGTCGGTCGACGAAACGGGCGACGGCGTCGAAGAGTGCGAGCACGGCGTCGAGGTCGCGGTCGGCCCGCTCGCCGGGTGGGCCGCCCGCGAGCGCGGTGCGCCGCCAGGACTCGGCGACGCCGGCCGCCTGCCAGATCTCCCAGAGCACCGACTCGGCCGTGACGCCGGCGCGCCATCGACCGTCGTCACCGACCGCAGCAGCGCGGGCCCCGGCCCGCAACGCAGCGGCGACCCGCTCGGCCGGGCGGGCCACCGAGCCGAGGACCCGGGCGCGCGCGGGGTTCAGCAGCAGCTCGGCGAGCAGCACGTCGCTGGCGCGGCCGCCGCCCGCTCGCGAGCTCCTCCTGGCGCAGGACGCGGCGCAGCCGGCGCAGTCCCACCGTGTCGGAGCCGCCGAGGGGCGACAGCACGAGGTCGGTGGCACGCACCGGGTCGATGACGTGCTCGCCGCCGGCGCCCTCCGCGCGGGCGAGCGCCAGCGCCTCCTCGAGGAGCGTCAGCAGCGGCCGCACGGCGCTCTCGTCGCGCACCGGTGTCTCGGCGGAGCCGGCGTCGACCGGCACGCCGGCCTGCGCCAGCAGGCGGCGCATCGAGTCGGCCCGGCCGGATCCACGCACGACGACGGCCATGTCGGTCCACGGCACCCCCTCGACGAGGTGGGCGCGCCGCAGCACCGAGGCGACGTGGGCGCTCTCCTGGGCGGCCGAACGGAGCAGGGCGACCTCGACCAGCCCCGGAGCCGCGGACGCCGCCGGCTCGGGACGGCGCTGGTCGCCCCCGCCGAGCGCGCCGATGCGCCGGGAGACCCGGTCGGCCACCTCGACGAGGGGCCGCGGAAGGCGGTGCGTCTGCGCGAGCACGACGGTGTCGCGGCCCCCGGGGTCGGCACGGGCGTGCGAGCGACTCCCACCCGGATGCCAGGAAGCGCGGGTCTGCCCCGCGGAAGGTCTGCACGGCCACGTCCGGGTCACCGAGCAGCACGATGCGGGGACCGCCGACGGCGATGACGCGCAGCAGCCGCACGGCCGGTGCCGTCAGCTCCTGCGCCTCGTCGACGACGACGAGCCGCACCTTCTCGTGCAGTCGGTCCAAGGCGCTGTCGTCGTGCTCGAGGAGGTCGCAGACGGCCGTCAGCAGCCACGCAGGGTCGTACGCGCCGTGCCGGCTGAGGGCCGTCACCTCGTCGTACTCGCGCAGCACCGTGGCTGCCGCCAGCCACTCCGGGCGGTCATGGCGCCGGCCGAGCTCGGCGAGGTCGCCGGGGCCCTGACCGCGCTCCACCGCACGCATGAGCAGGTCACGCAGCTCGTTGCGGAAGCCGCGCGTGGGCAAGGCCTGCGCGAGTGCTTCGGGCCACGGCGGCGCCGGCACGTCACCCGCGGCGTGACCGGCCAAGCAGCTCTCGCAGCACGACGTCCTGCTCCGGGCCGTTGAGCAACCTCGGCGCCGGCTCGCCGCGAAGGACTGCCTCTGCGCGCAGCACCCCGAAGCCGAAGGCCTGCCACGTGCGGGCCAGGGACTCGGTCGAGGTGCCGCCGAGGCGCGTCGTCACGTCCTGGCGCAGCTGACCCGCCGCGCTGCGGCTCGCTGTCAGGAGCAGGCACGAGTCGGCCCGGAGGCCCTGCCTGATCACGGCGTCGGCAACGATCTCGACCGCCACCGTCGTCTTGCCGGTGCCCGGCGCGCCGAGCACCCGCAGCACCGACGCGGTGGAGTCCACGGCGGCCTGTTGGCTGGGATCGAGCCGCACCTGGGTCGCCACAGGTGCTGGAGCGCGACGGAGGATGACCACGGCGCGATTCCATCACGGCACGCCGACAGGCGCTCCCGCAGGTGACGAGACCCGGGCGGCCGCAGGCACGGCAGGCCCCGCGCCGTGGCGCAGACGCCGACGGGGCGGCCTCCGGTGTTGGCAACCGAGCGCGGGCAGGTCGCCGACGAGGTCCGGCATCTGCGGGGCCGAGAGGCCGCGCAGGTTCGCGTGCTCCGCGAGGAGGCACTGCGCCAGCGCGCGTCCGGCTTTGCCGGCCCGCGGCTCAGTCCGCGACGAGCTCGACCTCGAAGCCCTCCCCGCTCTCGAGGTAGGCCGCGTAGTGCTGTGGCCCACCGGCAAACGGGTGTCGGTCGGCGAACATCAGGGTCCAGCCACCCTCGTGGCACGCCTCGACCACCGCGTCGACCTCCGCGCGTGAACCCCCATGGAATGCAAGGTGATTGATCCCCGCGCGCGTTCGTTCGTGGTGGCCGGCACGCACGTCGGGACCCGACTCGACGACGACGTAGAGCGAGCCCAGCTCCCACGCCTGGCCGTGCCCCCAGTCGTCGCCCAGGCGGTAGCCGAGTCGGCCGAGCAGCCAGCCCCACTCGCGTCCCGCGCGGGAGATGTCCTCGACCCAGATCTCGACGTGGTGCAGGCTGCCGCGCAGGCCGGCTGGCGCCCCGGAGCGGACGCCGCCGAAGTCCCACGTGGCTCGTGCCATGTCGGCGCGCCCGCCCTCGACGAGGCCCCCCACCATGGGCGTCCCCTCCGCCCTCCAGTGCTCGACCGCCTCGTCCTCGAGCCCCTGCGGCGGGCGGCCGTCGGACCGGATGACGCGCCACCACGGGACGTCGGAGCCGTAGCGGCTCATCACGGTGCCGACCGTCCGCGGTCCCATCCCGCCGAGGCGCTTGGCGATGTCGCCGTAGGCGAGCACGCGCCCTGCGGGGATCGACGCGACGAGGTCGAGCACGCGCTCGGCGTGGTCCTCCAGCGGCACGGTCGTCCTCTCGCTGCGGTGGTGCCCGGCCCGGTGCACCGGGGTCAGTCAGTACTCCGGCTGGGTCGAGTCGATCTCCCGGAGGTACGCGAGTATGCCGCCCTCGACGTTCGCGACATCGGTGAACCCTGCGCGCAGCGCGAGTCTCGTGGCTTCTGCTGAGCGGCTCCCGACCTTGCAGTGGATGAGGACCCTTCGGTCCGAGGGCAACTCGTCGAACGCCCGCCCGGATCGGAAGTGGTCGAGGTGAATCGGCACCGCTCCAGGGATGCTCGCGATCGCCCGCTCCTCGGCGCCGCGCACATCGACGAGGACCGGTGGCCGCGCCGATGCGAGCTCGTCCGCCATCTCGTGCACGGTGACCGTCGGCAGGTCGTCCTCGTCGGCGTCGGCCGACCCGGGAACGCCGCAGAACTCGACGTAGTCGATGAGCTCGGTGACGCTCGGCTCGTCGCCGCAGACGGGGCAGTCGGGGTCGGCGCGGACGATCAGGGTGTCCCAGCTCTGGCGCAGGGCGTCGTGGATGAGCAGCCTGCCGGTGAGCGGCTCCCCGATGCCGAGGATGAGCTTGATCGCCTCGGTCGACTGGACGGAGCCGATGGCGGCGCACAGCACGCCGAGCACCCCGCCCTCGGCGCAGCTCGGCACCGACCCCGGCGGGGGCGGCTCGGGGAAGACGCAGCGGTAACACGGCCCGTGGCCCGCCCACCACACGGAGACCTGGCCGTCGAAGCGCAGGATCGACCCCCATACGTGCGGCTTGCCCAGCATGACGCAGGCGTCGTTGACGAGGTAGCGGGTCGGGAAGTTGTCGGTACCGTCGACGACGACGTCATAGCCCGCGATGATCTCGAGCGCGTTCGACGAGTCCAGCGCGACATCGTGGCGCACGACGCTGACGTGCGGGTTGACCCGCTCCACGGCTGCCTCGGCGGACGCCGTCTTGTGCCGTCCGATGTCGGCGTCCGAGTGGATCACCTGGCGCTGCAGGTTCGTCAGCTCGACGACGTCTGCGTCGACGACCCCGATGGTGCCGATGCCGGCAGCTGCGAGGTAGAGCAGTGCCGGCGAACCGAGACCGCCGGCACCGACGACGAGCACCCTCGCCGCACTGAGCCGCTCCTGTCCCTGCTGCCCGACGTCGGGCAGCAGCACGTGCCTGGCGTAACGCGTGCAGCTCGGGCCGGCTGAGCGGTCGACCCGTCTTGACCAGCGGATCCGTCGACATGCCCTCACGGTAACGCTGGGTATGGTGACAATGACATCGTCGTCCCGGTGCGGGACGCCCGCACGACCCCTTTCTGAGGACCCGGATGCCTGACGACCCCACCGCCGCCGTCCGCGGCCAGCGGTTGCCCCGATCAGAGCGACGCGCCCAGCTGCTCGATGCGGCTCTGGGTGTGTTCGTCGAGAACGGCTACCACTCCGCGGCGATGGACGACATCGCCGCTCGGGCCGGGGTCTCCAAGCCGGTTCTCTACCAGCACTTTCCCGGCAAGCTCGAGCTCTATCTCGCACTCATCGACCAGCACACCGGCGAGCTCGAGCAGCTCGTCCGCGACGCCCTCGCGCTCGAGGACAACAAGGCCCGCATCAACACGATGACCCGTGCCTACTTCGACTTCGTCGGGCAGGAGGGCGCCGCGTTCCGGCTCATCTTCGAGTCCGACCTCGCCAACGAGCCAGAGGTGCGCCGGCGGCTCGACCAGATCGACCTGACGTGCGCCGAGGCGATGGCCGAGATCATCACGAGCGAGACGTCGATGGAGCAGGAGGAGGCGGTGCTCGTCGGCGTCGCCTTCGTCGGCATGGCGCAGACAGCCGCCCGACACTGGCTGACGCACGAGGCCACCTTGTCGGAGGACACCGCGGTGCGGATCACCGCCGCCCTGATCCGCCGGGGTTTCGGAGCGTTCCCGTCGGTGCGCTCAGGCACCGACAAGCCCAAGGAATCCGTGGGCAGCAGCGCTGGTTAAGGTGACGACGGGGCGTGACCGAGCGTCCCACGACGTGTGAGAAAGCAGGTGTGACGTGGAGATCCGCATCGGCGTCCAGAACGTGGCGCGCGAGATCGCCTTCGAGACGGCCCAGTCGAGCGACGAGATCCTGGCCGCGGTCAAGTCCGCCCTCGACTCCGACGTGCTCGAGCTCGTCGACGACAAGGGCGGCCGGATCATCGTGCCGTCGGCCTCCATCGGCTACGTGACGACCGGCGCCGAGCGGCGCGGCGGCGTCGGCTTCGGCGCGCACTGATCTCGGTGCACTGACCGCCTGGTGGCTTGTGCGTCGCCACCGTCGCGCGGCCGCGTGGGTCACAGGTCGGCATACGCCCGTGGATCGATTACGACGATCCGGGTAAGCAAGCGAGGTCAGGGACCGGTTCCCCGGTCCGGCCGGCACGCCTGTGCCAGCTCGTGGCGCGAGATTACCGCGCGTCACTCTGACCACACCCGCCCCATCGGTGGGACAGTGAGAACGTTGCATCTGATGCCCGCGCCTACGGCGCGGACCAAGCGGTCGCCCACGGGCGGACCAGAAGGAGCGAAAGACATGATTGGCGCAATCATCGGAGCCATCGTGGCCGGACTTGTCATCGGCGCGCTGGGACGACTGCTCGTCCCCGGCAAGCAGAACATCTCCATCGTCATGACGATCGTCATCGGCATCATCGCCTCGCTCGTCGCCACGCTGATCCTCGGTGCGATCTTCGGCTACGAGAACTCCAACGGTGGCATCCAGTGGTGGTACTGGATCGTCGGTGCCATCCTCGCCGCCCTGGGCATCGTGGCCTACGGACGCATCACCAACAAGTCGGTCTGACGCAGACGCGTCACACCGGACTTCCGCCCTGGCAACCACCGCGGCACGACGAAGGGCTCGGCCGACCGGCCGGGCCCTTCGTCGCGTCCGATCCGGCGCGCAACAGGCCAGGCCCCGGCCTGCGCGGGCGCCGACCCGCTCGAACGGACAAACCGAGCTCAAGCGGACAGGCCGAGCTCACGCGGACAGGCCGAGACGCTCCATGCGCCGGGTGTGCTCATCGGTGAGCCGGGCGAACATGCGGCCGAGCTCGGCGAGATCGGCTCCGGCCCGACCCGGTGAGCCCACGAGGATGCTGGCGAGCGCGTCGCGCTCGACGCCGACCCGCTGGGCCTGGGTGATGGCCTCGCCCACGAGGCGACGCCCCCAGAGCGCGAGACGACCCGCGACACGGCCGTCCTGGGCGATGGCCTCGCGCACGGCTGTGACGGCGAAGTCGGACTGCCCCTCGTCGTCGAGCACCTGCAGCACGAGCGCCTGGGTGTCGGCGTCGACGTAGCTCGCGATCTCGCGGTAGAAGTCCTGTGCGATCCCCTCCCCGACGTACGCCTTGACGAGCCCCTCGAGCCAGTCGGACGGAGCCGTGCGCTCGTGGAAGCCGTCGACCGCTGCGCACGAAGGGCTCCATGGCCTCCTCGGGCACGACACCGAGCGACGCGAGTCGCTCGGTGAGCACGGCGAAGTTGCGCAGCTCGTGCGCCGCGAGCTGGGCGATGGCCGACTTGTGGTGCAGGGTGGGCGCGAGCTCGGCGTCCTTGGCCAGCTGCGAGAAGGCCCGCAGCTCCCCGTACGCGAGGGCACCCAGCAGGTCGGTCACTGCGGCCAGGTAGCCCGGCTGCTCGACACCCTCCACCGCCCTGCATCCCCTCGTCCGCTTCCCCCGCCGGCCCCACGTGATGGACCGCCTCGACGGCCTCCAGGCGAGCAGGGACGGCTCGACGAGGCGGGCAGGGGCGGGTCGGCGGCGCTGCTCATGCCGCCAATCTAGTGAGCCATGGTGGTGAACGGGTGGCGGGACGGCTGTCTACGTGCCGGTAGGATGAGCAGGACAACTCGGTGCCCGGTCGGCCCGAAGGTTTGCCCAGATGGTGCTCGCGAGGACCGCAACGACTTCTCGCGCACCGGTGGAGCTCGCACGGACGCGAGAGCCACCCACCGTCAACGACACGCTCCGATCGGCCCGTCACGCGCCACTGAGCTCCCGCCCACCGGGGTGCTCGTGCCGATCGAGAGACGCCCATGACCCAGCCCAGCACGACTCCGCTCGAGCCCGACGAGTCCATCGAGCCCGGCGAGTCCATCGAGCCCGTCGAGCCTGCCCCGGCCCCGGAGCTCACCTTCGCCGACTTCGACGTCCACCCCGACATCGTCGCCTCGCTCGCCGACGCCGGCATCATCCACCCCTTCCCCATCCAGGCGATGACGCTGCCCGTGGCCCTGGCCGGCCACGACATCATCGGCCAGGCCAAGACCGGCACCGGCAAGACGCTCGGCTTCGGCGTGCCGATCCTGGGTCGTGTCGTCACCCCGCAGGACGAGGGGTATGCCGGTCTGGCCCGTCCCGGCAAGCCGCAGGCGCTCGCCGTGGCCCCGACCCGCGAGCTCGCCGTGCAGGTGGCCGGCGACCTCGAGCGGGCCGGTCGCCGCCGCGGTGTGCGCGTGCTCACCGTCTACGGCGGCCGGGCCTACGAGCCCCAGATCGAGGCACTGCGCACCGGAGTCGAGGTCGTCGTCGGCACCCCGGGTCGCCTCATCGACCTGGCGAAGCAGGGCCATCTCGACCTGTCGCAGGCTCGCACCGTCGTGCTCGACGAGGCCGACGAGATGCTCGACCTCGGCTTCCTGCCCGATGTCGAGACGCTGATGTCCCTGACACCCGCCTCCCGCCAGACGATGCTCTTCTCGGCGACGATGCCGGGGGCCATCGTCGCGCTGGCGCGTCGCTACATGAGCCAGCCGACGCACATCCGCGCGATGGGTGACGACACCGAGAACGCCCACACCGTCAAGGCCGTGGAGCAGTTCGTCTACCGCGCGCACGCGATGGACAAGGTCGAGATGCTCTCGCGCATGCTCCAGGCGAACGGCCGTGGCCTGACCATCATCTTCAGCCGTACGAAGCGCACCGCCGCCAAGGTCTCGGACGACCTCGTGGAGCGCGGCTTCGCTGCCGCCGCCATCCACGGCGACCTGGGGCAGGGGGCACGTGAGCAGGCCCTGCGCGCGTTCCGCAACGGCAAGGTGGACATCCTCGTCGCAACCGACGTCGCGGCCCGTGGCATCGACGTGGACAACGTCACGCACGTCATCAACTTCCAGTGCCCCGAGGACGAGAAGACCTACCTGCACCGCATCGGTCGCACCGCGCGCGCCGGCAACACCGGCGTGGCCGTCACCTTCGTCGACTGGGACGACCTGCACCGCTGGGCCCTGATCAACAAGGCCCTGGACCTCGGCATCCCTGACCCGCAGGAGACCTACTCGAGCTCCGAACACCTCTACAGCGACCTCGACATCCCGACCGACGCCAAGGGTCGACTGCGCCGCTCGCAGCAGAAGCTCGCCGGTCTCGACGCGGAGGAGATCGAGGACCTCGGTGAGACGGGCAAGCGTCACGGCAAGACGGGCGGCCACGACTCGCGTGACGGCAGCCATGCCGGCTCACGACAGTCACGACAGGGCGGCTCACGACAGAGCGGCTCACGACAGGGCTCAGCCAGGGCGGCTCAGCAACGAGTGACCACGACGCGGGTCCCTCCGCACACCGATCGAGAGAGCGATCCGGCCGCAGGCGAGAGCCGACCGAAGCGCAGCCGCAACCGACGCCGCACCCGTGGCAGTGGCGCCGCCGCCGCTGGAGCTGAAGGTGCGGGCCCGTCCGTCGGGAGCACCGACGGCGGCACCGAGGGTGCGGGAAGCGACGTCGGATGGCCCGGTCGCACGCCCCCGACGCCGTCGCCGTGGCGGCTCCGGCCGCGGCGAGGCCGCTCCGGCCGCCGCAACCGCCGAGTGAGCTGAGCGCTCCGCCAGCCTGAGGCGTGGCCACCTCCCCCGGGAGGTGGCCACCTCGCGTCACGTGTGGGCACCACCACCTCCCCCTCGAGTGGCCTCACGCCGTCGCACGGGTGGTGCGTAGCGAGGCCACTCGACGCGGGGCCGGTCGAGGCCGTGCGCGCACCCCACGCCGCCTGCACAGTCGCGCTCAGCGAGCGGCTCGCGTACCACGCAGCGGTCACGCTCGGTCTCGACATCGCGAAGCCTCGTAGTCTGGCGACGTCAGCACCGTCGAATGAGGAGCGCCAGATGAAGCTGCACGACTCGATCGACGGACGGCTGCGCGCGTTCATCGAGGCACAGCACCTCTTCTTCGTCGCCACCGCGCCGCTCGCCGCTGACGGGCACGTCAACGTCTCCCCGAAGGGTCTCGACGGCACGTTCGTCGTCCTCGACGAGCTCACCGTCGCCTATCTCGACCTGACCGGCAGTGGGGCCGAGACCGCCGCCCACCTTCGAGAGAACGGTCGCATCACGCTGATGTTCTGCGCCTTCGAGGGAGCGCCCAACATCGTGCGCCTCCACGGCCGCGGCCGCCACGTCGGCGTCGATGACGACGAGTTCGACTCTCTGCGGGCACGGTTCGCAGAGCATCCCGGAGTGCGCGGGGTCGTCGTGGTGGACGTCGAGCGCGTCTCCGACTCCTGCGGGTATGCCGTCCCGAACCTGTCCTACGCAGGTGACCGTGACCTGCTGACCTCCTGGGCCGGACACCGCGGCGAGGACGCCCTCGTGACCTACCGCGCCACGAAGAACGTGGCGTCGATCGATGGGCTGCCGTCCCTAGGAGCGTGACTCGCGCCGCCGACGCTGTTGGCGATCGGGATCGGGCACGCCCGCGGTGTAGACCATCTCGTGCTCGTTGCTCGAGCCGACGAGCGGCAGGTTGCCGAGCCGGCCATGGATCACCGGTCCCATGTCGTGCAGCGGCACCATGGTGGGCTCGCCGGCACGGATCCACACCTGCTGCCCGCGCACCGACACCTCGAGCGGGTCGCCCGTCGCGAAGGGTGAAGCAGATCCGCTCGTGGTCGAGCTCGACCTGCAGGCGGCTGCCGCGCACCATGATGCGGAAGGTGAGACGCGGCCACTCGACGGGCAGGCGCGGGTCGAAGCTCAGGGTGCCGTTGTGGTCTCGGAGACCGGCGAAGCCGTAGACCAGGGCGTTCCAGACCCCACCGGTCGAGGCGACATGGACCCCGTCGGCGGCGTTGCCGTGCAGATCGGCGAGGTCGACGAAGAGGCCGGCGTGGAAGTACTCGATCGCGAGCTCGCGGTAGCCGACCTCGGCCGCGACGATCGACTGGACGACCGACGAGAGCGTCGAGTCACCGGTCGTCAGCGGGTCGTAGTACTCGAAGTCGGCCCGCTTCTGGTCGTGGGTGAACATCTGCCCCTGCAGGAAGAGCGCAGCGACGACGTCGGCCTGCTTGAGCACCTGGAAGCGGTAGATGACGAGCGGGTGGTAGTGGAGCAGCAGCGGCCGCTTCGCGTCGGGTGTGGCCGCGAGGTCCCACACCTCGCGCTCGAGGAAGTGCTGGTCCTGAGGGTGCACGCGCAGCCCCTCGTCGTAGGGGATGTACATCCCCTCTGCGCACTCGGCCCACTCCTCGACCTCGTCGTCAACGAGGTCGAGCCGGGCCACGAGGCGCTCGTATGCGTCCGGGAACTCCTCCTGCAACAGCCGTGGTCCACCGCGCCGCCTGGCGCAGGTTCTCCTTCGCCATGACGTTGGTGAAGAGGTTGTTGTTGACGACGGTCGTGTACTCGTCGGGTCCGGTGACGCCGTGCAGGTGGAAGCGACGGGCGTCGCCGCGGCCCAGCCAGAAGCCGAGATCGGTCCACATCCGGGCCGTCTCGACGAGGATGTCGATGCCCTCGCGCGTCATGAAGTCGTCGTCGCCGGAAGCCTGCACGTACTTGCACAGCGCGAAGGCGACATCGGCGTTGATGTGGTACTGCGCCGTGCCGGCCGCGTAGTAGGCGGATGCCTCCTCGCCGTTGATGGTGCGCCACGGGTAGAGAGCGCCGCTGTTGGACAGCTCGGCCGCGCGCCGCCGCGCTGCCGGCAGCATCAGGTAGCGGAAGCGCAGCGCCCCACGCGCCATCCACGGCGAGGTGTAGCTGAGGAAGGGCAGCACATAGGTCTCGGCGTCCCAGAAGTAGTGGCCCTCGTAGCCGGACCCACTCACGCCCTTGGCGGGGATCCCGACCTGCTCGACCCGGCCGGCGGCCTGTGCGAGCTGGAAGAGGTTCCATCGCACGGCCTGCTGGATCGCCGGGTGCCCATCCACCTCGACATCCGAGTCCGCCCAGAAGCGGTCGAGCCATCGCCGCTGCTGGGCGAAGCACTCGCCGACCCCAGTGTCGCGCACCCGGTCGAGGGTGCGCCGCGCCCGGTCGACCAGCTCACGCGTCGGTACACCGCGGGACGTGTGGTACGCGGCGACCTTGGTGATCCGGATCGGTTGTCCGGCCCGGCCCTTGACGCGGTAGATCTTCTTGCCGAGATCCGCTTCGGCATGGCTCAGTTCCTCGAACTCGCACTGGGTCGCGATCTCGTGGTCGACCCCGACGGCCAGCGTCATGCCCGAGTTGACGCAGCGATAGCTGAGCACCGTGCGACGGTCACTGGTCCAGTGGCTCTGTGGCTCCAGGACGCGCTCGACGAGCTTGCTCGCACGGCGGGGGTCGAAGCCCTGCGACGACGACACGTGGTAGTCGTCGGTGCCGTCCTGGCGGTTGAGGATCTGCGAGCTGATCGCGACCGGCGCGTCCTGGTCGAGGAGGGTGACGTCGAGGGTCATGACGGCGAGGTGACGCTGCTCGAAGGAGACCATGCGGCTCGAGTCGATGCGCACGCGCTTGCCCGCGGGCGTGCGCCAGACGAGGCTCCGGCGCAGCACCCCGTCACGGAAGTCGAGGGTGCGGTCGTACTCGGTGAGGTCGGCCATCGTGAGCGTGAGCGGCTCGTCGTCGACGTAGACCTTGATGGTCTTGACGTCAGGGACGTTGACGATCGTCTGGCCGGTCTGAGCGAAGCCGAAGGCGTCCTCCGCGTGCCGGATCCTCCAGGTCTCGTGGAAGCCGTTGATGAAGGTGCCGTGGGAGTGGACGTCGCGACCCTCCTCGACGTTGCCGCGCATACCGAGGTAGCCGTTGCCGACGGCAAACGCCGTCTCGGTGAGCCCGAGGTCGTCCGTGGAGTACCACGTCTCGCGCCACGCCCACTCGTCGACCGGGAAACGGGTGCGATCGACGGGGTCCGGGCTGCCGTGCAGCTCGCGTCGCATCACGGGAGGAGCTCGTCCAGCTCGGCCACGACGACGTCCGCACCCTCGTCGACGAGGGCCAGGCGACCCGCGCCGCGGTCGACGCCCACCACGAGGCCGAAGTCGCCGGCCCGCCCGGCCGCGACGCCCGAGAGTGCGTCCTCGAGGACGACGCAGCGGCGGGGCTCGACGCCGAGCATCTCGGCAGCTCGCAGGTAGGTGGCCGGCGACGGCTTGCCCTCGAGGCCCTGGTCCGCGGCGAGCTGACCGTCGACGACGACGTCGAAACGGTCGGCCAGCCCCGCCGCGGCCAGGACTGCAGCGGCGTTGCGCGAGGACGACACGACCGCGACCGCCGTGCCGCGGGAGGCGAGGTGGTCGAGCAGCCGCACCGACGCGGGATAGGGCGCCACCCCCTCCTCGCGCAGCATCGCCCCGAAGGCCTCGTTCTTCCGGTTGCCGAGCCCACCGACGGTGTCGGCTTCGGGCTGGTCGTCGGTGTTGCCGTCGGGCAGCTCGATGCCGCGAGAGGCGAGGAAGGCCCGCACCCCGTCGGAGCGCGGCTTGCCGTCGACGTAGGCGAAGTAGTCGCTCGTCGTGTAGGGGTCGACCGGCGATCCGGACGCGCGGGACGCGAGGTAGTCGTTGAACATCCGCTCCCAGGCGCGCATGTGCACGTCGGCCGTCGGTGTCAGCACCCCGTCGAGGTCGAAGAGCGCCGCGTCGTAGTCATCCCACTCCACAGGTTGAGCCTATGGCGCGCCGCACTCCCGCGCAGGGACCATCCACCGCACCGCGCGGACTGCACGAGGCGATCACGCAGTGATGGTGCTGGTGTCGATGACGAAGCGGTAGCGCACGTCACCGGCAACGACGCGGTCGTACGCCTCGTCGACCTCGTCGGCCGAGATCCTCTCGATCGTCGCGCCGATGCCGTGGGCGGCACAGAACTCGAGCATCTCGCGGGTGGCCGGGATGCCACCGATGGTCGAGCCGGCGACCACGCGGCTGCGACCCACAATGGCGCCCGGTGCGAACTGGTAGTCGCCAGAAGGGAGTCCGACGTTCGCGAGGACCCCGAGCGGGCGCAGCAGCCCGATGTACCTCTGCATCGGCAGGTCGGCGCTGACGGTGTTGATGATGAGGTCGAAGCTGTTCCTCAGGCTGGAGAGGACACCAGGCTCCCCGGTCGCGTGGTAGCTCGACGCGCCGAGAGTCGTGCCGTCGTCCTTCTTGGCGGCGGAGCGTGACAGCACACTGACCTCGGCGCCGAGAGCGGCCGCGATCTTGACCGCCATGTGACCGAGGCCGCCGAGCCCGATGACGGCCACCTTCTTCCCCGGCCCGGCGCCCCAGCGCTTGAGGGGGGACCACACCGTGATGCCGGCGCAGAGCAGCGGCGCGGCCACGTCGAGCTCGATGCCATCGGGGATGGGCACGGCGAATCGCTCTGAGACCACGATCTTCTGCGCGTAGCCACCCTTGGTCGGCTCCGCGTCGTAGCCGGTGCCGTTGTAGGTCATGACGGCCCCCTTGGTGCAGAACTGCTCCTCGCCGTCCTTGCAGAACTCGCACTCGCCGCACGAGTCGACCATGCAGCCGACACCGACCCGGTCGCCGACCCGGTGCTGCGTGACGCCGTCGCCGACGGCCGCGACGACGCCGGCGATCTCGTGGCCGGGCACCATCGGGAAGAGGGCACTGCCCCACTCCTCGCGGACCTGGTGGATGCCCGCCTGGCGGAGGTGGTGACGGCGACGGCGGGCGGTCGAGCGGGCCGGCTCAGAGCCGCGGCAGCAGCGACTGCGCGACCTCGCGGTAGGCCTGGGCGCCCTTCGAGGTCCGCGCAGTGACCAGGATCGAACGTCCCACGGCGGGAGCCTCGGCGAAGCGCACCGTCTTGGGGATCGGGGGGTCGAGCACGGGCAGGTCGTAGCGCTCCCCCACATCGGCCAGCACCTCGCGCGCGTGGTTGCTGCGGCCGTCGTAGAGCGTGGGCAGGATGCCCCACACCTCGAGGTCGCGGTTGAGGATCTTCTGCACGTCGGCGACGGTGTCGAGCAGCTGGCCCACGCCGCGATGGCTGAGCATCTCGCACGGCATCGGGATGATCAGGGCGTCGGCCGCCGTCAGCGCGTTGAGCGTGAGCACCCCCAGGCTCGGAGAGCAGTCGAGCAGCACGACGTCGTATGCCGTTACGCCCGTCCCGGCGGACACGGGCTCGAGCGCCGTGCGCAGGACGTACTCGCGACCCGGACGCGACAGCAGCATCGCCTCGGCGCCAGCGAGGTCGATGGTTGAAGGCACGAGGTCAGTGCCGTCGTCGGTGGGCAGGACCACATCGCCCAGCTCGGTCGAGCCGGTCAGCACGTCGTGCACCGAGCGCTCCACGGTGTCCGGGTCGATGCCCAGGGAGAAGGTCAGGCAGGCCTGCGGGTCCAGGTCGACGAGCAGCACCCGCTTGCCGAGCTCCGTGAGGGCGGCCCCGAGGCTTGCCACCGAGGTGGTCTTGGCCACCCCGCCCTTCTGGTTGGCCAGGGCGATGACGGTGGTCCTCGTCGCGGTGTCGGGGTCCGGGGTCCTCGCGGTGTCCCTCGTGCTGGTGCGGCGCGCCATGCCAGCAGTGTGTCAGGTCGAGGATGGAGCGACAGAGGCGGTCCGGGGGCGAGCCTGCTGGTCGGGGTGCCTGCGGCGGCACACGCGATGCAGGCCGCCCAGGGCCTTCTCAGAAGGCGGAGATCGTGCGTGGAGCCCGCTCCGACCGGGTCAGCGCGGACACGACGGCCCCCTGACCATGGCGGCGAACCGCGAGTCGGGTGAGCAACGAGAGCACGGGCTCCAGCGCCTCACGAGGCAGCTCCGGCGCGGCAACGCCCAGGCTCGCAGCGACGTCCTCGCCGTGCACGACGATCTCCAGGAGCCGTCCGGTGAGGAAGCCGTCGAGCGTCAGCGACCAGCCGGCCCAGGGGATGAGGACGGCGCGCTCGTCCGGCTGCTCGGCCAGCAGGTCGGGCAGCGCCTCGCGTGCCTCGACGGCCGCGAGCAGCAGGGCGTCGCGGCCGGCGGCTGCCCGGGCGTCGCTGCCCTCACGGATGGAGACGTTGGCCTCGTCGTCGAGGCTCGCGCTCACCCAGGCGGAACGCGCGTAGTGCTCTTCGATCGGGATCGGCTCGCCGACGGGGTCGGCGCGCAGGAGCTGCACCGCGGTGACGGGCTGGCCCGCGAGGTGGGCCACGAGTCCGCCGACGGTCCATTCGCGCAACGCGCTCGGCTGCTGCCACGCGGACACGAGGTCGTCGCGCGAGAGGAGGGCGATGACGTGGTCGGTGCCGGCGAGGAAGGCGGCGCGCAGGTCGGTCACAGGATGCTCCGTTCGGGGGCGGTGGAGGGCTCGAGCCCTGCCCAGTCGGACTTCTCGGGGCCCTGGGCCTGGCCTTCGGGACAGTGCGCGCGGAAGTCGCACCACGAGCACAGCGCCGAGGTGCGCGGCGCGAAGCGGACCGACTCGACGCCGACCGCGGCGTAGTCGGCATCGGCGCGACGCAGGTCGACGGCGATCGACTCCGCCTCGGCGACCTTCCGCGCCAGCGACTCTTCGGTGTGGTCATGGGACGCCACGGTGCCGGTGGGCACATGGTGCAGCTCGACCCGGTGACACGGCCGACGGAACATCCGGGAGGCGGCGACGGCATACAGCGCCAGGGGCAGTGACGTGCGCGCGTCGTCGTCGCCGGGCACCTGGCGGCCGGTCTTGTAGTCGACGACCACGAGCTCGCCGTCACGGTCGTCCAGCCGGTCGACGCGGCCGCTGATCGCCACTGCATCCGTCTTGAGCGAGACGCTGCGCTCGAGGCCGACGGGCTGGCGCTCGCGGTCCGCGCGACGCAGGTAGTCGGTGACGACCTCGCGCACTCGGCTCCGCCACGCGGCGGACTGCTCAGGGTCGCGGAAGCCGACATCGATCCACGACGTGCGCACGAGCTCGGCCACCCCGGCAGGGGTGCGCTGCTCGGGCGCGAGGTCCCAGAAGTCGCGAAGCACGTTGTGCGTCGTGATGCCGACGGACGTGTGCGCTCGCTGGGCACGGGCCTCGGGGCGCGGCCGGTCGAGGTACTGCATCCGGTAGCGCCGTGGGCACTCGAGCCACGCGAGCAGCCGCGACGGCGACCCGCTGTAGAGCGGTGTGGGCATGCCGGCGAAGGCCTGCTGCTCGGCGGGACTCGTCGTCACCCGGCCACCCTAGGACGTGCCGCCGACACCATGACCGTCATCCGCGCCGCAGGGGGACGCCACGCTGCTCCGCCGCACGGACGGATGCTCACGGCCTGCTCAGGGCCGCAGGACGGGCGTGGCTCCCGACGACTGGGACTCGATGGCCTCGAGCACCTCCGGCGAGGTCGAGCGCTCACCGATGCGGTTCCGCTTGCCCACACCGTGGTAGTCGCTCGAGCCCGTGACGAGCAGCCCGAGCCGGTTCGCGAGGTCCTCCGCGCGCGCCACCTGCTCGGGCCCGTGGTCGCGGTGGTACGCCTCGAGTCCGGCCAGACCCGCCGCGGACATCTGCTCGATGAACGCGTCACCGACCCCCCGCGCGCGAGTCAGCGTGAAGGGGTGAGCCATCACGGGCACCCCGCCCGCGCCGCGCACGAGCTCGATCGCGCGCAGGGGGTGGGGAGCGTGATGGGAGACGTAGTAGGGCGAGTCCTGGGCGAGCCACTCGCGGAACGCCTCATCGCGGTGCCGGATCGTCCCGTTCGCGATGAGGGCGTCGGCGATGTGGGGACGGCCCGCCGTGGCACCCGGCGCCACCTGGGCGAGGACCTCGTCGTAGCGCAGCGGTATGCCGTCAGCGGCCATCCGCTCGACCATGAGTTCCAGCCGGGTGGCCCGTGACTCCCGAGCCAGGGCCAGCTCCGCCATGAGCGCCTCGTCGTCAGGGTCGGTCAGGTAGCCGAGCAGGTGCACGGAGGTCGCCCCGACGGCGCAGGAGATCTCGATGCCACGCACGAGGCCGACCCCGGTGCGGCGTGCGGCTGCTGTCGCCTCCGCCCAGCCACCGACGGTGTCGTGGTCGGTGATGGCGAGCACGCCGATGCCGGCAGCGGCCGCCGCCTCCACGAGCTCGGTGGGGCTGTCGGTGCCGTCACTGACGTTCGAGTGGGCATGCAGGTCGATCAACCGGCCCGCCTGTCCGGCAGCACCGCCCGCGGGCTCGTCCGTCGTCACGCTCCACACCCTAGGACGCGGCCGCGACGTCGTCAGGCGGGCACCGCCGCGTCACTCGGTGAGCCCCCGGCTCAGCGACCGGGCCAGTGCCGGTCGGGGGTCGGCGCGGGGCGCCCGGGCTGCTCGCCACCGCGGGACGCGAGGTAGCTCTGCTTCGGCACCAGGACCTTGCGACGGAAGATGCACACGATCGTGCCCTCCTGGTTGTAGCCGATCGTCTCGACGTGGACGACGCCACGGTCGTCCTTGGAGCTCGACTCCCACTTGTCGAGCACCGTGGACTCGCCGTACAGGGTGTCCCCGTGGAAGGTCGGTGCGACGTGACGCAGCGACTCGATCTCGAGGTTGGCGATGGCCTTGCCGGACACGTCCGGCACGGACATGCCCAGCAGGAGGGAGTAGACGTAGTTGCCGACGACGACGTTGCGCCCGAACTCGGTCGTCCCCTCGGCGTAGGCGGTGTCGAGGTGCAGCGGGTGGTGGTTCATGGTCAGCAGGCAGAAGAGGTGGTCGTCGAACTCGGTCACCGTCTTGCCGGGCCAGTGCCGATAGACGGCCCCGACCTCGAACTCCTCGTAGCTGCGCCCGAACTGCATTCGCGCTCCTCGTCGTCGCCGGTCCCGCGGGGGGCCCGATGCCAGCCTGCCCGAGCCCGCGGCGCACCGACACCGGCGTATGCCGTGTGCTTGGTCACGCTCCGGGGCGGGCTGGTGTCTCGCGCGGCCGAGGCAACGCCGTCGCCACCTTCTCGTCGCGGTCCGGGCCGTCCGGGGCGAGCTCGAGGTCCTCCCGCGGCTCGAGGCCCTCCGGCGGCTCGAGGCCCTCCTGCGGCGCGGCCCCCTGCGGCGGCTGGGCGCCCTCCATCGGCTGGGCGGCCTCGTTCGCCAGCACACTGCCCTGCGACGCCCCGGCCGGGGCCACGACGCGTGCGGTCTCGCCGGTGTCGGAGAGCGTCGGCGGACCCCCACCCGTCGTCATCGTCCGTCGGGAGGCTGCGGCCGGACGGCGTGACGACTCCGCCACGTGACCGGAGCGGACGAGTCCCGCGAAGTAGGTCCCCATGGCGACGCCGGCGGCGAGGCCGAGGCCTATGCCGAACGCCTGCGCCAGGGTGGACAGCCCGGTGCTGACGCCGGTCTCGTCGGGGCGGGTCACGAGCTCGCTGATCCCTTGGTAGGCGAGCCGGCCCGGGAGCAACGGCACGATGGCGGCGGTCGTCACGGCGAGCGCCGAGACCCCCAGGCTGCGAGCAAGCAGCCGCGACCCGAACCCGACGACGGCAGCGGCACCGGCGGACGAGGTGATGACACCGAAGCCCGAGCTCTCACTGAGGGCGAGGACGACCCAGCCGACCATCCCCGCGACGCCTGCTGCAGCGACGACGCGTCCGCGGGAGTAGGACATCAGCGCGAACGCGGAGGCAATGACGACGGCGCACACGAGCTGCACGGCGACGTTGTCGGTGAGCACGGTCTGCGCCGAGATCGCGATGGGGAAGCCGAGCCGCTGCCCCAGCGAGAGCACCGTCGAGATGCCGACAGCGATGCCGAGGGACAGCACGACGACCTCGAACGCCCGCGCACCGGCCGTGACGTAGTAGCCCTCGAGAGCGTCCTCGGCGGCGCCGACGACCGACATGCCGGAGAGCAGGAGCACGATCCCCGACGCAACCACCAGCGACGGCGAGACGTCACCGAAGAAGGTGGCCCCCCGCGACTGGGCGACGACGACGAGGGTCGCCACGACCGTCGGGATCGCGGCGCCGACACTCTGGGTGAAGAACGCGGCGACGCCCGCGTTCGCCAACCAGGCGAGCACTCGGCCGACGAGCACGGCGGTGAGGAAGCTGAGCATCACGATGAAGGGGCCGCCCCCGACGAGGCCGGCCGCACCTGCCGCGAGGAAGCCACCGGCCACGGTGACGACCCAGCGGCGGTAGGGGTGCGGGGACGACACCACACCGTCGAAGCGCACACGTGCGTCGTCGACGGGGATGGGCTCCGACGTCAGTGAGACGATGAGCTCGCGCAGCCGCTCGAGCCGGGTGTAGTCCTGCGTGCGGAACTGGACGATGCGCATCACGGTCATCGGGTCGGCGTGCGGCCCGCGGTGGTAGGAGACCGTGACGGAGGCGTAGGTCACGTCGACGTGCACCGACGCGAGCCCGTACGCCCGGGTCAGCATGAGGACCGTCGCCGTCACGTCGGCCGCGGCGGCACCCGTCGACAGCATCGCGACACCCGCGCGCATGGCCAGGTCGATCACGGCCTGGGCGGTCTCACGGTCGACCCCGTCGGGTGTCTTCCAGACCGGTATCTCGTCGGTCGGCGGCCCGCTGGGACGCATGGCGCGCCGTGTGCTCGATCGCAGCGACGGAAGCGCGCTTCGCGCCCCCGTCGGCCGGGTCGGTCGGTCCTTTCGAGCCACACCGAGACTGTATGCCGCCCGGCTTCCGGGGCGGCTACTGGTGACCCGTGCGCCACAGGCGCCACACGAGCAAACCGGTTCTGGCGCTGGTTGCCTTCGTGGCACGATGTCCGGGTGAGCAGCGAAGCGCAGAAGACCTCCCCGAGCCGCAAGCGTCCGACGACGGATGAGTTCCGAGCCTTCGTCGCCCGAGGCTGGGCCCCTCGCAGCGAGGCGGTGACGCCCCGATCGGAGGCGGCCGACTGGGCCGCCGAGCGCCGCGCGGTCATCAGCGCGGCCTTCCCCGGTGACCGGCTCGTCGTACCTGCCGGCGGCCTCAAGGTGCGCAGCAACGACTGTGACTACGTCTTCCGCCCGCACAGTGCCTTTGCCCACCTGACCGGGCTCGGCAGCGACCGCGAGCCCGATGCAGTGCTCGTCCTCGAGCCGCGCGGGGGCCTCCACGGCTCCGCAGGCTCGGGGGCCTCCCCGGCCTCGGCCGGCGCCGCCGAGGGCGACGACGCTGATGAGGCCTCGCACGCCCCAGCCGGCCACGAGGCCGTCCTCTACTTCCGCCCACTCGCTGGCCGCGACACCGAGGAGTTCTTCGGCGACTCGCGTTACGGCGAGTTCTGGGTCGGCGCGCGCCCGACCCTGGCGGACGTCGAGTCCGAGCTCGGGGTCACCGCGCGCCACATCGACGAGTTCGCCGACGCCGTCGCCAAGGACGCCGGATCGGTGACAGTGCGCGTGGTGCGTGACGCCGACGCCGACGTGGCGGCCACGGTCGACGCCGCCCGCGCCGCCGCCGAGAGCCAGGCCTCCGAGGAGGCCGCTGCCCGCGCTGAGCGTCACCGGGCCGAGGACGACGAGCTCGCCGCCAGCCTCTCCGTGCAGCGCATGGTGAAGGACGAGTGGGAGATCGAGCAGATGCGGGCAGCCGTCAAGGGCACCCACGAGGGTTTCGACGCCGTCATCGCGGACCTGCCCGAGGCCGTCGAGCGCGGTCGCGGAGAACGCTGGGTCGAGGGCGTATTCGGGTTGCACGCCCGCCACCAGGGCAACGGCGTCGGCTACGACTCGATCTGCGCCAGCGGCGACCACGCCAACACGCTGCACTGGATCAAGAACACCGGGGACATCAAGGACGGCGACCTGCTCCTGCTCGACGCCGGCGTGGAGGTCGACTCGCTCTTCACCGCCGACATCACCCGTACCTTGCCGGTGAGCGGCACGTTCACCGACGCCCAGCGCAAGATCTACGACGCCGTCTACGCCGCGCAGGAGGCCGGCATCGCCGCCTGCCGGCCGGGCAACACGTTCAGCGACGTGCACGCGGCGGCAATCCGTGTCATCGCCGAGCACCTTCACGAGTGGGGGCTGCTGCCGGACGGGATCGACGTGGACGGCACGCTGGATGCCGAGCACGGGCAGTACCACCGCCGGTGGATGGTCCACGGCACAAGCCACCACCTGGGCCTCGACGTGCACGACTGCGCGCTCGCGACGCGGGAGCAGTACAACGAGGCCGTGCTCCAGCCCGGCATGATCCTGACGGTGGAGCCTGGCCTCTACTTCAAGGCCGATGACGAGCTCGTGCCGGCCGACCTGCGCGGCAACGGGGTGCGCATCGAGGACGACATCCTCATCACCGAGGACGGCTGCGAGAACCTCTCCGCGGCCATGCCTCGCACGAGTGCTGACGTCGAGGCGTGGATCGCCCGGATCTGGGCCGAGCGGCGGGTCTGAACCCAAGCGTCCCCTCCTGGCCGAAGGACTACCTCGCGACCGCCCCATCCGAGGAGACGGAGCCGTTCGGGTCTGGTCCGGGGATGGGTGGGCTCCACTGCTCGACGAGCTGGAGCACCGCACCGACGTCGTCAGACTCGACGCCGGCCCCTCGAACCGGCGGTGCGCAGCCAGGGTCGATGTCGACCCGCACGTCCGGCCCGATGGGATAGGTGAGCACGAGGCGGTGAACTCGGTCACTGCGTTGGCCGGACGCCTGGCAGTACCCCTCGGTCGGCCGGGTGGCAAGCTCCCGCAGGGCACCGACCACCTGGCGCGACTGGGCGGCGTTCAGTGGGGTGGAGCGCGTCGTGCCGTCCACGGCCAGGCGACAGACGGTCACGCTCGGATCCCCATGGGGCACGAGGGTGCGCTCGTCGCCGAGCCGTCCCCAGCTGCGCGACCCGCAGGGCCCGGGGTCGCCGACGTCGGGGGTGCCGGCGAGGAGCCGACGCACCGACACCCCCATGGGCGCACCGGCGACGAAGTCGCCGTTGCTGGCGCGGGAGCAGGAGTTGGCGTCGGCCTTCGCCGCCACCCACACGGTCGCGTCGTCGTACCTCGCCCCGAGCAGGTATGCCGTCTCGTCACCGGCCATCTCGGTGCAGGCGCGCTGCCGGCCGTTCCAACGCGGCGCCCAGCTGAGCAGGTCCACGAGGGCGGAGCGCTTCGCCCCGGTCGGCACGGCACGCCGGTCGATGTCGAAGGGGGCGGCGAGCGGCGCGGTGGCCGTGACCACCATGACCGGGTACGAGCACACCACCAGTGAGGAGGGCTCATCCTCAGGGAGCAGCCGGGCATTGCCGTCGAGTCCCTGCGGCGCCTCGGGAACTGTCAGTCCCTGCCCATCGGCGAGGGCAGGCGGGCACGCCAGTGCGCCGTCGGCCTCTACGCGCTGGCTCGTGACGGGCCGCAGTGGTCCCGTCGAGGGCACGGGGACCGGAGTCGAGGACCCACCGGGAGCCGGTGTGCCACCGCAGGCTGCGAGCACCGCCGTCGCGCTCAGGACGACCAAGGAGAGCAGTGCACGCCGGACGGCATACGCCAAGGGTGGTGCGGACGGCATGGCACTCCTCCTCGCGGGTCATCCTCCACCCTGAAGGACACGCAAGGGGGGCACGTCGTTGCACCACCTCCGCGGTCGGTCCGCGTGGGGTCAGAGCCCGCTGCTCTCGTAGGGGTCGGCAGGCGGCGCCGCCGGCGCGGGTGACGTCGTCGTGACGATGCCGGCGTCGGCGAGGATCTGTCGCCCCTGCTGGGCGAACTTGTGCTCGCAGAAGACCTCGTAGCGGGTCGCCACGACGGTGCTCACGGAAGAGAAGTCACGCTGCCCCCGGGTAAACGCGTACCCGGCGGCCGCCCAGACGACACCGAAGAGCCCACCCCACAGGGCCGCGAAGAGCAGCAGCCCGAACGTGTTCGACGGACGGCCGAAGAGCGAGATGAGCAGCCCGACGAAGACGCCGAGCCACACGCCGGAGAGGAGGCCGCCGAGGAGCACACGCCCCCACGTCAGACGCGCAGTGACCCTTTCGATCTGCTTGAGGTCGGTCCCGACGATGAGGACGTTCTCGACCGGGAACTCCTTGTCCGACAAGGTGTCGACGGCCTTCTGAGCCTCTTCGTACTTCTCGAAGACGCCGAGCGACATCGGGTACTCCAAAGAGAGCGTGGCGAAGCCGGGTCGCCCGCCGGCTCGGTTGGGTTGCATGCTCATGACCCCATCCTCGCATCTGGTGACGGCACATCGGGGAGGCGACCCTCAGGCCTTGAGCTTGTAGTGCTCGAGGAGCCGGCGGCCGATGATCATCCGCTGGATGTCGGCCGTGCCCTCACCGATGAGCAGCATCGGGGCCTCACGGTAGAGGCGCTCGATCTCGTACTCCTTGGAGTAGCCGTAGCCGCCGTGGATGCGGAACGAGTCCTCCACGACCTGCGAGCAGTACTCCGACGCAAGGTACTTCGCCATGCCGGCCTCGAGGTCGTTGCGCGCTCCCGAGTCCTTCTTCCGGGCCGCCTTGACCATCATCTCGTGGGCGGCCTCGACCTTGACGGCCATGTCGGCAAGGCGGAAGAGCACCGCCTGGTGCTCGGCGATCTTCTTGCCGAAGGTCTCTCGCTGTTGCGCATAGGACACGCCGAGCTCGAAAGCCCTTCTCGCCACACCGCATCCGCGCGCCGCGACGTTCACTCGGCCCACCTCGACGCCGTCCATCATCTGGTAGAAGCCCTGGCCCGGCTCTCCACCGAGGATCTGCGCGTCGGTGGTGCGGTGCCCATCGAGGATGAGCTCGGTCGTGTCGACGCCCTTGTAGCCCATCTTGTCGATCTTGCCGGGGACCCGGATGCCCTGGGCCGTCTCACCGAAGCCCGGCTCCTTGTCGACGAGAAAGGTCGTCATGTTCTTGTAGACGGAGTCGGCTCCGGTGTCGGTCTTGACGAGGACGGCGACCAGGTTGGCCGAGCCGCCGTTGGTGAGCCACATCTTCTGCCCGGTGACGGACCACTCGCCGTCGTCCCCGACCCGGACGGCCTTCGTCTTGATGGCCGCCACGTCGGACCCACAACCGGGCTCGCTCATCGAGAAGGCGCCGCGGATCTCGCCCGTCGCCATCCTGGGCAGGTAGCGCTGCTTCTGCTCCTCGGTGCCGTGCTGCAGCACGAGGTAGGCGACGATGAAGTGGGTGTTGATGATGCCGCTGACGCTCATCCAGCCGCGGGCGATCTCCTCCACGCACAGGGCATACGTCAGCAGGGACTCGCCGAGGCCGCCGAACTCCTCCGGGATCATGAGGCCGAAGATCCCCATCTGCTTCATGCCGTCGACGATCGCCTGTGGGTACTCGTCCCGGTGCTCGAGCTCCGTTGCGACCGGGATGATCTGCTCGTCGACGAACTCGCGGACGAGCATGACCAGCTCGGTCTGCTCTTCGGTGAGGCCGTCGGTCTGCTGGAGTCGGGACATGCCTGGATCGCCACCTTGCGTCTGGCTGGGACACCAGGCCGACGGAGGTCGACCCGAGCCGAGTATGCCGCCGCGTGGCGTGCCCGGTCAGGGACCCGGCGTGTGAGGGTGGACACCTGTGGTGTCGGTCACCGCTGAGCCCTCGCCAGCCCGGCATGAGGTCGGGACCACGGCGGCGTCACCGCGAAGCCACGGCGGCATGCCGGATGCGGGTCGCCCTCCGCGAGCGGGCGCGGCTCACCAGAGCTGGCCGAACGACGCCTTCTTGGCCTTGAGCGGACCCTCGAGGGTCGAGCGCTGCTCGAAGTCCTCGCTCTTGAGACCGGCGGTGACCGCCTTGTGCAGGTCGCTCCGGGTGCTCGTCGGGTTGTCGGCGAGGGCCTTGAGGAAGAGGTAGGTGAAGGCGCCGTTGGGCCGGCCGCCGAACTGCGCGTCGGACGCCGTCTGTTCCGGACGACAGGCGGCGAAGAGCACCGGCTTGGCCGTCGCCCCCCGGGACTTCACGAGCCCCACGAGCGCCTTGCGCTCCACCGGCTGTGGCGACGCGGCGCGGATCTGTCGCGCCTTGTCGAGGGCCTTCTTCGTCGGCGGCGGGAGATAGCGAGGACGTCGCCCTCGCAGCGAGGTCGCGCTGGATGTCGTCGAGGTCACGAGTGCCGGACCCGCTGTGACAGGTGTCGAGCAGCACCTCGAGGAGCACACCCTCCGGTGCCGAGGCGAAGAGGTCGCGCAGCTCGTCGTCGACGATCACGGTGTCGCGGTCCCAGCCGTCCCGACCGATCGCGATGTCGTAGCACGCGAAGGCCTCGTCGAGGCCGTCGTACTCGTCGTCACCCCGGGCCTCGGTGCCGGGCAGGTTCGGCACCTGGGTGCCGTGGGAGGAGTAGCTGAAGAGCAGCTGGTCACCCGGCTTGGACTTGCGGACCATCGCCGTCAGGGCGGCGACGACCGCCGACTTGGTGGCCTGGGCATCCTTGAGCAGGGTGATGTTGCGCGACTGGTAGCCGTGCTTCTTCAGGGTGGCGACGACGTCGTCCGCGTCGTTGACGCATCCGTTCAGCCAGCTGCTCTGCGGCAGCGACTCGAACTCGTTGATCCCCACGCACAGGGCTCTGCTGGTCATGGCTCGTCCTCTCTGGTGACGGTTGGGCTTCGGCTTGGTGGCGACGTCGCTCACGACGCCGGTCAGGACGTCGGGTCAGGCAGGCTGGGGCTCGTCGTCCCGGGCGAGCACGGCGTCGGGCCGCGCGTAGACGACGTAGGCGAGCCAGGTCTCGTCGCCGGCCTCGCGGGCGACGGCCCGGGCCGTGGCACTCGCGGATGACACCGTGCTGCCCTTGAGCAGCTCGTCGTAGAGCGCCTCGACGAAGACTCGCGAGGGAGCGTCGCGCACCGACCACAGGCAGGAGACGAAGGCTGAGGCACCGGCGTCGAGGAAGGCCTTGGCGAAGCCGCCCACCGTCGAGAGCTGGGTGCCGGCCCGGCCCACGTCGCACGCGTTCAGCACGACGAGCGGGCCGACCTGCCCCTTGCGGGTCCAGCGCGCGTTGGCGCTGACGTTGGTGGCGGAGAGGAACTCCTCCATGTCGGGGCCGCCCGTTCCGGCCGCGAGCAGGATCCGGGCGTCTTCGATCGTGGCCGGGTCCGCAGCCCCGTGGCCGGCGAAGTGGAGCAGGTCGAAGCCGCCCTGGCGCAGCAGGCCCCGCACTGCCTTCGGGGTGGGCTCGATGGGAACGGCGCCGAAGCGCTTCTCGAGGAAGATGGCCTCTTCCTCCGGCCCGCGCAGCGCGTAGGGGGTGTCCTCGTAGAGGAGGCAGAGCGACCGCGCCTTGCCGTGCCGCACCCGGATCCGCTGCGGTGGCACCCGGTCGAAGTGCCAGCGCACGAGCCCGCCCTGGGCGAGGAAGCGCGCCTCGGGCTCTCGCTGTCCCCGTGGCGGCTTGAGGTGCACGAGCTCCCAGGGCATGTAGGGCTCGTCGGTGAGCACGAGCAGGTTGGCCAGCTTGTCACGGCGCTCCCAGAGGAAGGCCTGCATCTCCTCCGGGAAGAGCTGCTCGAAGAGATCGACCCCGATGTCCTGCACGTCGGAGAAGCGCTCCTCCGCGCTCCTGTGGGGGTTGCGCCAGATCGTTGCGACGTCGTCGATGCGCCGGGCGGCGAACTGCTCACTCCGAGTGAGCGGGGCGGACTCGAATCGGCGGACCTTGCCGCGTGGTGTGGCGCGCACGGCGTACTGGTAGACGACCCGCCCTCCGACGACGCGGCGCTCGAAGATCTCGAGCACCGGCAAGCGCTCCAGCCCAGCGGCGTCGATGCCGAAGGCGCCCTTGCCCTTCGCCCGAGCCGTGCTCGCCGTAGAGGTTGCTCCCGCCAGATCCGACTCGGACGCCTCGCCGACGAGGGTGAGGTTGGCGACCGGAACCCAGCCCTGACGAGCCACCACCGTGATGCGCACGGGTCCGGCCTCGAGAGCCTGTGCGCTGAACTGCGCGTCACTCGTCCAGTCGCCCTGCGGCAAGCCGAGGACCCTCGTGTCCTCCCCGACGATGCGAGCGTTCTCCTTGCCGACGACCTGGATGCTCACCGGCCGGGTCGCGTCGACCTGCACTCGGAGCTCGCGGAGACGGCGCCGTGGCTGGCCTCGATCGGGGTGATGCCGAGGCGGACGCGCACGGTGAACGGCTCGTCGGGCGCCACGGACGCGGGCATCTCGGCCGCGAGCCGGCCCGGGCTCGTGCCGGCAGCCGGCTTCGGAGTCGTCGCTCGCGCGGCGTCGGTCCTCCTCCGGGACCTCGTCGACGGACCTCGTCGTGAGCCTCGTGGTGGGGCTGGCCGCCGTCTTCGACGGGGCCACCGCCTCCGTCGTCGGGGCCACCGCCCGGTCGACGGGCGCCACACTCGGGCGGCAGGGACCGCGGCAGCTCGGCGCCGGCCTCCTCGCCCCCTCCGGCGCCCATGCCGAGCGGCAGCCAACCGCCGATGGCCTCGATGACGCGCATCTGGTCGAAGTAGTTCGTGTGGTAGACCGCGTCATTGGTGCCGAAGTCCACCGTGTCGAGGACGTAGCCCCCCGAGGACGGTCCGATGGCGGACATCGAGGCGGAGTCGACGACGAGGTCGTTGTCACCCTCGAAGAGCCCGTCGACGAAGCCTTCGCCGAGCCGGACCACGAGCTCCTTCGGGAACTCCGGCGGCCGGTGGCTCCCGTCGAGGAGGGTGACGTGGAAGTTGGAGCGGATGACGTGCCAGTTCGTGACCGGCCCGGGCTGCCCCGGTTGGTCGCGGTTGAGCTCCGTGATGAAGGGGCCCCCGGGGACCATCGCCGCGAGACCTGGCACGTCGTCGCCTTGCGCGGCATACGACACGAGGTACTTGACGAGCGCGCCGATGCCACGAATCACCCCGGTCACGACGGCCGCTACAGGGGCACCGCCGGGGGCGAGTGCCAGCCCGGCGGCGCCCACGGCGACGAGGTTCGTGTAGAGGTCGACGAGGTCGTGCCAGCGCTTCGGGTCGGCGAGATGCGTGCCTGCGTGGGTCGCCGCGGCGAAGACGATGTGGTCGACTCTCGCAGGCCAGCCAGACTGCGGCAGAACGGATTGCACGAACGAGCGAGTCACGAGACCGCCACGGCTGTGGGTGATGATGTCGATCGTCAGGGCGGTGCCCGGATGGTGGCGCCGGAGCTCGGCGAGCAGGTCCTGGGCGTTCTGAAGGGGGTCGACGCTGAGGGTCCGGTGGTCGAAGCCGATGACGGCGTCGTAGGCACCGATCACGGTGGGGAGGAAGCCCTCGGCACCGGGCACGAGTGCGAGCGGCGCGAACGCACTCACGGTGGACGAGAACGTGCCGTGGACGAGGAGCAGCACGCGGGCCGGGCGGTCGGTGGGCAGGGTCAGTGTCTCGCTCGCCGCGAGCGGCAACCAGTCCGCGGCCTGGGGACCGGTGACGTGGACGAGCCCCGGCCGGACGGGCTCCTCGAGCTTGTGCACCACGCGTCCGGCGACCGCCGGCACCGCGAATCGCATGACGATCGCCTGGACGGCGCCGTGCACCAGGTCGCCCAGCAACCCACGGTCGTGGGCCTCCACGGCTCGGAGCTGACGGGAACGGCGCGCGGACGCGGCGGGTGGCCGGTCGGGCCGGCCGGGCTGCACGTCGATCTCGAACGTGAGGGTGCGCGGGCCGATCGAGCGAGTGCCGCCGGTCGGCCCCGCCGGCAGGTGCCACGAGTAGACGCCGTCGCGCTCGAGCAGCACCACGGCGTCCTCGCCCGGAGAGACGTCGACGTCGACGTGCACGGTGCCCCGGCGGTTCGGCGCCGGCGCCTCGGGGTCGCGGCTGCGGCGGGGCGCCAGGTCGACGCGGTCGACGACAGCGAAGTCCTGCTCCTGCAAGGCAGTCAGCAGGGCCGCCTTCGCGGCCGACTGACCCGTGCCCTCGCCGGGCAGGCCACGATCTCCCCCGTCGCGGCCCTCGGTCGCGTGGTAGCCCGCGGGCGTGCGCACACGCACCGCTCCGCCACCAAAGGACGCGGACGGCATACCTCGCTCCCCTCCGAGTGGTCCCCGACAGTTCGTCTCCTGTCACCGTAGAGCCGCCGATGGCACTGGTGATACGGATTGCCGCAAATGCCCACGCTGGTCGCCACCGATATTCGGTTGCGTTGCGGCACGGCATAGGGGATCGTCATGGTCGATCGCGAGGCGCCCACGCCCCGCACCGGACCCAAGGAGGGTGACATGTCGGACACGGCCCCGGGCATGCCTGCCCACATCACTTCTTCCTTGGAGTTCTCTTGTCTTTCAAAGCTTTTCACGAAGACGACGTAGAAGTCTTCGATGCCCGCCTGACCGATCGTCGGGCACATGACGTCGACCTCGACCGGTTCTCGGTCGACACCCAGCCGGACGCACCTCCCGAGGGTGAGCGCTGGTCGAGCTGGGACGGTGCCACCCACGGACCGAAGCCGCGACCGGACTGGGTGATCACCGACCTCGGTGCCGTCGAGAGCGACCTCGGTGTGCTCAAGACCGGCAAGGAAGCCGACGTGCACCTCGTGCGCCGGTGGGTGCCCGGCGAGCCGCAGCGCGACGTGCTCATGGCTGGGAAGCGCTACCGCTCGAGCAAGCACCGGATGTTCCACCGCGACTCCGGCTACCTCGAGGGACGGCGCGTGCGCAAGTCGCGCGAGATGCGGGCCATGCGCACCCGCACCTCGTTCGGCAAGGAGCTCATCAGCGGCCTCTGGGCGTTCGCGGAGTTCGAGACGCTCGTGCGCCTCTGGCAGGAGGGGCTGCCGGTGCCCTATCCGGTGCAGCTGGCCGACGACGAGATGCTGATGGAGTTCATCGGCACCTCCGAAGGGTCCGCCGCGCCGCGGCTCTCGCAGACGCGACCGGATGCGGACGTGCTGCCCATGCTCTTCGAGCAGCTGCGCGAGGCGATGGTGCACCTCGCCCAGCTGGGCTGGGCGCACGGCGACCTCTCGGCGTACAACGTGCTGCTGGACGGTGAGGGCGAGAGCTCGCGGCTGGTCATCATCGACTGGCCGCAGGTGGTCGACGTCATCGGCAACCCGCACGGGCCGGAGTTCCTGGAGCGTGACGCGAGGAACATGGCTCAGTGGTTCACGAGACGCGGGTATGCCGTGGACGAGGGTCTGTTCTTCGGTGACCTCATGGCGGCGGCGACGTCCCGGTGGTGAGCCCACCGTCGGCGGTCAGCGCTAGCGTCGGTGCATGGCTGAGTTCACACATGAGGACCTGCGGGGTTCGCGCTTTCACCGGGTCGACCTGACGGGGTCGCAGTTCCACTCCGTCGACCTGTCGGGCGCGCAGTTCCGAGGCGTCGACTTCGCCGGGGCCGTCATGCGCGGCGTCGAGCTCTGCGACGTGAGCATCGACGGCGAGGTGCTGCGCTTCTTCGTCAACGGCGTCGACGTGGGGCCACTCGTCGAGGCGGAGCTCGACCGGCGCGAGCCGGAACGGGTCAAGATGCGACCCACCGAGCCGGCGGGCTTCCGCGAGGCCTGGGACGTCGTCGAGCGCCGCTGGGAGTCCACCGTCGCACGGGCGCGCGGCCTCGAAGCGCGCGACCCGGAGCTGCTGCACCGATCCGTCGGGGGCGAGTGGTCCTTCATCGAGACCCTGCGACACCTGTCCTTCGCCACCGACGCGTGGGTACGGCGCGCCATCCTCGGCGAGCCGGCGCCGTGGCACCCGCTCGACCTGCCGTGGGACGAGATGGAGCCGACACCCGGCGTCCCGCGGGATCGACAGGTGCGGCCGACCCTCGACGAGGCGCTCGAGCTGCGCCGCGACCGCATGGGCACGGTGCGCCGGCTCGTCGACGGCCTCACTGACGAGTCGCTCGCCGCGGCCACCGAGCCGGTCCAAGGGCCGGGCTGGCCGCCGCCGCGCAGCTTCGAGGTGCGCGAGTGCCTCCAGGTGGTGCTCAACGAGGAGTGGATGCACCGACAGTTCGCCGAGCGGGACCTCGACGCGCTCGAGGCCGAGCAGACGGCCCCGTCGACAGGCCCCCGGCTCAGTCCGTGAGGAAGTCGGCCGTGTGCCCGAACTTGCCCGAGTGGACGAAGGACTCGAGCGGCAGTCGCGACCGCGGCAGTCGTGAGCGGTTGCGCAGCCAGTCGGGCAGCACGTCCTCGGCACCAGCATCGGCCGGCTGACCGAGCGCGATGCCGGTGGTCACGGCCCAGTGCGGCGGCACCGCGAAGCGCTCGGCGGCCGCCCGGTGGTTGAACCCGCCGAACTGGCGCACCTGGAGCCCCATCGAACGGGCCTGCACGGTGATGTGGGCGACGGCCTGTCCGAGGTCGAACATCGCGTAGTCGCTGTAGGCGATCTCGTGGTCCTCGTCCGTGGCCGCCTGGTGCAGCGTGAGGACGATCGCCGAGGCCGCGGGGGCCCACGCCTGGTTGGCGGCCGACAGGACCGAGACCATGGCCGCGTGCGTCTCGTCGCCCCGCAGTCCGACGATGAAGCCCCACGGCTGGGAGTTGCCGGCAGAGGGCGCCCACCGTGCGGCCTCGAGGATCGCCCGCAGGGCCGGAGGCGACAGCACGTGGGTGCGGTCGTAGATCATGACGCTCTCGCGCTCGCGCAGCAGCGGGGTGAGCACCTCGGGCTGCGCTTCCCGGGAGTGGTCGGCGTGCGTCATCAGTAGGCCCGTCCCACCACGGCCACGACTCCGTCGTCGCGTCTCGGAGCCGGGCACGGAACCGTCCGGCAGGGTCAGGCAGCGCACCGTCACGGCGGACTGGGCCAGGGCCGCCTCGCCCTCGGGCCCGAGCGTGCGCCAGGGGATGAGCGCCCAGCCGGTCGCGGCCGCCTCAGCGGCCTCCTCGATGGTGGACACCACGGTCGTGTGCGTCTCTCGGTGGGCCAGCGCGGCGGCATACAGCGCGTCGTGGTCCTCGTCGAGCGTGCTGCTCACGACCTCGACCACCCCACCGAGCGGCACCGACGTCTTGCCACCGGCGATGCGGCGGGCCACGGTCACCGTGCCCTCCGCGAGGTCGCGTGGACCCACCTCGACGCGCACCGGGATGCCCTTGAGCTCGGCGTCGACCGCGCGGCGGCCGAACGGGGTGTCGACCCGGTCGTCGAGCTCGGCGCGAACGCCGCGGGCGACGAGGTCGGCGACGACCTGTCGCGCGGCTTCGACGACCCCCTCCCCCTCCTTGACGACCATGACCAGCGTCTGGACCGGGGCGAGCCGCGGTGGCACACGCAGCCCGATGTCGTCCCCGTGCGCCATGATGAGGCCGCCGAGCATGCGCGTGGACGTGCCCCACGAGGTCGTCCAGGCGAGCTCCTGACGCCCCTGCTCGGAGAGGTAGGAGATGTCGAAGGCGCGGGCGAAGTTCTGCCCGAGCTCGTGGCTCGTGCCCATCTGCAGGGCCTTGCCGTCGCGCATCATGCCTTCCAGGGCGAGGGTGTTGCGTCGCCCCGGCGAATCGCTCGCGGGCGGTCTTGCGGCCCATGACGACAGGCATCGCGAGCATCTCGCGCATGAAGGCGGCGTAGACCTCCTCATGGATCCGGGTCGCGAAGGCCCGCGCGTCCTCCTCGGTGGCGTGGGCCGTGTGTCCCTCCTGCCAGAGGAACTCGCTCGTGCGCAGGAAGATCCGGGGCCGCAGCTCCCAGCGGACGACGTTGGCCCACTGGTTGAGCAGCAGCGGCAGGTCTCGGTAGCTCTGCGTCCACTTCGCCATGTACTCGCCGATGACGGTCTCGGACGTCGGCCGCACGACGATGGGCTCCTCGAGCTCCTTGCCGCCGGCGTGGGTGACGACGGCGAGCTCGGGGCTGAAACCCTCGACGTGGTCCGCCTCGCGCTGGAGGTAGGACTGCGGGATGAAGAGCGGGAAGTAGGCGTTGCTGGGCACCGGCCTGCTTGATGCGCCGGTCCATGTCGGCCTGCATCCGCTCCCAGATCGCGTAGCCGTACGGTCGGATGACCATGGTGCCGCGCACCGGTCCGTTGTCCGCGAGCTCGGCCTTGGTGACGACGTCCTGATACCAGCGGGGGAAGTCCTCGGACTGGGGAGTGAGCACGGACCGGGCCATGGCTCGATCCTAGGGTCGGGTCCTCGGGTGCCAGTCGAGTGGCCGCTCCGTCACAGTCGGACCGGTGCAGACGAGGCTCTCCAGCTGGGGCTGACGCCTGCGTGTGCGCCGGTCTCACCGCCGGGTCAGGCGTGTCTCATCGTCGCCACCATGAAGGCCTGCCAGGCGGCGCGCGAGTCGGCGAGCTCCCCCGGCCCGCCGACCTCTTCGAGGATGCGTGTCGTGGCATCGCGCGTGACATCGTCGAAGTCGCCCGTGATCTCGACGTCAGTGCGGCCCCACACGTGCCGGCACATGGCCTGCACGGCCTGCACCTGCGCGTCGGATCGCCGGATCAGGCGCGGCTGCTCCGGACCGAAGCGCCCGATGTCCACGTGGATGTGGTTCGCGTGAGCGCCGTCGAAGAGGTAGGTCAGCACGTCGGCGAACTCGTGGTGCAGCCCGGCGGCAGTGCGCCAGTAGAGCGCCAGGCGACGCCGCAGCTCGCTGGCCGGCGCGTCGCTCCACTGGTCGTAACGCAGTGAGGTGAGGTCCTTGCCGCCGGCCCGGAGGCGGGCGATGTCGAGTGCCTCGCCCGAGCTGTGCCACGACGTCGCTGACCCGCGCACCCACGCGCCGAAGGTGCGGATCTCGTCCGGGGCCTGCCCGATGTGCCGCCGGTGCAGCGCGAGCCATCTGTCGAGTCGCGCGCCGAAGGGCTCGGTCACGTAGATGGTGGCCTGCCGGCCGTTCACCTCGTACGCGTTCGCCGCCGCCCCGACCCGGCGCCGGGCCCGCAGGTCGGAGAAGTCCACCGGCACGGGGTCGATGCGCAGCTCGGGCGGCGCCGGCGCCGAGAGCCGGGCCAGGCCCGGCACCTCGGTGAGGGCGGTGATGCCGCCGGCCTGCGACACGGCATACGCGGCGCCGGCGGTCGCGACACCGATCGCGCCCACGGTGATGAGCCGGCGCCGGGTCATGGTCGGCGGGCGGTCGCCGCCGGTGCCTGTCCCCTCCATGTCCCGTCAACGCCCGAGGGCCCCGCTGCGATCCCGCAGGGGGTGCGTCGGGGCAGCCTTCGGGGAAGTGGCCCCGGTGATTGGCACCCCGACGGGCGTCGGTGTGGCCGCGGGCCAGCAGGCTGTCACCCGAGGGCGCGGATGGCCTCGTCGGTCGCCAGCACCTTGGCGGCGATGTCGACGTGGAGCTGCTCGATGAGGGCGCCGTCGAGCGTCGCGACCCCGCGGCCCTGCTGCCTGGCCGCCTCGAAGGCCTCGATGACCGCCCGGGCGCCCTGCACCTCGGTGGCGCTCGGAGCGAAGACGTCGTTGCAGGGCTCGACCTGGCTCGGATGGATGAGCGTCTTTCCGTCGAAGCCCAGCTCGCGCCCCTGGCGGGCCTCGGCGAGGAAGCCGTCGGCGTCCCTGACGTCGTTGAACACTCCGTCGACCACCGCCACCCCTGCCGCTCGGCCTGCAAGGAGGACGAGCTGGAGGGAGGCCTGAATCACCGCACGGCCGGGGGCGAACGTGGCCCCCAGCTCCTTGTAGAGGTCGTTGGTCCCGATCACCAGGCACGTGAGCCGGTCCGAGGCACGGGCGATCTCCTCGGCGTGGAGCACGCCGACAGGCGTCTCGACCATGGCCCAGAGACTCGTGTGGGCCGGGGCATCGGCAGACTGCATGGCTGCTACCAGCCCCCGCACCTCCTCCGCCGAGCCCACCTTGGGCACGACGACGGCATCGGGGCCGGCAGCTGCCACCGCGGCCAGGTCGGCCTCGTGCCACGGCGTGCCGAGGCCGTTGACGCGAATGGTGAGCTCGCGCCGCCCGTACTCACCCGACCGGACTGCAGCACAAGCGTTCTCGCGCGCGGCCGCCTTCGCGTCGGGCGCGACGGCGTCCTCCAGGTCGAGGATGAGCGCGTCGACGGGCAGCGCCTTGGCCTTCTCGAGCGCCCGCTCGTTGGAGCTGGGCAGGTAGAGCACCGAGCGACGAGCACGGTATGCCGTCGAGTCGCCCGTCATCGCAGGTGCCCTTCGGTCGGGGAGCCTGGGGAGCCGCTCGTCGGGGCGTCCACCGGGGTAACAGCCCCCAGTGCGTCGGCATAGAGCTCGGCGAGAGCCGGGTCGCTCCGCGCCAGGCGCTCGGCGAGCTCGATGACCACAAGGCACTGCTTGAGGCTGGCGTCGTCCTCCATCCTGCCGTCGAGCATGACTGCGCCGGTGCCGTCACCCATCGCCTCGATGACCCGCCGCGCGTGGGCGACGTCCTCGGCCGAGGGGCTGAACACCCGCTTGGCGATCTCGATCTGCACGGGGTGCAGGCTCCACGCGCCGACGCAGCCGAGGAGGAAGGCGTTGCGGAACTGGTCCTCGCACCCCACGACGTCGGCGATGTCGCCGAACGGGCCGTAGTAGGCAGAGATGCCGTGCATCGCGCAGGCGTCGACCATCCGCGCGATCGTGTAGTGCCACAGGTCCTGCTGGGCCGTGGCGCGCCCACCCCCGATGTCGCCGTCGACGGGGTCGGTCCGCACGAGGTAGCCGGGGTGCCCGCCACCCACCCGGGTCGTCTTCATCCGCCGGTCGGCGGCAAGGTCGGCCGGGCCGAGCGAGAGGCCCTGCAGGCGTGGCGACGCGCCGCAGATCTCCTCCACGTTGACCATGCCGCGGGCCGTCTCGAGGATCGGGTGCACGAGGATCGGCCGGGTGAGCCCTGCCTTCGCCTCGAGCTGCGCCAGCAGCCGGTCGAGGTAGTGGATGTCCTCGGCCCCCTGGACCTTGGGCACCATGACGACGTCCAGCCGGTCACCGATCTCGCTGACCAGCGTCGTGAGGTCGTCGAGCACCCACGGGCTGTCGAGGGCGTTGATCCGCGACCAGAGCTGGGTGTGCTGGCCGAAGTCGGTGCTGCGCGCGATCTCGACGAGTCCGGCGCGCGCCGCCTCCTTGCGGTCCGCCCTGATGGCGTCCTCCAGGTTGCCGAGGAGCACGTCGACGGTGCCGACCATCGCCGGCACCTTCTCGAGCATCCGCTCGTTGCTCGGGTCGAAGAAGTGGATGACCCGGGAGGGACGGGCCGGGATCTCGGTGAGCGGCGCCGGCGCGCCCACCGCGAGCGGACGGAAGAAGTCCCTTGCGCTGCGCATGAGCGCAACGTAGCAACGCCCGGGCCGGCCCGTTATGACGACGCTCACGCGCCCGCCTCCATGAGGCGCGGATCACTAGGGTGGAGCCGTGACCGCCGAGTCAGCCGTGACCCCGGAGCCAGGCATGCCTGTCGCAGGCCGGGCGTCCACTGCTTCGGTCGCGGCCCTCGTCTCCGAGGCGATGTCGAAGTCGGGGCTGCTGTGGATCGACGTCCGCGGCGATCGCGCGTGGCCGGCGTGGCACGTGTGGGACGACGGCGCGGCATACGTCGTCAGCGGCCCCGGCGAGCAACCCCTGCCGTGGCTGCCGGAGGAGGTCGGACTCATCCTGCGCAGCAAGGACACCGGCGGCCGCCTGCTGACGATGCGCGCCCACACGCACGTGCTCGAGCCCGGCACGCCGGAGTGGGACAAGGCGGGCGAGCTGCTGCGCTCGTCGCGGCTCAACGCCATCGACGACTCGCTCACCCGCTGGGCCATGTCGTGCACCCTGACGGCCCTCGTGCCCTTCGACGCACCGATCGAGGCGCCCGGGGCGTACGCCGCCGGGGACCCTCGCGCGGCCCCGGCGCGCACCGCCGCGACGACCACCTCGTGGCGGCCGTGGCACTGGCGCGGTCGAGGCGAGGAGAAGGCGGCTCGCAAGCGGGCTCGCGCTGAGGCGAAGGCCGCAAAGCGCGCGGCCAAGGAGCGGGCGAAGCTGCGCAAGAAGCGCCAGCGTCGTGGCAGCCGACCGCACCGCCGCTGACCCCATAGCCTTGCACCATGAGTGCGAGCAGCCGCGTCTTCGTCGCGCGCCTCACCGGTCTTGCGGTCTTCGACCCGCTCGGTGACCAGGTGGGCCGGGTGCGAGACGTCGTGGTGATGTTCTCGGCGAACCGCCCCCAGCCGCGCGTCATCGGCCTCGTCGTCGAGGTGCCCGGTCGCCGGAGGGTTTTCGTGCCGATGACTCGGGTGACCTCGATCGACGCCGGTGCCGTCATCACGACCGGACTGGTCAACATGCGCCGCTTCGAACAGCGCACCAACGAGGTGCTCGTGGCGGCCGAGCTCTTCGACCGCGCCGTCACCGTGACCGCGCCCGACGCGATCGAGGCCGGGTTCGCCGCCGCCCTGGTGGAGGACCTGGCGATCGAGCAGGACGCCCGGCGCGACTGGCTCGGCGTCAAGGTCTTCGTGCGGCAGGCGGCGACGGGTGTCTCGTCTGCGTCGAAGGCGATG
The DNA here is from genome assembly GCA_963816385.1 of uncultured Actinomycetota bacterium. Classification (GTDB taxonomy): domain Bacteria; phylum Actinomycetota; class Actinomycetes; order Actinomycetales; family Dermatophilaceae; genus CAWFKL01. The sequence continues at coordinate 561,045 of CAWFKL010000004.1, forward strand.
TCGCGCCTGGCCCGCCGGCGCTCCGGCAAGACGATGCTCGTGGACATCCGCGACGTGGTCGGCTTGCACGAGCAGTTCGGTGCGCAGAGCGCGGAACGGCTGCTCGAGACCTATGACGACCTCAAGGTCGCCGACCTCGCTGAGGTGATCCACGACCTCAACCCCAAGCGGCGCGCCGAGGTGGCCGCCGCGCTCGACGACGAGCGGCTGGCGGACCTGCTCGAGGAGCTGCCCGAGGACGACCAGGTGGAGATCCTCGCGGGCCTCGCGAACGCACGCGCAGCCGACGTGCTGGAGGCGATGGAGCCCGACGACGCCGCTGACCTGCTCGCCGACCTGCCGCCCGAGCAGGCCGAGCAGCTGCTGCAGCTCATGGAGCCCGACGAGGCCGCTCCCCTGCGTCGGCTGCTCGCCTACGACGAGAACACCGCCGGCGGAATGATGACGACCGAGCCCGTCATCCTCGGTCCCGAGGCCACCATCGCCGAGGCACTCGCCACCGTGCGCCGCGAGGAGCTCGCCCCGGCACTGGCCTCGATGGTGTATGTCTGCCGTCCGCCCCTCGAAGTGCCCACCGGACGCTACCTCGGCCTCGTCCACATCCAGCGCCTGCTGCGCGAGCCGCCGCACGCGGCCATCGGGTCGATCATCGACAAGGAGATCGAGGCGGTCACGGCGAGCGCCTCCCTCGAGAAGGTCACCCGGACGCTCGCCACCTACAACCTCGTGTCGCTGCCCGTCGTCGACGACGACGGCCGCCTCATCGGGGCCGTGACGGTCGACGACGTGCTCGACCACATCCTCCCCGAGGACTGGCGTGAGGAGCGGCACGAGATCGGTGTGGGCCCGTGAGCGAGCGCTCCGAGCGCCGGCTCGGCGCCCGCGCCGTCCGCGGGGACAAGCTCGACCAGCCTCAGGAGCAGCGCGCTCGGGTGCTGCCCCGGCACGCGTTCTCCCAGGAAGCCTTCGGGGTCCTGTCGGAGCGGTTCGCCCGACTCATGGGCACGGCGGGCTTCCTCATCGGCATGACCGTCTTCGTCGCGGCGTGGATCATCTGGAACGTCGCGGCTCCCGAGTCCCTGCGGTTCGACGAGTTCCCCTTCATCTTCCTGACGCTCATGTTGAGCCTGCAGGCCTCCTATGCCGCCCCGCTGATCCTGCTCGCGCAGAACCGCCAGGCCGACCGTGACAGGGTCGCCCTCGAGCAGGACCGGGCTCGCGACGAGCGCAACCTCGCGGACACCGAGTTCCTGACCCGCGAGGTGGCCTCCTTGCGCATCGCCCTGCGTGAGCAGGCGACCCGGGACTTCGTCCGCTCCGAGCTGCGCAACCTCCTCGACGAGCTCGAGGAGCGTTCCACCACCCGCCGCGACGGCGACCCAGCCGGCCCGAGGACGTGACGCCACGCGCCCACGGGCTGGCCGCTGGCGCAGGGCCTCCCCGCTGGCCGTGAGCCACCCCACTCTCGCCGGGGCCGGCCGTGGTCGGAGCGCCAGGGCGTGCGACATACGATGGAACACATGACTGTCGTCGCACTGCCCAGCCGTGACGCGATGCTCACGGCGCTCTCGAAGGTCAACGACCCGGAGATCCGCAAGCCGATCACCGAGCTCGGGATGGTCAAGTCGGTCGAGATCGACGACGCCGGCAAGGTCGACCTCGCCCTGTTCCTCACTGTGTCGGGCTGCCCGATGAAGGCGACTCTCACCAAGGACTCGAGCAACGCCCTGCTCGCCCTCGAGGGCGTGAGCTCGGTCGAGGTCGAGCTCGACGTCATGAGCGACGAGCAGCGAGCCGAGCTGCGCTCCCAGCTGCGCGGCGGTGCTCCGGAGAAGGAGATCCCGTTCGCCAAGCCCAACAGCCTCACCCGCGTGTATGCCGTGGCGTCGGGCAAGGGCGGCGTCGGCAAGTCGTCTGTCACCGTCAACCTCGCCGCCGCTATGGCCGAGCAGGGCCTGCGCGTCGGCGTCGTCGACGCGGACGTCTACGGCTTCTCGGTGCCACGCATGCTCGGGGTCGAGCAGCGTCCGACCCAGGTCGACGACATGATCTTGCCGCCGATCAGCCATGAGGTGAAGGTCATCTCGATCGGCATGTTCGTGCCCGGCAACCAGCCCGTCGTGTGGCGTGGCCCCATGCTGCACCGCGCCCTGCAGCAGTTCCTCGGGGACGTCTTCTGGGGCGACCTCGACGTCCTGCTGCTCGACCTCCCACCCGGCACCGGTGACATCGCGATCTCGGTCGCCCAGCTCATCCCCACGGCCGAGATCCTCGTCGTGACCACGCCGCAGCAGGCCGCCGCCGAGGTGGCCGAGCGCGCGGGCTCGATCGCCCTGCAGACCCATCAGCGCGTCGTCGGGGTCATCGAGAACATGTCGTGGCTCGAGCTGCCCGACGGCACGCGTCAGGAGATCTTCGGCTCAGGCGGTGGCCAGGTCGTCGCGGACTCCCTGACCAAGAGCATCGGAGCCCCGGTGGAGCTGCTCGGGCAGATCCCCCTCGACACGCGCCTGCGCGTGGGCGGGGACACCGGCACGCCGGTCGTGCTGGGGGAGCCGGACTCGGCTGCGGCCGTGGTTCTACGCGGCATTGCCCGTCGGCTCGGCTCGCGCGCCCGCGGTCTGGCCGGCCGTTCGCTCGGCCTCACCCCTGCCGGCCGCTGACCGCGCCCCGCGGAGCCGCGAGCACCCACCCGGACAGGAGCCGACCAGGCGTCGGCAGCCACAGCGCGTCAGGTGGCCTCGGCGTCCCAGGGGGTCGGCAGGGCCGGGTCGTGCCCGCGGGGGGTGCTCACCGGCTTGTCTTCCTCGGCCGGAGTCTCGTCGGCCTCCACCGGTGAGTTGAGGGCGTCACGAACGATCTTGCGCGGGTCGTACTGCCGCGGGTCGTACGCCCGCCAGTCGATGTCGGAGAACTCCGGACCCATCTCGTCCTTGAGCTGCTCCTTGGCCCGGTCGGCCATCGATCGGGCCTGGCGCACGAAGCGCCCGAACTTGGCGGCATACTCCGGCAGCCGCTCCGGGCCCAGGACGAGGACGGCGAGCAGGCCGAGCAGGAGCAGCTCCCAGCCGTTGATGTCGAACACGCGTCCTCGTTTCCCTGCGACCCTGGCTGGCCATCATACGGATGCTGCCAGGGAGTCACTTCTCGGGATCAGCCTCGAGGGTCATCCGCAGGTCGACGGACTTGCCGTCACGCTGCACGGTGATCGTGACGGTGTCCCCGACGGCCCGTGAGCGGATCGAGACGATGAGCTGGTCGGGAGTGCGGATCCGCTTGCCCTCGAAGCCGGTGATGACGTCGCCAGCCTTGACGCCGGCCTTTGCCGCCGGGCCGCCGGGCTTGATCGCATCGGCCGCGCCGTCCACCTGCGCGCCGTCACCGTCGAAGGTCCGGTTGAGGTTCACGCCGATGACGGGGTGGGTCGCCTTGCCGGTCGCGATGAGCTGGTCGGCCGTGCGTCGGGCCTGGTCGCTGGGGATCGCGAAGCCGAGGCCGATGCTGCCGCCGCTCGCTGTCCCCGTGCCGGGCACCCGCGCGATGGCGGAGTTGATGCCGATGACCTTTCCGCTGGCGTCGAGGAGCGGGCCGCCGGAGTTGCCTGGGTTGATGGCGGCGTCGGTCTGGATCGCGTTGATGTACGAGGCCTCGTCGCCACCGGCGCCGGGGGTCACCGGCCGGTTGAGGGCGCTGACGATGCCCGTGGTGACGGTCTGGTCGAGGCCGAGAGGGGCGCCGACCGCGATCACCTGGTCGCCGACGACGACCTTGCTCGACGGGCCGAGCTGGAGCGGGGTCAGGTCCGTCCGAGCGATCTTCAGCACGGCGAGGTCGTAGCTGACGTCCCGCCCGACGATGGTTGCCTTCTCGGTGTCACCGTTGCTGAGGACCACTTCGATGTCGCCACCGACCGAGGACGCCACGACGTGGTTGTTGGTCAGGACGTGGCCCTTGCTGTCGAGCACGAAGCCCGAGCCGGTCGCGGAGCCCTCGTCGCCGTCGACCTTGATCGTGACGACGCTCGGCAGTGCGGTGGCGGCGATGTTGGCCACCGAGCCGGCAGGACGGTCCGTCGCGCCCGGTCCGGGCTCGGGCAGGGTGGAGCCGGCGAGGTTGACGCGGTCGTCGAGCACCTGCCCCGCCACGCCGCCCACCACACCGGAGAGGAGGCAGAGTCCCACCACGCCGCCGACAAGGAGCCCACGGCGAGAGCGCCGACGTGGAGCGCCGCCCGGCCCGACCGGCGTGCCGGCAGCCTCGGGCGCGTCGGTGAACGTCACTGGGCCCTCGGACGGCGGCGGCCAGTCGAAACCTTCACTGCCGGCTGCCGAGCCGGCGGTGGCGCGACCGACACCGGCCGTCACCGGCTGCGGCTCTGGAGCCGCAAGCGGGGCGTATGCCGCCCGGTGCGCCTCCTCGGCCAGCGCGTCCGCGCGGTCGCTCCCCCAGGCGTCGTCGGCGCGGGCAGGCACACCGGCTCCCTGGGCGGGGTGCCCTCGACCGAAGACATCGAACCAGGCGTCGTCGTCGGCGGCAGGGCCACCCGTCGGACCTGCCGGCACCGGCCGCGTGTGCTGCAGGTCGATGATGCCGGTGTCGTCCGGCTGGCCGCCGCGGGTGGGCTCGGGCCCGGGGGTCGTCGACTCGTCGCTCATGGCCCTGATTGTGCCGACAGAGGGGACATGAGGCGCACGGTGCCCACTTCGGCGACGAGGGCACTGTTGCGCGCGCGCACGACCCAGTAGGGCACCGCGGACCGCGACGAGGATGCTGCCGCAGCCGACGACGAGCCGGGCTGGCCCGTGTCGGAGCGGGCGCTGCTGGTCACCCGGGCGGTCGGGAACGTCGTCGTGCCTCCCAGTGCCGGAGCGCCGAAGCCGGCCTCGCCGAAGCTCGCGACCGGCACCCGCGCGGATGGAGGGCGACCGCCCGGCAGGGGCGCGACCGCCAGGCCCCACGCCGCCGCGACGGAGGCACCCGCGGCGATGGAGGCCACCACGGCTGCTCTCATGGGCGAACGGTGCAAGGGCGGGGAGGTCGGGCGCACGGTCGGGACCGGGTCACGTGACGCACCGGACGGCATACGGAAGCCCAGAGGCGGCATCGGGATGCGAGGGGTGGGCGACTGCGGCGCCTCCATCGGCGGTGGCGACGCGGCCAGCCCGATGAGCGAGGAACGCAGGCTCGTCGGGACCCGGGTGTCGGCGCGCAGGGAAGCGACGATGCGTCGCTCCTGGTCGGCAGCGGCACGGCACATCGTGCAGCACACGAGGTGCTTGTCGTAGAGGTGCAGCACCGCCGGCGGGAGCGAGCGGTCGACGTAGGCCCGTACCTGACCACGCAGGTGTGGCGTCACGACGTCACCTCCGGAGCCATCACCGAGTGCCTGCCGCCACCCGACGGCCAGGGAGGCGCAGCCCGGAACGAGCGGTGCGCGACTCGGGCCTGCCGGCCTTGGTCGTGGTGACGGCTGGCGAGGCGGCCACCTCGGGAGCACGGTGAGCCAGCGCGTCGCGCAGCTGCGCGCGGCCGCGGTGGATGCGCGAGCGGACGGTGCCCAGCTTGACGCCGAGCGTCGCGCTGATCTCCTCGTAGGAGAGTCCCTCGATGTCGCAGAGCACGACGGCGGCGCGGAACTCCGGCGCCAGGGCGTCGAGCGCGCGCTGCACGTCGTCATCGAAACGGGCGTCGTGGTAGGTCTGCTCCGGGCCCTTCTCGAGACTCGCCAGCCGTCCGGCGGCGTCCTCGGGCAGGGAGTCGAAGCGAATGCGCTGCTTGCGGCGCATCTTGTCGAGGAAGACGTTGGTGGTGATGCGGTGCAGCCAGCCCTCGAACGTGCCCGGCTGGTAGGAGTTCAGGGACCGGAAGACGCGCACGAACACGTCGTGCGTCAGGTCCTCGGCGTCGTGCGGGTTGCCCGTGAGCCGGTAGGCGAGCCGGTAGACGCGCGCCGAGTGCTGCTCGACGATCTCTTCCCACGTGGGGGGAGTCCAGGCCTCATCGGGCTCACCCGTGGCGGGGAGCGGGCTGCTGGTCACGCTGGTGGTCACGTCGGGCCGATGCCTTTCAAAAGGGCTGTGAGGACAAGAACGTCGTCTGCTCCTCATTCGTTCCCGCTCAGCATCTCCATGTCACCCATGCGTAGGCGTTTCAGAACCTGTCCGGAGCCTGTGAATGCTGTGAAGAGCCTACGTGCGGGCAGGTTCGGCGACTTGGCCGTCGTTCCCTTCGGGATTCTGGGGCGATCGCTTCGCCGCCGGACCGCCCGGGAGCGCCTCGTGGTGCGCGCGACCGTGCGTGCGCCGCGCCTCCTTCATCTCGGCCTCGAAGAGGTGGCGGCGCCCGCCGACCAGCTCGTCACGCGCCTCGGCCTCGAGCCTCTTGAAGGTGGCGAAGTAGTCGTCGTCGTACTCCTCGATGATCTGGAACGTCCAGCGGCCCTCGAGGACGTTGCGCCCGACGAGCTCGGTCTCGATCCGGTTGGCGAGCTCGCCGTGACCGGCCGCGCGCAGCTGCTCCACCGCCTCCCCGAGCGCGAGGTCGGCCTTGCCGGTCAGGCGGTGGAAGCCGTAGAGGCGACCCCGGGCGTCCTCGGCGACCTCAAGGGCCTCCGAGAGCTTGCCGAGCGCCTCGACGGTCGCATCGTCGACCCCGCTCGGGCGGCGGTGCGCGGGGATGGGGCGGTCCGTGCCGTCACTGTCGTCCATGACCCGCTCCTTACCCTCCAACACCCAGCAACACCCCTCAGCCACCCTTCACTCGCCCTTCACCCACCATTGCGTCTCACCCACGACTACGTGCCGGGGAGGCGGTGGCCGGCCCAGTAGGCTGGCGCGCATGAGCACCCAGAAGGTGGCCGCCTGGTCGCACGCAGAGGAGTTCGTCACCCCTGGCGAACACGTCGAGGAGGCAAGCCGACACGGCGAGGAGCTCGGGGCCCGCCCGGTCGGCAACGGCGTGGGGGCGGCACTGCAGGTCCTCGCTGCCGCGACGGGCGCCAAGGCCGTCATGGAGATCGGCACGGGGGCTGGGGCGTCCGGTCTCTGGCTCCTCGGCGGCATGCCGCGCGACGGCATCCTCACGACCATCGACCTCGAGACCGAGCACCAGCGGGCTGCGCGCGACGCCTTCGCCGCCGCCGGCGTCGCCCACCAGCGCACCCGGGTCATCGCGGGTCGCGCCCTCGAGGTCCTCCCCCGCATGACCGACGGCGCCTACGACCTCGTCGTCGTCGACGCCGACCGCGAGGCGTACCCCGACTACGTCGAGCAGGCCGCCCGGCTCCTGCGCCACGGCGGCACCCTCGTGCTCACCTGGTCCGACCGCGAGGCCGATCCGGCCAACCGCGACGCCGAGACCCGAACGCTGCGTGAGGTCGGTCGCTCGATCCGCGATGGCGACGACTTCGTCTCGGCGCTGCTGCCCGTCGGCGAGGGCCTGCTCGTCGCCGTCAAGCGCTGACGCGCGACCGACACGCGCTGACACGGCCCAGGCCGACGAACGCTGCCCGAGGGCCGTCCGGACGTGCGACGGCCCCCGACGGTGGTCGGGGGCCGTGCTCAAGCCTGGAACGTCCGAGGGGTCAGCTGACCCCGTCGCAACCTTGGATCGCATCGCGCAGTGCCGCAGCCTCGTCGGGGGTCATCTCGACAACGAGGCGCCCACCGCCCTCAAGGGGCATCCGCAGCACGATGCCGCGGCCCTCCTTGACGACCTCGAGCGGCCCGTCGCCGGTCCTCGGCTTCATTGCTGCCATGGTTCCCCTTCCCTAGGAATCCTCGGTGCTTGCGTGTCATTATTCCGTGTCGCTATTGCCAGACCTAATCCGGGATGTGATCGAGCCCACGGTGGACCGGCGGCGACTTCCGCCGGACGCGCCGATGGGCCAGAGTTGCGCGCATGACCCAGCCAGTCTCCTCGACACCCCCGGCGACGCCCCCGGCAGCCGCAGGGTCCGCCACCCCCGAGACCGCACCGGGCGAGGCCGATGGCGCGCAAGCCGCGCCCCTGCTCCTGGACCTCGACGGAGGCATCGCCTGGCTGCGGCTCAACCGACCTGAGGCGATGAACAGCCTGGACACCACGCTCAAGGATGCACTCGTCGACGCCCTGGCGCGGGTAGCCGAGGATCCCGACGTGCGCTGTGTCGTGCTGACCGGCTCGGGCCGCGCGTTCTGCGTGGGGCAGGACCTCAAGGAGCACGTCCGCAGTCTGTCGGACCCGGACTCGACGCTCGCCACGACCGTGACGGATCACTACAACCCGATCGTGACGGCGCTCGCCACGATGAACAAGCCCGTCATCGCCGCCCTCAACGGCGTCGCGGCCGGGGCCGGGCTGTCCTTCGCGCTCGCCTGCGACTTCCGGATCGCGGCCCAGGGGGCTGGCCTCAACACCTCGTTCGCGGGCATCGCGCTCTCGTGCGACTCCGGCGCGTCGTGGACGCTGCCGCGGCTCGTCGGCCCGGCTCGGGCCAAGGAGCTGCTGATGCTGCCGCGTACCGTGCCTGCTGACGAGGCGTTGACCCTCGGGCTCGTCACCAGGGTCGTGCCGGCGGAGGAGCTCGAGTCGACGGTGACGGAGCTGGCGCGCGCTCTCGCCGACGGGCCGACGCTCGCCTACGGCTCGATCCGTCGCGCGGTCGCGCACTCGGCGGGCACGGACCTCGCGGGAGCGCTCGCCAATGAGGCGGAGCTGATGGCGCTCACCGGAGGCAGCAGCGACCACCGCGCCGCGGTCGACGCGTTCCTGTCCAAGACCACACCGACCTACACCGGGCGCTGAGGTGTCCGGCTGCCATCGGCAGAGCACCGGACCGCGCGCTCACGGGGGGTAGTCGCTCGGCGGGATGAACCGCCAGAGGACCTCGGTCCACCAGTACTGGCAGAGGACGAAGACGACGAGCAGCGGCACCGCACGCCACAGCAGGCGGCTCCAGCCGTTGCCCCGTCGGTCGGCCCAGCCGGCACCGAGCACGACGATGAGCAGCGGGAAGAGCGGCAGGAGGTAGCGGAAGATGCTCGTGTAGGGGTCGAGCACGACGGCGAGATAGGCCGGATAAGCCAGCGACCACGTGCGCAGGTCGGGGCCGAGGTTGCTGGCCCACGGCCCCACGACCATGGCGACGAGCGCGAGCGGGATGACGACGAGCCAGATCGGCCCCCACGTGTCGCCGAGGAAGTAGCGCGCCTTGTCGAGCCACGGCGTGAACGGTTCCACCGTGGCGTAGCCGCGCCACGCGGCCATCGTGTCCGTGTAGGCCGTGCTGATCCCGGTGCGCCACCATGCGATCGCCGGCCACAGCAGCCCCGCGATGCCGCACCCGACGAGGGCAGCGGCCATCGCGGCATACTCGCGGGTGGGGACCGGGCGCTGCGCGCGCTGCCGCCAGCGCAGCACCACGACGACGAGCGTCACGACGCCGAGCGGCACCGCGATGGGCCGCGAGAGCCCGACGAGCAGCGCGACCACTGTGGCCACGAGCCAGCGCTCGCGTGACAGCGCGTAGAGGTAGCCGACGAGCAGCAGCATGGCGAGCGACTCGGTGTAGGCCAGCTGGAGGGTGACCGATGCGGGGAAGCTGGCCCACAGGGCCACGACGAGGTATGCCGCCGGGTCACCGACGCGCTCGCGCAGCAGCAGCCCCATGATGACGGCCGCACCGACGCCGCAGAGCAGCGCCACCGTCGAGCCGGCCGCCGGGAAGCCGAGTCCGGTCAGGCTCATGAGCAGGCGCGCGAGGTAGGGGAAGAGAGGGTAGAAGGCCCACGGGTTCTCGCCGACCTTGCCGGTGTCGCCGACGGGCAGGGTGTCCGGGTAGCCGTGCAGGGCGATGGTCTGGTACCACTGCCCATCCCACAGTGCGGTGAAGCTGAAGTACCCGACCGGGACGTCCTCGCCCCCCGTCATGCCGCTCGGGACCTGGTGGCGCATGACGACGAGCAGGATCGTCGTCGTGACGACGCGGGCCAGCGCGTAGGCGGCCAGCACCTCCAGGACGAACAGCCGCCGGGGGCGCAGTGACGCCACCTGGGTCATGGACGGGGTTCGCGGCCGACCGACGACTCGGACTGCTCCGACTGCTCCGACTGCTCGAACGTCTCGGACTGCTCCGACTGCTGCCCGTGCGGCTGGAGGGAGCCGGCATCGGTGACGTGCTCGGCCGGCCCGTCGCCGTCGCGTCGTAGCACGGCGATCTCCTCGTCCTTCTCACGCAGCTCGCGGCGGAGCCGGTCGACGACACCGTCGACCTGGCTCATGCGGTAGCCACGCAGCCCGACGTCGAAGACGAGGTCGTCGAAGTCGGAGTCGACGATCGGGTCGTCAGGCAGTGGCTCGTGCGACAGGCTGCGCGTGTCGCCGCCGAGGCCGCCCACGGCGCCTGCGCCGATGAGGCCCAGCACGAGGGCGGCGGCGAAGCACACGACGACCACGCCGATGAAGAGGATGAACCAGGTCATCGCGCCGGCTCCTCGTAGGTCGTGATGGCAGCGACGGCGGCGGCCGGGTCGTCCGTGAGGATGAGCCGGTCGAGGTCCTCGGGGCCGATCATCCCGCGGTCGAGCACCGTCTCTCGAAGCCAGTCGATGAGGCCCTGCCAGTAGGCGACGCCCATGAGCACGACGGGGAACTCGGTGACCTTCCGCGTCTGCGCCAACGTCACGGCCTCGAAGAGCTCGTCCAGCGTGCCGAACCCCCCGGGCAGCACGATGAAGCCGCGGGAGTACTTGAGGAACATGACCTTGCGCGCGAAGAAGTAGCGGAAGTTGATGCCGACGTCGACGTACTCGTTGAGCCCGGCCTCGAACGGCAGCTCGATGCCGAGGCCGACAGAGGTTCCCTTGGCCTCGAAGGCACCCCGGTTGGCCGCCTCCATCGCGCCGGGTCCGCCACCGGTGATGACGGCGTAGCCGGCGTCCACGAGGCGGCGACCGACCTCGACCCCCGCCGCGTATGCCGGGTCGCTCGGCCGCGTCCGCGCCGAGCCGAAGACGGCGACGGCGGGGCCCAGCTCGGAGAGCGCGCTGAACCCCTCGACGAACTCCGACTGGATCCGCATGACGCGCCACGGGTCGGCGTGCAGCCATTCGACCTGGGTGGAGGCCTCGAGCAGGCGCTGGTCGGTCGTGGTGTCCGGGACGTTGCCGCGGCGCAGGGTGACCGGGCCGGCCCGACGGCTGTGGTCTCGCTCGTCGGGATCGACCCCCTGGGGCTGCTCGTCACTCACAGCGCCACCCTATGCGGCCCGGCCGGGTCGGCCGGCCGAGCACCCTGCACGGGCCCTCAGGTGAGCCAGCGCAGCAGGGCCGTCTCGGCCGCAACATACTGCTCGACCGGGCAACGCTCGTCGTCCATGTGCGCGAGGTTCGGGTCTCCCGGCCCGTAGTTGACGGCCGGCACGCCGAGTGCGGAGAAGCGGGCGACGTCCGTCCAGCCCTCCTTCGCGTTGACCGCCACGCCGAGCGCCTCGATGAAGGCCTGCGCTGCCGGCAGGTGCAGGCCAGGACGGGCGCCGTCGGCGGCGTCCCCGAGGCTCACCTCGTAGCCCGCGAAGACCTCGCGGACATGGGCGAGGGCCTGCTCGGCGTCCTTGTCGGGGGCGTAGCGGTAGTTCACGGTGACGGTGCACCGGTCGGGGATGACGTTGCCGGCGATGCCGCCGGTGATGGCGACGGCCTGGAGGGCCTCGTGGTAGTCGAGCCCGTCGACGGTGACGACGGCCTCCTCGTAGGTGGACAGTCGGTCGAGCACCCTCCCGGCGTCGTGGATGGCGTTGTGGCCCTTCCACGGACGGGCGGAGTGGGCGGCGACCCCCGTGGTGACGACCTCGACGCGCATCGTGCCCTTGCAGCCGCCCTCCACGGCGCCGTCGGTCGGTTCGAGCAGCACCGCGAAGTCGCCTTCGAGGAGCTCGGGCCGGGTGTCGGCGAGGCGACCGAGTCCGTTGAACTGGCCGTCGATCTCCTCGCACTCGTAGAAGAGGAAGGTGAGGTCTCGCGTCGGCTCGGGCACGTGGGCGGCGATCCGCAGCATGACGGCGACCCCGCCCTTCATGTCGACGGTGCCGCGGCCCCAGAGCAGTGCCGTCCACCTGCTTCGTCGGCAGGTTGGGCGCGGCCGTGAGCGGCACCGTGTCGATGTGACCGGCGAGCACGACGCGCTCGTCCCTGCCCAGCGCGGTGCGAGCGACCACCGTGTTGCCGTCGCGCTCGACCTGCAGGTGCCCCAGGCCCCGCAAGGCCGCCTCGATGGCATCGGCAAGGGCCGCTTCGTCCCGGCTCACCGACTCGATGTCGCAGACGGCGGCGGTGAGGGTCACGACGTCCGACGTGAGGTCGAGCGCTCGGGCGCGGCGGCGCTGCGGTGGGGTCGGCGGAGGCCTGCGCCACGGGCACGGCATCGGTGGGGGACGGCATACCGGGAAGGCTAGCGGCCCTCCGAGCGCGCTGGGACGACGCGGCCACTCGACGGTGCAGCGCGCCCCAGGCCGTGTGACGACGCGGCCACTCGACGGCGCGGCGCGCCCCAGGCCGTGTGACGACGCGGCCACTCGACGGCGCGGCGCGCCCCAGGCCGTGTGACGACGCGGCCACTCGACGGCGCAGCGCGCCCCAGGCCGTGTGACGACGCGGCCACTCGACGGTCGAGTGGCCGCGTCGTCACACTGGAAACCGGGTGGCTCGGCCCGCGAGCCGGGTTGCGTGTCGGCGACGGCGCGCCCCTACCCTTGGGCGCATGTCTGCGCAGCGGAGTGCATGGGGATACGGCCTGGCGACGGTGACCGACACCGGTCAGGTGCTCGACACGTGGTATCCGTCACCGGCCCTGGGGCCGGTCCCCGACGAGGCGGCCGCCCCGGACGATCTGCTGGCCCTCGTGGGCACCGACCTGCCGCGCGGTGTGCACACGCAGGTCGTGCGCCAGGAGGTCGACCTCGACGCTGCCCCCGCTGGCACCAGCGACGCCTACCTGCGCCTGCACTTGCTCTCGCACTGCCTCGTGCGCCCCAACGAGCTCAACCTCGACGGCATCTTCGCCGCCCTGCCCAACGTCGTGTGGACGAGCGCCGGTCCGTGCGCGGTCGAGGGCTTCGAGGTCACCCGGGCTCGTCTGCGCGCCACCGGCCCGGTCGCGGTCTACGGGGTCGACAAGTTCCCGCGGATGACCGACTACGTCGTGCCCGTCGGCGTGCGCATCGCGGACGCCGACCGGGTGCGCCTCGGCGCCCACCTCTCCCCCGGCACCACCGTGATGCACGAGGGCTTCTGCAACTTCAACGCCGGCACCCTCGGCACGTCCATGGTCGAGGGGCGCATCGTGCAGGGCGTCGTCGTCGGCGACGGGTCCGACATCGGCGCCGGCGCGTCGATCATGGGCACCCTCTCCGGCGGGGGGACGGAACGCGTCAGCATCGGTGAGCGTTGTCTGGTCGGAGCCAACGGTGGCATCGGCATCGCCCTCGGCGACGACTGCGTCGTCGAGGCGGGTCTCTACGTCACCGCCGGCACCAAGGTGAGCCTGCCGGACGGTTCCGTGGTCAAGGCGCGCGAGCTGTCGGGCAGCAGCAACGTCCTCTTCATCCGCAACAGCGTCAGCGGCGCCGTCGAGGCCCGTGACCGCGCTGGCACCGGCATCACGCTGAACGCAGCACTGCACGCCAACGACTGACCACCGCTTCCACGTCCGTTCGAATCCCGCTTCGACCCACGAGCAGTGCCGCCCGCCGGCCGACCCGACGAAGGACACCCCTCCCCATGCCCAAGACGCGACCCGCCCCTGACCGGGCGGCGACGAGCCGACCTGCCAGCGGGTCGCGGACTCGCCGACGTCGCCGCCGGGGCGTGACCCTGCTGCTCGCCGTCGCGCTCATCGCCGCGGGCGGTTACTTCGGAGCGCGCTTCCTGCTCGACAGCGCCGTGAACCCGCAGTGCACGATCACCGCGAGCGGCATGACCGAGACGTTCGACCCCGAGCAGGCCGGCAACGCCGCGCTCATCGCCGCCGTCTCGATGAAGCGAGAGATGCCGGCCCGGGCGGCGACCATCGCCTTGACCACGGCGTTCCAGGAGAGCAAGATCCGCAACCTGCGCTACGGGGACCGCGACTCCCTCGGTCTCTTCCAGCAGCGGCCGAGCCAGGGGTGGGGCGACGAGAAGGAGATCCTCGATCCCGTCTACTCGACGAACGCGTTCTTCGACGCCCTCGAGAAGTACAAGGGCTACGAGTCGGCGGACATCACCAAGATCGCACAGCGGGTGCAGAAGAGCGGCTACCCGGAGGCCTACCGCGACCACGAGGGTCAGGGCCGGGTGCTCGCCTCGACCCTGACCGGGCACTCGCCCGCGGGCCTGACCTGCCGGCTCGACGCCCCCACCAGCCACTCGTCGCCCGAGTCCGTCGCTGCCGACCTCGAGCGGCAGATGGGAGTCACCGACGCCACGGGCCGTGACGCGCAGCTCACCGTCGAGGCGGCAGACCGGAGGACCGCCTGGGCGGTGGCGCACTGGGCGGTGGCGCGAGCCGAGCAGTACGGCGCCACGTCCGTCTCCATCGGCGAGCGCACGTGGGACCGCTCCGACCGTGACGCCGCGTGGTCGGCGGGCCCGGACGGCACCACCGTCACCATCTCCCTGGCCTGACCGACCGTCGCGCGAGGTGGCGCAGCAGCCATTCGGCAACTCGCGCAGTGGTCACCCCGTGGCGGTCACCCCGTGACGTGGTCGAGATGCTGCAGGAGGTCGTGCGCGGCGAGCTCGACGTCCTTGTGCCGCCACTCCGACGCCCGGTAGACGCACGCGATGAGGGCGGTGCGGTGCACGCGGCGCAGGTCGCCGTAGACGAAGGCGTACCTCGCCTTGGTGGCGTCGTTGGCACCCTCGGTGAGGCCGAGGTGCCAGGCGGCGTACTCCTCCCAGGAGTGCTTCTCGAGGAAGGCGTTCTGCGCCTCGGCGTTGGGCTGCACGTCGCCCCAGTCGCTGTCGAGGACGTACTGCCGCTTGTCGATGAGCTCTCGGCACCGGGCGACGGCAGCGTCGTTGACGTGGTACTTGGCCATCACCCCATCATGCCGATGTCCCCGTCCCTGGCGGGCGGGGACATCGGTCACATCCGCAGAAAGCGGCGGCTCAGCCGGGGTAGTTGCGCTCCGGAGCGCCGGTGTAGATCTGGCGCGGGCGGCCGATCTTGGTCTCCGGGTCGTTCATCATCTCGCGCCACTGGGCGATCCAGCCCGGCAGTCGACCGATGGCGAACAGCACGGTGAACATCTTCGACTCGAAACCCATCGCCTTGTAGATGAGTCCCGTGTAGAAGTCGACGTTCGGGTAGAGCTTGCGCTCGACGAAGTAGTCGTCGGCCAGGGCGATCTCCTCGAGGCCCTTGGCGATCTCGAGCAGCGGGTCGTTCTGGCCGAGCTTCTCCAGGATGTCGTCGGCGGCCTTCTTGACGATGGCCGCGCGGGGGTCGTAGTTCTTGTAGACACGGTGTCCGAAGCCCATGAGGCGGACACCGTCCTGCTTTGTTCTTGACCTTCTCCATGAACTTCTTGGGGTCGTCGCCCGACGCGTTGAGCTTGCCGAGCATCTCGAGCACGGCCTGGTTGGCACCGCCGTGCAGCGGGCCCGACAGGGCGTGGATACCGGCCGAGACCGAGTTGAAGAGGTTCGCGTGCGCAGAGCCGACGAGGCGGACCGTCGAGGTGGAGCAGTTCTGCTCGTGGTCGGCGTGGAGGATGAAGAGCAGGTCGAGGGCCTTGGCGACCGTCGGGTCGACCTCATACGGCTCGACGGGATAGCCGAACGTCATGCGCATGAAGTTCTCGACGAACGACAGGGAGTTGTCGGGGTACATGTATGGCTGGCCGATGCTCTTCTTGTGGGCCATCGCCGCGATCGTCGGCACCTTGGCGAGCAGGCGGATCGTCGAGATCTCGACCTGCTCCTGGTCGAACGGGTCGAGGCTGTCCTGGTAGAAGGTGCCGAGCGCGGAGACCGCCGAGCTGAGCACAGGCATCGGGTGCGCGTCGCGCGGGAAGCCGTTGAAGAACGCGCGGAGGTCCTCGTGCAGCATCGTGTGCCGACGGATGAGGTCCTCGAAGCGGCCCAGCTCGTCGGAGGAGGGGAGCTCGCCGTAGATCAGCAGGTAGGCGACCTCGACGAAGGTGGACTTCTGAGCCAGCTGGTCGATGGGGTAGCCGCGGTAGCGCAGGATGCCCTGGTCGCCGTCGATGTAGGTGATGTCGCTCTTGCAGGACGCGGTGTTGACGAATCCGACGTCGTAGGTGACGAGTCCGGTGTCCTTCATGAGGGACCCGATGCCGATGCCGTCGTTGCCCTCGACCGCCTCGACAGCCTTGAAGGTGACTTCCTTGTCTGCGACCTTGAATGTCGCGTCCACTGCGTTCGCCACTGTGCCTCGCCTCCTGTCGATCCGGCCGAGGTTTCGCCGGACGTGTCCGCGTGCGACGTTACCCCAGCGCCGGGTCGGAGGGACAAGAGGGTCCACCCCTCGCGCTCCGACGAGATGAGTGATCGTCACCGGTCGGCGCCGGACGTCACGACGCGGCGACGAGGCGTTCGCAGGCAGCGCTGATGCGCTCGTCGGTGGCCGTCAGGGCGATCCGCACGTGCCGGCCGCCGGCCGGTCCGTAGAAGGCGCCCGGTGCGACGAGGATGCCGAGGTCGGCCATGGCGGACACCGTTTCCCAGCAGTCCTCCTCGCGGGTCGCCCAGAGGTAGAGCCCGGCCTCGGAGTGGTCGATCCGGAGCCCTGCCGTCCTCACTGCCCCGATCAGCTGCTCTCGACGTCGGCCGTATGCCGTCCGCTGGGCCCGGACGTGGGTGTCGTCGCGCAGGGCCGCCGCCATGGCGTGCTGGACGGGGGCGGGCATGATCATGCCGGCGTGCTTGCGCACCTCGAGGAGGGCTCCGACGACGGCGGGGTCACCGGCCACCAAGGCCGCGCGGTACCCGGCGAGGTTGCTCTGCTTGGAGAGGGAGTAGACAGCCAGCAGGCCGGTGTGGTCACCGCCGCAGACGTCGGGGTGCAGGATGCTCGGGGTGGCGGTGCCGAGCCGATCCTCGCGCCAGTCCAGCTCGGCGTAGCACTCGTCGCTGGCCACCACGACGCCGTGCGTCCGCGCCCAGTCGACGACCTTGCGCAGGTGGTCCACGCCGAGGACCTGGCCGCTGGGGTTGCCGGGGCTGTTGAGCCACAACAACTTCGGCGCCGTGGCCGCGGTCAGCGGACCGAGACTGGTCAGCGACTGCGCCACGACCGAGCTCGCTCCGGCGATGCGGGCCCCGATGTCGTAGGTCGGGTAGGCGACGGCCGGGATGCCGACGACATCGCCCGCTCGCAGGCCGAGGAGGGTCGGCAGCCAGGCCACGAGCTCCTTGCTGCCGATGGTCGGGAGCACGGCCTCCGGGGTCAGCCCGCTGACACCCGCGGCGGCGCGGCGAACCACTCGCAGATGGCGGCCCGCAGGTCGGCGCTGCCGACGGTGAGGGGGTAGCCGGGGGCATCAGCCGCCGCCACCAGCGCGGCCCGCACGACCTCCGGTGTCGGGTCGACCGGCGTGCCGACGGAGAGGTCGACGATGCCGCCCGGATGCGCGATCGCTCGCGCCTTGTAGGGCGCGAGCGAGTCCCAGGGGAAGTCCGGAAGGTCCAGCCCCCGGAGCGCAGCCGTCACTCGTCGTGTTCCTGGGGAGGCAGGGCCTCGATGAGCGGGTGGTCCTTGTCGATGACGCCCATCTTTGCCGCACCGCCGGGGCTGCCCAGGTCGTTGAAGAACTGGACGTTGGCGTCGTAGTAGTCCGCCCACTGCTCCGGCACGTCGTCCTCGTAGTAGATCGCCTCGACCGGACACACCGGCTCGCAGGCTCCGCAGTCGACGCACTCGTCGGGGTGGATGTAGAGAGAACGCTTGCCCTCGTAGATGCAGTCGACGGGACACTCCTCGATGCAGGCACGGTCCTTGAGGTCGACGCAAGGCTGGGCGATGACGTAGGTCATGGGGTGCAGACCTCCTGCTGTGGCAGCGTTCGGGACGGATGCGTGCACCGCCTAGTATGCCGGACATGACTGGCGACCCCACGCACGACCCCGCCGATGAGACGGGCGGTGGAGCGACCGATCCGAGCACCGAGGCCGGGAAGCAGCCGAAGCCAGCACCGAAGCCAGCACCGGACTCGGCCTCGAACGAGGCGTGGAGCCAGGCCTCGAACCAGGCCACAGGCGGAACCAGGCACCGACTCGCTCGGCCAGCCCTCCGCGTCGACCACCGACACCGAGGGGCACCGCCTCAGCGCCGGCCTCACGATCGGCAGCAGAGTCGTCGTGCGCTACCGCCTCGAGCCGGGCTCGGGGGCTCGGGCCACCGACTTCGTCGGCGAGCTCATCGCGCGCAACGACGACTTCCTCATCGTCGACACGAGGTCCGAGCGCGTGAAGCTCATCCGCGCCGACGTCCTCGCGGCCAAGGACGTGCCGCCGCCGGCGAGCCGTCCGGGCCCCGCGCACCAGCGCGTCTCCCCCGACGACCTCGAGCAGGTCATGGCTCGTGGCTGGGTCGCCATCGATCGCGCCGGGCTCGGCGACTGGGTGCTTCGCTCGGCGCGTGGTTTCACCGCACGAGCCAACTCCGCACTCGTCGTCGGCGATCCGAGCCTGCCGGTCGACAGCGCGATCAGCTTCGTCGAGCGGTGGTACGCCGAGCGCGACGCGCCGGCCCTCTTCCAGCTTCCGGGGCGGGAGGGTTTCACCGCCGAGGAGCATCCGGTCGGCGCCGAGCTGCTCGCCCGTGGGTATGCCGTGGCGGGCGGACGACCCGACTGGGCGCGGGTGCTGGTCATGACCGGGCTGTCGGCGCAGGTGGCGCCTCTCACCACGGAGTCCGTGCCGGTCACGGCGGACGCCGAGCTCTCGCCCGAGTGGCTGATGGCCTACGGCCGCAGCCGGAGCGTCGTCCCGGGCGCCACGGAGGCGGTGCTCACGGGCAGCGAAGGTCAGCTCTTCCTCTCGGTCCGGGACGAGTCGACCCGCCAGATCGTGGGGATCGCCAGAGTGGCGATCCACCCCGGATGGGCTGGCGTGTTCGGCCTGTGGGTCACGCCCGAGCGCCGCCGCACTGGCCTCGCGTCGACGATCGTCTCCGCGGCGGCGATGGTGGCCCGGGAGAACGCCATGCCGGCGATCTACCTGCAGGTGTCCGCCGACAACACCGAAGGGCGTCGCGTTCTGGAGGGATCTCGGCTTCGGCGTGCACCACGAGTACACCTACCTGGCGCGCTCGACCGCCTGAGCCGGACGGCATACGCGCTGGTCCCGCTGCGCGGCGGCCCTCAGGCGAGCAGCGACCGGTCCGGCAGCGGCGACGGCGACGGGGCGCCACGTGCGCGGGTCGACGCGCCGGAAGCCTTCGCGAGCCGTCGTGCGGGACGCGACGAGGTTCGACAGGGCGTGCACGTCGTCGTCGACCACGAGGACCTGCGTGGCGTGTGCGCGCAGAGCGTCGTTCTTGACGGCCCGCGCCGCCTCGTCGTGCACGACGTGGGTCACGTCGGCGTCGTCGACGACGGAGGGTGGGAAGGGGTCGTCGTCACCGAGCAGGACGAGCGGCCAGGGCTGCTCGCCTGCGGTGTCGCGGCGTCGGGCGTGCTCACGCCACCACTGCTCGCTCCGGCGCGCCGCCGGATCGGCCTCGCGCAGCCACGCGCGGTCCTCGCGCGCCCACGTCAGCGGTGTCAGGATCTCGAACGCCCGCACCGGCAGGAGCCCGTCGGGCACCGTCGCGAGGGCCCGTCGGGTGACCCGGTGGGTCTGCACGTGGTCCGGGTGCCCGTATCCACCGTGCTCGTCGTACGTGACGACGACGTCGGGTCGGACGTCGGCGATGACGTTCACGACGAGGGCGGTCGCCTCGTCCGGATCCGCCGCCGTGAAGGCGTCCTGCCGGGCCGAGGCCGGCGATCCGACCATGCCCGAGTCACGGTAGAGCGAGAGACGCCGGTCGTCGGCGCCGAGCACGTGCATCGTCGCCCCGACCCTGCCCAGAGCGCGCGTGAGCTCGCCGTGGCGGTGCGCACCCAGGGCGTCGTCGGGTGCACCTTCGAGCGCCGCGAGAGCCGGGGGGATGACCTCGCCCTCCTCACCCAGGGTGCAGGTCAGCACGTGCACGTCGTCGCCGCGCGCCACGTGGTGAGCCATGGCGACGCCGCACGTCAGCGACTCGTCGTCGGGGTGCGCGTGGACGAAGAGCAGCCGTGACACAGTGGACCGTCAGGCCTCGGCCTTCGCCGCCGAACGGGCTCGGGCGGCAGTGCGGGCACGGACGGTGGCGTCCAGCTCGACCTTGCGGATGCGCACCGCCTCCGGGGTGACCTCCACGCACTCGTCCTCGCGGCAGAACTCGAGGCTCTGCTCGAGGCTCAGCTTGCGCGGCGGGACGATCTTCTCGAAGTTGTCCGAGGAGGAGGCGCGCACGTTGGTGAGCTTCTTCTCCTTGGTGATGTTGACGTCCATGTCGTCCGCGCGGGAGTTCTCGCCGACGATCATGCCCTCGTAGACCTCGGTGGTCGGGTCGGTGAAGAGCGTGCCGCGCTCTTGCAGGTTGACCATCGCGTAGGCGGTGACCACGCCCTTGCGGTCGGAGACCAGCGAGCCGCTGACCCGCGTCGTGATGGCGCCGAACCACGGCTCGTAGTCCTCGAAGACGTGGTGGGCGATGCCGGTGCCGCGCGTCTCGGTGAGGAACTCGGTGCGGAAGCCGATCAGGCCACGGCTCGGCACGAGGAACTCCATGCGGATCCAGCCGGTGCCGTGGTTGGTCATCTGCTCCATGCGGCCCTTGCGCGCAGCGAGGATCTGGGTGATCGGGCCGAGGAACTCCTCGGGCGTGTCGATGGTGAGGCGCTCGACGGGCTCGTGCACCTTGCCGTCGACCTCCCGCGTGACGACCTGCGGCTTGCCGACGGTCAGCTCGTGGCCCTCGCGCCGCATCTGCTCCACGAGGATGGCCAGTGCCAGCTCGCCCCGGCCCTGCACCTCCCAGGCGTCGGGACGCTCGGTCGGCAGGATGCGCAGCGACACGTTGCCGACGAGCTCCTTGTCGAGGCGGTCCTTGACCATGCGGGCCGTGACCTTCGAGCCGCGCACCTGACCGACCATCGGGCTGGTGTTCGTGCCGATGGTCATCGAGATCGCGGGCTCGTCGACGGTGATGAGCGGCAGCGGGAGGGGGTTGTCGGCATCGGCGAGGGTCTCACCGATCGTGATCTCGGGGATGCCGGCGACGGCGATGATGTCGCCCGGGCCCGCGCTCTCGGCGGGCTTGCGCTCGAGGGCCTCGGTCATGAGCAGCTCGGTGATCTTGACACGCTGCTGTGAGCCGTCGTGCCGGCACCACATGACCTGCTGGCCCTTCTTGATCGTGCCGTTGAAGACCCGGAGCAGGGCGAGCCGGCCGAGGAAGTTCGAGGCGTCGAGGTTGGTGACGTGGGCCTGCAGGGGTGCCTCGTCGTCGTACGTCGGGGCGGGGATGGTCTCGAGGATCGTGGCGAAGAGGGCTTCGAGGTCCTCGCCGTCGGGCTGCCCGCCGTTGTCGGGGCGCTGCATCGAGGCACGGCCGGACTTGGCGGAGGCGTAGACGATGGGGAAGTCGATCTGCTCCTCCGTGGCGTCGAGGTCGAGGAAGAGCTCGTAGGCCTCGTCGACGACCTCGGCGATGCGCGAGTCGGGACGGTCGACCTTGTTGATGCAGAGGATGACGGGCATCTTCGCCGCCAGCGCCTTGCGCAGCACGAAGCGGGTCTGGGGAAGGGGGCCCTCGGACGCGTCCACGAGGAGCACCACGCCGTCGACCATCGAGAGGCCACGCTCCACCTCGCCACCGAAGTCGGCGTGACCGGGGGTGTCGATGATGTTGATCGTGACGCCGTCGGTGAGGCCGCGGTCGGCGGCCGCCTTGCCCGTGTAGTGCACCGCGGTGTTCTTCGCGAGGATGGTGATGCCCTTCTCGCGCTCGAGGTCCCCGGAGTCCATCGCCCGCTCGTCGACGTGCTGGTGCTCGCCGAATGCGCCGGACTGCCAGAGCATCTTGTCGACGAGGGTGGTCTTGCCGTGGTCGACGTGAGCGACGATGGCGACGTTGCGGATGTCCGCACGGGTCTTCAAAGGCATGAGGGACATTCTCTCAGGGTTTTCGGGCTGGCTCCGTCCACGAGCCCCCCGGCTCCTACCGGTGCGTCTCGACGAGCCGGTCCATGAGGGCGTCCATCCGGGCATCGACCTGCTGGCGCGCGGGGTCGGCATCGAACCAGTCGATGATCTCCTTCGCTCCCCGGTGGAAGGGCACGGTCGCCCGCCAGCCCGGCACGAGCCGCTTGACCTTGGTGTTGTCGAAGACCATCGAGTGCGCCTTGTCGCCGAGCAGGGCGGCACCCCACTCGGGGTCGACGGCGGCGACGGCGTCGGACGTCACGTGGACGAGCCGCGGCGACGCGCCGGCCGCGCCCGCCACGATCTCGTAGACCTGGTTCCAGCTCAGCCACTCGTCGGAGGTGATGTGGAAGCTGTCGCCGATCGCAGCCGGGTGGCCGAGCAGCCCGACGAAGGCCCGGGCGAAGTCGGTGTGGTGGGTCAGCGTCCACAGCGAGGTGCCGTCGCCGTGCACGACGACCTCGGCGCCGCGCCGCATCCGGTCGATCACCGTCCAGCCGCCGTCGAAGGGCGGCGCCGTGTGGTCGTAGGTGTGCGACGGGCGCACGATGGTCATGGGCAGGCCCTCTTCACGATGCGCCCGCACGAGCAGGTCCTCGGCGGCGATCTTGCCGCGCGAGTAGTCCCACACCGGGTTGCGCAGCGGTGTGGACTCGACCACGGGAAGGTGTGCGGGCGGCGTCTGGTAGGCGGAGGCCGAGCTGATGAACACGTACTGCCCCATCCGGTGGCGCAGCACCTCCAGGCGGGCGCTGACGTCGGCCGGGCCGAACGCGCGGAAGTCTGCGACGACGTCATAGTCGCGCTCCCCCACCGCGGCGCGGAAGGAGTCGCGGTCGTCGAGGTCTCCCCTCAGCAGCCGGCAGCCCTCCGGCGCCGGGCGGGTCGAGGACAGTCCCCGTCCGAGGACGAAGACCTCGAAGCCCTCCTCGAGGGCCCGTCGCGTGCAGGCCGAGCTGATGATCCCGGTGCCTCCGAGGAAGAGGACGGACGGTGCTGCCATGGTGGGTCTCGCTCTTGTCGTTGGGCGGCGTCGTGGGGGCGTGGGGCGCGTCGTTGGGTGGCGCGGGCGGCGCCTCAGGCCAGTCTGGCCTCGAGCGCGCGGACGATGGGCAGGTCCGCCGGCAGCCAGGGCACGGCATACAGCTGCGACAGCTCGAGCCACCGCACCTCGTCATGGTCCTCGAGCGGCGAGGGCTCGCCGCGCGTCACCTCGACGAACCACACGAGCATCTCGAAACGGTCGCCCAGCGGCCACGTCGTGCCGGGCAGCGGGCCGGGCAGGTAGGGGCCGATGCGCACCTCGACGCCGAGCTCCTCGTGCAGCTCCCGGTGCAGGGCGGCCAGCGGCATCTCGCCGTCGTCGACCTTCCCGCCCGGCAGCTCCCATCCTCCGGCGAGCGACGAGGGCTCCGTGCGCCGTGCGGCGAGCAGACGCGTCGGGTGCTCGATGTCGTCGACGACCGCCGCGCCGACGACGAGGCGCACGGCGGGAAGGGAGGGTCGGGGACGGTGCTCATGGCGGGCAAGATCGTGCCACATCTTCCGTCCCGCCCGGTCCCGGCGTTGACTGGTGCCATGAGCCGACTGCTGACCGACGAGGAGATCACCCGCCAGCTGGCCGACCTGCCCGGCTGGTCGCGTGACGGTGACACCATCCGGGCGGGCTACGAGGCACCCGACTTCCCCACCGGGATCAGGCTCGTGCAGGAGGTGGGCCTCATCGCCGAGTCGATGGACCACCATCCCGACATCGACATCCGTTGGCGCACCGTCTCGTTCGCGCTCTCGACGCACTCGGAGGGCGGCCTCACCCAGCTCGACGTGGAGCTCGCGCACCGGATCGCCGACGAGGCCGCCCGTGTCGGCGCCGAACCGGCGGGCTGAACGACCCTCGCCCGCTCGCCTAGGATTGCGGTCATGCGATCCCACAGACGCCGCGACTCGCGCGCCGAGTCCCAGGAGGGCCATAGTCCGCAGCCGGACGGCCCCTCGGCTGCCCGGCTGCCCCACCGCCATCCGCTCCGCGCAGGTGGTGACCGCATGAGCATCGTCCTCGGGATCGCACTGATCCTCGCCCTCACGGCGGCGACCGGCTACTTCGTGGCCCAGGAGTTCGCCTACGTCGCGGTCGACCGCAACGCCCTCAAGGACCTGGCAGCGCAGGGCGACGCGCCCGCCCGCCGGGCCCTGCGCGTCACCTCGCGCCTGTCCTTCACGCTGTCGGCCGCCCAGTTCGGGATCACGGTCACGGCACTGCTCGTCGGCTACATCTCCGAGCCGCTCGTGGGCGCGGGACTCGCCGAGCTGCTCGACCCCTCGATGTCGTATGCCGCCCGGCTCAGCCTGTCGGTGACGGCCGTGCTGATCTTCTCGACGGTCGTGCAGATGGTCTTCGGCGAGCTGGCACCCAAGAACCTCGCCATCGCGCGGACCGTGCCACTGGCACGCGCCCTGTCCCGCTCGACGCTGCTCTACCTCACGGTGGCAGGGCCTCTCGTGCGTCTCTTCGACCGGGCGTCGACCACGCTGCTGCGCAGGGTCGGCATCGAGCCCGTCGAGGAGCTCGAGCACGGCGCCACGGCAGAGGACCTCAGCCGCATCATCGAGCAGTCCCACGCCGGCGGGCTCCTCGACGACGACCTCTCCGACGTGCTCGAGGGCGGCCTGCGCTTCCGCGAGCTCGACGCGGGTGACGTCATGACGCCTCGCGTGCGGGTGCAGACGGTGCATGCCGACGACCCTGTGCTGCGTCTCGTCGAGCTGCTCGACACGAGCTGGTCCCGCTTCCCCGTCACCGGCACCGACGGCGACGACATCGTGGGGGTCGCCGGCATCGCCGAGGTGCTCGCCGTCGACCCCGGGCTCCGCGCCAGCACGCCCGTCGGGGCCGTGACCGCGCCGCCGACCGTCGTGCCGACCAGTGCCCCACTGCCGCGCGTGCTGGAGCAGCTGCGCACCGACCATCGACAGATGGCGATCGTCGTCGACGAGCACGGCGGCTTCGCGGGCATCGTCACCTTCGAGGACATCGCCGAGGAGGTCGTCGGCGACATCCTCGACGAGGACGACACCGAGGTCGTGTCCGTGGAGCCGGCCGGCCAGGACACCTGGGTCGTGCCCGGGCACCTGCGTCTCGACGAGCTCGACACGGCGACCGGCGTGCGACTTGCCGCCACCGATGAGTACACGACGATCAGCGGGCTCATCCTCGAACATCTCGGGCGCACCGCACGCGAGGGCGACGTCGTCGAGGTGCAGGGCCGCCGGGAGGTCGAGACCGGCGAGCACCTTTGCACGACAGCGATGCCGTCGCGACCGACCGTGCCCCTCGCTCCCGCGACAAGGACCACGAGCGCGACGAGTCGGACAAGCGCGACAGTCGCGACGACGACACCCAGGACCACCCTCGTGACAGATCAGCACGGCGACCAACGCGAGCACCGTGACGACCACGCGACCACGCGGCTGCAGGTCTCCGTGCGCCTCGCCGTCGAGGCGGTCGAGCGGCATGTGCCCGCTTCGGTGCGGGTCGAGGTGCTCGACCTCATGACCGAGCTGGAGCAGCTCGACGCCGGTGACGCCCGTCACGATCGTGATCCCCGTGACGCGCGTGACGCAGGTCACCGGGAGGATGGCGGCGCCGCCGCTGACGCCGCAGGGTGATCCGGGCCAGGTCGAGAGGAGCACGCGGTGATCACGGCCCTGCTCGTCTCGCTCGTCCTGCTCGCGCTCAACGCCTTCTTCGTCGCAGCCGAGTTCGCGCTCGTCGCGAGCAAGCGCCACCGCCTCGACGACCTCGCCGAACGCGGCAGTCGAGCGGCGGCCGCCGCGGCCAAGGGAAGCCGCGAGCTCTCGCTCATGCTCGCCGGCGCCCAGCTCGGCATCACGCTGTGCACGCTCGGGCTCGGCTCCGTGGCGAAGCCGGCGGTCGCGGACCTGCTGGCGCCCGTGCTCACCTTCCTGCGCGTGCCCGAGGCGGCGGCATACGTCGTCGCCGTGGTGCTGGCCGTCGGCATCGTCGTCTTCCTGCACATGGTGGTCGGCGAGATGGCGCCCAAGTCGTGGGCGATCGCCCACCCCGAGCGCTCGGCGGTGCTGCTCGCCCTGCCGTTCCGGGGTTTCGCGTGGGTCATGCGGCCAGTGCTCAGCCTGCTCAACGCGATGGCCAACGGGTGCCTGCGCCTCGTCGGCGTCAGGCCGCAGAACGAGCTCGCGCAGGTGCACGGCCCCAAGGAGCTCGTCCTGCTCCTCGGGAGCGCTCGCGAGGCCGGCCAGCTCGCCGACCCGGAGCATCGCGTGCTCGCCGGAGCCATCGACCTCGACAGGACGACGCTGACCGAGGTCATGGTCCCGCTCCAGCGGGCGGTGACGGTGGTCGGCACGACGACCGTCTCGCAGGCCGAGCACCTCTCCCGCGACTCCGGACGGTCGCGGCTCGTGGTCACCGACGGCGCGGTGCCGGTCGGCATCGCCCACGTTCGCGACATCGTGCGTGCCCCCCGCCAGGCGAGTGTGGAGACGGTCACGACTCCCGCGCTCCACCTCGCGGAGGGGCTCTCGCTGCTGGACGCGATCAGCGCGATGCGCGCCGAGCGAGCCCAGCTCGTGCTCGTCGAGGGGCCTGCTGGCCCAGTCGGTCTCGTCACCATGGAGGACCTGCTCGAGCGGGTGCTCGGCCGGTTCGAGGACGAGACCGACGCGGCGTAGCAAGGGCCGGTATCCCGCCTACCGATCACCCGCCGTGAATTGTGCCGTCCCGCAGGCCATGTAGCCGGAAGATATCCACCGCGTCACGATTCGGCATCGTCGGTTGTGGCCGGTGGTGTCGCGCTGAAAGATGGGGCGCGCGCGGACGGCGGGACCTAGTGTGGCCGCTGGGGGCGCTCACCGGAGGCTGTCCCCGTCCCCGGCCCCGATCCCACCCGGAGGTGACGGCACGTGACCGTTCCCGTCGAACTACAGCCAGGTGACGCGTCGGCCCCTCCGGAGGCGGTCCTCGAGGGGGCGGAACGCATCGAGGGCCGGTCTCTCGGCCAGATTGCGTGGATGCGCCTCAAGCGCGACAAGGTCGCGCTCGCGGGCGGCCTTTTCGTCATCTTCCTTATCGTCGTCGCAATTCTGGCGCCGTTCCTCGTCGGGCTCCTCGGGCACCCGCCGGACGAGTTCCATCAGGATCTGATCGACGCGAACACCCAGATTCCGATCGGGCCCTACGGCGGCGTGTCGCGGGACTTCCTCTTCGGCGTCGAACCCGTGAACGGCCGAGACCTCTTCAGTCGAGTGCTGTACGGCTCGCAGATCTCCCTGCTCATCGCCTTCTTCGCCACCATGCTCTCGGTCGTCATCGGCACGACGCTGGGAGTCATGGCGGGATACTTCGGCGGCGGAATCGACAGCTTCATCAGCCGCCTGATGGACATCTTCCTGGCCTTCCCGCTGCTGCTGTTCGCCATCGCCCTCGTCGGTGTCATCCCCGACCAAGCGTTCGGCCTCAAGGGAGACTCGCTCCGCATCGCCGTCATCGTCTTCATCATCGGGTTCTTCAACTGGCCCTACATCGGGCGCATCGTCCGCGGTCAGACGCTGTCGCTTCGCGAGCGCGAGTTCATCGACGCCTCCCGCAGCCTCGGTGCCCGGGCGACCTACATCCTGCGCAAGGACCTGCTGCCCAACCTCATCGCGCCGATCCTCGTCTACGCGACCCTTCTCATCCCGACGAACATCCTGTTCGAGGCGGCGCTGTCCTACCTCGGTGTCGGCGTCCAGGCCCCCCGGGCCACCTGGGGCGGCATGTTGTCCGACGCCGCGACGTGGTACCAGATCGACCCCTGGTTCATGATCCCAGCAGGCATGGCCATCTTCGTGACGGTGCTCGCCTTCAACCTCTTCGGGGACGGCCTGCGTGACGCCCTCGATCCCCGGTCCCGGTAACCACCGCGACCTGCATTTTGCTCGACCGATAGCAAGGAGCGCACTCACCCATGAAGAACACACGCTTGATGGCGGTCGCAGGCGCGGCCGTCCTGGCCCTGGGGTTGACCGCCTGTGGCGGCAGCAACACCGGCGGAACCGGGACCGGCAGCACCGGCGGAAGCGGAGGTGGCGCTGCCGCGGGAGGCGCCAACGCGGCGATCGGCAAGATCTACAACCCGTCTGACGCCAAGGGCGGCACGCTGCGCTTCGGCGCCGCGGGCGACTGGGACTCCGTCGACCCCGGTGACACCTACTACGGCCTCTCGTGGAACTTCCTGCGCAACTACGCGCGCACCCTCGTCGTCTTCAAGGCGGCACCCGGCAGTGAGGGCACCAAGCTCGTCCCCGACATGGCGACGTCGCTCGGCAAGGCGAGCGACAACAACCAGACGTGGACCTACACGCTGCGTGATGGTCTGAAGTACGAGGACGGCACCCCGATCACGTCCAAGGACGTCAAGTACGGCGTCGCACGCTCGCTCGACAAGGACACCTTCCCGAACGGCCCGACGTACTTCAACGACTTCCTCAAGGACGTCCCCGAGGGTTACTCGGTCTACAAGGACAAGAACCTCGCGAACCTCAAGTCGATCGAGACGCCGGACGACAAGACCATCGTCTTCCACCTCAACAAGCCCTTCTCCAGCTTCGACTACTTCGCGCAGCTCGCGTCGACGGCACCCGTGCCGCAGGCCAAGGACACCGGCACGAAGTACAAGGAGCACGTCATCTCGAGCGGCCCGTACAAGTTCACGACGTACCAGTCCGGAAGACTCCTCGAGCTCGACCGCAATGCGAGCTACGACCCTGCGACCGACCCCGAGTCGGGCCGGAAGGCACTTCCGGACAAGCTGACGGTCCAGATCGGCATCAACGCGGCCGACCTCGACAACCGGCTCGATGTCCGGTGACCTCGATGTCGACATCGCCGGCACCGGTGTGCAGGCGGCCGCTCAGGGCAAGATCCTGGCCAGCCCGGAGCTGAAGAAGAACACCGACAACCCGACGTCGGCGCGTAGCAACTACACACAGATCAACACCGACGTCGCGCCGTTCGACAACATCGACTGCCGCAAGGCCGTCCTGCTGGCGTACGACAAGACGGGCTACCAGCGCGCATACGGCGGCAGCATCGGCGCCGACATCGCCACGAGCCTGATGCCCACCGTCGTCCCGGGCCACCAGGACATGGATGACTACGCCTTCAAGGCGAAGCCGCAGGGCGACCCCGACGCTGCGAAGGCCGCGCTCGCCAAGTGCGGAAAGCCAGACGGCTTCGAGACGATCGTCGCCTACCGCAACGAGCGGCCGAAGGAGAAGGCCGTCGCCGAGTCGCTGCAGCAGTCCTTGGCCAAGGCGGGGATCAAGGTCACGCTCAAGGGCTTCCCGAGCGGCGACTACTTCAAGCTCTACGCCGGCAAGCCCGACTACGCCAAGGCGAACGGCCTCGGCCTCCTGGTGATGAGCTGGGGCCGACTGGCCCGACGGCTTCGGCTTCCTGTCACAGATCGTCGACAGCCGGGTCATCCGCGCCGCGGGCAACACCAACCTCGGTATCAAGCTGCCCGAGGTCGACAAGCTCATCGACCAGGCGCTCGCCGAGAACGACACCTCCAAGCGAGAGACGATTTGGGGCCAGGTCGACAAGACCGTCATGGACAACGCGGTTGTCCTGCCCGGTGTCTGGCCGAAGGCGCTGATCTACCGGCCGGACTACCTCACGAACGTCTTCGTGACCGACGCCTACAACTTCTACGACTACGCGTCGATGGGCACGTCCAAGAAGTAAGCGGTCCCCCACCGCCCACCCCATCCACCGAAGGAAGGTGAAGGCGTGGCCCGGTGGCAGCCGACCAGATGGTCAGTTCGCCACCGCAGTCGGGCCGCCGACCACAGTGTTCGCGTACCTCGTCAAGCGACTTATCAGCGCTGTCGTGCTGCTGTTCATCATCACGGCCGTCGTCTTCGCCATCTTCTTCCTCCTTCCCCGCCTCGGTGGCGCCACCGCCGACGACCTCGCGTCTCGCTACGTCGGCAAGTCAGCCGGTGCTGCGCAGATCCACGAGACGGCCGTCCGCCTCGGGTTCACCGACCCGATCTGGGTGCAGTACGGCCGCTTCGCGAAGGGGCTGGTGGCCGGCAGCGACTACTACACCGGCGCCGGCTACGACCACTGCCCGGCCCCGTGCCTGGGCTACTCCTTCATCACGCAGAACCCCGTCCTGCCCGACCCTCTGACCGCCTGCCCGTGACGATGTCCCTTGCTGCGGGCGCGGCCTTGCTGTGGCTGCTCGGCGGTATCTCGACCGGAGTCGTGTCGGCCCTCAAACGCGGTAGCGTGATCGATCGCGCGGCCATGACCGCGGCCCTCGCCGGCGTCTCCCTTCCGATCTTCTTCACCGGACTACTGTCCCTGTCGATCTTCAGCTACGGTCTCGGCTGGACCGCGCCCGGCAGGCTCCTGACACCCCGTCGCAGGAGAACCCCCTCATGTGGGCCTACGACCTGCTG
>CAWFKL010000005.1:0-514245 GCA_963816385.1 uncultured Actinomycetota bacterium
CCGACCATCACGACACGCCCCGGGGCACACAAGGAGGTCTCGTCATCACCCTTGAACTGGCCATTCAGGAACACCAAATCGTCACGGCGTATCGGATGCTGCGGGTCGTGGTTGACACGCGAATCGTCGACGACGAAGCGGTCCTCCCCCTCCAGCTCTCCGTAACGGCTGTGCTCGGTGTCGAAACCGCGCACCAGAACGCGTCCGCGCCCGGTGTAGCAACCGTTACCCGGTGGGCGAGCGATAGGCATAGAACCCCAGTCCGTGGGGGGATTCCCCAACCAGACCGCACGATCGTTGTCTACGGCCCCGCCTTCCCGCCGGCAACTTCCCGACTCGAGAGTCACATGGACCTTGACATCCGCAAGGCCCACTCATCGCAGTTCCCGCATGGCGCCGCTCCGAGACGCCACCACTGGCATATTAGCCTGTGTACCCCCCGCGCTGACCTGGCTCAATCGAATCGTAGATGCGACCGGGAGCGGCATGGGGCACGGCCCGGGCTGGACTCTGAGGAGGTCGCCGGCTCAAAGGCCTGCGCGATCTCGCCGGCCCTGTGATCGCAAGTTTGTCTTGAGGTCGAGGTGTCGTGCGATAACTCGTGCGATAACTCCCGGCGATCCTCGGCGTGTCGTGGTCACTGACGGTCACTCGGCAGCGGTGCGAGCGACCCGGGGAGGACTGGCGGAACTACAAAACCGCAGGTCAGAGGGCTTCTGACCTGCGGTTTCGGGTGGTGGCCAGGGGCGGGGTCGAACCGCCGACCTTCCGATTTTCAGTCGGACGCTCGTACCAACTGAGCTACCTGGCCGGGCACAACGACTGGAACTATAGCCGACCCCCCAGCCCATCTCGCAAACGCCTACGAGGTGGGCCCACTCGCCCCTCACCCATAACCCGGCCGCACCTAGCTATCCCTCCGTCCCCCGCCCGCCAGCCGCCCTGCCTGTCAACGGCAGCCGAAAACTGACCCCCTGACGGCAGGTGAAAACTGACCCCCTGCATGTCAGTTCTCTTCTTGGTTGGTGGCTGCTGGGACGCGGCCGAGGTCGCGGTCCTTGAGCCGGTAGGAGTCGCCTTTGAGGGCGATGACCTCGGCGTGGTGGACGAGCCGGTCGATCATCGCGGCGGCCACGACGTCGTCGCCGAAGACCTCGCCCCAGCGGCCGAAGGGCTTGTTGCTGGTGACGATCAGGGAGGCGCGTTCGTAGCGGGAGGACACGAGCTGGAAGAACAGGTTCGCCGCTTCTGGTTCGAACGGGATGTAGCCGACCTCGTCGATGACCAGCAGCGGGTAGCGGCCGAGGCGGCGTAGCTCGTCCTGCAGGCGGCCGTCGTGGTGGGCGCCGGCGAGCCGGTCGACCCATTCGGACGCGGTCGCGAACAGGACCCGGTGCCCGGCTTGGCAGGCGCGGATCGCGATCCCGGTGGCGAGGTGGGTCTTGCCGGTGCCGGGCGGGCCGAGGAAGACGATGTTCTCCCGGGCGGTGACGAAGTCGAGGGTGCCCAGGTGCGCGATGAGGTCGCGTCGCAGGCCGCGGGCGTGGTCGAAGTCGAACTCCTCCAAGGACTTGCGGGCGGGGAACCGCGCGGCCCGGATCCGGCCTTCGCCGCCGTGGGACTCGCGGGCGGACACCTCGCGTTGCAGGCACGCGGCGAGGAACTCCTCGTGCGTCCAGGACTCGGCGCGGGCTCGTTCGACCAGCCGCGGGACGGCCTCGCGCAGGGTCGGCGCCTTCAGCGCCCGGGTCAGGAACGCCAGCTCGCTGCTCACGTCACGCCCGGTGCGACCCGGACCAGCGGCGGCCGGTTCGGTCGTGCCCGCCGAGGTCCTGACCGGGCGGCCGGCCATCACGCCACCCCGCTGCCGGCAGGATCAAGATCCTCCCGATCGGGCTCGACCGTAGCGATGCCGGTGTCGATGCCGAGGGCGGTGTCGTAGCTGGCCAGGTCCCGGACCTGCACGTCGGTGTGCCGGGGCGGGCGGGCGGCGGCGACGTGCGCGCGTCGCAGCGCGACGGCCGCGGTCGCATGGTCGGGGTCGGTGAAGGACTGGTGTTTCGCCCAGGAGCGGGGATGGTCGGCCACGACCTTCCCGTCGCAGGTCACGACGACCCGCTCGAGGCCGGCGGTCACGTCCACGCGGCGCCCGACCGCGCCCGGGTGGACCGAGTAGTCGTTGCTGTCCAGGCGCACGTAGTGGTCCCGCGGCAGCCGGGTGCTGGCGTGCCAGCCGGTCACCGGAGCCACCGGCGGCAGCGGCATCATCGCCGCCGGTCGGCCTCGACCCGGTCCGCGGGTCGGCACCCGAGCACCCGCATGTGCCGGCTGTTCGTCAGCGATATCCACGCGGTCAGCTGGGTGTTGAAGTCGGCCGGGGACGCGAACGTGCGGCCGGGCAGGAACGAGCGCTCGAGGTGGTCGTGGAACCGCTCCACCATGCCCTTGGCCTCCGGGTCGGCCGGCTTACAGATGATCGACCTTCGCGCCGAGGACCCCTCGGAAGGCCTGGCAGGCCTGGGTCAGCTCCGGCTGCCGGGCCCGCCACCGCCCGACCGCGCCCTCCCCGTCCCACACCAACGCCTTCGGGACGGCACCCAAGCCGTTCAGGACGTGCCACCAGCCGGCGTACAGGTCCTGCTCCCCGCGGGTCGGGACAAGGACCGCGCCGCGCCACCGGGAGTACCCGGACACCATCGTCAGCACCGGCAGCTGCCGTCGCGGTGCGGTGCTGCCCGGCCCCGACCGGCAGCCGGATGTCGGGGAACCAGAAGTCGAACTGGGCCAGCTCGCCCGGCTCGTAGCTCGTGCGCGAGGCGGGGTCCGGCGGCAGGTACGCCGGCCGCAGCTCGGTGACCCGATCGCGCAGCACCCGGATCGAGCGGTCCCACCCGATCCGTTCGGCGATCACCGTCGCCGGCATGGTCGGCCACCCCTGCAGGTGCGCACGGATCAACGGCTCCACCGCGTCGACCACCGACCCAGACGGCGGCCTCGAGTAGGACGGCGGCCCCGACGCGGACAGCGCCTTCTTCACGGTGTTCTTCGAGCAGCCCATGGTCCGCGCGATCACCTTGATCGGCATCCCCTCGGCCTTGTGCAGTCGACGGATCTCAGCCCAGTCCTCCACAGACAACACCCGCTTCCTCCCGCCCTCGCAGTTGAGGACAGGATCCGGCAGGGGGTCAGTTTTCACCTGCCGTCAGGGGGTCAGTTTTCAGGTGCCGTCGACACTGCCCGACCCCATCGTGAAATGCTCAACCAACAGCCCCCATGATCTCGCTCGAGTTCGAGATCTCCGCGATCAAGCGCGGCAGTGACCAAGGCGCCCAGCCAGACGCCTGACCGCACCATCGCCAGACAGCAGAGGGCCGACCCGTCACAGGTCGGCCCTCCGTCATGGCCCACGGCACCGTGGAGGTATGCCGTGTGGCCGGCTCCGCGACGACCTCCACCCCCGGGGCGCTCAGGTCGCAAGCCGAGAAGCGAGCTCAGGCCGCAGGGCCCTTGCTCCGCACGTCGGCGACGTGCGCCATCGCCTCACGCAGCTCACCGAGCCAGTCGCCCTCGTGCTGACCGACGAGCTTGACGCACCACGTGAGCGCATCGGCGCGTGACCGGGCCACTCCGGCGTCGACGAGCGTGTCGAGCACGAGCCGCTCGGGCTGGCGCAGTCGCGTCATCGCCGGTGCGGCCACGTGGGTGAAGAGCTCGGTGCGGTCACCGACGCGCACGGCCCACGACACCTTGCGGTCGAAGCGGTGCTCGGCCTCCCGGGCGATCTCGATGCGGCGGCCGCGGGTGTCCTCGCGGAACGCCTTGGCCCGGCCGGCCCTCGCCTCGGCGCGCTCGGCGTCGCTCGTGCCGTCGGGCAGGTCGACGTCGGCGATGGTCAGCACGACCGTGATCTCCTCGCGGTCGACCGTGACCTCGGGCCCGGACCCCTCGGGCCCCGACCCCTCGGGCCCCGACCCCTCGGGCGCCGCCGAAGCCCCCGCCCCGCCGCCACGCCACTCCTCGGGCAGGCGGCCGACGAACCAGCCGCGCACCCGCTCCTGTGCTTCCTGAGTAATCATGTAATCAGCATTACTCAGAACAACCCACAGTCAACGGTGTTCGCCGTGGACGAACACCGCTCACCAAAGCGCGGCGCGCCCCTCAGACCTGCCGCGCGCGGATCGTGTAGCTGCCCGTCCCGGTGCGCGTGTAGTGCCGCACCTGGGCGAGGTACCGCCCCGGCGTCAGCGCTCGGCGGATCTTCGCGTTGCGGCCGTAGCCGCTGTCGTCGTCCTCCGCGATGAGGGCCGTCGGGCTGTTCGGCCCGTAGAGCTTGAGGTAGACGTCCGTCGTCCCACGCGTGTAGAGCTCGTAGAGCCCGTCCGCCGCGACGTCGAAGGTGTAGAGGTCCTCCTCGCCCGGCGCGCCGATCGCGCCCGACACCTTGGGTCCGTCGACGACGATCGTCGGGGCGTCGCTGACGACGGGCGCGGTGCGCGGATACATCTCCGCGCCCGACACGAACGCCTTGTCGAGGTTCGACAGCACGTCGTTCGCGTGGGTGGCGACGCCGTTGAGCGTCCACGCCGCCGGGAAGGCGTAGAGCATGATCGAGTCGGGGTCGAACTGCGTCCCCTTGACCTGGTTGACCGCGTACTTCATGAAGACGTTGTGGCGCACCTTCGCCTCGTCCCACCGGTTCGGTGGCTTCGCGAGGGCCGCGATGACGACCGGCTCGTTCCACTGGATGCCGCCCGCCGGGTTCGAGTGCTCGTGCGCGAGGCCGATGGCGTGCCCGAACTCGTGCGCCGAGGTGCCCCCGTCGAGGAAGCCGAGGTTCATCGTCGGCTCGTCGGCGGGGATGCTCTTGCAGTCGGTGCCGACGTAGGACCAGGCGCCGTCGCTCGGGTCGAAGGTGATGCGCAGATCGGCGGCGATGTGGTCGCCGAAGTCGAAGCTGAGGTTGCAGGCCTGCTCCCACCACAGTGCCTGGGCTCTCGCCGTATTGCGTTCTGCCGCAGTGCCGCCGGTGAAGCTCACCGTCAGCCGCGTGCCGTTGGGCCAGGCTTTGCCGATGGGCGATATCGCGCGGTCGGCGCCGTCGGCCCCCCGCTCGCGCCGATGGGGCCGCAGGAGGTCCTGCGGCAGGATGCGGTCGAAGCACACGTGCGGCGCGGCGTCCGTCGTGGTCTCGTCGGTGGTCTCTCGTGCGGTGTCTGCCATGACGTCCCCCTTGGAGCGGGGCGCGAAGGTGCGCCTCTCCCCATGGTGCTCGCGTCGCGACGTCAGCACAGCCAAAACGGCGGTATGCCGTCCGGTGGCGGCCGGACGGCATACCGCGTCAGTGCTGTGGCGGGGTGCCGAGTCAGGCGGTGGGGGCGAGCTCCGGCTCCACCGGGGTCGTGGCGGCGTCGGCCCGCTCGCTCAGCGCACGGTCGTCGCGAGCGAGGCGGCTGGGCCACCACATCCGGCCGCCGACGTCGAGGTTGAGGGCGCTGACGAGCACGAGACGCACGACCAGCGTGTCGAGCAGCACACCGAGCGCGACGGCGAAGCCGATCTCGGCGAACGCGACGATCGGCATCGTCGCGAGCACCGCGAAGGTGCCGGCCAGCACAAGGCCGGCGGACGTGATCACACCGCCCGTGGCCGCCAGTCCGATCAGCGCGCCCCGACGCGTGCCGACCTGCTTGGACTCCTCCAGCACCCGGGTCATGAGGAAGATGTTGTAGTCGATCCCGAGCGCGACGAGGAACACGAAGACGAAGAGGGGGAGGGACGAGTCTGCCCCGGCGAACCCGAGCACGTTCCGGAAGAACAACGCGGACAAGCCGATTGCGGCCGCAAATGACAGGACGACCGTCGCCACGAGGATGAGCGGTGCGGTGACCGCACGCAGCAACAGGATGAGGATGAGCAGCACGACGCCGAGGATGACCGGGATGATCCGGACGTTGTCGTCAGCGCTGGCCCGGAGTGTGTCGACGCGGGTGGCCGTGTCACCGCCGACGATGGCGTCCGCCTCGGGCACCGCCGCGGTGGCATCCCGGATGCGGTCCACGGTCGCCGTCGCCGCGTCGGAGTCGGGCGCGTCCGCGAGCGTGACCTGGATGAGCGACCGGCCGTTCTTCGAGACCGCCGGGGCGACGGTGTCGACGCCGTCGACTGCTTCCGCAGCGGCCGCGACCGCGCTCGCAGCGGGCTCGTTCGTGAGGATGAGCACGGGCGACCCGGCCCCGGCCGGGAAGTGCTTCGCCGCGATCTCCTCGCCGATGACCGACGGGGGCGTCGTGTAGTAGGAGTCCTTGTTGGACAGCCCGACGGCGTTGAGCTGGAGGACGCCGAGCGACGCGATGGCGAGCAGCAGCGACGTGACGACCCAGGTGCGGCGCGGGGCGCGCGCGATGCGCGTGCCGATGCGGGCCCAGATGCCGTCGCGGGTGTGGTCGACGGAGCCGTAGGTCGGACGAACAGGCCAGAAGACCCAGCGACCCAGGATGACCAGGAGGGCGGGCAGCAGAGTGAGCATGACGAGCAGGCCGACGCCGATGCCGATGGCCGCGACGGGCCCGAGGCCCTTCGTCGAGTTCATCGTCGCGAAGAGGAGGCACAGCATGCCCGCGATCACCGTGGCGCCGGACGCGAGGATCGCGGGGCCCGCGCGGTGCAGGGCGAAGGCCATCGCCTCGTGCCGGTCCTCGTGTCGCCGCAGCTCCTCCCGGTAGCGAGCGACGAGGAGCAGGGCGTAGTCAGTGCCTGCTCCGAAGACGATGACCGTGAGGATGCCGGAGCTCTGCGCGTTGACCGTCAGGCTCTGGGCGTCGGCGAGGAAGTAGATGACGCCCTGGGCGACGAAGAGCGCCGTGCCCGCCGAGATGAACCGGGACGAGCCACAGGATCGGACTGCGGTAGGTGATGAGCAGGATGACGATGACGACCACCATGGCGCTGTAGAGCAGCTTGCCGTCGATGCCGGAGAAGGCCTCCGACGAGTCAGCGGCATAGCCGACCGGGCCGGTGATGTGCATCGACAGCCCGGCCGGGGTGTCCTTCGCCGCATCGCGCATCTGGGCGACGGTGGTGCCGAGCGAGTCCCAGCCGTCGTCACCGGCGTCGACCGGGACGATGACCTGCAGGGCCTGCTTGTCGGTCGACGGGATCGGGCCGACGGCATCGCGCTTGACCGGCTCCAGCGCGTTGAACCGCGCGACCTGCGCGGTGACGGCCGCGAGGTCCTCCGCCGTCACGCCGCTCGGGCGCTCGTAGACGATGACCGCCGGGAACTCGTTCGTGCTCTGGAAGTCGGCGATCTGGTTGACGACCTGGGTGGACTGCGCGTCCGCAGGCAGCCACGACGAGGCCTCGTTGTTGAGCACGTCCGGCAGCTTCGACGCCGGCCCGAACATCAAGCCGAGCACGAGGATCCAGAAACCGACGACGAACCACTTCGTCACGCGTGACGACGGGATCCGGGCGAGGCGCCCGATCTCGCCGGTTTTGTTCTCTTCCATGGTGGAATGCCCCTCTGCTGGAGTACGGTCGCGCGCCGGCGGCCCACATCAACGCTAGGACCGCAGCCCCGCGGACCACAGGGATTTTCCAGGAATGGGGGTCCACCTCAGGGGCAGCTCCGGGTAGACCCTGACTGCCAGCGCGGTCCCAGCCGGCAGTCCGGGACGCCGTGTCCTCGGTGAGCGGCCTAGCATGGGTGCCCGTGCAGTTCCTCAACGGTCTCCAGCCCCAGCTCGACCTCACCTACGACGACGTCTTCATGGTGCCGAGCCGCTCGGCGGTGACGAGCCGCCTCGACGTCGACCTGTCGACGGTCGACGGATCGGGCACGACGATCCCCCTCGTCGTCGCCAACATGACCGCCATCGCGGGTCGGCGGATGGCCGAGACGGTCGCCCGGCGCGGCGGCATCACCGTCATCCCGCAGGACATCCCGCTCGAGGTCGTGCGCGACGTCATCGGCTGGGTCAAGCAGCGCCACCTCGTGCACGACACCGCGATCACGCTCGAGCGCCACCTGACCGCGGGTGAGGCCCTCGTCCTGCTGCAGAAGCGCGCCCACGGCGCCGCCGTCGTCGTCGACGGCACGAAGCCGGTCGGCATCGTCACCGAGAAGGATCTCACCGGCGTCGACCGCTTCACCCAGGTCAAGGACGTCATGGGCCAGGAGATGGTCGTGCTGCCCGACGACATCGAGCCGCAGGAGGCCTTCGAGCGGCTCCTCGCCGCCCGCCGCCGGGTGGCCCCCGTCGTGTCGGCGCAGGGCGAGCTCGTCGGCATCCTCACGCGCGGCGGCGCGCTGCGGGCGGGTCTCTACGACCCGGCCGTCGACGCCTCGGGGCGGCTCCGGGTCGCTGCGGCCGTCGGCATCAACGGCGACGTCGCGGCCAAGGCCGCCGAGGTGCTCGACGCCGGCGCCGACGTGCTCGTCATCGACACGGCCCACGGCCACCAGGACAAGATGCTCGACGCCCTGCGCGCCGTGCGGGCCCTGTCGCCCTCGGTGCCGGTCGTCGCCGGCAACGTCGTCTCCGCCGCCGGCACGCGCGAGCTCATCGAGGCCGGCGCCGACATCGTCAAGGTCGGGGTCGGCCCCGGCGCGATGTGCACGACCCGCATGATGACGGCCGTGGGGCGGCCGCAGTTCTCAGCGGTGCTCGAATGCGCCACTGCCGCAAAGGAGCTCGGCAAGCACGTCTGGGCCGATGGCGGGGTGCGCCACCCGCGCGACGTCGCCCTCGCCCTCGCTGCGGGGGCCAGCAACGTCATGATCGGCTCGTGGTTCGCCGGCACGCTCGAGTCGCCCGGCGACCTCTACACCGACAACGACGGCAAGCAGTACAAGGAGTCCTTCGGCATGGCGAGCTCCCGCGCGGTGCGCGGGCGCACGGCCGGCGACTCGGCCTACGACCGCGCCCGCAAGTCGCTCTTCGAGGAGGGCATCAGCTCCGCCCGCATGTATGTCGACCCTGCGCGCCCCTCTGTCGAGGACGTCATCGACGAGATCATCGCGGGGCTGCGCAGCAGCTGCACGTATGCCGGTGCGCGCACTCTCGAGGAGTTCCACGAGCGGGCGATCGTCGGGCTCCAGAGCACGGCCGGCTTCGCCGAAGGACGCCCGCTGCACACCTCCTGGTGAGCAGCGGTCACCCCGACGAGCCCACCCCGACGAGCCCACCCCGGACGAGCGACCGCGGCCGGGCGGCATACCGCTGGAGCGCGAGGCCTCAGCCGGCGGTGGCCGCCGCCGGGACGGGGGAGGGACGGGGCGCGGCCGCTGGCGCGGCGTTGACGGGCGCCTTGGGCGTCCCACGGCCGATCAGCCGGCCCCGCTCGCCCTTGGGCGGAAGCGCGAGGCGGAAGACCTTGGCCCACGCCTGGCCGACCTGGCGGTGCATCGGACCGGTCGTGTAGGGCAGGCCGTAGCGCTCGCAGATCTCGCGCAGCTCGACGGCGACCTCGTGGTAGCGGTTGCTCGGCAGGTCCGGGAAGCAGTGGTGCTCGATCTGGTGGCTGAGGTTGCCGGTCATCAGGTGCAGGGTCTTGCTGCCCGAGATGTTGGCCGAGCCGAGCATCTGGCGGATGTACCAGTCGCCGCGGGTCTCGCCCTCGATGTCCTCCTCGGAGAAGGTGTCGACGCCGTCGGGGAAGTGACCGCAGAAGATGACGGAGTGGGCCCACACGTTGCGGATCGCGTTGGCGGTGAAGGTGCCGACGAGCGCCTGCTTGCCGGAGCCGAAGACGGCGGCGGCCGCGGGGGTCGCGATGTAGTCCTTGGTGACCTGGGTGACGACCTTGCGGCCGAGGGCCTTGAGGCCGACCTTGAGCTCGTCGTTGGACTTCTCGCCCTGCTGCCAGGCCTCGAGCTCGAGGTCGTAGGCCGCGATGCCCCACTCGAAGAACGGCGCGAGCACGAGGTTGATGGCGGGGTTGAAGATGTTGTGCGGCTGCCACGGCTGGTCGTCGGCCATGCGCAGCGTCGAGTAGCCCACGTCCTTGTCCTTGCCCAGCACGTTGGTCCACGTGTGGTGCAGGTCGTTGTGCGTGTGCTTCCACGCCGCCGCGGGGGTGACGAAGTCCCACTCCCACGTCGTCGAGTGGATGTCGGGGTCGCGCATCCAGTCCCACTGGCCGTGGAGCACGTTGTGCCCGATCTCCATGTTCTCGAGGATCTTGGCGACCGAGAGCATGGCCGTGCCGGCGACGAAGGCGGTCTTCTTCCTCGACAGCATCAGGGTCGCGCGGCCGGCGATCTCGAGCGTGCGCTGCACCTTGATGACCCGACGGATGTAGGCCGCGTCCGCGGCGCCGCGCGAGGCGATGATGCGGTCGCGGATGGCGTCGAGCTCCTGGCCGAGCTGCTCGACCTGCTCGTCGCTGAGGTGCGCAGCCGCGCGCGGGCGGGCCACGGGGTGGCCGGTGGTGGCGAGGATCGGCTTCTTGGGCCGGATCGCCGTCGTCGCGTCTGCCGCCTGCGAGGGCGAATCGGCTTGAGTGGTGGACCTGTTCACAGTCGTGGTCATGTCTGGGTGTCCTATCTCAGATGTCCAGGTGGACGGGGCCGGCTGCCGCGTTGATGCAGGTCTGGATGAGCTCGCCCTCGTCGCCGTGCACCTCGCCGGTGCGCAGGTCGCGCACCTTGCCGGCGACGAGCGGGGTGAGGCAGCTGCGGCAGATGCCCATGCGGCACCCGCTCGGCATGACGACGCCGCATTCCTCACCGGCTTCGAGGAGGGGGACGTCGCCACCGACCTCCACCTCCTTGTCCGACTTCTCGAAGGTCACGAGGCCACCCTCGCCGCCGCTCCCCGGAAGCAGTGCGGGAGCGAAGCGCTCGATCGTCAGGTTGGCGTGGGTCGCGTCGCTTCCGTCGCGCAGCCACAGCTCGGTCGCCGCGTCGAGGAAGTCGGCCGGACCGCAGGCGTATGCCGCACGGTCGCGCCAGTCGGGGCACAGCGTCTCGAGGTCGGCGGGGTCGCCGAGGTCGAGACGGCGGGCGGGGGCCCCGGTGCCGGAGTCGCGGGTGAACCAGTGCCTCACCGTCAGCCCGGGGAACTGGTCGGCGAGCTCGAGCAGCTCGTCGTGGAAGAGAGCGTCGCCGGGCGTGCGGGCCGAGTGGATGAGCACGACGTCGGCGTCGGGGCGGCGGGGCACGAGGGTCCGGATCATCGACATGACCGGCGTGAGCCCGCTGCCCGCGGTCAGCATGAGCAGCGGGAGCGGGTGCTCCGGGAGCACGAAGTCGCCCTGCGGGGTGTCGAGGAAGAGGATGTCGCCCACCTTGGTGCTGCGGGCGAGGGCGGTCGACACGACGCCCATGGCCGTGACGGTGATCGCGGGGTCGTGGCCGACAGCGGCCGAGAGGGAGTAGCTGCGCCAGTGGCGCACCCCGTCGATCTCGACGCCGATGCGGGCCCACTGACCGGCCGCGTGGGGGTTCCAGCCGCGACCGGGGTGGAAGTGGATCG
Organism: uncultured Actinomycetota bacterium; assembly: GCA_963816385.1. Taxonomy (GTDB): domain Bacteria; phylum Actinomycetota; class Actinomycetes; order Actinomycetales; family Dermatophilaceae; genus CAWFKL01. The sequence continues at coordinate 11,478 of CAWFKL010000005.1, forward strand.
TCGTCGAGTCCGGCGTCTCGCGCACGACCTTCGTCACCACGCCGCGCAGCTGCCGCGACGACGACAGCGGGTTGATCAGGCCGAGGACGTCCTCGGGTGCGAGCGGGGTCGTCAGGATCGACGCCATCCGCCGGAGCACTCTGATCTGGGCCATGAAACCATGATCGCCCCAGCAGGCCCCCGATATCTTGGGGCAGGGCGTACTCTTTGAGGCGAGAAACTGTTGTTTGACGACAGAATTCAGGTGCGCGCTGTGGTCCAGACCACGTCAGACCCTCCGTGGTTGTATCTGCCGGCCGAAATCACCAGCGCACTCCGCCCGGTCGTGAGCGACATCGTCGAGGCCATCATCGAGGGCATCCCGCGCGACGTGCCCGTCTATGCGATGCCGATGGAGGGACGCTTCGGCCAGGGGGTCCGCCAGGGCGTCACGGTGGCCATGCACCGCTTCCTCGACCTGCCGGGGACCCGTCTCGAGGCGCTGTCGCCCGACGGCAAGTGGATCTACGAGAGCCTGGGCCGCGGGGAGGTGCGCTCGGGGCGCAGTCTCGAGTCCTTGCTGGCCGCCTATCGCTATGGCGCCCGCGTCACCTTCCGGGCGATCTCGAGGCTCGTCGACGTGTCGCAGATGCCGCCCGATGTGCTCCTCGCGCTGGGGGAGTCGCTCTTCGCCTACATCGACGAGATCTCGGCTGCGAGCGCGCAGGGCTACGCCCAGGAGCAGTCCGAGCGCGCGGGGGAGCAGCAGCGGGTGCGGGCCGATCTGCTCGAGATGCTCCTGCGCGGTGACTCGAGCGACGGGGGTCCCGCGCGCCTGGCCGCAGCCGTCGGCTGGACGCTACCGGAGGCGGTGGTCGTCACTCTCGTGCCCTTCCCGCACGTCGATGGCCTGCGCGCCGCACTCGGACCCGAGGCACTGGTGGCCGAGCGTGGCACCGACGTCGTCGTCGTCCTCCCCGCTACCTCGAGCCCCCGCCGCCGCCGACAGCTCGACCGGGCGCTCGCCGGCCGCCGCGCCGTCGTCGGGCCCACGCGGCCGTGGCAGCGGGCGGGCGAGTCGCTCCAGCTCGCGACCTCGGCCGGGGCTCACGGCATCGGCGCCTCCCGCGACCCGGGCACCACCGTGGGCGCCACCGTGGACGCGGCCGCTGACGTCGGGGCGGCGGTCTGGGTGGAGGACCACCTGGCCGAGCTCATCGTGCGGGCCGAGCCGCTCGCGACCGACGACCTGGCGCGCCGACGACTGGCGCCGCTGGACGACCTGCGGCCGCTCGTGCGAGAGCGCCTCACCGAGACGCTGCTGTCGTGGCTGCGTCACCAGGGCCAGCGGGCGCCGATCGCCGAGGAGCTCTTCGTGCACCAGCAGACCGTGGGCTATCGCGTCAACCAGCTCAGGCAGATCTTCGGCGACGACCTCGACGACCCGGAGGCCCGCTTCGAGCTCGAGCTCGTGCTGCGCGCCGGCCACCGCTGACTCTCCAGCCAGTCGGAGTGCCCACGTCCCGACACCCGGCCCACGTCGAGCGCTCACTTCCCGACACGCATACCTCGTCGGGAAATGGGCACTCGACGGGGAGGGCTGGTCGAGTGCTCGCGTCCCGACACGCATACCCCGTCGGGAACTGGGCACTCGACTGTGGGCGGGGTGGCCGGTCAGAGGACGCGGACCGGGGCGCCGTCGAGGTAGGCCACGATGTCGTCGACCACCCCGGCGAAGAACGTCGCGTAGACGTCCTCGGTGACGTAGCCGAGGTGGGGCGTCAGCAGCGTGCGGGGCGCCGTGCGCAGGGCGTGGTCGGCGGGCAGCGGCTCCTCGTCGAAGACGTCGAGGCCCACGCCGCCGAGCTGGCCGCGCTCGAGGGCGGCGAGCAGGGCGGGCTCGTCGATGATCGGCCCGCGCGAGGTGTTGACGAGCAGCGCGTCCGGTCGCATCAGGGCGAGCTCGCGGTCAGAGAGCAGCCCACGGGTGCTCGCGCCGAGCACGAGGTGGATCGAGACGACGTGCGCGGCACCGAGGAGCTCGTCGAGCGTCACGGCCCTGGCCCCCGCGGCTGCCGCGCGCTCGTCGGTGAGGTGCGGGCTCCAGGCGACGACGTCCATGCCGAAGGCGCGGCCGACGGCAGCCACCTGGCTGCCGATGCGTCCGAGACCCAGCAGCCCGAGGGTGCGGCCGGCGAGGTCGGTGCCGACCGTGGTCTGCCAGCCACCGGTGCGCACCGCGGTCGCCTCGGTGACGAGGTGGCGCGCCAGCCCCAGCACGAGGGCCCACGTCAGCTCTGCGGGGGCCGTGGCGCGGCTCTCGGTGCCGCACACGGTGATGCCGGCGCTCGCGGCCGCGTCGAGGTCGATGCTCGAGTTGCGACGGCCCGTCGTGACGACGAGCCGCAGCCGGGGGAGGCGACCGAGCACCGCGGCGGGCAGCGGCGTGCGCTCGCGCATGACGACGACGGCGTCGTAGGGGGTGAGCCGCTCGACGAGGGCGCCGGGCTCGCTGACGTGGTCGCGGAAGACGTCGACCGTGCACGTCGCGCCGTGCCACCGCTGTCGACGCGTGAGGTCACCGGGGACCAGTCGGCGCTGCTGAGGGCCACGCCCTGGTAGTCGTCGAGCACCGCGATCTGCATCTGCTCACCGTAGGACCCCACGGCAGGCAAGGCAGGCACAGCAGGCACGCCGGTTGGGCGCGGCGCGGTGCCCGCCGACCTGTCAGCTGCCGTCGCGACGCTCCAACCACCACCGGGTGGCGAGCGCCCGGTTGCCGAGCCCGTGCCTGGCGTAGACGCGCTGGAGGTGCTTCGAGACCGTCGCGGAGGCCAGCCCGAGACGCCGGCCGATCGCCGCATCGGTGAGTCCCTCGGCGACGAGGTCGAGGACCTGCTGCTCGCGGGCGGTGACAGCGGGCCCGTCGCCAACCGACGGGCGTGCAGCAGCGGGCGCGCGCCCGGTGGCTCGTGTGAACCCGACGACGTCGCCGGGGGCGAAGCAGGCCGTGGTCCACGCCACCTTCGGCACGAGGCGCAGGGCAAGGGTGTCGGTGCCCCGGGTCCGGACGACCGCGGCCCGCAGGTGGGGTCCGACGAGACGCAGGAGCTCGCACTCCGTGCTGGAGAAGGTCCCTCCCGACCGACCGAGGCTGATCGCGGTGAGGATTGACCCGTCGTAGGAGAGCGGCAGGCAGAGCTGGTCGGTGACCGACGTGAGCACGTCGGTGCGCAGTGGCGTGCCCCGCCAGGCGATCTGGGTCGCGACCTCCGAGAGCCGGATCGGCAACGTCCACGGCCGGTTCTCGCGCACCGACTTCAGCAGGGGGCCGCGCACCGGGTGGGTGTTGGCTGTCACCGCGTAGGCGTCGAAGGCGGCCCCCGGTGCGGAGGCGGCCCGCGCGGCGGGCCAGAGGATGGCCGTCTCGTCACGGCCGGCGAGGTCGATGCGAGCCAGGCTCGCGGTGTCGGCCCCGATGTGCTGTGCCACCTCCCCGAGCAGGACCGAGAGGTCACTCCCGCGGAGGACGGGCAGCGCCCTGGCCGCCAGCTCCAGGGCGGTGAGCAGCAGGTGTTGCTGTGTCGCATGCGGCATGGGTGTGCACCTCCCCGATTCCTGTCAGGGGACCGACCTCGGCCGGTGATACACGCCGTCGGTCATGCGGCCGACGCGTTACGCAGAACTACGGCATCCGGTCCCGTGCAGCCGGTCAGCCGCTCCTTGGCCCAGACGTCCGGCGACTGCCGGACGCAGTGCCGCCAACAGGGGCGGCACGCTGAAAGGAGTCAGGAAATGCATACTCGTCGCAAGCTCGGGCGTCTCGTCGGCACCGCAGGTGCCGTCGCGGCCCTGGGCGCACTCGTCCCCGGTCTCTCAGCAGTCGGGGCGCCACTCGTCCCCTTCGGGGTCGCCACCTCCTCGGCGGCCGCCGGCATGTCCTACAACACCGGCTTCAGCGCCAGCACCACGATCGTCGTCTCCCGGGTCGGCAACTGGTTCCTCGTCGACGACACCATCCGGGTCATCGCCGGGGCGGGTTGTGTGCCGATCGCGGCCGACAACACCCGGGTGTGGTGCGCGGCGCCGTCGGTGCTGGGCGTCTTCAGGCCCTTCCGCGTCTCTGCCCAAGGCGGCAACGACGCGGTCTGGAACCAGACCGACGTGCGGATGGTCGGCAACGGCGGCGCCGGCAACGACACCGTCATCGGCAGCCCGACAGCCCGCGACTCCCTCGACGGGGGCACCGGCAACGACACCCTCAACGGACGCGGCGGCAACGACCTCGTCGTCGGCGGCCCCGGTGACGACCGGCTCTTCGGGCTGACCGGCAACGACAGCCTCTTCGGCCAAGACGGGCACGACCAGCTCGACGGTGGATTCGGACGTGACGCGATGGACGGCGGCACCGGGATCGACACCGTCTCCTACGCCTCGCGCGTGCTGAGCGTCTCCGCCCGCATCGGCGTCCCCAACGTGTCCGGCCAGGTCGGCGAGGCCGACACGATCACGGGCACGGTCGAGCGACTCACCGGCGGGGCCGCCAGTGACGTGCTCGTCGGGAGTGCCGCGGCCAATGTGCTCAGCGGGCTCGGCGGCAACGACCGCCTCTTCGGGCTCGGCGGGCCCGACCGGGTGCTCGGTGGCACGGGTAACGACGCCCTGGACGGCGGCTTCGGGGCCGACACCAGCGATGGCGGCACCGGCGCCGACACGGTGACGTATGCCGCCCGCGTCCTCCCTGTCACCGCGCGGATCGGTGTGGTCGGCGTCTCGGGCCAGGCCGGCGAGGGCGACACCGTCACCGGCACGGTCGAGAACCTCGTCGGTGGGGCGGCGGCCGACCTGCTCGTCGGCAGCGCGGCGAGCAACTCGCTCGCGGGCAACAACGGCAACGACCGGCTCATCGGCCTCGGAGGGGCGGATGCGATCGTGGGCGGCAACGGCAACGACGTCCTCGTCGCGGCGTTCAGCGTGGCCGTGCAGAACGACGCCCGGATCGACCGCGTCGCGGGGAGCGCCGGCTTCGACACCTGTGTCGTGAGCAACTCCGACCCCGACCTGCGCAGCACCTGCGAGGTCATCGTCTGAGACTGGGTCCAAGACCCAGCACGGGACCAGCGCGGGACCGCACTGGCCGGAGACGGCGAGAGGCGCCACTCCTTCAAGGAGTGGCGCCTCTCGTGTCGGCGACCCCGACCGGGCTCGAACCGGCGACCTCCGCCGTGACAGGGCGGCGCGCTAACCAACTGCGCTACGGGGCCTTACTGGTGGTGCTGTCGTGCTGCGTGGAACTGTACTGCGTATCCCCAACGGGATTCGAACCCGTGCTGCCGCCGTGAAAGGGCGGAGTCCTAGGCCGCTAGACGATGGGGACCGGCCCGACCATTCCGTTTGGGACGTCGAAACTATATGGTCTGCGACGTCGCGCGACCAAATCGGCCCCGATCAGCCCTTGGCCCAGGCTCGCACGTCGTCGACGGGCCACGTCGTGACGATGCGCTCGGCCGGGATGCCGAGGCGTTCGGCGCGCTCGCAACCGAGCGACTTCATGTCGAGCTGGCCGGGTGCGTGGGCGTCGGAGTCGATCGTGAAGAGGCAGCCGAGGTCGCGCGCGAGCTCGATGAGCTCGTCGGGCGGGTCGCACCGCTCGGGGCGCGAGTTGATCTCGACGGCGACGTCGTGCTCGAGACAGGCCCGGAAGACCTTCTCGGCATCGAACTGCGACGGTGGCCGCTTGCCCCTGCCGCCCGTGACGAGCTGGCCGGTGCAGTGGGCGAGGACGTTGGTGTGCGGGTTGCGCACCGCGGCCACCATGCGGGGGGTCATCTCGAACGACGGCTGGCGCAGCTTGGAGTGGATCGAGGCGGTGACGACGTCGAGCTGGTCGAGCATGTCGTCGTCCTGGTCGAGCGTGCCGTCGAGGTGGATGTCGACCTCGATGCCCTTGAGGAGCGTGAAGGCGTCACCGAGGCTCGCGTTGATCGCCTCGACCCGAGCCAGCTGGTCCGTGAGGCGCTCGCGGCTCAGGCCGTTGGCGATGGTGAGCCGCGGGGAGTGGTCGGTCAGGGCCATCCACTCCTGGCCGAGCTCGACGGCAGCGAGCACCATCTCCTCGATGGGGCTGCCGCCGTCGCTCCAGTTGGAGTGGGCGTGCAGGTCGCCGCGCAGGGCGGCATAGAGCTCGGCGCCGTCGGTGGTCAGCGGGGCGCCGTGCTTCTCCTCGACAGACGTGAGGTAGGCCGGCATGATGCCGCGCACCGCCTGCCCGATGATGGCGGCGCTCGAGTCGCCGATCCCCTTGATCTGCTTGAGCGTGCCGGCCTCGACGCGCTCGTGCAGCTCCTCCTCGGAGATGAGCGTGATGGCCTCGCTCGCCTTGCGGAAGGCGTCGACGCGATAGCTGCTCTCACGGCCTCGCTCGAGCAGGAAGCAGACGCGTCGCAGCGCCTCCTGAGGGCTCATCGGCGCCTGCGGCGGGGTCGGCTGCTCCATGGCGGCAGCCTAGCCAGCCGCGCCGACGCCACCCCGTGGAAAGCGGCGACCCAGCTAGCGCTGCGGCGTCGAGATCGTGCCGTCCGGGAGCTTGCCGGTGTCGGCTGCCACCTCGACGCTGACGAGCCCCGGGCCGTAGTGGCGGGCGAGCACGCCCGGCGTCAGCCCCTCGACCGCGGCCACGACGACGCGGTCGCTGCGGGCGTCGATGCGCACCCCGGTGATGTCGACGCCCTGGGTCCGCCACTGCGGGGCGTCGGCGACGATCTGGTCGGCGACGGCGCGCTTCACGGCATACGAGTTGGCGACGGTCGCGAACTCCACGTCGCCCGGAGCGGGCATCGCCCCGGTGACGAGGGCCTCGAGGGCGGGGTCGGAGCGCGTCACGGTGACGACGATCCGGTTGGTCCCGTCGCCGGCCGCGTAGGCGCCGGCAAAGACGTCGGCAAACTCCGACATGAGCCGCGGCTCGATGCTCTCGAAGGCGGTGCGCTGCGGCGTCGTGGGTCCGGCGAACGCCGACCCGTCGCGGGCCCCCGGCATGTCGGGGGGTGCACTTGGCAGAGCGGTGCCCTTCGGTATGCCGGTCGGCAGGCTGGTCGGGGCCAGGTCCGGGACCGGCGCCACTGTTTGTTACGAGGCCCTGGCCACCCCCGGCGCTGTCGACCGCGCGCTCCTGCACGGCCGACCCGGCGCTCGTGCTCGCCCCGCCCTGCTGCCCGACGACCCAGGCACCGCCGACCGCGCCGACGACGACGAGGGCCGCCGCGGCACCGAGCACGCCGTTGCGGCGGCGCGAGGTGCGCGCTCGTCCGCGGAGGAGCGCACGCTGCACGAACAGGTCGTCACGAGGGGGCTCGAGGTCGTCCACGGCACCCAGCACCTTTCGCAGTCGGTGCCCGCCGTCCTCGGGCTGGTCAGGCTCGGGCGTCGGCAGGCGGGTCGGGTCGTCGGTCATGTCGCGGCTCCTGCCCCGGTCAGCGGTGGCTCGGCGAGCCGGTCGCGCAGGGCCGCGAGGCCCCGGTGGATGTGGCTCTTGATCGTGCCCTCGGCGACCCCCGTGCACTCGGCGATCTGGGGGACTGTCAGGTCCTCCCAGAAGCGGAGCACGAGCACGGCCCGTTGCTTCTCGGGCAGGTCGGCGAGCAGCGCGGTGAGGGTCATCGCGAGCTCGCGGTCGTGGTCGGAGGTCGCGGGCTCGGGCGGGCTGTCGGTGAGGACCTCGCGCTTCCGCTTGCGCTGGTCGTTGAGATAGAGGTTGAGCATCGTGCGCCTCGTGTAGGCCGTCTCGGCGCCCGTCCCGATGCGCGGCCAGGCGACGTAGACCCGGGCGAGGGCCTCCTGCACGAGCTCGTCGCCGTCGGCCCAGTTGCCGCAGAGCAGGAACGCGCGGCGGCGCAGCAGCGACTGCCGCTCGTCGACGAACGCGCGGAAGGCGGCTTCGTCCCTGCGCCTCATGGGCTCCCTTGTCGGGTGTCGGTCGGGTATCGGTCGGGGTGGTCGGGTGTCGTGGCGGTGGTCGGGTGTGGTGGGTGGTGGTGAACTCGTCCTACACCAGCATGGACACGCGAGCGCACCGAACCGTTGCACGCCGACGTCGACCGGTGGTCGTCAGGAGACGCGACCGAGCTCGAGCAGCGCGAGCATGAGGGCGGCGACCGTCTCGCCGTCGGTGATCTCGCCGCGGCGGATCATCGCCAGAGCCTCCGCGACCGGCACGCGCGAGACGGCCGAGATGCCCTCTGCGACCTGTTCGCCGGAGCGGTCAGCGTCGTCGCTCGTTGCCGGGCCGCCTGCGCAGCGCAGGTCGGTCGCGAGATAGACCACCTCGGGGGCGCGGCAGATGCCGTTGAGCGCGGTGACCTCGCCCACCCGTCGCCACGTGCCCGCGGCCAGCCCGGTCTCCTCCGCGAGCTCGCGACGGGCGGCGACGAGCGGGTCCTCGCCGTCGGTGCCGCCCGCCGGCACCTCGACCGACGGGCCGACGGTGTGCCGGTCGACGGTGACGAGCACGACCTCGTCGGCGTCGGTCAGGGCGACGACGAAGACGGCGGGGCGGCGCAGCTCGACCACCCCGTAGACGCCCGGGCGAGCCGTCCGGTCGCACGACCTCGTCCTCCCGGACGACGATCCACGGGTTCTCGTAGGCGACGCGCGTGCGCGTCACCGGCCAGGTCATCGACGGGCTCGCTCTCGCATGCCCCGATCGTCGCACCGCGACGACCCGGCACGCGGGGACCGGGCCGCCACGGGCGATCCGTGTGGGGGACCCCGTCAGTCCACGAGGGTGATCAGCACGATGGCGCGGCCCGCGGTGCCTGCCCGCACCTCGTCGGGAGTCGGCTGCCGGTCGACGTTGACCTTGAGGCCGACCCGGTGAGCGCGCCCTGCTCCGAGACCTTGGAGCAGCCGGACGAAGATCTCCGCCACCCGGTCGGGGTCCTCCTCGAGGACGGCATGTGCTCGCCGCCGGCGTCCGTCGATGGTCACCTCGAGATCCGCGCCCCCACGGAGGTTGACCCTCCACGTGCCTCCTCCGAAGGTCAGCAGCTGCCGGTCGAGCTCATGTCGCCCGACCGGCACGTCGTAGACCCGGCCGGAGCGTCGTCCCTTCACGTGCAGCACCATGAGGCCCTTGCTCGCGATGGCGTGCAGAGGCGACCCGAGGATCGCGCGCAGGACCGGGTTGACGACCTTGACCATGGCTGCGGGCGCGAGGGCCTGCTCCACTGCGGGCTTCGACGTGTCGGTCATACCTACAGGGTGGCAGCGCGCAGGGCGCGATGAGACGTTTCGCGGCGACCTCTCAAGGCGCCCTCTCAGGGCGGCTCGGCCGCCCACCCCGGGGGGGTATGCCGTGTGGCCGGGTGCGCTCAGGCGCGGGCGTCCCGGGAGCCGCGCCACACGGCATACGCCGGCTTGAGGCAGGTGCCGCAGGGGCGGAAGCCCGCGGCGACGGCCGTGGCCTCGTCGGCGAAGAAGACGCGGTGCTCGGCGTAGCCACCCCGTGCGAGGGCGGCGCGGGCAGAGCCGCAGTCGAGGCGGCCGTAGATACGGTCTCGGGGGTTGCGCACGTTGCCGCCGAGGGTGCCTGGTGTGTCGCTCTCGCAGGAGAGGCCGTCGGCGCCGACCAGCATCCAGGTGCGTCCGCTCACGCGGCGGCCTCCACGTCGAGCAGCAGGCGCTTGGCGGCGGTTCCACCGAGGTAGCCGCCCAGGCCGCCGTCGGAGCGCACCACGCGGTGGCAGGGCACGACGATGGGGAGGGGGTTGGTGGCGCAGGCACTCCCGACCGCCCGCACCGCCCTGGGGTTGCCAGCGGACGCGGCGACCTGGGCGTAGCTCTCGGTGTGGCCATAGGGAATGTCGCGCAGGTGTCGCAGCACGTCGAGGCGGAAACCGTGCGCGAGTCGCAGGTCGACGGGGATGTCGAAGGAGTGACGACGGCCGCCGAAGTAGTCGTCGAGCTCGCGAGCCAGCACGTCGAAACGCTTGTCATCACGAAGGATCCGCGAGCCAATGCGGGTGGCGAGCGCGTCGAGCACGGCGTCGTGGTCCTCGCTCTCGAAGGCGAGGCGGGTGAGACCGACCTCCGTGGCCGCGAGCAGCAGGCGACCGACGGGGGAGTCGACGACGTGGTAGCGGAGGTCGAGCGACCCTGTGGCAGAGGCGCGCTCGACCAGTCGGTCGTGCAGGACCGTGACATCCGCCGCGAGACCGTGGGACTGCTGGGGCGTGGCAAGGGCGTGGATGAGGCTGTCAGACATGGGATTTCACTTCTTCTCTTGCGGCGTAGGTGAGTCGGAGCCGGGCGATGCCGTCGGCGCAGGCACGGCGCGCCGCGGCCGGTGTGCCGCCGACGATGGCAGCCACCTCGCCGTGCGGCAGCCCGGCGACGTGGTGGTAGGCCACGCACTGGCGCTGCTTGTCGGGGAGTGCGGCGAGCGCCGACCACAGGGCCTCGTCAGGAAGGGCCTGCTCGGGCTGGTCGGCCCGCGACGCGGTTCGGTCGGGCAGCTCGTCGACGGGCACGGCACGGCGCCCGCGGGCCCGGGCGACGTCGATCGCCCTGCGGTGCGCGATGGTGACGAGCCAGGCGCGCACGTCGGCGTCGTCGGGCAGGTCGGGCCAGGCGCGCAGGGCGGAGAGGAAGGTCTCCGACCAAGCGTCGTCGGCCTCGTCGACGCCGAGCACGGCGCGACAGACGCGCAGCACCACGGTGCCGTGGTCGGTGACGGCCTGCTCGAACGGTCGCTTCATGTCCTGTGGTCGCTCCGGCCGCCGGAAGTGTGAGGTCCCTCAGTGTGACGGGTGAGCAGGGGCGGCCACCCGAGGTGGGGTCGCGGCGTCAGAAGAGGCGGCCGGCGTCGGCGGCGTGCGGCTCCTCGAGCGCGAGGAGGTGGCGCTTGCGACCCAGCCCGCCGGCATACCCCACGAGGGAGCCGTCGGCTCCGATGACGCGGTGGCACGGGATGACGACGGCGATCGGGTTGCGCCCGTTGGCCGTGCCGACCGCCTGGGCGAGGTTGCGGTCGCCGAGGGCGCGCGCAAGGTCGCCGTAGCTGCGCGTCTCGCCGTAGGGGATCTCGCGCAGCAGGGCCCAGACGCGCTGGTGGAAGTCGTCACCGCGTGGCGCGAGCGGCAGGTCGAACTCCCGCAGCGTGCCCGCGAAGTAGGCCTCGAGCTGCCTCGCTGCGCCGGCGAAGGGCTCCGCTCGCGGGTCACCCGGCTCGCCCAGCACGTCGGGGTCGTCGGGGCGGTACTTCGCGGCGTCCATGAGCACGTGGGTGATCGCGCCGTCGACGGCGACGACGGTCAGCTCGCCGATGGGCGAGGCAACGACGACGTGCGCGGGGCTCACGATCGCTCAGGCCCCGCACCGGTCGTGGTCTCGTGCGCGGCCACGATGTCCTCGTGCGTCGGCACGGGGAACTCCGCCGCGTAGTCGCCGTAGGCGCGGGGGTCCTCCGACGGCTCGAGGTGGCACGTCAGGGCGATCTCGCCGAAGCCCTCGTGGACCGCCGCCTCGACCTCCTCGACGAGGTCGTGCCCTTGCTGCACGGTCCACGCCCCGGGCACGAGCACGTGCACCTCGGCGAAGCGGTGGTGGCCCGACTCGCGGGTGCGCAGGGCGTGGAAGTGCACCTCGCGGGTGACGAAGCCGGCGAGGATGTCGGCGATCGCGCGGTTGTCCTCCTTGGACATCGAGATGTCCATCAGCCCCGCTGTCGACTCGCGGATGAGCTTCCAGCCCGTCCACACGATGTTGAGGCCCACGAGGAAGGCGACGACCGGGTCGAGCCGCTCGATGCCCGTCAGGGCCACGACGAGCACGCCGACGACCACGCCGGCCGAGGTCCACACGTCGGTCATGAGGTGCTTGCCGTCGGCGGTCAACGTCAGCGACCTGTAGCGGCGACCCGCACGCAGTAGCACGATGGCGACCCCGCCGTTGACGAGGGAGGCGACGACGGAGATCGCGAGACCGATGCCGACGTTCTCGATGGCGCGGGGGTTGAGGAAGCGCTCGACCGCGGTGTACATGATGACGAGGGCGGCGACGAAGATCATCATCCCCTCGATGGCGGCCGAGAGGTACTCCGCCTTGGTGTGGCCGTAGTGGTGGTTCTTGTCGGCCGGCATCGCCGCGACCTTCAGGGCCACGAGCACGGCGATCGCCGCGACGAGGTTGACGACCGACTCGGCCGCGTCGGAGAGCAGACCGACCGAGCCCGTGACGCGCCACGCGATGACCTTGAGGGTGATCGTGACGATCGCGGCGACGATCGAGAGGTAGGCGAAGCGACTCAGGTCGCGCGTCTGCTGGGCCCGCGGACCACCGGACGGGACCACCTGGGGGGAGGGGCTCTGGGGGGTCGACACAGCACCAGTGTCGCAAGAGGCACCGTCAATCGGCACGTCCGCCTGCCCTGCGGACACCGCCATACCCTGGACACCGTGGTGGACTGTGGTGTTGAGGATCCGGGATAGCGGGTAGGTGGGACATATCCGATCGAGGGAAAGGAACCCGACAATGGGACTCACTGACAAGGCCAAGAACGCCGGAGAAGACCTCAAGGGCAAGGCCAAAGAAGCAGCCGGTAAGTCGACCGACAACGAGCGACTCGAGGCCGAGGGCGAGCGAGATCAGGCCCAGGCTGACCTCAAGCAGCGGGGAGAGCAGCTCAAGGATGCGGGCGACGACGTCAAGGACGCCTTCAACCGCTGAATCGGCGGTCACTCCCGGCGAGGTGGGCCGGTCCCTTCGGGGGCCGGCCCACTGGTCTGTCCGCCAGGACTCACCGGCGGGCCGGGCGGAGGGGTTGTCTGCGGGGCGCGGGTCCGTGAGGCTCGGGGCAACGCCGATGACCAGCGAGAGGTGTCACCCGAGATGAGCACGACTGCACGGCCCTCCGTCCCCGTGGTTCCCGTCGTCCCCACCGCGACGGCGGCCGAGATCGCCGCCATGGACGCCTGGTGGCGGGCCAACAACTACCTGACGGTCGGTCAGATCTATCTGAAGGACAACCCCCTCCTCCGTCGGCCCCTCACCTCCGACGACATCAAGCCCCGGTTGCTCGGGCACTGGGGCACGAGCCCAGGCCTGTCCTTCATCTACACGCACCTGTCGAGGGTCATCCGGCACACCGGTCAGGAGACGATCTACCTCACCGGCCCCGGACACGGCGGCCCGGCGCTCGTCGCCGCCGGATACCTCGAGGGGACCTACAGCGAGATCTATCCCGACGTGTCCCTCGACGAGGCGGGCGTCAAGCGGCTCTTCCGCCAGTTCTCCGCGCCCGGCGGCATCCCGAGCCACGTCTCCGTCACGACGCCCGGCTCGATCCACGAGGGTGGTGAGCTCGGCTACGTGCTCGTGCACGCCTTCGGTGCGGTGATGGACAACCCCGACCTGCTCGCGCTCGCCGTCGTCGGCGACGGCGAGGCCGAGACCGGGCCGCTCGAGGGGTCGTGGAAGGGGATCTCCTTCCTCAACCCGACGCGCGACGGCGCCGTGCTGCCGATCCTGCACCTCAACGGCCACAAGATCGCCGGGCCGACGGTGCTGGGGCGCAAGGACCCGGCTGAGGTGCGCAGCCTGCTCGAGGGACACGGCTACGAGGTGTTCGAGGTCGAGGGCGGTGACCTGCCCGGCATGCACGAACGCTTCGCGGGGACGCTCGCGACGGCATACGGCCGCATCAAGGCCGATCCAGGCGGCGGCGCGCGGCGGCGACTGGGACGGCACCCGTCCGCGCTGGCCGCTCATCGTGCTGCGCTCACCCAAGGGGTGGACGGGCCCCGAGCTGGTCGACGGCATCGCGGTCACGGGCACGTGGCGCTCGCACCAGGTGCCACTCTCGGGCGTCAAGGGCAACGACGAGCACCTCGCCGTGCTCAGCGCGTGGCTGAAGTCCTACCGCCCCGAGGAGCTCTTCGACGAGACCGGCGCGCCGACGGCGATCGTGCGCAGCGCGAACCCCGACGGGGACCTGCGGATGAGTGCCTCACCGCACGCCAACGGCGGGTCGGGGGTGGGTGATCTCGACCTGCCCGACTTCCGCGACTTCGCCCGCGACGTGCCCGCGCCCGCGGCCGTGCGCGAGGAGTCGACCCGGGCGATCGGAGAGCTGATGCGAGAGCTCTACGTGCGCAACCCGCACTCCTTCCGGCTCTTCAGCCCCGACGAGACCAACAGCAACCGGGTCGGCGCCGTCTTCGACGTCTCCGACCGGATGACGGCCGAGCGGGTCGAGCCCGCTGACGTCAAGCTCTCCCACGACGGACGGGTCATGGAGGTGCTCTCCGAGCACAGCTGTCACGGGTGGCTCGAGGGCTACACCCTGACGGGCCGGCACGGGCTCTTTGCCACCTACGAGGCGTTCGCCATGGTCAGCGCGTCGATGACCGTGCAGCACAGCAAGTGGCTGCAGGAGGCCAACCGCCTCGACTGGCGCGCCGACGTGCCGAGCCTCAACATCCTGCTCACGTCGACCGCCTGGCGCAACGACCACAACGGCTTCTCGCACCAGGGACCGGGCCTCATCCAGACGGTGCTCAACGCGCGGGGCGACGTCGCCCGTGTCTACCTCCCACCGGACGCCAACTGCCTTCTCACCGTTGCGGATCACTGCTTCCGGTCGAGGAACTACGTCAACCTCATCGTCATCGACAAGCAGCCCCAGCCGCAGTGGCTGACGATGGACGAGGCGATCGCCCACTGCGCTGCCGGGGCCGGCACGTGGGACTGGGCGGGCAACGACGACGGAGACCGCGACCCCGACGTCGTGCTCGCCTGTGCGGGCGACGTCGTGACGATGGAGGTCGTCGCGGCTGCTCAGATCCTCAAGGAGAGGTTGCCGCAGCTGCGCTTCCGCGTCGTCAACGTCGTCGACCTCATGACGCTGCCCCGGGTGCGCAGCCACCCGCACGGCATGGACGACGTGCGCTTCGGGGAGCTCTTCACCAACCACGTCGATGTCGTCTTCGCCTTCCACGGCTACCACGGGGCGATCCACCAGCTCCTCCACGGCCGCCCCGACGCCGATCGCTTCCACGTGCGCGGCTTCAGCGAGGAGGGCACGACGACGACGCCCTTCGACATGGTCGTGCGCAACGGCGCCGACCGCTACCACCTCGTCATGGACGCGATCAACAACGCGGGTCGCCAGGTGCGCGGGTCGAGTGAGGTCAAGGCGTGGTGCGAGGCGCAGCTCACGAAGCACGAGCACTACATCGTCGAGCACCTCGAGGACATGCCGGAGGTGCACGACTGGGTGATGACGACCGTCGTCGAGGACTGAGCCCCACAGACGGATGGCGTATGCCGTGCGCCCGCCGCAGCGGCCCACGCTCGGTCGACGTGTGGTGCCGCTGCGCCGCGGAGCTCGTCTCAGCCGCGCGGAGCGATGACAACCTCGATGCCGTTGTCCCGAAATCCTTGCAACACAGAGGGATCGGCGGAGTCGTCTGTGACGAGGGTCCACCTCCGCGGCATGACGGCCCACGCGTGGAAGGGGGACTGACCGAGCTTGTCGGCGTGGGCGAGGACGTAGGTGTGGTCGGCGCGGCTCATCATGAGCTCCTTGAGCCGGGTCTGCTCCAGGTCTGCCTCGCAGATGCCCCGGTCGGCATGCACGCTGTCGGCGCCCATGAAGGCCCGGTCGAAGGACAGCCGCTGCACCGACGCCTCGGCGAGGGGGCCGACGAAGGCCTGGCTCAGCGGTCGCAGCCGTCCTCCGAGGGCGATGACGTCGATGCCGGCGCTGTCGCTCAGGGTGCTCATCGCGCTGATGCTGGCGGTGACGACGGTGAGCTCGATCAGCTCCGGTGTGGTTGTGATCGCCTCGGCCAGCGCGCCCATCGTCGAGCCGGCATCGAGCAGCACGGTCTCGCCGGGCTCGATCTGCGAAGCAGCCCAGCGGGCGATGTCCCACTTGGCGACGTGGGCCTCACCCAGACGCTGGCGCAGCGAGGCCTCCGGATGGTGGGCCAGGCTCATGACGCCGCCGTAGGTGCGCGCCAGCTTGCCCTGCGCGGTGAGCTTGGCGAGGTCGCGCCGGATGGTCGACGCGGTGACGCCGAGCTCGTCGCTCAGCTGTTCGACGCTGGCGAGCCCGGTCGTCGTCGCCAGCCGCACGATCTCGCCTCGGCGCGCTTGGGCGCTGTGCTTGGCCACGTTGGGCACCCTAGGCGTGGGTGGGTCGCGGCGCCATCTCCGCGCCGAGACGCAGAGCCTCGATCATCGAGCGGTGGTCGGCGATGCCCGTGCCGGCGATGTCGAAGGCGGTGCCGTGGTCGACCGAGGTGCGGATGACGGGCAGGCCGATCGTGACGTTGACGCCCGCCTCGAGGCCGAGCACCTTGACGGGCCCGTGTCCCTGGTCGTGGTACATCGCGACGACGAGGTCGTAGTCACCGCGTCCGGCGAGGAAGAAGAGGGTGTCGGCCGGGAGCGCACCGTGCACGTCGATGCCATCTGCGCGGGCCGCCTCGATCCCGGGGTTGATCTTCGACTCCTCCTCCCCGTAGCCGAAGAGTCCGTTCTCACCGGCATGGGGGTTGATGCCGCAGACGCCGATCTTGGGGGCGGGGTTGCCCGCGTCGACGAGCGCCCGGTGGCCGCGGCGGATGACCCGCTCCACGAGGCCCGGCTCGATGCGCGCGACCGCGTCGATGAGGCCGATGTGGGTGGTCACGTGGATGACCTTGACCTTCTCGGTCGAGAGCATCATCGACACCTCGGGGGTGCCGGTGAGGTGGGCGAGCAGCTCGGTGTGGCCCGGAAAGAGGTGACCGCCGGCGTGTAGCGCCTCCTTGTTGAGCGGAGCGGTGCAGATGGCCTGCACCTTGCCGGCCATGGCGAGCTCGGACGCGACGCGGATGTAGTGGTAGGCCGCGTCGCCGGCGATGGGCGAGAGCTGGCCGAAGGGGAGGTCCTCGGGCAGCAGGCCGAGGTCGATGACGTTGATCCTGCCCGGCACCTCCTGGGCCTCCTCGACGTCCGTCACGGTGACGATGTCGACGGCGCTGCCGATGATGGCGGCCGCCTGCTTGAGCCGCAGGGCGTCCCCGACGACGACGGTGCGAGCCATCGTCGCGACATGAGGGTCGGCGAGGGCCTTGACGATGATCTCCGGGCCGATGCCGGCACCGTCTCCCATGGTCACGGCGATGCGGGGAAGGGCGGTGCTCATCGGTTCTCCTTGGGGGTGACGTGCTGTGGTGGCTGGGCGGTGGTGGCCGCCTCGGTGGAACGGGGGCATGGCGCGGCTGTCGAGCAGCCGCTCGGCGACGTGGAGCAGGGAGTCGGGTCCGCCGAAGCTGCCCGGTCGGGTGACGACGACCGCGCCACCGTCGCGGTGGCTGACCACCGTGCCGGTGTCGAGCTCGGCCACGACGCTGAGCGTCTGGACGCCGAGCCGATCGAGCACTGCCCGTGCGGTCTCGCCGCCGGAGAGGAAGACCCCGCCGAAGCGGTCGACGACGGCGGCGGCGACCTCAGCGAGGGCTGCGACCAGGCGGACCGACGTGGAGGCGTCGACCACGGCCGCGGGGTCGATCGTCATGACGACCAGGCATGCCTCGCGGATCGTCGACACGGCGGTGGCGAGGCGGGCCGTCACTCCCGCGAGGTCGGTCAGCAGGTCTGCCGGCGCAATGACCTCGACGTGGTCCGCGCGCTCGGAGACCCGAGCCAGCTGGGCGGACGTGGATGGCGCCCTGGTGCCCAGCACCATGAGCAGCGACGTGACGCGCGGCGTCACTGGCGCGCCCCGGTTGACGGAGCGGGGCTGCAGGCCTGGCTCGAGCAGGAGTCCGGACTCGGGCCCGACGGCGGGTGCGGGTGGGAGCACTGGCTCGAGCGCCAGGGCGCGCACGGCGACGTCGACGAGGGCTCCCGAGCCGACGAGCAGGGTCTCGTGGGTCAGCGACAGCGTCGCGGCGTGGATGGTTGACAGGTCGTGCTCGGTCAACGAGTCGCACACCGGCACGGCGCCGGCCCGAGCCGCGTCGCTGAGCGCTGCTGCGACCGCGTCGACACCCTCAGCAACCACTGACTGTGCGATCACCACCGCGGGCAGCGGCGCCAGGGCGTCCACCACAGAGGGCGGCGGGTCGCTCCTCTCGACACCCCAGAGCTCCGTCGCGTGCAGCGGTGTGTCGCCGATGTGCAGGATGCCGCCGCGCACGGTGCGCCGCAGGGCGGGATTGGCCACTGCGACCACCGGCATCCGGCCGAGCTCCTCTGCGAGAGAAGCGATCTCGCATGCGAGGTTGCCGCGCAGCAGGGAGTCGACCTTCTTGACGACAACCGGGGCCGAGCGCACCAGGGCGGCAGCTGCCCGGAGTCGGTCGGATGCCTCGTCGGCGTCCCGCCCACGGGTGTCGGTGTCGAGGGTGACGATCTGGTCGGCGGGGTCGGGCCGGCCGTGCAGCACCACAGAACTGCGCGAAACGCGCAGAAGAGCGTGGGCGGCGCACTCAGCGGCGCCGCTGAGATCGTCGGCGACGATCGCCAGCTGCATGGGGCTCACTACCACTCCTCGCCTGTTCGGGTTGGGTAAACACCTGTCCAGCAAGGCAGTAGGCATCCTTGCCAGATCGGACTCGGAACGTGACTGGCGCGGGCCTCTGAGGGCCTCAGCGGCATCCGGTCGGGCGTTCCTTCACAAAAAACGCTACAGGTATTGCGCAATCCGCGCAATGGTGCGAACGTATGGCTCACCCGAACGCGCACGATGCGCAGTCGAGGTAGAGGCCACGCTCAACGAGGAGTCCCCGATGCCCCAGCAAACGCCATCCCGCGTTTCCCCGTCTGACCAACTGGCGCGGGAGCACTCGCGCCGTTCCATCCTCAAGTTCGGCTCCTTGGCCGGCGCGGGTCTGCTCTTCGCGCCCGTGCTCGCCAGCTGCGCCGGGCCCAAGACCGCAGAGAGCACCTCCACCGGTGGCGCCACAGCGGCCGGAGGCACGATGAGCATCGTGCTCAACCGCAACCTGGTCAGCCTCGACAACAAGCTGAACCAGTACGACGCCGCTGTGACCGTGCAGCGTGCCGTGCGCGAGGCGCTGACGAAGATCGGCGACAAGCTCACTCCCGAGCTGGTCCTCGCCGAGTCGTTCGAGCAGACGAAGCCGACCGAGTGGACCGTCAAGCTCCGCAAGGACATCCACTACTCCGACAAGTCGAAGGTCACGGTCGAGGACGTCGAGACCGCCCTCAAGCTCTACTTCGAGGTCAAGGCCGGTTACGTCGCCTCGCAGTTCCCCGAGCAGCCGACCTTCACCAAGGTCGACGACACGACCTTCACCCTGACGACGAAGAACCCCGTCGTCTCGCTCAACTCGCTGATGTCAAACATCCTCATCACGCCGGCCGCCGACAACAAGGCCGAGGAGCTCGGCACCGGCCTCGGCACCGGGCCCTTCACCATCGCGAGCGCCGACTCCGGCACCGGCACGTACCGCCTCGTGCGCAATGCCAACTACTGGGGCACGTTGGCCAAGCTCGACGAGGTCAACGTCAGCTACCAGGAGGAGGAGGGCGCACGCGTCATCGCGATCACCTCGGGTCAGACCGACGTCATCGACACGATCACGCCCGAGTCCGCCACCTCGCTCAAGACGAACGCCGACATCGACGTCATCGAGACGCCCGGCACGCGCCTCATCCACCTCTTCTACAACTTCCGCAAGCCCGAGGGCAGCCCGATCGCCAACCCGAAGGTGCGCGAGGCGCTCACCTACGCGGTCGACCACGAGTCGCTCATCAAGGCCCTCATGAACGGCCAGGTCACCTCGGCCGAGGGAGTCGTGCCCACCACCCTGGCCGGCTTCGCCAAGACGGGGGAGTACGTCTACGACGCCGCCAAGGCCAAGCAGATGCTCGCCGACAACGGCGCCGCCGGACTCAAGGTGCGCATCATCTGGGAGGACTCGGAGTTCGCCGGTGCGTCGCGCGTGCTCGAGGCTGTGTCGCAGATGTTCGCCGCGGTGGGCGTCACCGCCGAGCTGAAGATGATCCCCAAGGGCGGCGAGATCAACGCCTGGCGTCGCGGCGAAGCCGGCGACTGGGACATCCTCGCCAACGGCTACGGCAACCAGACCGGTCTCGCGCTGACGAACCTGCAGGGCCAGTACGGCGGAACGGCCGAGAAGGAGAAGACGCGCGACACCTACCACGGGTTCGTCGTCCCCGAGATCACCGCGCTGCTCGACCAGGCCGCCGCCGAGTCCGACGAGGCCAAGCGCAACGACCTGCTCAAGCAGGCGCAGGAGAAGATCTGGGCGGAGTGGCCGGCAGTGTGGGCCTGGACGCCGAACAACGTCCTCGCCAAGCGCAAGCGGGTCCAGAACCTCAACCTCCGGGCGACGAACTCCTACGACCTCGCCGTCGTGACCGTCTCCGGCTGACTCACAGCCGATCAGACCAAGGTGGTTCCATGCTCACGTACGTCCTGAAACGGATCGGTCAGACGATCCTGACGGCATTCCTGGCCGTGGGAACGGTGTTCGTCCTGCTCCGCATGGCGCCGGGCGACCCCGCTGCCAACTACGCGCCGCCGAACCCGAGCTCTCAGCAGCTCGAGGCCATCCGTCAACAGTTCGGGCTCGACCAGCCGATCCCGGTCCAGTTCTGGACGTTCCTGCAGCATCTGTTCCAGGGCGACGTCGGCACGTCGTTCTTCTTCAAGCGCCCCGCGCTCGCCGTCGTCCTGGAACGCCTGCCCTACACGATCACCCTGGCGGTGCTTGCGATCATCCTCACCTCGATCGTCGCGATCCCGCTGGGGGTGTGGATGGCCCGGCGCAACAACACGGGTCGCGAGCTCGGTGCCAACATCGGCACCATCGCCGGCCAGTCGATGCCGGACTTCTGGATCGGTTTCGTCCTGCTCATCCTCTTCGCGGTCAACCTCAGGTGGTTCGCGCCCTCCGGCTTCAACTCGGTCGCCTCGGTCGTGCTGCCCACGGTGACGATCGCGATCCTGCAGATCGCACTCATCTCGCGCCTCGTGCGGCGTGAGATGGTCGTCAACCTCGCGTCGCCCTACCTCACCGTGGCGCGGTCGCGCGGAGTGTCCGAGCGGGCTCTGACCTGGCGCTACGCCTTCGGGAATGCGGCCCTGCCGGTCGTGACAGCGCTCGGCACCCGCTTCGCGGCGATGCTCAACGGGGTCGTCATCATCGAGGTCGTCTTCAACTGGCCGGGGGTCGGCGAGCTCGTCGTCAACGCGCTCAAGCAGCGCGACTTCCCGCTCATCCAGGCGACGGTCCTCGTCACCGTGCTGTTGGCGCTCTTCGTCCAGCTGCTCGTCGATCTCCTCTACCCGTTCATGGACCCGCGGGTCCGTCTCGGAGAGGCCAGCGCATGACCACCTCGACGAACCTGCCCGGCCACCCGCAGGTCCCGAACCTCAGCGAGGTCCCCGGCTCGATCCTCGGCCGCGACTCCGCCGTCAACAAGGTGCTGCTACGCCGCTCGGCGGCGGCCCGACGGGCCCGCTACAGCACCATCAAGATCTGGGTCGGCGCGATCTGCGCGGGCGTCGTCATCATCCCCGTGGTGCTGGCCCGGGTCCTTCCCCTGCCGGATCCCATCGTCGGCGCGCTCAGCGAGTCATCGCTTCCGCCGTTCAGCGCGGGCCACCTTCTCGGCACCGATCCCAACGGCCGTGACCTGCTCTCGCGCATCCTGCACGGTGGTCAGACCTCGCTCGTCATCGGCATGTTGGCGATCTTCGTCTCCGGGCTCGTCGGCATCGTCGCGGGAGCCGCCGCCGGCTACTTCGGCGGCTGGGTCGACACGATCATCTCTCGACTCCTCGAAGCACAGATGGCGCTGCCGCTGCTCCTCATGCTGCTGCTCGTCGTAGCCCTCTTCGGGCCGTCCATCCCGGTCATCACGCTCGTCATCGCCTTCGCCCAGTGGCCCGAACCCGCCCGCATCACCCGGGCCCTCGTGCTCGTCGAGCGCGAGAAGCCGTATGTGGCCGCGGCCAGAGTGCTCGGTCTGCCCAAGTTCTCGATCCTGCGCAAGCACGTCGTCCCCAACATCCTCCAGCAGGTGCTCGTCGTCGTGCTCCTGTTGCTCGCCCAGGCCGTGCTGCTGGAGAGCGCCCTGTCGTTCCTCGGCGCCGGCGTCCAACGGCCCTACCCGACATGGGGCGGCATCATCTCCGACGGCCGGGAGCTCTTCGTCACGGGCAAGCCGTGGCTCGTCACGGTGCCGGGTGTCGCCATCGCCCTGCTCGTCGTCGGGGTCAACCTCGTCGGTGACGGCCTGCGCGACCGCGTGCGCCGCGCGAAGGGAGACCAGGCATGAGCGTGCTCGAGGTCAAGGACCTGCAGGTCGAGCTGATGACGACCGATGACGTCATCCGAGCCGTCGACGGCGTCAGCTTCCACATCGACAAGGGCGAGACGGTGACCATCATCGGTGAGTCGGGCTCCGGCAAGTCGACGACGGCGATGGCCCTGCTGCGCCTGTTGCCCGACGACCTCGCCGTCATCTCCGGCGAGGCCCGCATCGGCGGACAGGACGTGACGGGCGACCGCAAGGTCATCAACCAGCTCCGTGGACGGGTCGTCGCGCTCATCCCGCAGGACCCGATGACGGCCCTCAACCCGATCCGCACCATCGGTCGTCAGATGACGGAGGCCGTGCGCATCAGGTACCCCAAGCTGAGCAAGGCCGAGGCCAAGCAGCGCGCGCTGTCGCTCATGGAGCAGGTCCACATGCGCGACCCCGCCAAGCAGTTCGACGCCTACCCGCACCAGCTGTCCGGCGGCATGCTCCAGCGGGTGCTCATCGCGATGGCGGTGTCGACCGACGCCGACCTCATCGTGGCCGACGAGCCGACGAGCGCGCTCGACGTCACCGTGCAGGCCGGGATCCTCGACCTGCTCCTCGAGCTCCAGGAGCAGACCGGCATCGCCCTGCTGCTGATCACGCACGACCTCGGGGTCGCGCGCCTCATGAGCGACCGCATCCACGTCATGAAGTCGGGTGTCTTCGTCGAGAGCGGCCCCGTGACCGACGTCGTCGACCACCCGCAGCACCCCTACACGCAGAAGCTGCTCGGGGCGATCCCCGAGCTCGGACCGTGGGAGGACCCGGCGGTCGCCGCCGAGGCCGCGGCGGACGCCGCCACGCCTGACCCACGACCTGACCCGAGCCCGGGCGCGACTCCCGGGGGCACCGACCGCCTCAGGGAGGCGACCCATGGCTGACAACCTGCTCACCGTGTCCAACCTCGTCGTCGAGTACAAGACGGGTGGCGACGTCTTCCGCGCCGTCGACGACGTCTCGTTCAGCGTCCCCCGCGGCGGCACACTCGCCATCGTCGGCGAGTCGGGCTGTGGCAAGTCGACGATCGCCAAGGCGCTCGTCCGTCTGCTCAAGCCGACGTCCGGCACCGTCGACCTCGACGGCACCGATCTGGCAACGCTGACCGAGCGGCAGCTGCGCCCGATGCGCCACCGCGTGCAGATGGTGTTCCAGGACCCCTACGGCTCCCTCGACCCCCACCTGACCGCTCAGCAGATCGTGGCGGAGCCGATCGCGGTGCGCGGTGAGAAGTCACGAAAGATCCAGCGCGAGAGGGCCGCCGAGCTGATCGACCGCGTCGGCCTGCCCAAGACGGCCCTCGGTCGCAAGCCACCGGAGTTCTCCGGCGGCCAACGCCAGCGCATCGGCATCGCCCGCGCCCTGGCATCCGAGCCCGAGCTTCTCGTCTGCGACGAGGCGACGAGCGCCCTCGACGTGTCGGTCCAGGCCCAGGTGCTCGAGCTGCTCGCCGACATCCAGGCCGACACCGGGCTGACCTACCTCTTCATCTCGCACAACCTCGGCGTGGTGCGGGCGATCTCCCAGGACACCGTCGTCATGCGCGCCGGCAGGATCGTCGAGAGCGGCCGGACCGACGACCTCCTCTCGCGCCCGCAGGAGGAGTACACGCAGCGACTGCGCCGCTCGGCACTGGAGCCGGGCCTGATGACCGGCATCAAGCCGCGACACCTCATCCGACACATCGCGGCCTCCCGCACGGCCGAGACCGAGAAGGCTGCCTCGTGACCCGCCCCTCCACCGCCCTTGCGACCACCGAGCTCCCCGGGCTCGACCCGCCACTGTCGCGGCTCGTGCTCGGCACGATGACGTTCGGCGACACCGTCGACATCCGCACCGCGCGTGCGATGGTCGACGCCGCGCTGGACGCGGGCATCACCTCCCTCGACACCGCCAACGGGTATGCCGCCGGGCGCAGCGAGGAGATCCTCGGCGAGATCCTCGACGGCCGGCGTGACGCGGCGACGATCGCGACCAAGGCGGGCATCTACCCCGGTGATGCCGGGGACGCGCCGCTGCTCTCGGCCCGGGGGCTCCGCTCGTCCCTCGAGGCGAGTCTGCGCCGCCTGCGCACCGACCACGTCGATGTCTACTATCTGCACCAGCCTGACCGCTCGGTGCCGATCGACGAGACCGTCTCTGCGCTGGGCGAGTTCGTCCAGGAGGGCAAGGTCCGCGCCATCGGAGTCTCGAACTTCTCCGCCTGGCAGATCGGTGACGTCTTCGCCGCATGCGACGCCCTGGGCGCACCCCGACCGATTCTCGCCCAGCAGCTCTACAACCTCGTCGCCCGCCGCATCGAGGCCGAGTACGTCGAGTTCGCGACGACGAAGGGTCTCGCGACGATCGTCTACAACCCGCTCGGCGGCGGCCTGCTCACGGGACGCCACTCCTTCTCGGAGTCCCCGGCTGAGGGTCGCTTCGGCTCGTCGGCCCTGGCGACGATGTACAAGGACCGCTACTGGAACCCCGAGACGTTCGCGGTCATCGAGACGCTCGGCGCCATCGCCTCGGAGGCCGACATCACCCTCCCCGAGCTGTCGCTGCGCTGGCTGCTGAGCAAGCCGGTCGTGTCGGCGGTGCTGCTCGGGGGATCCAAACCACATCAGCTGGAGGCCAACATCACTGCTGCACAAGCCGGTCCGCTCACCGACGACGTCATCGCCGCATGCGACGAGGCTGGCCTGGCCCTCGCCGGGTCCATGCCGGGGTACAACCGATGAGCGCTGAGGGGGGCACCGCCATGGAGCGCAGTCGCGCGCGCGTGCTCGACTACGGCCGTCGTCTTCGGGCACGCGAGACGATCGTCGGCTACTGGGTCATCATCGACTCGCCCGCCTCGACCGAGCGCCTGGCACGACTCGGCTACGACTACGTCTGCTTCGATGCCCAGCACGGGCTGCTCGACTACAAGGGCATCCTCGCCGGCATGACGGCCATCGACGCCGGCGGCGAGTCGGTCGGCATGGTCCGCGTCGGTGCGAACGACGCCTTCCTCATCGGCCAGGCGCTCGACTCCGGGGCGGCGGGCATCATCGTGCCGCTCGTCAACACTGCCGAGGACGCTGCTCGTGCAGTGTCGTTTGCGAAGTACCCGCCCCAGGGCATCCGCTCGTACGGACCCATGCGTTCGCAGCTGCGGATCGGGCCCAACCCTGCCGACTCCAACGAGGCGACCGTGGTGCTGGCCATGATCGAGACCCCACAGGGACTCGAGAACGTCGAGGCCATCGCTCGGACACCCGGCATCGACGGCCTCTACATCGGCCCGTCCGACCTGCGCATCGCCGTCGGGGGCGCGACGTCCAGCGACCCGGCCGTCGATGACGCCTTCGAGGCAGCCGTCGCCCGGGTGCTGCGCGCGGCCGAGTCCGCGGGCATCGCGGCCGGGTTCCACACGCCCAGTGGAGAGGTCGCCGCCACGCGCCTCGGCCAGGGCTTCACCCTGGCCACCGTCTCGTCCGACCTCATCCATCTCGAGCAGGCCGCGACGGCCCACCTCAAGGCGGCGCGGGGTGAGTCGTGAGCGTCTCCGGGGCTCCTGCCGAGGTGCTCCCGACCGACGGCGTCCTGCGCCCGCGTGACGGGGGCGGCCACACGGCATACCTCCCCACGCCGACGGTGCAGTGCCACGCGGCCAACCTCGCGTGGCTGCCTGGCGGCGACCTCGCCTGCGTGTGGTTCGGCGGCACCCAGGAAGGCGTCAGCGACATCACCGCCTACCTGAGCCGTATGCCGGCTGGCTCCGACACCTGGCTCGCGCCGGTGCCGCTCAGCGACGACCCGACCCGGTCGGAGCAGAACCCGGTCCTCTTCACCGCACCGGAGGGCGACGTCTGGCTGCTCTACACGGCTCAGCTCGCCGGCAACCAGGACACGTCAGAGGTGCGCCGCCGCGTGTCGCGCGACGGTGGCGCCACGTGGGAGTCCCCGACGGTGCTGCTCCCCGCGACCGACGCCGGTGGTGTCTTCGTGCGGCAGCCTCCCGTCGTGCTCGCCAGCGGCCGCATCCTGCTGCCCGTCTTCAACTGCGTCACGGTGCCCGGCGAGAAGTGGGTCGGCAATGAGGACACGTCGAGTGTCTGGTGGAGCGACGACGCGGGGGCGACGTGGACCGAGGCGACCGTGCCCGGCTCGCTCGGCTGCGTGCACATGAACATCGTTGTGCGCCAGGACGGTTCGCTGTGGGCCTGCTTCCGCAGTCGGTGGGCCGACCACATCTGGCAGTCGACCTCGAGCGATGACGGCCTCACGTGGTCCGAGGCCACGCCCACGACGCTGCCCAACAACAACTCGTCCATCCAGGCTGTTGCCACCGGGGGTGGAGAGCTCGCGCTCGTCTTCAACCGCAGCTCCGCGCTCGACGCCACCGAGAGACGGGTCTCGCTCTACGACGAGATCGACGACGAGGGTGTGCGCGACGGTCTCGACGGCCCGGTCCTGGCTGAGCCGTCACCCGAGGTGGCGGAGGCGACTGGTCGGCGCACCGCGTTCTGGGGGGCACCACGAGCGCCGATGACCCTCGGTCTCAGCCCCGACGAGGGGCGGTCGTGGCCGGTGCAGGCGGACCTCGAGACGGGTGACGGCTACTGCATGTCCAACAACTCGCGCGACGGGCTCAACCGCGAGCTGTCCTACCCCTCGGTGCTGCCCGGCCAGGACGGTGACCTGCACGTCGCCTACACCTATCACCGGCGGGCGATCAAGCACCTGCACCTTCCCGCTGACGTCGTCGACCGTCTCCGCAGGAGCCCATCCCGTTGACAGGGACGACGCGGCCCGGGCTGGCCCTCCCCCCACCTGACGGCCGCGGAACACGCACCGCGGTCGTCACGGGGGCCAGCTCGGGCATCGGCCTCGCCATCGCCCACGACCTCCTCGGTGCCGGGTGGCACGTCCTCGGTCTCAGCCGCTCTCGCGGCGCATTGCCGGACGCAGCCACGTGGGTGCCGTGCGACCTGGCCGACGTGAGCTCAGCCGGCGAGGCCGTGCAGGCGGTGCGTGGGGCCACGGCCGGCGGCGTGGGCGCGATCGTCCACGCCGCCGGGCTGCAGTACTCCTCCGGCATCGGCGATCTGCGCCTCGAGCACGGCGAGCGGATGTGGGCCGTGCACGTGCGCGGCGCCGAGCTCATCGTGGGCGGACTCGTCGACACGCTGGTCGACGGAGGCAGAGTCGTGCTCGTGGGCAGCCGCACGATGACGGGGGTGCCGGGCAAGAGCCAGTACGCAGCCACGAAGGCCGCGCTGGCAGCGATGGCCCGGGCATGGGCCGCCGAGCTCGCGCCGCGGCGGATCACCGTCAACGTCGTCGCACCGGGCCCGACGCGCACGGCGATGCTCGACGACCCGAACCGCGCCTCGGTGCCGCCGATCGTGCCGCCACTCGGCCGGCTCGTCGAGCCCGCGGAGGTCGCAGCACTGACGAGGTTCCTCCTCGAGCCGACCGGTGCGATGGTCACGGGTCAGACGATCGTCATGTGCGGCGGCGCCTCCCTACCCTGACACGCCGCCCGGTCCGCCCTCTGGCGCCCGCGCCGGGTTCCCTCAGGCACTGACGTTCTCGAGCACGACGGCGAGGCCTTGGCCCACGCCGATGCAGATGCACGCGACACCCCATCGGTCGCCGCTGCGCTGGAGGCTACGCGCGAGGGTCCCGAGGATGCGCCCGCCCGAGGCGCCGAGCGGGTGGCCGATGGCGATGGCGCCGCCATGCCGGTTGACGATCTCCGGATCGATCTCCCACGCGTCGATGCAGGCGAGCGACTGGGCGGCGAAGGCCTCGTTGAGCTCGACGGTTGCGACGTCGCCCCACGTGATGCCCGCCCGGGCCAGGGCGCGGTTGGCCGCTTCGACCGGCGCGAAGCCGAAGAGCTGCGGGTCCAGGGCACTCGCGCCCCGGCCGGCGATGCGCACGATCGGAGCCAGCCCGAGCTCGTCGGCGGCCGAGGCGCTGCCGAGCAGCACGGCCGAGGCGCCGTCGTTGAGGGGCGAGGCGTTGCCCGCGGTCACGGTGCCTCCCTCCGCGCGGAACGACGTGCGCAGCCCGGCCAGTCGCTCCGGCGTCGTGTCTGCTCGGATCGACTCGTCGCGGGTCAGGTCGCTGCCGGGCACCTGCGTGACGAGATCGTCGTAGAAGCCGTCGTTCCACGCCGCGTCGGCGAGGCGGTGCGAGCGGGCCGCGAAGGCGTCCTGGCGCTCGCGCGAGATGTCGTGGCGCTCCCGCAGCTGCTCGGTGGCCTCGCCGAGCGACACGGTCCACTCGGCCGGCATCGCCGGGTTGACGAGCCGCCAGCCAAGAGTGGTCGACGCGAGGGCGAGGTCGCCTGCGGGGTAGGGCTTCTCGGTCTTGGGCAGCACCCAGGGTGCACGCGTCATCGACTCCACCCCGCCGACGATGACGACGTCGGCGTCGCCGGTGGCGATCTGCCGCGAGGCGATCATCGCCGCGTCGAGGCTCGAGCCGCAGAGCCGGTTGACGGTCGTGCCGGGGATGGACGTGGGCAGACCGGCGAGCAGGGTCGCCATGCGCGCGACGTTGCGGTTGTCCTCACCGGCCCCGTTGGCGTTGCCGAAGACGACCTCGTCGACGTGCTCGGCCGCGCCGTCGCCTGCCAGACCGGGTGCACGCCCGACGATGGCCCGGACGACCAGTGCGGCCAGGTCGTCGGGCCGGGTGGTTGCGAGGGCGCCGCCGAAGCGACCGAAGGGAGTGCGGACGGCGTCGTAGACGAACGCGTCGTTCATGGGTGCACCTCGTCGAGGTGGTGGGTCATGGCGTCTCCCTTCGTCCGGTCCGGCGAGCATGCCACGTCGACCACTCGCCGATCCCGCAGGCCCGAACGAGGATCGGGGCACCGCGCAGTGGAGGAGGCAGGGCCGCGCGTGGTTGCAGTTGCGACTGTGTCGCATCTAGCGTGGGGCCGTGGCGGTCGATCTGGGGGTCTCGGGCGGGGAACGCTCGTCGCTGTTCTCACGGTTGTCCCGTGACGAGCGGCGCAGCGTCATCGGCATGAGCGTCGTCGTGCTGCTCCTCCACATCGTCGGCTGGGGGCTGCTCGTGGGCGTCGTCGCGCCGCAGGAGTATCACGTCGCCGGCCAGCTCTTCGGCGTGGGACTCGGCGTCACGGCATACACCCTCGGCATGCGGCACGCCTTCGACGCCGACCACATCGCGGCGATCGACAACGCGACCCGCAAGCTGATGAGCGACGGCCAACGGCCGATGAGCGTCGGCTTCTGGTTCAGCCTCGGGCACTCCTCGGTGGTCTTCGCGATGGTCATGCTGCTCGCCTTCGGCATCCGCGCGCTCGCGGGGGCGCTCGCCGACGACGGCTCGCAGCTCCAGCAGATCACGTCGGTGTGGGGGACCTCGATCTCGGGACTCTTCCTCGTGCTCATCGGCCTCATCAACCTCGGCGCGCTCATCGGCATCCTCGGTGTCTTCCGGCGGATGCGCTCGGGCGACTACGACGAGGCCGAGCTCGAGCGGCAGCTCGACAAGCGCGGCTTCCTCAACCGCATTTTGGGGCGGGTCAACCGGGCCGTCAGCAAGCCGTGGCACATGTATCCCGTGGGCGTGCTCTTCGGCTTCGGCTTCGACACCGTGACCGAGGTCGGCCTTCTCGTCATCGCCGGCGGCGCCGCCGCCGCCAACCTCCCCTGGTATGCCGTCCTCACCCTTCCGGTGCTCTTCGCCGCGGGCATGTCGCTGCTCGACTCGATCGACGGGTCGTTCATGAACTTCGCCTACGGGTGGGCCTTCAGCAAGCCGGTGCGCAAGCTCTACTACAACATCACCGTCACGTCCCTGTCCGTCGCCGTTGCGCTCGTCATCGGAGTCATCCAGCTCATCTCGATCCTCACCGACAAGCTCGAGATCACCACCGGTCCGCTCGCCTGGATCGGAGGCGTGGACCTCGCCAGCATCGGGTTCTGGATCGTCGGGCTCTTCGCCGTGACGTGGTTGCTCTCTGTCGCACTCTGGCGCTGGGGCCGCATCGAGGAGCGGTGGACGACAGGCCCCACGGACTGAGCGTTGCCGCGGCGCTGGGCCACACGGCATACGGGGAAGGTGGACGTGGTGGGCCCCGTCGGGCTCGAACCGACGACCGGCGGATTAAAAGTCCGATGCTCTACCGACTGAGCTAGAGGCCCGGGGATGGGAGTCCAGGTGACTCCGGTGTCAGTATGCCGCAGGTGTCTCGGCTCACTTGACATGGCACCCCACCCAGCCGTGGTGCGCGTCTTTGTGCGCGGACCCCAGCCGAGCTCGCGGACGTGAGGGCGGGGTGCTGGTCGCTTCGCTTCCGGGTTCGCGGGCGGCCGAGACGGCGACACGGCCGAGGTGGCGCGCGTCTGGGTCACGACCTTGCACCAGGCGCGGCATCGCGCACCCTGGCGTTGCGCACCCTGGGTGGCCACCACCTCGGCGCCGCCAGAGCGGTGCCGGCGAGCAGCACACCGATGACGAGCACCCAGACCCACAGGGTGCGGGAGGCTGCCCAGTCACCAGCCTCTGTGAAGGGGAAGAGGGGGATCCGGCTCTCGAGGGGTCGCAACAGGGCCCAGCCGGTCACGGCGGGCACGGCCGCCATCCCGAAGTGATGGCCGGGGCTGGGCTCGCCCCAGGCTCGCCGCCAGCCGACGACGGCAGCGGCGACCGCGGCTGCCCCGACGCCCTGGAGGGCGACCTCCCGAGCATGGCCGAAGAGTCCGTCGCGTGCCGACAGGGTTGCGACGCCCCACACCCCGAGGATGGTCACGACGCCGG
Source organism: uncultured Actinomycetota bacterium (assembly GCA_963816385.1). Lineage (GTDB taxonomy): Bacteria > Actinomycetota > Actinomycetes > Actinomycetales > Dermatophilaceae > CAWFKL01. Next base: position 42,576 of record CAWFKL010000005.1, read on the forward strand.
GCGCCCGGCTGGCCGTGCGCCACGCGAGACCGCGGGGGGCACTGTCCACCACTGCCGCGAGTGGCTCGTCGAGGCACCACGCCACGGCGCAGGCGACCAGGCCCACGGCGATTCCCTGGAGCGGCCACATCTGCCCAGGCCACCTCCTGACGACCTCCATGAGGCACAGGACCACCACGCCGGTTGTGGCGACGAAGACCCAGGGTGCAGTGCGCAGGCCGCTCCGGAACATGGCGGAGTAGACGTTCAGGGAGTGCTGGACGGCAAGGGGTTGAACATCGTGTCGGGGACGCCGGTGAACATCGCGACGACAGAGACGATGGCGCTGACGACGACCAGCGCGACGAAGAGCTGCATGAGTCGGTGGCTTCGCGCCGTCGGGTCGCGCAGCACCGCAGCGACGATGCCGATGGCGCAGAGGCCGATGAGGTAGAGGCCGTAGAGGTATGGGGAACCCGGCAGGATCCCCATCCGCTCCGGGTCGCCCTCGACTCCGATCGCGCCGGCGAACTGGGTCCACGGCATGACGAGCCGTCCCCGACGCAAGGGCTCGAAGATCCCTTGGGTGACCATGGTGACGAGCACGATGAGGACGACCGCGACGGGGGCGGCACCCCGGGACGGGATCCACCGCCCGATGACGAGCCCAAGGATCGGTCCGCCGACAGCGGCGATGACCCCGAGGTCGATCATGACAGCGGCCACCCAGGCGAGACCTATCCCGCCGAACAGCACACCGTTGGGTGTCGGCGGGTGGACGCGGAAGCTGACAAACGCCCACGCGAACCATGCGAGCGAGACGGTGAAGGGCACGACAGCCGACGCGGCGAGGGCCAGGGTCCGGGTGCTCTGCGGCACGCTCACGGCGCCTGCGGCCTCCGCCGCGCGGTCGGAGCTCCGGGTGAGCGACACCATGACGACGAGGCCGGCGAGGCCGAGGCCGGCCGCTGCCGCCAAGATGCTGTAGAAGGTGGACGTCGTGGGCGCCGAGGTGGCCGCGCAGCCCAGCACCATGAGGGCCAGCCCGACCCAGAAGCCGGGGTGTCTGAGGTAGCGGATGATCTCCTGCCGGGCCAGGGCGGGAAGGGCGCTCGGCGGCGCGGCTGTGGGCCGGGCTCCGGTGAGGCTGGTCATCGCGCACGTCCTTCTGTGGGCAGGGGCAGGTGGGGGTCGGACGGAGTGGGAAGCGCGCCCGAGCCGGATGGCTCGGCGCGGTGGCCCCGCAGGAGGAGGTAGGCGTCCTCGACCGAGGCATCGACGGACCGCGCCCCGCGTGCTGGAGTGCCTCCGACGGAGCGGGTCGCGCCGGTGCCCGTGCGCCACGACGTGAGCGCCCCTTCACTGGGCTCGTCGGCGACGTGGACCCGGCCGTCGGCGAGGCCGATGAGCTCGGACACCGTTCCGTCGAAGGAGACGCGCCCCGCGTCGAGCACGATGACCCGATCGCACAGGGCCGAGACGTCCTCGGTCTGATGCGTCGACAGCAGGACCGTGCCCGTCGTCGCAAAGCCGGAGAGGATGCCCCGCAGAGCCGTCCGCTGCTCCGGGTCGAGTCCCGTCGTGGGCTCGTCGAGGATCACGAGGTCCGGGCTGCCCATGAGCGCTTGCGCGATCGCCAGGCGCCGGCGCTGCCCCCCCGACAGCGCCGACACCTGCTTGCGCAGGTCCGCCCCCAGCTGCACGAGGTCGAGGACGCGCCGCACTTCGCTATGGCGTGTCTCGGTCTCGGTCCACTCCTTGAGCACCGCGACATAGTCGAGGAACCCGAAGGCGGTCATGCGCCGCGGGAACTGCACCTCCTGCGGCAGGTAGCCGATCCGTCGCCGCGCGGCGGTGCGCTCGGCCATGGAGCTGGTGACCTCGTGGCCGGCCACGACGACCCGACCAGCCGTCGGCGGCATCGCGGTGGCGAGGATCCGCAAGAGCGTCGACTTGCCGGCGCCGTTCGGCCCGAGCAGCCCGACGACACCGCGCTCCAGGGTGAGGTCCGTCGGGTGCAGGGCCACGGTGCTGCCGTAGGAACGACGGACGCCATCCATGACGGCGGTCGTGGTGGTCATCAGAAGCCTCCGCTGAGAGTGGTGGAACCGGTGCGCACGAAGAGCGCGATCGCCGTGGCGACAGCGGCCAGGGCGAAGCAGGCCTGGGCTGCCGACGACGTGAGGGCGGCGATGCCGCCGCTGTAGGCGACGCTGCTGACGGCCACGAGCCACACGGAGGTGACGGCGAGCGCCGAGACCCACGCGGTGAACCGGGTGATGAGGAGCAGCGCCGCCAACGTCAGGGCGACGGACGGCATCAGCCAGCGCAGGGCGACCTCGATCAGCCCCGGGATGATCAGCCCGCTCGCCAGCATCACGGGAACCGCGGCGGAGCACGCCGCCGCTGCTCGGAGCAGGGCGAGCCGCAGCTTGCTCGCCGGCGTCGGCACGCTGACTGCACGGAGAGGGTCCAGCGCGTCGAACGCCACGGCCACCGCCAGTACGGGGATGAGGGGTGCCACCGCCAGGTAGTAGAAGACCTGGCGCTCGGCCTGGATGCCCACTCCCACGACCGCACACACGATGGCGGCGCCGACGGAGACCGCCCAGGTGACGGGCAGACCAGTGAAGCCACCGATGAGAACGACGTCGGAATCCGGCACGCCGAGCCGCCGCAACAACCGCGCCAGGCGAGGCTGCGGAAGTGTGGTCGTGGCCAGGCGGATCGCGGACCACGCCTGGGTGAGGGTCTCCGACGACTGCTCGGCGGCCACCACCTCACGGGCGAGCGCGCGACACTGTGCACATGAGGTCACATGGACCTCCACCGACGCCGCCGCCGGATGTCCCAGTGCGTCGGAGGCGTAGGCGCGCATCAGGTCGAGCCCCACGTGCCACGTCATGTCAGGCCCTCCATTCGGGCAGAAGTTCTTTGCGCAGCTGCGACTTCGCCGCGCGGATGCGGCTCTTGACCGTGCCCTGCGGCAGGCCGAGCAGACCTGCCGCCTCGCGCGTCGACAGCCCATCGATGACGACGGCCTGCAACACGGAGCGCAGCTCCGGCGACAGGGTCTGCAGGGCCGAGCCGACGTCACCGTGCTCGACTCCTTGGAGCAGCTCGTCCTCCGCGCTGCGGGCGCTCGGCACCCGCCGGTGAAGTGCGTCGTCGCCCATGGGCGTCGGAGCCGGTCGACCGCGCAACCGTGTGACGAGGCGCCGAATGGCGATGCCCCACAACCACGCCCCAACATCACCCTCGGCACGGAAGCTCGACGCCGACTCCCACACGGCGACGAAGGTGTCCTGCAGGGCCTCCGCCACCAGACCTGGGTCTCCGGAGCGTCGTTGGAGCCGGAGGAGCAGCCAGGGCGAGTGTCGTTCGAAGAGGGAGCGCAGCGCATCCTCGTCCTGCACAGCGATGAGACGCAGGAGCTCACTGTCCGAGTGTTCGGACCTCGAGGCAGCGAAGGTGCTCACATCCCCACTGTCGCGACCTGAGGCCCGTTTGGATCACTTACGGCTGACATTGGTCTCGTGATCACACCGCGGCACGGGCGGCGTCACCGAGCCCCACGTCGGCGCGTCGAGCCCCGGACGCCAAGCTGTGGTTTCTCAACGCCCGCGGTGCCCGCCGGCCTCGGTCAGGCCGAGATGGGTTCTGCCTGACGAGTCTCCGCGGGCCGCAGCTCGGCCGGCTCGAGGTGGTCACGCAGCTCCTGGAGGATGCGGCGCAGGAGGCGGCTGACCTGCATCGCCGACAACCCCAGCGACGCAGCGATCTCGGCCTGCGTCATGTCGCGCGCGAAGCGCAGCTCCACGATCTCGCGGTCGCGGGCGGTCAGCCGCTGGAGTCGCGGTGCGCACGATGATCCCCTCGTCGAGGCCAGGGTCGGCGCTCGCGTCGGCCCGCCCGTCGATGAGGTCGAGCACGGGGCGGCCGCCGTCGGCCGTCGTCGCGTCGATCGATGCCGGACGCAAGTTGGTCGATGCCACCTGCGCGTCCTTGACGGCCTCGAGCGTCAGGTCCAGCTCGGCCGCGATCTCGTGCAGGCTCGGCTCGTGGCCGAGGCTCTGCTCGAGCCGGGAACGCGAGTCGGTGACGAGCTGACGACGCTCCTGGAGGCTGCGCGGCGGGCGCACCAGCCAGCCGTGATCGCGGAAGTGCCGACGCAGCTCGCCCGTGATCGTCGGCGTCGCGTAGGCCCCGAACTCCGTGGGCTGCGCGAGGTCGAAACGTTGGACAGCCTTGAGCAGCGCCAGGAAGGCTACCTGCTCGAGGTCGTCCCGGTCGATGCCCTTGCCGACGTAGCGGTGGGCCAGCGAGCGGGCCAGCGAGAGGTGCATGCCCGTGACGTCCTCGAGTGCCCTGGAGCGCTCGAATTCGCTTGCGCTGGTGCGGATCGTGGCGATGAGCTCCCGGGTGCGAGCGTCGCGCAGGGCCCGTGTCATTGCGATCATGCGTCCTCCATCACAGATGTGGCGGCGCTTTCTTGACCGACCTGACGGACCCTAGACAAACAATGGACACAGTGCAACCGGAGTGTCCAAGGTTGCTCCTGGCGCCCGGGTCGGCGCCCGGGTCGAGCGCCCGGGTCGGCGCCAGGGTGACATGTGGCTGGGGGACTAGCCTGCTGGGATGAGCGAGAGCGAGCACCGCAACCACAGGCGGCCCGCCTTCTTCAGCCCGTCTGCCCTCGAGGCCCACGGGCCGGCCTACGACCCCACTGAGCAGATCCACGTCGCCCACGAGACGGCGCTCGCTCTCGTCCACGCCGGTCGGGCCGCTGCCGACCCGGCCGTCACCAGGAAGCTCGTCGCCCTCGTGGACGACATCGGGCTGTCGACGCTGGCCGAGCTGTGGTCGCAGCGGCCCGCCCGCTCGCTCCCCGGAGCACTGTGGCGTCTCTACGTCCTGCGGGAATGGGTCCAGCGATCCCCCGAAGAGGCCAGCCGCGAGTATGCCGCCGGAATCCGCTTCACCGGCCCCAACCATGTCGTCGCCGGCGCCGCCGAGCCCCCGGGGCCGGAGGAGATGGGCCGCGTCATCGACGAGGTGCTGCGGGGCGTCTTCGAAGGGGACCTGGCCGTGGCGCTCGAACGGGCGGCGGCCTTCTGTCGCGTCGTCTCCGCCGGCCGGGCCGACATCTCCTCGGGCGGCGCGACGGCACAGCAGGCCGCCAACATGTTCGTCATGGCCGACGACCTCTCGGCCGGCGCGCGACTGTGGCGGGCCGACGCACTCGACTGAGCCGGGGTTGTCGCGGGGGTTGCACATCGAGACCTTTGGTGATCCTCCCCCGCAGGATTTATCCTTTTGCTCGCGTCGGGTCGCGGTAGCCCCGGGTCCCAAATTCAGCCGCTACGAGCGGCCCAGTGCCGAGAGGCGCTCCCGGCCCGACGCCACAACTTCCGCCGCGGCGGGCCTCGACGCCTCAGCTGGCGTGCAAGCCGCGGCCGGCGGTTGCCTCCGTCGGGCGGCGCAGCACCCCCTGGGCGCGGAACCCCCGAGTCTCGCTTGTGGCTAAGGGCCACGACGCCCATCACGGCGATCTAGATTGGGGCCATGACGCCCGAGGAAGAGCGGTCCGGAGACTTGCTCGATGTTGCCCTGGCCGACGAGATCGAGCTCGTCAGTGACCTCGTGGTGGCAGCCTCGTCAACGACTCGACACTTCACGCCGGCCGAGGTCGATGCACTGCTCGGCGTCCTGCCCGTCGAGGGGAGCGCCAGCACATCGCTCTAGCGAGGCCGCCCGGTCGGGGCTCGCCGCCGGATCTCTGGCGGATCCGGTTGTGTCTCGGTGACCGGCAGATGTCGGCTCGGTTGCGTCCGGACGTCAATGAACCCGTAGCATCTTCCCGGACCCAGCCCTCGATCGACCGGAGCACCCCGTGGGTTTTCGCCTCACACCCCAGGACACGAGCTTCTTCACGCTCTTCACGGCGCAGGCCCAGCTGCTCGTCGAAGCGACGCGTGAGCTGACCCGCTTCCTGGAGGTCGACCCGTCGAAGCGTCAGATGGTCGCCGACCGGCTGAAGGACCTCGAGCACGCCGCCGACGAGGCGACGCACGAGCTGATCAACAAGGTGAACAGCTCGTTCATCACTCCGTTCGACCGCGAGGACATCCACAACCTCGCCGCCTCCCTCGACGACTGCATGGACCTCATCGAGGAGACCGGCGACCTCATCGTGCTCTACCACGTGGGCGACATCCCCGAGGGCCTCGCGGAGCAGTTCGAGATCCTCGGCCGGATGGCGGAGGTGACGGCCGAGGCGATGCCACGGCTGCGCTCGCTGCAGGACCTCAAGAGCTACTGGATCGAGATCAACCGTCTCGAGAACCAGGCCGACGAGCTCCACCGCAAGCAGGTGGCCAAGCTCTTCACCAACTCACCCGACCCGGTCGAGCTGATCAAGATCAAGGCCATCGTGGACGGGTTCGAGGACGCGGCGGACGCGTTCGAGAAGGTGGCTCACCTCGTCGAGGGCATCGCGGTCAAGGAGTCCTGACCCGCCGATGGAACCGACCCTCCCCCTGCTCGGGGTCATCGCTGTCGTCACGCTCGCGATGGGCTTCAACTACACCAACGGCTTCCACGACGCGGCCAACGCCATCGCCACCTCGGTCTCGACCCGCGCGCTGACGCCGCGAGTCGCCCTCGGTATGGCGGCGATCGCCAACCTCGTCGGCGCCTTCTTCGGTGGCAAGGTCGCCGCGACGATCGGCTCCGGGATCATCGAGACACCGACCGGAGCCGATGGGCTGTGGCTCGTGGCGGCCGCGCTCGTGGGTGCCACCGGCTGGAACCTCATCACCTGGTGGTTCGGGCTGCCCTCCTCGTCCTCGCACGCCCTCATCGGCGGACTGGCCGGCGCGGCCCTGGCGGCCGGCGTCGTCGTGAAGTGGGACGTCATCTGGACCAAGGTCGTCATCCCGATGGTGCTCTCGCCGGTCTTCGGGCTCACCATCGGCTACCTCTTCATGCTCGCCATCCTCTGGGGCTTCCGCCACTCCAACCCCAGCCGCGTGACCCGCGGCTTCCGCCTCGCGCAGACCGCATCGGCTGCGGCCATGGCGTTCGGCCACGGTCTGCAGGACGCCGCCAAGACAGCCGGTGTCGTCGTGCTGGTGCTCAACATCTCGGGCTACCACTCGGGTCCGTCGATCCCGATCTGGGTGCTGGTGCTCTCCGCTCTCGTCATCTCAGCCGGCACGTATGCCGGTGGGTGGCGGATCATGCGCACGCTGGGTCGCCGCATCATCGACCTCACGCCCCCGCAGGGCTTCGCCGCCGAGACGACCGCAGCCTCGATCCTCTACGTCGCGGGCCTGGCCTTCGGTGCCCCGATCTCGACGACGCACACGATCACCTCGGCGATCATGGGCGTCGGCGCGACCAAGCGCCTCTCGGCCGTGCGCTGGAGCGTCGCCGGCAACATCGTCGGAGCATGGTTCCTGACCTTCCCCGGGGCCGGCCTGGTCGCGGTCCTGACGTGGTACGTCACCGCGATCTTCCGCTGACCGCCCACCCGGCCGGACGGCATACGCCCGCTTGAACCCGCTGCCAGGGTGCCTCGCGCAGCGCGCCCGATCAGCCGAACCGGCCGGAGATGTAGTCCTCGGTGGACTGCTCCGACGGGTTGTTGAAGATCCGCGTCGTGTCGTCGATCTCGACGAGTCGACCGGGCTCGCCGGTCGCCCTGAGGTTGAAGAAGGCCGTGCGGTCGGAGACGCGGGCTGCCTGCTGCATGTTGTGCGTGACGATGACGATCGTGAAGTCGCTCTTGAGCTCGTTGATGAGGTCCTCGATGGCGAGCGTCGAGATCGGGTCGAGCGCTGAGCACGGCTCGTCCATGAGCAGCACCTGCGGCTGCACGGCGATGGCCCGGGCGATGCAGAGGCGCTGCTGCTGGCCGCCGGAGAGTCCCGCTCCCGGCTTGCCCAGGCGGTCCTTGACCTCGGTCCAGAGGTTGGCGCCCTTGAGCGAGGACTCGACGATGCCGTCGAGCGTCTTCTTGTCCTTCACGCCGTTGAGCCGCAGGCCCGCGGCGACGTTGTCGTAGATCGACATCGTCGGGAACGGGTTGGGCCGCTGGAAGACCATGCCGATCGTGCGGCGCACCGTCACCGGGTCCATCGAAGGGGCGTAGAGGTCCTGGTCGTCGAGCATGACCTTGCCCTCGACCCGACCGCCGGGGATCACCTCGTGCATGCGGTTGAGGGTGCGCAGGACGGTCGACTTGCCGCAGCCGGACGGGCCGATGAGCGCCGTCACGGACCGGGGCTCGACCGTCATCGAGACGCCCTCGACGGCCTTGAAGGCGCCGTAGTAGACGTTGAGGTCGGTGACGTCGATTCGCTTTGCCATGGGTGGACGCTTCGCTTTCTCTTACTTCTTGACCGAGCCGAAGTACGCGATGACCCGGCCGATGATGTTGAGCAGCAGGACGAGGATGATCAGGGTGAGGGCGGCCGCCCACATGCGCTCGGCCGCGGTGGCGAGGGCGAAGTCGCCGCGGTCCTGGTTGATCATCATCGGCAGGGTGGGGAAGTTGCCCGCGAAGAGGTCCTGCTGGAAGTTCTTCGTGTAGGGGGCGAGGATCAGCAGCGGCGCCGTCTCGCCCATGACGCGGGCGATCCCGAGCAGGACGCCGGTGATGATGCCCGAGAAGGCCGTGCGCAGCACCACTTTGACGACGGTGACCCACTTCGGCACGCCGAGTGCGTAGGCGGCCTCACGCAGCTCGTTGGGCACGAGCTTGAGCATCTCCTCGGTCGAACGGACGACGACGGGGATCATGAGCAGCACGAGGGCGAGCGCGGCGGCGAACCCCGACCGGCTGAGGCCGAAGGTCGTGACCCAGACGGCGTAGATGAAGAGCGCCGCGACGATCGAGGGGACACCGGACAGGATGTCGACGGTGAAGCTGATCGCCTTGGCGAGCTTGCCGCGACCGTACTCCACGAGGTAGACGGCCGTGAAGATGCCGATCGGCACCGCGATCAAGGCCGTGACGGCCACCATCTGGAGGGTGCCCTGGATGGCGTGGCGGGCGCCACCGCCGGCGTCGTCGGAGTTGATGTTGCGCTGGTTGCCGGTCCACCACTGCATCTCTCCGAGCAGGTGGACGCCCTTGGAGATGACGGTCCACAGGATCCAGACGAGCGGGACTATCGCGAGGAAGAAGCAGAACCACATGACCACCCGGGCCACGACGTCCTTGATCGCGCGAGCCTGGTGCGGGTTGTCCATCTGGCGCAGGGCATCGCGGCCCTGACCGCCGCCGGGAGGGGGGACGTCGTCGGGCGGGGAGGCGTCGTCGGGGCGGCGCTCGTCGGTGATGGCGCTCATTCGGTGAAGGCCTTCCTGCGCTCGATGACGACCCGGGCGATGCTGTTGACGACGAAGGTCAGCACGAAGAGCACGAGTCCCGCCGCGATGAACGCCCCGGTCTTGCTCGGGTTGCTGAACTCGGCCGCGTTGTTGGCGATCTTGGAGGCGAAGGTCTCGCCGCCGTTGAAGAGCGACCACGTCCACGGTGAGCCGTCGGCCAGGGCCGAGACGAGGAAGGTCACGGCGATCGTCTCGCCGAGCGCGCGGCCGAGGGCCAGCATCGAGGCGGAGATGACGCCGGGGCGCCCGAAGGGCAGCACCGCGGTGCGGATCATCTCCCACTTCGTCGCCCCGAGGGCGAGCGCTCCTTCCTTGTGCGCGATCGGCGTCTGGTCGAAGACCTCGCGCGAGAGGGCCGTGACGATCGGCAGGACCATGATCGCGAGGACGATGCCGATGAAGAAGATCGTGCCGCCGGAGATGCCGGTCGGGGAGAAGAGCGGGAACCAGCCCAGCGCGCTCTCCATGAAGCCCTGGAAGGGCTTGAAGAACGGGCTGAAGGTGATGAGGCCCCAGAGGCCGTAGACGATCGAGGGCACCGCGGCGAGCAGGTCGACGAGGGCAGCGGCCGGGCGAGTCAGCCAGGCGGGCGCGTACTGCGTGATGAAGAGGGCGACTCCGACCCCGACCGGCACCGAGATGAGCATGGCCAGCGTCGAGGCGGTCACCGTCGTCCAGAGGAACTCGAGGATGCCGAAGGCGGGCTCCTCACCGCCGGGAGCCCACACACGGGAGGTGAAGAAGTTCGCGCTGTTGTTGGCCAGGGCCGGGATCGCCTGGACGATGAGGAAGATGGCGATGAGGGTGACAAGGACGATGACGATGACCCCGGAGAGGGTTGCGACACCGCCGAAGAGGCGGTCGCCGAGGCGGCCGGTGGAGGCGCGGTCACCCTCGAGCGGGCGACCGCCGTCCGGGCCGGGCAGTTCGTCGACAGCGGAGACACCGGTCACGCTCGACACGTGGTTCCTTCTTCCTGGAGGGCTGGTGGTGCCGCAGGGGCGGACGCCGGATCGCGGCGCCCGCCCCCGCCAACGGGTCAGGAGATGGCGTCGACAGCCGTCTTGACCTTGGTGGCGACCTCGGCCGGCAGGGGCGCGTAGCCCTGCTCGCCGAGCGCGCCCTGGACCGCGTCGGAGGAGAAGGTCTTGAGGAAGGCCTTGACCTTCTTGCCGGTCTCGGCGTCGGGGTACTTCGAGCAGACGATCTCGTAGGTCACGAGGACGATCGGGTAGGCCCCGGCCTCCTTGGTGGCGTAGTCGATCTTGAGCGCGAGGTCGTTGCCCGTGCCGGTCTGCTCCGCCGTGGCGATGGTCTTGCCGGCGGACTCGGCCGTCAGCTCGACCGGGCCGGAGCCGCTGTCGATCTGGGCCATCTTGAGCGAGTTCTGCTCGGCGTAGGAGAGCTCGACGTAGGTGATGCCGCCGTCCTGGCCCTTCGTGGCCGTGGCGACACCGGCCGACTTCTCCTTGCCCTCGCCCTTGCCGGTCCACTTCTTGCCGGTCTCGTAGCTCCACGCCTCGGGCGCTGCGGCCTTGAGGTACTTCGTGAAGTTCTCGGTCGTGCCCGACTCGTCGGAGCGGAAGAAGACCTTGATGGGCGTGGCCGGCAGCGTCACGCCGGAGTTGAGGGCTGTGATAGCCGGGTCGTTCCAGGTGGCGATCTTGCCGTCGAAGATCTTGGCGGCGACGTCGGCGTTGAGGACGAGCTTGTCGACACCGGCGACGTTGTAGGCGATGGCGATCGGGCCGGTGACCATCGGCACGTTCCAGGCGGGCGAGGCACAGGCCTTGGCGGCGTCCTCGGACTCGATGGCGCCGTCCTTCTCGACCGTCTTGAGGGCGGAGTCGGAGCCGGCGAAGTCGACCTGCTTGGCGATGAACTGCTTGATGCCGGCGCCGGAGCCCGTGGGCTGGTAGTCGATGTTGGCGTCGGTGCAGGTGGCCTGGAAGGCGGAGATCGCCTCGTCGATGGCGTTCTTCTGCGCCGAGCTTCCCTCGGCCTTGAGGTCGCCGGTGAAGCAGTCGGCGGACGAGCCCGCGGCGGTGCCGCTGCCGGCGGGGGTGGTGGTGTTACCGGTGTTCTCGGAGGCGCAGGCCGAGAGCGCAAGAGCGCCAGACAGGGCGATGGCGCCGAGAGCGCTGATACGCGATACAGACACGAGCGGTTCCCTCTCGATGGGGTGGTCTGGATGTCGGGCGGTCGGGCCGTCCGACGGTGGACTTCTCATCCATCGGCGACGCTAAGCGCGTCGGGTGACCGTTTCTCCCCGTCCGGTTAACGCAGGGTGAACGGGGCCTGACGAGTTGGGGAGAGCGCTGATCTCGTCGTGCGGGCGGTTGCGCACGGGCGCACGATGAGGGTTTGGACCGTGCCGGTATGCCGTCCGGCGAGCTCCCCGGGCTCAGGTGTCGATGCGCTCGACGCCCACGAGGTGGGCCTGGTCACCGCGCCCGCTCAGGTGGCAGACGAGCACCTCGCCCTTGCGCATCGAGGAGCGCGCGGCCTCGTGCAGGCGCGCGGTCAGCCCAGGGTGCTCTGCCCCGGCCCGCGCGCCGAGCGACTCGAGGAGGCTCGGCAGCACCGGACCGTGGCTGCACAGCGCCGCCGGCTCGCCCTTGGCGAGGAGCCGCTCGAGCTCGCGTGCCGCGTCCTCGGGAGACTCGGCGTAGCCCTCCTCCGAGAGCCCGTCACGGGTGCGGAGGCGCAGACCCCGCGAGGCGGCATACGGCTGCACTGTGGCGCTGCAGCGCACCGACGACGAGCTGACGACGCGGGTCACGCCGTAGGCGCCGAGCACGGCGGCCACAGCGGTGGTCTGGGCGCGGCCCACGGCGTCGAGCGGGCGTCGCCGGTCATCGCCCTTCCACTTGCTGCGCGGGGTGGCCTTGGCGTGGCGCACGAAGGCCAGCGGCCAGGTGTCGAGCTCGCCCGCCCGCTCAGCCCGCACGAGTGCCAGCAGCTGCTCGCGGTCGCGCGCGTAGTCGAGCCGGTCGTTGGCGGTGCGCACGTCGACCCAGGCGACCTCGTCGATCTCGTGGAGCAGCTTGCCCGAGCCGCCGGTCACGACGGCCGCCCAGTAGTGCACCATCTTCGTCGCCGGGGCGCCCGTCGCGTCGAGGATGGGGTACTCCGCGAGCGGGAGGGGCGTGCCGAGCCTCACGACGAGCCCGGTCTCTTCGAGGGTCTCGCGGGCGGCCGCGACGCTGGGGTGCTCACCGGGGTCGAGCTTGCCCTTGGCCCACGACCAGTCGTCGTACTTCGGCCGGTGCACGAGGGCGACCTCGAGCCGACCGTCTCTGCGGCGCCACGGGAGCGTGCCAGCGGCTGGGACGAGGGAGGCCACGGGCGCCAGTGTGCCGCATCTGCGCGGTCAGGGCGCGGTGGTCACGCGGCACGCCTCGGATTCTTCGCCGTCCACTGGCGCAGGCGCGACCACCGGTGGCGATGCCCGTCAGCGGCGGCGCGCCTTGCGGCGGCGCTTGTCGTGGCGCTCGATGAGCTTCTGCTGCACGTCGTCGAGCGGCTCGCCGGCCTCGCCGAGGTGGTGGCGGACCCACCGACCGTCGGAGCCGAGGTCCCACCGCGACGTCGTGTCGGCGAAGCCGAGCTCGAGCAGGTCGGCGAGCTCGATGATGTGGCTGGGCTCGGCGATGCGGACCAGCGCCTCGACCCGGCGGTCGAGGTTGCGGTGCATCATGTCGGCGCTGCCGATGTAGACCTGCGGGTCGCCGCCGTGGTCGAACCAGAAGACGCGGGAGTGCTCGAGGAAGCGGCCGAGCACCGAGCGCACCCGGATGTTGTGGGAGAGGCCCTCGACGCCCGGCCGGAGGGCGCAGATGCCGCGCACCCAGACGTCGACCCTGACCCCGGCCATGCTCGCCCGGTAGAGCGCGTCGATGACGCCCTCGTCGACCATCGAGTTGACCTTGATGACGATGCGGCCCGGAGGAGCTCCCTCGTCGCGACGCTCGTGGATCTCGATCTCCTGCTCGACGAGGTCGACGAGGCCGGAGCGCACCGACCGCGGCGCAACGAGCAGCCGCTTGAACTTGCTGCGCGGCGCATAGCCCGAGAGCAGGTTGAAGAGGCGGGAGAGGTCCTCGCCGACCTGCGGGTCGGTGGTGAAGAGTCCGAAGTCCTCGTAGACGCGAGCCGTCTTGCCGTTGTAGTTGCCGGTGCCGATGTGGCAGTAGCGCACCAGCCCCTCCGACTCCTGGCGCACGACGAGGCAGAGCTTGGCGTGGGTCTTGAGCCCGACGACGCCGTAGACGACGTGGACCCCGGCCTCCTCCAGCTTGCGGGCCCACGAGATGTTGTTGACCTCGTCGAAGCGGGCCTTGATCTCGACGACCGCGAGCACCTGCTTGCCCGCCTCGGCGGCATCGATGAGGGCGTCGACGATGGGGGAGTCACCCGAGGTGCGATAGAGGGTCTGCTTGATGGCGAGCACCATGGGGTCGCTCGCGGCCTGTTCGATGAAGGCCTGCACCGACGTCGAGAACGAGTGGTAGGGGTGCTGGACGAGCACGTCCTTGTGCCGCACGGCCGCGAAGAGGTCGATGGCCTTGGCGCTCTCGGTGGGCGCGAAGTCGGGGTGGGTGCGCGGGAAGAAGGTGGGGAACTCGAGGTCGGACCGGTCGACGTCGGCGACGGTGAAGAGCCCCCGCAGGTCGAGCGGCGTGGGGAGGCGATAGATCTCGCGGTCGCTGATCTGCAGCTCGCGAGCGAGCATGTCGAGCACCTTGGGGTCGATCTCCTCCTCGACCTCGAGCCGGATCGGCGGGCCGAAGCGGCGCCGGGTCAGCTCCTTCTCGAGCGCGGTGAGGAGGTTCTCGGCGTCGTCCTCCTCGACCTCGAGGTCCTCGTTGCGGGTGACCCGGAAGGAGAAGTGCTCCTGCACGAGCATGCCCGGGAAGAGCTGGTCGAGGTGGCTGGAGATGACGTCCTCGAGCGGCACGAAGCGCTTGCGCTCGACCTCCGAGTCGATGTCCTCCTCGACGAGGATGAAGCGCGGCAGGCTCGGCGGCACCTTGACGCGGGCGAAGTGCTCGGTGCCGGTCTTGGGGTTCTGCAGCAGCACGGCGAGATTGAGCGAGAGCCCGGAGATGTAGGGGAAGGGGTGGGCCGGGTCGACGGCGAGCGGCGTGAGCACGGGGAAGACGCGGTCGGCGAAGAAGAAGTGCAGCGGCTCGCGGTCGTGCTCGTCGAGGTCGTCCCAGCGCACGATGGTGATGCCCTCGTCCTCGAGGTTGGGCCGCACGTCGTGCTGGAAGACCGACGCGTGCTGGTGCATGAGCTCGTGCGCGAGGCGCGCGATCCGCTCGATGAGCTCGCGCGGCTCGAGCCCGGCGGCCGTGCGCACGGCGAGGCCCGTGGCGATGCGGCGCTTCAGACCTGCCACCCGCACCATGAAGTACTCGTCGAGGTTGCTGGCGAAGATCGCGAGGAAGCGGGTGCGCTCGAGCAGCGGCACGGCGGGGTCCATGGCGAGCTGGAGCACCCGCTCGTTGAACTGCAGCCACGACAGCTCCCGCTCGAGGTAGCGGTCGGCGGGCAGCTCGTCCTGCTCCTCCGGGGCCGTCGGTGCACCGACGAAGCGTCCGTTGGGCCCCCGGGCGGGCACCCGCCGGCCCTGGACCGTGCTGGTGAAGGAGCTGACCTCGGCTTCGAGGCCCTCGACGATCGCGCCGTCTCGGGCACGCTCCTCCGCGGCGGTCTCGTCGAGGTGGGTGGTGGTGAGGCTCCCGGTGCTCATGTGCCCATGGTGGCACCGATTGTGGTCGTCAGGTTCAACCTGTCTCGACCGGCGGAGGGCACCGGGTCCGCCGCGCAGTCAGGGCCGCGCGAACTGCTGGTGCACCTCGACGTCGGTGAAGCCCAGGGCGGCGTAGGTGCGCACGGCGGCGACGTTCTCCTCGTCGACGTAGAGCACGACCCGGTGCAGGCCGAGCGAGCGCAGGTGGTCGAGGCCGAGCACGGTGACGGTGCGCCCGAGCCCCTGGCCCTGACGGTCCGGAGAGACCGCGACGACGTAGACCTCACCGACCTGCCCGCCGTCCTCGACCCGGGGGTCGACCTTGGTCCAGTGGGAGGCGGCGAGCCGGTCGGGCTCGTCGGCCTCGACGACGAGGATGAGACCGGCCGGGTCGAACCACGGCTCCGCCATCCGCTGCTCGAGGTCGCTGCGACGCAGCGACCCCTGCTCCGGGTGGTGCGCGAAGGCGGCTGCGTTGAGGGCCAGCCACGCGTCCTCGTCACGCCCGCGCTCGAAGGTGCGCACGGCATACCCCGGCGGCAGCTGCGCAGCCGGCCACGGCGGGCCGGAGCGGAGGGAGCGGCCCATGACGTGCAGGCGACGGACGGGCTCGAGCCCGAGGGCGGCGGCGAAGGCGGAGGCTGACGTGGCAGTCGCTCCGGAGCCGTGGCTCCAGACCCGCGCGTCTCGGGGCAGGGCGGCCGCGAGGGCCCGCCCGACGCCCCGCCGGCGATGGGCGGGCGCCACGACGAGCTCGGCCGACGGGGGTTCGTCGCCGGCCCCGGCCCGCGACTGGGCGTAGCCGACGACGGTGCCGGTGCCGTCGAGGGCGAGCAGGTGCGCGACGCCCTCCTGGTCGCGCGAGCGGGCCGAGAGGCGGAACTGCTCCGAGAGCGGGGCAGACCCGTCGTGCCTGTCGGCGTCTGCCGCGAGGGCGAGCACGGCCTCCGCCTCGGCGGCGGTGAGCGGGTGCTCCTGGTCGCGCACGGCGACGGTGGGCGGACACATACGGCGATTCCACCACAGGCGCAGTTGCCGGCCCGGACCGCGGTATCGCGTCGTGGGGTCGCCGGGCACCGACCGTCTCCAGTCTTTTACCTGACAACACCCAATTGGCTCCCCGGCGGGGCTACCCTCCCGTGAGGATGCCCTTGGGCACCGATCACCACCGATGAGCAAGGGGAAGACATGTCCCGTTCCACCCGCCGCATCGCCGGCGTCGCGATCGCAGGCGCCTGCGTCGCAGCGCTCGCGGCACCGGCCCTCGCGGCACCCTCCGCCGGTCCGGACACGAGCAAGGCTCCCGGCAAGACCCAGTTCGACATCCAGATCCTGTCGTTCAACGACTTCCACGGCAACCTCGAGCCGCCGAGCGGCTCGAGCGGCCGCATCACGATCGACCACTTCTACGCCGACGTCGACGACATCGACGGCGACGGCAACATGACCGAGCAGCTCAACGTCGGTCAACGCCGGCGGTGTCGAGTACCTCGCCACCCACCTCGCCAAGGCCCGCAAGGGCCACCCGAACATCGCTCACCGTCGCCGCCGGCGACATCGTCGGCGCCTCGCCGCTGCTGTCCGCCGCGTTCCACGACGAGCCGACGATCGAGGCGATGAACGAGCTCGGCCTCGACGTCACGTCGGTGGGCAACCACGAGTTCGACGAGGGCTACAGGGAGCTGCAGCGCCTCGCACGACGGCGGCTGCATCGACGACGGCGACGGCGCCGAACAACCAGAACTCCTGCCCGGACGGCATCCTTCGCTGGCGCGAACTTCGACATGCCTCGCGGCCAACGTCGTCGAGAACGGCCACCGGCAAGACGATCCTGCCCGCCTACACGATCAAGAAGTTCAACGGGGCCAAGATCGGCTTCATCGGCATGACCCTCGAGGGCACGCCGAGCATCGTCACCGCCGCGGGTGTCGCCGGGCTCAGCTTCAAGGACGAGGCCGAGACGGCCAACGCGCTCGTGCCGCGTGCTCAAGGCGCAGGGCGTCAACGCCATCGTCGTGCTGCTGCACGAGGGTGCGGCACCTCAGCCGTAGCCGTGGACCAAGCCCGACGACTGGGACCTGCCAGGCCGAGCGCCGACTACGACTACGTCTGCGGTGCGGCGGCACGCTCTCGGGCCCCTCGTCGACATCAACAGCCAGCCTCGACCCGGCCATCGACATGGTCGTCTCGGGCCACACGCACCAGCCGTACGTCTGCGCCCTCCCCGACCCGGCGAGCAAGCCGCGCCTCGTCACCTCGGCCTCGTCGTTCGGTCGCCTCTACACCGAGACCAACGGTCACGTACGACCGTCGCACGTCCGACATCGTCCGTCCGACGGTCGACGACTCGGCCAACCAGATCGTCTCGCGCGACCGTCCCCAAGGACGCGGCGCAGACGGCGCTCATCGCCAAGTACAAGACGCTCGTCGCGGCGATCGCGAACAAGGTCATCGGCCAGGTGGCCGGCTCCACGGTCAGCCGGACGGCCAACGCCGCGGGCGAGTCACCGCTCGGCGACCTCATCGCCGACGCCCAGCTCGCCGACCCGTCGACCATCCCCCCGGGTGGTGTTGCTCCGGTCGTGTCGTTCATGAACCCCGGTGGCATCCGTGCCGACCTCGTCGAGAACGCCGCGGGCAACGTGACCTACGAGGCGGCGTTCACGGTCCAGCCGTTCAACAACTACCTCGTCTCGCTCACCCTGACGGGGCAGCAGATCATCAACGTGCTGAACCAGCAGTTCATCAACTCGTCCGGCGCGCCGACCCGGCCCTACGTCCTCGCGACGAGCGCAGGCCTGACCTACACCCACAACCGGGCGACGGTGAGCAACGTCAAGATCAACGGCGTGGCGGTCGACCCGACCGCCAGCTACCGCGTCGTGACGAACAACTTCCTCGCCGATGGCGGCGACGGCTTCCCGGCCTTCCGGGACGGCACCGACCGGTACTTCGGCGGGCTCGACATCGATGCCTTCGCCAACTACCTGCAGGCGCACTCGCCGTACACGCCGCCGGCTCTCGACCGCGTCACGTACACACCGTGACCGGCCGCGTCTGAGGCCACAGCACGACCGGGAGGTGGGTCGCCGAGAGGCGGCCCACCTCCTCTGCGTGCGCCACTGGGGCAGAGCGGGGCGGCAACCGCTGTCTGGGCGGCGTTGGCCCCGAGAGGGTCAGGCGCCGACGGGTGCGTCGGTCGGGCGGTCGGGCACGAGGCGGTAGCCGACGTTGCGCACGGTGCCGATGAGCGCCTCGTGGTCGGGACCGAGCTTGGCGCGCAGGCGACGCACGTGCACGTCGACGGTGCGGGTGCCGCCGTAGTAGTCGTAGCCCCACACCTCCTGCAGCAGCTGGGCGCGGGTGAAGACCCGGCCCGGGTGCTGCGCGAGGTACTTGAGCAGCTCGAACTCCTTGTAGGTCAGGTCGAGCGGCGGCCCGCGGAAGCGCGCCGAGTAGCTGGCCTCGTCGATGACCAGCTCACCCGAGGTGATCGGCAGGTCGAGGTCGGCGTCGCTGTCCTGCCCCTTCGTCATGGCCAGGCGGAGTCGGGCGTCGACCTCGGCCGGCCCCGCGGTGTCGAGCAGCACGTCGTCGAGCCCCCACTCGGCCGTCAGGCCGGCGAGGCCGCCCTCGGTGAGGACGGCCAGCAGCGGGGTGCCGATGCCGGTCGTGCGCAGCACCCGGCAGAGCGAGCGGGCACTCGCGAGCTCGCGGCGGGCGTCGACGAGCACGACGTCGCAGTCGGGCGAGTCGACGAGGGCGGTGGCCTCGGCGGGCAGGATGCGCACCGTGTGGCTGAGCAGACCGAGGGCAGGCAGGACCTCGGCGCTCGGAGCGAGCGCGTTGGTCAGCAGCAGCAGTCGGGCCATCTCAGGCAGGATAGGCGAGACTGGTCACCTGCGGCCGGATGCCAGCCCACGGTGAGACGACGCCGGACCTGCTGGGGCCTGGTGCCGGGTCCCGCCGACAACGAGCGAGGAGCGTCATGACAGTCGAGCAGACGCACGCCGCGGTGACCGTGCGCTACTGGGCAGCGGCCCGGGCGGCGGCGGGGGTCGATGCGCAGGAGCTCGCGCTCGCGGCCCCGACCACCGTGGGAGCCGTCGTCGACGCGGCGGTGTCGGCCCACCCCCAGCTCGAGCGGGTCGCGCGGCGTGGCGACCTTCCTGCTCGACGGCCGCTCCGTCGGGCGCGACGCCACCGTCGACGACGGAGCGAGCCGTCGAGGTGCTGCCGCCCTTCGCCGGCGGGTGATGCACAATGGCGCCCGTGCCTGACGACGACGCCGCCACCGCCCGCGCGGGCGAGCCCGGCCCTCCTCCGGCCGGTCCGAGCCGGCCGACCCGGCCGTGCCGGCGCCCTCCTCGGCCGTCGTCGTGCGCTGGGTCGGAGTCGGGGCCACGCTCGTCGCTGCCGTCGCGCTCCTGGTCGCAGCCACGGTGGGGTATGCCGCCCTGCTCGGCTGTCACCCTCGTGCTCGCCCTCGTCGTGGCGTGGGGCTGGCCACCGGTCGCCCAGTCACGCACCCCCGACGCCACCTCGGTCGTGCTCGCCGTCTCGGCGGTCGCCATCGTGCTCAGCGCGGCGCGCGACGACCTCGAGTGGCTCGCCGCCGCCGTCGCCTTCGGCATCCTGCTCTCGTTCGCGGCCCAGCTCGTCCGACGTCCGCCGCGCGAGGGTCTCGTGCTGACCCTCCTCGCGTCGTTCGGTGGGCTCGTCGTCATCGCCTCGGGCACCTCCGCAGTCGTCGCGGCCAACTCCACGACCGGTGCGTCGGTCGCTGCGATCGGGGCTGCAGCAGTCGCCGCGGCCCTCGTCGCCGACCTGCTCACGGGCGTCGTCTCACGCACGGACCGTGACGAGCGGGTCGTCGGCGCGGCGCTCGCGGGCGTCGCCCTCGGGGCCGGTGTCGCTGGTGCCCTGGTGGCTGCGGCCGTCGTCGGCGAGGTCGGCTCCGGGGCGGCCGCCCTGATCGGAGCCGTCGTCGGTGTCGTCTCGTGGGGTCTGCGCCGGGTGCTCGATCCTCGAGCCGGCGATGGCCACCGTGCGCGGTCAGGTCGGGGCTGGGGTGGCCTCGGTGCTGGTCGTCGGCGCCGTCGTCCACGCCGCCACCACCGTCCTCACCTGAGTCTCATGTGGCCGCACCGTCACCTCCCGCACGTGCGCTGAGGCTCTGACGCCACCCCCGCGGCACCGAGCCACCGTCACGGTCCCGAGCCACCCGCATACCGGTGGCTGCGACCCGTGACGGTGGCTCGGAACCGTCAACGTGGGGCGGCCACTCGAGGTGTGGGGGAGCGCGACGTCGGGGGAGTGGGACGTCAGTAGACGAGGGCCTGGGCCCCCGGCGCCATGACCTCCTCGACGAAGGCGGCCGCTCCGCGGATCTGCGCTCCCTCGACGAGGTCGCCCTCGGCCAGGTCTCGCCGCGCGGCGCACTGCGAGCAGACGGTGAGCCGGCCCTCGGCGACCACGGCGTCGCGCAGGTCGGCCAGCCCGGCGGCATACGGCAGCTCGAACTGCTCGGCGCGCCCGGGCACCGCCAGCCACGACGCCTCACCCGTCAGCCAGAGCGAGACCTCGACCCCGCTCGCGACCGCCGTGGCCGCGACGGTGAAGCCTTGCGAGAGCCGCTCGGGAGCCTCGACTCCGGAGGTGAGCTTGACGACGAGCGTGCGCGCGGGGGAGTCCATGCCCTCAGGCTACGATCGCCGCATGTTCAACCTCGACCAGGACATCCCCGAGCCGCTGCGTCCGCTGGCGTGGCTCATCGGTCGCTGGGAGGGCGCCGGCGTCGTCGGCTACCCGACCATCGAGGAGGCCAACTTCGGTCAGGAGATCGAGGTGACCCACGACGGACGGGGCTTCCTCAAGTGGGAGAGCCGCGCGTGGATCCTCGACAAGGAGACCGGTGAGCGGGCGCGTCCCGCCGCGGTCGAGTCGGGCTTCTGGCGCCCGCTCGAGGGCGGTGAGGTCGAGCTGCTGCTCGTGCATCCCACGGGCATCCTCGAGCTCTACTACGGCACCATGGAGCCGGCCAAGATCCAGCTCAAGACCGACGGCGTGCTGCGCGCTCCGGGCGCGAAGGAGTACAACGCGGCGACCCGGATGTATGGCCTCGTCGAGTCGCAGCTCTTCTGGGTGATGGACATGGCCGCCGTGGGGCAGGAGCTGCAGAGCCACGTGTCGGCGCGCCTCAAGCGCGTGGAGTGACGCCCCGAGGTCGGTCGGGCTCCGGGTCAGGAGGCGCGTCGGGCCCCTCGCGCACGGAATGCGCCGCTGCCGTGCGATGGTTGCACGGTGGTGAGTGACGTGACGCAGGTGCCGACCGGCCGTGACGAGACGGACGGGCAGAGCCCTCTGCCTCGCAGCCCGCTGCTCGACCGACCCGGCGCCGTCGCCGGTGAGGGACGGGATGCCTCGGTGGCGCTGCACTACGGCGACCCGATGCGTGAGCAGCGGATGCTCGAGGAGGGGCTCGGTGTCGTCGACCTCGGCAACCGCGAGGTCCTCACGGTGTCCGGCCCCGACCGGCTCAGCTGGCTCAACTCCCTGACCACGCAGCTGCTGCTCGGCCTTGGCCCCCGCGAGTCTCGCGAGGCGCTCATCCTCTCGCCGAAGGGCCACGTCGAGCACTCGCTGCACCTCGTCGACGACGGCGCGACGACCTGGATCACGACCGAGCCCGGAGCCGGCGCCGCCCTGCGTGAGTGGCTCGAGCGGATGAAGTTCATGCTGCGCGTCGAGATCGCCGACGTCACTGCCGACTGGGCCGTGCTCGGCGAGCCGCACGCGACCGAGTCCGTCGAGGGCGAGCCTCTCGCCTGGCGCGACCCCTGGCCCCACCTCGTCGGCGACACCACGGCCTACGGCCCCGTCGACGACCACCCGGGCAGCACTCGAGCCTGGCGCGAGGTGATCGTGCCCCGCTCCGATCTCGTTGCGGCAGTTGGGGATCGGCCCGTGGCCGGGCTATGGGCCGCCGAGGCCCTGCGCGTCGCCGCCTGGCGTCCCCGGCTGGGCCTCGAGACCGACCACCGCACGATCGTGCACGAGGTCGACTGGCTGCGCACCGCCGTGCACCTGCACAAGGGCTGCTACCGCGGGCAGGAGACCGTCGCGCGCGTGCACAACCTCGGCCGGCCGCCGCGGCGCCTCGTCTTCCTCCACGTCGACGGCTCCGGCCACGTCCTGCCGCCGCAGGGCGCGGAGGTGTATGCCGGCGACCGCGTCGTCGGTCACCTGACCTCCGTGGGCCGCCACCACACCGACGGGCCGATCGCGCTCGCGCTCATCAAGCGCAACACCGACCCGACCCTCGACCTGATCGTGGGCGGCCTGAGCGCCGCCCAGACCGTCATCGTCGCTCCCTGACGGCTCCGGGCGGGCATCCGGAGCCTCGCCGGCGGCTGGCAGGATGACGGCATGAGCACCGCACGCACCGCCGCGAGCACGCTGATCACCGTCGCACCGACGGGCGCCGAGACGGACAAGGCCGACGTCCCCGCCCTGCCGACCACGCCCGAGGAGCTCGTCGAGACGGCCGTGGCGTGCGAGCGAGCCGGCGCCGCCCTCATCCACATCCACGTGCGTGGACGCGACCACCAGCCGACGCTCGACCCGGTGCTGCTCAAGGAAGCCGTCGACGCGGTGCGCGAGGCGACCGACCTCGTCGTCCAGCTCTCGACCGGCGGCGCCGTCACCGACCCGCTCGAGCAGCGCCTCACGGTGCTCGACGCCGACCCGGACTCGTGCTCGCTGACGTGCGGCACGACCAACTTCGGCGACGGGGTCTTCCTCAACCCGTGGGGCTTCATGGTCGAGCTCTACCGCCTGGCCCAGGAGCGCGAGGTCGTGCCGGAGTTCGAGCTCTTCGAGCTGGGCCACGTGCACGCCCTGCGCCGGCTCATCGACGAGTGCGGCCTGCCCCACGGCGGCAAGGTCCATGTCGACTTCGTCACCGGCGTGCCCGGCTCCATGCCCGGCACGGCTCAGGCCCTGCTTGCCGGGGTCGCCATGCTGCCGCCCGAGGTGACGAGCTGGTCGGCGACCGGCATCGGTCGCGCACACCTGCCGATCGCCGCGGCGGCCCTCGCTGCCGGCGGCCACCTGCGGGTCGGCATGGAGGACAACCTGATGTTTGCCAAGGGCCAACCCGTGGGCCACAACAGCGAGCTCGTGACCCGGGCCGCCGAGATCGGGACGCTGCTGCAGCGACCGCCGATGTCGACGACCGAGGCCCGCGCGCTCCTCGCGATCAAGGACCGCCGCACCCGCTGACCCACCGATCCGGCGGGCGCAGGAGCGGTTGGGGCCGTCTCACGCTGTCCACAGTTTGCATCTTGCTTGCTGCAGCAAGCATAATGGAGGCGTGAGCAAGCTACCGCTACCGGACCTCGGGGCCTACTTGCGCGAGCAGCGCGAGAACGCCCAGCTGTCCCTGCGTCAGCTCGCCGAGATGGCCGGCGTCTCCAACCCGTATCTGTCGCAGATCGAGCGAGGCCTCAAGCGGCCGAGCGCCGAGATCCTGCAGCAGATCGCCAACGGGCTTCAGGTGTCGGCCGAGTCGCTCTACGTCCGGGCCGGAATCCTCGACGAGCGGGTCGCCGACGACCCGGCCGCCGTCCCGAGCGTCCTCACCGCCATCGCCGCCGACGCATCCCTCACGGATCGCCAGCGCGCTGTGCTCGTCGACATCTACCTGTCCTTCGTCGGCACGGTCGACAACGACCCTCAGACCCCCGGCCGGACGCCGATCCCGCGCGCCCGCCGCCGCACCACCGCGCCCAGCCCTCCCGCTGCCGCGGCCCAGAACGTCAACGAGAAGGAGAACTGAGATGGCTCTCAGCGACAAGATCACCAAGGCCGTCAAGGACGCGCAGAAGCAGGCCGAGGCCGCTGCTGCCGACGTGCGCGGCCAGCTCGACGAGATCGAGGACAAGCTGCCCGACGTGTCGGTCGACGCGACGCCGTTCTATGCGGTCGTCGGTGCCGCCAACATCGCGCTCGACACGGTCAAGACCGCCGGCGAGCAGCTCGACATCGCCCGCAAGCAGGCCAAGAGCATCGACCTGCGCAAGGGCGCCCAGAAGGAGGCCAACCAGATCCAGAAGGACCTCCAGAAGCGGATCAAGGACCTCCAGAGGGGCACCACGCAGCTGCAGGCGCTCGCCACGACCTACGCCGAGAAGTTCGTCTCGCAGGGCAAGGACCTCCCGGCCCAGGTGCTCAACCAGGGCCTCGTCATCGCGAGCAACGCCAAGGACCAGTACGACGCCGCTGCCGCCCGCGGCGAGAAGGTCGTGACCGACCTGCGCGCCCAGGGTGAGCGCGCTGCGTTCGACGCCGACGAGATGCGCAAGGCCGCGGTCACCCGGGGTCGTCGCGTCGCCCGGACGACTGCCGCCGAGGGCAGCAAGGTCGCCTCGAGCATCGTCGACGTCGTCACCCAGGACGCCTCCAAGCTGGGTGCCCAGGTCGAGCAGGCCGCGGGGGCCGTCGAGAAGGCCGCCGCCCCGGTGCCCGCCAAGCGCACGGCCGCCCACCAGCGGGCCATCCGCAAGTCGTCCGCCCAGAAGGCTGCCGCGACGCGCAAGGCCAACGCCGTCGAGGCCACGACGACCCGCAAGGTCGCCGCCCGCCGCTCGGCCACGACCGACGACCCGCAGGCCACCGCGGCCCGCAAGGTCGCTCCGGCCAAGACGGCCGCCAAGAAGACCGCCAGGAAGACGGCGACCGCGACGAAGAAGACGGCCCAGAAGGCTGCTTCGACGACGAAGGCCACCGCAGCCAAGACCGCCGCCAAGACGGCCGACACGGCCAAGACCGCGGCGGCCAAGACGACCGACACGGCCAAGACCGCCGCCGAGGTCACCACGGGCGTCACGACCAGCTGAATCATGACGACTCGCGCCGCACGTCGGCACGAGTCGCAGCAGCAGGGCCGTCATCCATCGGGTGGCGGCCCTGCCGCGTGACCGGGGCCTGCCAGGCGGGCGGCCGTCGGCGCGGGCCGAGCCCTCCGGCATACTGCGGGTCGTGTCCAGCCCCAACTCCTCGGCCTCGCCCGCCCTCACCGCTCGCTCCTGTCGTCGCGCACGTCGTGCGCGGCGGCTTCGTCGAGTCGGTGCACCACGGCACGGCGGTCGTGACGGGGCCGGACGGCGCCATCGAGCTGGCCGTCGGCGACCCCGAGGGTGCCGTCTTCCCGCGGTCGTCGAGCAAGCCCTTGCAGGCCCTCGCGATGGTGCGGCACGGACTCGCGACCGACGGTGCGCTGCTGGCGCTCGCGTGCTCGAGCCACTCCGGCGAGGACTTCCACCTCGAGGGCGTGCGCCAGATCCTCGCCAGCGCAGGCCTTTCGGAGACCGACCTGCAGAACACCCCCGACTACCCCTACGACGAGGCCGCACGCACGGCATGGATCGTGGCCGGCAGCCCCAAGCAGTCCATCGCCCAGAACTGCTCGGGCAAGCACGCGTCGATGCTCGCCACCTGCGTCGTCAACGGCTGGGACCTCGAGACCTACCGCGCCCCGGACCACCCGCTCCAGGCCGCGATCATCGAGACGATCGCCGACGTCACCGGCTCGCAGCCCGGTGCTGTCGCCGTCGACGGGTGCGGCGCCCCGATCCAGGCGATCCCGCTCACCGCGCTGGCCCGCGGCTTCGGCCGGCTCGCCGCCGCGACGGACGGACCCGAGGCCCGCGTCGTGGGTGCGATCCGGGGCTTCCCCGAGCATCTCGGCGGCACGACGCGTGACGTCACCGCTCTCGTGCGCGGCATCGACGGCATCGTCGCCAAGGACGGCGCCGAGGCGGTGTATGCCGTGGGGCTGGCCGACGGACGCGGCGTGGCCGTGAAGATCGCCGACGGCTCACCGCGAGCGCGGTCGGTCGTGCTGGCGGCAGTCCTGCGCCGGATCGGCCTCGACGCCCCCGACGAGCCTCGCCACGGTCGCCGCCTTCGCCGCCCTCGAGCGGGCGCCGGTGCTCGGGCACGGCCAACCCGTCGGCTCCGTCGTCGCCGTGGGCATCTGAGGTCGCCGTGCGGGCCGTGCTGCAGCGAGTGACGCGCGCCAGCGTCAGCGTCGACGGCGAGGTCGTGGGAGCGATCGACCGGCCGGGCCTGCTGGCGCTCGTCGGCGTCACGCACGACGACGGCCCCGACGCAGGTGGAGCTGATGGCGCGCAAGATCGCCGAGCTGCGCATCCTCCGCGACGAGCAGAGCGTGACCGACACCGGTGCGCCCGTGCTCGTCGTCAGCCAGTTCACGCTCCACGCTGACACGCGCAAGGGTCGTCGGCCGTCGTGGTCGGCCGCTGCTCCGGG
Source organism: uncultured Actinomycetota bacterium (assembly GCA_963816385.1). GTDB lineage: Bacteria > Actinomycetota > Actinomycetes > Actinomycetales > Dermatophilaceae > CAWFKL01. The sequence continues at coordinate 69,046 of CAWFKL010000005.1, forward strand.
GCCGGTGGCCGAGCCGGTCATCGCGGCGCTCGTCGCGGCCTTGCGAGCCCGTGGCATCGACGTCGAGCAGGGGCGCTTCGGCGCGATGATGGAGGTCTCGCTCGTCAACGACGGGCCGGTCACCCTCGTCATCGACACCTGAGCGATCTCGCCGCACGGTCTCGACGATGTCGCGAGCGCCGCCGGTCCAGCCGCTGCCGCTCCATCGCGGGTTACGCTGGTGACATGGAGATATTCCAGGGCTTCCAGACCATCGTGCTCTATGCCCTCGGTGCCGGCGCGCTGGCCCTCGAGGTCTATGCCTTCGTCGACGCCCTGCGCCACCCCGAGGGCTCCTACCTGGCCGCAGGCAAGCGCACCCGCACCTTCTGGCTGGTGCTGCTCGGAGTCGCGATGGCCCTCGGTGTCGTCACCCTGGCCTCGCTCAACTTCTTCGCGCTCATCGGTTTCGTCGCCGCAGCGGTCTACCTCGCCGACGTGCGACCGGCGCTGCGGCAGGTGCGGGGCCTCGGGGGTCGCTCCAACGGGTGGTGACCACCCACCGGCCCACCGAGGCACGCCCCTCATCCCCGAGGTTGAGGCGCGCGCACCGCTCTGCGTAGGGCACACTGGGCACTCACAAAGATGGGGGAGCCATGACCGACCAGCACCACGCCGGCGCCACCGTCCCGGCGATCGACCTGGACGCGCGCGATCTGCACGATCCCGTGGTCGACCACGACCACGACGACGAGCTCGCGCCCACGCACAGCCCGTATGACTACGACCTCGGCGATCGCAACCCGACCGAGGACATCTTCGTCGCGGAGCGCCCGTGGGGTCACTTCCAGCAGTTCGTGTCCAACGAGCAGGTCACGGTCAAGATCATCACCGTGCACCCCGGCCACCGGCTGTCGCTGCAGAAGCACGACCACCGAGGCGAGATGTGGCAGGTCCTCGACGTGCCGATCGACGTCACGGTCGACGACCGTTCGTGGCTGGCCCAGCCCGGTGAGACCGTCTGGGTGCCGCGCGGCGCCACGCACCGCATGGGCAACCCGGGCGAGCAGCCCGGCCGCCTCCTCGAGGTGGCCTTCGGCCTCTTCGACGAGTCCGACATCGAGCGCCTCCAGGACGACTACGTGCGCTGAGCGCCGCCCGCCCTCCTGCCCCGCAACCTGCCCAGCCACCTGCTGACGTATGCCGTCTCCGCCCCCGGCGCAGACGGCATACCTGCGTGTTGCGTGGCAGGAGTCGCCGGGAGGTGGCTCAGCCGGCTTCCGAGGCGGCGTCGACGTGCGGAGCCAGCTCCGCCCAGACGAGCTTGCCTGACGGCAGCTCGGTCGAGCCCCAGCGGTGAGAAAGGGCCTCGACGATGTCGACGCCGCGCCCGCTGAGGTCCAACGAGTCGGTGGAGCGCCTCGCGAGCGGGTCCCGGCCGGCGTCTTCCACGCCGATGCGGACGCCGTCGCTCTGGCGGTCGAGGGTGGCGCGGAACGGCGAGTCGGCGTGCCTCACGGCGTTGGTGGCGAGCTCGGAAGCCACGATGGCCGCATCGGCGTCGAGCGCGCCGAGACCCCACGCGTGCAGCACGTTGACGACGAAGTGCCGGGCTGCGGGCACCGACTCGGCAACGGGCAGATACACCCGCGAGCAGGCGTGGTAGGGACCGATGGTCACGCTGCCCGCAACCGGGCCTCCGGCGATGTCCGGCACCGCGCTGTCCTCCCCGCCGCGTGAGGGCTGCTCAGCCAAGGCGCCGGCCACGAGGAGTTCGGTGTGCAGGTCACAGACACGCCGCACGTCCACGGCGCGGGAGTCGTCGACCGAGCGCCGGGTAGGCACAGAGCAGTGAGAAGTGGCCCTCACGCAGCAGCGCGCGCCACTGGAACTCGAGCTCGAGGGCAGTCGTGATCTCGTCCCGGTGCCGCAGCAGGGCCATCAGCTCGCTGAAGACACGCACGTGCGCACCGTCTCGGCCAGCCTCCGTGAGCAGTTCGCCCACGACAGCACGGAGCTGCTGGGGGTCGCAGGACGCCGTCGGTCGACGATCTGGCGCAAGGTCTCATCGGCGTCGCGGGCCACGTAGCGACCCTGGTCCAGCATCAGCTCCGGGTCGGCCCCGAGCTGCACCATCGCCGCCTCGATGCGCGCGCGGTGGTGGGCGCTCGCGATGATGAGGGCGCCGTCGCCCTCTGACCATCCGTGCGCGACGAACCGCGCGACGGCTTCGACGCCCTCGCTGTCCAATGCGTACCAACTCACGGCACGACCGCTGCCCCACCTCGGCCTGCCGGCATGCGACATGCCGCTCATGCTACGCCCGGCGGGATCGCCTGTGTGCTGTCGGCGCCAGCGCTCAGTGTGACTCGAGGGGAGCCACGGCGGCCCAGTCGACCGTCACCTCGCCCAGCCGCCAGCGCCCGGGCCCGTCGAGCAGCGGCCACGTCTCGCGCACCTGCTGCGCAGCGGCGAGGAAGCGCTGCCGCGCGCCCCACGACGCTCGGGCCGCGCTGCGCTCCCACGCGCGGTCGAGATCGGTGAGGAAGGCGTGCACCGGCTCACCGGGGACGTTGCGGTGGATGAGCGACTTCGGCAGGCGCTCGGCCACGTCCGAGGGCCGCTGCAGTCCGGCGAGCCGCAGCGACACGGTGAGGCTGACCGGGCCGGAGTGATCGACGGTCACCCACGCCGCGCGGCGCCCGATCTCGTCGCACGTGCCGTCGACGAGGATCCCGTCGGGGGCCAGCCGCTCCTGCACCCGCGCCCAGGCCGCCGGGACGTCGCCCTCCGCATACTGGCGCAGGACGTTGAAGGCGCGCACGACCGTCGGTCGCGCCCCGTCGTCGAGCGGCACCTCGAAGCCGCCGAGCCGGAAGGTCAGGCCGGCGCGCTCGAGGGGAGCGGCATCGCGCACGCGGGCGGGGTCGATCTCGATGCCGACGACCTGCACGTCGGCGCGCACCCGGCGCAGCCGGTCGTGCAGCTCCACCGCCGTGACGGGGGAGGCGCCGTAGCCGAGGTCGACGACGACGGGAGGGGTGGCGCTGCGTCGCAGGCGCCATGCCTGGGGGCCGGCGATCCAGCGGTCGCACCGACGCAACCGGTTCGGGTTGGTGGTGCCACGGGTGATCGTGCCCACGGGACGGTCACGGCTGGCCACGCTCGCAGCCTAGCCAGCGGCCGTGCAGCCGGCTCCGGGTCGATGTGTTCCGCGGTCATCCCGTGACCGTGGAATACATCGAATCGCGGGTGTGGTTGAGTCGGAGGAAGCAGGTTGGCGCAGGACGAAGGGATGCCCATGGTGCTGATCCGACGCGCGTGGCGATGATCAGCGTGCACACGTCGCCGCTCGAGCAGCCGGGCACGGGTGATGCGGGCGGGCTCAACGTCTACGTCGCCGAGACCGCGACCCAGCTCGCCGCGCGCGGCATCGAGGTCGACATCTTCACCCGGCGCACCACCGGCGAGACCCCCATCGAGGCTGGGCTCGTGCCCGGCGTGCGGGTGCGCCACGTGACGGCGGGCCCCTACGAGGGCCTGTCCAAGGAGGACCTCCCGGGTCAGCTCTGTGCCTTCTCGGCGGGCATCATGCAGGCCGGACTCTCGGTCCCCGAGGACCACTACGACCTCGTCCACTCGCACTACTGGCTCTCCGGGCAGGTCGGCTGGCTCGCCGCCGACCGCTGGCGCGTCGCGCTCGTGCACACGATGCACACGATGGCCCGCGTCAAGAACCTCCACCTCGCCGACGGCGACAGCCCCGAGCCGCGCGGCCGCGAGATCGGCGAGGTCCAGGTCGTCGAGGCTGCCGACCGGCTGATCGCCAACACCGACGGCGAGGCCCGCGAGCTCATCGAGCTGTATGCCGCCCTGCCGTCCAAGGTCTCTGTCGTGCCCCCGGGCGTCGACCTCGAGACCTTCACGCCGGGCGACCGGCAGCGAGGCGCGAGCCGCGCTGGGCCTGCCGCTCGAGGGCGACGTGCTGCTCTTCGTCGGTCGCATCCAGCCGCTCAAGGCCCCCGACATGCTGCTGCGGGTGGCGGCCGACCTGCTGCAGCGCGACCCCTCCCGGCGCGACCGCCTCACCGTGGCCGTCGTCGGCGGCCCGAGCGGCAGCGGCCTGACCCGTCCGCACGAGCTCGAGGAGCTCGCCGTTGCCCTCGGCATCAGCGACGTCGTGCGCTTCGTGCGCCCGGTCGAGCGGCTCGTGCTCGCGCAGTGGTATCGCGCGGCCGACCTCGTGCTCGTGCCCGAGCCACTCCGAGTCCTTCGGCCTCGTCGCCATCGAGGCACAGGCCTGCGGCACCCCTGTCGTCGCGGCCGACGTGGGCGGCCTGCCCACGGCCGTCGGCGACGCCGGTGTGCTCGTCGACGGGCACCGGGTCGGTCCGTGGACCGACGCCGTCGAGTCGCTCCTGCTCGACCGTCCGCGCCGGCTTGAGCTCGGTCGCCAGGCCGTCGATCACGCGTCGCGCTACGGGTGGGCCGCCACGACCGACCGCCTCGTCGAGGTCTACCGCCAGGCGATCCGAGGTCGCCAGAGCTCCGGCAACGAGTCACCGATCGACGAGGGCCGAATCCCTCGTCGGGGTGCCGACGGCCGTCATCCCGTGACCGCCGATGCGGCGGGCCCCAGGTCGATCGACGGTGGCCCCGAAGGCGGCGTCGACGGCGCAGGCGACGGTGCGGTGGACGGTGCACCGGCCGACCGCGCGCCGGCCGCGGAGGCCCGCCTCACGGCATACCTCGACGGGGTGGGGATCGGCTGGGAGCTCGGCGGGCGCGCGGGGGAGTACGTCGTGACACTGCCCGGGGAGAAGAAGCTCAAGACCGTCGTCTCACTGCTCGTGCGCGACCGCACGACGAGCCTCAGCGCCTTCGTCATCCGCAACCCGGACGAGAACCACGAGGCGTTCTATCGCACCCTGCTGCGCAAGAACCTGCGGCTGCAGGGCGTCGCCTACGCCATCGACACCGACGGCGACGTCTACCTGCCGAGGCGAGCTGCCGAGCGCGGCGCTCGACGAGGAGCACCTCGACCAGCTGCTCGGTGTCGTGCTGACGGCCTGTGACGACGCCTTCAACGAGCTGCTCGCCCTCGGCTTCCTCGGCTCGATGAAGAAGGAGTGGGCGTGGCGGGTGTCGCGGGGGGAGTCGACCCGCAACCTCGACGCCTTCCGACACCTGTTGGAGGACACCTCGCAGGGGTGAGCCCGCTCGCTAGGCTGGCCGCATGACCTACACGCTCGTCCTCGTCCGTCACGGCGAAAGCGACTGGAACGCCAAGAACCTCTTCACCGGTTGGGTCGACGTCGACCTCACCGACAAGGGCCGGGCCGAGGCGGTACGCGCCGGTCAGCAGCTCAAGGAGGCCGGCATCCTGCCCGACATCGTGCACACGTCGGTGCAGCGCCGGGCCATCACGACGGCCAACCTCTCGCTCGACGCGGCCGACCGGCACTGGATCCCCGTCAAGCGCGACTGGCGCCTCAACGAGCGGCACTACGGCGCGCTGCAGGGCAAGAACAAGAAGCAGACCCTCGAGGAGTTCGGCGAGGAGCAGTTCATGCTCTGGCGCCGGTCCTACGACGTGCCGCCACCGCCGATCGAGGCGGACGACGAGTTCTCCCAGACGGGCGACGCGCGCTACGCCGGTCTCGGCGACGCGATGCCGCGCACCGAGTGCCTCAAGGACGTCGTGCACCGGATGCTGCCCTACTGGGAGAGCGAGATCCAGACCGACCTCGCGGACGGTCTGACCGTCATGGTGGCCGCCCACGGCAACTCGCTGCGCGCCCTCGTCAAGACGCTCGACGGCATCTCCGACGACGACATCGCCGCGCTCAACATCCCGACCGGCATGCCGCTCGTCTACGAGCTCGACGACGACTTCGCGCCGGTGACCCGCGGTGGCCGCTACCTCGACCCCGAGGCTGCCCGGGCCGCCGCCGACGCCGTCGCCAACCAGGGCCGCTGACCCCCGGTGACCCCCGCTGGCCGCCGCTGACCCTGTCGGGAGTGCGCCCTACACGGCGTCGTGCTCGAGGGCGGCGAGGTCCTGGGCGTCCTCTTCGTCCTCGTGGTCGACCGTCTGGTCGTACTCCCCCGTGACGAGGTAGATGACCCGGCGGGCGACCGACACCGCGTGGTCGGCGAAGCGCTCGTAGTAGCGGCCGACCAGCGTCAGGTCGAGGATCGCGCTGCGGGGCCACGAGGTGTCCTCGTCGAGCAGGGCGGCGAAGAGCTGCCGGTGCAGCTCGTCCATCTGGTCGTCGTCCTTATCGAGCGCGATCGCCGCGGCGACGTCCTTGCTCGCGATGATCGAGCCGCACTTGGCCACGATGGCCTCGGCCACCTGCCCCATCTGGAGGATGTGGGCGCGCAGCTCGGGTGGCACCGCCGAGTCGGGCGTGCGCAGCCGCGCGACCTTGGCGACGTGGCGCGCGAGGTCGCCCATCCGCTCGAGGTCGGAGCTCATGTGCATCGCCGTGACGACGATGCGCAGGTCGGTGGCGACCGGCTGCTGGCGAGCCAGCAGGTCGATGGAGAGCTCGTCGAGCTCGACGCGGATGTCGTCGAGCTTGCGGTCGGCCTCGATGACCGACTCGGCGAGGTGCACGTCGGCGTCGAGCAGAGCGGTGGTGGCGCGGGAGATGGCAGACCCCGCGAGCCTGGTCAGCTCGACGAGCTGGTCCGAGATCGTGTCGAGGTCCTCGTGGAACTGGTCGCGCATGGTCTTCCTGTCGGTTTGCCGGGCTGCGTCGAGCAGAGAGTCGCAGCCCTGCGTTAATGATCGGGGGTGCTCAGGTGAACAGTCGGTATGCCGTGCGCACGCCCCTGCGCCCAGTGGTCGGAGCCTGCACCCTCAGGTGCGTACCCTGATTGTCGTGGATCCGACGACGGCGGCAACGCTCGGTGGCATCGCCGGCCTCGCCCTGGGGGGCGTGGCCCTCGTCGCCGTGCGCCTCTCGGACCGCGACGACCGCCACCGACCGCGGCGTCGCCCCTGCCGCGGCCCGTGCCGCCCGGGCGTCGGTGACGTCATCGCGGTGCTCCGCTCGAGCGGCATCGTCGTCGACTCGTCCGACCGGGTCGTCAACAACTCGCCGGCCGCCGTCGCCCACGGCCTCGTCCGAGACCACGAGCTCGTGCACCCGGAGCTGGTCCACCTCGCTCGAGCGGTGCGGCGTGACGGCGTGATCCGCGAGGCGGAGCTCGACCTGCGCAAGGGCATCGGTCCGGGCCGCCTCGTCGTCGCGGCCCGCGTCGCGCCGCTCGGTGCCGACCTCGTGCTGCTGCTCGTGGAGGACCGCTCCCGGGCAGCCCGGGTGGAGGAGATCCGCCGCGACTTCGTCGCCAACGTGAGCCACGAGCTCAAGACCCCGGTCGGGCGGCATCGCGCTGCTGGCCGAGGCGATCCTCGACGCCCACGACGACCCCGAGGTCGTGGCTCGCTTCGCCAAGCGCATCAGCGTCGAGTCCGACCGGCTCACGCGGCTCGTCAAGGAGATCGTCGAGCTCTCGCGGCTGCAGGGCGCCGACGTGGTGCGCGAGCCGGCCCTCATCGACGTCGGCGACGTGCGCCCGCGACGCCCAGGACCGCAGCCACCTGATGGCGCAGGAGAGCGACATCGAGCTCGCCGTCGCCTGCGACGACGGCTGCGAGGTCTGGGGCGACGCCGAGCTCGTGACGACCGCGATCACCAACCTCATCGGCAACGCCATCGCCTACAGCGACCCCGGCACCCGCGTCGCGGTGTCGGTGCGCCGCAGCACCGACGGGCTCGTCGACGTCGCCGTGACCGACCAGGGTCTCGGCATCGCGCCGGACGACCAGGAGCGCATCTTCGAGCGTTTCTACCGCGTCGACACCGCGCGCTCGCGAGCCACCGGCGGCACGGGACTCGGCCTCGCCATCGTCAAGCACGTCGTGGACAACCACGGCGGCACGGTGTCGGTGTGGTCGCAGCCCGGCCGGGGCTCGACCTTCACGATCCGCCTCCCCGCAGGCGCACCGGCTGCCCCGGTCGGACTCGACGCGGACGAGATGTCGACCGAGACGACGGCGACCGGCGCACCGTCCCTCGTGATGCCGGCGGCGTGCCGGCACCCGACGACCTCCCCGCTCCAACCCGATCCCACTCGCGACCGACCCTGACCGCCGCGACGGACCCGTCACACCCGACGGTGCCCGCAGCTGCCTCACCGAGCCCGGAAGGCCACTCTTGAGCCGCATTCTCATCGTCGAGGACGAGGTGTCGTTCTCCGACCCCCTGTCCTATGTCCTGCGCAAGGAGGGCTACGACGTCGCCGTGGCCGAGACCGGCCCCGACGGTCTCGCCGAGTTCGACAAGAACGGCGCCGACCTTGTCCTGCTCGACCTCATGCTGCCGGGTCTCTCGGGCGTCGACGTGTGCCGGGCGCTGCGCCAGCGCTCGACCGTGCCGGTCATCATGCTGACCGCCAAGGACAGCGAGATCGACAAGGTCGTGGGACTCGAGCTCGGGGCCGACGACTACGTCACGAAGCCCTACTCCAGCCGCGAGCTGCTCGCGCGGGTCAAGGCCGTGCTGCGTCGTCTGGCCGAGCCGGAGGAGCTGCTCCCCGCCACGCTCGAGGCCGGTCCGGTGCGCATGGACGTCGAGCGGCACACGGTGAGCGTCTCGGGGCGCGCGACGTCGTTGCCCCTCAAGGAGTTCGAGCTGCTCGAGATGCTGCTGCGCAACTCCGGCCGCGTGCTGACCCGCATGCAGCTGATCGACCGCGTCTGGGGCAGCGACTACGTCGGCGACACGAAGACCCTCGACGTGCACGTGAAGCGGTTGCGCGCCAAGATCGAGCCCGACCCCGCCAACCCCGTGCACATCGTCACGGTCCGGGGTCTCGGCTACAAGTTCGAGGCGAGCTGACCGGCACGAGCACCCGACACCCCACGGGGGCACGCGGCTGCTCGTGGACGGGCCGCGCGGCATACCTCGGCGGCGTGCCGCGCGAGCCCTCAGCTGGAGGTCGGGGCGGGCGTCACCGTGGCGTAGTGGTCGACGGCCGGGACGACGGGCACCGACACGATCGTCGTGCCACCCGTGCTCGAGGTGATGCTGACGGGCACGAGCGTGCCTGCCTTGGAGCTCACCCCGGTGAGCTGGAGGCCCTTGGTGGCCAGGTCGACCTGCTCGCGCGGGCCGAGCTGGATCTCCGAGCCACCCGGAGAGGGAGCCGTGGGCTCCTGAGTCGCGCCCGGCTGCGCCGCGAGCTGCACGGTCATGGCGTCGGCACCGCGGTTGGTGGCGTTGCCGGAGACGACGAGCGGCCCGGAGCCGTCGCCGACGAGCACGAGATCGCGGATCGCGAGGTCGCCGACATCGGCCTGCACCCCGTCGGCCGGGGCGTAGTGGATGTTGGTCGTCAGGGGGTTGTTGACCTGGCAGCCGGCGGTGACACCGACGACCGCGAGGCCGGCGCCGGCGGCGACGGCGCGGCGGAGGAACGGGCGGTGCGCGGGGGCCGCGGCGGGGAGTCGACGCTTCACGGGCCACAGCCTACCGGCGCGGCGCTCGCGCGTGCGGCGCACCCGCCGCACGGCCCGCCCCGGGTGTCGCGAGGCCGCCCACGTCGGCGAGCGGCGGGCCGGCTGGGCGACGTCGAAAGGGGGCGGCATACATGCAATGCGGTGTCTGTCAAGACTTCGGAACCATCTCTTGTGGGCACGATTGTGGCTCTGACCTGCAACGATGCCACATCCTGAGATCGCCTTACCCGCCGACTCGTGATAATCTGGAGGTCGCGAAAGGGGAAAACAGCAGATGGTTTTCAAGGTCGGCGAGACGGTCGTGTACCCCCACCACGGGGCTGCACTCATCGAAGAGATCAAGACACGAACGATCAAGGGAGAGGACAAGCTCTACCTCAAGCTCAAGGTCGCTCAGGGTGACCTGACGATCGAAGTCCCCGCCGAGAACTGCGACCTCGTGGGTGTCCGCGACGTCGTCGGCAAGGAAGGCCTCGACCGCGTGTTCGAGGTGCTCCGCACGCCGCACACCGAGGAGCCGACCAACTGGTCGCGTCGCTACAAGGCGAACCTCGAGAAGCTCGCGTCGGGTGACGTCATCAAGGTCGCCGAGGTCGTGCGCGACCTGTGGCGTCGTGACCAGGACCGCGGTCTGTCGGCCGGCGAGAAGCGCATGCTCGCCAAGGCCCGCCAGATCCTCGTCTCCGAGCTCGCGCTCGCCGAGAAGACGAACGAGGAGAAGGCCGAGACCATCCTCGACGAGGTCCTCGCTTCCTGATCGGACAGCACTCTGAACAACGAGACCGGAGCCGGTCGCGTCGGCGTCATCGTCGTCGCGGCCGGCTCCGGCTCGCGTCTGGGGGCGGATCTGCCCAAGGCGTTCGTGCCCCTCGCCGGGGTGCCCCTGCTCGCGCACGCCCTGCGGGGCGTCCTGTCGTGCGCGACCGTGGCCCAGGTCGTCCTCGTCGTCCCGGACACCCATCGCGAGCAGGCCGCTGCCGTCACTGATGGCGTATGCCGTGAGCTCGGGTCCGCCACTCCCGTGACCGTCGTGCCGGGCGGGGTCGAGCGGGGCGACTCCGTCGCGGCCGGTCTGCGCGTGCTCGGTGACGACGTCGACATCGTCCTCGTCCACGATGCGGCCCGCTGCCTGACGCCGGTCGCGGTGTTCGACCGGGTGGTCGCAGCCGTCGCGGCGGGCGCCGTGGCCGTCGTTCCCGGCACGGCGGTCGTCGACACGATCAAGCAGGTCGACGAGAGCGGTCTCGTGGTGGCGACGCCCGCGCGGTCGTCGCTGCGGGCGGTGCAGACGCCCCAGGGTTTCCGGCGTGACGTGCTCGAGCGGGCGCACGCCGTCTCGAGCGCGGCGACCGACGACGCGGGCCTCGTCGAGCGGCTCGGCGAGCGGGTGCTCGTCGTCGAGGGGGATGCCCGCGCATTCAAGGTGACCACGCCCAGCGACCTCGAGGCCGCCGCCCGCCTTCTCGGCCACGTCCTGACCCCGGTTCGATGTATTGGGTGGTCACCAGTGACCGTCGGATACATCGACCCGGAGGAGTTGCCTATCCTCGGCAGCGTGACCACCGAGCAGGCGACCCAGCAGACCACCGAGCAGACGACCGAGCAGACGACCGAGCAGACGAGGCCCCTCGCCCTCATCACCGGTGGCGGCACCGGCATCGGGGCGGCGATCGCACGGCGGCTGTCGCGCGACGGCTTCGACGTCGTCGTCGCCGGCCGTCGCCGAGCGAAGCTCGACGAGGTCGTCGCGGGCATCGAGGGCGCCGGCGGATCGGCCCGCGCGCTCGTCATGGACGTCACCGACCCCGCGTCGGTGACCGAGGGCGTCGCGTCCCTCGGCCGGTGCGACGTCGTCGTCAACAACGCCGGCGGTGCGCTCGGCGTGACCCGCGTCGAGGACGGCGACCCGGAGGAATGGGAGCGGATGTTCGCCACGAACGTCGTCGGCACCCTCCGGGTCATCCAGGCCGCGCTGCCGCTCCTGCGGCGCTCCTCCCGCGCCACCATCGTCGACATCAGCTCCATCGCCGGTGAGCGCGTCTACGAGGGTGGCGCCGGCTACGTCGCCGCCAAGCACGGCACGTCAGTCCTCTCCGAGACGCTCCGGCTCGAGCTCAACGGCGAGAACATTCGCGTCGTCGACATCCGGCCCGGGATGGTGCACACGGAGGAGTTCTCCTTGACCCGGCTGCACGGGGACCGGACCGCGGCCGACAAGGTCTACGACGGTGTCGACCGGCCGCTCGTGGCCGACGACGTCGCCGAGTGCGTCGGTTTCGTCGTCGGACTGCCACAGCACGTCAACATCGACACCATGGTCATCAAGCCGGTGGCTCAGGCCGCCCCGCACAAGATCCATCGCGGCCCGATCGACTGGAGGGATGCCTGATGAACCAGCTCCCGCGCGTCGGGATCGGCGTCGACGTCCACGCGTACGCCCCGGAGGACTCCGACCGCGCGCTCTGGCTCGCGGGGCTGCACTGGCCGGGGGAGCGTGGTCTCGAGGGGCACTCCGACGCTGATGTCGCTGCCCACGCGGCGTGCGACGCGATCTTCTCGGCCGCCGGGATCGGTGACCTCGGCGTGCACTTCGGCACGTCGCGCCCCGAGCTGGCCGGCGCCTCGGGCGTCAGGCTGCTCGCCGAGGCGGCGCAGCTCGTCCGGGCGGCGGGCTTCGAGGTCGGCAACATCGCGGTCCAGGTCATCGGCAACCGGCCCAAGGTCGGTTCCCGTCGGGGCGAGGCGGAGACGGCTCTCTCCGCCGCGGCCGGCGCTCCCGTCTCCGTGAGTGGCACGACGACCGACGGTCTCGGACTCACCGGCCGCGGCGAGGGCCTCGCCGCCATCGCGACCGCTCTCGTCACGACCCGACCCGACGGGTCGGAGACGGGCTGAGACGCGCTGAGACGCCCTGAGACGCCCTGCGGCATCCCGCGTCGCCCTGAAGGCCATGCCTGACGACATGCTCGAACGCTTGGTGGGGCGACGCGAGGGGTATGTCATCACGTGGGGCGGCGAGGCGTCGCCCCGTGGGCTGACCAGGAGGACGGCATGGAGACCAGCACCATCATCGCGATCGTCGTAGCCGTGATCGTCGTCGTTGCCATCGTGGCGTTCGTCATGTCCCGATCCGGGGCTCGGCGCGAGGCGGCGAATCGTGAGAAGGCGGCGGAGATCAGGGAGCAGGCGACCGAGCACGACCGCCACCTGCGCGAGAAGGAGGCGAGCGCGACCGAGGCGGAGGCCCGGTCGGCGATGGCACGCGCCGAGGCGCAGAAGCAGCAGCTCGAGGCCGAGCGCCTCGCCTCGGAGGCTCGCGAGCGCACCGGCAGCGCCGAGTCGGTTCGGCGCGAGCGCGACGAGAAGCTGCGCCAAGCCGACCTGCACGACCCCGACGTGCGCACCGACAAGGAGGGCTACCGACTCGACGATGACGGCAACCGCCTCGAGAGCTCTCCCGACGGAGTCCCGCGAGGATACCCGGCCGACGTGCACAACGATGCGGGCAGCGTCGACCAGCACCATGAGCACAGCAGTCCGCAGGTCCAGCACCGCGACGACAGGGACGACGTGGTCCGCGACGACAGGGACGACGTGGTCCGCGACGACAGGGACGACGTGGTCCGCGACGACAGGGACGACGTGGTCCGCGACGACAGCGACGGCAGGGACGACGTGGTCCGTGACGACAGGGACGACGTGGTCCGCGACGACAGCGACGATGTGGTCCGCGACGACAGCGAGTCCCTCAACCGAGGCGACCGCAACGTCTGATGCACTTGCACTCGGGATCCGGGGGCCCTCGGCGCATTGCGCCGGGGGCCCCCTAACGTTTGGGTGAGTGGCACGGCCCGACCCCGCCGTCGCGGGGCCGCGCCCACAGCCGTCAACGACGAGGAGAAACCATGCCGCAGACCGTCCAAGGCGTCATCAGCCGCACCAAGGGAGCCGAGGTCGAGCTCGTCGACGTCATCGTGCCCGACCCCGGCCCGGGAGAGGCGGTGGTGAAGATCGAGACCTGCGGGGTGTGCCACACCGACCTGCACTACCGCGAGGGCGGCATCAACGACGACTACCCCTTCCTGCTCGGCCACGAGGCGGCCGGCTACGTCGAGGCGGTCGGTGAGGGCGTCACCGACGTCGCCCCGGGCGACTTCGTCATCCTCAACTGGCGCGCCGTGTGCGGCCAGTGCCGCGCCTGTGCGAAGGGCAAGCCGCAGTACTGCTTCAACACCCACAACGCGAAACAGAAGATGACGCTCACCGACGGCACGGAGCTGACGCCGGCGCTCGGCATCGGGGCCTTCATCGAGAAGACCTTGGTGGCCGCCGGACAGTGCACCAAGGTGCCCGAGGCGGATGCGGGCGCGGTCGGCCTGCTCGGGTGCGGGGTGATGGCCGGCTTCGGTGCCGCCGTCAACACCGGGGGCGTGGGCCGCGGCGACTCCATCGCCGTCATCGGCTGCGGCGGAGTCGGCAACGCTGCCATCGCAGGAGCCAAGGTGGTCGGGGCGACGACGATCATCGCTGTCGACATCAGCGACGCGAAGCTCGAGCGGGCCAGGCACTTCGGTGCCACCCACACCGTCAACAGCGCGAACACCGATCCCGTCGAGGCGATCCGCTCCCTCACGGGCGGTCACGGCGCCGACGTCGTCGTCGAGGCGGTCGGCCGGCCCGAGACCTACGAGCAGGCGTTCTATGCCCGCGACCTCGCCGGCACCGTCGTGCTCGTCGGGGTGCCGACGCCCGACCAGCAGGTCACCCTGCCCATGATCGACATCTTCGGCCGTGGTGGCTCGCTCAAGTCGAGCTGGTACGGCGACTGCCTGCCGAGCCGCGACTTCCCGATGCTCGTCGACCTCTACAAGCAGGGACGCTTCGACCTCGACGCCTTCGTCACCGAGCGCATCGGCCTCGGCGACGTCGAGGCGGCCTTCGACAAGATGCACGGCGGCGACGTGCTGCGATCGGTGGTCGTGCTGTGACGACCGCCGACCAGATCACCCCCTCGCCCGGCGGGGTCCGCGTCGACCACACGACGACGGAGGGCACCTTCAGCCTCGACGGCGGCACCTGGGAGGTCGAGAACAACATCTGGGTGGTCGGCGACGACATGCAGTGCGTGGTCATCGACGCCCCGCACGATGCCGCCCCGATCCTCGAGCTCGTCGGTGACCGACGGCTCACCCACGTCCTGCTGACCCACGCGCACGACGACCACGTCACGGTCGTCGCCGACCTGCTCGACGCTCACCCGGGTGCCAAGGTGGCCCTGCACCCCGACGACCGCGTGCTCTGGGACCAGACGCACCCCGAGCTCGCCCCGACCCAGGATCTCGCCGACGGTGACGTCGTGCAGGTCGGTGACGTCGAGCTCTTCGTGCTCCACACGCCGGGCCACTCGCCGGGCGCGGTCTGCTTCTACGCCCGCGACCTCGGCGTCGTCTTCACCGGCGACACGCTCTTCCTGGGCGGTCCGGGCGCGACGGGCCGGTCGTTCTCCGACTTCGGCACGATCATCGAGTCCATCCGGGGCGCACTGCTCTCCCTCCCGGAGGCGACCCTCGTGCTCACCGGACACGGCCGCGCCACGTCGATCGGCGCCGAGAAGCCTGACGTCGAGGAATGGATCCGCCGAGGCCACTGACGCCACACGGGCACCACCCGGGAGCCCTGCCACGGCACACCCCAGGGGTATGCCGTTGGCGGGCGAACGGCATACGCTGGCCTCTCGGTCGCGGCAGCGTGACCCCACGATCGTCAGGGCCTGCTCCCTCGGGGGGAGTAGGCCCTGACTCGTCTCTGGACTCGGGGTGCGCACCGACGCGCGGTTGCGCCATGGGACCGAGCGGAGGGGCAGGCCCTCGCGCACGTGGTCGGGTGGCGAGGGACGCGCCGATAGACTTCGGCGGGTGAGCCTACGACTGTTCGACACCGCAACCCGGGAGCTGCGCGACTTCACGCCGCGCCAGGCGGGCAAGGTCGGCATGTACATCTGTGGGCTGACGACGCAGGGCGCGCCGCACATCGGGCACATCCGCTTCGCGGTCGCCTTCGACGTGCTGCGGCGCTGGCTCGAGGCGGGGCACGGCTACGACGTCACCCTCGTGCGCAACGTCACGGACATCGACGACAAGGTGCTGCGCAAGGCCGCCGAGGCGGGCGAGGAGTGGTTTGCCCTCACCTACCGCAACGAGCGGCTGACAGGCGACGCACTCGACGCCCTCGGCGTCACTCCGGCGACCTACGAGCCGCGCGCCACCGGTCACGTGCCCGACATGGTGACGCTCATGGAGACCCTCGTCGAGAAGGGGCACGCGTATGCCGCCCCCGACGGCAGCGGTGACGTCTACTTCGACGTGCGCTCGTGGCCCGACTACGGCTCGTTGTCCAACCAGTCGATCGACGACATGGCGAACGCCGACGACGCCGACCCGCGCGGCAAGCGCGACCCGCGCGACTTCGCCCTGTGGAAGGGCCGCAAGCCCGACGAGCCGGAGAGCGCGTCGTGGCCGACACCCTTCGGGGCCGGCCGCCCGGGCTGGCACCTCGAGTGCTCGGCGATGGCGCGCCGCTGGCTCGGCGACGAGTTCGACATCCACGGCGGCGGCATCGACCTCCGCTTCCCTCACCACGAGAACGAGCAGGCCCAGTCGCGGGCAGCGGGTCTGGGCTTCGCGCGCTACTGGCTGCACAACGCCTGGGTCACCGTGCGCGGCCAGAAGATGGGCAAGTCGCTCGGCAACGCCCTCGAGGTCCGTCACCTGCTCGAGACCACCCGTCCCCTGGTGCTGCGCTACTACCTGACGGCAGCTCACTACCGGTCGATGATCGAGTTCCACCCCGGCTCCCTCGAGGAAGCCGGCGCGGCGGTCGAGCGCATCGAGGGCTTCCTCGAGCGCGCTGCCCGGCGGTCGCCGGGCCACGAGATCGTCGCGGCCGCCGAGCTGCCCGGTGAGTTCGTCGAGTCGATGGACGACGACCTCGGAGTCTCGGGCGCGCTCGCCGTCGTGCACGACACGGTGCGGGCAGGCAACACGGCGCTCGACGAGGACGACGACGAGGCGGCCCTCGCAGCGGCTTCGGCCGTCGTCGCCATGACCCAGATCCTGGGCGTCAATCCGCTGGCGGCACACTGGGGCTCGCGTGACGGACTCAGCGACGCTGCCGCGGAGTCAGCGCTCGAGGCGCTCGTCCGGGCGCAGCTCGATGCCCGCCAGACTGCCCGCCAGGATCGCGACTTCGATCGCGCCGACGCGATCCGCGACACGCTCGCTGCGGCCGGCATCACCATCACCGACACCCCGTCGGGTGCGCAGTGGTCGCTCGCGCGACCTGTCGCCGAGACGGTCACCACCGAGAAGAAGGTCTGAACATGCCCGGCAACTCCCAGCGGCGCGGAGCCGTGCGCAAGGGCGGCAAGAAGCCCACGGTCGGCTCCGGCGGTCAGCGCCGTCGCGGGCTCGAGGGCAAGGGCCCGACGCCCAAGGCTGCCGAGCGCGAGTACCACGCCGCCCACAAGCGGGCCACCTCGAGCGCCAAGCGCCCCGCCGCGTCCGGCTCGGGCTCTGGCGGCTCCGCTGTCGCCGGCCGCGGAGGGTCGCGGCCCCAGCGACGTGCCAAGGGCTCGAGCGAGATGGTCTACGGACGCAACTCGGTCGTCGAGGCCCTGCGCGCCAACGTGCCCGTGTCGACGATGTATCTCGCCAACCGCATCGACACCGACGACCGGGTCCGCGAGGCGCTCAAGCTGGCGACCGAGCGGGGCCTGGCCATCCTCGAGACGCCACGCGGCGAGCTCGACCGGCTCACCGACGGCGGAGTGCACCAGGGACTCGCGCTCCAGGTGCCGCCCTACGACTACGCCGACCCGGCCGAGCTCATCGACCCGGAGATGCCGGGCATCCCGCTCGTGGTGGCCCTCGACGGCATCACCGACCCCCGCAACCTCGGTGCGATCATCCGGTCGGTGGCGGCCTTCGGCGGCCATGGCGTCGTCGTGCCGGAGCGCCGCTCGGTCGGCATGACGGCCTCCGCGTGGAAGACCTCGGCCGGAGCCGCTGCGCGCATCCCCGTGGCCAAGGCCGGCAACCTGACGCGGGCGCTCGAGGAGTTCAAGAAGGCCGGCTTCTTCGTGCTCGGCCTCGACATGGACGGCGACGTCGAGCTGCCGGACCTGGCGCTCGCATCGGAGCCCCTCGTCATCGTCACCGGTTCGGAGGGCAAGGGCCTGTCGCGTCTCGTCCGCGAGACGTGCGACCAGATCGTGTCGATCCCGATGAGCTCGGCCGTCGAGTCCCTCAACGCGGGCCTCGCGACGGGCGTCACGCTCTACGAGATCAGCCGCCAGCGCCGTCGCTGACGTTGCACCGGCCGGCAGCTGCCGGCCCCACCGGCCCGGGCCGGCGCCAACTCTCGGGACCCGCGGGCACTGCGGGAACTCAGGGGGTGGCCCGAACGCTGGCCCAAGAGACGTCGGTAGAGTGATGCCATCTCCACTACGGGCGGTAGTAGACGAGGGTCCCCAGCAGAAGGACGGATGACGTGGCGAAGAGCAGTCGGGCCGAGGCAGCGGCCAAGGCGGCGCAGATGCGTGCCGATGCGGCCCGCAAGGACCGCCAGCGCAAGCAGGTCATCGCGGCGGTCGTCGCGGTGGTCGTGGTCGTCGCAGCGGTCGTGATCGGCGCTGTCGTCGCCAACCGGCCGCAGTCGGCTCCGGCAGCGGGCGGCTCGGGTGCGACGTCGGCGAGTGCTGACGCCGCCCTGGCCAAGCTCGTCGCCCTGCCGCAGGCCACGCTCGATGCCTCGCCCGCACCCAACCCCAACCAGGCACCGGCCAAGCTCGAGGGTGGCACCGCCCTGACCCAGGACGGCAAGCCCAAGGTGCTCTACGTCGGTGCCGAGTACTGCCCGTTCTGCGCCATGGAGCGCTGGCCGCTCATTGGTGCGCTGTCGAAGTTCGGCACCTTCAGTGGGCTCAAGCCGACGACGAGCTCCTCCGACGACGTCCATCCTGACACCCCCACCTGGACCTTCGCTGGTTCCAGCTACACCAGCGACGTCCTCGCCTTCGAGGCGGTCGAGACCGCCGACCGTGAGAAGAAGCCCCTCGAGCCTCTCGAGGGTGACAACGCCGCGATCTTCCAGAAGTTCAACCCCGACGGTGGCATCCCGTGGATCACCTACGGCGGCACGCATGCCACCAACGGCGCCACCGTCGATGCGGCTCTCCTCGACGGCAAGACCTACGACCAGATCATCGCCGGCATCGAGGACCCCACCTCCGACATCGGCAAGTCGGTCAACCCAGCCATGACGATGATGACCGCCCAGCTGTGCCAGCTGACCGGTGGCCAGCCGAGCAACGTGTGCACCAGCCAGGCCGTGATGTCGGCCTCGGTGCTGCTCAAGCGGTGATGTCGTGAGCTGGATGGCCTCGGCCGAGCGGCCCGCACCGGCCGTCCGCCAGCGTCCGACGTGGCTGGTGCCCGTGTCTCTCGTGCTGTCCGTGGCGGGTCTCGCGGTCTCGGCCTACCTGACGTTCGAGCACTTCACCGACAACTCGACGCTCGCCTGCAGCGTCGGGGGAGTCGTGGACTGCGCGAAGGTCACCACCAGCTCCTGGAGCTACGTCCTCGGCATCCCGGTGGCGGTGCTGGGGCTGGTCTTCTTCGTCGTCACCACGGCCCTCTGCCTGCCCCGGGTGTGGCGCTCGCCCGCCGCCTGGCTCGACCATGCCCGTCTCGGCTGGCTCACCGTCGGGCTCGGCATGGCCCTCTACCTCGTCTGGGCCGAGCTCTATCGGATCCACGCCATCTGCCTGTGGTGCACGGCCGTGCACGTGATCACCTTCGTGCTCTGGATCGTCGTGCTCTTCGGCCAGATCCTGTCCCAGCCGGCGTCAGGAGAGGCCTCCGCGGATGTCGTCGACGCAGCCTGAGCGGACCCGGGCCGCGTGCGGAGCCCGACCGGACGGCATACGACGTCGTCACTCGAACATGCTGATGACGGGCATCTCAGCGGTGTCGACGCCCAGCACCGCCTTCTCCTCCGGCTTGGCAGGGAGCACCGTCGCGACGTAGTCGCGCAGCGCCTCCTCGATCGGGGTGTCGTGGCCGGCCCGCTCGCTCATGTACCAGCGGTGCTCGAGCACCTCGTGGAAGACCTCGGCAGACTCGAGGCGGCTCGTCAGATCGCGCGGCACCGCGCGGGTGACGGGCTCGTAGACCCGCGCCAGCCAGTCGTGCGCGACGATCTCCTCGTCCTCGCCCTGGCGGTCGGTGGCGGCGGTGTAGGAGTCGAGGTCGTTGAGGAGGCGGCGGGCCTGGTTCTCACCGACGTCGAGACCCGTGAGACGCAACAGGCGGCGCGAGTGGTGGCCGGCGTCGACGACCTTCGGGGTGATGACGATCTCGGTGCCGCCGATGTCGGTCGTGATCGACAGCTCGTCGACGTCGAAGCCGAGCTCGTTGAGCCGCCGGATGCGCTCGTCGACACGCCACCGGTCGCCGGCCTCGAAGCGCTCGGTGCTGGTGAGGGCGTCCCACAGTGTGTGGTAGCGCTCGATGATCGAGGCGGACACGTCGAAGGGGTCGGCGTGCTCCTCGAGGAAACCTCCGGCAGCGAGGTCCATCAGCTCGCCGGCGATGTTGACGCGAGCGATGTCGAGGTCGTGCTCGCGCTGCCCGTTGGACAGTCGCGGGTGCAGCTCACCGGTCTCGGCGTCGACGAGGTAGGCGGCGAAGGCGCCTGCGTCGCGGCGGAAGAGCGTGTTGGACAGCGAGACGTCACCCCACCAGAAGCCCTCGAGGTGGAGGCGCACGAGGAGCAGGGCGAGCGCGTCCATGAGGCGCACCGCCGTGTCGGGGCGCAGGTTCTGGCTGTAGAGGGCGCGGTAGGGCAGCGAGAACTGCAGGTGCTTGGTGATGAGGCAGGCGTCGAGCGGCTCTCCGTCAGCGGTCGTGCGGCCGTGCACGACCCCGAAGGGCTCGACGCTCGGCACGTCGAGACGGCGCAGGCTGCGCAGCATGGCGTACTCGCGGTCGGCGATGTCGTCCTTGATCTCCTTGACGGCGAGCACCCGCGGGCCGAGCCGCACGAAGCGCACGACGTGCCGCGAGATGCCGCGGGGCAGGGCAGCCAGATGGCTCTCCGGCCACTCCTCCAGGGGAGCCGACCAAGGCAGGTCGAGCAGTGCGGCCTCAGGTCGCGCTGTCCTGATCTCGAGCGTCACGAGGTCATCGTGTCACGATCGCCGGGCAGCCGCCGATCGCCCCACCGAGCCAGCGACGCGAGGGCCAGGAAGAGCGCCGCGATGACCGCGCAGTTGAGCAGAGTCCGACCGTAACCGAGTTGGTCGACGTTGATGAACGGATAGGGATACCACCCGACGAACGGCCCCAGCGCGAGCGTCGCAGCGAGCCAGACCACGGGCCAGATGAGCGAGGGGAGCAGGTCCTCGCGGCGGACCAGACCCCGCGGACCGAAGACGAGCCAGCCGACGAAGGTCAGCACCGGCACCACGATGTGCAGCAGCCGGTCGCAGACGAGCGAGCCGAACGTGTAGTTCGGCGACGGCGGCAGCGCGATCGCCGCGACGATGCCGGTCACCGTGATGCCGACGAGGGAGGCGAGCCTCACGACCCGAAAAAGCTGACTCCCCAAGCGATCTCGGACGATGAAGGCCATCGACACCGCGACGAGGAAGTTGGCCTGGATGGTGAAGTAGGAGAAGTAGCGCCGGGTCTGCTCCAGACGGCTCGCCGCCGCAGTGGAGTCGAGGATGTTGTCACCCGAGGCCACGAGGTAGAGCTGGAGGACGAGGGCGAAGGTCGCCACGACGAGAGTGCTGATGTGCCAGTAGCGCCCGACCCTCGACTTCGTCACAGCCGCGAGCCTAGGGGTGGGGCGGTCGTGACGCCACAACCTCGACAGGTCGCGATGGTCGCATCACGGTCACGGGTCGGTGAGTCCCGAGGGGGTATGCCGCTGGGCCGGCACCCACGACGGGGTGCCGGCCCAGCAGTATCCGAAACTACCTGTGCGCCAACGGCGCTCGGTCGATCCTCACGCCTTGGCTCAGTCGCGCATATTCGGCGACTGAGCCGAATCGGCGCTCTGGGCCTCCCTCGCTGGCGCTCGGTCGATCCTCACGCCTTGGCTCAGTCGCGCATATTCGGCGACTGAGCCGAATCGGCGCTCTGGGCCTCCCTCGCTGGCGCTCGGTCGATCCTCACGCCTTGGCTCAGTCGCCCATGCGCAGGCCCGACTCTGCGTTGAAGACGTGCACGTGGCCAGCCTTGGGCTTGAGGTAGATCTTCTCGCCCTTCTCCGGGGGGCGACGACCGTCGACACGCGCGATGAACGGCACGTGACCGGCGTTCTCACCCGTGGCCTCGAGCAGCTTCTGCTCCGCCGTGCCGTAGATGTAGGCGTCGGCGCCGAGCTCCTCGACCACGTCGACCGTGACGGGAATGCCCGAGGCGTCGGAGGACAGGTCAAGGTCCTCGGGCCGGACACCGAGCGTGACATTGTTGCCCGCACCGGCGAGCTCCTCGCGCGAGATCGGCACGACGTGGCCATGAAGGTCGACGCCGCCGTCGACGACCGGCACCTCCATGAGGTTCATCGCGGGCGAGCCGATGAAGCCGGCGACGAAGACGTTGGCCGGGTGGTCGTACATGCGACGCGGGCTGTCGCACTGCTGGAGGATGCCGTCCTTGAGGACCGCCACACGGTCGCCCATGGTCATGGCCTCGACCTGGTCGTGCGTGACATAGACGGTCGTGACGCCGAGGCGGCGCTGCAGCGAGGCGATCTGCGTGCGGGTCTGCACCCGGAGCTTCGCGTCGAGGTTGGAGAGGGGCTCGTCCATGAGGAAGACCTGGGGGGAGCGCACGATCGCGCGGCCCATGGCGACGCGCTGGCGCTGGCCACCGGAGAGGGCCTTCGGCTTGCGGTCGAGGTAGGGGGTCAGGTCGAGGATCTTGGCCGCCTCCTCGACGCGCTTGCGGATCTCGCCCTTGTCGACGCCGGCGATCTTGAGCGCGAAGCCCATGTTGTCGGCGACCGTCATGTGGGGGTAGAGCGCGTAGTTCTGGAACACCATCGCGACGTCGCGGTCCTTGGGGGACAGGTTCGTCACGTCGCGGTCACCGATGAGGATGCGGCCGCCGTTGACCTCCTCGAGGCCGGCGAGCATGCGCAGGGAGGTGGACTTGCCACATCCGGAGGGACCGACGAGGACGAGGAACTCCCCGTCAGCGATCTCGATGTTGAGCTTGTCGACGGAGGGAATCGGGTTCCCGGGGTACTGCCTCGTCGCGTTGTCGAACGTCACAGTTGCCATGGCTTCATTGCCTTCCTTCACCGGCAGGAACGTGCCGGACGATCCGTTGTAAAGGGCTGCCCACCCGAGCGGGCGGGCAGGGCCATCATGACCCATGACCACGGGCTTGACCAGCCTCGGCCCACGCCCAAGGCGCTCACCGGGCGGGCCGCAGGTCTCGAGAGCGACACGGTGAGGGCACGGTTCGGCTGTCAATCGGTGACGGGGGTCGCGACCTGCGGGCGAGCGTGCAAGCGTTCGAGACGTCCACGGCCGGAACCGCACGGCGGGATGCCCGAAGGTCGACGGTGTGTGACCACATCGTTGCAAGAACTTGCAGCAGGAGGTTTCGCCAGCCTGCAACTTCTTGCTACATTCGGCTCCACCGGTGGCGGCGTGTGCCACCTGGCTTCAAAGGAGAATCCATGCACAAGCGTGCGCTCGGCGCTGCTGCCGTCACGGGTGTTGCTGCCCTGGCCCTCAGCGCCTGCGGTGGGTCCAGCCCCACCACCCCGTCCAACACCGCCGCCGGCAACGCCGGCACCTCGAATGCGGCCACCACGACGACCGGAGAGCCGGAGACGCCCAGCGGCACCGCCGCTCCCGTCCGTGACACCAACGTCGACCTCGTCATCTGGACCGACGCGGACCGCTCGAAGGCGGTGCAGAAGTACGCCGACGAGTTCGCGGCCGAGAACGGCGTCACCGTCAAGGTGCAGATCGCGACCGACACCCGCACCCAGTTCAAGGACGCCACCAAGGTCGGCAAGGGCCCCGACGTCATCGTCGGCGCCCACGACTGGCTGGGCGAGCTCGTGCAGAACTCCACGGTCGCGCCCATCAACCTCTCGGCTGACGTGGCGTCGAAGTTCCTGCCGAAGGCGATCGAGGCGACGAAGTTCAACGGTCAGTCCTACGGGGTGCCCTACGCCGTCGAGAACATCGGGCTCATGTACAACAAGGACCTCGTCCCCACTCCGCCGAAGACCATGGACGAGCTCGTCACCATGGGCGAGAAGCTCGTCAAGGAGGGCAAGGCCAAGCAGGTCCTCAGCCAGTTCGTCTCCAAGACCGGCAACGCCTACTTCGCCTATCCCTACCTCTCGGCCTTCCCCGAGGGCGGCATCTTCGCCGTCAAGCCCAACGGGGACTACGACCCCAACAAGGTGATCGTCAACACCCCTGACTCCATCAAGGGCGGCGACGTCCTCGCCGAGCTGGGCAAGAAGAAGGTGCTCTCGACGAACGTCGACGACACCAACCAGGACGCGCTCTTCAACACCAAGGCCGCTCCGTTCATGATCAGCGGCCCCTGGAGCGTTGCAGCTTCCAAGAAGGCGGGCATCAACTACGGCATCGCCCCGCTGCCCGCGCTCACCGGTGGCGGCGCCATGCGTCCGTTCCTCGGGGTGCAGATGTTCTACGTCTCGAGCAAGGCGAAGAACGCTGCGCTCGCGCAGGAGTTCGTCACGAACTACATCCCGCGCAAGGACGTCCAGCTGGCGCTCTTCGAGGTGGGCAAGCGTCCGCCGGCCCTGGCCGAGGCCTATGCCACCGTTGCCGCCACCGACCCCGACGTCAAGGCGTGGTACGAGGCCGGTGTCAAGGGTTCGCCGATGCCCAACATCCCTGCCATGAACTCCGTGTGGGGCCCGTTCGGCCAGGCCACCGCTGACATCATCGCCGGCAAGGCTGGTGCCAAGGAGCGCCTGGACGCGGCGGCCAAGGAGATCAAGGCCAACATCGCCAAGGGCTGAGTCCCCCTGATGTGAAAGGCTTCTGGGGCCCGCCACCACGGCGGGCCCCAGAACCCGGCTCGACGTGAGCCAACCCGAGAAGTCTGTGGACCCTCCTGCATCTTCGGCAACGGCGCCGGTCGGCGCAAAAGGACGTGTGGCAATGACGAAGCCCCTCGCACTCGTGATCAAGTGGGTGCTCCTCGCCGCGGCGGTGATCGGCATCTTCGCGATCGCCGCGCAGCTCGCGGCAGCCGGCAACACACTGGCAGTCGTCCTCGCCGGGATGGTGGGGCTCGGGGTCCTCGCCGTCTACGCCACCCGGCGGGGTGTGCCCATGAAGTACCTCGTACCCGGCGTGCTGCTGATGATCCTCTTCCAGCTGTGGCCGGTCGTCTACACCGCCACCCTCTCCTTCACGAACTACGGCGACGGGCACCTCTACTCCAAGGAGGAGTCGGTCACCGACATCATCGCCCAGTCCGTGCGAGAGGTGCCGGGCGCCCCGCGCTACAAGATGAGCGTTGCGGTCAAGGAGCGCGCGAGCGTCCAGACGGCCGACCTCGTGCTGCTGCTCACGGACCCCGACGGCGCCACCTTCACGGGCGACCCGAGCGGCCTCAAGCCACTTCCTCCCGAAGGGGTGGTCAAGGCCCCCTCCGGGAAGATCCTGAAGGCACCGGGCTACACGCTCCTCACCGCACGGGAGGTCAACGCTCGCAGTGCAGATCTCTCGACGCTGGCGGTGCCCACCAGCGACGGTGGCGGCATCAAGCCTGTCGGCCTGTCCGAGGCGTTCGAGGGCAAGCCCACGATGAGCTACGACCCGGCCACCGACCGGATCACCGACAGTGCGACGAACCCGCCCACGGTCTATGCGCCCGTCGACGCGAAGTGGACCAATGTCGCCGACCCGAGCGTGGCACTTCCGCAGGGCTGGAAGGAGAGCGTCGGCCTCGCCAACTACACCCGCATCCTGACGGACCCCACGCTCCGCGCCGGTTTCACCAGCATCTTCGTCTGGAACGTCGTCTTCGCCGTCCTCTCGGTGCTCACGACGTTCCTCCTCGGCATGCTGCTGGCGCTGCTCTTCAACGACCCGAGGCTCCGGGGCAAGGGGATCTACCGATCGCTGCTCATCCTGCCGTACGCGCTGCCGGGATTCGTGACGGCTCTGGTGTGGAAGGGCATGTTCAACCAGGACTACGGCATCATCAACCAGTTCACCGGCCTGAACGTCGACTGGCTGGGCACGAGCGCGGGGGCGAAGACCGCCATCCTCATCACCAACCTGTGGCTCGGCTTCCCCTACATGTTCATCGTGTGCACGGGCGCCCTGCAGTCGATTCCGCAGGACGTGCGCGAGGCAGCCACCATCGACGGCGCCGGACCCTTCAGGACACTGCGGTCGATCATCATGCCGCTGCTCCTCGTGGCGGTCGGCCCGCTGCTGCTGGCGTCATTCGCCTTCAACTTCAACAACTTCGGGCTCATCTACCTGCTCACCAAGGGCGGGCCCTTCAGCGGCGCGGACACCTCGATCGGCTCGAGCGACCTGCTCATCACCTACGCCTACCGCCTCGCGTTCTCCGGCAGTGCACCCAACTACGGGTTCGCAGCAGCAGTCTCGGTGCTCATCTTCATGATCGTGGCGTTGATCAGCATCCCGGGCTTCCGTCGCACCAAGGCCCTCGAGGAGATCAACTGATGTCCACCGTCAACGCTCCCATCCCGGCTGACCCCCGTCTCCAGCAGGGCCTCGAGTCTGAGAGCCGCCCGTCCACGCCGGCGTCGCCCAAGCGACGCGGAATCGGTGGCCAGGTCTGGTGGCGCCATGCCTTGGGCATCCTCGCGCTCGCCTGGGCGATCTTCCCGATCCTCTTCATCTACTCGGCGGCAACCAACCCCTCCGGCACGCTCAACACGGCGAGCCTGCTGCCGTCCGGCTTCTCGACGGTGAACTTCGAGGCGCTCTTCAACGACCCGTCCCGGCCGTACTCGACCTGGTACAAGAACTCGATGATCGTTGCGACGATCGGCGCGCTGGGAGCCGTCTTCATCGGTGCCTGCGCGGCCTTCGCCTTCTCGCGGCTGCGGTTCAAGGGCCGCCGCCCCGGCATGATGTTCCTGCTGCTGACGACCTTCTTCCCCGCGCTGCTGGCCATCGTGGCGATGTACATCATCTTTGCGGGGATCGGCGACGTGCTGCCGGCCTTCGGCCTCAACACGCTCGCGGGGCTCAGCCTCGCCTACCTCGGCGGCGCACTCGGCGCCAACGTCTGGCTGCTCAAGGGCTACTTCGACACGGTTCCCCGCGAGCTCGACGAAGCCGCCATCGTGGACGGCGCGAGCCACGCCCGGATCTTCTTCACCATGACCCTGCGTCTCGTCATGCCGATCCTCGTGACGGTCTTCATGCTCGTCTTCGTCGGGCTCTACAGCGAGTTCATGCTCGCCAGCATCTTCCTCACCGACATCGACAACCAGACGCTCGGTGTCGGTCTCTACGGCATGACCCTGGGGAACGACGCCAACGCCCTGTTCGGTCGCTTCACGGCCGGTGCGCTCCTGGCATCGATCCCGGTCATGGTGCTCTATCTCGTCTTCCAGCGTCAGCTCGTCGGCGGTCTCACCACGGGCTCGGTGAAGTGACCTCGGCCCCGACCCGCCCGGAGACGTGGCTGAGCCAGCCGCACCACGACGGGTCGGGGCGCTACGTCTCCAACCAGGCGCCCCGTCTCGGCGACCGCGTCGACGTGCTCGTGCGGGTGCCGCTCGAGGCTGAGGTCGACGCCGTCCACGTGCGCACCGCGCCCGACGGCGAGGCGACCTTCACGGTCGCCAAGCGGGTGCGCACCACGGCGAGCGACGACTGGTGGCGCGCGACGCTGACCTGCCACAACCCCGTCACGACCTACCGCTTCCTGCTGACCGGTGGTCCGACGAAGTACGCCTGGCTCAACGGCACGGGCCTGCACGTGCGCGACCTGCCCGACGCGAGCGACTTCCGGCTCGTCGCGCACGACACCCCGCCGCCCGCGTGGGCCCTCGGCGCGGTCGTCTACCAGATCTTCCCCGACCGTTTCGCGCGCTCGCGGCGGGCCGACCGCCACGAGACCCCCGACTGGGCGATCAAGGCTGCATGGTCCGACCCCGTCGACCTCAGCAAGAAGGGCGTCGCGCACCAGTTCTACGGCGGCGACCTCGACGGCGTCACCGAGCACCTCGACCACCTCGAGACGTTGGGCGTCGACGTCGTCTACCTGACGCCGTTCTTCCCCGCCCGCTCCAACCACCGCTACGACGCCTCGTCGTTCGAGCAGATCGACCCCCTGCTCGGCGGTGCGCCGGCGCTGCGTCGGCTCACCTCCTCGGCGCACGAGCGCGGTCTCAAGGTGATGGGCGACTTCACGACGAACCACACCGGTGACGCCCACGAGTGGTTCCTCGCGGCATCCGGCCCGGACGGCAAGAGCCGTCCCGAGCGCGACTACTACATCTGGGAGGAGGGCAGCTACGTCGCCTGGCTCGGTGTGCCGTCGCTGCCCAAGCTCAACCACCTCAACGCGGCGCTGCGCCAGCGCATCTTCGAGCACCCGCAGGGCGTCGTGCGCAAGTGGCTCGGCCGCTCCGGCGGGCTCGACGGCTGGCGCGTCGACGTGGCCAACATGACGGGCCGCTGGCGCGACACCGACGTCAACCACGACGTCGCACGGCAGATGCGCGACGTCATGGCCCGGGTCGCCCCGGATGCGCTGCTCGTGGGAGAGCACTTCCACGACTACACGCCTGACATGCCGGGCGACGGCTGGCACGGCGTGATGAACTACGCCGGCTTCTGCAAGCCGGCGTGGACCTGGCTGCGGCAGGACCCCAAGGACCCGCGCTTCCTCGGAGCGCCGGTGCCGCTGCCGCTGCTCGACGCCGAGTCCGTCGTCGACACGATGCGCGACTTCACCTCGCGCATCGCGTGGCAGTCGCTCGTCCACTCCTTCAACCTCGTCGGCTCGCACGACGTGCCGCGCATCCGCACGCTCGTCGGGCCCGACGGCGTCGAGGCCGCGGCTGGTCTGCTCTTCACGTTCCCGTCGATGCCGATGCTCACCTACGGTGACGAGATCGGCATGGAGGGTACCTTCGGCGAGGACGGCCGGCGCCCCATGCCGTGGGACGAGTCCGATTGGGACGCAAACACGCTCGAGGTCTACCGGGGACTCATCGCGGCCCGCAAGGGCTCGGTGGCGCTGCGTCGCGGCGGCCTGCGCTGGGTCCATGCCGAGGGTGACGCCATGGTCTTCCTGCGTGAGACCGAGCAGGAGGTGGCGCTGGTGCACGTCGCCCGGGCAGCCCACGCGCCGGTCTCCCTGCCAGCAGCGCACCTCGCGGGGATCAGCACCGGCACACCGGCATACGGACCGGCTCCGGAGATCGGTGAGGAGGCTGTCACGCTGGGCGCCGACGCCGCGCTGGTCCGCATCTGGACCTGGAAGCCCACCGACGCAGGAGCGCAGCACGCTCGGCGAAGGGGGCGGTGACGTGAGAGCTCGGCTCAGGGACATCGCGGACCAGGCGGGCGTGTCCGAGGCCACCGTGTCGCGCGTGCTCAACGGCAAGCCCGGGGTTGCCGAGGCGACCCGACAGGCGGTGCTGACGGCGCTCGACGTGCTCGGCTACGACCGGCCGTCTCGCCTGCGCCGCAAGAGCGCCGGGCTCGTCGGCCTCATCGTGCCCGAGCTGACCAACCCGATCTTCCCGGCCTTCGCCCAGATCATCGAGAACTCCCTGGCGCAGAACGGCTACACCCCGGTGCTGTGCACGCAGGTGGCAGGCGGAGTGCACGAGGACGACTACGTGCAGATGCTGCTCGAGCGCGGCGTCGCCGGCATCATCTTCATCTCCGGCCTGCACGCCGACACGACGACCGACGCCGATCGCTACGTCGCGCTGCGTGAGCGTGGCCTGCCGCTCGTCCTCGTCAACGGCTACATCGAAGGCGTCGACGCGCCCTTCATCTCCAACGACGACGTCGCGTCGATGGGCCTGGCCCTCGAGCACCTCGTCAGCCTCGGCCACCGCGAGATCGGTCTGGCGGTCGGGCCCGGACCGCTACGTGCCGGTCATCCGCAAGATCGCTGGTTTCCGGCACTCGATGCAGGAGCTGACCGGCAGGTCCGACGTCGACGACCTCATCGAGCGTTCGCTCTTCACGGTCGAGGGCGGGGCGACGGCGGCCGGGCGCCTGCTCGACCGCGGGGCGACGGCCGTGGTGTGCGGCTCCGACCTCATGGCGCTCGGCGCGATCCGCGAGGCTCGCAAGCGGGGCCTCCAGGTGCCACGGGACTTCTCGGTCGTCGGCTACGACGACTCGACGCTCATCGCCTTCACCGACCCGCCCCTGACGACAGTGCGACAGAGCGTCAACGCGATGAGCGCCGCGACGGTGCGCGCCCTGCTCGACGAGATCGCCGGGCAGCCTTCTCCCCGAGCGGAATACGTCTTCAGGCCAGAGCTCGTGGTGCGCGGGTCGACGGGCGCGGTGCGCCGCCGCTGACGGGCTGCGCCCCCCGCATACGGCTGCTCTCGCGCAGCGACTGCGGGCGTATGCCGCCTCGCGGGTGGTCGACCGCGCTCAGCTGGGCACGTGGGCAGCGGAGCAGATCTGCCACAGCTTCCTGAGCACTCGTGCGACCGTCGGCCTCGTCGTCGACCCGGTAGCGCGCGGCCGTCGAGCCGGTGCCGACCTTGACGGTGACGTCCTGCGGACGGCGCATGCGCATGAAGGCGTCCTCGTCGGTGACGTCGTCGCCGAAGTAGATGCGGGAGACGGCGTCGACGCTGCGTCCCAGCGCCGTGACGGCAGAGCCTTTGTCGGCGTGCGACACCGACAGCTCGAGCACCGACTTGCCCTTGAGCACCTTGACTCCGGGGTGCTCCAGCGCGAGGCGACGGGCGTCGGCGATGGCGGCGTCGGACACCTCGCGCGTCAGGCCGCGCGTGTGCACGACGACGGCGGCAGCCTTGTACTCGATGCCGGCCTCGGGGTGGTGCTCCTTGACGAGGGTCTCGATGTCGGAGCGGAGCTCGGTGAGCGTGACCTCGTCGTCCGGGGTGACGGCGGCGTGCTCCATCGCCGATCGCACTGCCTCGTCGGAGGACTCGGCTCCGTGGCTGCCGATGAGCACGATCGGCTCGTCCTCGTCGATGCCCGTGAGACGCCGCAGGGTCGTGAGGTCGCGACCGGAGATGACGGCGACGTGCACACCGGGGAGGTCGGCGAGCGAGCGCAGCGTGTCGATCGTGCCCGGCTCGGCGGCGGCCCGCATGGGGTCCTCGGAGAAGCGGGCGAGCACGCCGTCGAAGTCGGTGGCGAGGAGCAGTCGCTCGGAGGCGGCCGCCTGCTGGAGGGCCTCGACGAGGTCGGGCAGTCCGTCGGTCATGCGAAGGTCGCCCTCTCTGCGACGCTGGGCCCGCCGAGGTGCGGCGCGCCCGGGTCGGCGCCCGGCCCGGCGAGGGGGTCGCTGCCGACGCGCCGACGTGGGCGTGGCGGGGCAGGTCGGGTGCTGCGTCGAGGGCGGCGAGGTAGCGCGCGGCCCAGCGCTGCACGTCGTGGTCGGAGACCCGGCGGCGCAGGGCCCGCATGATGCGCTGCTTGTCCTTGGCCGGGGTGTTGATGGCGCGCAGGATGGTCTGCTTGAGGCCCTCGATGTCGTGCGGGTTGCAGGCGAAGGCCTGGTGCAGCTCGTGCCAGGCGCCGGTGAACTCCGACAGCACGAGCGCGCCGCCGAGGTCGTGGCGGCACGTGACGTACTCCTTGGCGACGAGGTTCATGCCGTCGCGCAGCGGCGTCACGAGCATGACGTCGGCCGCCTGGAAGAGGGCCGCCATCTCCTCGCGCGGGTAGGAGTGGTGCAGGTAGTGCACCGCCGGCGAGCCGATCTTGCCGAGCTCGCCGTTGATGCGGCCCACGGTCTGCTCGATCTCGTTGCGCAGGTTGCGGTAGGCGTCGACGCGCTCGCGGCTCGGCGTGGCGACCTGCACGAGGGTCACCTCCGGCGGGCCGATGCGGCGCTCGCTGAGCAGCTCCTCGTAGGCCTTGAGCCGGTGCCGGATGCCCTTGGTGTAGTCGAGCCGGTCGACGCCGAGCATGAGCACCTCGGGGTCGCCCAGGCTGGCGCGGATCTCGCGGGCTCGCTCCATGACGTCCGGTCGCTGGGCGAGCTCCTCGAGGCCCTTGAAGTCGACGGAGATGGGGATGGCGGCCGCACGCACCCGGCGATGGCTGCCCTCGACGGTGACGATGTCGCGCTTCGTGCGGGCGCCGAGCAGCTGGCGGCACGCGCGCACGAAGTTGCGCGAGTCGGCCTGGCGCTGGAAGCCGAGGAAGTCGGCCCCGAGGAGGCCGTCGAGCAGCTGGGTGCGCCAGGGCAGCTGGGCGAAGAGCTCGACCGGAGGGAAGGGGATGTGGTTGAACCACCCGATGCGCACGTCGGGGCGCAGCTTGCGCACGAGGGCCGGCACGAGCTGGAGCTGGTAGTCCTGCACCCACACGCGGGCGCCCTCGGCCGCCACCTCGGCGACGGCCTCGGCGAAGCGCTGGTTGACGGTCTGGTAGCTCGACCACCAGTCGCGGTGGAAGGAGGCCGGCACGATGACGTCGTGGTAGATCGGCCACAGCGTGTCGTTGGAGAAGCCCTCGTAGTAGTCGCGCACCTCGTCGGCCGACAGCGGCACCGGGCCTGAGGTGGATGCCGTCCTCGTCGAACGGCTCCGAGGCCTCCTCGCCGGTGTCACCGGCCCAGCCGACCCAGGCGCCGGGCTGGCTGCGCATCACCGACTCCATGGCCGTGACGAGGCCACCGGGGCTGCGGCGCCACTCGACCTCACCGGTGTCGGTGACGACCTTGTCGACGGGCAGGCGGTTCGCCGCGATGACGAGGTCGTAGGTCGGCCGTGCAGACGGCACGCAATCAACTCCTGCTCCGGTGGGACCAGCGGCAACCGGTCGGTGGCGTGAGGCTTGGCGTGGGGCGCGGCAGGCTCCCCTCAGGGGGCGATGCGCGCAGGGCCCACTCTAACGAGAGAACGGTGGCGCCCGGACGGGTCCCGCTCTAGGGTCAGGACAAGGGCACTGGGGCCAGCGAGGCTGGGCGGGGCCATGTCGCCGAGTTGAGAAGGAGGTCGCCATGAAGATTTCTGACGTGCTGCGGTCCAAGGGCGGGGGCGTCGTGACGATCAAGCCCGACGACACCGTGGACCACCTGCTCGCCCTGCTCGACGAGCACCGCATCGGTGCGCATCGTCGTGAGCACCGACGGGGCCTCTGTCGAGGGGATCGTCAGCGAGCGCGACATCGTGCGTCACCTGCACGGCACCGGCACGTCCGTGCTCGAGGGGCCGGTGTCGGCGATCATGACGAGCGAGGTCACGACCGGGTCGGCCAGCGACAACATCGCCGACCTCGCGGGCACGATGACCGAGATGCGGGTGCGCCACGTGCCCGATCGTCGACGAGGACGGCAAGCTCACGGCGATCGTCAGCATCGGCGACATCGTCAAGCACCGACTCAGCGAGCTGCAGTCCGAGCGCGACGCGCTGCGCGACTACATCACCAACTGAGAGCGCGGCACCAGTGCCCCTCAGGCTCCGGTCACGATCCGGGGCTCGACGGGCCTGCACGGTGCCGACAGGCCTGCCGGTCGCATACCGTAGGGGCATGACGGCGTACGACCGGACCGAGCGGGCACCCCGCCCGCCCTCCGGCGTGCGCGCCGACGAGCCGGACGGCGCGATGACGGCACACCCCGGGAGCGGCACGAGCGGCTCGGGCCCCTACCGCCTGATCGAGGAGATCGGCGAGGGCGGCATGGGCGTCGTCCACCTCGCCGCTCGACCCGCGCGGGCGGGCTGTCGCGATCAAGGTGCTGCGCACCCACATCGCGCACGACGACGACGCGCGCCGCCGCCTCGGCCGCGAGGTCGACACGCTCTCGCGCATCCGCGACGACCGGGTGGCGAGCGTCATCGACGCCGACATCATGGGGCCGCGCCCCTACATCGTGACCCGCTACGTGCCCGGGCCGGCGCTCGACGAGACGGTCGAGGAGCACGGCCCGCTCGCCCCCGACGAGCTGCTCCGGCTCGCCCGCGGCGTTGCGGAGGCGATCCGGGCCATCCACGCCTGCGGCGTCGTGCACCGTGACATCAAGCCCGGCAACGTCCTGCTCGAGGACGGCGAGCCGGTGCTCATCGACTTCGGCATCGCCCACCTGCAGGACGACGTGCGGCACACGGTCGGCGGGCTCGTCATGGGCACGCCCGGCTACCTCTCGCCCGAGCTCGTCGAGGGCGCGGCCGATCACCGACGCCACCGACTGGTGGGGTTGGGCGGCGACGATCACGTTCGCCGCGTCGGGCCGCCCACCGTTCGGACGGGCCCGCATGGACGCCGTGCTCACGCGGGTGCGCTCCGGTGACGTCGACCTCGACGGCGTCGACCCGCTGCTCGTGCCGCTGCTGCGGGCGGCGCTGTCGCCCGACCCCACGCGTCGCCCTCACGCCGACGACGTCATCGCCGCGCTCGAGCAGTATGCCGCCGGGCGGGCTGCCACGGTGCCGCCTCCCCGTGGTGGCCCGTGGGACGACGAGACGACCCAGGTCGAGCCGCCGCCCCGCCGGGGTCGACCCAGGTGCTCCAGGAGCGCAGCACATCGGTGCTGCCGCCGGTGCCGATGCGCTCGCCGGGTCACACGCGGTGGCCGGCTCCCAACGGGACGGCAGCTGCGCCGGGACGGCGGGTGCGGCCGCGACAGTCGGTGCGGCCGGGACGGCGGCGGCCGGACCCGCGCCGACCGTCACCGCCCTATGCGGCGCCGGCGGCGCGCGGGTGGGAGGACCTGCCTGACAACGCGCCCCTTGCGACCGACGACTACTGGGACCGCGGCGTGCCCGAGGAGGACGACGGAGATCGTCCCGCGCGAGGGTGACCCGCGCATCGGGCTGCCGATGCGCACCGGCCTGCTCGGGGCGGCAGGTCTGGCGTGGCTGGGGGCACTCGCGGCCTGGCCGGGCATCGCCCTCCTCGTGCTCGTCGGCTGGTCGGTCATCGCCCGGGCCACCGACCTGTCCTTCACGTCGCTCGTGCTGCGCCGCTACGAGCGGGGTCGTCGCCGCAGCGACGTCGCGATGGCGGTCTTCACGAGCCCGTGGCACCTCGTCGTCGGGGTCGTCGCGACCGCGGTGAGCCTCATCCTCCCCGTCGGGGTGGCGCTCGCGGGCATCTACGGGTCGGCGCTGCTCCTGGCCGGCACCCGTGGCGGGGACCTGGGCCCCGGCTCGCCGGTGACCCTCGTCGTCGGCGGTGCACTCGGCCTGGCGATGCTGTGGTGGGGCCCCGGCGGGGCCTCTCTGCGACGCGGGTCGCGCTCCATCGTGAGACGCCTCGTGCCGGCCGGCCTGCCGATGCAGGTCGCGGCGGGCCTCCTCGCGACCGTAGGTGTCGTCGCTGGGGCAGTCGCCATGGCCAAGGGTGTCGCCGTCACATGGAATCCGTTCTCCGGCAATCCGTTTGGCGGCTAGGGCGCCCGTGCTGCCGCGCACCGGGGTGCCCGCCGCGACGGCATACCTGCTCATCATGGGCGCACAGGCGCCCCACAGCGCGTGCTCAAAGAGTAAAGAAACCGTCAACTGCCGATCACGAAAAGATCTCGACGCCGCTTGTCACCTGCGGAGACGCTCACGTACCGTCATGGCTCGGCGGCCTCCTTCACCCGGAGCCGGAGCGGGGTTTCCTTCCTTTCCATGTGGTCGCCAGCCGTGCCCGGAAGCCACCGGCGCGCTCCACAACTTCACATGGACACCCATCAATCCGGTCTCTGAGCGCGCCGAGCCTCGCCAGCCAGAGACGCAGCCCGCACCGTGCGGGCCGGGCGAGGACGGGGGACCCAGTGTGGCCAGCGTGCAGTGACAGCGTGCGATGACGGCGTTCGTGTGCCGTCCTGGCCTGGGGGTGAAGCCGCGCCAGCGGCCGGGCACCTGACCGCCCGAACCCGACAGCTAACCCCGCAGGCGCGCGTCAGGAAGGAATCACCCATGCACTATCAGTCCAAGCATGCCGTGGCCAAGCGCCTCTCCATGAAGCAGCGGATGGCCGGGGTCGGCATCGCCGGCGCTGCGACCGTCGTCGCCGGGATCGGCGCCGCGAGCTCCGCCTCTGCCGCGGGGAGCGTCTGGGACCGCGTCGCCGCCTGTGAGTCCGGTGGCAACTGGAGCATCAACACCGGCAACGGCTTCTACGGCGGCCTGCAGTTCGCCGGCAGCACGTGGCGCGGCTTCGGCGGCGGGCAGTACGCCTCGCGCGCCGACCTCGCGACGAAGTCGCAGCAGATCGCCGTCGCCCAGCGGGTCCTCAAGGTGCAGGGCCCGGGCGCGTGGCCGGTCTGCTCCGAGCGAGCCGGCCTGACCCGCACCAACGGCGGTGCAGCCACGGCCAGCAGCGCCACGGCGGCGACGACCTCGACGCCCAAGAAGGTCACGACGAAGAAGACCTACGCGGCGCCGAAGCCGACCACCACCCAGAAGGCGACGCCCAAGAAGGCGAACCCCACCGCGTCGCGCTCGGCGACCCGCACGACGACGGCCACCGGCGCCAAGATCACCATCCAGCGCGGTGACACGCTCAGCAAGCTGGCGCAGAAGCACGACGTCGACGGCGGCTGGAAGGCCCTCTACGCGGCCAACCGTGGCACCGTCGCCAACGCCAACCTGATCTACGTCGGTCAGGTCATCCGCCTCCCCTGAGCCTCGGCTCGGGTCGGGTGACGGCTCACCAGCGCCTGGACGGCTCCACGCAGACTTTCGAGGTCGCGTGGAGCCGTCCTCGTGCGTTCATCGGCTCCATGGCGCGGCCAGGAAGCCCGGCCGGCCGCGTGGACGACAGGCGGCTTTCCGGTATGCGGTGCGGCTCGGTTACGCTT
The DNA here is from genome assembly GCA_963816385.1 of uncultured Actinomycetota bacterium. Classification (GTDB taxonomy): domain Bacteria; phylum Actinomycetota; class Actinomycetes; order Actinomycetales; family Dermatophilaceae; genus CAWFKL01. The sequence goes on from CAWFKL010000005.1 coordinate 105,596, forward strand.
TCGCCGTCCCGACTGCGCCGGGTGCTCCGGCATCCGAGTGCGCGATCGGGCCTGCTGGCGTGGCGCAATTGGTAGCGCACCTGTCTTGTAAACAGGCGGTTAGGGGTTCGAGTCCCCTCGCCAGCTCCATCGTGTGACCTGATCACTGTCGAGGTCTGGGCCGTCGTGGTGTGCGCCCAGCAGCCGCGTGTGCAGCTGGGTCTTGGGGTCAAGGTCCGGTGTCAGTCGTGGGAAGGTGGACGACGCGTTGGACGTCGTCGATGAGGTCCCCGAGCCGGGCGATCGAGCCCTCCGTGGTTTCGGTCGCCTCTAGGGCGAGGTTCATGAACACGCCCATGATGGCCGCCGCGTACAGGCGCAGGTCGGGGTCGTCGGCCGGTCGACCGAGCCGAGTGGCGATCGCCTCGGCGAGCAGGTCGCGGGGCCGGGTGATCTCCATGAGCATTCCTCGGCGCAGCTCGGGAACGGACCGGATGAGGTTGTTGCGGACCATCTCGAGCTGCAGATGCTCGTCGGTCATGTCTTTGAAGACCTTGTTCACCGCATACCGGAGTGCCTCGAGCGGTGGCAGCTCGGCGGGCGCGTGGACCATGACCTCGAACGTCTGCCGGTCGATGAGGTCGGTGAGCACCGTGTCCTCCTTGGCGGGGAAGTAACGGAAGAAGGTGCTGGGCGAGATCTCGGCCGCCGCCGCGATCTGCTCGACCGTGGTCTGCGTGTAGCCGTGCTCCCGGAACAGCCGTAGGGCGTGTTCCTGGATGGCGGCCTTGGTCCTGGCCTTCTTGCGCTCTCGCAGGCCGAGCATCGGCTCAGCGGTGTTCCGGGGCGGCGACGTCGACGGCATCACCCGATTCTGCCGCCACCAACCGGCTGTTCGGCAGGTATCGCCACACGATGGCTGCACCGAGCAGACAGATGACTGCACTGAGCCACATCGTCGCAGTCAGGCCGCTGACGAAGGCGGACCGGACCGCGTCCTCCAGCCCCGCTGAGCCCGACTCCGCCGCCACGGCCAGGCCCGTCGCGACGTTGCGCTCCAGGGCCTGCGTGAGGCCGGCGGAGAGACCGGCCGGCAGGCCTGAGCGGTATGCGGCGTTGAGCAGCGCCCCGAGGATGGCGATGCCCGCGACGCTGCCGATCTGGCGCAGCACCTGGACCAGCGCCGAACCCGCCGCCGCTCGCTCCCGGGGCAACACCGCCAAGGCGGCGTTCTGGCCGCAGAACAGGGCTCCGCCGACGCCGGCCCCGACGAGGAGTGTCCAGGCAGCGGTCAACCCATAACCGCTGTCCACTTCGATGCGGGTGCCGAGGAGGAATCCGAGGGTCCCGACGGCGAAGCCGGACACGCCCAGGACCCGCGCCCCGAACCTCGGGAGGACCATCATCGTGAGCCGCAGGCCGACGAAGAGGCCGACCACCATCGGTACCAGGCGCAGACCAGTGCCGAGAGCGTCCTGACCGAGCACGCCGCGTAGGTACTGCGGCACGACGAACATCGCGCCGAAGAACGCCAAGCTGGCCACCGCCGCCGTCAGGGCGCCCCAGCGGAAGGCGGACCGGCGCCACAGCACCGGGTCGACGACCGGTTCCACGCCGTGGTCGCCTCGCTGCCACCAGAGGAATGCGGCGAACCCGGCCACGCCACCGACGAGGCCGACCAGCACGAGGGGGTCGCCCCAGCCGCGCTCAGGCCCCTCGATGACGGCGAACGTCGCGGCGACCATGGCGCCGGAGGTGAGCAGGAGGCCGACGACGTCCAGGGGACGTCCGCCAGGGCCCTTGCTCTCGGGCAGGAACAGGAGCACCGTGACGAGCGCGAGGATGATGATGGGCAGGTTGACGACGAACACCGAGCCCCACCAGAAGTGTTGGAGCAGCACTCCCGCCACGATCGGCCCCAGTGGCAGGCCGACCATCGTCGAGATGCCCAGCAGCGCGATGGCGCGGGTGCGTTCGGCGGCATCGAAGAGGACGACGACCGACGACATGGCCAGCGGGATGAGCACCGCGGCTCCGACACCGAGCAGTGTCCGCGCCGCAATAAGGCTTCCGGCCGTCGGGGCGAACGCGCAGGACAGCGAGCCGAGGAAGAAGACGACCAGTCCGACCACCGTGGACCGTTTCCGGCCGTAGCGGTCGCCGAGCAGCCCAGCGGGCAGCAGCAGCGCTCCCAGCGTCAGCAGGTAGCTGTCGGCGAACCACTGCAGCTGCGCGCTCGAGGCCTTGAGGCTCACGCCGATGTCGGGCACGGCGACATTGAGAATGGTCGTGTCGAGCCCGATGACCAGCACCGTCGTCGCGGTGGCGGCGAGCGCCCACCAACGCCGCGGATCGGCGGTAACACGAGACTCACCAACAACTGACTGTGACATGTATTTGATAGTGACAGTCAAAAGAATCAGGGTCAAGCCCCACGTCCTGCTCGACCCGGGGGATCCCTCCGCTCGGCACGCCGGTCCATGGGCAACCTGTTGCCTCAGGAGCGCGTGTTCACCAGTCCGTGGTCGTAGGCGTATATGACGGCCTGGACCCGGTCGCGGACCCCGAGCTTCATCAGGACCCGGGCGACGTGGCTCTTGACCGTGGTCTCGGAGACGACGAAGACCTTGGCGATCTCCGCATTCGACAGGCCGTGCGCGAGGAGGTCGAGGGTCTCGCGTTCGCGCGTGGTCAGGGTCGCCAGTCGTTGTGCCGCTGCGCCCTGGGTGACAGGGCGCCGGGCGAGGAAGGTCTCGATCAAACGGCGGGTCACCTTCGGCGCGAGGAGCGACTCGCCGGCATGGACTGCCTTGATGCCTGCGACGAGAAGCTCAGGCTCGACGTCCTTGACGAGGAAGCCGCTCGCCCCGGCCCGCAACGCTTCGTAGACGTAGTCGTCCATGTCGAAGGTGGTCAGCATGACAACGCGGCTCTGGTTGCCGGGAAGGGCCATGACCCGACGGGTGGCCTCGATGCCGTCGAGGTTCGGCATCCGCACGTCCATGAGGATGACGTCGGGTCGCAGGGTGCGTGCCGTCTCGACGGCCTCCGCGCCGTCGCTGGCCTCGCCGACGATGTCCAGGTCGGGCTCGATCTCCAGGAGCATGCGGAAACCGCGCCGCACCAGCGCCTGGTCGTCGACGATGAGGACGGAGATGCTCATCCGGTCACCAGGGGCAGGGTGGCGAGCAGCTCGAAGCCGCCGCCCTCGCGGGCGCCTGCGACGAGTCCTCCCCCGTAGACGGCGACGCGTTCTCGTATGCCCAGCAGGCCATGGCCGGGCGGGGTGTCGGCCGCGACGGGGCGGCCGTCGTCGCGGACGGCGAGCTCGATCGACTCGCCGCCGTAGGCGATGAGGACGTCGGCCCGCTGCGGCCCTGCCGCGTGCCGGAGCACGTTGGTCAGCCCTTCTTGCACGAGTCGGTAGGCAGTGAGGTCCAGGCCCGGGGCGAGCTGGCTTGGCTCGCCGGTCACGGTCAGGGTGACCGGGAGACCGGCGCCGCGGAACCGCTCGACGAGGCGGTCGACGTCGGCGAGGCCGGGCGGCGGCTCCAGGTCGGGCCCTTGGCCCTCGGCTCGCAGCACCGCGACCATGCGGCGCATCTCTGCCAGCGCTTCTCGGCCCGAGCGCTCGACCGTCTCGAGGGCCTCGCGCTCGACCGACTGCTCGGGCGTGAGCCGACGGCGCACGGCCGATGCCTGGACCGTCATGACGCTGACGCTGTGGCCGATGACGTCGTGTAGCTCGCGGGCGATCCGGTTGCGCTCCTCGGCGACCGCTCGGGTGCGGGCGTCCTGGTCGCGCAGGCGCCGCTGTTCACGCGTCTGCAGGCGGGAGCGGATCAGTGACCCGGCAAGCCACGCGATGACGGTCGGGGAGAGCCAGAACGCCCCCTGAGCGCGTTGCAGCCAGGTCGACTGCACGGGGTCGAGCAGGACCCAGGCGAGCCCGAAGGCCAAGGCGACGAGCAGACCCCACGCCGTGCGGTGCCGTTGCTCCCAGCGGGCGATGCTGTAGACCGCGATGGTCGGGATGAGACCGACCGAGTTCCCCTCCGGCGCGCCGAAGATGGCGAACTCGACGACATAGACCAGGCCGATCGCCACGGCCACCTCGAGGGGTCGCCGGCGCCGACCGAGCAGCAGAAGGGCCGCGATCCCGAAGGCGAGCGCTTCGGCCCATTGAGGTCCCTGTGGATGCGTCGCGCCTGCCCCGTTCCACACCTCGACCTGCCCGAGCGCGAAAACGATCGTGACGACGGCGATGTCGAAAGCCCAGCTACGTCGGGGCATGAGCCGACGGTAGCGCGGAGCCGGCCGCATCACATCCTCCGTCGGGAGGATGAGTCGTCGTCCTGCGGGACCACCGAACCTGCTCGATCCGCCTGTCGCAGTTCGGCACCACGGAGGACGACGCACACCACCGCACCTCCCTAGCGTCGTGGAGGTCCGCAGTCGCGGGCCACCACCACAGGGAGAGGACCACTCATGAACCTCCGACGCAGCACCGGCCTCGGACTGCTCGTCTACGGCATCGGCACCATCATCGCGTTCGCCACCATCGGATTCCCCGGCGGCGCCTACGAGCCGGCCAAGGTCGCCGCCTACCTGGCCCAAGGCCATGCGCTGAGCACGTTCGCCATCGCCTACCTCGGCCTCTTCGCAACCCTCGGCCTGCTGGCGTTCGGCCAAGGGATCCGGGCCGAGCTCGGCACGTGGGGCGACACCGCCTGGGCGTTGTCCGTGGCGGCCCTGACGCTCGGCCTGGTGGGGTGGTTCGTGGGCGCCGGCGTCGTCGTCGCAACCGCGGAGGGCGGCCCCGCGATCAGCACCGGCATCCCGCTGCCCGTGGCGCACACCATCGGCGAGATCGCAGGCCTGCTTGCCGGCTGCGCCCCCGCCTTCTGCATCGGAGTCATCGCGCTGCTCCTGACACGCGCACAGCTGCCCGGCTGGCTGCGAGCGTTCTCCGCGGTCGCCGGCGTATGCGGCATCCTGGCGCCCCTCTACTTCACGATCTTCGTCTACCTGCTGTGGACCTTGGTGTGCGGGGCGACCCTTGCCCTGTCACGGACGCCCGCAACGTCCTCGCCGACCGTCGACCGCATGCCCGTGTAGCAGGACACCCTCACCGGGTTCGTCGTACACCAACGCTAGGGACTCAACTCCTATCAGCGACATGATGGGCACGTGACCACCGGAGCATCGAATGACAAGGCAGCCGCCCTTCTCGCCCTGCACACAGGTCCAGGCTTCGTGCTCCCGAACGCCTGGGACGCCGGCTCCGCCCGAATCCTCGAGCAGGTGGGCTTCCCGGCCATCGCCACGACCAGCGCGGGCATCGCGTGGGCTCTCGGAGTACCGGATGGAGGAGTGCTGGACCGCGAGACGATGCTCGAGCACGTCGGCCGCATCGTCGCCGCCGTGAGTGTGCCCGTGACAGCAGACCTCGAGGCCGGGTACGGCGACACCGCGGCCGACGTCGGGGACACTGTTGCCCGGGCGGTGGCGCTAGGGGCGGTGGGCGCCAACATCGAGGACGCCGGGAGCGATGGGTTGTTCGGCATTGATCAGGCGGCCGAGCGTGTCATGGCCGCCCGGGCCGCGGCGCCGAGGGGCACGTTGGTACTGAACGCCCGCACGGACACCTACTTCGCCAGCGGCGGTGGGGACGTCTTCGCCGAGACGGTCGAGCGGGCGGTGCGATATGTCGAGGCTGGCGCCGACTGTGTCTTCGTGCCCGGTGTCGTTGATGAGGACACGATTCGGCGGCTGGCCGAAGCCATCCCTGGCCCGCTCAACGTGGTGGCAGGGCTGGCGAACTCCATCGACGCACCGACGCTCTTCTCGCTCGGCGTCCGGCGCGTCAGCCTGGGCGGCAGCTTGGCCCGAGCCGCGCTGAGCATGCTGGAGCGCGCCGGCCGCGAGCTGCTCGAGTCAGGAACGCTCGGCTTCCTCGACGGCGCGATCGGCTACGCCGACTTGCAACGACGCTTCGGTTCGTGACCGCTTTCTGGAGAGCGTCAGCAAGTTCAGGGCGGGTCTGACGCGCCATCAGGCCGGCTGCTAGACGATTGCCGACAGGATCGGTGTCTGGCCAGACTCGGTCCAGGTGCCCGGCGGGAGGCTCTTCAAGCGGCTGCCCACCCTCTTGGGGGTGTGGCTCTCTTCCGGTCTGCAGTCCGTCGTGCAGCACTGCCCACCTCGCCGTCCCTATCGGTTCGAGGCATGCAGGAGGACGTCATGACCAAGGTGATCATCGGGGTTGATCCCCACAAGCTGTCGGGCACCATCGAGGTGGTCGACCGACACGAGAAGCTCCTAGGTCGGGGAGGTTCAGCGCCGACCAGGCCGGCTACGCCGCGATGCGGACTTACGTGAGGTCCTCGCCCGAGCGGGTGTGGGCGGGGAGGGTGGCCGAGGGGTGCGGCTGGCCGCAGGAGGTGCGCCGCTTCAAGGCCGGCTCGTTGCAGGCGCGCGTGCTTGGGGGTGAGGCGCTGGGCCGGCGCCGAGCGGCATCGTCTCGCGACGCAGTGACATTGGAACGTGGGTGAGACGCATACGCCCGGCAGGCGGCGGTGTGACACAGCGCGTGGGGCCTAGCTACGCCTCTGCAACTGGACGCCCGACGATCATGGAGTCGAGGAGTTCGTCCGGGAACGTCTTCGCGGTCTGGATGTCGAGCTGGGCGCCGAGTCCGTCCAGAACGGCGGTGAAGAAGCATCGGGCCGAGGCGGCGAAGACGACATCAGCGATCTCGGGGTCGGTGAGTCCGGCGGCTCGGAGCCGGTTCACATCCTGTGCCTCGACGGAGGCTGCGTCGGTGGCGACCTTGCCGGCGAACTCATAGACCGCCCGGTCCTGAGGATCGAGCGTCGCCCCGTCGGGCTGCTCGGTGATGGACTGCATCGTGGCTTCGTCACCACAGACATCCCGGAGAAACTTTGAGTGTGCTGCGGTGCAGTACGTCGACCGCAGAGCTCGGGCGGCGGCGATGGTGGCAATCTCGAAGCGGCGTCGATCCATTCCGTCCCGGATGGTCGCATTGAGCACGTTCCAGGCTTGCGCCACGTCAGGGCGAGTCGAAAACGCTGCGGCGTAGTTCGGCAGGAAACCCCAAGCGGCGCGTTGACTCCGGAAGTACGACGCGAGGTCGCCTTCAGCGTCGTCTTCGCTGACGGGTGTGATGAACACCTGCCCATTCTCACCCGCCACCCGCTCTCCTGAGAAGGGCACGTGCCGCCCGGGCGGCCCGGTTCAACGGGCCGTGCGTCAGGTTGCCTCCCTTCGCTGCCCGACAAAGGTCGTCCTTGCAGGTCGATGCCGGGACGGCACTCCTTCCGTCGCCGCCCAAGAACTGGCGGCGCCTCCGACAGCCGCTTCATCGAAGCCCGCTACTACCGCCGTCAGGATGGTCGACTGGGGGCCAAGTGACGCACCCGTCGGTGAAGCTTTCTATCGGTGGTTCGGCGATTGATTGTCGGACCTGTGCACTTGATCCGTGCGATGGTTCAGCCGGGTGGTCGGGGGCGGCTGGAGGGCCCTGCTACCTGTTCTCCTTGGCGGTAGACGGCCTCGACGTCGAGCAGGGCACCCACATTGGTGGCCGCGTGCCCGCGGACCACCAGCAGGTCAGCACAGAGCCCTGGCGCCAGCCGACCGCACGTGTTGGTCAAGCCGAGCGCGTCCGCCGCGTGGGACGTGGCGGCCCGCAGTGCCCCGACGGGATCTCCGGTCGCGGCGGCGAGATCAAGGACGCTGTACGCCAATGCGTCGTGGGGTTTCCCCGGCCCGATCCCCGCATCGGTGGCCACGACGATCCGCGCTCCGGCTTCCCGCAGTGCCAGAAGGCGACCCACGATCAGGTGCATTCTGGCGGCCAGAGCCGGGGGCGGCGGTGGACCTCCCGGGACCGAACCGGGCGTGATCCGTATGACGATTCCCGACTCGGCCAGGTCCTGTATCAGGGCCGGGTCGTGGTCGACACCGTCCGCGGTCATGAAGGTGCAGTGCTCGATGGCGTCGACGCCGGCCGTGACGCAGGCGCGCAACGCGCCAGCCCCGTGGGCGTGCGCCGCAACCGGGATGCCAGCGGTATGAGCGCTCTCCACGAGCAACCGGAGCGCAGCCTCGTCGAACTGCGACTCCCACGGCAGAGACCCTGGGGTGATGTTGCCTCCGGACGTCATGACCTTGACGACATCGACGCCCCGCTCGGCGCGTCGTCGGACCGCGGCGGGGATCTCCGAGGCCGTGGTCTGGGCGCCGACCAGGAAATGGCAGTGCCCTGCAGGTGTCGTGATCGGGGGGCCGCTGGCCAGGATGCGAGGGAGTGAGCGGTCTGTCCGGCCGGCGTCCCGGACCTCGACGACGGCGTAGTCGCTGTCACCCAGGTCCTGCACCGTGGTGACCCCACCGGCCAGAGCCCGGCGCGCGTTGGTTACCGCCTGTGATCGCTGAGCTGCTGCAGCCTCCGGCAGTCCGTCCAGGGCCTTTGGCGTGCATCCCCAAGACAGGTGCTGATGGCCATCGACAAGACCAGGCAGCAGAGTGGTGCCGGGACCGTGATCAACCACCTGCGCCCCGTCGGGCGCGGGTTGGTGTGGACGTACCTCCAACACCAGGCCGGCGTCATCGATGAGAACCTCGCTGGCCGGCCGGATCGATTGGCCGTCGAAGACCCACCCCGCCCGGAATACACGCATCCGTCCATGGTGGCCCCGCCCACGGCCCCGCGCCATGAACTTGAGAGACCCGACGGTCCTCGGCCCGCGCCCCGCAGGCGGCGGTGTGCGAGGTGCGAGTGGCACGCGATGCCGCTGCTGCTGCCCGGGACGAGGACGTTCCCGAAGCCGCGCGAGGAAGCGCGGCTGCCGGCCGCTGACCATCAAGGCCTGTCCGCCGCGTCCCGCACCGCCTCCGATCGGCTGTCGGCTGCGGCCCTCCGCCAAAGGGGCCACGTCGCCAGACCGCACCACCGTTCGCAGTGGCCCTCCACGGGGCACGTAGAGAAGCGAGGGCGGCAGCGCCCCTCCCGGACAGAACAGGCCACCGTCGTGCCCACACCATCCACCCCGACCAGCGCCCGACGACGCTTCGGAACCCGCCAGTTACTGCTTGCCGTTGCCCTCATCGTGGTCGTCGTGCCCTTCGCCGGGCTGCTGCTCCTCGTCGAGGACAACTGGCAGCCTCTGGCGGCTGCGGACTCCTCCGCCCGGGACCAGCTCCACCAGTACGCGCTGACCCACCCTGCATTCGTCGCCGTCATGCGTACGGCCAGCGATGCCGGCTCAGCCTTATCGTGGCAGGTGGTCACCGCTCTGCTCGTGGTCTGGCTGCTCTGGCGTCGGTTGTGGAGGCTGGCGGTCTTCGCGGTGGTGGCCATCGCGGGCTCCTCGCTGCTCAACACGGCAGTGAAGGCAGCGGTGCACCGCACGAGGCCCGTGGTGAGCCAGCCGTTCGTTCACGAGCCGGGGGCGAGCTTCCCCAGCGGTCACTCTCAGGCCGCGGTCGTCGGCTTCGGGGTGCTGCTGCTCCTGTTCCTTCCCCTGCTGGGCAGGATCTGGCGGTGGATCGCAGTCATCGTCGCGGTCCTGATGGTCGTGCTCATCGGCTTCTCCCGCGTGGCTTTGGCAGCGCACTTCGTCAGTGACGTCGTGGCCGGGTTCGTCCTGGGAGCCGCGTGGCTGGCTGCCATGACAGCGGCGTTCAAGGCGTGGAACGCCATGTCCACTCCCGCCGTGGCGGGTGCCGCTGCAGGGGACGGGACCAGCGACGAGCAGCGGATCGACCTCTCATCCCCGACGACCGTGAGCGGGCAGGACCACCCCGGCCGCTAGGAACCATCCAGCCCGGCGCAACCGTGTCCCCAGCAGACTGGCCGCCGGCCACTCGAAGGTCCTCGGACGCCCCGGAAAACGCGGCCCCGACCCCGTCCGCCGCTCCTGGAGACACGCCCGATCAGGTTGCGTCGATCTTGGCGGTCAGCTTGGTCAGCATCGTCATGTTGCGACTTGTGCTGCTCAGCGGGCCGAGGATCCTCTCCCAGTCACGCTTGACGAGGTGGGAGTCGGTCGACTTGCCTCTCATCCGCCAGTGCACGTCGGCCCCGTGCACAACCAGGGTGTCGAAGTCGTTCGACAGCTCCTCCAGCCGCTTGGCGGCGCCCGCGGCGGGCGCCTTCTTGAGGAAGGTCACGAAGTGCGTGTCGCCGGCTGCCACCGGGAAGGGCTTGTCATCGACGATGTTCGCCAGCTCCGTCGCGGTCCGGACGAACGTCGTGCACTCAAAGCCGAACTCAACCTCGAGCGCCTTCCCCATCGCCTTCTCCACCGAGGCGCGCGAGCCAGTGGTGCTGAACACGACGTTGCCGCTGTTGACGTGGGTCCAGGCATCGGCGTAGCCGAGATCCCGGCAGACCGACAACAGCCGGCTCATCGGCACGCGACGCTGACCGACGTTCACCGCGCGCAGGAACGCGACCCGGACCGTCACGCTCACAACAGTACGGGGAGGTGTAGATCGCGCATCTCGAGGTCCCAGTGCTGCAGCGGACCGGCCCGGAAGGCGCTGTGCAGCCCAGCCCCGGGCGTGCCGGCCATGTCCGCGGACCGTAGCCCCACGAGGAACCCGGCCAGGTCCGACGCGGGCGTTGCGTCGTCCCGGATCTGCACCGGGCTCGGCCGCCGGCCCTCGATCCAGCCGCGCTCAAATGCGTTGCCGAGCCGGAACATCCGGTGGTCGTTGCCGCCGTCGGCCACGCGCCGCAGCGGGAGGCCGGCGGGCCTCGGACAACCAGGTGAAGTGTGCCCCTGCTGACGGATGCTCGAGCCCGACAATAGGCCGGCGGTGCGGGCGGGGCCGAAGGTGCTCGTGCTAGGCGTTGCTGTCCCAGACAACCTCGAACAGGTGCCCGTCGGGATCGGTGAAGTAGCCCGAGTAGACGCCGAAGGGCCGCAGGTGGGCCGGCGCGGTCGCAGTCCCGCCCGCGCGGCGGGCCTGCTCGAGCATTGCGTCGACCTCTTCACGGGATGTGGCGGGGATGCCGAGACTGAACTCGGTGGAGCTGCGGTGACCGGGCAGCAGACTGGCGTCCTTGGTGAGGTTCGCGCGCTCGTAGAGGCCGAGCTTCAGACCGCCCTCGAGGGTGACGAAGGCGATCGTCCCGTCCGCGCCGGTAACCTCGTCGTGGAACTCGCCGCCCACCACTCCGTCGGACGGCCAGCCCAGCCCATCACGGTAGAAGCTCAGGGCGCGGTCGAGGTCATCGACCGCCAGGGTGATGAAGACGATCTGTGCTCGCATGCGGGACTCCCGGGTGCACGGGTCGGTTGGCAGACGACCGGGTCGGTGGACAGCCGAAGGGACCACAACAGTCTGCCTCCCCGTGCCGACAGCCACGAACACGCATCCCTTCTTGTGTGCGATGTGCCCCTGCCCGGCAGCACGCGCTGGGCACCCACCTTCGACCACTCATCGTCCCTCCGGGGGATGGAGAACCTCCGCCGGCCCGACGCCGCGCTGCTCGCTGTCCGTCAGGCCGGCGATCCACTGTGGAGCCGGCGAGTCAGTGCCGAGCTCGAGCATGACCGTACCGACCTCACACGTCGTCCCGTGCCCCGCTGACCGGGCAGGGTCGACCCTCGCTGGCGTCGGTGTCGTTGACTCCGCCCCGCGTCCCGGAGTTGACGATATGCAATCCGGTGTCGGCTGCTCACCCCGATTGGTATACCTGAAAGCAATCGATCCATTTCGTGGCAGGAGGAGATGATGTTCCTTCGAATCGTGCGCCCGGTCGTGGGCGCGGTTGTTGCTGCAGTCGCTCTGGTCAGCGCCCCGTCGTCAACTGCGTTTTCGGCCCCCGCAGCGACCGTCACCACGCAAGAGCGTGGCTGCACCGAACAGGCGTTCAACCGCAACCTGATCCGCGACGCCGTTGACCCGCTCATCCCCGACGACTACGAGCTGACGCCGACCTCACCTGCCGGGGCACCGGCTCGGGTGGCCGGACTGATCAATGTGGTGACCTGCAGCCAGGTCACCACTGACGGGCCAGCTGCCGCGTACTTCGCGCACCACCCGACCACCACGACGTTCATCTACAGCGCGACCCTGCTCGACGGCACCAGTTACGTCCTGCTCTTTGCCACCGACAACCCTGTGCTGGCCGCTCGCTACGGGCAACTGGGGTGGCCGGTGCAGTTGCTCGGCCCAAAGACCGGAACCGCCCCGGGCACCGACGCCGCTGGTGGGGCGCAGCGGAGGCTGTGGGGTCTTCACGGAGCCGGGTGGGACGGCGTTGTCGACGGGTCGGTCCCAGCGACCCTCAACCCGGCGGGCACGTCCACCTTCGAGCTGGTTCACCAGAGCGAGGACACGGTGCTACACCTGTGCTACGCGAACGTCTCCTCCGTGACCTCAAACACCGTCTGGTTCGACCTGAGCCGGACTCCCGTGGCGGACCTGGCCGCCGTCTCTGTTCTGCCGACCGACTTCCAGTTTGCGGGCTGGTACATCACTGGGGACCAGACCGCGACGCTCACCACCGAAAGCTGCCCGGCCTAGCGGCGGGGGGCGCCACACGTGCGAGGCGTGCTGCAAGTCATCCTGGGCGCTGTCGCGCTGGCGTCATGGTGGGCGACTGGCAGCGAAGTGATGCACCCCTCCGTGGCCTTTCCGAGCATACAAACGGTAGGGGAGGCGGACGACTGCCACGTGGCTGAAGAGCCCCGCCTCTGCACTGGAGTGCCAGCTCTACGCGGAGCACATGCAAAAGCTCGCCTTCGCGTACACCGAGGCGGTCGGTGCCTCGAGAGGCAGATTGATGATTCGTGTCAGCTGCTCGGTCGTGCGAGGACCTGGGGTGTCCAGGTCCCGTGGAGTCGGTGGGACTGCAGGCTCGTGAAGAAATCTTGAGGGGGATGTCGAAGACGCCCCCGACGGCTCGACGTAGGAGTACGAAGCACCACCGAGCAAACAGTAGGAGTGATCCGACATGCCGCGTTTCATGGGATTTGTGAGGATGGAAGAGGGGATCGGCACACCGCCGCAGGCACTCTTTGATGCGATGGACATCCACGTCGCCGAACGGGCTGCCTCAGGAGTCTTCCTCGACGGCGGCGGGCTGTACGGGACGGAGGACGCCGTGAACTTCGTGGTCAGCCAGGGCGAGATCAGCCAGCATGACGGGCCGTACGCCGAGTCCAAGGAGGTCATCGGAGGGTGGTCGATCCTGCAGTACGACACGGTCGAGGAGGCCGTGGCAGACCACAGGAAGTTCGCCGAGCTGCACGCCAAGTACTGGCCTGAGGTCACCGTGATCTCGACGCTGCGCCAGATCTCCACCGGCCCGGACGCGCCCGGCGACTGAGGCCGACTCCCGGCTTTGGCGTCGGACGGCATCCGGTCTTGACGGAGCGAAGCGACGACTCGAGCGACGGCACCTTCGGCGATGTGGCAGGCCGACTCGGCCTGCCACGTCAGCCCGGTCAGCCGGGTTCGTGGTGAACGAGAGGTCGTCGCACGCCGGTCCGGCAGGTGACGACGTCGGCTCGGTTTCTCCGTCACCCCAGGGGGTGATCTCACGGGCCGAGCCGGACTGGCAGGGTCAGAGCGTCAGGATCCAGGGGCCAGGGTAGGAGCGGACATGTCTGTAGCGGGACTATCAACGGCGGGGGGGCCACGGCGGCAGGTACCTGTTCCTACCGCCGGGCTACGAGGATGAGATCCCTGACGGCTACTTCACCTACCACTGCCCCACGTACTCAAACTGGGTCGTTCTCCGGGCCCTCGGCGGCGTCCCGGCCATCAAGGACCAAGATCTACCCGCTCTCGGAGGCGGCCACGCCAGTGGCCAACGACTTCGTCAACCTCGCCGACCAAGTCTTCAACACCGTCCACAGCAACGACTTCTCCTTCTTCGAGGAGGTGGACGAGCTGCTCCAGGAAGAGCCCATCGAGGCGCTGGACGCCTAACGGGCCGGACAGCTCGCGGCCACCGGTCTCGTCGCCGGCAGACCAGCTCTTCCGGCTCTACGGTCCGCTCCAGCCCTGGTTCGACCAGGCCTGCCGGCTCAACGAGTTCGAGCCTCTGCACTGACGGCCGTCACCATGGGCGCCTGTCAAGGGGATGGGTTCAGTAGCGATCGGCCTTTCGCAGCGCCGGTGGTCTGCCATCGGGGTCATGGATGACGTCGAGCGGCAACGCTGCCCACCGCCGCTGCCGCGGAGTGAGGTGCAGGCAGGGGCAGCCGGCGAAGTCGTCCCGGCGGGCGCGCCCCGCGGCTGTCGGCGGCGTGCCAGTCCTCGAGCTCGTGCAGCGTGGGCGGCATAGACGTCGAACATCTCGGCAGGATCCAGGCAGTCGTTCATCGTCGCTTCGAGACCGCGGTCGCTCACGTCGTCCAGCCGGTCGAGGTGCTCAGCGGCGAGGGTGAGCCGCAGGTCGCGGGCGTAGGACTCGTCGAGAACGACGGCGGTGAGCTCGGAGTCGTGGGTCCACGAGCGCCGGCTGAAGTTGTCCGAGCCGGTGCTGGCCCAGATGTCGTCGACGATGCAGACCTTGGCGTGGACGTAGACCGGCACGCCGGCGTGGTTCTCCAGGCCGTATGCCGCGACACGCTCGGGATGACCGTCCACCAGCGCGGCCGATCGCGCGCCGACGACCCAGCAGCTGCGGCATACGGTTGAGACCACTGAGGTCGGGCACCAGCGGGATGACGATGATCAGGCGAAGCTCCGGGCTGCGCCCGCAGCTGCTCCTCGAAGACCCGCGCGACATCGTGGCCCCAGAAGTACTGGTCCTCGACGTAGACGATGCGCTCCGCCCGCCGCACGGCCTTGCTGTAGCCGCGGGCGACGCTGCGCTCACCGCCCTTGGCGAAGGGGTAGTCACGGCCGCCGGCCCAGGTCGGGATAGGTCCTCAGGAGCTGCACGGTGTGCGGCACCTGCGGGGGGCGGCGGCGGGCCACTGCTCGGGAAGGGGGTCAGGCGAGCTGTCCAGGCCCCGGAGCCTGTCGGCCACACGACGCAACGGAGAGCGCGAGAGCGGCGCCGGGATCGCTCCCAACGCTCCCTGAAGACGGTCTCCACGTCGTGGACGGCCGGCCCCTGGATCGCCACCTGGACGTCGTGCCACGGCGGGTGCGCGCCGTACTCCTTGGCGAGCGGCTGGGGCTGCGGGTCACCGCGGTGCGCGGCGTCGTCCCGCCGGTTGTGGGCCAGGTCGATCCCGCCGACGAAGGCCACGTCGCGGGTGGGGTCGTCACGGTGCCGGATCACGACGAACTTCTGGTGGTGGGAGCCGCCCGCGCGCACGCGCATGTCGAGCAGCACCTCGGCGCCTCGCTTCTGCAGCTGCTCGCCGAGGTGACGGTTCTCGGTGGCGAAGAACCCGGTCTGGTCCAGGTGCGAGCGCCACACCAACCCGTGCACGGCGACGCCACGCTGGTCCGCGCGGGAGAGCACCTCGACCACCTCGCTGCCCGGCTCCCCGGTGAGCTGTTCGTCGCCATCGCCCTGCCAGTCGGTGAAGAGAACCAGGTCACCCGGCGCGGTCGCCTCGAGCGCGTCGTGCAGGGCGCGGAAGTACGTCGCGCCGTGGATCAGCGGACGGACGTGGTTGCCCTCCGACCAGGCCCGGTCACCGTGCAGGTCGTCCAGCCGGGTCAGCGGGTTCGCCCGCTCGCCCCGGGTCAGCAACCAGTCAGCCGGGTCGACCATGCCCTGAGCATGCCGCACTCACCGGCGTGATGGGTACTCATCCGCGCGCGGAGGCGCAGCTGTCAGAAATACGTAGGCCCCGCAGCCTCCCCTGGACCGCTGGCTGTGGGCCTGCCCGTCGGTGAGCAGGCCGCCGGTCGAACTGGTCGTTCCTCGAATGCCGGCCAGCGTCCTCACAGGAGGACTACGGTTGAACCGCAGGCCCTGTGCCGGGGCCCTGAGACGGAGGCGAGCATGAACCTGAAGGACTCCCTGTGCGCCGTCGAGCTCTTCTGCGAGCTGCCCGACGACCTCATCGACGAGGTGATGGCACACGGCTCCACGGTCGAGGTGCGCCCGGGCGTTCCGGTCGTCAAGCAAGGCGACCACGGGGCCGGCATGGTGATGCTACTCGAGGGCTCGGCTGACGTTGATGTCGATGGTCGTGCCGTAGGTTCATTGTCGAAGGGTGACTACTTCGGCGAGATGTCCTTGATCGACGGGTCGGATCGCACGGCAACCGTAACGAGCGGACCCGACGGCCTGAGAGCGTTTCGGCTGTCACCAGACGCCTTCAACAACCTCATTGACCGACACCCGCACACCGCCCAGCTGCTCCTCAAGGGCCTCGTCTCACGCGTGCGCAAACTCGAGGCACAAGCTGGTGAGGCTGAAGCCCTGAAGCCCTGACGTGCAGTCGCGCGGCGGCGTTTGATGGCGACACCAGGTACGCCCTCGCCAGCCTTTACCCCGCGCACTCGCCACCCCGGGACCCATGGGGCACTCGGACGTCACGAACGCCTGCGTCGCGAGTGTCGTCATGGGGCGTCCTGGTGGTGCTCCTGGTCACGACCCTGGTGACTGGCTCGGACCCGCAGGCTCCGGTTGGCGCGGTCCCGCCCACAGTCGCCGTTCTCCCAGAAAGTAACGCTGTCTCCCCTGCAGGTGACCCGACGTCGGGTGGGACGTGGCGGCTCGACGGTGGGTGAGCGGCGCTGGACCGCTCGGGGATACGGGCGAGGGACCGCACCTCGTCGTCATCCCAGCCTCTCATCAGCCTGGGTCGGGATCACTGCCGTCGGCGAGTGCTAGCAGCAGGTCCTCCACCGAGAGCTCGCGCCCGCTCCGGATCGCGCGCGCCCACTCCTCGGCGGAGATGAGCCCCTCCGCTGCGGTCCAGGCCTCGGCCCGCTCCTCCTCCTGGAAGGGGTTGGGCAGCGACAAGCGGTCCCTCATGGCCTCCTCGGCGCCGATCAGGTGCGCAGCGCGCACCGGGTCCCCGAGCCGGATGAGGATGTTCGCGTAGGTGTTGGCGAACGCCATGGTGAGGTTCGGACTGCGCAGCCGCACGATCGGCCCGATGAGCGACTGTGCACGCCGGCCGGCTTCCTCTGTGCGCCCGCTCGCCGCCAGCAGGTTGGCGAGGTTCTGGCCCTGGACCGCGGCCTCGTGCTCGTCGCCGACCGCCCTGAGGATCTCGAGCGCCTCATGGGTCAGCTCCTCGGCGCGCCCGTAGTGACCCAGCTCCTCCTCGACACCGGCGAGGTTCCCCAGGGCGCGGGTGAGCCTGACCTGGTTTCCGATGCGCCGGTGCAGCGACAGGGACTCCTCGAACGTCCGACGCGCGGAGTCGACGTCCCCCAGGTGCAGCTGCGCTGTCCCGAGGACCCCCATCGCGAAGGCCTCGCGCTCCTCGTCGGCCACCTTGCGCGCCATGCTCACGCTTCGCGTGGCGAACTCAAGGGCGCGATCGGCGTCCCCCCGCGCGATCTGCAGGTTGGCGTAGGTCCCGAGACATTCGGCGAGCACCGCCGACGGTGCGCTCCCGGCTCGTTCGATGGCCAGCTCGAGCCAACGGGACCCCTCGGTGACGTATCCGCCCGTGTACCAGAGCCATCCGAGCGATGTCGCCAGCTGCAGCGCGGTCGACGATGCACCGAGATCGAGGCCCTCGGTTGCCCCGCCATGATCGAAGCCCCCAGCTCAGGGCCTCACGGAAGTTGTCGAGCTCGGCCTCCGCCTGGCCAAGGGCGAGGAGATGGTCGGAGTCGCGGGTCACCTTGAGCCGTTCGGCGACCTGCAGGTAGTGGCGACCGTGCGCTGACCGTGCCTCGTCGAGCTGACCCGTGGCGCGTAGCTCCGACAGAGCGAACGACCGGATCGTCTCCAGGACGGTGATGCGCGGCTCGCCGTCGGGAGCCTCGGACACGAGTGCGAGACTGGCGTCGACGAGGTCGGCCACGAGGTCCAGCGGGTCGCCGGGCGGTCCTCCAGACGCGGCGGGGAGCGCCACCGCAGTCAGCGAGCCCGAGGTCGGCCCCGCCCGCGAACACCCCTAGCCGACGGAAGAACGCCTGATGACGTTCGGGGAGCAGGTCGTAGGACCAGGCGATGGTCTCGCGCAGCGTCCGGTGTCTCGGTGGCCCCTGCCTGCTCATCGACTCTAGGTCGAGCGTCGTGTCGATCCGACGCAACAGCGCCTGTGGACCGAGCAGACGGGTCCGCGCGGCGGTCAGCTCGATGGCGAGCGGCAACCCGTCCAGGCGTCGGCAGATGGCAGCTACCGCGTCGACGTTGTCCGGCGTGAGCTGGAAGTCCGGGCGCACGCTGCTGGCGTGCTCGAGGAACAGCTGCACCGCTGGGGACTCCTCGGCATCGGCCACCGTGGAACCGGTCGGCAGCCCCAGGGGCGGGACCGGGTAGAGGTGCTCACCCGGCACGGCCAGCGGTCGCCGCGAGGTCGCCATGACCGCCGCGTGGGGCGCTGCCGCCAGCAGCTCGGAGACGACGTGGTCGGCCTCGGGGAGCTGCTCAAGGCTGTCGAGGACAAACAGGGCCGTCCGGTTCGCCACCTGCTCGAACAGACGCGGTGGCTGACGGCTGCCCCGCGGCACCTCGAGCACGTCGCCGAGCGTCGTCCACGCCACCTCAGGGGTGGTGGCCGACGCGAGGGGCACGAAGAAGATGCCGTCGGGGAAGGGCGCCATGAGGCTGCGTGGCCACCTCGATCGCGAGTCGCGTCTTGCCGGAGCCTCCGGGTCCGCTCAGCGTGACCAGTCGGAACCCGGGTGTCCGCACCAGGTGGACCAGTTCCTCGACCGCCTGCTCGCGTCCGACCAGAGTGGGTCGTCGGGACCGGCAGGCGGGACGCAGCGCCGAGGGTCCTGAGCGGCGGGAAGTCGTTCTGCAGGCCGTCCACCGTCACCTGGAAGATCCACTCGGGCTCGGGGATGTCCTTGAGGCGGTGGCGGCCGAGGTCTTTCAGCCCGACACCTTCGGGCAGGTCGTGGCGAGCGAGCTCGACCGAGACCGACGACAGGACGGCCTGTCCACCGTGGGCGGAGGCGGCGATCCGGGCGGCGCGGTGCACGTCCATCCCGACGTAGTCCTCGTCGTGGACCTGTGGTGTCCCGGTGTGGATGCCCATGCGGACGCGCAGCCGCTCGCCGCCGGGCCACGTCCGGCCCTCCAGTCCCATCTGGGCCTGGACCGCTGCCTTGACCGCGCCCGCGGCTGTCGGAAACACCACGAAGAAGCTGTCCCCCTCGGTCCCCATCTCCGTGCCCCCGTGAGCGGCCCACGCGGAACGCAACACCTGTCGGTGGCCGTCCAGCGCGTCGGTGTACCGCTGCCCCAGACGGCTCAACATCAGGGTCGAGCCCTCGATGTCGGAGAACAGCATCGACACCGTCCCGGACGGCAGCTCCCGCACGTCGCCTCCTTCCCACTCGCCGTTCCGAGCGTGAGGGCGGGGATCGCAGCTCGTCAAGGACTTTGCGGTTCCGCACGTGAGCCGGTACGAGGACGAACGGCTCCTGAGCGCAGACAAGGGCCGTCGGCCGGCACCGCCCGTCGCGAGGACGGGAGGAGCCGCCGAGGGCTTCCTTATCGCTGGGTCCTTCTGGGTCGACCCGCGTCACGGCTCGGGCTCGATACACCGACGCCCGACTGACGCCCACAACCCGAGCCATAGCGGCGAGGTCTTGCTCACGACGTCGTACCTGCTGCGGGCAACCTTTAGCTTCTCTGGCGTCCAGACGGTCGGTCGGCCACGTTGCGGCCACCAGCGCGGGTCGAGGTGAGCCGGCCAGGGTTGGTCCGGACCACGTCACGCTGGAGCTCCGGCTCGTCTTCAGCTGGGACGTCAGCCCGACGTGGTAGCTCCACGGCCGGGTCGGCTCAGAGGTTGGTCTGCGCTTCCAAGGCATCGGGGTACCGGCCGCCCTGGATGTCGATCTTTGACGAGAGCTCGGCGAGCTGGGCGAGCTCGGATTCGGTGAGGACGACCTCGGCGGCTGCGAGGTTCTCTTCCAGGCGGTGCGGCTTGGTGGTGCCGGGGATGGGGACGATCCACGGCTGCTGGGCCAGCAGCCAGGCCAGCGCGATCTGGCCGGGGGTGGTGCCCTTGGCGGCGGCGATCTCCTTCACCTCGGTGACCAGCGCGAGGTTGTGTTCCAAGGCTTCGCCTGCGAACCGCGGGATCTGAGCCCGCAGGTCGTTCGCGGCGAAGGCCGTCGTGGTGTCCACGGTGCCGGTGAGGAACCCCTTCCCGAGTGGGCTGAACGGGACGAAGCCGATGCCCAGCTCGGCGCAGACCGCCAGGACATCGCTCTCCGGCCGGCGCCACCACAGGTTGTACTCGCTCTGGACCGCGGTGACCGGTTGCACGGCATGGGCCCGGCGGATGGTGTCGGCTGCCGCCTCGGACATCCCGAAGTGTGCGACCTTGCCCGCGGTGACCAGGTCCTTGACCGCTCCGGCCATCTCCTCGATCGGCACGTCGGGGTTGACCCGATGCTGGTAGTAGAGGTCGATGACGTCCCGCCCCAGCCGGTGCAGCGACCCCTCCACCGCACCAGCAATGTCGGCCGGACCCAGCATCCGACCCCGAGGTTTGCGTTCCCCCGGATCGATGTCCTGGGCGAACTTGGTGGCGATCACCACCCGATCGGCATACGGGGCGAGGGCTTCACCGACGAGCTCCTCGTTCACATGCGGCCCATAGATCTCGGCCGTGTCGAAGAACGTGACACCGAGGTCGACGGCGTGGTGCAGCAGTTCGATCATGTCGTGGCGATCCGGCGTGGTGCTGTATCCGCCGGTCATCGTCATGCAGCCAAGCCCGATGGCCGAGACCTCCAGACCGCTGCTACCCAAGGTGCGCGTCTGCATGCGTTTCTCCTTTGATCTGATGGACGTGGATTCTCGTGAAGGTGAGTCGTGTGACCGGCCCTGTCGATCGTGGTCTGCGGCGCTGCTCTCTCAACCTCGCGTCCCTACAGAGCCGTGGTCGCCCAGTGACAAGGGCCACGCGACCGGTGAGGTCGAGGGTCATGTTCAACTTCCTGACTGCGGACGAGAGGCGTCAGCGCCAGCCAACACGATGTACGACCTCCCGGGAAGGCCGTCATCGCTCAGGCGGTGCGCAGCACCCCGATGACGCGCCGCTCGTCCATGCCCGAGGTCGTTGAGGCTGACTGTCATGACGGCGGTGACCTTGCGGGAAGCCGAGCCGCCGCCACGGCAGTGCAACAGACTGGGCCATGGACATCGGACTGAGGGCACGCGTGCTCCCGGAGAACCAGCGGCGGTCCCTCGACGAGCTCACCTCCGATCTTGACCTCAACGACGGCGACGTCCTGGCCAAGCGCTCCGCCTTCTGGACGATGCTCTTCCTGGCGTCGTGCATCGCGTGCGCGGGAATGCCCAGCACCACCGTGCTGCTTGACAACAGCCAGATCTCCAGCCGCACGAGCCCGGGCCTGGTCGACCTGCTCTCCGCCCTCGCGACCGGGTTCGCCGGGCCATCGCCCTCGCACGCCGGGACGTGGCGGCCATCCTCCCCGGCTTCGCCATCGCGATCTCGCTTGTGCCGCCGCTCGGCGTGGTGGGCATCTGTCTAGGGCAAGGAGCGGTGGGCCTGGCCTTCGGTGCCCTCGTGCTCTTCCTGTCCAACTTCCTCGCTCTCGTCTTCGCCGGAACGCTCGTCTTCACGAGCCTCGGCTACATGGTGGAGGCCGATGAGCGGGCCGGTGGGAGGCGCCGGTCCATGATGGCCACGTTCGGCGTGCTCGTCCTGCTCGCGCTCGTCCCGATGGTCGTCAACTCCGTCCTGAGCTTCGCCTACGCCCAGCTGGACAGCCGGGTGACCGCTGCCTCCCAGCGCTGGATCTCGGGCACCTCCGGCGCGGAGCTCACCGGAGTCGACAACCAAGGCTTCACCGCGACTATCCACGTCACGGTCCCCGGCGAACTGCCACCCGTCGCGAGTCTCATGAAGGAGCTCAGCGCCGGACTGCCGGGCACCATCGCCATCGTGATCGAGCGCTCGGTCGGTGACCGCATTGAGGCGGGCACGACGACCTGACCGCGCCGAGGGAGCCACGGCGCACACCGGCGCCGTCTCCTGGCGCGGCGACCAGCTACGGGCCAGACACCCCTCGCAGCCAGCACGGCCCGGCCATCGGAATCGTAGACGCGAGACCTTGACGGGTTCCCGCCTTGGCAAGCAGCGGAAGGCGGCGGGGGAGGGTTTACCCCTTACCGATCGACGGGCAAATGACGCTCACTCCTGCAGGCCACTGGCCGGCAGACTCCCGGCGGCGTCAGTGGGCTGGTTGCACCGAAGCGGAGGTCGCTCCGGTGAGCTGCTGGACCAGAGCGGTGATGGGGAAGTAGGCACGAAGCGCGACGATCACTCCACCAGCAACGTCATAGAACACCGAGTAGGGGAGCCGCACCGCGGCACCGGTGGCCTGAAGGCCCGCGAACTCGGCGGTGTGTGTCCCCACAAACACCGCTTCCAGACCCGCGACGCCATCAGTGAATGTGATGTTCACGAGCTCAGGCGACGCGTCGAACCACTGGCTGTGCAGGGCGACGATGAAGTCCCTAACTGCCTCACGCCCTTGGATCTCGTCACCCGTCTCCATCGTGGTCCACAACACTTCGTCGGCAAAGAACGCCGCAAAGTCGCCTCCGTTAATCAGAGCATCCAGGTACTGACGAATGGTGCTTTCGGTTTCCTCGACAGACATCTCCTGCTCCTTCCAAGAACGGTCACGACTGGCCGCCGCGACAGGGCTCGGACACTGCAAGGCATGCCAGCGGCTCCGGCCCGCGCATCAAGTCAACACCTGCCATCGGTCTCCGGGCATGGAAACGGCGTTCGCTTGTGCTTTGGGCGGGCGGCCCGCGTCCGCTGGACTGTGACCAAGAGCAGCGGTGTCGAGGCCCCCGGCGCAGGTACGTGGCCGATCGGTGGTTCGCGCTATCCGGTGGGCGTTGTGCTGTCGGTGTCTTCGGCCGGCGACTCGGCGGCTGCCGCGTCTTCGACGGCTGGTTCGGGGGGTTTCCGGGAGCTGATCATGTAGGCCGCGGCCGTGAGGGTGGCGGCGAGCCCGGCGACGGCCATACCGCCTGCTCCACGGTCCTGTCAACCCGCACCCGGGTGGCCGGCAGGTTCAGGTTCAGGCCGCGGATCCGTCCCGGCGGCAGCGCAACCACCTCAACCTTCGCGCCCGCCGCCCGCAGGGCGCGCAGCGGCACGGTCAGTTCCACCTTCTCGAATCCGTCGGCGGCCAGGACCGCGATCCGGCGGCCCTGAAGGGTGTGTCTGCTGGATATTTCGCCTCCTGTGCTCGGGTCCTTACGCGTACCCACACCCGGGCATCCCACACCGCTGCCCGGGCCGTCCTTGACCGTCCTGCCAGGCGCGGCCGGCGGTTGGCTCAGCTGGCGCTGGTGAGGTGGGCGAAGACGACGAGGTTGTCGCGGTACTCGTTGCGGCTGTCGGTTGGTCCTCCGCAGGTGACCAGCCGTAGCTCAGAGCGGTTGGGGTCGCCCTTGTAGACCAGTTCGGTTGGGAACGCTGACTTGCGGAAGGCCTGAACCCGGTCCACCGTGAACGTCAGATGGCTGGCGTCCGCGCGGGTGATCTGCACGAGGTCGCCGACCTTGACATCGCCCAGCCGGTAGAAGATACCGGGCACCCCGGCAGCGTCGTCGACGTGGGCTGCCAGCAGGGCCGGACCGGGCTGGCCAGGCGTTGGCCCATCCCGGTACAGGCCGACCTCCGCGGTCGTGCCCGGCACTGACAGGGCGCCGTTGGCCTGCACGGTTAGCGGTACGAAGGTGGTGGCTCTGAGCTTGATCGAGGGGATGTAGATGCTCTTCGGCTCGGCCGCAGGCAGGAAGCTGTGCTGGGGTCCCGCGTGGCAGCTTTCGTGGCCTGTGTTGCGGCTGCACTCGGGGCGTGTACCGGCGTGGCGGGGCCCGTCCTTGGGACGGCAGGGGCGAGCCCTGCCGCCGCCGGTTGCGGCGGGGGCAGGGCAGAGGCCCGGGTGCTCGACCCGTTGAGCAGGGCGAGAGCGAGCGAGAGGGCCCCGGCCACCATCAGAACTACAGCCGCGAGCGCGAGGACAACGGTGGAGAGTCGCCTCGGCTCGCGCGGGCCGTTCTGCGTGGTCGAGTCCGTCACGAGAGGCTCTCAGGCGTTCGTGCGGGTGCGGCGCATGGCGGCGGCGCCGGTGCCAGCAGCAGCGAGCAGGGCGATGCCACCAGCCGCCAGGAGCATGCCGTTCTCGTTCTGGGTGGTGCTGCTCATGCCGCCACCGGTGTCCATTCCACCCGCGGGGGCAACGTGCAGCGCTCCGCAGAGGGCAGGATCGGTGGCCTCGGTGGGCAGCTTCGGGTCGAGGTCGCTCTTGGTGTCGCCCGAGTACTTGCCGTCGTGGTTGTGGTCGACACCGTGGATCACGACGACCGACTGGCCCGCGGAGATCGCGTCGGCGACGTCCGAGGAGACGTTGATGCTGCCGCGCTCGTAGCTGATCTTGCCGCCAGGGGCGGTGGAGAAGCGGTCGATGGCCAGGCCGCTCTTCGGGCTGGTGTCACCTGTCTTCGTCAGCGAGACGACGATGTCGCCGTAAGCCGGGCCACCCTCGGTGGTGTTGAGACGTCCGTCGCCGTTCTTGTCGTCACTGATGGCCGGGCACTCGTGACGGGCCGCGGCGGCGAAGTGGATATGAGCTGCATGCGGGCTGTCGGGCAGCAGGCCCATCGCCGCCATGGTGACGGTGATCTCGTTGCCCTTGACGCTGACCTGGGCGGTGCCGCTGCCTTGCACGGCGCTGCCAGCGACCGGCTTGAGGTTGGCGCTGACCCAGGTGTCTGAGGCGAAGGCAGGGCCCACGCTCATGGCGAAGGCCGCGGCGGCTGCGATCGTGGCGCCCGCAACGCGGGCGGTGGTGGTGGTGCGCATCTGGTTTCTCCTTCGTGAGGGAGATGAGCCGTCACGCGGGGACTGTTCCGCGGACAGGTTCAGGTGACCATCTCCGTCGCGTGGTTCGGAGTCGTCCGCCCTGCGGATTGGACCGGTTCCCAGAGCATTTCGCACAGCGCACCGCCGTGGCTGACTCGCGCCCACGGGGATCGGCGTACACGAAGGCTGGAGTACAAGCGCAGGTCCGCCGGCAGTCAGATCAGTCACGCGTCAAAGGGGGCGGAATCGACGTCAGGCGAGCGCAACGGATCAGACGCCGGCGCGTAGGCCGTCGGGAAGTGGACGCGCTCTCCGCTGTTGCACGCCTCGTCGTCACGCGTGCTCGTCAGGGTAGATCTGGTTCTGGATGGTCGGCGACGAACTCCTGCGCGGCGGGCTCGTCGATGAGCTCCTGGTCCAGGAGCCAGTCGACGGCGCGACGCTGGGCCCGCGCGTCACGAAAGGCATGCCAGTGCTGGATGAGGTCCGGGTAGCCCTCGTAGATCTGGTTCTTGAACCGGCGGAAGGCTCCTCGTCCCTCAAGCGCGGCGGCGAGCCGTCGCCTGGCCGCTGGGTCGCTGATGCCGTCGGCGAAGTCGGCCATGTCCTGGTACCAGATGTACGACGGGAGGGGGTTGATGGGAACGAGGTCCAGTTCGTCGATGTCGACGGGGTTCTCGCCGTCGATGCCGGTGTCGCTGGTCCAGAACGTCACCTGCCCCGTGGCGGGGTCGAGCAGCCATCGGTGGTCGTAGTCGGTCTGATCCGCGAGCGCGGTGGCGATCTCGTCAACGTCGATGTCGCGCAGGGCAAGCATCCATGCACGTTACAGGGCATGGCGAAGCCGGCGTGCACTGCACTTGCACCCCGCTGCCATGCGAGGTGCGTGCTCAGCGCGTCGCTGCCCCTGCCAACGGCTCCGGAGGGGGCGTAGAGCCGGCAGCCCGGCATCGAGCACGGTGGAGGATGGCGTCGACGAGACCGTGGAGGCTGTAGCGTTGCCGAATCCACAGTGTCTGCTGGGGAGCCACTGAAAGCCGATGGCCAGCACTTCGAGAGGCATTCACGTGAAGGTCACCATCGACGCGACCGACTCGCTGTCGGACACGATCCGAGTCATCAACGCGCTCTTCGATGTCACCCTCGCCCAGGTTGACGGCGACGATGGCAGGACCGCTCCCGCACGGCGCAGTGCGCCACCGCGCAAGCCGGAGGCCTCGCCGTCCAAGCGCTCGAACGCGAAGGTGTCCAACAGGTCGGTACGACGTAACCGGTCCACGTCACCGGCGCCGGCCAGCGCTTCGGAGATCCGCGCCTGGGCGCGGGCCAATGGCCACGTCGTCCGCGACCGAGGCACCATTCCGGCAGCCATCCGAGAGGCATTCGAGGCAGCCCAGTAGCGCGTGGAGCCCCCGAGCGTAGGAGGTCGCGATCAGGTGGCTCCTCCGGGAGGCCTGGTCGGTCGCGGTGCACCCGCACAGCGTGACGGAGCACACCCGCGGCGGCTGAGGCGTCGGCCTCGACCTGGACGACGAAGGGCGACCGTCACTCGGGTACGTGCGTCGTCACCCGTGACAACGCGACCAACTCGAGGACGGACACCACGAGCACGGCCCGACGCCACGTGGCTGCGGCGGCTTGCGGGTGTCCTGCTGGCGATGGGCGCATCGATCGGCCGAACGGTTACAGAGGTTCCCACGTATGCGGCCGTCCACGTGAGGTACGCGTCGGGGCCGGAAGCGTTCGCTGGGTCGGGCGCATGGGCGCCCCCAGCGCGACAGGGCTGGCAGACTTGCGGATAGCCGGGCGAAGGGAGCATCAGTGGTCGACTGGGCGACCTACTACGAAGGGACCGTGGGTCGCCAGCCGCGCCGGCTGCTGGCTCGGGCTCTCGAGCTGGCACCCTCGCCGGGTTACGCCGTCGACCTCGGGAGTGGCTCCGGCGTAGAGACCTTGAGACTACTTGAGCGTGGTTGGCGGGTCCTTTCGATTGACAGCGAACCTGAAGCGGCGCGACGCCTGCGGGCCACGGTGCCCGAGGAAGCAGTAGAGCGGCTGGAGATTCGAACCGTGACATTCGAGGAGCTCGAGGAGCTCCCGACAGCCGACCTTGTGCACTCGGCTTTGTCGCTCCCGTTTTGGCCGCCCGAGGCCTTCGACCACTTGTGGTCTCTCGCGACCGGCTGCCTTCGCCCCGGTGGCCTCATCGCCGCTGACCTCTTTGGCGAGCGCGACACTTGGGCCGGGACGGAGAGCCGGCTGACGTTCCACAGTCGACGTGATGTAGTTCGGCTGCTCTCCTCCCTAGAGATCGTCGATCTCATCGAGGAGGAGAACGACGTGCCAGCGTTCTCAGGGGCGAAGCATTGGCACATCTTCCACGTCTTCGCTCGTGGTCGCGATTGAGGCACCCAGATCGCGCTGTGACGGCGATGGCTACCTTCTTGATCAGACCCCGCGGGCGTGGGGCACCAGCGCTGCGCCGTGTCACCATGGTCCATGCGACTCGAGCGTGCTGAGGCAGCCGCCCTGTACGAGCGGTACCTCACCCGATGTAACGAGCACCGCTTCGATCAGCTGGGCGAGTTCGTCTCCGAACACGTGAGCGGGTCCGGTGCCGCCGATGGACTGGCCGGCTACATCGAGAGGCTGAAGGCAGTGCACACTGCCTTCCCCGACTACCGCTGGGATCTGCAAGAACTGGTGATCGAGCGCGACACCGTCGCGGCACGACTGATCGGCCAAGGGACGCACACCGGACCCTTCGGCGGAATCGCTCCGACCGGACGAAGGATCAGTACCCAGGAGCTGGTCATATACCGGTTCGCCGACGGCAAGATCGTCCAGTGCTGGGGAGACCTCTTTCCAGTGGTTCGCGACGCCATGACCGCCCCCACCGACGCTGAGAGATGATCCTCTCGGTTCGACGCAAGGGACTGGACGGGGATGCCGGCTACCTTCAGCGACCACCAAAGTGTGGGTGGACATCTCCATGAGCACTCCGCCGCATCTGGGACGTTCGCTACTTGGCCGGCGACCTTCGCCCGCGACCTTCGATGTTGCTGCTCTAGCGGCGTTTGCCGTCCAGGAACAGGCCGATTGTCTTGTCGATGCGTCGCTGGCGAGTGGCGGGGGTCTTCGCCGCGTTGATGTTGTCCACGTGATACCGCTGAAGGCTGTTGGAGAGTGTGGCGAAGAACTGACGGGTCCCTTCGTGCGCGTCAAGAGCGGCTGCGAAGTCGGCAGGGAGCTCCACAGCGCGCGGGGAAGTCGCAACCGTCAGAGTCACCCGGATGGGGTCACCGGCAGCGAGTCCAGTGGCCGCACGCACCGCTGCACTCACTCCGACGAGGTACTGACCGCCCATCACCGCCACGGTGCTTCGGTACTCATAGCCGTTCAGGTCAACAACGACTGGCGGACGTTTGCCAGCGGCCAACTGCTCAACGACACTGCTCGGGACGACGACGCCGGTGTTGTTCCCGCTCGCGTTCAAGGTGGTGTCAAAGGTCGCGGTGTTGGGCCCAGTAGAGGTCATCGCTTTTCCTTCCAGCGGACTGGGATGAGGAACCGAACGTTCAGCGACAGCGTGGCAATGCTGTTGAGCCTGCCGAAACCAACATCCTGTCATCGGCACGAGCCGGTGTCCCTCAGACCCGCGCGCGTCCTTGAGGGCATCTCCCAGTGGTAGATGATCAGGAGCGGTGCCCGAGCCTGGGATTGCCAGCTTTCCGGCGTCACACTGGCAACGTGCGCGATCTCTACACATGCGCAGCGGAGAGGGAGGCACATGTCTACGCCATCCAGCCCCGACTCGGGCCAGCACCTACCCGACTGGGCACTCGGGCAGGCGATGAACGACCTGGAGGACATCGACATCGCGGGCCGCGACCAACGGGCGCAGCAGCTCGTGGAGGACTTCGAGGACCAACGGCACGACGCAGACGACGACGCAGACGCGGGTGGCGAAGGCTGACCGGCGCTCTATCGTGCTGAATTCGCAAGGGTCACGCTCAAGCACGACGGGGGCCCGGGTGGACCGCGGGCGGCTCGCCGATCGAGGGCCAAGTTGGTGACCTTCCGGTGCTCGCCGCTTGACTGCTGACGGCGGATTGCCATAGGAGGACAGTGAATCCCAGGCGCCCAACTGCCACGGCGCGACCGACGACGCTGTCTGGCCAGCTCCAAGGTCGAGGGGCGCGTCCTTCGGCTGGACCCACGTCCTTGGTGAGCAGGTCGACGCCCACAGGTGCTTGGGCCCGGGGGAGCGTGGGAGGGTGCAGATGTGCAGATCGGTGTGGTGTACCCGCAGATCGAGCTTGGTGGAGACCCGGCGGCCGTCCGGAAGTTCGGCCGGGCGGTCGAGGAGCTGGGCTTTGACCATCTGCTCGCCTACGACCATGTCCTCGGCGCTGTCCACGCCGGCCGTACGCCGCCGCTGACCGGCCCCTACACCGAACGGGATCCGTTCCACGACCCGCTCGTGATGTTTGCGTATCTCGCCGGGCTGACCGAGCGGATCGAGTTCGCGACCGGGGTCCTCATCCTGCCGCAACGTCAGACGGCGCTGGTGGCCCGGCAGGCAGCCGATGTCGATCTGCTCTCGGGCGGCCGGCTGCGATTGGGGGTCGGGGTCGGCTGGAGCCCCGTGGAGTACCAGGCCCTGGGTCAGGAGTTCCGCAGCCGCGGCACCCGCCAGGAAGAGCAGATCGTGTTGCTCCGACGCTTGTTCACCGAACCGGTTGTCGACTTCGCCGGCCGCTTCGACCGGGTCGACCGAGCTGCCCTGGTGCCCAGGCCGACGCGCTCGGTGCCGATCTGGCTGGGTGGGTCCAGTGAGGCGGCCTTCCAACGGGCCGCCCGGCTCGGCGACGGATTCATCTTCTTTGGCGGCGGCATCGAGAACGCCACCACGGCCTGGCACACGGTCAAAGAACTGGTCCGTGCCCAGGGAAGGTCGGCGGATGGCTTCGGCGGCGAGTACGTGGTGCTGCCCTGGGAGGAGATCGGCGATCTCACCGCTCAGATCGAAGGGTGGCAACGGGCAGGCGGGACACACGCTTCCATCGTGACCATGGGCCGTGGCCTGGATTCCGTTGACGGGCACATCGACCTTCTCTCCACCCTCGCGGACGCACTCGGCCGGTCATAGGCGGACTGGCCGACGGCCATCCAGCGAACCCTCGAGCGCGCGCTCCAGAGCCGCCGCCGGGCCCGCAGGCCGAGCAGCGGCGGGCCCACAGCGCCCACAGGATGACGCGATCAGCTCACTGGACGTATGCCGCTGGGCTGGCTCAGCGGCATACGTCCAGTTGCACTGGCGGCCCAGCGTTACGAGCGCGACGCGGCGTCCGCGTCCACCAGCCCGTGTCCGAAGAAGGACGTCCGGCCGCCCCCGCTGCCGTAGCAGCGTAGGCGCTCGTCGGTCGGGTCGAGCGGCTCCCAGTCGCGCGGGCACGCGAGGGCAGAGGCCGTCCTGAGCAGGGCAGCCTTCACGGCGCTCTGACCCCAGCCGGGGTGCTGACCGACGATGAGCGCGGCGACGCCTGCGGCATGGGGCGAGGCCATCGACGTACCGTTGAGGTAGACGAAGCCGGCGCCGTGGTCGATGACGGTGATGCCGGGGAAGGACGCGTTCAACGGGTCGAAGTCCGCCCAGATCGCGCCGTCCTGTGGCGTCGCGGCAAGTACGGCGTCCTGGACCGTGCCGGTGGCGCTGAAGTAGTCGCCGCCGGGTGCAGCGACGTCGGTGCTGCCGACGCTGCTGTAGCTCGCGATGTTCATCGTGTAGCCCGGGTAGCCGATCGGCCCGGTCGCGGAGACCGTGACGGCACCGGGCAGCTCGGCCGGAAGGACCCGGCACTGGTTGCCCACCGCGCGTTCGATCACGGTGTCATCAGGCCCATCGGGACTGAGGTGGTCCTCGGTCGGGTGCTGGAGGTCGTCCGTCTCATTGCCGTTGGAAGCGACGATGAGGACTCCCCGCGTCTGCGCGTAGCGAGCCGCGTCGCGGATCGCCGTCGCCTGGGCCCGTTGGGTCGCGTCGTTGCCGCAGTAGTACAGGTACGGGTCGGCGAAGAGGCTGAGATTCACGACATCAAGGTGCAGGTCGCCCGCTGCACGCAGCGCGTCAGCGACGGCGTAGCCGAAGCAGTACCCAGAGCTCGTGCACGCCTTCAACGCGACCACCGTGGCCTCGGGGGCGACCCCGGCCACGCCGAGGCCGTTGACGGGGGAGGCGACGATCGAGGCGACATGGGTGCCGTGCCCGCTCTTGTCGTCGACGGCGCCCTTGTTCGAGCAGTCACCGCCGCCGGCCTCGGACACGTCGGCAAGACCGGCGATGATCGCAGGGTCGTCCGCGCGCACGAAGGAGCACGATGCATCGATGTCGAGGTTCGGCGCCACGTCGGGGTGCGTCAGGTCGACACCGCTGTCGATGATGCCGACGCGCACGCCGTCACCGGCCTGTCGGGCACGGGTGTCGTCATCGGCGCCGATCAGCGCCATGTTCCACTGACAGCCGGCGAGGGGCTCGCTGCTCGGCGTTTCGAAGACCCCGGACCAGAGGTCATCGCAGATGGCTGCGGCGTCGGCTGATGGGATCGCGTTGACGCGGTCGGTGACCGCACCGGCCGGCGTCGCCGTGGCCATGGCCCCAACAAGGGCCAAGGCTCCGGCGGCGGCAAGGAATGGTCGTCGGTGACATCTCGCCTCCTCGAGCCAGCCGCCGGCCCCGTGACCGTGCATCGTCGCTGGTCTCGATCGACCAGTCTGGCACTGGCGTTTCTGGTCGGTGGCGTTTCGACGGACTGATCGGAGCTGCGTCGGATGAGCAGGACGCGCCGGGGGCGGTGGCAGTCGGAGTCCCGGTTCCCACGAGAATCGGAGGACTTCCACGACGGATCCTCTCCCAGCAGAACGGGACTCAGGTACCGCCGCACGGTTTCCCTCGAGCGCGCGTGCGCCCGGTGTTGAATGAGGCATGGGCACTCTGCCGTCGGGGACGGTGACCCTGCTGTTCTCCGATATCGAGGGGTCCACCCTGTTGCTCGGCAGGTTGGGCGCGTCCTACGTCGAGGCGTTGGCCGGGCAACGGCGCATCCTTCGTTCAGCCTGGACGGCCTATCGGGGCACCGAGCTGGGGACGGAGGGCGACAGCTTCTTCGTCGTGTTCGAGTCTGCCGCCGACGCGGTGGCGGCGGCGAGCCGAGCTCAGCGAGAGATGGCCGCGCACTCGTGGCCCGAGGGTGAGCAGGTCCGGGTGACGGATCGGCATCCACTCGGGGGCCCCGGCGGTGTTCGATGGCGGTTACGTGGGAATGGATGTGCACCGGTGCGCGCGGGTTGCCGGCGCCGCCCACGGCGGTCAGACCGTCGTCTCGGATGCCACCGCTGACCTGGTGCTGGGGTCGGCTGCCTGAGGGGGTGGAACTTCTGGACCTGGGCTCGCACCGGCTGAAGGACCTGCCCGCGCCGGAACACCTGTATCAGGTGCAGGTGGTCGGGCTCCCCGTGACGGTTTCCGCCGCTGAAGTCCCTCGGGGCGGTGTCTCGCCTCCCAGCCCCAGCGACGCCGCTGATCGGACGACAGACGGAGTTGACAGAGCTGGCCGCGCTGTTGGGATCGGACGTGGCCCGGCTGGTCACGTTGACAGGTCCGGGCGGGTCCGGGAAAAACCCGGCTCGCGGTCGAGCTGGCGCGGCACCACGTCGAGGCGTTCCCGAACGGGGTGCACTTCGTCGCGCTGGCCGACGTGCGTGACGCCGAGCAGATGTGGGGCAGCATCGCGGAGAGCGTGGGCGGGAGCGTGAGCTCGCCATCACCGGCGGCGCTGCTCGCTCATCTGGCGAGACCTCCGAGCCCTTCTGGTGCTCGACAACCTCGAGCAGCTGGCCGGGGCTCCAGCAGGTGGTCACCACGTTGCTGGCGCAGGCTCAACAGCTGACCGTTGTCTGCACTTCACGACGACCGCTCCACCTCCCGCAGGAGCACGAGTATCCCGTGCCACCGCTGCGGCTGCCGACGCAGGGCAGCACGGCAGCGGCGCAGGCCTCGCCTGCAGTGGAACTGTTCGTGCAACGTGGCCGCCAGGTGCGCCCAGACTTCCAGCTGAGTCCCGCCAACGTCGCCGACGTCGTCGCGGTATGTCGCCGCCTGGACGGGCTGCCGCTGGCCATCGAGATCGCCGCTGCACGGCTCAAGGTCCTGACCCCGCACGCACTGCTGGCTCGGCTCGACCAAGCGACTGGACCTCACGTCGGTGGCGCACGACGTCCCGTCGCGGCAGCGGACCCTACGGGCCACGATCGCCTGGTCCTACGACCTGCTCACCCCGGAGCTGCAGGCGTCCTTTGCCAGTCTTGGCGTCTTCGCCGGCGGAGCCGACCTGTCCGCCGTCGACGGCCGTCATCACCGACGACGCAGCATCGCGGACAGGTCGACGCGTTCGAGGTCATCGCGAGCCTGGCCGATGCCAGCCTGGTCACGATCACCGATACCCCTGACGGGGAGCCGCGAGTGGGACTGCTCGAAAGCGTCCGCGACCTTCGCCGTGGAACGGGCCGCCGCCGCGGGAGTTCTTCGGCAGGTCCGCACGCGGCATGCACGGCACTACCTGAACGTCGTCCAGACGGTGGAGCCGATGCTGCACAAGGACCGGCCCTGGGAGGCCCGAGACCGCCTCGACGCCGAGCAGGACAACCTGCGCGCCGCCCTGCGCTGGTCCCTCGATGACGGGACGACCGCCGGTGAGGCCGGGCGACCAGCACACCGCTGGCGCTCCTGCTGTGCAGGGAGCTCATCTACTACTGGGTCCTCGGAGCGCAGTACTTGGAAGCACGCCAGTGGCTCGAGCAAGCGATTGCACAAGCCGAGGGCACCAAGAGCGCCGCGCTCGCGGACTGCCACTCCTATCTGGCGATGGCCATGCTGGCCTTGGGAGAGCTCGACCAAGCCCGCAGGAGCGCCCACACCGCGGTCGTGATGAGCCGAGACCTCGACGACACCGGAGGAACCCTGGCGGAAGCCCTCCTGCAGCTGGGCATGGCAAACCTGCAGCTGGGTGAGCTCGGCGCGGCGCGGCCGTACATCGAGGAGTCCTTGCAGATCCGGCGACGAACCGGGGAGTATCCGCACCGCATGGTCGACATGGTCGCCTACTTCGAGGGCACCGAGGGCAACCACGGGCGGTCCCTCGAACTCATCGAGGAGGCGATCGAGCTCGCTCACGCCGCCGGCAACGTCACTGCGATCCGCCAGTACCAGCACAACCGGGCCTGCACGCTCCGCGCGATGGGGCGAGCCGAGGAGGCGCGGGCGGCGATGGTCACGAACTCATCCCGGCGATACTGCGGCAGACGAGCTCGAACGAGCTCATCATCGTGGCGGAGGACTACGGCGCCGTGCTGGCCCAGCTCGGCAACCACCAGGAAGCCGTCCAGCTCCTGGGCGCTGCCGATGCCCAGCGCGACCGCACCCAGTACGTCCGAGAACCAGCGCAGGCCGCGGACATTCGCGGTCCCTTCGACCTAGCTCGGGACGCCATGTCGCAGACCCAGTGGGACGACGCCTACCACGCGGGCCGATCCACCTCCATCAGCGACCTCCTCGAAGCCCACGCCGGCCACGGGTCCGACTCCTGAGGCACGGCCACGGGCCAACCGAGAACTCAGGCGAACCTCGCCCGAAGTGGTCGGTACGACGTGCGTCACTCCAGCACGAGTGGCCCATTCCGAGGGCGCCTCGAGCCGGGTGCTTTCGATGGGTGTTGCCGCGAGGGATGCCTGGTGGGACCGTTTGGCAGGTGCGGGTTCTGTGTGCGACGACGGCAAACGACGGCCACTTCGGGCCGCTCCTGCCGTTCGCACGGGCCTGCGCGGCGACGGGCCACGACGTACGGGTAGCAGCTCCCGTCTCGTATGCCGCCGCTGTGACAGGTGCCGGGTTCCGGCATGAGCCGTTCCCCGACGCCCCGCCCGAGCTGATCGGCCCGATCATGGCCAGGTTGCCGACGCTGGCCTTCGAGGAGGCGAACGACCTCGTGATCCGGGAGGTGTTCGCGCGGGTTGATGCGCAGGCCGGGCTGCCTGGGGTCCTGGAGACGGTCGAGCGGTGGCGGCCCGATGTGGTGCTGCGTGAGTCGGCTGAGCTGGCCTCGCTTGCGGCTGCGGAGCGGTTCGGCGTGCCGCACGTGCACGTGTGCATTGGAATGCAAGAGGTCGTCTCTTGGTTCGCCCAGAGAATCGGCGGCCCGCTGGAGGAGCTGGGTCGGCTCGCGGGTCTAGGGGAGGGGCGGATCGCGGCCGCGCTCGCCGGCGAGATGGTGCTGAGCCTGGTGCCGGAAGTACTGGACCACCCGACCGGGCAGGCGCAACCGGATGCGGACGGCCTCGTGCGGTTCCACGAACCGTCACCGGCCATCGGGGGTGATCCCCTTCCCGACTGGGGCGCTCGTGATGCTCCGCTGGTCTATGTCACGTTCGGGTCGGTGACCGGTTCGCTGCCGCCGTTCGCCGGTGTGTTCCGGGCGGCGCTGGACGCTCTGGCTGATCTCGATGCGCGGGTGATGATGACGGTCGGGCGAAGACTCGACCCGGCCGACCTGGGACCCCTCCCTACGAACGCCCACGTCTCCCGGTGGTGGCCGCAGGATGCCGTGCTCGCCCACGCCTCAGCGATGCTCGGGCACGGCGGGTTCGGCACGACCATGGGCGCCTTGGCAGCCGGTGTCCCGCAGGTCGTCGTCCCGATCTTCACCTTCGACCAGGTGGTCAATGGCGAGCACATCGCCTCTGTCGGGGCCGGGCTCTCGGTAGGCATGGGACCGGCAGCCGTTCCGCGCGCCGCCGGGCAGATCGCCCGGCTGCTGGAGGATCCCAGCTACGCCCACGCGGCGCGACGCATGGCGGGCGCCTTGGGCGAGTTGCCGCCGCCGAGCGAGGCGGTACCCATCCTGGCCGCCTTGGTGGGCTAGCAGCCCCGCAGACCTGCGCCTCCGTGCGGCCTCCAGCAGATGCATCCGTGATCCGCTCGTTCGAGCGATGGGCGCACACGGCGCGTCGCGACCTGCCGTCGGAACCGTAAGAGGCCCCGGGTTGCGGCCAGGCACTGGCTGCTGGATACGACGAACTCCGCCACAATGGGACAGGTCTGCCTGAGGAGGCACGGGTGCTCTCTGCGTTGGTCGGTCGGGATCGCGAGCTGGGCCTGCTGCTCGGGTGCTTGGACGATGCACGGCGGGGGCGGGCGAACCTGGTGGTGTGCGTGGGCGGTCCGGGCGTCGGCAAGACGCGGCTGGTCGAGGAGCTTGCCCGATCGGCCCGGTCGAGCGGGGCGCGGGTTGCGTGGGGTCGGGGCGCGGCCACGCCTGGCGCGCCGCCGTACTGGCCGTGGCGTGAGGCATTGCGGGCGCTGGACGCGCCCGCGGAGTCGGGGCGGAGCCCCGGAGAGCTGCTTGACCTCAGCGGTGTGGCGCCGTCGTTGGAGGTCCGGGTGCGCAGGTTCGACGACGTCGCCCAGCTCGTGCTCGGGGCCGCGAGGAGTCGCCCGCTGGTCCTGGTCCTGGACGACTTGGATGGCGCGGACGAAGCATCGCAGCTGCTGGTGCAGTACCTCGCGCGCGTGGCACGCGATGAGTATCTCCTTGTCGTCGTGTGCTGCCGGCAGACGACCGGCCCCCTCGCCGGCCTGGCCCAGGATGCTCATGCCTCTCAGGTGGAGCTGCATGGACTGGATCGGGCCGCAGTCGGCGAGCTGCTTTCGGGGATAGTCGGTCGGCCCGCGCGCGACGCCGAGCTGCGTGCGGTGTACGACGCCACGGCCGGCAACCCGTTCTTCGTCGGCGAGGTTGCCCGTCAGGTAGCCGACGGGATCATGCCCGGCGTTGTGGTACCTCGGTCTGTGCTGGACGCGATAGGCCAGCGCCTCGAGCGGGTGTCTCCTGGGTGTGCGACAGCGCTGCGGGCGGCGGCGATCCTCGGGACCCGGTTCGATGTCCCGGACGTCGCGGCGATGACGCGCAAGACCGTGGGTGACTGCCTCGTGTTGCTGGACGAGGCGACGACTGCGGCGTTGGTTGCCGAGGCTGGAACCGCCTCGGAGCGGCGCTTCCCTCACGAGCTGATCCGGGACGCGATCGTCAACGGGTTGGACGCTGGACAACGCGTGCGGTTGCACCGTGCTGCGGCTGAGGCGATCGAGCCCCACGTCGCGCACGCAGCCGGGATGACCTTCGACGTGGCGCATCACTGGGTCGAGGCGGCCGTGGATGGAGACCCTGCCACGGCGGTGACGTGGACGGAGCGAGCCGGGCGCGAAGCGATGCGGCTGCACGCCTATGAGGAAGGCTCGCGCTGGTACGGGCGGGCCCTCAACCTCGGTGCGGGGGTGTTGGGGGAGGTTGATCGATGCCGGCTCATGATCGCGCTGGCCGGCGCCCAGTGCCTGTCCTCGGAGTTCTCCGGAGCGTTGGACACCTGTCACCAGGCGGTCGAGCTGGCGGTGCGGATCGGTCGGCCCGATCTGGCGGCCGAGGCCGCGCTGGTTCCAGAGCCGACGTTCGACGAGCGGATCGACGAGGTCATCCGGGCGTTGTGCGAACGCGCTCTGGCCGTCTGCGACTCCACTCCGGCGTCGGTCAGGGCGCAGGTGCTGGCTCGCTACGCGTGGGTGTGCGACCACCTGTCCGACCTGCGCGTTGCGCACGCCGCTGCGGAGGAGGCGCTCGTGCTGGCCGAGGCCAGCGGTGACGCGAGCGCGCTGGAGGCCGCCTTGGCATCGCACCACATGGTTCGTTCCGGCCCTGACGGGCTCGCCGAGCGGGAGGTGAACGCGGACCGGATGTGGGCGCTCGGGACACGCCCCGGCAGGGCGGGTGCCTGCCTGTCGGCGTCGGAGTGGCGCTTCGATGCTGCCAGCGAGCGAGGGGACCTCGGCCGGGCAGCTCGCGAGCTGCAGGCCATCGCCCGCTGGGCGGCCCAGGTCGGGGGACCCGTGGCGCAGTGGCGGCTGCTGCGCTGCCGGGCGATGCTGGCACAGGCCAGGGGAAACTACGCAGACGCCTACCGGCTCGGCGCCGAAGCGCTTGGCACGATGGCGGCCACCGGTTTCCCCCCGGCGTTCCTCATGTGGGGCGGTTTGCTGAGCGTCCAGTGCCATCACACCGGGCAGACCAGCGAATCCCTCGCGACGGCGGGCATCACCGACGCGGACGCGACGCTGCAGGACTGGCCTCTGACCGGCGTGATACCGACGCTGGCACCGGCGAGCATGCTGGCCGACGCCGGCCGGTTACGCGAGGCCGCCGCCGTGTTCCGCCGGCTCGGCCCGGCCTCCGAATGGCAGGAGTCGCCGCACGCGATGCTCTTCACCTGGGCGGTCGGCCTGGCGACCGCTCAGGCAGTCGGAGCGGATGAGGACGTCGCGGCTCTGCGCGCAAAGCTCGGCGCCTGGCGCGGGCACCACGTCGTGAACGGCCGCTACGCGATGGCGTACGGCGGGCCGGTCGAGCTGCATCTCGGTCGGGCCGCCGCCTATCTCGGGCTCGTTGACGATGCGATCGCTGATCTGGAGCACGCGGTCAAGACGTGTACGAACAACGGTGCGCAGGGCTACCGCGTCGAGGCGGAGTACGAGTGTGCCTCCGCATTGTTCCGTCGCTCCAAGCCGGGCGACCACGGCCGCGCACGGACCATGGTGGTTGAGGCGCTGCGACAGAGCCACGAGCTCGGTATGCCGCCGATCCGGGCCCTGGCCACGGATCTGCTCGAGCAGATCGATACGGCAACCGCGGTGGCGCTGACTCGCCGCGAGCTCCAGGTCGCGGACCTGGTCGCGGAGGGCATGACGAACCGCGAGATCGCTTCGCTGCTGTTCCTGTCCGAGCGGACCGCACAAAACCACGTCCAGCACATCCTGAACAAGCTGGACCTGTCGAACCGGAGCCAGATCGCGGTGTGGGCCCGTGATCGGAATCTGAGTAGGTCGACTGAGTAGTTCGGTCGACGCGGACCCGCGGCTGTGTGCCTACCGTCTGGAGACATGACCGATACCAAGACCATCGCGGTGATCGGCGCCGCGGGCGCCACCGGTGGCGGCCTGGCCCGCGCCATCATCGCCGACCCGCTCGGCGGCTTCACCTGCCGGGCCATCACCCGAACACCCGACTCACCCGCGGCTCAGGCGTTGGCCGACCACGGCGCCACCGTGGTGCGCGCTGACCTGGACGACGTCGACAGCCTGGCCGCGGCGTTCGAGGGAGCATACGGCGCGTTCTGCATGACGTCGTTCTTCGAGCACTTCGACGCCGAACGGGAAGTCACCCAGGCCGCCAACCTGGCCCGGGCCGCCGCTACCGCCGGCATCCACCACGCGATCTGGAGCACGGCGGAGGACACCCGGGGACGCTACCCACTGGACGACGACCGAATGCCCACGCTGCAAGGCCGGTTCAAGGTGCCGCAGTGGGACGCGAAGGCCGAGGGCGACGCGTGCTTCGCGGAGGCCGGCGTCCCGACGACGTACCTGCTCACACCCTTCCACTGGGAGGCCTGGGTCTCGGGTCTGGCCGCACCTCAGCCGGGGCCGGACGGCGTCCTCAGCGTGGTCATGCCGCTGGGCGGTGCACTGCTGCCCGGGATCGCCTCCGAGGACATCGGCCGGTGCGCATACGGCATCTTCCGTGATGGGGCGCAGTTCCGCGGGAAGACTCTCGGAGTCGCCGGTGAGCACATCACCGGGGAGCGGCTCGCCGACGGTCTGTCGCGGGTGTACGGCGAAGCGGTGCGCTACCAGTCGCTACCGCTGGAGGTGTTCCGCTCGCTGCCCTTCCCAGGGGTGGACGTCGCGGCCAACATGCTTCAGTACGTGGCCGAGGCCAACGAGGAGTTCTGCCGGCTGCGGGACGTGCGGCTCGCCACGCAGCTCAACCCGGCGCTGCTCGGGTTCGACGCGTGGGTCTCCCGCACCCGAGCGCCGGCCAGGCTCAGCTGAGCGCCGCCATGGAACCGCACGAGCTGATCTTCTCCCTCACCAACGCGGGCGTGGCCGCTCGATGCCTGCACGTGGCAGCGGAGCTGGGCGTGGCCGACCACATCAGTGAGCGTCCAGTTTCCGCAGCGGAGCTGGCGCTGCGATGCCAGGTGGACCCGGACGGGCTGGACAGGGTGCTGCGCCTGCTGTCCGCGCACGGGGTCTTCTCGCCGGTCAGCGGCGGCTACCAGCACAGCGCCGCGTCCCGGCTGCTGCGCAGCGACCACCCGATGTCGATGCGCGCCTTCCCAGAGATGATGGGCTTGCCGATTGTGCTGCGCTCCTTCGACGACCTCGACCACTCGGTTCGCACCGGCCGCCCAGCCATCGAGCTGAGCGATCCAGACGGCTTGTGGGGTTACCTGACGGGGGCGCCGACCGAACGGGCCGTCTTCGGCCGCGCCATGACGGCGAGGGCGGCCGGCGACACGGCAGCCGTCCTCGCCTCTCACGACTTCTCGGCATCTCGCAGGATCGTCGACGTCGGCGGCGGACGCGGCCACCTGCTGCACGCCGTTCTCGAATCGACGGGCCGGGCACACGGCATCCTGTTCGACCTCCCCGGCGTCATCGAAGCCGCCGGACCAGCGCATCCCCGGCTCATCCGGCAGGCAGGCGACTTCTTCGTGGACCCGTTGCCGGCCGCGGACACGTACCTGCTCATGGATGTGCTCCACGACTGGGCCGACGCCGATGCCCTGGCCATCCTCGCTGCTGTCCGGCGAGCCGGGACCGACGATGCCAAGGTGCTCATCATCGAGGGCATTCTGCCCGACACCCTCGACCCGGACAGCCTGACACTCGACGTCATCATGCTCGCCGTCACAGGCGGCCGCGAACGCACCTCCCACGAATTGACCAGACTGCTACACGCGGCCGGACTGCACCTGATGAAGGTCGTCGACACGCCGGGCCGGCTACGGATCGCGGAAGCCGTGCTCATCCCGCCGAGACTCGACTGACTACGGCGGTCCCGCCGAACCCGGCCAGCCGACAACTACGTTCCAGCGGTCGTGCCTGCCTGAACAACATCCTCAGGCGCTTCGACCAGCAGATCGAGGCGGTCACGTCTGCACCTGCTCCACTTACGCGCGCCGGGCCGCTCGCCAACCCCGCGAGTAGAAGCGCCCGTCGTCCAGCAGCGACGTGCCGCCGATGTCGCCCATCGTGGGCCCGTTCGCCTTCTCGCGGCTCGAGAGGAATCGGTGACCACCGTTGGAGTCGAGCCCGAGATAGATCCCCATGTGGTCGAGCTGCGGGCCACCCTCGGTCTCGAAGAACACGAGATCACCCGGCTGGAGAGCCTCATAGTCGTGCGCAGTATCTCCGGCGTCAGGGACGACCTCGAGTCCTGGCCCGTACTTCTCGATGGCGAAGGCCCGCCTGGGGAGTCCGGGGCCCGGTTCGTTCGAGCCTCGCAGTGCGAAGCCGAGGCGGTAGCCGAGCACCATGCGGACGAACCCTGAGCAGTCCAGCGAGCCGTAACGCCGGGGCTCGGGTTGCACTCGTCCGGTGTCCGGAAAGCGCCAGGAGACGCCGAGGTAGTCGTAGAAGTCGTTTGCCTCGAGGCGGTTCTGACCGTTCGAGCCCAGAGGTCCGAAGGACGCGTCGCCACTGATGCGGACGCCGTCATCGTTGTGGTGCTCGGGTGCCCCCTGGACGTATTCGAAAGCCGTGGCGAGGACGTCGGGCTTCGTGCTGGCGGCGACCGACTCGAACCACGGCGCGAACCACGAGCTCTGCTCTGCGCCGTGCTTCCATGCCCGGGGCGCGAGACGGACCCAGGCGCTCGTCGTCACTGTCGCCTCGGTGGCGGACGGCTCCTCGAACAGGCGCTCTGGTCCGCGCAGCACCACGGTCCTCGCACCGTCGGTGAAGGTGGCGACGACAGCGCCGGAGTCGTCCTTGGCCAAGGTGCGGGCGGGGTGGGCCGCTCGCTCGAACGTGACGGCCGCGGGGTCGACAGCGGTCGTCGGGGCAGCCCCCGTGCCGGCCGATACGGTGGACACGGCCGACTCGGCGACGGGCGGCGGGGGCGCATCAGAGCAGGCCGTCAGACTCGCGGAGGCGAGGGCGGCGGCGATGAGACCGGTGAGGCGGACGACGCGTCTGCCGTGGTTCTGGCTCTGCATGGGTCTTCCGGATCCGGCTCGGGGAGGTCGGCCTGCCTCCTGCGCCCGAGACGCGTGGATGTGGAGCCAGACGATAGCAGCAGAGGGCAAGCGGGTACTCATAGCTCATAGATACGGCTGGTACCGTTCGGCACGAGCGAGGTCCCCGGGGGGCTCGCCAGTCGTCTATCTCTGTCTACCGTGCCCGAACCTGGGGAAACCATGTCCACTCCATCGACGGCGAACACGCCGTCGCCGTTCACTCGAAAGCACGACGGCGCTCTCGCCTCGGCTGCTCACCTGGCTGCCACCTCGACCGGTTCGGCGGTTGGCCTGGTGAGCCTCGAAGCGGGCGACATCGCCGTATGGGCAGGCGCCGGCGGTGTCGCGGCGAGCGCGGTGACCTCACCTGACGGCTCCGCCACCCGTCGTCTGTTGGCCGCGCTGGCTGCGGCACCGCACACTTCCCGGAAGGTGAGGGCTTTCTCCGAGCACTCGGAGCTCAAAGCCGTGGTCGGCGCATCCGTCGAAGGACTGGTGTCGGTCGCAACATCCCCGATTCGGGACACGGCGGGCGCGACGATCGGCCTGGTGGGTGCCTTCGATCGTGTTCCACGCGACTGGGACGACGAGCTCGAGCAGCTCGATGCCATCGCCGAGCTTCTGTCCCGGTCCGCGCCTGCGCTCTGGCAGGCCGAGATGACGCACGTCGTCGCCGGGACGATCCAGTCCCTCGAGCACTCGCTCGGCGACGGGCGCATCCAAGCCGTACTCGACATCGCGGCGCGCAGCGAGGACCCTGCGCTGCGCCGTCAGGTGAGCGAGGCGCAGGCCAGCCTCGACCACGTCTCGCTCCTCCGTGGCCGGCTCAGGGCTGCCCTGCGGGCCACCCCGTTTGCTCGCCCCCGCACTGCGATCTTCGACCTGGTGAGCACCACGGAGCAGGCAGTCGGCGACGCGTGCGCCCGGCATCGCATCGAGAACGTGCCCGTCTCCTGCTCCGAGCGGGAGATCCCGGTTGCCGGCGACGCGGACCGAGCCCATCTCGCGATCTTTCGATGCGTCACGGCGGCCCTCCATGCAGGACATCCCTCCGACCTCTCGATCCACGTCGGCAGCCGGGACCTGCAGTCCCACCGTCTCGACGGCTCTGTCGTCGGTGAGCTGACCATCAGCGTCAAAGGTCGTGTCGCTCGGCGTGAAGGAGCTGTCAGGGGTGGTGGCACGCACTCATCGGAACGGCGCCCGGAGCGGCCCAGACCTCCCCGATGAGTCTTGACATCTCCGCCGGCGCGACCCACCTCGGGCGCCCGGGTTCGAAGC
This sequence comes from uncultured Actinomycetota bacterium, assembly GCA_963816385.1. GTDB lineage: Bacteria > Actinomycetota > Actinomycetes > Actinomycetales > Dermatophilaceae > CAWFKL01. Next base: position 149,002 of record CAWFKL010000005.1, read on the forward strand.
GACCGCCACGGCTCACGGCACCTGGGTGACGCTCCGTTGGCCCATCGACCTGGGATGACCTGTGCTTCCCATGGACCTACCTCCCGGTGGGGCGCAGCTTGTCGCCGGTCTGGGCGCGCTCCTCGCCTTCGGCCTCCTCTATGCCCTGGCCCGGCGCCGTTTCGTGTCAGGTGAGTCGGATGTCCGAACCCGCAGCTCGCGTCTGGACTGAGTTCCGTCCGCGTTTCGCCCTCGTCGTCGTCTCCGTCGTGTCGGCGGGTGTCCTCGTGGGGATCGAGACCGGACCAAGTCGCGTCGCGCTCGCAGTCGTCGTCGCCCTCGCCATCGCTGCCTCCCTCAGGCTCGACGGCTACGGAGGCGTCATCATCGGCCTCGCCGGGGCCGCTTGCCTCATCGTCGTCAAGGGCCTCACCGGCGAGCTCTCCCCACGCGAGTTCTTCCTCGTCGGAGCCGAGGTGGCCACGGTGATGACGACGTCATGGCTCGTCGGAATCCTTGGCCACCACCTACGCAGCTCCGTCGAGCGAGTGACAGGACCGTCGCCAGGCTCGATCCGGCCGAGCGAGAACCTCATGGGAGTGCATCGGCGCCGACCTCGGTGCTGCACCGGCTGGAGGAGGAGCTGAGCCGGCGTCGAGCGTCGGGCGGCGAGCTCGGCCTGGCGCTGGTGTCTCTCCGCCCGGGGCGCGCCATCGAGACCGACGTCCCGGAGGCGGCCCGTCGCGCGATCGTCAGGCACGTCGAGTCCGTCCTTGCTGACGCCGACGTCGTGTTCTCCCTCGACGACGACACGCTCGCGATCATCATGCCCACAGCCGACTGGACCTCTGGGCTCGCCACCCTGGGGCAGGTGGCTCTCGCCGCCACACAGGCCACGTATGCCGACCCCGCCGACCGCCGGCGCCGCGCCGCCGGCGAGACCGTCAGCATCCGCACCTCCCTCGTCTTCGCTGACGACGGAACGGCCGATGCCCGATCCTTCGTTGCGGCAGCACGCAGTGGCCTGAGCACCGACGCCGAGGCCAGCCGGTGAGCACCTCCCTGGCATCGCTCGGGATCCTCGTCATCGCCGCCGCCGTCATCATCGGGTACTGGCGTGGGGCGGTGCGCGGCCACCAACGCCGGCTTGACGGGCTGGATGTCCGGATCCACGTCAACGGCATCCGGGGCAAGTCGAGCGTCACCCGCCTCGTCGCCGCCGTGCTCCGAGAGGGCGGCTTCGTCACGATCGCAAAGACGACGGGGTCCGCGGCGCGCGTGATCGGTCCGGACGGGCTCGAGACACCGATCGCTCGGCGCGGGGCGCCGACGATCAACGAGCAGATCGATGTCGTCGCCGCCCACGTGACGAACGAGGTGAACGCACTCGTGATCGAGTGCATGGCGGTCCGGCCGCTCTACCAGCAGTACTCGCAGGACTTCATGGTCCGTTCGGACATCACGATCATCACCAACGTCCGTGAGGACCACCAGGAGGAGATGGGGGAGACCCTCGAGGAGATCGCCGACTCGATGTCGGTGACCATCCCGCGGGATGGCGTCCTCATCACCGCTGAAGATCGGGCGCATCTGCGCGACCGGCTGGCGACCCGCGCCGAGCAGCGGGGATCGCGGTTGGTGCACGCGGCTCCCGAGCTCGTGAGCGACTCCGACATGGTCGGCTTCGACTACGTGCAGTTCAAGGAGAACGTCGCCATCGGTCTCGAGGTGGCTCGCCTGCTCGGCATCCCGAGGCGGCGCGCCATCGAGGGGATGTGGAAGGCGGTTCCCGACGTCGGGGTGGTCCGCCTTCGGTGGTACACGATCCGGGGTCGACGCCTGCTCTGGGTGCCCCTGTTCGCCGCGAACGACCGCGAAAGCGTCATCAGCACCTTCCGTATGCTCGCCGCCCACTTCCCCCAGGGCGCCCCGGTCGTCGGCCTGCTCAACAACCGGCTCGACCGGGGTCGGCGCGCCGAGCTCTTCGCCCACATGGTCGCCGACGACCTGCACGAATGGCTCGACCACGTCGTCACCCTCGGCGCCTACGAGGCGCAGGTGACGAAGACCATCGTGAGACGCGGCTTCCCGGCGGATCGGGTGCACAACCTCGGTGACGATCTACGGCCCACTCTCGACGAGCTGCTGGATGCGCTCACGGACCTTGTCCCCGGCACTGAGGGCGTGCTCATCGGCATGGTCAACATCCACACCCACCAGGCAGAGCTGCTGCTCGAGCACTTCGCCGAGCTCGACGGCGGCGAAGTGGTCGACGAGCTGGAGACGGCTCGTGATCCCCTCCGCGCGCCAGCCCCCACCGCACGGCTGTATCGCGCCGCGTCCCGGGCGACGGCTCCTGCACTGACGAGACGCCGCGACCAATGATCGAGCACCTTCAGTCTCCGGACGTCGTCCGGCTCACCATGGTCGTCGGCGTCATGATCAGCGTGGTCTTCTACGAGCGGGCCCAGCTGACGACCGGCGGCGCCATCGTCCCTGCATACCTTGCGCTCTCGGTGACACGCCCCATGGCGGTCGTCGTCACGGTGGCGGCCGGCTACCTCACCCACCTCGTCGTCCAGAGGGGCATCTCCACGAGGCGAATCCTGTACGGGCGCGCGAAGTTCGAGGCCGAAGTGCTGGTCGGCCTGGCGGTCATCATGACGTGCACCGTCGCTGCGCACCTGCTCGGGGAGCTCGACCCAGCCCTGCTTGCCCTTGCCGGCATCGGCTTCCTCGTGCCGGGAATCATCGCCCACGACATGGGTCGGCAGCGCCCCTCGCGCACGATCCTCGCCATCACGGCGACGACGGCCATCCTCACCATGTTCGCCTTCGTCGTCTCCAGTCTTCTCTGGATCCTGCCAGGGCCCAAGCCGACCGACGTCGCGCAGCTGTCCTCGACTCTCGGATATCCCCGCGAGCTGCTCATCGTGGCAGTCGCGCTCAGCGTCCTCGCGGGCATGCTGTTGCATCGGCGACTCGGGATCCGATCAGGTGGCTTCATCACCGGTGCGTACCTCGCGATGGTGAGCCCTCGTTGGGGTGACATCCTCTTCACTGTGGTGGTCGCGCTGGCCACCTGGTTCGTCGTGGTCCGCCTCATGATGCCGCGTCTGCTCCTCTTCGGGCGGCGCAAGGTGTCGGCGATGATCCTCGTCGGCGCGTTGATCGGCTGGTCGGCAGAGCTGGCCATCCGCTGGCTCACCAACGGTGACTACACGCCCTGGCTCGGGCTGACCGTGGCGACGCTCATCGTGCCGGCGCTCATCGCCAACGACGCGCAACGTCAGGGGTGGGAGCGCACCATCTGGGGAACCGTGCTCGTCGGGGTCGGCGTGTATGCCGCAACCAACCTCATCGCTGCGCCGCTCGAGTGGTGGGGGCTCCTTTGAGATCCCGTCGCTCCCCGATCAGCCTCCTGCTGCCGGCCGCGGCGACCCTTGTCACTGTCGCGGCAACCGGGGTGGCCCTGACGGTCACCCAGGACGAGCCGGCGGCGCGCCTCGACAGGACTCTTCCAACGGTCAGCGGCGTCGTCGTCGACGACAGCATGGCGCCCCTGGCTGGAGCCACCGTCTCGCTCGACACGAAGCGCGTCACAACTGGCGCAGACGGTCGTTTCGCCATCGCCCACGACGGCCCAGCGGTGGTCACGGCGACGGCGCCCAACCATCTGCCGAGGACCGCCGTCGTGGGTGGCCCGGAGACGGGGCGGATCAGGCTCACGGGCAATGCGAGTCAGACCGTGTCGCTGCGTTTCGGCGGGGATGTCATGTTCGGCCGCCGGTACTACACCGGCTCCGAGAACACCGCGCCGGCCTTCGACGCGTCGGCCACGCCCGGCGACATCGCCCGCGTCCTCGCCGGCGTCCAACCCTTCCTCGACGACGCTGACCTGTCGGTGGTCAACCTCGAGACCGCCCTTGTCGAGCACCCCTGGACCGATGTCGACGGGCGACGGCCCACGTCCGTGCACCCGACCAAGGACCTCGTCATCACCAGCTCGACGAAGGCCGCGCACGCCCTCGCGGCGGCAGGTGTCGACGTCGTCTCGCTGAGCAACAACCACTCCTACGACGGGCTCGACCCAGGCGTCTCGAGCACCGTCTCGGCTCTCGATGCAGCCGGCGTACTGCACTACGGCGCGGGGCGGACCCTGGAGGAGGCGTGGCGACCGGCGGTCGTGCGGGTGAAGGGGCAGAGCATCGCCTTCGTCGGCTGCACGACGATCGACGGCCGGTCGCAAGCGGTGTCCTACGTCGCCGAGGGCGGACACGGTGGTGCGGCGGCGTGTGACTCGACGCGACTTCGGGCCACCGTGCGCTCGGCTCGCCAGCAGGCGGCATACGTCGTCGTGACGATCCATGGTGGCATGGAGTACCGCCGGTCGCAGTCGCCCGAGGTGCGTGCAATGGCCCGCATCGCCCACAGCGCAGGTGCCCGCCTCGTCGTCGGCTCCCACCCGCACGTAGTGGGCGGGATGATGCATCAGGGCGACAACCTCTTCATCGAGTCGATGGGCAATCTTGCCTTCGACCAAGAGCTGTGGGCCACTCTGCCGTCGTACCTCGCGCGCGTCGACGTCCGCGCCGGTGCCACCGTGGCCGCCGACCTGGATCCTGTCGTCCTCGACCACTACCGACCGCGGCCGGTCACCGGCCTCCTCGCAGCGTCCATCAGCAGAATGGGGGCCGGCTGGGTCGACGGAGGTGCGGTCCTCGACCATGGCAAGGCGACCGTGCCGCTCACCGCGGAGCCAAGCCGGCCCGGGCCGCAGCCGAGAATGCCGCCCGTCATGCCGCCCGTCACGTCGGCGGTACCGTTGGCCGCCGGCGAAGTGCGCAGGATCGCGCCAGGATGGTGGCTCGACGCCCGCGACGGATCTCGCGACGCGGGCACGAGCCGGCACCGACCAGCTCTTCGGCACGGGCACCTTCGAGCCAGACGTCCTCGGTTCGCCCGAGCCGGCACCGCTGTGGTCGCTCGCCAAGTACGGCACCGTGACGGCCGACGCCTCGTGCGACCCGGCAGGCGGACGAGGCTTGCTGCTCGCCAGGAGCCCGCTCAGCCAGGAGCCGGCCGTCGCGACGACGCGGCACCGGGTGCCGGCGGCGCAGGGGCAGTCACTGACGGTGACCGCCCAGGTGCGCCAGGCGTCCCCCGGGAGCCGCCTGGAGGTGCACTGGTATGACGACTTCACCGGTAGCAGCACGTCCACGTCCAGGCTCGAGATCCCTACCGGCGCCTGGGACCGATCCGCCTGTCAGAGCGTCCGGTTCGATGTGGCAGTACCACGCGGGGCGGTGGCCGGGCAGGTCTTCGTCGTGCTCGACCCGCCCCAGGGAGGCCAGGTCATCCGACGCCTTGCCGTCGACGACGTGATGCTCGTCGCCTGGTCTCCCGCCGGCCGGTCCGGACGACGATATGACGTCGTGGCTGGCCTGGTCACCGGCACCGCAACCTTCGGCAGTGACACCGCGGGGACGGCGTCGGTGTCGCCCCTCGACGAATGAACCGCGAGCGCGGTCAGCCAGCGACCTGGGCGTCATACCACTGTGGGCATGCCAATGGACGGGCACGTCGACCCGCCCGGGCTCAGGGCACCGGGAAGTCCTTCGGAGGGCCTTCTCCGGTGGCTCCGTCGACCTGCTCGCGAAGCAGGTCGGCGTGCCCCGTGTGACGGGCGTACTCCTCGATCATGTCGGCCAACAGCCGGCGCAGGCTCATCCCGTCCGGGCCCGTCTGCTCCAGCCCCTCGCGCGCCAGCGCCTCGGCCAGCGCGTCGCGGGAGCGGTGGACCGTCTTGACCCACAGCGCCCGCAGGGCATCGGGGGAGTCGTCGGCCGCCGTGGTCCACGCCCAGTCGTCCCAGTCCCTCTCGAGATCCAGCTGGTCGAACGGCGCCATGAAGGGGCGGCCGGCGAGCCGGTGCTGGAAGTAGAGCTCCTCGACCCACGCCAGATGCTTGAGCAGGCCTCCCAGCGTCACCGCCGATGCACCGAGTCGCAGACCCAGCCCGTCGGCGGCCACATCGGCACACTTCCACGCGAACGTGCGCCGGTTGCGTTCCAGGGTGATCACGGCCGTGTCAACCTCGTCGCCGCGCAGGAAGCGCTCGACGTCCCACTCTGGGGGCTGGCCGGGCGTGAAGCCGAAGCTGCTCATCATGCGCTCCACTCTAGGGAGGCCGCACCTTTGCGGACGGGATCACCGACGGCCGTAAAGCCACGTCCCGGCGGGGCTCAGGACGCGTGTCGCCCTGCCGCGTCGCCATGGGCGCGCGTCATCGACAGTCCCCGCGCGAGGAGGGTGGCGCCCACGACGATGCACACCACCTCCGAGATCGCGGCCGTCCAGACCGACCCGCCCGCCCAGACGGTGTGCACTCCGAGCAGTCCGACCGTCGAGGCGATGACGAAGGCCCCCAGAGTCGCGGCCCCGAAACCGAGGGTGAGCAGTGGCGGCACCCAGTGCTCCCAGCGCAGCAGCAGCACGGCGATGACCACACCGGCCACGGCGTTCAGGAGGAACATCGGCCCAACACTCTGGTTCCGCACGCCGTCGAACCACAGATAGAGGTGCACGGCAGCGGACACCACCAACGCCACCGCACCTACGCGTCGCAGTCCCATGATGACGCTCCTGTCGTCCGGGTCGCGCCACGACGTCCGGATGACGACGTGGTGTCGGACCCCTCTCCTAAGACGAGTCGTGACCACCGGCGGTTCACCCGTCTCCCTCCGGGCCGTATGCCGTGAGGAACCGATCGCGGAAACGGTCCATCGGCCACACCGGCGCAGAGCTGTTCGGCCTCAGCCCGTCCTGCCACCCCCAGGCGTGGATCCGATCGAGAACGGCCGGGTCGCGGGCGACGATGCTGACCGGCACGTCGTGGCTGGCGTGCTCCCCGGAGACGATGCTGACCGGCTGGTGGTCGCCGAGGACGACGACGACAAGGTTGTCATCCGCGGTCCCGCGCAGGAAGGACACGATGCTGTCGAGCGAGTAGGCGACGGTCTGGCCGTATGCGGTCCGCACCCCCGCTGGGCTGCTCCACACGACCTCCCGCGACGTCGACCGTCCGGCCTGGGCCTGGTAGACGGAGCCGTCGCCGATCGCGGCCCAGTCCACGAGGCGCGGCAGCGGCGCCCAGGGCACGTGGCTGGTCACGAGGTCTATCTCGGCCATCACGGGTGACCGGTCCCGGGGCTGGAGCGCGAGCCGGTCGAAGGCGGACAGCGTGTACTGGTCGGGCATGGGTGCGTAGCCGAACCCGGGGCCGGCGTAGCCCAGGGTGCGGGCGTCGTAGACGTCGTCGTAGCCGTAGAAGGCTCGGCCCTCGGGCCAGTCGCGGCGGTTGGCCGGGATGACGTCGACGGTGCGCCAGCCGGCCTGCGAGAAGGCGCGGGCCAGGGTGAGTCGGGGCGTGTCGGATGAGGCGGTGTCCAGGAGCTGGTCGTAACGCTGCTGGCTGTTCACCCAGAGCCCTGACTGCAGGCTCGAGTGCGCGAGCCAGCTGATTCCCCCGAAGGTCGGGGAGGTGAGCCACGCGCTCCGGGTCGAGTAGCCGGCCGCGTGCAGGCCGCTCGTCCCCGCCGAAAGCGCCGCCGCGACCTCGGGGCTCTGGTCGACGGCCACGACGCCGTAGCTCTCGACGAAGATGACGACCACGTCCTTGCCCCGCAGGGCCGTCAGGAGGTCGGCCGGCGCGGTGTCGTGGAACGGGTCGACGGGAATCTGCGCGGCGAAGACGGCGCGGTCCTGCAGACCGGTCCGCACGCCGGTGGCCTCCTGCACGGTCAGGGCAACCGCGCTCGTCGACGCCACGGGCAGCTGCGACGCAAGGTTCACTCCGAGCGAGAGGCAGACCACCCAGACGACAGCCGTCGCGGCGATCACCCGCAGGGCGCCGGTGCGGTGCCTGTTGACGAGACGGCCCAACCGGCGAACCGCAAACGGCGTGCCGACGAGCAGACAGACCACGAGGAGCGCAGCGGCGCCGAGCAGGAGCAGGGCCCTCGTCGGTCCGACCGAGTCGCCGAGGAGGTCCTGGGCCGAGCCGAGATAGCGCCAGTCCGTCAAGGGGTTGAACGTGCGATAGAGCGTTGCGAGGAAGGCCATGTCGAGGAGCCGGACGAGCAGGAGCACCCCGAGCAGCCAACCCACGACCACCTCGAACCACCGGCGCACAGCGCCGCGGAGGACGAGGAGCCCGCCGACAAGGAGGATCCCCTCGAGCGGGACCCGCAGGAGCGCGATCGGCGTCGTCGCCGACCCCACCGCCGGGATCGGCGCCACGAGGGCGACCCAGATGACGAGAAGGCTCACCGCCGTCAGGGCGCCACCGGCCACGCGCGTCGTCATCCGGCGACGTGGGTCGGCGTCGGGCTGGGCCGTCACAGCGGGCTCTTTCGCGTCTGGGCTCATCAGGGAAGGCTCAAGAGGGAGGCTCATCAGGGACGGCTCATCGGCAGGCTCTGGACGATGGCCTCGTCCACCTGGACGGGGGATGGGGCATACGCGTGGCTGGTGTCTCGGCGCTCGCGAAGCGACCTTGACCGCAGCTCGGCGACCTCGGTGCCGAACGAGAGGAGGAGCAGGGTCAGCCCGGCCGCCACGGCGGCGGTGACGGCGGCGTCGGGCACGACGTGCGCGGCGGCCACCGTCAGGACGATGCCCTGGTAGGCGGCGACGACCTTGCGCCAGCGTCGTGGTGGCACGGGCCCCCGCAGGCGCGGTGAGCGACGGTGCACGGCGCCGTGCACCATGAGCAGGTAGCGTGCCGCGCCGATGCAGAGCACCCACCAGCCCAGGTCCCGCGAGACCTGCACGCTGAGCACGAGGATGAGGAACGCGTCGGTCTCCATGTCGAAGCGGGCGCCGAGCGCGGTCACGGTCGCGGTGCGCCGGGCGACCGTTCCGTCGACGGCGTCGAGCGCAAGAGCGACCGACGCGAGGACGACGAGGATGCCCGTCAGTGACCCGCCCGCCGTCCGGTCACGAGCCCCCACGTCGGTGGCGGTCAGGGCGGCCACGCCACAGACGAGCACGGCTCGTGTGAGGGTCACACGGTCCGCCGGCAGAAGCGAGCGCCGTGCGGCACGGGTGAGGCCGCGCGAGAGCAGGACGACGAGGAGCAGACCGCAAGCGACCCCGACGGCCCAGCCGTGAGGGCTGAGCCCGACTCCCCGGTGCAAGCCCGTGAGCAGCGCCAGCACACCGGCGAGCCCGATCACGGGGCCGGGAGGGATGGTCGGACGCACTCCGCCTCCTCACGGAAGGGGTTTGCAGCAAGGACGACGCGCACGCCGGTGAGAGTTCACCGGGCGGCTCTAGTCTGGTCGTGTGTGCACCGAAGCGCGGGCGTTCTGGCTGGTCGAGCCCGGCAGGGGCGAGATCCGCACGCTTCGCGTTCCGGAGACGCGGCCCGGCGAGGTGCTCGTGCGCGCGCTGCACTCGGGCGTGAGCCGGGGCACCGAGACGACGGTCTTCCGCGGTGCCGTTCCGCAGGACCAGTACGCCGTGATGCGGGCGCCGTTCCAGGTGGGCGACTTCCCGGCCCCCGTCAAGTACGGCTATCTCAGCGTCGGTGTCGTCGAGGCTGGCCCACCGTCCCTGGTCGGGCGAAGCGTCTTCTGCCTGCACCCGCACCAGACGGCATACGTCGTTCCCGCCGAGTCGGTTGTCGTCGTGCCGGAGGACGTGCCCTCGCGCCGGGCGGTGCTGGCAGGCACGGTCGAGACGGCCGTCAACGCCCTGTGGGACGCGCCCCCGCTCGTCGGCGACCGCGTCGCCGTCGTGGGGGCCGGCATGGTCGGCTGCTGCGTCGCTCGACTGCTCTCCCGGTTCCCCGGCACCCGCGTGACGCTCGTCGACGTCGACCCGTCGCGGGCTGCCGTGGCTGACCGGCTCGGCGTCGGCTACGCGCGACCGTCCGACCTCGACGACGCGGCTGGCGATCACGACCTCGTCGTCCACACGAGCGCCACCAGTGCCGGCCTTCAGCTCTCGCTCAACCTGCTTGCACCGGAAGGGATCGTGCTCGAGCTCAGCTGGTACGGCGACTCCCAGGTCGAGCTGTCCCTGGGTGGGTCGTTCCACTCCTCACGTCTGGCCATTCGTGCGAGCCAGGTGGGCTCCGTCGCGGCTGCACGTCGCTCGCGCCACACGCACGCCGCGCGGCTCGCCCTCGCCGTCGACCTGCTGCACGACCCCGCCTTCGACGCGCTGCTCACAGGGGATTCGCCGTTCGACGAGCTGCCCGACGTCATGCGGCGCCTCGCGGACCGCTCGCTGCCGGCGATCTGCCACACGATCACCTACTGAACCTGCTGAAGGGGAGCCGATGTTCAGCGTGACAGTCCGGGACCACATGATGATCGCCCACAGCTTCAAGGGGGAGGTGTTCGGACCGGCGCAGCGGTTGCACGGGGCGACGTTCGTCGTCGACGTCACCTTCCGCGGCCCCGAGCTCGACGAGCACGACATCCTCCTCGACATCGGCCTCGCCACGCAGCACGTCCACGAGGTCGTGGGCGGCCTGGGCTACCGCAACCTCGACGACGAGCCGGACTTCGCGGGAGTCAACACCTCCGCCGAGCTGCTCGCACGCGCCATCGCCGACCGGGTCGCCGAGCGTCTTCGTGCGGGCGAGCTTGGTGGCGCGACGGGTGCGGTCACCGGCCTCGTCGTGACCCTCCGTGAGTCGCACGTCGCGTGGGCCACCTACGAGTGCGAGCTGTGAGAGCCGTCCACGCGCTCGTTCCGGCGGGCATCGACGACCTCGAACGTCCGAGCGGCGGCAACACCTACGACCGCAAGGTTCTCGACGGCCTCCAGGCACTGGGTTGGGAGCTCATCGAGCACCGCATCCGTGGGTCGTGGCCTCGACCCGGCCGGGGGGCGGTCGCGGCTCTCGCGGGCGTCGTTGCCGCCGTGCCGCCGGACGCCGTGCTCCTCGTTGACGGGCTCATCGCGTGCGCCTCCGCTCACGTGCTCGGGTCGCAGAGCAGCAGGCCGAGCGTCGTCCTCGTCCACATGCCGATCGGCACGACGGAACCGGCGGCCGCGGTGGGCGAGCGCCGGGTCCTCGCTGCGGCATCGGCCGTCGTCACGACGAGCACGTGGACCCGCAACCTGCTCCTCGAGCTGTATGACCTGCGCCCGGCGGACGTGCACGTGGCCCTCCCAGGAGTCGAACCCGCACCCCTCGCGCCGGGCACTCCTGGCGGAGGCGAGCTGCTGTGCGTTGCAGCGTTGGCCGCACACAAGGGCCAGGTCGACCTCGTCTCGGCGCTCGAACTGGTCGCCGACCTGCCGTGGTCATGCCGTCTCGTCGGCGCAGTGACGCTGGAGCCGTGCTACGTCGCCGGGCTCCTCGAGCGGGTCGCGGTGGTCGGGCTCAGTGACCGGGTGCGGCTCACTGGTCCCCTGAGCGGCGCCGGACTCCTTCAGGCGTATGCCGCGGCCGACCTGCTCGTGCTGCCGTCCCACGCCGAGACGTACGGCATGGTCGTGACGGAGTCGCTCGCTCGGGGCATCCCCGTCATCGCCACCCGGGTGGGTGGTGTGCCCGAGGCCCTCGGCGACACGGCCGCTGGCTCACCGGGGCTGCTCGTTCCACCTGGAGAGCCCGCCGCGCTCGCAGGCGCGCTCCGAGCGTGGCTGACCGACGGCCACCTTCGCGCACGCCTTCGCGGACGGGCGGTCGAGCGGCGAAGTGCCCTGACCGCGTGGTCGCGAACCGCGGAAGAGGTCTCGGCCGTCCTCGAGGGAGTGCGTGGTGGGTGAACCCGCGGGTCCTGACGGACGTCGTCACCATCGGGCATCGGAGAAGGGGGAGAAGATGCGAGGCAATCGGTGGCTCCACCCTCTGATGGGCGTCGTGATCGTCGGCGTCGTCGTCGCGCGCGTCGGCACCGGCGCGATCACCGAACCTCTCCAGCAGATCGAGCCGTCATCGCTCGCCGCAGGAGCAGGCATCGCCGCCGTGACGACGGTGTGTGGCGCATGGCGCTGGGTCCTGGTGGCGCGCGGCCTCGGGATGGAGCTCAGGCTTCGGGCGGCCGTGTCCGAGTGCTATCGATCGCAGTTCCTCAACGTGACCCTCCCCGGCGGGGTGCTCGGGGACGTGAGCCGGGGAGCACGCCGAGGCACCTCCGCAGGCGATATCGGCCGAGGGATGCGGTCCGTCGTCTGGGAGCGATCAGCGGGCCAGGCCGTGCTCGGGATACTGGCGCTGGGCGCCGTGGTGCTCATGCCGTCACCGCTGCACAGACACACCACACTCGAGTCGCCCATCTCTACTGACGTCCTCGTGGTCATCGCCGTGGTCGCGGTCCTCGTCGTCGCCGCGGTCGTCCTCCGCCTCCTTCGATCTCGTGGAGCCGGTTTGCCGGTACGGGTGGCCCGCGCCGCTGTGGCCGACCTCCGGTCGGGGCTGCTGGGACGGCATACCTGGCCCGGAGTGGTGGCGGCATCCGCCCTCGTCGTCGGTGGACACGTGGCGACGTTCGTCGTTGCCGCTCGCGACGCAGGGGTCACCGCGCCGGTGCCGGTGCTGATCCCGCTGGCGCTGCTCGTCCTTGTCGCGATGGGCCTGCCGCTCAACGTCGCCGGATGGGGACCGCGCGAGGGAGCCGCCGGCTGGGCGTTCGGCCTCGCCGGCCTCGGCACCACCGGAGGGGTCGGCACGGCCGTCGTCTACGGCGTCATCGCGCTCGTCGCGAGCCTGCCGGGTGCGGTACTGCTGGTGGTCTCTCGTCGAGCCGGACCCGTACCATCGACGCGAGGGAAGGAGCCGCCGTGGGTGACCGTCCCTACACCATGCTCAGCTGCGGAATCTCGATCGACGGCTACCTCAGCGCCGGCACGGCGACGCGCTTGATGCTGTCGAACGAGGCCGACTTCGACCGGGTCGACGGTGAGCGCGCCGCCAGCGACGCGATCCTGGTCGGGGCGGGCACGATCCGCAAGGACGACCCCCGCCTCCTCGTCCGTTCACCCGAACGCAGAGCCGCCCGGGTCGCGCGGGGTCTCGCGCACTCTCCGACCAAGGTCACGGTGACCCGGCGCGTCGAGCTCGAGCGGACCGCAAACTTCTTCGCAGCCGACGACACCAGCAAGATCGTCTACTGCCCCAGCGATGCGGTGGCCACCGCCCGCGACCGCCTCGGCCCAGTGGCCACTGTCGTCGACGCCGGCCGGCCCGTGATCCTGCGCCGGGTCTGCGAGGACCTGCGCGACCGCGGTGTGCAGCGACTCATGGTCGAAGGTGGCGGCTCGGTGCTCACCCAGCTGCTCACCGACGACCTCGCGGACGAGCTGCAGCTCGTCGTGGCGCCCTTCTTCGTCGGTGACTCGAGGGCGTGTCGATTTGCCGGCGACGGGCTGTACCCGTGGCACTCGGGTCGGCGAGCGACCCTTGCAGAGGTGCGTCGAGTCGGTGACGTCGCGCTCCTCACGTACGCCCTCTCCCCGCGCTTCGAGGCGGAGGGATGAGCCCGGGGGCGGGGCGGCCCACCACCGTGCGGATCCGCACCCAGGTGCTGTTGCCGCTGGCATTCCCCGACGGCTTCAAGACCACCGCGCGTGCGTTCACCTTCGACGGTCTGACCGACGGGCTCGAGCACATCGCGCTCGGCCTGGGCGACCGCACGCAACCGGTCGAGTCCGATGCGAGCAGCCCGGGACCGACGCTGACTCGGCTGCACAGCGAGTGCCTCACCGGAGACGTGTTCGGCAGTCGGCGCTGCGACTGCGGTCCCCAACTGCGTGAGTCCGTCGAACGGCTCGACGGAGAAGGCGGCTTTCTGCTGTACCTGCGTCAGGAGGGTCGCGGCATCGGGCTCTATCCCAAGCTCGATGCCTACGTCCTCCAGGATGCCGGGCTCGACACCTACGAGGCCAACGTCGCGCTGGGCTACGCGGAGGACGAGCGGGACTACTCCGCTGCCGCCGGGATGCTGGCTGCGCTCGGCGTCACCGAGATCGCGCTCCTCAGCAACAACCCCGACAAGGCCGACCAGCTGGAGCGGCTCGGGATCACCGTGTCACACCGGGTCCCCACCGGGGTTCACCTGTCCGACGCGAACGCCCGCTACCTCGCGACCAAGATGCGACGCGCCACCCACCCCTTCCACCTGCCCACCGACGGGCGGCGAGCCTGAAGCACCCGGCGGTGTCGAAGACGCCGAGCCCCGCGCATACGGACGTGTCAGGCCAGGTCGAACCGATCGAGCTCCATGACCTTGGTCCATGCGGCGACGAAGTCGTGGACGAACTTCTCCCGTGCGTCGTCGCTGGCGTAGACCTCGGCGAGCGCCCGCAGCTGAGAGTTCGAGCCGAAGATGAGGTCGACCGCCGTGGCGGTCCACTTCACCTCACCGGTGGCCACGTCGCGAATCTCGTAGACGTTCTCCTCCGAGACCGACGTCTTCCACTGCGTGCCGGGGGAGAGCAGGTTGGCGAAGAAGTCGTTGGTCAGTACGCCTGGCCGATCGGTGAGGACACCGTGCGCGACGCCTCCGACGTTGTTGCCGAGCGCTCGCAGGCCACCGACGAGGACCGTCATCTCGGGAGCGGTGAGGTTCAGCATGTACGCGCGGTCGACGAGCAGGACTTCCGGCGCCAGCTTCACCCCCGGGCGCAGGTAGTTGCGGAACCCGTCAGCCCGCGGCTCGAGGACCGCGAACGACTCGACGTCGGTGTCCTCCTGCGTCGCGTCCGTGCGGCCGGGGTGGAAGGGCACCGTCACGGCGACGCCTGCGTCCCCGGCAGCCTTCTCCACCGCAGCCGAGCCCGCGAGCACAATGAGATCGGCCAGCGAGATGGTCGCGCCACCTGCATCGTTGAACTCGCGCTGGATGTCCTCGAGCTTGCCGAGGACCGTCGACAGCTGCTCAGGCTGGTTGGCGGCCCAGCTGCGCTGCGGCTCGAGCCGGATGCGGGCACCGTTGGCACCACCTCGCATGTCGGTGGAGCGGAAGCTCGAGGCCGCCGCCCAGGCGGTGGAGACCAGCTGGGCCACCGTCAGGCCCGACCCGAGCACCTTGTCCTTGAGCGAGGCGATGTCCTCTTCGCTGACGAGCGTGTCCTGGACGGGAGGCACGGGGTCCTGCCAGAGCTGCGGTTCGGCAACCCACGGGCCGAGGTAGCGCGACACCGGGCCCATGTCGCGGTGGAGCAACTTGTACCAGGCCTTCGCGAAGGCGAGGCGGAACTCCTCCGGGTTCTCATGGAAGCGACGCGAGATCTTCTCGTACGCCGGATCCATGCGCAGCGCCAGATCCGAGGTGAGCATCCGGGGCTCTCGACGCTTGGACGGGTCGTGAGCGTCCGGGACCAGGTCCGCCCCCGCGCCGTTCTTCGGCCGCCACTGATGCGCACCGGCCGGGGACTTCATGAGCTCCCAGTCGTAGGCGAAGAGGATGTGGAAGAACTCGTTGTCCCAGCGCGTCGGGTGATACGTCCAGGTGACCTCGAGACCGGACGTGATCGTGTCTGCGGCCTTGCCGGAGGCGAAGGTGCTGATCCAGCCCAGGCCCTGCTCCTCGATCGAGGCACCTTCCGGCTCCGGTCCGACGAGGTCGGGATCGCCAGCGCCGTGGGTCTTGCCGAAGGTGTGGCCACCGGCGATGAGGGCCACCGTCTCCTCGTCGTTCATGGCCATCCGCGCGAAGGTCTCGCGGATGTCGCGCGCCGACGCCACGGGGTCGGGGTTGCCGTTGGGACCCTCGGGGTTGACGTAGATCAGGCCCATCTGCACCGCACCGAAGACCTCGTCGAGCTGACGGTCGCCGGAGTAGCGCTGGTCGCCCAGCCACGTGTCCTCGGGACCCCAGAAGATCTCCTCGGGCTCCCAGATGTCCTGCCTGCCGAAGCCGAAGCCGAAGGTCTCGAACCCCATGTCCTCCAGCGCCACGTTGCCGGCGAGGACCAGCAGGTCCGCCCAGGAGATCTTCTGGCCGTACTTCTGCTTGACCGGCCACAGGAGGCGGCGGGCCTTGTCCAGGTTCGCGTTGTCGGGCCAGCTGTTGAGCGGTGCGAAGCGTTGGCCACCGTCACCGGCGCCGCCGCGACCGTCGTAGATGCGGTACGTGCCAGCCGCATGCCAGCTCATGCGGATGAAGAGGCCGCCGTAGTGCCCGAAGTCGGCCGGCCACCACTCCTGCGAGCTGCGCAGCACCTGGACGATGTCCTCCTTGAGCGCGTCCAGGTCGAGCTTGGCGAACTCCGCCTTGTAGTCGAAGTCCGGCCCCAGCGGGTTGCTGTCCCGTGAGTGGGTGTGCAGCACCGACAGGTCGAGCGAGTCGGGCCACCAGTCCTTGATACCGTGCGGGCGACCGCCCGTCTTGGGTGTGGGCGAGTCGATCGCCGGGTTCTCGCTCTCGCTGCCCTGCGCGGTCACCGAGTCGTGCATGACCGGACAGCCGGCCTCTGCCTTGCGATCCACCCCTTGCGGGCTCTCAGGGGTGAGGTCGTTCTGGCTGTCGGTCATGAGCGGTTCCTTCCGGCATCGTTGTCAGTCAGTTCAGGGATTTGGGTGGTCGAGCAGGCGGGGCAGGTGCCCCAGTAGACGATTTCCGCCTCGTCGACCACGAAGCCGTGGTCATCCGTCGCGCTGAGACACGGGGCCTGACCGTTGGCGCAGTCGACATCGGCTATCGAACCGCACGAGCGGCACACGAGGTGGTGGTGGTTGTCGCCGACACGGGCCTCGTAGCGCGCCGTCGCCCCTGCGGGCTGGATGCGGCGCAGCAGGCCCGCGCCGGTGAGCACGCGCAGAACGTCGTAGACCGCCTGGTGCGAGACCGCCCCGAGGTCGGTGCGGACCGTGTCGATCACCGTTTCGGTGTCGACATGCGGATGATCGTGCACCGCTGCCAGGACAGCCAGTCGTGGCCGAGTCACCCGAAGCGAGGCCCCCCGCAGCACGGATTCGAAGTCCGTCGCCATGCCAGACACAATGGACACTCATCTGGAGTGAGTCAAGTCCACGGACAGCTGCCGATGCGCCCCACCGACGACACGGTGGACACGGAGGGGTGCCGCCGCGGCGCCGGCCCGACACCGCGATCCCAGCCCAGGTCCGGGCGGTCTTCGTTGCCACGCCCTTGCCGACCGTGCCGAGGCGGCGTCTACTGGCAAGGAACGAGCGTCCGCACTCCGCGGCCCTCGGGAGTCAGAGGAGGCGACGATGTCACACGAGCAGCTGAGGGCGGCTACCCGTCGATTCTTCGACGAGGTCTGGAACAAGGGCAACGTCGACGAGACCGAGGTGTTTCTGGCCCCGGAGTTCGTGAGCCACAACACCCTCGACGTGCGGATCGCGGGGCCGCGGGAGTACGCCCGGGCGGTCACCGACTACCGGGCCGCCTTCCCGGACCACCACACCACGCTCGAGGACGTGCTCGTCGACGGTGACCGGGTCGCGGTTCGCGGCACCGACCGAGGAACCCACCGGGGGGAGTTCATGGGCGTGCCCGCCTCAGGTCGCGAGGTCACCATGACGTGGATCGAGATCTTCCGCATGGAGGACGGCAAGGCCGCTGAGGGTTGGCTCGAGTCGGACACCGCGAAACTCCGCAACCAGCTCGTCGGCGAAACGGACTGACCGTGCGCCCGGCGGCCGCCGGAGGTGGTCCGAGGGCCGGTGCCATCGCGTCCCCCCGGGTTCGCGCGACGCACTAGCGTGTCGTCCATGATCGCCACGGTCTCGAGCCTGTTCATCTACCCCGACTCTGACGCGCCCGGCCAAGAGCTCGACGAGGTGGAGATGACGCCCACGGGTCCCGAGGGGAACCGCTCGAAGAAGCACGCGGTCCACCTCGTCACGGCGCAGGACTACGTCGAGACGCATCCCAAGGCCAACATCGTCCTCGACATGGACGGCAGCGTGCTCGGTGGGCTGATCGGGCGGATCGTCCGGCTCGGGGAGTGCGAGCTGGAGATCACCCGGTCCCCGTCACAGTGCGCCGGCGTGTATGCCGAGGTCGTCACCCCGGGGCGGGTCAGCGTCGACGACGCCCTCCTCGCGGCCGAGGAGACGTGATCGGCGGCCCGGCCAGCGGGACGGTCGCCGCGTGACGATCCACACCGGGCATCCCTTCGACGCGGCCGACGCTGACCGCGACCCGGTGCGGCGACTGCGCGGTCGCGTCGGCGCGACGGTGTCGCTGTGGACGGCGGGAGCCGGAGTCGAGCGCGCGGGCCTGACGGTGTCGTCCTACCTCATCGCCACGGGGAGCCCGGGGCGTGTTGTCGGACTGGTGCATGCCGACTCGGACCTGCTCGACCAGCTCGTCGAGACCGGCACCGGCATCGTGGCGCTGCTCGGGCGGCGCGACCAACGGCTCGCCGACGCCTTCGCGGGGGTCATGCCGGCACCCGGCGGACCGTTCCGCCTGAGCGAGTGGGAGCAGACGCCGTGGGGTCCGCGGGCCGAAGGCACCCACACGTACATGGGCGTTCGGTTCGATCCTCGAAGCCGGCACGAGGTCGGGTGGTCCGTGCTCGTCGAAGCGACGATCGAGCACGTCGAGCTCGGGGCCGAGGACGACCCGCTCGTGCACCGCCGAGGCCGCTACGTCGTGTTGCCCCAGGTCGACTGACCGCTTGGCGAGCCGTTCGGCAGCGGCATCGGCCGCAGAGCACTCGCGCCGTGCGGGACTTCGCCGTCGTCAGCAGTGACTCGGGAATGCGCGAACCCCGGCACGAGGGTCAGTGCCAGTGGCTGCAGCCCGGCGCCCACGGTCGTCGGTGCACAGGCCGTCACTGCCTTTCGGGCGCGTTCCTCAGCGGCCGCGGGTGGTGGCAGGCCGGTCGCCGGAACTGGAGAGCGCCGGGGCCAGGCCGTGCCACGCGAAGTCTGTCAGCGACGCGACGACCGCGGCACGGGGGGCCCGCTCCGCCTGGGGAGTGGCCAGCCAGTCGTCGGCGACGGCGCGGACCGAGCCGACGAGGGCGATGGCCCAGGTGCGGGCTTGAGCCCGCTCTGTGTCCGGAGATGCGAGTGACTCGAGCAGCAGTGAGGTGAGCTGATCGGTCACGTGCTCGACGGTGCCGCCGACAGGGTCGTCGGCAAGCGGGAGGTCGACGAGCGGACGGTTGACGACGAAGCGGTAGACCTCGGTGTCGGACTCGACGAGCGCCAGATAGGCCTCCACGGTCGAGGCCACGAGCTCGCGCGTGTCCGTGTGGGCGGCGTCGGCCCGGTCAGCCGCACGGAGCGCGGCCCCGACGTTGCGAACGACACGGCTGTCGATGCGTGCCGCGACGGCGCGGTAGAGGCCAGCCTTGTCGTCGAAGTGACGGTAGATGACGGTCTTGGACGTGCCCGCCTGCGCGGCGATGGCGCCCATGCCGACGCCCGCGCCGTGGGTCCGGATCGCGCGGATGGTGGCGTCGACGAGAGCCGCCCGACGCTGCTCGCGGTGCTGCTCCCATCGGGCGTCGCGGCCATCGCGAGCAGGCGGCCTCGGGGACTCCACGTCCTCGTCCATGCTGCGAAAGTAACAGGTACCCGTTGTATCGACTACCAACGGTTTCGGTTATCTTTGGCGGTACCGTCCGGCCCTTCCAGCATGACATCGCACCACGACCACACGGCACGACCACACAGCAGGAGTGACCCATGGCTTCTCCGTCCGCCCCGCGTGCACCACGTCGGGTCGCTGTCCTCGGGGGCAACCGCATCCCGTTCGCCCGCTCCAACGGGCCGTATGCGCTCGCCTCCAACCAGGACATGCTGACGGCAGCCCTCGACGGGCTCGTCGCCCGCTTCGGTCTCGCCGGTGAGCGGGTCGGTGAGGTCGTCGCCGGTGCTGTGCTCAAGCACAGCCGCGACTTCAACCTGACCCGTGAGGCGGTGCTCGGCACGCGGCTCGACCCCAGGACCCCGGCCTACGACGTCCAGCAGGCGTGCGGCACCGGCCTCGAGACGACCATCCTCGTGGCGAACAAGATCGCGCTGGGGCAGCTGGACTGCGGGATCGCCGGAGGGGTCGACAGTGCGAGCGACGCCCCCATCGCCGTGAACGAGGGTCTTCGTCGGGCGCTGCTCGCGGCCAACCGCGCGAAGTCGCTGCCGCAGCGACTTCAGGCCCTCGGCGCCATCCGTCCCACGCAGCTCGCGCCGGCAGTCCCGCAGAACCTCGAGCCGCGCACCGGCTTGTCCATGGGCGAGCACATGGCTGTGACCACAGCGCAGTGGAGCATCTCGCGCGAGGCGCAGGACGAGCTGGCCGTGGCCAGCCATCGGCACCTTGCCGCCGCGTACGATCGGGGCTTCTTCGACGACCTCATGACGCCCTACCTCGGTGTCTCGCGCGACACGAACCTGCGACCCGACTCGAGCGTCGAGAAGCTCGCGACCCTGAAGCCCGCCTTCGGCAAGGGTGATGACGCGACCATGACCGCCGGCAACTCGACCCCGCTGACCGACGGCGCCTCGGCCGTCCTGCTCGCGAGCGAGGAGTGGGCCGGCGAGCACCACCTGCGACCGCTCGCATGGTTCGTCGACGCCGAGACGGCGGCCGTCGACTACGTCCACGGTGACGAAGGCCTGCTCATGGCGCCGGTGTATGCCGTCCCTCGACTGCTCGCGCGAAACGGTCTCACGCTGCAGGACTTCGACTTCTACGAGGTGCACGAGGCCTTCGCCTCGACCGTCCTGACGACCCTCAAGGCGTGGGAGGACCCCGACTTCTGCCGTGATCGACTCGGGCTCGACGCGCCGCTCGGCTCCATCGACCGCCGCCGTCTCAACGTCAACGGTTCCTCGCTCGCCGCGGGACATCCCTTCGCGGCAACGGGGGGACGCATCGTCGCCGCCCTCGCGAAGCAGCTCGCGGAGGCCGGCGGTGGCCGGGGCCTCATCTCCATCTGCGCTGCCGGTGGGCAGGGTGTCGTCGCGATCCTGGAGGCCTGAGCGTGTCTGACGTGGTCACCAAGCTGCTGCGCTCGCCCGTCGCCCGGAAGGTGGGGGTGCCCCAGCCGGCTCCGCTGCGCCGCTTCGAGCCCGGCACCCCACTCTGTGAGGGCGCCGTGCTCGTGGCCGGCGCCGGACGCTTCACCGACGTGCTGACCGAGCGGCTCGGCGGTCTTGGCGTGTCGACGACGCGTGAGCTCGTCACCGCCACCGCCGACGGCGTAGAGCCCACCCGTCTCGGCGCGCTGGTCCTCGACCTCAGCGAGGCGACCGACCCGGTCGACCTCGACGCCTTTCAGCTGATCGCGGCACCGGCCCTCAAGGCGTTGTCCCGCAACGCCCGCGTCGTCGTCATCGGGACGGATCCGGCGACGCTGCACGAGGTCGCGCACGTCGCCACGCAGCGCGCGCTCGAGGGGGCAGTCCGCTCGCTCGGCAAAGAGCTGCGCGGCGGGTCGACGGCCAACCTCGTTCTCGCGCAAGGCCGGTCGGTCGACGGCGTCCTGTCCGCGGTGGAGTTCATCCTGTCGGGACGGTCGGCGTACGTCGCCGGCCAGGTGATCCGGGTCGACGACACGATCGGCACCAATTCCGACCCTCGCACACCCCTGACGGGCAAGGTGGCTGTCGTCACCGGTGCGGCCCGGGGCATCGGCGCCGAGATCGCGGCAGTGCTGGCACGTGACGGAGCCACGGTCGTGGCGGTCGACGTGCCGGCAGCGGGCGACTCCCTCGCCACGGTCGCCAACCAGATCCGCGGCACGGCGCTGCAGGTCGACGTCACCGCCGACGACGCCGGGCAGCGGATCGTCGAGCACGCCGTCTCGCGTCACGGCTCGATCGACATCGTCGTGCACAACGCAGGCATCACCCGCGACAAGCTCCTCGTCAACATGGACGAGTCACGCTGGGGGAGCGTACTCGCCGTCAACCTGCGCTCCATCCTGCGGATGAACGACGCGATCCTCGCCAGCGGCGGGATGCCCGACGGTGGCCGCATCATCTGCGTCGCATCGATCGCCGGCATCGCGGGCAACCGCGGGCAGACCAACTACGCGGCGAGCAAGGCGGGCGTCATCGGCATCGTCGACGCCCTCTCGGCCCAGCTGGCGTCGCGCGGCATCACCGTCAACGCCGTTGCCCCGGGCTTCATCGAGACCGAGATGACGGCGCGCGTCCCCTTCGCCACGCGAGAGATCGGCCGACGGATGAACTCGCTGCAACAGGGTGGCACGCCCCGGGACGTCGCCGAGACCATTGCCTGGCTGGCTCAGCCGGGCGCCGCCGCCGTGTCAGGCCAGGTCGTGCGGGTCTGTGGCCAGAGCTGGCTGGGGGCCTGACCGATGACCAAGGTGATCACCCTTGACAAGGCCCCCGACCTGCGACAGGTCTACGTGTCTACCGCCCTCCGGCGCCGCCGCGGCGGTGACTCCGTGCCCGACGTGCGGGTCGCCCGGGCGGGCGTGACGGTAGACGTGCCGGCCCTCGCGGCATACGCCCGGGTGTGCCGGCTGCCGCTGTCGGACACCCTGCCGCTCACGTACCCGCACCTGATCGCCTTTCCGCTGCAGATGGTGCTCATGTCGGGCGACGGATTCCCGCTGCCACTGCTGGGGGCCGTGCACGTCGAGAACTCGGTCCAGTGCACCCGGCCCGTGGCGGTCACCGAACCGCTCGACGTCGACGTCTGGGCCGAGCACCTCCGACCGCATCGGCGTGGCACGCAGGTCGATCTCGTGTCGGAGGTCAGCACCCGCGGTGAGCTGGTCTGGCGGGGCGTCAGCACGTATCTCTCCCGTGGCACCGAGCACGACGACGCGCCGGTCTCGAGGGCCCCCTCCACCGCAGTCCTCGCCGACGTCACGGCAGGGCCGCAGTGGCGGCTGGCTGACGACACGGGGCGGGCGTATGCCGCCGTGTCGGGTGACTGGAACCCCATCCACCTGCACGCCCTCACCGCCAGACCGCTCGGCTTCCCCACCGCCATCGCCCACGGGATGTACACCTACGCAAGGGTGATGGGTGCCCTCGCGCCACGGCTGCCGCAGGACGGGCTGCACAGCCGAGTGTGGTTCATGAAGCCGGTGCGGTTGCCGTCGACGGTCCGGCTGCGCACCGCTCTCTCTGCGGCACGGTCGCTCTCGGTGCTCGAGGCGACCAACGCCGACGTGCAGCACGCAGTCGTCGAGAACACCTGGTAGCCGAGCCGCTCTGGCACAACACCCCTTCGAGTGGCCCCGCAACCTCACGAGTCACATGCCCGGCACGGTGACCCCGTGTGACGACGAGGCCACTCGACTCCTCGAGTGGCCCCGCAACCTCACCCGTCACACGGCCGGGCACGGTGGCCCGTGGGACGACGAGGCCACTCGACTGCGGTCTGCCCCCTCGAGTGGCCCCGCAACCTCACCGGTCACACGACTGGCACGGTGGCCGGTGTGACGACGAGGCCACTCGACTCGCGGCTACCCCCTCGAGTGGCCGCGCAACCTCACCGGTCACACGGCCGGCACGGTGGCCGGTGTGACGACGCGGCCACTCGACTGCCGCTGCCCCCTCGAGTGGCCCCGGAACCTCACCCGTCACACGACGGCAGGGTGCTTCGTGTGACGACGAGGCCACTCGAGGGGAGAGGGGTCAGAGCGCGGGGCGGTCCTGGACCATGCGGTAGACGCCGCAGCGCACGACGTAGCCGAGCTCGGCGTTGATGCGGCGGATGCCCGAGTTGTGCTCCTCGTTGTTCGTGCGGGACACCGTGGCGCCGAGGTCGGCAGCGACTCGGTGCGCTCGCTGCTTGACGAGGCGCATCAGCCCCCTGCCGCGGAAACGCGGGTCGACGCCGCTGTAGGCGATGTGCAGAATCTCCGACTGCACGCCCCCGAACGTGATGGCGGCCGGCACGCCGTCGACGCGAGCCACGACGCAGACCGGCTCCTCCTCAGCTGCGAGCATGACCGCAAAGCCTTCGAGCGTCATGACGAAGCCAACTGCAGCCTCGGGGTTCGTCTGGCTGACAGCGAGCATGTGCGCCACCGCGTCGCGGTCGGCGAAGGCCAGGTCAGGTACCTCTTCGATGCTGACTCCGGGCGGCGGGTTCGGCACGACGAGCGCGGCTGGGTCGGTGAGGTCGAGGCTCGAGTCGATGGAGTGCTCCTCGATCTCCAGCCCCCAGTGACGGGCAACGGCCAGGCTGCGCTCCTCGTCGTCGAAGACACCGCAGCCCAACCGCCGGATCTGCTCGGGGACCACGGGCAGGAGCGAGGTCCGCAGCGCCGTCCCCACACCGACGCCCTCGTGCGCACGCGCGACCACCGCGCGCAAGGCGCAGCGCTCGACCGGCGCGAACGAAGGACGCAGCACCAGCCCGACGCCCACGAGCTGGCCGTGCTCGTCGGTGGCCCCATGCAAGACCCGGACAGGGAACACCTCGGGACTGACGAACGGCAGCTCCGCTTCGGCGGCCGTGAGGTGCGGCAGCCGTGATCGCAGGAGTGCGACGGCCTCGCCGAACCGTTCAGGGCCCAGCGGGCCCACCGTCACGTGAGGATCGGCCCTCATTCGTAGAGAACGTACTCGGGCTGCGGACGCAGGGCCAGCACCTGCGCCGGCGTCATCAGCGGGCCGAACCGTCGGTCCTCCGAGTAGAAGAGCTTGAAACCGGCATGGACCCCGTTGGGCTGCTTCTTCGTGAGCTTGTGGTACGTCGACTCCTTCATCGCACGAGAGCCGATGCCGTCGACGGACCTGACGACGACGACGCCCGGACGGGTCCGGATGTCCTCCGGGGCGCGCACGACGGACGACGCGAGCTGGTGGAAGACCATGACTTTCTCGGGCAGGCCCTTGGAGCGCACGAGATCGGACAGGTAGGAGGCCACCGCGGTGAGCTCCTTGCCGGTGGTGCTGCCGAAGACCGTCATCGGCACCTGGCCGGGTGCCATCGCCCACTCGGGGTCGAGAGCCACGCCGACGTCGGGCTCGGAGAGCCACCTCCGGTAGGCCCTCACCTCGTCGAGGAAGTGTGCCCTGCCGGGCTGGATGTCGAGGAGCAGGATGCCCTTGACCCGGCGCGCAGCGCTGAGGTGGGCCGCGATGACCTCGTCTGCGGCTCGCGTGCGGTAGAGCCCGTCGCGCCCGGGCTCCGAGCGCACGATGGTCGTGAGGAGCTCGAGCACCGGCAGCACGCGTCGTCCGCCGGCGAGCGGACGCGCGATCCGCTCGATCTCCGCCGTCCGGTCGTCGAGGTCACCGACGCCGAGCCGTCCCAGGGCGCGCGACCCGGGGTAGCCCGCGAAGCCCACCAGGCGGTAGGTCGGGAAAATGGTGCGCCCGCCCCGCGGGAGCTGGGCCGCCGTCGCGGGCGGGGATCCCGGACATACCGGTCGGAGGGGCGGCGCCCGGGCTCGTATGGCCGGTGCTGGTCGGGCTCGTCACGCCGGTGCTGGTCGGGCGCGTGGCGCCAGTGCCTCCCGAGGTCCCCGGCGGACCGGTTCCGGACGGAGCCGCCAGACCCGTGGAGCACGCGGTCAGGACGGTCAGGAGGACACCTGCCGCGGCCACGCCCCGGCCGGACCGGAACCGCGACCGGAACGTCGACCGGAACGCGACCGGAGCGCGGGACGCAACCGGGGCCGGGACCGGGCAGCAGGCAGCCGCGCAGCAGTCGGTCGCGCGGGCATGGGGACGTGTCGTGGGTTCGGCATCGCGTCCATCACACACGACGACGCGGCGCGCGTCGACCGTGACGCTCACGTCCGGCGTGGCAAACCGCGTCGCTGGCAACCGGCAGCGGTCGCTAGGCTGGATCGGCCGCCGCGCGCGGCATACCGCGACCACCACGCGACCCACCTGCCCGTCCGGCCCTGCGATCGGACGCGTCCCGAAGGAGCACGAACCGTGTCTGCACAGATCACCGTCACCGTCGCCGGAAGCGAGCGATCGGTCGCGGAGCAGACGACGGCGGGTGACCTGTTCGAGGGTCAGCGCGACGTCGTCGTGGCACGCGTGGGCGGCGAGCTGAGGGACCTGTTCCACGTGCTCACCGACGGCGACGTCGTCGAGCCCGTCACCATCGACAGCCAGGACGGTCTCGCCGTGCTGCGCCACTCGACCGCGCACGTGCTCGCCCAGGCCGTCCAGGCGATCAACCCCGACGCGAAGCTCGGGATCGGACCGCCCATCCGGGATGGCTTCTACTACGACTTCGACGTCGAGATCCCATTCCACCCCGACGACCTCAAGGTCTTCGAGAGGGCGATGCAGAAGATCATCAACGAGGGCCAGACCTTCGCACGTCGCGTCGTCAGCGACGCGGAGGCGCTCGAGGAGCTGAAGGACGAGCCCTACAAGTGCGAGCTCGTGGGCCTCAAGGGCGGCAACGCCGATGAGGCGGCCGAGGGCGCGGCCGTCGAGGTCGGCGCCGGTGAGCTGACGATCTACGACAACATCCGGCGAGACGGCACACGGGCGTGGGGTGACCTGTGCCGCGGCCCGCACATCCCCAGCACCAAGCTCATCGGCAACGCGTTCAAGCTCATGCGCTCGGCGGCTGCCTACTGGCGCGGTTCCGAGAAGAACCCGCAGCTGCAGCGTGTCTACGGCACCGCCTGGCCGACCAAGGACGACCTCAAGGCGTACCTCGACCGGCTCGCCGAGGCGGAGCGCCGCGACCATCGCAAGCTCGGCATGGAGCTCGATCTCTACAGCTTCCCCGACGAGCTGGGCTCCGGGCTGGTCGTCTTCCACCCCAAGGGCGGCGTCATCAAGCGGGAGATGGAGGACTACGTCCGCCGTCGGCACGTCGAGGAGGGATTCTCCTACGTCGGCACGCCGCACATCAGCAAGGACGGGCTGTTCCACACGTCCGGCCACCTGCCGTACTACGCCGACACGATGTATCCGCCCATTGAGCTCGAGGGCGCGAAGTACCAGCTCAAGGCGATGAGCTGCCCGATGCACAACCTCATCTACCAGTCGCGCGGGCGCTCGTACCGGGAGCTGCCGCTGCGGTTCTTCGAGTTCGGCGGCGTCTACCGCTACGAGAAGTCCGGCGTGGTGCACGGGCTGACCCGCGTGCGTGGCATGACGCAGGATGACTCGCACAGCTACGTCACCGCCGAGCAGGCACCGGCCGAGATCAAGCACCTGCTCGACTTCGTGCTCGGCCTGCTGAGCGACTTCGGGCTCGACGACTTCTACCTCGAGCTGTCCAGCCGTGACACCGAGGGCGAGAAGTCCGCGAAGTTCATCGGCTCCGACGAGCAGTGGGAGGTGGCGACCCGGGTCCTGGAGGATGTCGCAACGGCGTCGGGGCTCGAGCTCGTGCCCGACCCCGGCGGCGCCGCGTTCTACGGCCCGAAGATCTCGGTGCAGGCCCGCGACGCCATCGGGCGCACCTGGCAGATGTCGACGATCCAGTACGACTTCAACCAGCCGGAGCGCTTCGGACTGGAGTTCCAGGCCGCCGACGGCTCTCGCCAGCAGCCGGTCATGATCCACTCGGCGAAGTTCGGCTCCATCGAGCGCTTCCTCGGTGTCCTCGTCGAGCACTACGCCGGCGCGTTCCCCGTGTGGCTCTCGCCCGTGCAGGTGCTCGGCGTGCCGGTGGCGCAGGACTACGAGGAATACCTCCACGGCGTGCTCGAGCAGCTGAAGCGCAAGGGCGTCCGGGTCGAGCTCGACGCGAGCGACGACCGCTTCCCGAAGAAGATCCGCAATGCGAGCAAGTCGAAGGTGCCCTACGTGCTCATCGCCGGTGAGGACGACCGCGCCGCCGGGGCCGTGTCGTTCCGCTTCCGCGACGGCTCGCAGAAGAACGGCGTCCCGGTGGACGACGCCATCGCCGAGATCGTGGCTGCGATCGAGAGCCGCGCGCAGGTGTGAGTCGATCAACGTTCCCGCCGACGACCGCCTCGCGGTGGTATGCCGATTCGGTGGGGTGAGCTCTGGCGGAACGACTGTCCCGGTGACCGGAGTTGCGCCGAAAGGCCCTGCGATCTCACACATCGCAGGGCCGTGCCCATCGTGGCGCGCCGACCTGCACGAGCCCGTGACCGACACGCTGGTGCCGACCGCCAGGCAGGCTGCGCGTCGCCCTGGGAGTCGCCCTAGGATCAGTCACCATGACGACGCAGGGGAGTGGCCCTACACCTGCGGTTGAGCCCCCCGTGGCCGAGCCGTCGGCCCACCTGGCCGAGCCGGCAGCCGACCTCGCCCACGTCGAGGACGGCTTCGAACGGCTCTGGACCCCGCACCGGATGGCCTACATCCTCGGCGACCGACCGAGCGAGGAGGCGGGCCGTGGCTGCCCCTTCTGTGACGCCCCGGGCAAGTCGGACGAGGAGGGACTCATCGTCCACCGCGGCGAGCACTGTTACGTCGTGATGAACCTCTTCCCCTACAACCCCGGCCACGTGCTCGTCTGCCCCTACCGACACGTCTCGCTCTACGTCGACCTGACCGACGAGGAGACGCGGGAGTTCACGTCCCTGACCAAAGAGGCCGTCCGGGCCCTGCAGACCGCGTCGGAGCCGCACGGTTTCAACCTCGGTATGAACCAGGGTGCCGTCGCCGGCGCCGGCGTCGCCGCGCACCTTCACCAGCACGTCGTGCCGCGGTGGAGCGGCGACTCGAACTTCCTGCCCATCATCGCGCAGACCAAGGCGCTGCCCGTACTGCTCGAGGACACCCGAGCGAGACTCGTCTCGGGCTGGCCCTCAGCCTGAGCCGGACGGCACGCGCGGGTCAGTACGCTGTCCTCACCATGCTCAACAGACTTCTGCGCGCGACGATGACCAAGATCCTCGGTCCTGTCGCCCACCTCTTCCTCCGGTTGGGCATCAGCCCCGACGTCGTCACCGTCGTCGGGACCGTAGGAGTCTGCGTCGGAGCGCTCGCCTTCTTCCCGCGCGGCGAGATCTGGGTGGGCTGCCTCGTGATCACCGCCTTCGTCTTCTCCGACACGGTCGACGGCATCATGGCTCGCGAGTCGGGCCGCTCCAGCAAGTGGGGGGCCTACCTCGACTCGACCCTCGACCGCATGGGCGACGCCGCCATCTTCGGCGGTCTCGTGCTCTACTACGCCGGGCCGGGCGACAACCGCTGGATGGCCGGGCTCGCCCTTGCCTGCCTCATCCTCGGCTCGGTCGTCTCCTATGCCAAGGCGCGCGCGGAAGGGCTCGGCTATACCGCCAACGTGGGCATCGCCGAGCGCGCCGACCGGCTCGTGGCCGTGCTCGTCGCGGCCTTCTTCGCGGACCTGTTCGACTCGACGGTGCTGCTCGGCGTCGTGCTGGTCCTGCTGGCCGTCGCCAGCTTCATCACCGTGCTGCAGCGCATGCTCACCGTGCGCCGACAGGCCCTGTCGTCGGGTGAGGCCTCACCGTGACCGACACCCGGTCGCTCGCGGGTCGCGCCACCGACACCGTGAGCGTGATCGGCTTCCGGCTCGGCTGGCGCACCGTGCGCGGCCTGCCCGAGCGGGCGGCATACGGCCTCTTCGACCGGGTGGCGGACGTCGCGTTCCGTCGCGGCGGCACGGGCGTGCAGCGGCTGCGCGCCAACTACGCGCGGGCCCGGCCCGAGCTGTCGCGCGGCGAGCTCGACGAGCTCGTGCACGCTGGCATGCGCTCCTACATGCGCTACTACTGCGAAGCCTTCCGCCTGCCGAGCCTCAGCCCGGCCGACATCCAGCGGGCCGTGCGGGCGGAGGGCGCCGAAGGGCCGCAGGCGCTGTCGGCGGCCGGCACGCCGATCGTGGTCTTCGTGGGCCACCTCGGCAACTTCGACCTCGCCGCGGCCTGGTCGGCGACGAGCATCGCGCCCGTGACCACGGTGGCCGAGCGGCTCAAGCCCGAGCAGGTCTACCAGGAGTTCGTCGCCTTCCGCCGCAGCATCAACATGGACATCATCCCCTTGACGGGTGGGGAGGACCCGTTCTCGGGGCTTGTGCGTGCCACCCGCGAGGGTGGGCGCGTCGTCGCCCTCGCGGGCGACAGGGACCTGACCCACAACGGGGTCGAGGTCGACCTGCTCGGCCACCGGGCGCGGATGGCGAAGGGGCCGGCGGTGCTGTCCCTGCTGACCGGCGCGCCACTCTTCGCCGCCGCGCTCCACTACGAGTCGGTGCCCAGGAACGAGGGGCTGGGTGGCCATCGCACCGTCGTGCGCTTCAGCGAGCCGCTGGTCCCGCGCGTGGCGGGCACGACCGCGCAGAGGGCGCAGGACCTCATCCAGCAGTGCGCCGACCACCTCACACCGACGATCCGCGAGCACACGTCGAGCTGGCACATGCTGCAGAAGGTCTTCGTCGACGACCTCGACGGGGCGAGGCCGGCTGCCGTCCCGTCGCAGGAGACGGCCTCATGAGGATCGGGATGGTCTGCCCGTACTCGTTCGACGTGCCCGGCGGCGTGCAGTTCCACGTGCGAGACCTCGCCGAGCACTTCGTGGGGGACGGCCATGACGTCAGCGTCCTGGCGCCAGCCGACAGTGAGACCGAGCTGCCGGCCTACGTCACCTCGGCAGGGCGCGCGACGGCCGTGCGCTACAACGGGTCCGTCGCCCGGCTCAACTTCGGCCCGGTGACGGCGGCCAAGGTCGGGCGGTGGCTGGAGCAGGGTGACTTCGACGTGCTGCACCTGCACGAGCCGATGACCCCGAGCGTCAGCGTCCTCGCCCTGATGGCGGCTGAGGGCCCGATCGTCGCGACCTTCCACACGTCGATGCTGCGCTCACGCACGATGCAGACGGCATACCCCCTGCTGCGGCCGTCGCTCGAGAAGATCGCGGGGCGCATCGCGGTGAGCGAGGACGCCCGACGCACCGTCACGACCCACGTCGGCGGCGACGCCGTCGTCATCCCCAACGGGGTCTACGTCGACCGCTTCGCCGACGCCCCGCGACGGGTCGAGTGGCTCGGACGGCCGAGCGCCCCCACGATCGCGTTCCTCGGCCGCATGGGCGAGCCGCGCAAGGGGCTGCCGGTGCTCGCCGCCGCCCTACCGGAGGTGCTCCGCGACGTGCCCGGGCTTCGGGTCCTCGTCGCGGGCCCCGGCGACCCCGACGAGGTCACCGAAGGGTGGCCGCCCGAGGTCAGCGCCGCCTGCGACTTCCTCGGGTCGGTCTCCGACGCCGACAAGGCGTCGCTGCTCGCCTCCGTCGACGTCTACGTCGCACCCAACACCGGCGGCGAGAGCTTCGGCATCATCCTCATCGAGGCGATGTCGGCGGGGGCCTGCGTGCTCGCCAGCGACCTACCCCCCTTCTCGCGCGTGCTCGACGGCGGGGGAGCGGGGGCGATGTTCGCCAACGAGGAGCCCGCCGACCTCGCGCGCACGCTCGTCGCCCTGCTGCGCGACCCGCGCCACCGCCATGACCTCGCGATCGCCGGTCAGGAGCGGGCCCGCCTCTTCGACTGGTCGGTCGTGGCCGACAAGATCATGGCCGTCTACGAGACCGTGATCGAGGGTCGGATGGCCTCGCAGTGGGAGCCGGAGCGCCGCTGGGGCCGCTTCCTGCCCGGTCGGACCGGCCGTTGACCGAGCTGCTCACCTGGGTCTTCGCGGCCCTCTTCGTCCTCGTCATCATCGCCTGGTACCTCTCCTACACCGCTGCCCGCCTCGACCGCCTCCACGTGCGCCTCGGCGGCACCCTCGCAGCCCTGGACGCCCGGCTCGTGCGCCGGGCCGAGGCCGCTGTCGAGCTGGCCCACAGCGGGCTGCTCGACGGTGCGACGTCACTGCTGCTCGCCTCCGCCGCGGGGGAGTCGCTCGAGGCTCCCGCCGAGCACGGCGAGGCGCGTGAGCAGGCCGAGAGCGACCTCACCGAGGCGCTCGACCTCACCCTGACCCCGGCGGTCGTGCAGTCGCTCCGAGAGACGCCGCAGGGCCAGGACCTCGTCGAGCGGGTGACGTCGGCCTGCACTCGCGTGCAGCTCGCCCGCCGCTTCCACAACGACGCCGTCACCGACGTGCGCCGGGTGCGTCGCAAGTGGACGATCCGAATGTTCCACCTGGCCGGCCACACACCGATACCGGGCACCGTCGAGTTCGACGACGAGGTGCCGGCACCACTCGCGACCTGACGCCACCGGCCCCGAGTGGGCGCGGTCGAGACGACCGCCCCCCGGGGCCTACCCTTGATCTCGACCCACCCCGCGATCGCGTGAAAGCAGGACATCGTGAGCACCACCCCCTCCACCACCGGCACTGCCGCCACGGGCACGACGCGCGTGAAGCGCGGCATGGCCGAGATGCTCAAGGGCGGCGTCATCATGGACGTCGTCACGGCCGAGCAGGCCAGGATCGCCGAGGACGCCGGCGCCGTCGCCGTCATGGCGCTCGAGCGGGTGCCGGCGGACATCCGTGCCCAGGGCGGCGTCTCGCGGATGAGCGACCCCGACATGATCGACAGCATCATCGATGCCGTCTCGATCCCCGTCATGGCCAAGGCCCGCATCGGCCACTTCGTCGAGGCGCAGATCCTGCAGAGCCTCGGTGTCGACTACATCGACGAGTCCGAGGTGCTCACCCCCGCCGACTACGCGAACCACATCGACAAGTGGCAGTTCACGGTGCCCTTCGTCTGTGGCGCGACCAACCTCGGCGAGGCCCTGCGGCGCATCACCGAGGGCGCCGCCATGATCCGTTCCAAGGGCGAGGCCGGCACCGGCGACGTCTCGAACGCGACGACGCACATGCGACAGATCCGCCAGGAGCTCCGCCGCCTCCAGAACCTCCCGGAGGACGAGCTCTACGTCGCGGCCAAGGAGCTCCAGGCGCCCTACGACCTCGTCAAGGAGGTCGCCGAGGCCGGCAAGCTGCCCGTCGTGCTCTTCACCGCCGGAGGGATCGCCACCCCCGCCGACGCTGCCATGATGATGCAGCTCGGTGCCGAGGGCGTCTTCGTCGGCTCGGGCATCTTCAAGTCCGGCAACCCTGCCCAGCGTGCCGAGGCCATCGTCAAGGCAACGACCTTCCACGACGACCCGGACGTCATCGCCAAGGTGTCGCGCGGCCTCGGGGAGGCCATGGTCGGCATCAACGTCGACGAGATCGCCCAGCCACACCGCCTCTCCGAGCGCGGTTGGTGAGGGCACCTCGTCCCGGTGGGCTGGGCGCGCGGCTGAGGCAGGAGCTGCCCTCGTGCAGCGCGCCCCCTCGTGCAGCGCGCCATCGAGCGGGGTGACCAGCTCGCGCTAGAGGACCGGGACCGTCAGGTGACCGCGCCCCGTTCGGCGAGCTCGGGGCGCTCGAACTCGCGGTTCGCGAGTACCGCGCGCAGGTGCTCGGCCGCGTTCACGGCGTCGACGTGGGTGACGTAGAGGGGCGCGAAGCCGAGCCTGATGATGTCCGGCTCGCGGAAGTCGCCGATGACGCCGCGAGCGATGAGGGCCTGCACGACGGCGAAGGCCTGCGGGTGGCGCAGCGACACCTGGGAGCCGCGCCGTTGGGGCTCGCGCGGGGTCGCCAGCGGCAGGTCGACGCCGAGCTCGTCCAGCGCGTCGATGAACGCGCCCGTCACCGACAGCGACCCTGCCCGCACGGCGTCGGGGGAGAGCCCGTCGTATGCCGTGAGGGCGGCTTCCAGCGCGAGGACCGACAGCAGGGGCGGGGTCCCGACGCGGGCGCGCGTGATGCCGGCGGCCGGCTCGTAGTCGCCACCCATCTCGAAGGGTCGCGCGTGACCGTGCCAGCCCGTCAGTGGCTGGTCGAAGGCGGACAGGTGGCGCTCGGCGACGTAGATGAACGCCGGCGCGCCGGGCCCGCCGTTGAGGTACTTGTAGCCGCAGCCGACGGCGAGGTCGGCGCCTCCCTCGTCGAGTCGGACGTCGATGACGCCGGCCGAGTGGCAGAGGTCCCAGCAGGCGAGCGCTCCGACGGCGTGGGCCGCCTCGGTGATGTCGGCGAGGTTCCAGAGCTCGCCCGTGCGGTAGTCGACGCTCGAGTAGGACGCCAGCGCGAGGTCGTCCCCGACCTCGCCGATCGCGGCCAGGGCGTCGCGCGGGTGCACGAGCCGCACCTCGAGTCCCGCCAGTCTCGCGGCGGACTGCGTCATGTAGAGGTCGGTCGGGAAGGAGTCCGGGTCCGTGAGCACCACGGTGCGGCCGGGCCTGAGCCGACCAGCACCGACGACCGCCTTGAACAGGTTGACCGAGGTGGAGTCCGTGACCACGACCTGCCCGGGCGCCGCTCCGACGAGTCGGCCGACGGCATCGCCCACGCGGGTCTGGGCGCCCCACCAGTCCGCCTCGTTCCACGACCGGATGAGCCGCTCTCCCCACTGCCGTCGGATCACGTCGTCGACGACCGCGGGCACCGCGGACGGCAAGGCGCCGAGCGAGTTGCCGTCGAGATAGATGACGCCGTCGGGCAGCGTGAACAGCTCCCGCCTTTCACGCAGCGGCGAAGCCGCGTCGAGGGCCTGCGCACGGGCTGTCAGGGCGTCGGGCGTCAGGGAGGTCGTCATGGCGGCAACGTATCGCGCCATCGGTGACACCCGGCTCGGCAGCCCCACCTGTCAGGGGACCAGTCCGGCCCATCACTGGGCGGATCATGCGCGGATCACGCTGCGAATCAGTCGGCGCATGGGGCTGCCCGGACGACCACCGACGCTGCTCATCCGCGGGCTGATCCCGCCGGCGGCCGCCGCGCCGGGCGCGCCTATGCTCGGCCGGTGACCAGTGCCAGGGCGCCTCGCATCGGCGTGCTCGCAGTCCAGGGCGACGTGCGTGAGCACGTCGCCGTGCTCACCGCGCTCGGCGCCGAGGCGAGCACCGTGCGCCGGCCCGCCGAGGTGGAGCAGATCGACGGCCTGGTCATCCCCGGTGGCGAGTCAACAGTGATGGACAAGCTCGTGCGTGCCTTCGACCTGCAGCAGCCGCTGCGCCGCCGGATCGCGGCCGGCCTGCCGGTCTACGGCTCGTGCGCAGGAATGATCATGCTCGCGGACCGGATCGCCGATGCCCGCCCCGACCAGCAGAGCCTCGGCGGCCTCGACGTCACGGTGCGCCGCAACGCGTTCGGCCGGCAGGTCGACTCCTTCGAGCAGGACCTCGACTACGCCGGGCTCGACGTCCCGGTCCACGCCGTCTTCATCCGGGCGCCGTGGGTCGAGCAGGCAGGGCCCGGCGTGGAGGTGCTTGCGCGTGTGAGGCAGGGACCGGCCGCCGGTAGGATCGTCGCGGTTCGCCAGGGCAACCTGATCGCGACCTCGTTCCACCCCGAGGTGGGCGGGGACCGCCGCATCCACGCCGAGTTCGTCTCGATCGCCACGAACGCGAAGGAATCCGTATGAGCGGGCACTCCAAATGGGCCACCACGAAGCACCAGAAGGCGGCCAAGGACGCCAAGCGGGGCAAGCTCTTCGCGAAGCTCATCAAGAACATCGAGGTCGCTGCCCGGCAGGGCGGCGGAGACCCCGGCGGCAACCCGACGCTCTACGACGCCATCCAGAAGGCCAAGAAGACGTCCGTCCCCAACGACAACATCGACCGCGCCGTCAAGCGGGGCTCGGGCGCCGAGGCGGGCGGGGCCGACTGGCAGACGATCATGTATGAGGGCTACGCGCCCAACGGGGTCGCGGTGCTCATCGAGTGCCTCACCG
Source organism: uncultured Actinomycetota bacterium (assembly GCA_963816385.1). GTDB lineage: Bacteria > Actinomycetota > Actinomycetes > Actinomycetales > Dermatophilaceae > CAWFKL01. Next base: position 184,517 of record CAWFKL010000005.1, read on the forward strand.
ACAACCGCAACCGCGCTGCAGCCGAGGTGCGCACCGCCCTGACCCGCAACGGGGGCCAGCTCGCCGACCCGGGCTCGGTGTCCTACGTCTTCAACCGCAAGGGCGTCGTCACGGTGCCGAAGGAGGCCGGCAGCGAGGACGACATCCTGGAGGTCGTGCTCGACGCGGGCGCCGAGGAGGTCAACGACAACGGCGAGACCTGGGAGATCGTCTCCGAGGCCTCCGACTTCGTCGCGGTGCGGCGGGCGATCCAGGACGCCGGCATCGACTACGACTCGGCCGAGGCGTCGTTCGTGCCGAACCTGCAGGTGCCGCTCGACCTGGACGGTGCCAAGAAGATGATCCGTGTCATCGAGGCGCTCGAGGACAGCGACGACGTGCAGAGCGTCTATGCCAACGGGGACATCCCCGACGAGGTGCTCGCCGAGCTCGACGACGAGGAGTGACGTCCGCTAGTCACCATCGACTCACCTGCGGACCCGGCGAGCGCGTGCCGGAGGCGCTCCGCTGACCGGCGTGCCTGCGGCACGTCACGCGGCGGGGCGGTTAGCGTGGCTCCCGAACACCTGTTCGGTTCGTTCGCTCCGTCGCCCACCAGGAGGTATGCCGTGCGCGTCCTCGCCGTGGACCCCGGCCTGACCCGCTGTGGTGTCGGGGTGGTCGACGGCGTGCCGGGCCGCAAGTTGACCCTCGTCGAGGTCGGCGTCATCCGCACGCCGTCTGCGGACCCGACGCCCAAGCGACTCGTCCTCGTCGAGGACGAGATGCGGCAGTGGTTCGCGAGGCACCGGCCCGACGCCGTCGCGATCGAGCGGGTCTTCGCGGACACCAACGTCTCCACGGTGATGGGCACCGCCCAGGTCACGGGCATCGTCATGATCGTCGCCGAGCGGCTCGGGCTGCCGGTCACCCTGCACACGCCGACCGAGGTCAAGGCCGCGGTGAGCGGCAACGGGCGAGCGGACAAGGCGCAGGTCACCGCCATGGTGACCCGCCTCCTCGGGCTCGACACGCCGCCGCGGCCTGCCGATGCCGCGGACGCGCTGGCCCTCGCGATCTGCCACGTCTGGCGCGGGGGCACCCAGAGCCGTCTCGAAGAGGCGCGCACCGAGGTGCTCGCGCGCACCCGCAGCCAGCCGGGCGGCATACCCCGACGTGTGCCACGGGGCACCCGCACCGCCACCACGACCCCTGGAGCACAGCCGCCATGATCGCCTCCCTCTCGGGCACCGTCCTCAAGGTCGGCCTCGACTCCGTCGTCGTCGGCGTCGGTGGTGTCGGCATGCTCGTTCACACCACTCCCGCCACGGCGACCTCAGTGCGGCTCGGCCACGAGGCGCAGCTGGCGACGACGCTCGTCGTGCGTGAGGACTCGCTGACCCTCTACGGCTTCGCCACCGACGACGAGAAGCTCGTCTTCGAGACGGTTCAGACCGTCTCGGGCGTCGGGCCTCGGCTGGCCCTCGCCATGCTCGCCGTGCACACTCCGGACGCGGTGCGCGTTGCCCTGGGCACTGGTGACCTCGTGGCCCTGACCAAGGTGCCCGGCATCGGCCGCAAGGGCGCCGAACGGCTGGTCCTCGAGCTCAAGGACAGGCTGGGGGCGCTGCCCGCCTCGACGTCGACGGCTCCGTCGGCCCCGCTCGACACCGGCGAGGTGTGGCGCGAGCAGGTGCGGGAGGCTCTCGTCGGTCTGGGCTGGACCGTCCGGCAGGCCGATGACGCGCTCGAGCGGATCGCTCCGCGCGCCGCCGAGGGTGCCAGCGTCTCCGCCCTGCTCAGGGCCGCACTGCAGGAGCTCGGCCGATGAGCGGCGCGCGCGAGGCGTGGGACGACCTCGACGCGTCCATGGAGCCGGACCGGTGGGCCGACGGCTCCTTCGACGCGACGGCGCGCGTCGTCGACGCCCGCACCGACCCCGACGACCGCCAGGTCGAGGTGGCGCTGCGGCCCAAGCGGCTCGAGGACTTCCCCGGGCAGAACCGCGTGCGCGAGCAGCTCGGTCTGGTGCTCACCGCGGCCAAGCGCCGGGGCACCCCGCCTGACCACGTGCTCCTCTCCGGACCCCCGGGTCTCGGCAAGACGACGCTGGCCATGATCGTCGCGAGTGAGCTCGAGCAGCCCATCCGCATCACGTCGGGCCCGGCCATCCAGCACGCAGGCGACCTGGCGTCCGTGCTGTCGTCGTTGGCCGAGGGGGAGGTGCTCTTCCTCGACGAGATCCACCGGATGTCGCGCTCGGCGGAGGAGATGCTCTACCTCGCGATGGAGGACTTCCGCGTCGACGTGATCATCGGCAAGGGACCCGGAGCGACGGCCATCCCACTCGAGCTGCCGCCGTTCACGGTGGTGGGAGCCACGACGCGGGCCGGTCTGCTCCCCGCCCCCCTGCGCGACCGGTTCGGCTTCACCGGGCACCTCGACTTCTACACGGCCGACGACCTCGTCACGATCCTGCACCGCTCGGCCGGCCTGCTCGGGGTCGATGCCGACGAGGACGCCGTGCGCGAGATCGCCCTGCGCTCCCGTGGCACCCCGCGCATCGCGAACCGGCTGCTGCGCCGGGTGCGCGACTGGGCCCAGGTGCACGGTGAGCAGCACGTGACCCTCGGCGCCGCCCGGCACGCCCTCGAGCTCTTCGACGTCGACCAGCGCGGGCTCGACCGGCTCGACCGGGCCGTCCTCGAGGCGCTCTGCCGACGCTTCAACGGGGGACCGGTCGGGTTGTCCACCCTGGCCGTCGCCGTCGGCGAGGAGCCCGACACCGTCGAGACCGTCGCGGAGCCCTACCTCGTGCGCGAGGGCTTCATGCTGCGCACACCGCGGGGCCGCGCTGCATCGGCCCAGGCCTGGGAGCACCTGGGGCTGACCGCTCCGCGTGACGCCCAGGGCCTGTGGTCAGCCCGCCTGCCGCTCGGCGACGAGGGGCCGGGCCGATTCGACGGCTGAGGCCGCACTCGACCGGGTTGCGGCCAAAACGTGACCGATGGGACCGACGCGACGATCGTCCGCGGTCTGACAAACTGCGGCGTCGCCCGTAGACTCCTGCGGGCACCATCGCCGCTTTCGCGGCACTATCCGGTGCCTCCGGTCGTTGACGCGACACCCGAACACATCGAGGCGGTCGCCCCTGGCGGGGAGCCGCCTGTCCGCACCGTGCTGCTTGGCGCACCGGATGACCACACGAAGGATCGAGCCTGATATGAACAACAACGGGGGTTTCTCGTTGCTGATTTTCGCCCTGCCGCTGCTCCTGCTCGGCTGGCTGTTCTGGACCCAGAACAAGCGGATGAAGCAGATGCGCAAGTTCAGCAGCGCGCTCAACGTCGGCGACCAGGTCATCACCTCGTCCGGGATCTTCGGCACGATCAAGCACCTCGACGACACGAGCGGCTGGCTCGAGATCGCCGACGGCGTCACCATCCGCGTCGACCGTCGCGCCATCGCGTTGAAGCAGGGCGACGCGGCCGTTGCGGGGGCCGGCTCGGCCACAAGGCCGCCCGTCAACCCATCGGCCGACGCTGACACCGACCAGAAACCCGGCACGACCCCGGGCTCTTCGCAGTCAGGTCAGTGAGTTCGTGGCACGCACGAGCACCAAGAAGTCCGCAGTACGGCACCTGCTCGCACTGCTCGTCATCGTCCTCGGCCTGAGCGCCCTCGCCGCCGGCCTCGCCGGATGGGGCGGTGGGTCGAAGACCCCTCGCCTCGGACTCGATCTCGAGGGTGGCACCGAGATGGTGCTCCAGCCCGTCCTCGAGAACGACCAGGAGGTCAGCGCGGGCCAGATCGACCAAGCGGTCGACATCATCCGTCAGCGCATCGACGCCAACGGCGTGTCCGAGGCCGAGATCGCCACCCAAGGTGGCAAGAACATCGTGGTCTCGATCCCCGGCACCCCCACGACCGAGCAGCTCGACGCCATCCGCAAGCCCTCGCAGCTGCGCTTCCGCCCGGTCTTCGTCCAGGCCTCCGCGGAGCCGGGCGCCACGGCGAACCCCTCCGGCACCGCCACCCCCAGCGGCACGCCGACGACCGGCACGTCGGCGGGCACCCCGAGCACGACGGGCACCCCCGCCGCCACCACGCCGTCGACGAGCGCGACGGCCCAGAACGGCGTCGTCCCGCAGGCCCTGCGCGCTGGCCACCACCGCCGCGACCACCGCCACCTCGCTGCCGCCGCCACGACTCCCGCCGCCTCGGCCACCACGCCAGCTCCGGCGCCAACCGCCCCGACCGCCGCGGAGACCGAGGCCGCCATCAAGGCCCAGACCAGCGCCGGCCTCGTGACCATGGGCTGGGAGAAGGCGAAGGCCGACGCGGCTGCCGCCAAGGTGGCCAAGGAGTACGTCGCGCTGGACTGCTCCAAGCCCGGTGCGCTCGAGAGCGTCCCGGACACCAAGAACGCGCCCATGGCGACCTGTGGTGCCGACGGCGTGACGAAGTACGTGCTCGGCCCGGTCGAGATCGACGGTAGCGAGATCGCCGACGCGTCGAGCGGCTTCCAGCCCGGCCCGAACGGCCAGCCCACCTCGATCGTCGAGGTCGCGCTGTCGTTCAACTCCACCGGAGCCCAGAAGTTCGCCGACGTGACGAAGCGGCTGTTCGGGCTGAAGGACCAGCCGCCCCTCGACCAGTTCGCCGTCGTGCTCGACAAGTCCGTCATCACGGCCCCGCAGGCCCGCGCCGTCATCAACGACGGCCGCGCCTCCATCACGGGCTCGTTCACGACCGACTCGGCCAAGGCTCTCGCGCAGCAGCTGAAGTTCGGTGCCCTGCCGATCTCCTTCTCGCTGCAGACCTCCGACAACATCACGCCCCAGCTCGGGGAGGAGCAGCTGCGGATCGGCCTGCTCGCCGGTTTCATCGGCCTGCTGCTCGTCGTGGTCTACTCGCTGATCCAGTACCGCGCCCTCGGGCTCGTCACGGTCGCGTCGCTCATCGTCGCGTCCGTGATCACCTACCTCGCGGTGACGATCCTCGGCACGACGCACGGCTTCCGCCTGACCATGGCCGGCGTCACCGGGCTCATCGTCGCCATCGGTGTCACTGCGGACAGCTTCATCGTCTACTTCGAGCGGATCCGCGACGAGGTCCGCGACGGGCGTCCGCTCGTCGCTGCCGTCGAGACCGGGTGGAAGCGGGCTCGGCGCACGATCTTCGCGGCCGACATGGTCAACTTCATGGCCGCCGCCGTGCTCTACTTCCTGGCCTCGGCCAACGTTCGTGGCTTCGCGTTCACGCTGGGTCTGACGACGCTCATCGACCTGCTCGTGGTCGTGCTCTTCACCCACCCGACGGTCCAGCTGCTCGCACGCACGAAGTTCTTCGGCGGCGGTCACAAGTGGTCGGGTCTCGACCCCCAGCGCCTCGGTGCCAAGGAGGCCGTGCGCTACCGCGGTGCCGGCCGCTTCGGACCGCCCCGGCCGAGCGGCGGCGAGGCCGGTGGACCCGGCACGCAGATGCCCGCGGGCACCCCAGCCCCGGCCGGGACGAGCCGACTCTCCGAGCGGAAGGCCTGAGCATGATCAGCTTCTCGCAGGTCGGCAACGACCTCTACACCGGCAAGCGGTCGATCGACTTCATCGGTCGCCAGAAGACGTGGTATGCCCTCTCGGGCGTGCTCATCGTCCTCGCGCTCGTCGGCATCTTCGCGCGCGGCCTCAACTTCGGCATCGAGTTCAGCGGTGGCTCGGAGTTCCGGGTCCAGGGCGTCAGCAACAGCCAGGACTACGAGCAGAAGGCCCAGGAAGCCGTCGGCGAGGCCGGCATCGGCGGCAACGTCGTCTCGACCGTCATCGGCCAGAACACCGTCAGGGTGCAGACGGAGGCCGCCGGCGAGCAGAACGACGAGGCCCGAACGGCCCTCGCCGAGGCGTTCGGCGTCCAGGAAGGAGCGGTGAGCGCCTCGCTCATCGGTCCCAGCTGGGGTGAGACGGTCAGCCAGCAGGCCATCCGAGGACTCATCGTCTTCCTCTTCCTCGTCACGATCGTCATGGCGCTCTACTTCCGCACCTGGAAGATGGCCGTCGCCGGGCTCGTCGCATTGCTGCACGACCTCGTCATCACGGTGGGCATCTACTCGCTCTTCGGTTTCGAGATCACGCCGTCGTCGATGATCGGCTTCCTCACGATCCTCGGGTACTCGCTCTACGACACGGTCGTCGTCTTCGACAAGGTCCGCGAGAACACCGCGGAGGCGTTTGCGACAAAGCGCATGACCTACCAGCAGGCCGCGAACCTCGCGGTGAACCAGACGCTGGTCCGGTCGATCAACACGACCGTGGTGGCGCTGCTGCCCATCGCCGCGGTGCTCTTCGTCGGCTTCACGCTGCTCGGCCCGGGCACGCTGCTCGACCTGTCGCTGGCCCTCTTCATCGGCATCTCGGTGGGCGCCTACAGCTCGATCTTCATCGCCACCCCGCTGCTCGTCGACCTGCGCCGCAAGGAGAAGGCCGTCGTCGAGCTCGACCGCTACGTCGCCAGGCACGGCTCCAGGGCGGAGGTCCCACGCAGCCGCGACGTGGCGCTCGCCGACGGAGCTCCCCAGCCCGCCGTCATCGGAGCCGACAACACGGGTGCGGTTGCCCAGGCACCGGTCGACGCGGCATACCGCCCGGTGCACAAGTACGCCCAGGCGGGCCCGCGCAACCAGCCGAAACGCGCCCCGAAGTCCAAGCGCTGAGCGGTCCGCGGTGGGTCGGGTCTCGTGCCGGCCCGCCGCGGCTCCGTCCTGACGCCGGGGTCGAACCCGAAGGAGAGCCCGTGACCGACATGGCCGACCTCGTCGCGAGCAGGCTGCGCGACATCCCCGACTTCCCCGAGCCCGGCATCGTCTTCAAGGACTTCACCCCCCTGCTCGCCGATGGCCCCGCCTTCAAGGCGCTCGTCGACGACACTGCCGCGCGCTACCGCGGCACGGTCGACGTCGTCGTCGGCATCGAGGCTCGCGGCTTCATCCTCGCCGCGGCAGTGGCGCACGAGCTGGCGGTCGGGATGGTGCCCGTGCGCAAGGCGGGCAAGCTGCCGGGGGAGGTGCTCAAGCAGGCCTACACCCTCGAGTACGGCACGGCGGAGATCGAGGTGCACACCGACGCGTTCACCCCGGGCCAGCGCGTCCTCGTGCTGGACGACGTGCTGGCCACCGGCGGCACGGCGCAGGCCTGCGCCCAGCTCGTCGAGCGGGCCGGCGCGACGGTCGTCGCCATCGAGGTCGTCCTCGAGCTCGGCTTCCTCGATGGACGCTCACGTCTCGCCGGTCACGTCGTCAACGCCGTCCTCACGGTCTGAGCTGGACAGCGGCGCCTAGACTCGTCGCATGAGCGAGGACGTCCGCAGCGAGCTCTCCACCCCGTCGCGGGTGCGAGCCCGCTTCGCGCGGTTCGGCGCCACCCGGTCCGACGGGCAACCCGGTGCTCGAGCCGCTCATGACGGCGGTGCGCCAGAACCACCCCAAGGCCGACGTCTCGATCATCGAGCGGGCGTATGCCGTCGCCGAGCGCGCGCACGAGGGGCAGATGCGCAAGAGCGGCGACGCCTACATCACCCACCCCCTCGCTGTGACGACGATCCTCGCCGAGCTCGGCATGACACCGCCCACCCTCGCGGCGGCGCTGCTGCACGACACCGTCGAGGACACCGACTACGGACTCGACGAGCTGCGCACGCGACTTCGGCGACGAGATCGCGATGCTCGTCGACGGCGTCACGAAGCTCGACAAGGTGACCTACGGCGAGGCGGCGCAGGCCGAGACCGTGCGCAAGATGGTCATCGCCATGGCGCGCGACATCCGGGTCCTCGTCATCAAGCTCGCCGACCGGCTGCACAACGCGCGCACGTGGCGCTACGTCAGCGAGGAGTCCGCCAAGCGCAAGGCCAACGAGACGCTCGAGATCTACGCGCCGCTCGCCCACCGCCTCGGCATGAACACCATCAAGTGGGAGCTCGAGGATCTCGCCTTCGCGACGCTCTACCCCAAGGTCTACGACGAGATCGTGCGTCTCGTGGCGGAGCGCGCACCCGCGCGCGAGGAGTACCTCGCCGGTGTACGGGCCCAGGTGACCGAGGACCTCACCGGCGCCAAGATCAAGGCTGTGGTGACGGGTCGGCCCAAGCACTACTACTCCGTCTACCAGAAGATGATCGTGCGCGGCCGGGACTTCGAGGAGATCTACGACCTCGTCGCGGTGCGCGTGCTGGTCGACACGGTGCGTGACTGCTACGCGGCGCTGGGCGCCCTGCACTCGCGCTGGAACCCGGTGCCGGGCCGGTTCAAGGACTACATCGCGATGCCGAAGTTCAACATGTACCAGTCGCTGCACACGACCGTCATCGGTCCTCAGGGCAAGCCGGTCGAGATCCAGATCCGCACGCACACGATGCACCGCCGGGCGGAGTACGGCGTCGCGGCGCACTGGAAGTACAAGGACACCTCCGGCGGCGGGGCGGCCCGTCCTGGAGAGATCACCCCCCAGAACGACATGGCCTGGCTGCGCCAGCTGCTCGACTGGCAACGCGAGACCGAGGACCCCGGCGAGTTCCTCGACTCGCTGCGCTTCGAGATGGGCAGCAGCGAGGTCTACGTCTTCACGCCCAAGGGTTCCGTCGTGGCCCTGCCGGTCGGCGGTACGCCCGTCGACTTCGCGTATGCCGTGCACACGGAGGTCGGCCACCACTGCATCGGCGCGCGCGTCAACGGCCGCCTCGTGCCCCTGGAGTCGACGCTCGAGAACGGCGACGTCGTCGAGGTGCTGACCTCCAAGGCCGACGGAGCCGGCCCGTCCCGCGACTGGCTGCAGTTCGTCAAGAGCCCCCGCGCGCGCAACAAGATCAAGCAGTGGTTCTCCAAGGAGCGCCGCGAGGAGGCCATCGACGCCGGCAAGGACGCGATCGCCAAGGCACTGCGCAAGCAGAACCTCCCCCTGCAGCGGCTGATGAGCCATGACTCGATGACGGCCGTCGCGACGGACCTGCGCTACCACGACATCGAGGCCCTGTATGCCGCCGTCGGCGAGGGTCACGTGTCCGCGCAGCATGTGGTCGGCAAGGTCGTTGCGTCGATGGGGGGCGTCGAGGGAGCCACCGAGGACCTGGCCGAGGCGACCGTGCCGACCCGCCGGTCGACGCGGCGGCGACCCGGGGACCCGGGTGTCGTCGTCGTCGGCACGCCGGACGTGTGGGTCAAGCTCGCGAAGTGCTGCACTCCGGTGCCCGGCGACCCGATCATCGGCTTCGTGACACGTGGGGATGGGGTGTCAGTGCACCGCGTCGACTGCACGAACGCCGACCAGCTGACGGCCAACCCAGAGCGGCTCATCGACGTGGAGTGGGCGCCCAGCTCGGCGAGCGTCTTCCTCGTGCAGCTGCAGGTCGAGGCGCTCGACCGCAACCGCCTGCTGAGCGACGTGACTCGCGTGCTGTCCGACCAGCACGTCAACATCCTGTCCGCGTCCGTGCAGACCTCGCGCGACCGCGTCGCCATCTCCCGCTTCACCTTCGAGATGGGCGACCCGACACACCTCGACCACGTCATCAAGGCGGTGCGCAAGATCGACGGCGTCTTCGACGTCTACCGCGTCAACGGCAGCAAGTCGTCGGACGCGGTCCTGCGCAGCTGACTCCGTGAAGATGCCTCGCCCCGTGCGTCCGGCACGGGACGCGGGGCATCGGCTCCTCGACGGTGCGGTCGGCGGATCAACCGCCGAACTCGGCCACGCCGGCGCGCGCCTGGTCGAGCCAGACCTGACGGGCCTCGAGCGCCTCGCGCGCCTTCCTGATCCTGCTCGGGTTGCCGCTCGTCTCGGCCCTGGCGAGGTCGTCCTCGAGGTCGGCGACCGCGCGCTCGAGCTGGTCGACCATGGCGCGGGCGCGCGCTGCCACCTCGGGGTTGCTCGACTTCCACTTGCGGTCCTCGGCGTCGCGCACGGTCTGCTCGATGCGTCGCATCGCTTTCTCGACCCGGTCCATGTCTGCGCGGGGCACCTTGCCGGCGGCGTCCCACTTGTCCTGGATCGCGCGCAGCTGGGCCTTGGCCTTCTCGAGGTCCGTCACAGGCAGGATGGCTTCGGCCTCGACAAGCAGCGCGTCCTTCACGGCGAGGTTGCCCTTGAACTCCTCCTCCTCGGCCGCGACGACCTCGTCCTTGGCCGCGAAGAAGCTGTCCTGCGCGGCCTTGAAGCGGCTCCAGAGTCGGTCGTCGTCGGCCCGGCTGGCACGCCCGGCCCGTCGCCAGTCGTCCATGAGCCGCTTGAAAGCACCCGCGGTCGACGCCCAGTCGGTGCTCGTGGCGAGGCGCTCCGCCTCGGCGACGAGCCGCTCCTTGGCGGCCTTGGCCTCGCCGTGGACGGCGTCGAGCCCGGCGAAGTGGGTGCGGCGCGCCTTGTCGAAGCCGTTGCGAGCCGCACTGAAGCGGGTCCACAGCGACGACTCGGTCTCGCGGTCGAGCCGGGTGGCCGAGCGCTGGTGCGCCTTCCACTCGTCGAGCAGCTCACGCATCCGAGCGCCGCTCGTCTTCCACTGGATCTTGCTCTCCGGCTGCCCCGCGATGCTCTCGGCCTCGGCCACGATGGCCTCGCGCTCCCTGGTAGCGGCCGCGCGCGCCTCCGCCCGGTGCTGCTGCTCGACCGTGCGCTTGCTGGCGATGCCCGACTGGATCTCGTCCAGCTTGGCGGCGAGGGCGTCGAGATCGCCCACGACGGCCGCGTCCTTGACCTGTGCGGCGAGGGTCTTGAGGCCGTCGGCGACGTCCTTGGACGGGACCTCCGGCAGCGCCAGCCGCTGCTCGAGGAGCACGGCGGACGCGAAGAGCTCGTCGTACTTGCGGGCGAAGTAGGTCAGCGCCTCGGCGTCGGTGGCACCGGGGTAGGACCCGACCTCGCGCTCACCCTCGGTGGTGCGCACGAAGACCGTCCCGCTCTCGTCGACCCGGCCGAACGCCGCCGACGCCGAGTGGTCGGAGGTTTCCACGACCGGTGGGACCACGGGGGCCGCGGGGTGGGCAACGGTGCGCGCCAAGGCGGCCGGCGTGGGGATGGCGCTCGGCTTGGGCACGGCCAGGAGCGCCGGTGACGGTGCCGGTGCCGGGTTGGGTGCCGGGACTGCGACGGGCTCTGCCGCGTTCTCGCTCGAGTCATCGGCAACGCCCTCGGCAGCCGGCCCGGGTGTTTCGGGTGCAGACTCGGCGCCGGGACCGTCGGCGGCCGGTGCCTCGACCGACTCGACCGCCTTCACGGACTCGATCGCCTCGGCGATCTCGACGGCAGCGGGGTCGCTGGCCGGCTGCGGAGACGCCTCTGACGGAGTGTCGACGGGCGTCTCGGTGGCTGGCTCGGCAGTGGTCTCCGCGGCCGGCTCCGCCGGGGTCTCGGCCGGTCCGCGGGTCTCGGTGACCGGCTCGTCGACCGGGTCCGCCGTGGTGTCGGCCGTGGTCTCGGTGGCCGGCTCGTCGACCGGCTCCGCGGTGGTCTCTGCGGCTGGCTCCGCTGGCGTCTCGGACGCTGGCTCAGCCATCTCGCCGGGAGTCTCGGTCGTCACTGACTCGGGGAGCGTCGTCTCCGGCGCCACCACCTCGAGGCCGGCGGCAACCGAGCTCGCCGTCTCTGCCGAATCCTGCTCGCCGTCGTCGGGGCCGTGGTGCGCAGTGGTATCCGTCATGCCTTCTTCTCCGTCACGCTCACACTGAGGATGCTGATCGGCGAGACCGGGGTCCCGTCCGTCGGGGTGGGCGCAAGGGCCTTGTTGGCCGCGATCTTCTCGACGATGTCGAGGCCCTTGGTCACCTTCCCGAAGATCGTGTAGCCGCCGCCGTCGGTGGGCAAGTTGGTTTCCTTGTAGGTGATGAAGAACTGACCGCCGTTACTGTTCGGGTCCTGCGTTCTGGCCATCGCCAGCACGCCCGGGCCGTAGGTGCCGTCCTTTGGGGCGTTCTCGATGCCGAAGGTGTAGCCCGGACCGCCCTGACCCGTGCCGGTCGGGTCGCCGCACTGAAGCACGTAGATGCCCTCTGTCGTCACGCGGTGGCACGGGCTCGGCGCCCAGTAGCCGGTCTTCGCGAGGTTGAGGAACGACGCCACGGTCTGCGGCGCCTTGGCGCCGTCGAGCTCGAAGGTCAGGTCACCGCACGTGGTCTTCACCGTGGCGACGAACGTCTTGCCGGCCGCCGCGGCCTTGTCCGGCACCTTCGTCTCCTGCTTCGGCGCCGCCTGGTTCGCCGGGGGGGCCGTGCAACCGGCCGCCAGCTTCTGCCCGGCCTGCAGGCCGCCCGTGGAGGCCGCAGTCGCCGTCGTGCTCGGCTGCGCGGCGGTCGTGGACCCTGCTGCGGGAGTGGGCGTGTCGTCCCCACCGATGAAGCGCGGCACGACGATCACGGCTGCAAGGACGAGGATGACCGCGAGGATGACACCGAAGACCTGCTTGTCGCGTGTCGCGTCGCCCACCGGGGGCTTCTCGGCCTTCTGGTGCTCTTCGTAGCGGCGACGCGCACGTGCGCGTTCCTGCTCTTTGGTCACGAGCCTCTCCTCGAACGGCCCCGCGGGCTCTCCCCGGGCGTTCGGTCATTTTATGGACACTCCACGGTGGGGTTCTCACCGGTGGGGGTCACGACTCCGTGACAACTGCCCTCCCCGAGCGTCGGCCGCCGTCCGCACGCGGTATGCCGTCAGCCTCGCTGCGCCCGCGCACTAGGCTCCCAGCGTGCTGACGATCGCGTTCCCGGCCCAGGCTTTCGACACGAACTGTTACGTCCTGGCCGCTCAGGCCGGCGAGGAGTGCGTCGTTGTCGACCCGGGTGTGGGCGTCGAGGAGACGTTGCGCGAGGTGCTGACCCAGCACCGTCTGCGCCCGGCCGCGGTGCTGCTGACGCACGGGCACGTGGACCACGTCTACTCGGTCACGCCGGTGTGCGGAGCCGACACGGCGGCATACATCCACTCGGACGACCGCTACCGCCTGCACGACCTGCTGGGACGCAGCAACCCCGGACTTCTCGCGATGTTCGAGCAGCAGTTCGGCACGGCCGCGACCTGGACCGAGCCGACCAACGTTGTCGAGATCGGCGACGGGACGCAGCTCACACTCGCCGGTATGGACTTCGACGTGCTCCACGCCCCCGGGCACACGGAGGGGTCTGTCATGTTCGGGATCGACCGCGTGCCCGACGGCCTCGGAGAAGAGGTGGACGTCGACCGCACGATGGTGACCGGCGACGTGCTCTTCGCGGGCTCGATCGGGCGCACCGACCTGCCGGGCGGCGACCATGCCGCCATGCAGCGCAGCCTGCGCGACGTCGTGCTGCCGCTGGCCGACACGACGCTCGTGCTGCCCGGTCACTACCAGGCCACGACGATGGCCCACGAGCGCCAGACCAACCCCTACCTCAAGGACCTCTGAACGTGAGCATCCCCTCGACCCGGCCCGCGGCCAAGATCACGCCCATCAGCGGCTTCCCCGAGTACCTGCCGTCCGAGCGCATCGTCGAGCAGCGCTTCCTCGACGTCATCCGCGAGACGTTCGAGCTGCACGGCTTCTCCTCGATCGACACACGAGCCGTGGAACCACTGGATCGGCTGCTGGGCAAGGGCGGTGACGCCGACAAGGAGCTCTACGGCGTCAGTCGGATCGGGCGCGACGATGCCACCGGTGAGCTCGAAATGGGGCTCGGCGAGCTCGGCCTGCACTTCGACCTCACGGTGCCGTTCGCCCGCTACGTGCTCGAGAACGCCGGCAGGCTCTCCTTCCCGTTCCGGCGCTACCAGATCCAGAAGGCCTGGCGGGGCGAACGCCCGCAGGAGGGCCGCTACCGCGAGTTCACGCAGGCCGACATCGACGTCGTGGACGTGGGCGAGCTCTCCGCGCACTTCGAGGCGGAGATGCCGCTCGTCATCGCCGACGTCTTCGACAGGTTCCCGGTCGGCGAGTTCGTCATCCAGGTCAACGACCGCAGGATCCCGGGCGGCTTCTACCAGGGGATCGGGATCACCGACGTGATCGGCACCCTGCGCATCGTCGACAAGCTCGACAAGGTCGGGCCCGAGAAGGTCGAGGCGATGCTCGTCGAGGCCGGCGCGACAGCCAAGCAGGCCGACCAGTGCCTGGCGCTGGCTGCCATCCGCTCCACCGACCTCGGCTTCGTCGAGCAGGTGCGTTCCCTCGGCGTGGAACACCCGCAGCTCGACGAGGGCCTCGAGTCCCTGGCCCGCGTGATCCGCACCGGTATGGCGCACGCCCCCGGCAAGCTCGCCGCCGACCTGCGCATCGCCCGTGGCCTCGACTACTACACCGGGACCGTGTACGAGACGCAGTTCGTCGGTCACGAGGAGTGGGGCTCCTTCTGCTCGGGTGGGCGCTACGACGCGCTGGCGAGCGACGGCCGCACGACCTATCCCGGTGTCGGCATCTCCATCGGTGTCACGCGCATCCTCGGGTTGCTCGTCGGTCGCGGACTCGTCACTGCCTCCCGCTCGACGCCCGCCGCCGTCCTCGTCGCCCTCACCGACGACGACGCCCGGGAGGAGGCCGTCGAGGTCGCGACCGCACTTCGTCGTCGCGGCATCGCCTGCGAGGTGGCACCGTCGGCGGCGCGGTTCGGCAAGCAGATCCGCTACGCCGAGCGTCGTGGCATCCCGTTCGTGTGGTTCCCCGCCGCGGGGGAGCACGGCGAGGTCAAGGACATCCGCTCGGGCGAGCAGGTGCCGGCCGACCCGGCGCGGTGGAGTCCGCCGGCCGAGGACCTCCGCCCCCAGGTGACCCGCAAGGACTGACCGACCCCCCAACAGTCGAGTGGCCGCGCAACCTCACGAGCACCACTGCCCCGCAGTCGAGTGGCCTCGCAACCTCAGGCGCACCGCCGCCCTCCACTCGAGTGGCGCCGCAACGTCAGGCGCACCGCCACCCTCCACTCGAGTGGCCGCGCAACCTCACCAGCACCGCCGCCCTCCACTCGAGTGGCCGCGCAACCTCACCAGCACCACCGCCCTCCAGTCGAGTGGCCGCGCAACCTCACCGGCCACAGGCACGTTGGGGCGGATGAGACGCAGCGGCCACTCGACCGGTTCCTCAGGCCGGTGGTCGGGCGCGCGGTGGCGGGCGCAGGCCTTGCTCCCGCAGCTCGAGAAGCGCGAGGCGGTGGATGACCTCCGGGTCCTGGCGACGCCAGGCACCTGCCGGGTCGTCGGAGACCTTGGCCAGCGCTCGCATCGGCTGGCGCGCCATGGCCCGTAGCGCGAAGAGGTCGAGGTCCTCACCCGCGTCGATGAAGCGCTGTGCCTCGGTGGCGCCCCGCACGAAGCTGATGCGCCGGTAGAGCCACACCCCGACAACGATGGAGATCGGCGCGAGCGCGGTGGCCAGACCCAGCGCGAGCGCAAGCTGCTCGATCGTGTCTGCCATCGAGGACCCAGCCTCCTGCAGGGTCGTGCCCGAGCCGGCCGCCTGCGTCAGCCAGGTGTGCAGCTGGTCGCCGACAAAGGGAATCTGCTGCGCCTGCTCGCCGGCGCCGGTGAGGGCCTCGTTGACCGACCGTCCGGCCGTGGTGATCGAGTCGGCGGGAGCGCGCAGGCTCGTCACGAGGTCGTGGACCTGCCGGCCGGCATACACCCAGAAGCCGACCCAGAGCAGGAGGAGCACGTCCGCGAGCAGCTGCCTCGTCCGGCGGGTGGGGGTGTCCGCATACAGCTTCATGGCGCCCTCTCAGGTCGGTCGACGGGCCCAACCTACTGGGACCTGAAGGCACAGGCGC
Organism: uncultured Actinomycetota bacterium; assembly: GCA_963816385.1. Lineage (GTDB taxonomy): Bacteria > Actinomycetota > Actinomycetes > Actinomycetales > Dermatophilaceae > CAWFKL01. The sequence goes on from CAWFKL010000005.1 coordinate 200,251, forward strand.
AGCGGTGGACCGCGCACCTCGGCGGCGCCGTTAGAGTGGCCCCGCGGCCGGCACACGGCCGCCTGCCGGGCAACGGAGCCCGTTCACAGTGGTGAGTCCGGAAGGATGTGCAGCATGAAGGTCGGCGTACCCCGCGAGGTCAAGAACCACGAGTACCGCGTCGCACTCACGCCCGTCGGGGCGCACGAGCTGACGCAGCACGGGCACGAGGTCCTCGTCGAGAAGGATGCCGGGGTCGGCTCCCAGATCAGCGATGCGGACTACGTGGCCGCAGGCGCGCGCATCATCGGCTCCGCCGACGACGTCTGGGCGGAGTCCGACCTGGTGCTCAAGGTCAAGGAGCCCGTGGCGGAGGAGTACCACCGCATGCGCGAGGGCCTGACGCTCTTCACCTACCTGCACCTCGCCGCCGACAAGCCGCTCACCGAGGAGCTCGCCGCCCGCAAGGTCACCGGCATCGCCTACGAGACGGTGCAGCTCAACTCCGGCGCCCTGCCGCTGCTCTACCCGATGTCGGAGGTTGCGGGGTGCCTCGCCCCGCAGGTCGGCGCACATTCGCTGATGCGCGCCGAGGGTGGGCGCGGCGTGCTCATGGGCGGCGTCGGCGGCGTGCAGAACGCCAAGGTCGTCATCCTCGGCGCAGGCGTGTCCGGGCAGAACGCCGCGAACATAGCCCTCGGCATGGGTGCCGACGTGACCCTGCTCGACACGGACCTCGACAAGCTGCGCATGTCGTTCTGGCGCTACGACAACCAGGTGCACGGCCTGGCCTCATCGAAGCTCACGGTCCAGCAGCAGGTCCTCGAGGCCGACATGGTCATCGGCGCCGTGCTCATCCCCGGCGCAGCCGCGCCCAAGCTCGTCACGAACGACCTCGTCGCCGCGATGAAGCCCGGCTCGGTGCTCGTCGACATCGCGATCGACCAGGGCGGCTGTTTCGAGGACTCCCGACCCACGACCCACGCCGACCCGACCTTCCGGGTGCACAACTCGGTGTTCTACTGCGTGGCCAACATGCCCGGCGCCGTGCCGAACACCTCGACGTACGCCCTGACCAACTCCACGCTCCCGTATGCCGTGAAGCTGGCCAACCAGGGCTGGCGCGACGCGCTGCGGGGGGACCCCGCCCTGGCCCTCGGTCTCAACACCCATGGCGGAAACGTCACCTACGGTCCGGTCGCGGAGGCGCACGGAATGACCTCCGTCTCCCTGGCGGAGGCGCTCTCCTGACGCAGGACGTCACGGCGGGGCCGCCCCCGGCGCCCCTGTCGCCCGTCGAACGCGACGTGCGCGGGTGGCTTGACCACGTCCGCGTCGAGCGCGGCGCATCCGACAACACGCTCTCCTCCTACACCCGTGACCTGCGGGCGTACGTGGCCTTCCTTGCAGACCGGGGCATCGACGATGCGGGCCGCGTCCGTGAGGTGGACGTCACGGACTTCCTGGCGTCGCTGAGCGACCGCCGCCTCGCCGCCTCGTCGGCCGCGCGAACGCTCGTCGCGGTCCGGGGCTTCCATCGGTTCCTCGCCCTCGAGGGCGAGGTCGCGACGGACCCTGCGGCCCACGTCGCACCGCCGAAGTCCCCGGCGCGGCTGCCCAAGGCGATCCCCGTGGAGGCGGTCGAGCGGTTGCTCACAGCCGCCACCCTTGGCGACACGCCCGAGGCGCTGCGTGATCGAGCGCTCCTCGAGATCCTCTACGGCACGGGCGCCCGGATCAGCGAGGCCGTGGGCCTCGACGTCGACGACCTCGACCTCGGGGAACCGGGTGGTGGGCGGGCGCACCCCGCTGCCGAGCCGGACTCCGACCCCATGCCGCTCACCTCGGCGTCCGCCCGCCTCCATGGCAAGGGCGGCAAGGAGCGCATCGTGCCGATGGGGCGCTACGCGGTGGAGGCCGTGACGGCATACCTGGTGCGGGCCCGACCCGTGCTCGCGACCCACGGTCGCGGCGGCCCCGCCCTGCTGCTCAACGGCCGGGGGAACCGGCTGTCGCGCCAGTCGGCCTGGGCGCTCCTGCAACGAACGGCAGAGCGAGCCGGACTCGCAGAGCACGTCTCGCCGCACACGCTGCGGCACTCCTTCGCCACGCACCTGCTCGACGGTGGCGCCGACGTGCGGGTGGTGCAGGAGCTGCTCGGCCATGCATCGGTGACGACGACCCAGATCTACACGATGGTCTCGGTGCACCGGCTCCGCGAGGTGTATGCGGGCGCCCACCCACGTGCCCGCTGATAGGGTCGCATCTGATCAGCGAGAGGCTGAACGCAGCAGGGGAGAGCGAGCCGAGCGGAGTGGGACAGCCGGTGAACGAGGAGTCGCACGAGATCATGGAGACCAGCGAGTCCATGCCGTCGTCGGTGTCGCCGCCTCCACACAACCCCGGCCCCGTGCCGGCCCGTCCTCCGCGCGCCGACTCCGGTGATCGTGACGAGGTCGTGGGTGCCACGTCCGCGGACGACGTGCCTCTCGGGCCAACGGGTCGGCCTCTGCCGACCTTCCCCGAACCGCCGCCTCTCTCGAGCCACGGCCCGGCCCGCATCATCGCGATGTGCAACCAGAAGGGCGGCGTCGGCAAGACGACGACGACCATCAACCTCGGCGCCGCGCTGGCCGAGCTGGGGCGCAAGGTGCTCGTCATCGACTTCGACCCGCAGGGCGCGCTCTCGGTCGGCCTCGGCGTCAACGGCCAGGGGCTCGACCTGACGATCTACAACCTGCTCGTCGAGCGTGGCCAGCAGATCCACGACGTCATCCAGAAGACGAGCACCCCCGGCCTCGACCTCGTGCCGGCCAACATCGACCTGTCTGCCGCGGAGGTGCAGCTCGTCGGCGAGGTGGCCCGCGAGCAGGTGCTGGCGCGCGTGCTGCGACCGGTGCTCGACGAGTACGACGTCATCCTCATCGACTGCCAACCGTCCCTGGGCCTGCTCACCGTCAACGCCCTCACCGCCGCGCACGGCGTCCTCATCCCGCTCGAGTGCGAGTTCTTCGCCATGCGCGGCGTCGCCCTGCTCATCGACACCATCGACAAGATCACCGACCGGCTCAACCCTCGCCTCAAGGTCGACGGCATCCTGGCGACGATGTACGACTCGCGCACCCTGCACAGCCGAGAGGTCGTCCGCTCGGTCGTCGACCATTTCGGGGACCGGGTCTTCCACACCGTCATCAGCCGCACGGTGAAGTTCCCCGACGCGACGCTGGCGGCCGAGCCGATCACGACGTACTCCTCGGACCACTCCGGCGCCAATGCCTACCGTCAGCTCGCCCGGGAGCTCATCGCCCGCGGCGACGCCGCCTGACCGGCTCGGTGCGATGACCGAGCAGGACGTCGTCGACCGCGCCGCGGTCGACGCGGACGGCACTGCCACGGAGGACCTCGCGAAGGCCGCCTCCCGGATCGACACGGGCAACGGCGCGCATCGGGGAGGGCCCGGGCGACGCCCTCATGGACCTTCCGCCGGGACGTGGGTCCGATCTCACTCCCGGAGGCATCCTGACCCGTCGACAGGCAGTCCCGTTCGAGGTGCACCTCGACGTCTTCTCCGGACCCTTCGACCTGCTCCTCGGACTGATCAGCAAGCACAAGCTCGACATCACCGAGGTCGCGCTGGCGCAGGTGACCGACGAGTTCGTGGCGCACATCAAGGCGGCCCAGGCGACCGACGACGACTGGGACCTCGGGCAGGCCTCGGAGTTCGTCCTCGTGGCGGCGACCCTGCTCGACCTCAAGGCGGCGCGGCTGCTGCCGAGCTTCGGCCCGCAGGACGACGAGGACCTCGCTCTCATCGAGGCCCGAGACCTGCTCTTCGCGCGCCTGCTGCAGTACCGCGCGTACAAGCGGATCGCGGGGACCTTCCGCGACCGGATGGCGACGGCGGGCCGGATCACGCCGCGTCAGGCCGGCCTCGAGCCGGAGTTCGCGAGCCTGCTGCCCGAGCTCGTTCTCGCCGTGACGCCGGAGCAGTTCGCCATGATCGCAGCGCGGGCGATGGTCCCGAAGGTCCCCCCGACCGTCGGCCTCGACCACCTGCACGCGCCACAGGTCAGCGTGCGGGAGCAGGCGGCCATCATCGTCGAACGTCTGCGCAGCCGCGGCCAGGTCTCGTTCCGCAGCCTCGTGGCCGACGCGGACACCACGCTGGTGATCGTGGCCCGGTTCCTCGCCCTCCTCGAGCTCTTCAAGGAGGGGGCCATCGCGTTCGAGCAGGCCGAGGCTCTCGGCGAGCTCGACATCCGCTGGACGGGGGCGGACGACGGCGACGTCGCCATCGACGACGAGTTCGACGACGCCGAGGAGCTCGACGGGGTCGACCAGGCAGGTGGGCCGGCCGGTACGGACGGGGCCGAGCACAGCACCAGGGGAGAACGACCATGAGTGACCGCTCGGAGCACATGGCGGACGGGATCGGGCAGGGGCTCGTCGGCGACGGCACCCTCGAGGGGGCCGACGAGCAGATCGCCTTCGACCTCGGCGCCTTCCCGGGCGGCGCGCGCTCGGCCATCGAGGCGGTGCTCATGGTCGTCGACGAGCCGGTCACCGAGCTGTCGCTCGCATCGGCGCTCGAGCTGCCCGTCGAGGACGTCGTCCGGCACCTGAACGACCTAGAGGCGGAGTATGCCGCCGACCAGCGCGGCTTCACCCTGCGCAACCTCGCAGGTGGCTGGCGGGTCTACAGCCGTCCCGAGTTCGCCCCCGTCGTCGAGAGGTTCGTGCTCGACGGCCGGCAGGCGAGGCTCACGCAGGCCTCGCTCGAGACCCTCGCCGTCATCGCCTACCGCCAACCCGTATCGCGGTCGCGGGTCAGCGCGGTTCGAGGGGTGAACGTCGACGGCGTGGTGCGCACCCTCGTGTCGCGCGGCCTCATCGAGGAGGTGGACGGCGTCGGCGAGAGCGGCGCGGTCCTCTACCGCACGACCCCCTTCTTCCTCCAGCGCATGGGTCTCTCGTCCCTCGACGAGCTCCCGGCCCTCGCGCCCTACCTGCCCGATGCCGACGTCATCGACGAGCTCATCGAGGAAGGACACCGATGACCGAGCACTCGAGGTCACCACGCCAGCCCCGCAAGAAGGGCACGCCATCCGGCGGCAAGCGATCCGGCGGCAAGACAGGGTCCACGCCCGCAGGCAAGGGAGCCCCGGGCGGCTCCGGCCGATCCGGCTCGGGCCGATCCGGGTCCGGCCGATCTGGCTCCGGCGGATCGGGCTCCGGCCGATCCGGGTCCGGCGGATCGGGCTCCCGGTCCGGGTCCGGCGGATCGGGCTCCGGCCGGTCCGGGCCCCGCTTCGCGGGCTCGACCAAGGCGAGCCAGCCGACCCGGCTGCCCGATCGCGACGCACCCGCCCCCGTTGACGTGCACGACCCCAGCGGCGTGCGACTGCAGAAGCTCATGGCCGCAGCGGGCGTCGGCTCGCGTCGCGTCTGCGAGAACCTCATCGAGGCCGGCCGGGTCGAGGTCGACGGGCAGGTCATCACCGAGCTCGGCGTGCGCATCGACGCCAAGTCCCAGGTGGTCCATGTCGACGGCGTGCGGATCAACCTCGACGAGGAGCGTGTCTACCTCGCCTTCAACAAGCCCAAGGGCGTCGTGACGACGATGCACGACGAGCTGGGTCGGATCTCCCTCGAGGACTACGTCGGCAACCGGGAGGAGCGGCTCTTCCACGTCGGCCGACTCGACGCGGACACGGAGGGCCTGCTGCTGCTGACGAACGACGGTGACCTCGCCCACCGGCTCCAGCACCCGGCATACGGCGTGCTCAAGACCTACGTGGCCACGATCCGCGGGCCCGTGCAGCGCGACGTCGGCAAGCGGCTCCGGGAGGGCATCGAGCTCGAGGACGGGCCGGTGACGGTCGACTCCTTCCGCATCGTCGACCACCAGCCCGGCAAGGCGATGGTCGAGGTCGTGCTCCACGAGGGACGAAAGCACGTCGTGCGGCGCATGCTCGAGGCCGTGGGCCACCCGGTGCTCGACCTCGTGCGCACGGAGGTCGGCCCGATCCGCCTCGCCGACCTCAAGTCGGGCCGCATGCGCCGGCTCAACAAGGCCGAGATCGGCGCCCTCTACCAGGCTGCGGGGCTGTGACCGCCCGGTTCCCCGAGCCCACTCACGTGCGCATCATCGGCACGGGGCTCATCGGCACGAGCCTCGGCATCGCCCTGTCCGCACAAGGCGGCTTCGCCGTCTCCCTGGAGGACCCGTCCCCGACCGCCGTGCGCCTGGCGCGGGACCTCGGTGCCGGGTCGGTGGGAACCGACGCGAGCACCACCTCCACGGCACCTGACGTCGTCGTGGTGGCCGCCCCGCCCGACGTCGCGGCGGACGCCGTCGTCGAGGCGCTGCGCCGATGGCCTCGGGCCGTCGTCACGGACGTCGCGTCCGTCAAGGAGTCCGTGCTGAAAGGGGTGCTGGCGGCGCAGGTCGACTCGACGCGCTACGTCGGCTCCCACCCGATGGCGGGCCGGGAGCGATCGGGGGCCGCGGCTGCGCGAGGCGACCTCTTCGACGGCCGGGCCTGGGTCGTCGTGCCGCACCCCGACTCGAGTGCGGACGCGACCGAGCGGGTCACGCGGATCGCCGTCGCGGTCGGTTCGGCGGTGCGCGTCATGCAGGCCCACGAGCACGACGAGGCGGTCGCCGCGGTCTCGCACGTGCCACAGCTCGCGGCAAGCATCGTCGCGGGCAGCCTCCGCGACCTGCCGGAGAGCGCCGTAGGCCTCGCCGGCCAGGGGCTGCGCGACGTCACGCGCATCGCCGCCAGCGACCCGCGGCTGTGGACCCAGATCGTTGCGGGCAACGCCGCGGCCGTGCGTGACGTGCTCCGCGAGGTTCGCGACGAGGTCGCTGCCGTCGTCGACGCCCTCGACGGCCTCGTCGAGGCCGGGGGAGAGGGTTCGCTCGGCACGCTGAGCCGCGTCCTCGAGGCGGGCAACCTCGGCCACGCACGGATCCCTGGCAAGCACGGCTCCGCGCCGGCGGCATACGACGTCGTCTCCGTCGTCGTGCCCGACGCACCGGGCTCACTCGCCCGCCTGCTCACGGACGTGGGAGCCGCTGGCATCAACCTCGAGGACCTGCACCTGGAGCACGGGATCGGGCAGGCGGTTGGCGTCGCCGAGATCGCCGTCGTGCCGGCCTCGGTGGAGCCGCTGCGCGCCGAGCTCGAGCGGCTCGGCTGGCGCGTGCACGACTGACCGGCCGGGACGCTCAACGGCCGGGACGCTCAACGGCCGGGACGCTCAACGGCCGAGACGCTCAACGGCCGAGACGCTCCACGGCCGGGGCGCTCATCGGCCGGGGCGCTCAGCGGCCGCAGGGCCGCGCCTCGAAGGAGCGCGACGCCGCCGGACGAGACTGCCCACACCTCGGGCTGCCACTATCCTCGGGCGCATGCCGAGCGATGAGCACCTGTCCGGTTTCGTGGTGGCCATCGACGGCCCCTCGGGGTCGGGGAAGTCGAGCGTGTCGAAGCAGGTGGCCCGCTCCCTCGGCTACGGCTACCTCGACACCGGGGCGATGTATCGCGCCCTGACCTGGTGGTGCCTGCATGAGGGCGTGGACCTGAGGGATCCAGCAGCAATCACCGCCGCGGCCGAGCGGCTGCCGCTCGTCATCGGGACCGATCCGGACGATCCCACGGTGAAGGTCAAGGGCGTCGACGTCACCGAAGCCATCCGGGAGACCCGCATCTCGACGAACGTCTCGGCCGTCGCCACCGTCATCCCGGTGCGCGAGATCCTGCGGGTGCTCCAGCGCCGGCTCATCTCCGATGCGGGCGCAGCCGAGGGCGGAGTCGTCGCCGAGGGCCGCGACATCACCACCGTCGTCGCACCCGACGCACCGGTGCGCATCCTGCTGACGGCCTCCGAGGAGGCCCGGCTGGCCCGGCGGTCCACCGAGCTGCACGGCGTGGCCGACGAGGCATCCGTCGCAGCGACCCGCTCGCAGGTCGTCGACCGCGACCGGGCCGACTCGGCCGTCTCGGAGTTCAGTGTCGCCGCGGACGGGGTCACGACCGTCGACACCTCGCACCTCGACTTCGAGGGATCGGTCGAAGCAGTCCTCCAGGTGGTCGGGGCGGCGCGCTCATGACCGAGACCGCCACGGCGCCCCACCCGTTCCGCGCCCGCGTCGGACGTTGGATCGGCATTGCGATCTTCCACACCCTCTACCGCGGCCACGCCAGCCACACCGAACGCGTGCCACTAGGACGGGACCGGTCATCCTCGTCGCGAACCACGCCGCCTTCCTCGACGGGCCGTTCGTCTTCGCGATGGCGCCGCGGCCGGTCAACTTCCTCGTCAAGCACGACGCCTTCACCGGTTTCGTCGGCTGGCTGATCGGCGGCCGTCGGCCAGATCCCCATCGACCGCACCATCGGCGACCGCACCGCACTGGGCACCGCTGCGGCGGTGCTGCATCGAGGCGGTGCGGTCGGCATCTTCCCCGAGGGCACGCGCAGCCGCGCCGGTGACGTCGAGCAGGTCAACCAGGGCGCTGCGTGGATCGCGCTTCGCACGGGGGCGCGCCTCGTGCCCGTCGCCGTCATCGGCACGCGCGTGCCGGGGGAGTCGGCCGACACCTGGCCGCGGCTGCGGTCGCGTCTCGACGCCGTCTTCGGTGAGCCGTTCGAGCTCGACGTGCCGCCGGACGTGCCCGGCCGCGAGCGCCTGCGGATCGCCACCGAGCAGCTGCGCGAGGCGCTCGCGTCACACGTGCGCCTGACGCGGGTGGAGAATGGTCCCTCAACAGACGTTCACTGATTCGAGGACACCGTGACTGACGAGACCGCCCGCCCCATCGACGAGGGCGCATCGATCTCGACCACCGCCCCCGTCGACGACGCCGCCGTGGAGCGCGCCCTGCGCGCCGGGCTCGCCGACTTCGAGCTCAGTCCTGAGGACCAGGCGCTGCTCGATGCCGAGGGGGCGTATGCCGCTGACGGCACTCCCCGGGGGCCGCTGCCCGTCGTCGCCGTGATCGGGCGACCCAACGTCGGCAAGTCCAGCCTCGTCAACCGCATCCTGCGCCGGCGGGAGGCCGTCGTCGAGGACGTGCCCGGCGTGACACGCGACCGGGTCTCCTACGAGGGCGAGTGGGCCGGCCGCCGCTTCACGGTCGTCGACACCGGCGGTTGGGAGACCGACGCCACCGGCATCCACCTGCGGGTGGCCGAGCAGGCCGAGATCGCCATCGACCTGGCTGACGTCGTCATGTTCGTCGTCGACGCCACCGTCGGTGCCACCGACGACGACGAGGCCGTCGTCAAGCTGCTGCGGCGCTCCCGCAAGCCGGTCGTTCTCGATCGCGAACAAGGTCGACGACCAGCGCGGCGAGGCCGACGCCGCGATGTTGTGGAGCCTCGGGCTCGGCCAGCCGTGGCCGGTCTCGGCGATCCACGGACGCGGCAGCGGCGACGCGCTGGATGCCGTGCTCGAGGTGCTCCCGGAGGTGTCCGCCACCGGGCGCGTACGCCCAAGGAGGTCCCCGACGAGTGGCCCTCGTCGGCCGCCCCAACGTCGGCAAGTCGAGCCTGCTCAACCGGCTCGCCGGCTCCGAGCGCGTCGTGGTCGACGAGGTGGCCGGCACGACCCGTGACCCCGTCGACGAGCTCATCGAGCTCGGCGGCAAGACGTGGCGCTTCGTCGACACCGCCGGCATCCGGCGCCGCGTGCACCAGTCGCGCGGCGCAGACTTCTACGCCTCCCTGCGCACGCAGACCGCGCTCGAGAAGGCCGAGGTCGCCGTCGTGCTCATCGATGCCGAGCAGCCCATCGCCGAGCAGGACGTCCGCGTCGTGCAGCAGGTCATCGATGCCGGCCGGGCCCTCGTCATCGCCTACAACAAGTGGGACACCCTCGACGAGGAGCGTCGCTACTACCTCGAGCGCGAGATCGAGAAGGAGCTCGTGCAGGTGCCCTGGGCACCGCGCGCCAACGTCTCCGCACGCACGGGCCGCCACATGGACCGCCTCGTGCCTGCCATCGAGACCGCCCTCGAGTCGTGGGACACGCGCGTGCCCACCGGGCGGCTCAACGCGTTCCTCGGCGAGATCGTTGCCGCCCACCCGCACCCGCTGCGTGGCGGCAAGCAGCCCCGCATCCTGTTCGCGACGCAGGCCTCGACCCGTCCCCCACGCTTCGTCATCTTCGCGTCCGGCTTCATCGAGGCCGGCTACCGCCGCTTCATCGAGCGTCGGCTGCGCGAGCAGTTCGGTTTCGAGGGAACCCCGATCGAGGTGTCGGTGCGCGTGCGCGAGAAGCGCGGCAAGCGCTGACCGCCGGGCTGCGGGACGGCATACCGACGCCGCCGCTCGACGTGTCCTGACGGACGTGCGAAGGGCGCCCACGACCTCACGTCGTGAGCGCCCTTCGTGCTCGGTCAACCGGTCAGGCAGCCGGGTGCACGCCGAAGGTGGCCAGCCAGTTCTGCACGACGGGGATGTCGATGCGCTGAAGGCCGTCGAGGTAACGGCAGTTGGCGGTGTAGCCGTAGCTCGTGACGGCTACCTGGTAGCCACCGCGGAAGGTGGGGCCTCCGGGTAGCCGTGCAGCGGTAGCGCAGGTTGTCCGTCTCGTCGTAGAACAGGATGATGGCGACGTTGGGTGACCTGGCCGTCGGGCGTGCCGCCCGTGATGGCCGTGGCCGTGAGGGCGGGAACGGGTGACGAGCCCGGCCACCGCGGCCTTGGCGAGCAGGATGGCGCGCACGGAGCCACGAAGGCGTGCGCGGGACGCATGGGGCATGGAGTCGTGCCTTTCGATGGTGGATCGGGTCCCCGGACCAGCGGTGGCCCCCCAAGCGGCACACCACGGTCGATCCCCGCTGTAGCGCGAAACCACCCCGTGGTGCGCTCCGTGGGGCGTGAGACCCGGCCCGATTCGGAGGTCCCAGGGGCGGTGCGCTAGGGTTTCGTTCGCTCGCAAGGGCATTCGGGCTGTGGCGCAGCTTGGTAGCGCACTTGACTGGGGGTCAAGGGGTCGCAGGTTCAAATCCTGTCAGCCCGACTAGAGTTTTTGCAGGTGAGAGGCCGTTCCGTGGTGACGGGGCTGCCCCTCGGCCTGCCCTGCCGAACGGGGCCGGCGCGGCTTCGCCGTTCGGCCCGACGGGGTGCCGTATGGCCTCACTGGTCGGCAACGGCGTAACCGGTTGATCCGCAAGCAGACGCCGCCTGGCCTAGTGGGGCGGGTTTGAACTTGCCTGACGGTTCGCTTTCTTCAGGATCTGTTCTGCGGTCTTGGTCCACACGAACGGGTGGCAGCGGTCGTTCCAGCCGTCGATGAAGGCGCGGATCTTCGCGTTGAGGTCCTTGACGGAGCCGAAGGACCCGCGGTGGATCGCCTGGCGTTCGATGATGCCGAACCAGACCTCGACGAGGTTGAGCCACGATCCGGAGGTCGGGGTGAAGTGGACGTGGATCCGCGGGTTCGCGGCGAGCCAGTCGCGGACCTCGGCCTTCTTATGGGTGGCGTAGTTGTCCATGACCAGGTGCAGCTCGGTCCCGTCGGCGGTCTCGGGGTAGGCCCGGGCGACCTGCTTGAGGAAGGCGAGGAACTCCGGGTGGCGGTGGCGCGGCTTGCACGCCGCGGTCACGTTGCCGGTCGCGATCTCCAGCGCCGCGAACAGGGTCGAGGTGCCGTGCCGGACGTAGTCGTGAGTGCGCCGCTCGGGCAGCCCGGGCTGCATCGGCAGCATCGGAGCGGTCCGGTCCAGCGCCTGGATCTGCGACTTCTCGTCCACGCAGAACACGATGGCGTTCTCCGGCGGGTCCAGGTACAACCCGACGACGTCGGTGACCTTGCCGACCAGCTCCGGGTCGGTCGAGAACGTGAACGTCTCGACCCGCCACGACGCCACCCCGTACTCGCGCCACGCCGTGGCCACGGTCTTGTTCCCGATCCCCAGGTGCCGGCCCAACAGCCGCGAGGACCAATGCGTCACCCCGTACTTCTTCGGCGGCGGCTTCAACGTCGCCGCCACCACCGCCCGGTGATCAACCCGGCGCGGACGACCCGAGCGCGCCTCGTCCGCCAACCCGACCAGACCCTGGGCCTCGTACCGGGAACGCCACTTCAGCACGGTCACCTTCGAGGCACCCACCCGCTCGGCGATCCGCTCGTTCGCCTCCCCGTCAGCAGCCGCGAGCACGATCCTGGCTCGCAACGCCAGACCCGCCTTCACCGTCGAGGACCGCGTCAGCCGGGTCAGCCGCTCACGATCACCGGCACGCAACCCCAACGCCGGGGCAGGACGATTCGCCATGCCCCATGATCCCAAAACCCTACCGTTTATGAACTAACGACACGGGCCACTTGAGATCGGGCAAACGGCGAAGATATCCGATGATCAGATGGATCCATATTTCATTCGATGCTCATGTATTCAGGTCCGATTGATAACCGAATTCTAGCCGCTCCGAGGATGCACCCCCCCACCCACCGAACTACTTTCCCCAGGTTTCTCCCGACGTACGCGGCTAGAAAAACATGGGCGTCATGAGGTATTGGAATTTTTTCATTGCGAATGCTTTTGGGTTTGTCCGGGCCTCGCCTTGGGGGTTCCCGTCGCTCGTCCATGAGAGCCTCACAGGGATCGGTGGTCACTCAAACTCCGGGACGGACTCCCGGACCCGTTGGAGCCGAGCGGGTGCACCAAACTCGGGGCATCTAGGCCGGGGCGTCCGCGTTGAATTGAGGGTGTGAGCGCTATGGGCGACTTAGGACGTATTGTGCCGCATTCACGACGCGGACTTTTGCGGCGTTGTTAGGCCGAACCCTCGGGGGTAGGAAGCGGCTACCGGAAACGGTGCCCAGGGGGGTGGCCTTGTGTCGTCGGGTACCTGCTTCGGCCGGTCCCGCGCGGTCGCTCGTTTCCACGCGACTACACGGGGCGGGGGAGGTTCCACGGGGGCGTGGGACTTCGGCCCCGCTAGCGCAGAGCGTCGCGCGGGATTCGGGGGTGTCCGCCACACCGGCTTAGCCGGGCGCGGTTCGGGCATCAGGATCCGGTGGCCTTGCGGCGACACAGTGGCATCGTGGGCCTCCTGGCCGACGTCGACGAGCCCGTCAGTCACCCAACAGCCACAGACGGCGGCCCCCGCGCGGCGCGGCTGGCGCGCCAGGGGCGGCTTGCGTGTTCGCGTCCGCACCGTCCGCCACGGGAAGCTCGGGGACGGGGAGGCGACATTGCCGCTTTTCGCCGTGCTCGCACCGCACTGGGGACATGAGAATATTCTGAGTTCATGTCTCAAAGGGTCTTCATCGCTCGGGGGAGAAACCGCCGGACCGAGGTCTGTCCGGCGGTTTCCGCCGTCAAAAGGTCTGGGAATCCGGGCCGCTCGATGTGATCGCGTGGGTGTATCGAGCGTGCTCGGGGCGGCAGCGAGCTCAGTGGGTGTGTGACTTGCTGGGCTGGGCGGGCGGTCTCGGTGAGGCGAGGGATCTATCCCATGCCCACCGTCGGTGGTGGCCCAGGATTGTCCGTCACGCTTCCACAGCGCTTGCACTGAAGGAACCGCTCGCCCTCGCGGCCGACGCCCTGCTGCCAGCTGTGCCCGATGATCCGACACAATCTGAGCGTGGGTGACGCGTCTCGGCGTGGCGGTCCGGGCATAGATGGGTCGAGGTCTTCAGGATCGGTAGCGACCAAGCTGCCTAACTGAAGACCTCGACGATGGATCACTGTACGTGTGGTTCCGGCGTGGGCTGGTGCGCCCGCGCGGACGCCTTGTTCAACGCCTCGGGCATGCATGTGCTCGAGGTGCATCGTGATGAGCTCGACCGGCTCGTCGTGACTGTGGAGACCGATGAGGACGTGGGCGGCTGCCCCGGCTGCGGGGTGGTCGCGGTCGGGTCACGGCCGGCGCGTGCATCAGGCCGCGGACGCTCCCTGCTTCGGCGCCGTCACCGTCATCCGGTGGCGCAAGCGGCTCTGGCGGTGCCTCGAGCCGGCCTGCCCGGTGGTGACGTTCAGCGAGCAGCACGACCTGATCGCGCCACGGGCGAAGCTGACCTCGCGGGCGATCGGGTGGGCGACCGACGCGCTGGCGCACGACGACACGACGGTGTCCGCGCTGGCCCGCCACCTCGGGGTGGACTGGCACACCCTGTGGGACGCCATCGAGCTCGAGGCCACCCGGCGGCTGGCCGACCCGGCCCGGCTGCAGGGCGTCACCGTCCTCGGCGTCGACGAGCACATCTGGCGACCGAGCAGGATCGGGGACGCCGACCGGGCGGTGACCGGGATGGTCGACCTGACCCGCGACGAGCACGGCCACCTGCACGCCCGGCTGCTCGACGTCGTGCCCGGCCGGACCGGCACCGCCTACGCCGCCTGGCTCAAGGCCCAGCCGGAGCGAGTTCACCGCCGGGATCACCGAGGCCTCCCTCGACCCGTTCCGCGGCTACGCCAACGCGCTCCGGGACGAGCTGCCCGACGCGGTCGCGGTCCTGGACGCGTTCCACGTCGTCAAGCTCGGCACCCAGGTCGTCGACGAGACCCGCCGCCGCGTCCAGCAGGACACCCTGCGGCCGGCGCGGGCACAAGGACGACCCGCTGTACAAGATCCGCGGCCTGCTGCGCCGCGGCCGAGAACACCTCACCGACAGACAGATCGCCAAGCTGAACACCTGCCTGCAGGCCGGCGACCCGAACTGGGAGGTCACCCTCGCCTGGCACGGCTACCAGCAGCTGCGCTCGATGTACCAAGCCAGCGACCCGGCCGAGGGCCGACGGATCGCCGAGCACGTCATCGCCTCGTTCCCGACCTGCCCGATCCCCGAGGTCGCCCGCCTCGGACGCACCCTCAAGCAGTGGCGTCAGCACGTCCTGGCCCGGTTCGACACCGAGCGGATCAGCAACGGCGGCACCGAGGCCGTCAACCTCATCATCGAGAAGACCCGACGCCTGGCCCACGGCTTCAGAACGTTCGAGCACTACCGGCTCCGGATCCTGCTCGCAGCCTCAGGAACCCGCCCCTACCGACGAGCCCCTGCCCATGCTTAATTCCGAAGAGCCAGTTTGGATGCCATGGTCCAACCTTCCCACGGAACGTTGCACCATTGCCGTGGTTCGTTCGCTCACAGTCTGAACCCGCGCACCACACAGGTGCAACGGCGGGCAATTCATGCCTCGGCCTCGGTGCTACCGCTTGTTGAGCGCGTCAAGCGTGACGGTGCCACCTGAGACCCGGCAGCGATAGTTGAAGGTAACTATCTCTCCGAAAGCGTTCTCCGCTACTGCCACGCCGCCTGCTGAGGTCGAGGACTGCGATTCGTCGGAAAAGTCGATGGTCGAGGGGTTCTTCATCTGGTTGCTGACGATGTCCTTGCACGTGGCCTGCACGTTGTACTGGTGGACGCTGTGATCGACGCCGCAGGCTCCCGTGGTGACGGTCACGAGGCCGGCCAAGAGGCACCCTGCTACGAACCTGGAACGCATGACTACCCCTTGGCTGAGCGGTTGGTGCGCTCATTGTGGTGGGGCCATGGCTGGCCGTCTTCAGAACCATCAGAACTCGCAACTGGAGGCGGTCCGCGACGCGGCGACGAAACGTAGCAACGTTCCAACGGACATGTGGCCGCCCCTCCGCGAGAGGGTCGGCCACACGTGGACGTCGGTCCGACGATCGGCCTAGTAGACGCCGATGGAGCACAGATTGGCGTATCGGATGCCTACAGGGTTCTGGGAGATGGTGTAGACGTCGGTCAGCCTCGTCGCGTAGCTCCAGCCCGCCCCGGTCAGCCATGCGTAGCTGGCGAGAACCTGGTAACGGCCCGGCGCCATCGTCCACGTCGAGTCCGGGAGGTCGGCATACAGCTTCGTCTGGAGGGTCTTGTGTCCGTAGTAGTCATAGGAGTACCACGCGGTGAACGTGCGCGCCGTCTTCCACGAGGTGTCGGCCCAAGGTGACGTTCGTGGCGACGTTGACGATGGTGTACCTCCAGGCGACGTTCTGCCCGAACTCCCAGCCGGAGCTGACGTGCCGATCCGCGGGGTGGCGCTGAGGAGGCGGTATCAGCCGCTCGTGCAGGTCACCGCGGCGTCCGTGCGAACGCCGTACGCCGAGACCGAATGACCGGACGTCGGCCGCGTGGGCGGTGCTCGTGCCGACCGTGGCGGCCAGGGCCAGGATGCTGGCGGCGACGAGGCGGCGGGTCCGGTTCTTGGTGGTGGTGTTCATGTCTCCTCCTCGGTGGTGGGTACTGCGTTAGGAGAAGACTCGCGGGGCGCTCTTAACCCGCGCTTAACCGGGTTCCGGGCACCCAGGCGAGGGTGCGTCTGCTCACCGGCGCAGGCGCGGGTTCGGTGCCGGCGGACGTGGCTGTCGCCAGAGGAGACCTTCGGCGACCTGTGCGGCCACGCGCGCGGGTGCAGCTGCCCCGGCGGCAAGGGCTCCGTCGAAGGCCGCGTGGCCCATCCGGTCGCGCGTCTCGGCCCGCACGGGGACGAACCGGGCGACCTGGCGGAACTCGTCGTAGGCGCCCTCGTCGCGGTAGATCGCATCGGTCGCTCCCCAGAGCCGGGCGGCCACGGCGTCGACGCGCTCCATGGCCGCACCCACGGCCAGCAGGTACAGGCCGTCTGCCAGCACTATCTGGTCGGGGTAGCGCCCGAGCCCGAGCCGGACGACCTCCCGGAGGCAGCCGCGCGCCGAGGCCACCCGACCGAGTGCGGTGAGTGCCGCCCCCCGGGCGACGAGCACGGCGGAGAGGGTCTGGACGGGGTCCAGTTCGCCGACGAGCTCGAACGCCTCGTCGACGAGGGCCAGCGCCTCGGTGGGGCGCCCGAGGTGAAGGAGGCTGTCCGCCGTAGCCACGAGCATGTGGACGAGGTCGTAGCGGTCACCCGCCCGCCGAGCGTCCTCGACGCCTGCCGCGTAAGCTCGGTGCGCCCTCTCGTGGTCCCCGATGTTGGAGGCCACGTGCCCGTCGAGGTCGCGGGCGAGGGCGACGAGCGAGGGGTCACCGCTGAGAGCGGCCGTCTGTCCGGCCGCCGCCGCCGCACGGTTGGCCGTCTCGAGGTCGCCGTGGCTCGCGGCCACGGCCGCAAGGCAGCACCAGGCGCTCACGAGGGGCCGATCCGGCGGCTCAGCGAGCTCCACTGCACGCGCGAGCGCCCCGTCGAGCATGTCGATCGACGCGGCGTAGCCAGGTAGCTGCGCCACACGCCGGCGAGCAGCTCGAGCTGCACCTGATCGGACGGCTGGTGGCCCGGCACCGCGCACGCGGCCGCGACGACGCGAACAGCCTCCTGCATACGTCCCGAGAGCAGCCAGTACCGGTGCAGTCCCCGCACGAGAGCCGCCACCACCGGGGCGTCGCCCTGAGCGATGCCCCGCGCCATGATCGTTGCGATGGCGTCGGAGAGCAGCTCCAGGCGCGCCAGAGCGGCCGGGCGTCGGACGGCTACCGCTGCGCTCGCCGCCCCGCTCGCCATCGCTGGCCCGGCGTCCGCCGCCACGCCCGGCACGCTCGACACCACGACCTCTCGAACGGGACGACGTACCCCCACGTCCTCGCGACGGACTACACCTGCGGCGTCGGTACGGACGGTAAGACCGTGGTCAACTTCCAGATCATCTTCGACGGCGGCAGCGGCTCCGGCCTGCTCGTCCCGGACAGCGCCAACGGCGGCACCTTCGCCGTCGACGGCGCGACCGGCGGCTACGCTGGCACTACGGCGGCACGTACGCGCCGGGCGGCGCGTGGACCGACGCCAACGCGACTGCCGCTGCCGGCACCGAGGTCTGCAACTTCGGTACCACTGGCCACACGGACGCCAACTTCGGGAGCGTGGTTGGCCGTTCACCGGCATCCCGACCTGCTCCACACCTGAGGTCCCCACCACGGTGACCGGCAACCACGGCGAGTACGTCTCCGGTGCCACGCACGCCGGCATCAAGGGCAAGGCTCTGGCCGCGATCGCCAAGGACGTGACCCTCGCGGCGCCTACAAGGACTGATCCACCGCTTCACCCACAGCGTCGGAGACGCCCCCGGCCCGCGAGGGTCGGGGGCGTCTTGGTGGCCCCGGGCGCTGCGGGGTCGCGATAAAGGATTCTCGCGTCACCAGCCGGTCGGAGAGGGCGAGCGCAGAATCGTGGGCTGGTCGATCGCCGCGTGTCCCTCAGCTGCGCTGGTCACGAACGTGTTGGTCACCTGAGTGCCTGCCAGGGGGACCAGCGGGAGCATAACTAGTGGGCGTCAACGTGACACTGCCGACCGACGTCAGCGAGCCGGGTCGTGCGAGTCGCCCGCGAACGGATCTGGCCGGCAGATGAGGTCAGCCACCAGACCGGTCCAGCCGGTCTGGTGACTCGCTCCCAGCCCTGAACCGTTCTCGCCGTGGAAGTACTCGGAGAACGTGACGTTGTCGCGCCACCGCGGGTCGTGCTGCAGCTTGTCGACCCACCCGTGACAGGGCCGGCGGCCGTCAGGACCCCTGAGAAACAACGAGATCAGGCGCTGCCGCAGGTCCTCGGCGCAGTCAGCCAGCCCCTGCGTGTGCCCGCTGCCGGTGGGGTACTCGATCTCGCTCGCGGCGCCGAGTGATCCTGCGTATCGCTGAAGGTTGCGCAGCACCAGGTAGTTGACCGGCATCCACACCGGCCCGCGCCAGTTGGAGTTGCCGCCGAACATGCCTGTCGTGGACTCGGCGGGTTCGTAGTCGACCTCGACGTTCGATCCCGCCAAGCCCATCCACAGGGGGTGCTCCTGGTGGTACCTCGACAGGGCACGCAGCCCGTTCGGGGACAGGAACTCCTCCTCGTCGAAGACGCGGGCCAGGACTCGGCGCACTTCAGTCGGCGGGACGACGCCGATCGCAACTGCGTCCGTGTCCGGGATCGGGACCACTCGTCCTCGGCTGCCGTTCGCGGTGGTCTGATCGCGCTGCCCCAAGAAGCCCGAGAAGCGCTTCTGCAGGGTGCCAAGCGTCTCGAGCAGCTCCGGCCCGACGATCACCATTCCCATCAGCGGCAGCACGCCCACCATGGATCGGACCTTGATCGGGACCGTGCTGCCGTCGCTGGAGTGGAAGACGTCGTAGAAGAAGCCGTCCTCCTCGTCCCAGAGCCCCTGGGAGTGCATCGCGTCAACGATGAGCACGAAGTGTTGGATGAACTTGACCTCGATGTCGGTCCACGCGTCGTCCTTCTCGGCGAGGATCCTTGCGATCTCGAGGAGCGTGAGCGAGTAGAACGCCATCCAGCTCGTCCCGTCAGCCTGCTCCAGGCGCCCGCCCGGCGGCAGGTTGGACCGGTCGATCGCACTGATGTTGTCCAGACCAAGGAAGCCTCCGGCGAAGAGGTGGTTGCCCTCGGGGTCCATCTGGTTGACCCACCACGTGAAGTTCATCAGCAGCTTGGGCATGAGCCGGGCCAGGAAGTCCCTGTCACGCCTGCCGTCGATGTCCCAGACGTGCAGCGCCGCCCAGGCGTGCACGGGCGGGTTCGCGTCACTGAACGTCCACTCGTAGGCCGGCAAGGCACCGTTGGGGTGCTGGAACCACTCGCGGCACAGCGCGAGCAGCTGGTACTTGGCGAACGCCGGGTCGATATGGGCCAGGGCCACGGTGTGGAAGGCCATGTCCCAGGCGGCGAACCATGGGTACTCCCACGGATCCGGCATGGACAGGATGTCGCGGGCGTCCAGGTTGAGCCAGCCGGCGTTGCGGCCGCTCTTGCGCTGCGGAGGGGGTGGCGGCTGCGTCGGGTCGCCGTCGAGCCAGCGCTTCACGTCGTAGCGGTAGAACTGCTTGCCCCAGATCATGCCGGCGAACGCCTGCCGCGCCACGAGGCGTGCGTCCTCGTCGACCTCAGCAGGGATCACGTCGGCGTAGAACTCGTCCGCCTCGGCCCGCCGCTGCTCGAGCACCGCGTCGAAGGCCGAGCCGAAGGCGGGGGTCGAGGACGGCTGGCGCAGGCGGACGCGGACCACCTGCGTCTCGCCCGGACCTACGGTGAGCCGGTACCAGGCCGCGCCCTTGGTACCGACCCGGTCCGGGTTGACCGTCGGCGCGCCCGTCACGACGTGGTCGTTGATCCCGTCCTTCGGGTAGTCCGGTGAGTCGTCCGAACCGTAGAGCCGCCGGGTGTTGGTGTCGTTCTCGCAGAACATCAGGTCGGGCAGTTCCCCGTCTGGTCCAGGGGCGACCTCCCAGGCCAGCTCGCCGAACCGTGGGTGGTCCACCGCCACGCGGTCCGCAGCCGCCGCCCTCAGCGCGGGCCGGGCGGCCCCGACGTCCCAGGACCACGTGTTGCGGAACCAGAGCTGGGGCAGGACATGCAGCGTCGCCGCCTCCGAGCCGCCGTTCGTGACGCGGATCTCCATCAGCAGGTCGTGCGGGTCGGCCTTGGCGTGAATGACGTCGATCACCCAGTACCGGTCATCGTCGAAGATCCCGGTGTCCATGAGCTCGTACTCCGGCTGCTTCTGGTCGCGTCTGCCGTTCTCCGCCACCAGGTCGGCGTAGGGGTACTCAGCCTGCGGGTAGTGGTAGCGCCACTTCAGCCACGCATGGCTCGGCAGCGCGTCGAGGAACCACCAGTACTCTTTGACATCCTCGCCGTGGTTGCCCTCGGGACCGGTCAGGCCGAACATCCGCTCCTTGATGATCGGGTCGCGACCGTTCCACAGGGCAAGCGCCATGCAGAGGTTCTGGTCGACGTCGCTGACGCCTGCCATGCCGTCCTCGCCCCAACGGTATGCCCGTGACCTGGAGTGCTCGTGTGGAAAGTACTCCCACGCATTTCCGTCCGCGCTGTAGTCCTCACGCACCGTGCCCCATGCGCGTTCGGAGAGGTAGGGGCCCCACTCGTACCACGGCGTGGCGTCGTAGAGGCCGTCCTCGGGGTGACCGAACGAGGCCACCCGATCACGCTCTGCACTCGGCATCAGGAGCCTCTCGGTCGTCCGGAACGGTCCTCTTGGCCGCGTCCAGGGTGATGGCGGCAGGGCTCAGCGCCAGGTGGGTGAAGGCCTGCAGGACGCTGCCCAGCTGCTCGCCGGCGGTTGCGCTACGAACGCTATGCGAGCAGTGCCGTGAGGGATAGGCCCAAACGCCAAGCCGGCGACGTTGCCTGGCACGAGCTTCGTGACAGGCCCGCGCCCCCCGTCAGCACGCGTTGCTGTGGCTCGTGTGGTGTTGGGTCCGAGGGGGAGCCCGCGGCCCGCTGGTCCGCGGCAGCAGCGCGCAGACTTCGGTGCGTCTGGCTCACGCCCGAATGGGTAACGAAATTCGCGCAAGGGCGCGGTGTCCCGGCTGACCCCCTTCCGGGTGCCGCCGTCCCGTGGTTTGGGGCTCTCGCCGCCATGTACCCCCGCAGCCTCCCCTCGGGGGTACATCGGTGGCCTACCGGTGTAGCTCCGCGCGGCTCACCCGGAACCCGCGTGTGAGGATCATCTCGAGCACGCCGACGAACTCTCGACTGTCGTGCACGTCCACGGTCACGACCGACGTGCTTCCGCGGTGGTCGGAGCCGACAGCGTACGGCCACAGCTCGGTCTGGTCCGCGTCGCCTTGCACCACAACCTCGCCTCGCATGGGTATCACGTGCCCGATGTCCCGCCTGCCGAACCACCCATCAGGGAGGTCGTTGCGGTGCTGCACCGTCAGGGGGTTGTTTGGACCGTCCACAGCCGGGTACGGAGCGGCTACGGGAAGCGGTGCCCCAGGCCGCGCGGTGCTCACGGTGTCGCCGGGTGTCGTCTCCCGACGAATCCCGTGCGGCCGCTCGGCTCTGAGCCGACGACACGGGGGGCGGCAACTTCTCCGGGCATGGGTCCCCGCCCCCGCTGGAGCGGAGCGTCGCGCGGGATTCGGGGCGTCTCGAGGGGCCCCCGCCTCACCGGGCACGGCACGCCGAGCCGGGAACAGGCGCCGGCCGGGCGGTGGCGCCGGCCGGGCGGTGGCGCCGGCCGGGCGGTGACGCCGGCCGGGGGATGGCGCCTCCCGCGTGGTCACGGGGCGTGATCGATGGAGCCGCGGTGGCGCTCGTCGGTCCCGGGCTTCGTTAGGCTCTCAGGGTGGACGTGGAGGAGCAGTCACCCGCTGAGGGCGAGGTGTCCAGGCGCCTGCTGACCGTCCCCAACGTCCTGTCGGTGCTGCGCCTCGCCGGGCTGCCGGTCTTCGTCTGGGCCATCGTCGCCGAGCGCGACGTGCTGGCGCTCGTCATCCTCATGCTCTCGGGCCTGACCGACTACCTCGACGGCAAGATCGCCCGGCACTTCGGGATGGAGAGCCGGCTCGGTCAGTTCCTCGACCCCATCGCGGACCGGCTCTACATTCTGACGACGCTGCTGGGTCTCGCCTGGCGCGACCTCATACCCGTGTGGCTCGTCGTCGTGCTGCTGGCCCGCGAGGTGGTGATGGGGCTGATGCTGCTCTACCTGCGCTACCGCGGCCAGCTCGGCCTGCCGGTCCACTTCGTCGGCAAGGCGGCAACCTTCAACCTGCTCTACGCATTCCCGTTCCTGCTCGTTGCCGGGCGTGACGACTGGGTCGGCGCCCTCGCCGAGCCGATCGGGTGGGCCTTCGCCTGGTGGGGAGTGGCGCTCTACTGGTTCGCCGTCGTGCTGTATGCCGTCCAGGCCCGTCTCGTGCTCGCGCGCAGTCCTCGCGTGGTGATGACGTGAGCCACGAGCGCCCCGATGCCGAGCCGGAGCCACCGGACCGGCCCGAGCAGTACGACCATCAGGACCGGCCCAACCGGGCCGACCAGCCCATCCGGCCAGACCGGGTCGAGGCGCGTCGACCCGACGAGTCGATGACGTTGCTCACCTCGATGCTCGAGCGACCGCTCGATCCCGGGTACCAGGCTGCGGCCGAACGGAGGACAGCCGCGGGTGAGCCGGCCGCGACGTCGAGCCGCACGACACTGGTCTTCGTCATGATGCTGCTGACCGGCCTGCTCTTCGCCGTCGGGGCGCAGGCACTGCGTCCCATGCCGACGGCGGCGGCCGCCGTGCGGGACGAGCTCGTGACTCGCATCGAGTCGCTTCAGACGCACGGCACACAGCAGGAGGCCAAGGTCACCACACTGAGCAGGCAGGTGCGCGACCTCGAGGACCTGGCCCTGCAGCAATCGGGCGGCGACGACCTCACGACCCAGATCAAGGGCCTCGAGGTCAGCGCGGCGGCCGTCCCGATGCAGGGCAGCGGCCTGACCCTCACGCTCGACGACGCGGCCTCTGCCGATACCGCCGCGGACGCCGGTTCGCGGCCCAGCGGTGGCTTCGATGAGGGCAGGGTCACTTCGGGCGACCTGCAGATCATCGTCAACGGGTTGTGGGGCGCCGGTGCGGAGGCGATCGCCATCAACGGCCACCGGCTCAGCTCGACGGCCGCCATCCGCTTCGCGGGCGAGGCGATCATCGTCGACTTTCGCCCGCTCGCGCGCCCGTACGTCATCACCGCGCTCGGTGACTCGCGCGGCATGCAACAGATCTTCGAGCCGTCGTTCGCCGGGGTCTACCTCGACCAGCTCGGTCAGGAGTTCCAGATCCGCTCGTCGATCGCCGGCTCCGACAATCTCACCGTTCCGGGTGACGGATCCGCCCGGGTGGACCACGCGCGACCGATCGGTCCGCCGGTGGGCTCGTCGGGGCCCAACAGCGGGACGAGCGACAGGACGAGCGAGGAGCCGGGCAGCGAGTCGGGCCCAGAGGAGAGCCAGCCGTGATACCCGTCCTCGGCCTGCTCGCCGGACTCGCGATCGGACTGGTCATCGATCCTTCCGTGCCGGTGTGGCTGCAGCCCTACCTGCCGATCGCCGTCATCGCCGCCCTCGACGCTGTCTTCGGCGCCGTGCGAGCCGTGCTGGACGGGATCTTCAACGACAAGGTGTTCGTCGTGTCGTTCCTCTCCAACGTCATCGTGGCCGCGTTCATCGTGTTCCTCGGTGACCAGCTCGGCGTGGGCGCTCAGCTCTCGACCGGTGTCGTCGTCGTGCTCGGCGTGCGCATCTTCTCCAACGTCGCCTCGATCCGTCGCCATCTCTTCAAGGCCTGAGCATGGCTGCCGACCAAGCCGACAACCCGCCGATCCCCGACGCCGGCCGCGACCGTGGCGCAGAGCCGACCGCGGAGCCAGAGCCGGTGCTGGATCCGACGGCGTCGGCACGCAACACGGGCAAGCGCAGGAAGGTGATGCCTGCCGGGAGCGATGCTGAGGGCGCCCCTGCCGAGCCCGTCGAGGGACGCGCTGCCTGGCGGCGGCTGCTGACGATGGGGCGACCGCGCGCCACGAGGGCGAACGTGCTCGTGCTCGTGCTCGCGGTCGTGCTCGGCGCCGCCATCGCCGCTCAAGTGCAGTTGACCAACGAGCGTGGCCTGAGCGACTTGAGCCAGACCGATCTCGTGCGGGTCCTCGATGACGTGTCCGTGCGGTCCTCGCGCCTCGACCAGCAGGTCCGTGAGCTGGAGGCCACGCGTGACCGTCTCAAGAGCGGCACGGGCACGTCGGCGGAGGCGATCGAGCAGGCGCAGAAGCGCCTGGACACCCTGAGCATCCTCGCCGGCACGGTGGGGGCGCAGGGCCCGGGCATCACGCTGCAGATCCGGGACCCCGACAAGAGGCTCACCGGTCCGGTGATCCTCGACCTCATCCAGGAGCTGCGGGACGGCGGCGCAGAGGCCATCGACGTCGGAGGGGTGCGAGTCGTGGCCTCGAGCTTCATCGGTGACTCCCGTGGGCAGATCCAGATCGACGGGATCCCCATCGACCGGCCCTTCACCGTGTCGGCCATCGGCGACTCCAAGACGCTGTCGTCGGCCATGACCATCCCGGGCGGCATCATCGAGTCGGTGCGGCAGAAAGGCGCCAACGCCACGGTCACCGAGTCGAGCAACGTCCAGATCACCTCCACGCACGCGCCGAGCGAGCCCAAGCACGCCAAGGCCGTCGAGTGACATGATCTGCACCATGTCCCTCGGGACGAAGCACCGCCGGCGCCTCGGCGCCGCCATCCGTGACCGTCCTGAACCGCCTGAACCGCCTGAACAGGAGCGACATGAGCGACCTCGACTACCCCTCCGACCTGCGCTACACGAGCGACCACGAGTGGGTCCGCGTCACCGACGACGGCATCGTCCGCATCGGCATCACCTCGTTCGCCCAGGACGCCCTTGGCGACGTCGTCTACGTCTCGCTTCCGGCAGTCGGGGACTCGGTGACCCCCGGCGACTCCTGTGGGGAGGTCGAGTCGACCAAGTCCGTGAGCGACGTCTACGCCCCGCTCGACGGCGAGGTGACCGCTACGAACCCGGCGCTCGCCGATACGCCCGAGCTGATCAACTCCGACCCGTACGGCGAGGGTTGGATGTTCGAGATGCGTCCCAGCGATGCCGGGGCCGTCGACGCGCTGATGGACGTCGAGACCTACAAGGCCTCCCTGTCCTGACCCGTCTGCGTGAGCGACGTCAGGGCCGATGACCACCCGGCAGTCCACCGGGAACTTGCCGCGGGGTGTCCTCTAGAGTGGAGGAGCCGGGCGGCGCCGGGAGCCGATGACGAACGGGTGTCGTTACACCCGAGCCACCCGCGCGACCGCACGACCAGGACGACCACACGTCGGGCGGCCACCGATCAGCCCGACCCGCAGGAGGAGGAGCGCATGTCGAGCGACCAGCCGGCCCAGGACGACCCCAACGTCGAGCCGCGCACGATGCGTTTCCAGGGGGTTCCTTCACAGGACGCTGACCACGTCGATCTCGACGCCCGCGGACTCAGCGCCGAGGACCAGGCCACGATCGAGGCGCTGCGACCCGGCACGGCGCTGCTCGTCGTCCTGCGAGGGCCGAACACCGGTGCGCGCTTCCTGCTCGACGACCGTGAGGTTGCCGCGGGTCGGCATCCGGACTCTGACATCTTCCTCGACGACGTGACCGTGTCGCGCAAGCACGCGCTCTTCGTCAGCTCCGGCGACGGCTACCTCGTGCGTGACTCCGGATCCCTCAACGGCACCTACGTCAACCGCGAGCGCATCGACGAGGCAGAGCTGCACACCGGCGACGAGGTGCAGATCGGCAAGTTCCGTCTCGTCTACTACGCGGCCTGAGCGGCCAGGCGCACCAGGCGTCGCCGTGGGCGTGAGCAGCGAGGCCGAGGCCTCTCGCCGGCTGACGATCGGCAAGGTCCTCGCGGAGCTCGCTGAGGACTTCCCCGACGTGTCGGCATCGAAGCTGCGCTACCTCGAGGCGGAGGGGCTGGTCACCCCGCCAGCGCACCCCATCCGGTTACCGCACCTTCAGCCATGCCGACGTCGCCCGGCTGCGCTACATCCTGAGCGCCCAACGCGACCGGTTCTGGCCGCTCAAGGTCATCGCCGAGGCTCTTGACGCCCTCGACCGCGGGCTCACCGAGGCGGACGCCACGGACCTCGGTGCGACGCCCGGGCCGTCTCGACCCCGGCCGCCGGTGCCGAGCCCGGACCCCGAGGTCCCATCCGCCGCGATGCTCCTCCGCCGCCACACCGTGTCGTTGACCGGTCCGGAGGTGCGTGAGTCCACCGGCCTCGACAAGGAGACGTTCCTGGCCCTGGAGACGTACGGACTGCTCACGAGCGACCCGTCGGGGCACTACGGCGAGGACGCCCTTGCGGTCGCGGCGGCTGCTCACACGCTCGCCGCCCACGGCCTCGAGGCGCGTCACCTGCGACCCTTCCGCACGGCCGCGGACCGCGAGATCGGCTTGGCGGAGCAGGTGCTCGCCACCCGTCACGGTGACGGAACCCGAGAGGAGCGCGCCGCCGAGATCCTCTCCGCCTGCCTGGCCCTGCATGTCGCCCTGGTCCGGTCCCGACTCGCGCGCTGAGGGTCCCGGCGCGTCCGGCCTTGGTGGAGGTACGGTGGTCGAGTGAGAGAGGTCGATGTCCTGGGCGTGCGCGTCGAGATGCCGACGAACCAGCCGATCGTGCTGCTGCGCGAACGCGATGGTGGTCGTTACCTGCCCATCTGGATCGGTGCGGCGGAGGCCGCTGCGATCACCTACGCGCAGCAGGGCGTGGTGCCCCCGCGCCCCCTCACGCACGACCTCATGCGCGACCTGCTCGCCGTCCTCGGGCACGACCTCACCGAGGTGCGCATCGTCGCCCTCAAGGAGTCGGTCTTCCACGCCGCCCTCATCGTGGACGGGACCGCGGAGATCAGCTCGCGGGCCAGCGACGCGATCGCCCTGGCGCTGCGCACCGGAGCCAAGGTCCTCGTCGACCCGGCGATCCTGGACGAGGCCGCGATCGTCGTGTCGTCGGAGGAGGACGACGAGGTCGAGCGCTTCAAGGAGTTCCTCGACCACGTCTCCGCAGAAGACTTCGACGCACCCGAGGCCGACCCGGAGCAGCACGACCGCTGAGCGCCCAACCGGCACAGGGCCCCGAACGGTGCGGGGCAACGCCGGCGACCTCCCTCCCGCGCGATCTCCGTGCGCGCCAACCTTCACCCTGCGGTCGAACCTCAACGTTACGCGTGGTCCCCGACGACACGCCGCCGTCGGGACTCGGGTGATTGACCCGGCCCACCCTGAGGCCTAACGTCGGGAGAACGACGCGACTGTAGTTATCCGCATGTCATGGAGAGCTCGCGCAGGAGGAGGACGGAATGCCCGCCATCGAGGACGCGCACGGCGGTGGGCGCTCACGGCCCACGCCCTCGCAGGGACTGCTCTTCACCGACGATCTGCCGGAGCTCGACGAGGACTCCGGCTACCGGGGACCGACGGCGTGCAAGGCGGCAGGCATCACCTACCGACAGCTCGACTACTGGGCCCGCACCGGCCTCGTCGAGCCCTCGGTGCGCAGCGCCACCGGCTCCGGCACCCAGCGGCTCTACGGCTTCCGCGACATCCTCGTCCTCAAGGTCGTCAAGCGCCTGCTCGACACCGGCGTCTCGCTCCAGCAGATCCGCGTGGCCATCGAGCACCTTCGCGAGCGCGGCGTCGAGGACCTCGCGCAGATCACGCTGATGAGCGACGGCGCCTCGGTCTACGAGTGCACCTCTGCCGACGAGGTCATAGACCTCGTCCAGGGCGGTCAGGGAGTCTTCGGCATCGCCGTCGGCCGGGTCTGGCGCGAGGTCGAGGGTGAGCTGGCCCAGCTGCCCAGCGAGCGCGCCGACGACGAGCTCGTCACCGAGCACCCCGGGGACGAGCTCACCGCACGCCGCCAGGCACGCCGGATGGCCTGAGCCGTTCGTCCAACCACCTGCTCGCTGGTAGATTTGGCATCGCCGATCGACCCTGCGTGGGAGAGTCCTCGGGGTGCGCAGCACCTGCGAGGCGCCGAAGGGGCAACATCCCCGGAACCTCTCAGGCGCCAGGACCATGCGGGTGAGGCAACTCTGGAGAGCACCTGAAGGTGCTCGACAGACGGGGAGCGTGTGTCGTCCGCTCATTTCCGTCAGGAGCCCGCATGTCGATCGACCAGCTCGTGCCCGTCACCACCGGAACGTCCACGGAGACGACGATGGCCGACTTCGTGAGCCGCCACGTAGGCCCGGCCGGTGACGACGTTCGCCACATGCTGGAGGTGGTGGGCCAGCCCAGCCTCGAGGCGATGTGTGACCGGGCCATTCCCGGGGTGATCCGCTCCGCCTCGCCGCTACGGGTGCAGGCTGCCGCCAGCGAGAGCGCCGTCATCGACGAGCTGCGCACGCTCGCGTCGCGCAACACCGTCCTCACCTCGCTCATCGGACTCGGGTACTACGGCACCGTCACCCCCCCGGTCGTGCGCCGCAACGTCCTCGAGAACCCCGCGTGGTACACCGCCTACACCCCCTACCAGCCGGAGATCTCGCAGGGCCGCCTCGAGGCGCTGCTCAACTTCCAGACCGTCGTCACCGACCTCACCGCCCTCGACGTCGCCGGCTCCTCACTGCTCGACGAGGCCACCGCGGCCGCCGAGGCCATGTCGCTCATGCGCCGCGCCAGCCGCGCTCCCGCCGATGCCGTCGTGCTCGTCGACGAGCGGCTCTTCCCGCAGACCATCGCCGTGATGCGCACACGCGCCGATGCCATCGGGCTGACGGTCCTCGTCACCGACCTGCGGGGGGTCACCGACGCCGAGTCGCTGGCGGCTGCGGCCGGCGACAAGACCGTCGTCGGCGCGATGGTGCAGTACCCCGACGCCTCCGGAGAGATCGTCGACTGGTCCGGCCTCACGGCGGCGGTCCACGACGCCAAGGGACTGGTCACGGCGTGTGCCGACCTGCTCGCCCTCACCCTCGCGACGCCGCCGGGGGAGTGGGGCGCCGACGTCGCCGTCGGCAGCGCCCAGCGCTTCGGCGTCCCCATGGGCTTCGGCGGCCCGCACGCCGGCTACCTGGCGGTGCATCGGGGACTGGAGCGCCAGATCCCCGGCCGCCTCGTCGGCGTCTCGGTCGACGCCGAGGGCCACCAGGCCTACCGCCTGGCGCTGCAGACCCGTGAGCAGCACATCCGCCGCGAGAAGGCCACCTCCAACATCTGCACCGCCCAGGTCCTCCTCGCGGTCATGGCCAGCATGTATGCCGTGTGGCACGGCCCCGCGGGGCTGTCCGCCATCGCCCGGCGGGTCACCGGCCTGACGGCCGACCTGCGTGACGCCCTCGTGTCCGGGGGTGTGGAGGTGGAGACCTCGGGGTTCTTCGACACCCTCACCGTGGTCGTGCCTGGTCAGGCCGAAGCGGTGACGACCGCCTTCGCCGAGCGGGGCATGAACGTGCACCGCGTCGACGCTGACCGGGTGTCGCTCAGCCTCGATGAGACCTCTACTGCGGCAACGGTGCTCGCGGTGCTCGAAGCGTTGGGAGTCAGCGCCGACACCGCAAGTGAGGCCCTTGGTGCCTCGGGAGCGGACGGCATACCGGCTGGGCTGCGGCGCTCGTCCGAGTTCCTGACGCACCCGGTGTTCCACTCGCACCACTCGGAGACGGCGATGCTGCGCTACCTGCGCCGGCTCTCGGACCGCGACTTCGCCCTCGACCGCGGCATGATCCCGCTCGGCTCGTGCACGATGAAGCTCAACGCCACGACCGAGATGGAGGCCATCACGTGGCCGGAGTTCGCCGACCTGCACCCGTTCGCGCCGGCTGAGCAGACCCAGGGGATCCGCGAGCTGATCGACCAGCTGGCGGCGTGGCTCTGCGAGATCACCGGCTATGACGCCGTGTCACTCCAGCCCAACGCCGGTTCGCAGGGCGAGTTCGCGGGCCTGCTGGCCATCCACGCCTACCACGAGGCACGCGGCGAGGGACATCGTCGGGTCTGCCTGATCCCCGCCAGTGCACACGGCACCAACGCTGCGTCGGCCGTCATGGCCGGCCTCAAGGTCGTCGTCGTCAAGACCGCGGCTGGGGGCACCGTCGACATGGACGACCTGCGCGCGAAGGTCGAGGCACACAGGGACGACCTCGCCGCCATCATGGTCACCTATCCGTCGACCCACGGCGTCTACGAGGACACCATCACCGAGCTCTGCGAGCTCGTGCACGAGGCCGGCGGACAGGTCTACGTCGACGGTGCCAACCTCAACGCCCTCGTCGGCCTCGCACAGCCGGGGAAGTTCGGCGCCGACGTGAGCCACCTCAACCTGCACAAGACCTTCTGCATCCCGCACGGCGGCGGCGGCCCCGGTGTCGGCCCGGTCGCGGTGCGCGCCCACCTGGCCCCGCACCTGCCCAACCATCCGCTCGCGCCCGAGGCGGGGCCCCGGACGGGCGTCGGGCCGGTCTCGGCGGCGCCCTACGGCTCGGCCGGCATCCTGCCGATCTCGTGGGCCTACGTGCGCCTTATGGGCGGCGACGGCCTGCGTCACGCCACGCAGATGGCAGTGCTCGGCGCCAACTACGTGGCCGCCCGGCTCCGAGAGCACTACCCCGTGCTCTACTCCGGCCACGACGGCCTCGTCGCCCACGAGTGCATCCTCGACGTTCGGCAGATCACGGCAGAGACCGGCGTGACCGTCGACGACATCGCCAAGCGCCTCGTCGACTACGGCTTCCATGCCCCCACGATGAGCTTCCCCGTCGCCGGCACGCTCATGGTCGAGCCGACCGAGTCGGAGAACCGGCACGAGCTCGATCGCTTCTGCGACGCCATGATCGCCATCCACGGCGAGATTGAGGCGATCCGGGCCGGCGACGTCCCGGTCGCGGACAGCATGCTGCGCCACGCGCCGCACACCGCGCTCAACGTGGCGAGCGAGTGGGACCACCCCTACGACCGGATCGCCGCAGCCTTCCCGGTGGGCGTCCACGCCGCCGACAAGTACTGGCCACCGGTCAGCCGCATCGACGGCGCCTACGGCGACCGCAACCTCGTCTGCTCCTGCCCGCCACCTGAGGCCTTCGAGGGCTGATCCGGCTCGAGGGCGCCAGGCCTGCGCCTGCGGCTTGGTCAGTCGGTGGTTTGTCCTCGCGTCGAGCCGTCGATTGTGGTTGTCTCGGCACGTGGGAGCCGACGTCGAGCAGGCCAGATACACGCGGGAGCAACGACAGCAGTACCGCGAGAAGGTGCGTCGCGACCTCGACGTGTTCGAACGCATGCTGAGCCACAGCCAGTTCGAGTTCGACCGGCCCATGACTGGCATCGAGATCGAGCTCAACCTCGTGTCCGAGGACCTCGGCCCGAAGCTCGACAACAAGGCGATCCTCGAGCAGATCGCCGACCCCGACTACCAGACCGAGCTGGCGCGCTACAACATCGAGCTCAACGTCCAGCCCCGCCCGCTGCCGGGCGACTCCGCGCTCGAGCTGGAGACGCTGCTGCGGGAGTCACTCAACCAGGCCTCCGCCAAGGCGTCCGAGATGCACACCGGCATCGTCGCCATCGGGATCCTCCCGACGGTGATGCCCGAACACTTCGAGGGCGACTGGATCAGTGAGAACATCCGCTACGCCGCACTCAACAACGCCGTGCTCGATGCGCGCGGCGAGGACGTGTGGCTGGAGCTCGAGGGGCCGACGGGTGAGCGCATCGCCCGCTACTCCGACAGCCTGGCGCCCGAGTCGGCGTGCACGTCCATCCAGCTGCACCTCCAGGTGCACCCGGAGCGCTTCGCCGACCACTGGAACGCCGCCCAGGTGCTCGCCGGGCCGCAGCTTGCGCTCGGCGCGAACTCGCCGTTCTTCCTCGGTCAGCGGCTCTGGGCGGAGACCCGCATCCCCCTCTTCACCCAGGCCACCGACACCCGCTCCGTCGAGCTGAAGAACCAGGGCGTGCGTCCGCGGGTCTGGTTCGGGGAGCGCTGGATCACCTCGATCTTCGACCTCTTCGAGGAGAACGTCCGCTACTTCCCGGCGCTGCTGCCGGAGCTCTACGAGGAGGAGCCCGAAGAGGTCTTCGAGCGCGGCGAGGTGCCGGAGCTCAAGGAGCTGCGGCTGCACAACGGCACCGTCTACCGCTGGAACCGCCCCATCTACGACACCGCAGGTGCGCGCCCGCACCTGCGCGTCGAGAACCGGGTGCTGCCCGCCGGGCCGAGCATCGCGGACGTGCTGGCCAACGCCGCCTTCTACTACGGCGCCCTGCGGGTGCTGGCATCCGAGGACCGGCCGGTGTGGACCCGGATGAGCTTCTCCGCGGCCGAGGCCAACTTCGAGGAGGGGGCCCGACTCGGCATCGACGCGCGCGCCTACTGGCCCGGCTTCGGCGAGGTGCCCGCGACCGAGCTCGTCCTGCGTCGCCTGCTGCCGCTCGCACACGAGGGCCTCGACCGATGGGGCGTCTCGGCCGCTGTGCGCGACCGCTTCCTCACGATCATCGAGCAGCGCTGCCTGACGGGGGTCAATGGGGCGTCGTGGCAGACGGAGTGCGTCTCACGGCTCGAGGCTCGCGGTCTGCCCCGTGGCACGGCACTGCGCGAGATGCTTCGCCACTACATCGAGGGCATGAACGCCAACGAGCCGGTGCACACCTGGGAGCTGCCCAAGGCGTGACGCGCCGGGCGGCTGCGACTCCTGCGGGCGGCTGACTCCTGCGGGCCACTCAGTCCTCCGTCAGGAGGCGCCACGGTGAGAGGTTGAACATCCCGATGCAGCGCGTCGAGCGGTGGTGGGTCAGCACGCTCATGGAGCCCGCGTCGAGGATGAGATTCTGCCCGAAGCGGGGGTCCAGCCCGAGGTAGGTCGCCGTGAGTACACGCAGGGCGTGACCGTGGCCGAAGAGCGCGACGTCGCCGTGCTCGAGGTCGGGCCAGACCTTGTCGATGACCTCCTGCGCACGAGCAGAGACCTCCTCGACCGACTCGCCGGGAGTCACCCCGGGCTTCACACCGTCGACGAATACCTCCCACGGGTGCCCGACCTCGGCGCTGATCTGCGTCGTCGTGATGCCCTCGTAGGCGCCGTAGTCCCACTCGCGCAGCAGCGGCTCCACCTCGAAGTCACCGAGGCCGGCGAGCTCCGCAGTGCGTTTGGCTCGCTGGAGCGGCGACACGAGGACGCGCTCGAAACGGTGACGGCGAAGCACGTCGGCCAGCTCCAGCGCCGCCGCTTCACCCTCGGGCAGGAGCGGGAGGTCCGTCGTGCCCGTGTGCTGCCCCGAGAGCGACCACTGCGTCTCGCCGTGCCGGAAGAGGTAGATATTGCCGGGGACGACGCCGTCGGGGGAGGCCATGGCGCAAACCTACCGGGCCTGTGCCGAGCGCACCGGCCGGCGGGCGCGCGCTCGACGTCCGGACTCCGGCAGACTCGGCACATGGATCTGTCCTTCTCGCTGCTCAACGTGTTCGCGATCGACGGCAAGCCCTTCTCAGGCAACCCGCTCGCGGTCCTCACCGAGGCCGGAGGGCTCACGGACCGGCAGATGCAGTCGTGGGCACGACAGTTCAACCTCAGCGAGACGGCGTTCCTCACCGGGCACGACGGTGCCGGACGAGGGTCGGTGCGCATCTTCACGCCCGCCCACGAGATGCCCTTCGCGGGCCACCCTGCGCTCGGGACCGCTGCCGTGCTGGCGGGGCTCGGTGCGACGGAGCTCGACGCGGTGACCCTGACGATGCCGGCCGGCGAGATCCCCATCGAGCGGATCGGCTCCGGCTGGAGCCTCACGGCCCCGGCCGCCTCCACCCGCGAGGTGGGCTCGTCGCACGTGGAGCTCGCCGCCGCGCTGGGGATCGACGCCTCCGTCGTCGTCCGCTCCGACGCGCTCTGGGTCGACGCGGGGGTGGAGCAGCTCCTCGTGCGGGTCGACTCGGTGGCCGGTGTGCGCGGCTGCCGTCCCGACCCGACGCTGATGGGGCAGCACATGAGCGCACCCGGGCGGCCACCACACGTCTACGTCTGGGCCTGGACGGGACCGACCTCGATCGAGGCCCGGCTCTTCTACACCCAGGACGGCGCCGTGCTGGAAGACCCTGCCACCGGTTCGGCGTGCGCCAACCTCGGCAGCTGGCTCGTCAACCAGGGCGTGCGCGACGTCTCCGTCGCCGTCAGCCAAGGTGCCCAAGCGGGGCGACCCTCACGTCTGGTCGTGGCCATCGACCCGGATGCAGGCGTGCACATCAGTGGTCGCGTCGAGCTCGTCGGCCGGGGCACCTGCGTCAGCCCCGACCAGCGGGGCTGAACATGTCCACGTGGATCGCATTCCTGCGCGCCGTCAACGTCGGCAAACGTCAGGTCAAGATGGAGGTCCTGCGAGACCTCCTGCGCGACAGCGGTTTTCACGATGTCGAGACCTACATTGCGAGTGGCAACGTCAGGGTGACCAGCTCGACCCGCAGCGCCGCCAAGGTGGAGCAGGACCTACGACGCGTGATCAGCGAGGGATTCGGCTTCGACGTGCCCGTCGTCGTGCGGACGCCGGCGCAGCTCACGGAGGTGGCCGCCGCAGCGGACTCACTCGAGTGCCCGATCGAGGGAGCGGCGGTCGGGCGCTACGTCACCTTCATGACGGGCGACCTCGACCCCGACGGAGTTAAGAAGCTGCACGAGTTCGACTCCACGACGGAGGCGGCCCGGGTCATCGGGAAGGACGTCGTGCTCTTCCTCGCATCGGGGGTGCAGGGAGCGAAGCTGTCGAACGCTCGGATCGAGAAGCTGACCGGCGCCGTCGGCACGGCCCGCAACATCACCGTCGTGCGGACCCTCGCGACCAAGTGGGGCCGCTGACCCCGACGCTGCCCGGGACGCGGGCTGCGCGCCTCACGCGCGGGCGTGCCTCACGCGCGGGCGCGCCTCACGAGCTCGAAGCACACGACCGCCGCGGCCGCTGCCACGTTGAGCGACTCGACGCCGGCGGCCATGGGGATGGCCACCCACGTGTCGACGAGCGCCGCGACGTCGGCAGAGAGGCCCGCCGTCTCACTGCCGAGGACGAAGGCGACCGGCTCGGGCAGGTGGGCCGTGAAGAGGTCATCGTCGCCGTCGGCGTCCAGTCCGGCGACGTGGAAACCGGCTTCCTTGAGTGAGGAGACGGCCTCACCCGCGGTGAAGGCCTTGAGGATCGGTGAGCGGAACGCGACGCCGGCGGAGGCCTTGACGACGAGCGGGTCGATCGACGCGACGCCGCGACGCGGCACGACGATGCCGTCGAGGCCGGCCGCAGTCGCCGTGCGCAGGATCATGCCCACGTTGGCCGGGGTCGTGAGTCCGTCGAGGACCAGCACGGTACGCAGCGAAGCGTCCTCGAGGGCGGCGTGGAGGGTGCGCATCCGCGGGGCGACGACGTCGGCGAACACGCCTTGGTCCTGGCGACCGTTGCCGGCGAGCTTCTTGACCCGCTCCGCGCTGGCCGACTGCACCTCTACACCGCGGCGACGGGCGGCGGACCGGATCTCGCGGACGCCATCACCGCGGGCCCCTTCGGCGACGACGACCTTGTCGACCGTGAGGGAGTCGTCGAGGAGGACCTCGTGCACGGGATTGCGCCCGTAGATGGTGATGAAGCGGTCCTTGGGCGAGATGTCGGCCGTCACCGGATCAGGATGTCACGCGGGCGACGGGGCACCGCCACGACGCGATGCTCTCCGGCGGCGAGCGGGTGTAGCGCGGGCATACGCGGCGGCGGAGCCACGCGGCTCCATCGCTGGGAATGCCGTGAGAGCACGAGCCGTTGTATGGTTGAATCGTCAATCACCAAGGAGCTGGGAACCATGCAGTTCGGCATCTTCACCGTCGGAGACGTGACCACCGACCCCACGACGGGCCGCACGCCGACCGAGCACGAGCGCATCACCGCCACCGTCGCCATCGCCAGGAAGGCCGAGGAGGTCGGTCTCGACGTGTTCGCGACGGGCCAGCACCACAACCCGCCCTTCACGGCTCCGGGCAACCCGCCGGTGCTCCTCGCCCACATCGCCGCCCAGACCGAGCGGATCATCCTGTCGACCTCCACGACGCTCATCACGACGACCGACCCGGTCCGCATCGCCGAGGACTACGCGATGCTCCAGCACCTCTCCGGTGGCCGGGTGGACCTCATGCTGGGTCGCGGCAACACCGGCCCGGTCTACCCGTGGTTCGGCAAGGACATCCGCGACGGCATCCCGCTCGCGGTCGAGAACTACGCGCTGCTGCACCAGCTGTGGCGCGACGAGGTCGTCAACTGGCAGGGCAAGTACCGCACGCCGCTGCAGGGCTTCACGTCCACGCCCCGCCCGCTCGACGGCATACCGCCGTTCGTCTGGCACGGCTCGATCCGCAGCCCAGAGATCGCCGAGCAGGCCGCCTACTACGGTGACGGCTTCTTCTCGAACCACATCTTCTGGCCGGCCAGCCACACGAAGCAGATGGTCCAGCTCTACCGCCGGCGCTTCGAGCACTATGGTCACGGCAGCGCCGACCAGGCCATCGTCGGTCTCGGCGGTCAGGTCTTCATGCGGAAGAACAGCCAGGACGCCGTCCGGGAGTTCCGGCCCTACTTCGACAACGCCCCGGTCTATGGTCACGGACCGTCCCTCGAGGAGTTCACCCGCCAGACACCCCTCACCGTCGGCAGCCCGCAGGAGGTCATCGAGCGCACCCTCGGCTTCCGCGACTACGTCGGCGACTACCAGCGCCAGCTGTGGCTCGTCGACCACGCCGGGCTCCCGCTGGAGACCGTGCTCGAGCAGCTCGACATCCTCGGTGAGCAGGTCGTGCCCGTCCTGCGCAAGGAGTTCGCCGCCCTGAAGCCGGCGCACGTCCCCGACGCCCCGACGCACGCAAGCCTGCTCGCCGCTCGCACCGCGCCCAACGCGCCCGAGGGGCCCGACGCGTCCGGTGCCTCCGACCCCGTGCACTCCCTGGAGGGATCCCGATGACCACGTTCCACCTTGCCGTCATCACCGCCGGCGTCACCCAGCCCTCGTCGACGCGGCTGCTCGCAGACCGCCTGACGGAGGCGACCGTTGCCGCCCTGGCTCCCCGCGAGGTCGTCGTCGAGGTCGTCGACGTGCGCGACGTCGCGCACGAGGTGACCAACAACGTGCTGACCGGCTTCGCCTCGCCCGAGCTGCAGGTGAGAATCGACGCGATCGCCGAGGCCGACGCCGTCATCGTCGCCACGCCGGTGTATGCCGCGTCCTACAGCGGACTGTTCAAGATGCTCGTCGACGTGCTGCCGAAGGACTCGCTGCGCGACACGCCGGTGCTGCTCGGTGCCACCGGGGGCACGGCTCGCCACTCGCTCGCCATCGACCACGCCCTGCGTCCGCTGTTCGCGCACCTCGGTGCCCTCGTGGCGCCGATGGCCGTCTTCGCCGCCAGCGAGGACTGGGGCAGCACGGCTGCCGGTCGGCTGGGGGAGCGGATCGAGCGAGCGGGGCGCGCCTTCGCCGGGCTCGTCACGGGCCAGCCGCGCACCGAGCGGGTGGATCCCTTCGCCGACGTGACGCCGTTCGAGTCGCTGCTGAGCGGCGCCCACGGCTGACCGCAGGACCGATCACCCGAGCGGGCCGCTCACACGGCAGACTGCTCGGCATGAGCAGTTCGCCTGCACCAGCGGGCCTCGCTCGCCGGCTCACCCTCGGCGACGCCGTCGTCATCGGCGTCGGCTCGATGGTCGGTGCCGGGCTCTTCAGCGCCTTCGCCCCGGCCGCGCGGGCGGCCGGGACGCTGCTGCTCCTCTCGCTCGGGGTCGCCGCCGTCGTGGCGTTCTGCAACGCCGCGTCGTCGGCGCAGCTGGCTGCGCAGTACCCCACCTCTGGCGGCACCTACGTCTACGGCCGCGAGCGGCTCGGTCCGTGGTGGGGCTTCGTCGCCGGTTGGGGTTTCGTCATCGGGAAGACGGCCAGCTGCGCCGCCATGGCTCTCGTCTTCGCGGCATACGTCGTGCCGGCAGGGTGGCAGAAGCCCGTCGGCGTGGCCGCGGTCGTCGCGCTGGCGGCGGTGAACTACCGCGGCATCACCCGCACCGCACGGCTCACCCGGGGCATCGTCGCCGTGGTGCTCGGGCTGCTCGCGATCGTGCTGGCGACCATCGTCGCCCACGGCGGTGCAGTGGCTCCCGGGGCCTCAGCCGGGCCCGGCGGCGTGGGCGGGCTGCTCCAGGGCGCTGCGATCCTCTTCTTCGCCTTCGCCGGCTACGCCCGGATTGCGACGCTCGGCGAGGAGGTCGTCGATCCCGCGCGCACGATCCCGCGCGCGGTCCTCGGCGCCTTCGCCGTGGTCGTGCCGCTCTACGCGCTGACCGGCGTGGTGCTGCTGCGCACACTGGGCGTCGACGCGCTGGCGACGAGCAGCGCTCCGGTGCGCGACGCCGCCGCAGCCGTGTCGAACGGCCCCTGGCTGCAGGTGCTCGTCGTCGTCGCTGCAGCGGCGGCGACGCTCGGCGCCCTGCTCGCCCTCATCGCCGGCATCGGACGCACGAGCCTGGCGATGGCTCGCGAAGGTGACCTGCCGCGCCCGCTGGCCGCCGTGCACGAGCGGTATGCCGTCCCGCACGTCGCCGAGGTGACCGTGGCCGTCGTCGTGTGCGTCCTCGTCCTCGTGACCGACCTGCGGGGCGCCATCGGGTTCTCGTCGTTCGGCGTGCTCACCTACTACGCCGTGGCCAACGCCGCGGCCCTGACTCAGACACCGCCCCACCGCCGCTACCCGCGCATCATGCCCGTGGTCGGGCTCGTGGGGTGCGTCGTGCTCGCCTTCGCCGTGCCCGTGACCTCACTCGTCGCGGGGCTGGTCGTGCTGGCGGTCGGTGTGCTCGTGCGGCTGCTACGGCTCGTGCGGCTGCGGCACCGCCCGGCCGGCTCCTGAGGCCCCGGCCTGCCGGACGCCGCTCGGTCCCTCGAGCGAGGATCAGCCGTCGACGGAGCGGTCGACGGCCTCGAGGTCGGCCGGCTGCGGTCTGGCCACGTGCTCGGCGTACTCCGCGTGCCGTTTGAGGTAGACCTTGATGAACGGGCACACGGGCACGATGGTGCGGCCGGACGCCACCGTCTCGTCCAGCGCCGCGGCGGCGAGGCGACCTGCGAGCCCCTGCCCCTCGTAGGCCCTGCTCACCTCGGTGTGGAAGAAGACGACCCGCTCGGCGTTGCCCTCGGAGGCCGGCACGACGGCATACCTCGCGAGCCCGATGAGCCGACCCGCGTCGCGAAGCTCGAAGGCCCCGGCCTCGGGGTTGTCGCTGATGACGAAGGTGTCCTGGTCCTGTGCCATGCGGCCAGCATGGCAGGGTGGGTCCATGGCGAGGTACTTCGACGTGCACCCGGTCGACCCGCAACCGCGTGCGATCGGCCAGGCGGTGGCCATCCTGCGTGAGGGAGGGCTCATCGCCTATCCGACCGACTCGTGCTTCGCCCTGGGGTGCTCGCTCGACAACCGGGAGGGCAAGGACCGGATCCTGCGGATCCGCCACCTCGACGACACGCACCACTTCACCCTCGTGTGCGCGGACTTCGCCCAGATGGGCCAGCTCGTCCAGCTCGACAACGCCGTGTTCCGGGCCGTCAAGGCGGCCACACCGGGGCCCTACACCTTCATCCTCCCGGCGACGCGCGAGGTGCCTCGCCGCCTCCTGCATGTCAAGAAGAAGACCGTCGGCGTGCGGATCCCCGAGCATCCCGTCGTGCGCGAGCTCCTGCGCGCGATGGGTGAGCCGATCCTGTCGAGCACGCTGCTCATGCCCGACGACGATGAGCCGATGACCGACGGCTGGGAAATCAAGGACCGGCTCGACCACCTCGTCGACGCGGTCATCGACTCGGGGGAGTGCGGGCTCGAGCCGACGACCGTCGTCGACTTCTCCGACGGCTACCCGGTCGTCACACGCAGAGGCGCCGGCGACCCGTCCCTCTTCGAGTGACGCCCTCGCGCCGGGCGCCGCACTGCGATTCAATCTGCCCATGAGCACCCGCACCGGACCCACGACCGAGTCGGTGTCCTCCCTGCTCGTCGACCTCGACGCGCACGAGCGCGAGACGATCGAGCTGCGGCTCGAGCGGTGGTCGGACGACCTCGTCGACGCGCTCACGCTGCTCTACCCGGGCCACGACGTGCCGGCGCTGACCCTGCGCCTCGTCGAGTGCGCCATCGCCGGCTTCCGGGGACGAGAGGCCGAGCTACGTCGCCTCGACCAGCGCCGACAGCTGCAACCGGACTGGCTGCAGCAACCCGACATGCTCGGATACGCCTGTTACACGGAACGGTTCGCCGACACGCTCGCCGGCATCCCGAGCCGTCTGCCCTATCTGCGCGACCTCGGGATCACCTACCTGCACCTCATGCCGCTGCTCCAGCCGCGCGAAGGGGACAACGACGGCGGCTACGCCGTGCAGGACTACCGCACCGTGCGGGCCGACCTCGGCGACGTCGAGGACCTGCGTTCGCTGACGCGGACCCTGCGGGGTCACGGCGTCTCGCTCGTGCTCGACCTCGTCCTCAACCACGTCGCGCGTGAGCACGCGTGGGCCGAGCGGGCGCGCGCGGGTGAGTCGCGCTACCGCGACTACTTCCACGTCTTCGCCGACCGGCAGATGCCGGACGCCTACGAGAGCACCCTGCCGGAGGTCTTCCCCGACTTCGCCCCGGGCAACTTCAGCTGGGACCCCGACCTCGGCGCGTGGGTGTGGACGACCTTCAACGCGTGGCAGTGGGACCTCAACTGGTCCAACCCCGACGTCCTCGTCGAGCTCTGCGACGTCGTCCTGCACCTCGCCAACCTGGGTGTCGAGGTGCTCCGGCTCGACGCCATCGCCTTCACGTGGAAGCGACTCGGCACGAACTGCCAGAACCAGCCGGAGGTGCATGCGGTCACGCAGGCCCTGCGGACCGTCGCTCGCATCGCCGCACCCGCCCTCGCCTTCAAGGCCGAGGCGATCGTCGGACCCCGCGACCTCGTGCAGTACCTCGGCCAGGGCCGACACGCCGGCCGCGTCAGCGACCTCGCCTACCACAA
Source organism: uncultured Actinomycetota bacterium (assembly GCA_963816385.1). GTDB lineage: Bacteria > Actinomycetota > Actinomycetes > Actinomycetales > Dermatophilaceae > CAWFKL01. The sequence goes on from CAWFKL010000005.1 coordinate 241,540, forward strand.
CGGCCTCATGGTGCAGGTCTGGTCGATGCTCGCGACGGGCAGCACGGTCCTCGCCAGACAGGCGTTGGGTGCGCTCCCGACGACGCCGCCGAGCGGCACGTGGATCTGCTACATCCGGTGCCACGACGACATCGGCTGGGCCATCGACGACGGCGACGCCGCCGCCGTGGGCCTCGGCGGCTGGGACCACCGGCGCTTCCTCTCCGACTGGTATGCCGGCGACTTCCCCGGCTCCTGGGCGCGGGGGCTCGTCTTCCAGCACAACCCGCTCACCGGCGACAAGCGCATCAGCGGCACCGCAGCCGCGCTCGTCGGTCTCTCCGACGCGCCGGACGCCGTCGCGGAGGATGCCGCCATCGCCCGCCTCTTCCTCGCCAACGCCATCATCTTCGGCTGGGGTGGGATCCCGGTCGTGTGGAGTGGCGACGAGCTCGGCCTGCCCAACGACCCGCACTGGAGCGACGAGCCCGGTCACGAGGACGACAACCGGTGGGCCCACCGGGAGCGCCTGGACTGGGCCGAGGCGGCGAGGAGCCGCGATCGCGGGACCCGGGCCGGGCGCGTCTTCGCCGGCCTCGCGCACCTCGGGCGGGTGCGGGCCCGCCTGCCGCAGCTGCACGCCTCGGGCACCACCCAGGTGATCCCGGACACCGAGGACGGCATCCTCGCCATTCGGCGCGGGCACCCCAGCGGCCCGATGGTGTGCCTCTACAACGTGACGCCGCAGTGGCGCCACGTCGGCCTCGACCTGCTCACCTCCGCCGGCATCCTCGAGCCGGTCGACGCGATCGGCGGCCACGCCGTCTATGCCGGTGCCGATGGCCAGCTGGCACTGAGCCCGTATGCCGCCTGGTGGGTGGTCGACGCGAGGTGACCGCGGCGAGAGCCGGCTGCTCGCGTCCTTCGATGCCGGGGGAGCGGGCGAGATCGCGCCGGTCGCCTGGATCAGGGGGCAGTGCTGGCCATGCACCGAGCCCTCATGTCGCAGCAGGCCGTTCACGCCGCGGGCGCCTGGCCCGCCGTGCTCCGCACCCTCGACGCCCATGCCGCCGCGCTGGGTCGACGGGCGGCTGAGTGCTCGGTTCTCCCATAAGCGCCAGGTCCGGCACTGCGTTGCCCGGTCGGGTCGAGGTCATGGCGAGCTGTCCAGCTCGCGAAGGTCGAGGTCCACCCACTGGCCGTGGGGGTGACACGACCCCAGGGTCAGCGGCGGCACCTCACGGCCGTCGCGCCAGCGCCGCACCCCGACGACCGTGCCCCCGCGGTCGCCAGCGAGGTCCGCGAGGCCCCGGAGCCCTGGCACGCAGCCGGGAGGCTCGGCGCTCAACCACGACAGATGTGCGACCTCCCGGGCGAGCTGGAGCAGGACCTCCTCGAGCTCGAAGCGACGTTCGCTGGGCACGTAGCTGAGCGCCCAGGAGCTGAGCAGGACGACGTGCGCCTCCGGTCCGGAGTGCTGCCGCGCGACGGCCACCGCGGTCGCGAGCTCGTCGACGAGGTCGCCCCGAAGGACCACGGGCGGGTCGCTCCTCAGGAGCGTTCGCGCCGCCCGGAACCGTTCGACCCGTACGGGCACGTCCGGCCACAGGCACGCCTCCAACCAGCGCACGGCGTCGTCGTCATCGAGCCGCACGGGATCCAGGTCGATCCCGACCCGGCCGACGACTCGCGGCAGGTCCAGTCCGCGCTGCCTCAGCTGCGGCCCCACTCCGGACCGGTCCTCGCCCGAGCAGCGCACGGGCGAAGCGGGGTCGCCCAGCTTCGTGGTCCCGCTCGTTCCGGTCAGCTCGACCGCATACCGGTCGAGGCCCAGGAGCAGGCCGGCACTGGCGCCGAGCTCGACGAGGGCAACCGGTCGATCGGCGGAGTCGGCAGCAGCGACGGCGAGGCCCACGCCGAGATGCACGGCCCGGTTGACCTCGTTGGTCTGCGTGCGCCGACGTGCGATCGTGTCAGCAACCTCCTTGCGGTGTTCGAGGACGGTCCGCCGCACATCGGGCCAGGGATCGCCCACGCGGGGGCCGTCGGGGCCCGCGGTGCTCGGATACCACTGCGCTGCAGGCGAGCTCGGGTGACGCAGCACGAGCTCGTGCACGGCCGCGAGCCAGAGCACCGGCCGAGCCTGACCAGGTCGGGCCGCGAGGAGCAGTCCGGCCAGCTCCTGGTCCAGCGGCCAGGTGACGGCACAGGGACGAGTAGAGCGGCAGGGCGGCATACTCGGCCGCGAACTCCGCGAATCGTCGCTGGATCCGGGCAAGCCGCTCGTCGTCCCCCGTGCCGTCCCTGGCGTTGCCTGCGAGGTCGCTGTCCGGCTCCACGGCTCAGGCCCCCGTGACGCCGTCGACGCCCTCGCGCACGAGGTCGGCGTGGCCGTTGTGCCTGGCGTACTCCCCGATGAGGTGCAGGTAGACGAAGCGCAACGAGAACGGGCCGTCACCCGCGTCGGCGACATCGTCGAGGCTTCGCCCGGCGACGGCGCGATCCGCCTCGATCCACTCCGTGAGCAGTGCCTCGTAGTCCTCGCGCGCGGTCGCGGCGTCGGCTTCGTCGAAGTCCAGGGCCAGTCGCTCGCCGAAGCCGTGAAGCGGCTCGAGGTCCTCGCCGGCGAAGCGGGTGCGCAGCCAGATGCGCTCGACCTTGCGCAGGTGTCGGATCAGGCCCAGCAGGCTGAGGCCGGAGGGTGGCATGGAGCGGTCCGCGAGCTGGGCCGCCGTGAGGCCCGAGCACTTCCACAGCAGGGTGGAGCGGTGCCAGGCCAGCATGGCTGGAAGCATCTCGGCCTCGGGGGCGACGAGGGAACCGTCCGGTCGGTGGACGTCTGGGGCGCGCCACTCGTCCGCGCCGCAGCCCGAGGCGCTCGCCGTGGTCTCGGTCATGGCCTGAGTCGTCCTCTCGCTTCGGAGGCCTCGGTAGCCCGACGCTGCAGGAGCACCATGACCTCGTGGTGGGCCGTCTGCGGGAACATGTCGAAGAGTCGCGCCTGTCGTGCTTCGTAGGAGGGCAGCCGAGCGAGGTCTGCGGACAGGCTCTCGACGTTGCAGCTGGAGTAGATGACGCGGCCGGCGCCGGATTCCTCCAGCCACGAGGCGAGTTGCGGACCGATGCCACGCCGTGGGGGGTTGACGACGACGAGCGTCTCCTGAGGCGTCGCGACGTCGGCGAGGTCGAGCGCTGCGACATCCGTGGCATCGCCGACGCGGAAGCAGAGGGCTCCGCTGGCCAGCTGCGCGGGCCGGGTCGCAGCGGCCGTGTGCTGGGCGCTGGCCACGGCCTCGGGTGACACCTCGATGCCCAACACCCGCGCCGGGGCCGCCTGCTCGAGCGCGGCGGCGTGGAGGGCGAATCCGCCGACGCCGCAGTAGAGGTCGAGCACTCCGGCCGGGCGCGTCGCGGCGATCCATTCCTGGGCCTGTCGGTAGAGGCCTGCCGCGACGCACGTGTTCGTCTGGAAGAAGCTGTTGGGGCGGAGTCCGACGCTGATCTCGCCGACGCGCATCGGTAGGACGGCCCGCTCGGTGAGGACGATCTCGGTGTGGCCCTCGAGGACCGCCTTGTGGTCGGGCTGCAGGTTCACCGACACGACGACCACCTCGGGCAAACGGTCCATGAGCGCGCCGAGGCGCGAACGCAGCAGCGCCACGTGCTTCTGCGAGCGCAGGACGAAGCGCAGCATGATCTCACCGTCGGGGGAGTGCGTGACGATCAGGTGCTTGAGCTCACCGCGGCGAGCGGGCACGTCATAGGGCTCCAGGCGCAGGTCGTCCACGACGTCGGCGAGCCGGGGGATCAGCTCGTGCAGCCCGCCTTCGTACAGCCCACAGTCACGCAGGTCCACCCCCCGCCCGTCGCCGTCGACGATGCCGAGCGTCGCCGCCCCGACCACTCCGGCCACGACGAGCTTGGCCTTGTTGCGAAAGGCGGACTCCCGCGAGGGGAAGGCGGGCAGCCAGGTGACCCCCGGGGCGACGGAGGACAGCACGCCGGCACAGTGCCGCTCCTTGTCTGCGAGCTGGACGGCATACGGCACGCCCATGAGCGCACAGGAGCGGCACTGTTGGGCGTCGAAGTAGTCGCACTGCATCGTGGCCAAGGCTACGGCCCGACCCGGGCGCGACGCCGCAGGCTGTGAGTCGGCATGTGCAACATCTGGTTGCACATGAACCCCCGCCGCGCTAGTGTGACGTGCAACCAAACGTTGCAGGAGGTAGTCATGGAACACGGCACCATCGAGCGAGAAGTCTTCGTCGAGGCCCAACCCGAGGTCGTCTACGAGGTCGTGAGCAGCCCGGAGCACCTGCGGAACTGGTGGCCGGACGACGCAGACTACGAACCGACGCCAGGCTCGTCCGGGTCCATCACCTTCGGTGACCCGGCTGCGGGCGGGGGAGTGGTCGGGTTCAGCGTCGTTGACGCACAACCTCCGCACCGGTTCTCGTTCCGCTGGACCCAGCCGGTCGACCAGGTTGCGACAGAAGGGAACTCCCTGATCGTGACGTTCGACCTGAGGCCCACCCGGGGCGGCACGACCGTGCACATGACCGAGACCGGCTTCCGCGAGATGGGCTGGGAGGTTGCGGTCCTCGAGGAGCAGTACCGGGAGCACGTCCAGGGCTGGGAGTTCTTCCTGCCGCGGCTCGCCCCCTACGCCGAGACGCTCCAGGTGCGCTCGTGAGCGCGGCCACCAGCGTGCAGGTCGACGACGACCTGTGGTCCGCCATCGGGGATCCCACGCGGCGCCGGATGCTCGACCTGCTCCTTCAGGAGGGAGACGGCACGGCGACGACCCTCGGCCAGCGACTGCCCGTCACCCGACAGGCCGTCGCGAAGCACCTCGGCGTGCTCGACCGGGTCGGGCTCGTCGTGGCGACACCCGCTGGGCGCGAGAGGCGCTACCGGGTCGACGACGCCCAGCTGGCCCGCGCCGTGGCCCAGCTGTCATCGGTCGGGTCGGCATGGGATGCGCGACTCCAGCGGATCAAGCGGATCGCCGAGGCGATCCAGCGCGGCCGGGAGGACGCTGCGCGCGACGTGGCCACAGGCGCAGACGCTAGCGAGGAGGGCTGAGATGGTCGACATCCTGCACCGGGTCGGGGTCGTCACCCCGTCACCGAGAGAAGGTCTACGACGCACTGACGACGGTCGACGGGCTCTCGGCCTGGTGGACCGACGACACGAGCGGGAGCGGGCAGGTCGGCGGAGTGCTCGAGTTCCGCTTCCCGCCGGTGGGCGGCTTCGACATGGAGGTCGTCGCGGTGGAGCCCGCAGAACGGGTCGTGTGGCGCGTCGTCGACGGCCCGGAGGAGTGGATCGGCACGACGATCGACTGGCGGCTGCGCCAGGACGGCGACTACACGATCGTGCTCTTCACGCATGCCGGCTGGCGGGAGCCGGTCGAGTTCATGCACCACTGCAGCACCAAGTGGGGCTCCTACCTCCTGAGCCTCAAGTCCTTCGTCGAGACGGGTACCGGCGCACCCGCCCCCCGCGACGTGCAGATCAGCGACTGGCACTGAGGGTGCCGGCCGACGGTGGGGGACTCCGCTCGAGCGAGCTGCTCGGCTTCGACCGTGCGGCGCGCGTGCTTCTCATCAGCTGCGACGACCTGGGGATGGATGAGGGCGTCAATGCCGGCATCGAAGAGGCGATCGACCACGGGATCGCGACCTCTTGCAGCCTCCTGGCGACCGCGCCGGCCGCGGTTGCGGCGATGAGCTGGCTTGGCAGGCGACCCGACGTCCCGTTCGGCGTGCACCTCACCCTGGTGCGGGATCGGGTGGACGCCGGCTGGGGCCCGGCCGCCGATCCTCGCCGCGTCCGCTCCCTGCTCGACGACTCCGGGGACCTCTTCACGCCGACGCCCGACGTGCCGGTCCGTCCTGCTCGAACGCGCCCGCATCGATGAGGTCGAGGTCGAGCTCCGCGCGCAGCTCGACCTGGTCCTGCGCGCAGGCCTCGCGCCCACGCACCTCGACTTCCACTGCCTGGCCGACGGCGGCCGCGACGACATCCGCGACCTCGCGGTGCGGCTCGCCTTCGAGCACGGTCTTGCGTTGCGCGTGTGGCTCGAGCCGGCGCGCGCAAAACTGCGAGAAGCGGGCCTGCCGGTGCCTGACAACGACTTCCTCGACAGCTTCTCGCTCGAACCCGACGACGCGAAGTCGGCGACCCTCGCGTCACTGCTGCGCAACCTTCGCGAGGGGCTCAGCGAGTGGGCGCTCCACCCGAGCGCTCGCCGGACGGATCCCCGCCAGTCCGACGACGACTGGCGAGTGCGCAGCACCGACCACGCCTTCATCACGTCCGCGGAGGCGTCAGCCGTCATCGCCGACGAGGGCATCGTCGTCCTCGACTACCGAGCCCTCCAGCGCGTCTGGCAACGACCGGGAGAGTGGCCGGGGCCGACCCACGTGAAATGACATAATGTCGATTATCGGCGTTATGGGTTCAGCCACCGCTCACTCGAGTGGCCGCGCAGTCACCCGGGCACCCGCCCGCGGCTGGTGCCGGAGTGACGACGCGGCCACTCGACGGGTAGCTGGAGCGGCGGGGGTCGGTGCGAGCCGTCGGTGCAGATGTGACGGCGACCCGGCGGCGGCGGGCTCGACGTCACGGCGACCCGGCGGCGGGCTCGAGGTCACGGCGAACCCACGGCGGCGAGCCAGCCGCGCAGCGCCGACTCGAGCGCGCCGCGCTGAGCTGGCGTCAGGCCGGCCAGCAGCGACTCGTCGGCCGCGATGACCTCGCCGAAGACCTCGTCAAGGCGCTGTCGGCCCAGAGGCGTCAGCTGCACGTGCACGGTGCGGCGGTCCGGCTCCTCGCGGACCCGCTCGACGAGGCCATCGCGCTCCATCGCCTGCACCCGCTGGGTGGTCGCCCCGGGAGTGACCCGGCAGCGCCTCGAGAGCTCACCGGCCGTGAGCCGGTACGGCGGCCCGCTGCGGCGCAGCACGTCCAGCACGTCCAGGTGGCTCTGGTCGAGCCCGTGCGCCACCAGTGCGGCGGCGCGGCCGTCGGCGAGCAGCCCCACGAGCCGTGTGAGGGGCAGAGTGATCCTCAGCGACGACACGTCGACGTCGGGGCGCTCGCGGTGCCAGGCCAGCACCACCCGGTCGACCTCATCCCCCCGCGACGTGTCCACCCCAATACTTTAGGGCTAAATTGCTTTCCGATGTGACCCTCGGTGGGACGATTTGCGTGCACCTCCGCGCATACACGCCGGGTCGGCCTTCACCGGCGCCCTACCGAAGGAGCCTCATGGACCTGTCCACGTTCTACGCCGTGGTCTCCGCGACCTGCTTCACCCTCGTCGGGCTGTGGTGGTCGGCCGTCGACCGACGTCGTGAGCTCCTCGACTCTCCCGAGACCCGGCGGCTCGTCGGCGGCGTGTACGCCACCTTCCTGCTTCCCGGCGTCATGGGCCTCTTCGCTGAGGTGGATCCGGGCAAGCCTGGTCTGTGGCGCCCGACCTTCGGCCTCGTGGCGCTCCTCGGTGCCTGGTCGACCTTCCGGCTCATCCGAGCCGACCAGCACCCGGGCGTGCACGGGCCGTTCCGTCGGCACCGCTGGCTCGTCGGCGTGCTCTACCTCGTCATCGTCGTGCTCGGTGTGGCGCCCGAGCTCGCACAGCGCGTCGGACTCACCGGTCTGCAGGCGGCGGCCCTGGTGGTGGTGTGCCTCATCCTGCTCGCGCACGGCCTGGCGTGGGAGCTGCTGACCACCACCGACCGCACCACTGCGCCACCTGACGCCGCAGCCGCGCGCGACGCCGCAGCCCCGCCTGATGCACCAGCCCCGCCTGGTGCCGTCTGACCGCGCGGCCACGCCGTCCATGATTGCCGGGGCCCAGGGGTTCCGGCACGCGATCCCGGCTCCCCTGTCGGCGTTTCCTGACCGCTCCCACCCCGCGCCGAGCAGCCATGTGGGACAGTCCCTGCATGTCGTCCGTCGTCGTCAACGAAGCGCGCCCGGAGACTCGGGAGCAGCGCGCCTGGTACTGGTACGACTGGGCCAACTCGGCCTACGTCACCACCACCGCCACGGTGCTCATGAGCCCCTACCTCACGACGGTCGCCGAGGCTGCGGCGTGCCCCGATCTGGCCGACGGGGCCGACTGCACGACGAACCTGTCGGTGCTCGGCATCCCGGTCGCACCCGGCAGCCTGTGGTTCTTCACGGTGACGTTCACGACGATCGTCTCGGCCATCGTGCTCATCTTCGTCGGTGCCGTCGCCGACCGCAGCCCGCGACCGACCCGGCTCTTCGCCGCCTTCGCCTGGGCGGGAGCCCTCGCCGCGTGCCTGATGTTCTTCGTCGCCGGCACGAACTGGCAGCTCGGCGCGCTGCTCGTCGTCGTGGCCGGCATCTGCCTCGGGGCGTCCCTGGTCATCTACGACTCCATCCTGTGTCGCATCGCCAACGAGAACGAGCGCGACCGGGTGTCCTCCAAGGGCTGGGCCTTCGGTTACCTCGGCGGCGGCACGCTCCTGGCCCTCAACTTCGCGCTCGACCTCTTCCACGAGCAGCTGGGCCTCGACCGGGCGATGTCCACGCGGATCAGCATCCTCTCGGCCGGGATCTGGTGGGCCGCCTTCACCGTCATCCCGTACCTCGGGCTACGCCACCTCACCGGCACGGTCGCGACACCGGTGGACCGCCAGGCCGGCGTCGTTCGGGGCAGCATGAGCCAGCTGCGCAGCACGTTCGGCGACCTGCGGCACTACCCCCAGACGCTGACCTTCCTGATCGCCTACCTCTTCTTCAACGACGGCATCCAGACCGTCATCGGCAGCTCGAGCGTCTACGGCAGCAAGGAGCTGGGCTTCGCCGAGTCGACGGTGCTCGGGGTCTTCCTCTTCGTGCAGTTCGTCGCGTTCTTCGGCGCCCGGCTCGCCGGGCGCATCGCGGCCTCGATCGGCGCGCTGGCGCACCGTGCTCTACGGCATCGCGCTCTGGACCGTCGTGGTCGTGGTCGCGTTCGCGACCCCGTCGAAGTCCCTGGCGGTCTTCCTCGGCCTGGGGCTGCTCATCGGGCTCGTCCTGGGCGGCACGCAGGCCCTGTCCCGCTCGCTCTACAGCCAGCTCATCCCTCGCGGCCGCGAGGCGGAGTACTTCAGCCTCTACCAGGCGATGGAGCGCGGCACGAGCTGGCTCGGCACCCTGACGTTCGGCCTCGTCTACCAGTTCACCCACAGCTACCGCTGGGCCATCATCTGCCTCATCGTCTTCTTCGTCGTCGGCGGCTACCTGCTCTCCCGGGTGCAAATGCGTCGCGGCATCGAGGAGGCCGGCAACCCGGTGCCCGCCGTCGTCTGAGGGCGTCTACAATCCGCCACGACCACGGGAACAACCGAGCCGTTTCGCTCGTTCAAGCGTCTGTGAGGGTAGGACACCAGAACTGGTGTCGACCAGTGGCAGGAGTTTTGGAGGAGTCCACATGGCCGATCGAGCACTACGCGGTTCCAACCTCGGGTCGAGGAGCATGGAGTCGGACGAGAACGTCGTCCCCAGTGAGCGGCAGATCACCGTCTACGTCTGTGCGCAGGGACACCGCACCGAGCTCCCGTTCTCGGTCGAGGCCGACGTGCCGCCGACCTGGGAGTGCCGCTGCGGCCTCGACGCAAAGCTGCAGGGTGGGGGCCCGGAGCCTGATGCCAAGCCCGTCAAGCACGTCCGCACGCACTGGGACATGCTGCTCGAGCGTCGTTCGATCCCCGAGCTCGAGGAGCTCCTCGAGGAGCGCCTGACGTTGCTGCGCGAGTCCCGCGGAGAGAAGCCGCGACGGCGCAAGACCGCCTGACCCACCGCAAGACGCTTCGATCAGCCCGCCTTGTTCGTGGAGGCGGGCTTTTCGTCGTCCCCGAGCCCGCGTCCCTCGGTCGCCGACGCCCTCCGCGCGATGCCGTGCACGTATGCCGTCCGGTGGCGGCGGGTGCGGGGTCGCTCCGCTCAGTCCTCGTCGATGATCTCGCCCTGCACGACCTCGTCACTCGACTCCGAGCGCCGGGGCCCGCGAGGCGGTTCGGCTTGCTCCCAGGCGGGCCGCTCGGTCACCGTCGGGCCGCGCTGCAGGTCTACCTGGGCGACGAGATGACGGCCGATGACCGACTCGAGCATCGACCGGGCGACTGGCCGGGTGAACGGCAGCACGAGGAGCAGGCCGGCAACGTCCGTGACGAAGCCGGGGACGAGCAGCAACGTGCCACCGACGAGCACCACGACGCCGTCCGCGAGCTCACGCGCGGGCATCCGGCCGTCTCCCAGCGCCTGGCCCAGCGCTCGCCAAGCGCGGCCACCCTCGCCCCGGATGAGCCACGCTCCCAGCGCCGAGGTGGCGACGAGGAGCAGGAACGTCGGCCAGGCACCGATCGCGTGGCCGACGGCGATGATGACCATGATCTCGATGATCGGGACCAGCAGGAACAGCGCTGCCGCGATCCTCGTCGGGCGCAGCCCGCGTCGCTGGGGAGCCGGGCTCGACGTCATGACCGCTCGCCCACCGTCTCGCGTCCACGGGGGCGGCCGAGCAGGCCGCGCAGCTGGCCCACGCGGTGCTCGATCCCCCACATCGTGACGCTCGTCAGTGCCTCGCGGACGATCTCCCTGCCCATCTTCGACACCCCGACCTCGCGCTCGATGAAGGTGATCGGCACCTCGACGACGGTGAGGTCGGCACGGACGGCCCGCAGGGTGAGGTCGATCTGGAAGCAGTAGCCCTGCGACTCCACGCCGGCCAGGCCCATGGTGCGCAGCGCCGTCGTGCGATAGGCCCGGTAGCCAGCCGTGGCGTCGTTGACGTGCATGCCGAGCAGGACCTTGGTGTAGACGTTCGCCCCGACCGAGAGGACCTTGCGACGCAGCGGCCAGTTGCGCACCTCGCCGCCCTTGATCCAGCGCGCGCCGATCGCGAGGTCTGCGCCGGCGAGCGCGGCGAGGAGTCCGGTAGCTGCTCGGGCTGGTGCGAGCCGTCGGCGTCCATCTCCACGACGGCGTCGTATCCCTCGTCGAGGGCGATGGCGAAGCCGGCGAGGTAGGCCTGGCCGAGGCCCTGCTTCTGCGGCCGGTGCACGACCCGCACCTGCGGGTCCGTGGCAGCGAGCTCGTCGGCGACGCCGCCGGTGCCGTCGGGCGAGTTGTCGTCGAGGACGATGACGTCGGCCGTGGGGACGCTGGCTCGCACGCGTGCGACGATCCCCGGCAGGTTCTCCCGTTCGTTGTACGTCGGGACGAGCACGGCGACGCTCGTCACCGGCTCACGCTGCGTCACGCTCATGCGTTTCCTTCGTCGTCGTCACGGTGGCCTTGCTCGTCCTGCTGGCCCTGATTCTGAGGAGCACCAGCACGAGCAGGGCGCCGACGGCCACCCACTCGGGAGACTCTCCCAACCTGGTCGCCACGGTCATGGCGTCCCGCAATGGTAGGTCCCCGCGAACGAGGGCCTGTGTGAACAACGACGTCACCTGATGGGCAGTTCCATCAGGGGTGATCAGCGCGCTCTGCCCGACCGTGGAGACGTGCACCACAGACCGGCCGAACTCCATCGCACGTATCCGGCTGATGGCCAGCTGCTGCGGCGACTCCGCCGTGTAGCCGAAGGTCGCGTTGTTCGTCTGCACGAGCAGGACGTTGGCGCCCGCGTCGACGGCATCGCGCACGATGTCGTCGTAGGCGACCTCGAAGCAGATCGCCACTCCGGCGCGGATCTGCTGGCCCTTGGTCCCCGTGACGGTGAAGACGCCCACCGAGGGGCCGGCCACGAAGTCGCGGCTGACGAGGTCGACCTCCTCGCTGAAGATCCGGAAGAAGGACCGGTTCGGGATGTACTCGGCGAACGGGACCGGATGACGCTTGACGTAGCGATCGGTGATGCCCTTGCCCGGCTCGTAGAGCAGCGAGACGTTCGAGACCTGCCCCGGCGGCTCCTCGAGCAGCCCGCCGACGACGAGCGGCCGGCCGAGCCGGTTCACCGTCGAGCGGATCTCGTCCCGAGCGTCTGCGTTGCGCACCGGGTCGATGTCCGAGGCGTTCTCGGGCCACACGACGAGGTCCGGCGTCGCGGCCCGTGCGGCGTCGATGTCGACCTGGGCCTGCCAGGTGGCGGCGACGTGGTTGTCGAGGACGGCCCGACGCTGGGCGTTGAAGTCGAGCCCTGCCGTCGGCACGTTGCCCTGCACGCCGAGGAACTGCGCCGCCTGCCCGTCGGTGGGCAGCGGGACGGCGAGGCCGGCGGCGCCCAGCAGGAGCGCAGCCGGCCACCGGCAGTGCCACGCGCGCCGACGGCATACCGGAACCCGCCGTGAGGCGGGTCACGCCGAGAGGCGGCCAGGCGCTGGAAGGCGAGCGTGAGCAGGGCGCCGGCGAGCGCGACGACGAAGCCGACGAATGGTGCGCCGCCCAGCGCGACGAGCGGTCCCACGGGCCCGTCGGCCTGGCTGAAGGCCAGCTTGACCCACGGGAAGCCGCCGTAGGGCGCCCTGGCGCGCAGGCCCTCGCTGACGACCCAGACGAGCGCGAAGGCGAGCGGGCGCACACGCCCCGTCCTGCTCAGCCAGCCGTAGAGGGCGCCGGCGAGACCGACGAAGAGCGCCTCGAGGGTCGCCAGGGCGATCCACGGCAGGGCACCGACGTAGACACCGGACCAGCTGAGGGTCGGCACGAAGAACGCCAGTCCGAAGACCGTGCCGACCAGCAGCCCTCGCCACGCGCCGCGCCCGGTGCCTGCCCACGCCGAGTAGCGCCATGGCCAGCGGCGCCGCCGGCCACACGTCGAACGTGGGGAAGGCGAGGCAGAGGAGGCCACCGCCGCCGAGGGCGACGGCGAGCCGGGCCACCAGCTCGCTTCGCTGCCCACGGTCACGACGCACGAGGTCACCGTATGCCGGGTGGCCGGGCACCTCGAAACCGTGGGGCGCTCGGGCTGACTCGGCGCGCGCCCGTCGGCCGTCAGGGCACGACGACCGTGCCGCGCGCCGTGGTGGCGACGACGGGCGGGTCGAGCATCGCGGCGGAGGACTCGCTGCGCTCGGGATGTCCGCGACCGACGACGAGCACCTGGAAGTCCAGCTCGCGCGACCGCTCCCCCACTCGCACGATCTCGGCGCTGATCTCGATGACGTCCCCGGCCTTGATCCGCTCCTTGAACTGCACGTCGCTGTAGGAGGCGAAGAGCCCCTCGTCGCCGTCGGTGCGGATGCACATCTCGGTCGCGACGTCGCCGAAGGCCGCCAGCGAGTAGGCGCCGTCGACGAGGTTGCCGGCGTAGTGGGCGTGTGCGTAGGGGACATAGCGCCGGTGGACGACGCGCAGTCCGACCTCCGCCCGTGTGCGCCGCCTCGTGCCTGCTGCCGCAGCCGGGTCACTCACCGTCATCGCCCCTTCCGTTCCGTCATGGCGTGCACGAGGTAGCTGGCGACCTCGCCGGGCGTCGTGCCGCGCCCGAAGATGCGGTCCACCCCGAGGGTCGCTTCGGAGCCCTCCTCGAAGCGCGGTCCGCCGGCGATGAGAACCGGCACCTCCCCCGCGGGGTAGGCCTCACGGAAGGCGGCGGACATCTGGGTCGTGTTGTGGATGTGGGCGTCCTTCTGGGTGACGACCTGGCTGACGAGCACGGCGTCGGCCTTCTCGGCCCGGGCGCGTGCGACGAGGTCGGGCACGAGGACCTGGGCGCCGAGGTTGACGACCTTGATCTCGCGGTAGTACTCCAGGCCCTTCTCGCCGGCGAAGCCCTTGATGTTGAGGATCGCGTCGATGCCGACCGTGTGCGCGTCGGTGCCGATGCACGCCCCGACGACGACGAGCTTGCGACGCAGCTGCTTGCGGATGAGCAGGTTGGCGTCCTTGGCGCTGAGCAGCGGGTACTCGCGCTCGACGACGTGCACCTCGTCGAGGTCGACCAGGTGCGTCGAGCTGCCGTAGACGACGAAGAAGGTGTAGTCGCGGGCCCATCGCCTTGGCGTGCACGAGCAGGGCGGGGTCCAGGCCCATCCTGCGCGCGAGCTGCAGCGCCGCCCCCTCGGCCAGCTTGTCGTGAGGAAGCGGCAGGGTGAAGGACATCTGCACCATGCCGTCGCCGGTGGTGTCGCCGTAGGGCCGGATGATGCTGCTGCTCAAGGCTTCTCACCCTTCCGCGCCGCTGCCGGGACGCCTGCGTCGAGGGCCGTCGTGGCTGGGTTGTCGTAGTCGTCGGCTCGCTCCACGACGCCGTCGAGTCCCTTGCCGGCCGTGGCGGGCCGCTTCATGAGCGCCGAAGGTGCCGTCGCCGATGGCTGCGAGCAGGGGCGCGTCTCCCGCGGCGTCCGTGTCGCTGACGATCCGGTCCAGCAGCTCCACCGCCTCGGAGAGCACCTGTCGCGCTCGGGTCTGGATGAAGCCGTCGCGTGGCGGATGGAAGTCCTCGGTGAGCCCGCTCGCGGCGTTCATGACGTAGCGGACGTTCTGCAGGGCGAGGTCGCGGTCGGACAGGAACGGCGTGACGACGGCCTCGGTCATCATGCCGACGAGCAGGATCCCCTGGCCGGTCATCGCGCCGACGAGGTTGAAGAAGCCGTCGAGCAGGTATCCGCGGAAGACGTCGCCGGTCATGTGCTTGGTCGGCGGCATCCACTTCAGGGGCGCGTCGGGGAAGAGCTGTCGGGCGAGCAGGGCGTGGGCCAGCTCCATGCGGAAGCTGTCGGGGAGCTCGGGGTTGATCTCGAACGCGTGGCCGAGGCCGAGCTGCCAGTCCTCGAGGCCGGCTTCCTTGGCGAAGCACTCGTTGAGCAGCTGACTGACGGTGACGGTGTGTGCTGCCTCGACGGCGTCGGCGGTGGTGAGGTAGTTGTCCTCGCCGGTGTTGATGATGATGCCCGCGCGGGCGTGCACCTGCCGTGAGAAGCGCTGGTCGACGAACGTGCGGATCGGGTTGATGTCGCGGAAGAGGATGCCGTACATCGAGTCGTTGAGCATCATGTCGAGACGCTCCATGCCGGCCAGTGCCGCGATCTCGGGCATGCACAGTCCCGATGCGTAGTTCGTCAGCCGCACGTAGCGCCCCAGCTCCCTGCTCACCTCGTCGCAGGGCGGCTCGCATGAGCCGGAAGTTCTCCTGCGTCGCGTAGGTGCCGGCGAAGCCCTCGCGGGTGGCGCCCTCGGGCACGTAGTCCAGCAGCGACTGGCCGGTCGAGCGGATGACGGCGATGACGTCGGCGCCCTCGCGAGCCGCGGCCTTGGCCTGCGGGATGTCCTCGTGGATGTCGCCGGTCGCGACGATGAGGTAGATCCAGGGACGGGTCCTGGGATCGCCGTGCCGCCTGATGAGCCGGTCGCGCGTGGCGCGCGAGCGGTCGATGGTGCGCAGGCCCACTCCGACGCCCTTCGCCGCAGCCCGTCGGGCGGCCTGGGCCTCGCGGCCGGCGGGGAGCCGGAAGGACACGTTGCCGCTCGCCGCCTTCTGGGCCAGCGTCGTGAGGTCTGGCGCCTCACCCCGCAGCAGGGCGTCGTAGACGGGCGTCGTGACGCCGTGCTCGAGCCCCACCTCGTCGCGCACCGCCGTGACGAGGTGGTTGACCCACGGCACCCGCTCGTGGTCGGCGCCGGAGAGACCGGCGAGGCGCAGGGTGGCGCGCTCGACGGAGACCGTCGTGTGGCGCTGCGCGATCCGGACGACCGGCGCGGCGGCCTTGCGGGCCAGGGACCGGGCCCGGCGCACGACGGCGGGGTCGAGCTCGACGAGAGGCTGCGGCCGGCTCATGCGCGAGCTCCGCGAGCTCTCCGCGGCGAGGCGCGACTCGAAGAGGGCGCGCACGGCCGGCACGTCGCGCACGAGATCGCAGCGCCAGGTCGGCGTGACCCGGCACGTAGCCGTTGCCGACGATCATCCGCACGTCAGCCGCCAGTCCCTCGGCACCCAGGGCGGCGGCCGCGAAGTTCGTCGCCATGCTGAAGAAGATGATGGTGCCGCCCTGAGCGGTCGCGAGGATCGCCGGTTGCTCGCACCCGGGCACGTCGACGCACACGACCGTGACGTCGGCCGGCCCGCCCGCCGACTCGACGGCTGCCGAGAGCCCCAGGGGCGAACGCGCGTCAGCGAGCACGACGGCGTCGGCCAGGCCGGTGGGCTCGAGCAGCGCGCGCTCCGCCTCGATCGGGACGACGCCGATGGTCCGCGCGGCACCGGCCATCCGGGCGGCCGCGAGGGAGAGGGTGCCCGACTTGCCCGCCGCCCCGAGGACGGCGACGGTCGGCCTCTGCCGCGCGCGGCATGCTCCTGCACCACCCGCTCGACGAGGGCCGGCGCGCCGCAGACGTCCATGACCATCAGCGAGAGGTGCGGGTCCAGGTCGTCGGGCAGCCGCGCGGCGATGCTGCGGCCGAAGAGGATCGCGTGGCCCGATGCGGGCACCTGCTCCGACAGTCCGTCCCACCGGGCGAGGCCGTCGCTGATCCGCAGCGGGGTCAGCGAGAGCGAGACGAGCGTCGCCACCCGCTCCCCGACGGCCAGGCCGAGCGGGCTCTCGGGACCGACCGCGTCGACCGTGCCGATGAGCATGCCCCCGGAGCCGGTCACCGGGTTCTGCATCTTGCCGCGGGTCGCGACGATGTCGAGCACCTCGTCGCGCACCGCGACACCGTCGACCCGACCCGCAGTCGTGTGCTTCTGCGCCAGCTGGCGGTAGCTCGCGGCATCGAGGTTGAGGGTCTGCACGGCGATGCGCACCTCGTCCGGCCAGAGCTCGCCGGCGGCGTCGAGTCGACGCGCGGCCTGGGGCAGCGTGACCCCGTCCCCCGTGGGCTCGAGCACGCGGTGCAGGCCCACCGGCGACGAGCGTCGCGACGCGAGCGAGGACGACACGCGGGTGGCGGCGGGCAGGTCCGCCCCGGCGGGCAGCGGGTCCGACACGTTCACAGATCCTTCTGTCTCGGTAGCTGTTGGAGCGCAGATCATCCGTCAGCATAGGCGTGCACCTGCCGGATCTTCACCAATCCGTGGTATGGACATGTTTGAGCCGACCCATGCTGGACGTTACTGTGGCGCGCATGGGCATGGTTGAGCAGCCGTACGAGTACCGCCGCCACGAGCTGGTCGAGCCGGACTGGACGCGGCTGCCGGGGTGGGCCGGCGTCACCCAGGCCGACTGGGACAGCGCGCAGTGGCAGCGGGTCAACTGTGTCAGGAACATCAAGCAGTTGCGAGCCCTCATGGGCGACCTGCTCGACGAGCGCTTCTACGACGACCTCGCGAGGGACCAGTCCGAGCGCGCCACGATGTCGATGCTCGTGCCGCCGCAGATGCTCAACACCATGGTGCCCGGCATCGGGTCGGGCGACGCCGCGATGCCCTCGCCCGGCCACGACTTCACCGAGGCCTTCTACGCCGACCCGGTCCGCAACTACATGCTCCCGGTCTTCTCCGACCGACGCGCCGACTGGCCCTCGCACCCGCACGCCTCGCGCGACTCGCTGCACGAGCACGACATGTGGGTCGCCGAGGGGCTGACGCACCGCTACCCCACCAAGGTGCTCGCCGAGCTGCTCCCGACCTGTCCGCAGTACTGCGGGCACTGCACCCGCATGGACCTCGTCGGCAACTCGACGCCGCAGGTGGCCAAGCTGAAGTTCGACCTCAAGCCGGTCGACCGGTACGCCGCCATGCTGGACTACCTGCGCCGTACGCCCGTCGTGCGAGACGTCGTCGTCTCGGGCGGTGACGTGGCCAACATGCCGTGGAAGAACCTCGAGTCGTTCATCGACGCGCTCCTCGAGATCGACAACATCCGCGACATCCGGCTCGCCACCAAGGCGCTCATGGGCCTGCCGCAGCACTGGTTCGCCGAGGACGTCGTCGAGGGCGTGGCTCGCGTATCGACGAAGGCACGCGCGCGCGGCGTGTCGCTCGCCATCCACACCCACGTCAACAACGCCCAGTCGTTGACGCCGTCGGTCGCGCGCGCGTCGCGGGCGATGCTCGACGCCGGCATCCGCGACGTGCGCAACCAGGGCGTCCTGATGCGCGGCGTCAACGACTCGACGGAGCAGCTGCTCGACCTGTGCTTCGGCCTGGCGGACGGCGCCCAGATCACGCCGTACTACTTCTACATGTGCGACATGATCCCGTTCGCCGAGCACTGGCGGCTCTCGCTCGCCGAGGCTCAGCACCTCCAGCACTCGATGATGGGCTACCTTCCGGGCTTCTCGACGCCGCGCATCGTCTGCGACGTGCCCTTCGTCGGCAAGCGCTGGGTGCACCAGGTCGAGGAGTACGACACCGAGCGCGGCATCTCGTACTGGCGCAAGAACTACCGCACCTCCATCGAGGGGGACGACACCGAGGCGCTGTCGCGCGAGTACGTCTACTACGACCCGATCTACACGCTGCCCGAGTCGGGCCAGCAGTGGTGGCACACGTCCGTCGACCAGGAAGCCCTGCTCGCCGACACGACCGATCTGGCCGCCACGAGCCGCGCCGTCTCCGAGTCGCAGCTCGTCTGACGAGCCCGCCAGCGCCTGCCACCACTCGCCGTCCACTCCACCGCCACCGATGGCACGCTCGCGCAGGGACGCCGAGGGACCCACGACCCAGGCGACGCTGGCCCTGGACCGGGCGCGGGTGCCCTACGTCCGACACCCCTACGAGCACGACCCCTCGGCGTCGAGCTTCGGGCTGGAGGCGGCCGTCGTGCTCGGGGTCGACCCGGAGCGCGTCTTCAAGACCCTGCTCGTCGACACGGGCCGTGGACTGTCCGTGGGCATCGTCCCGGTGACCAGTCGGCTCGACCTCAAGGCCATCGCGTCGGCCCTGGGCGTCAAGAGCGTGACGATGGCCGATCCCCCTGCAGCAGAGCGCAGCACGGGCTACGTCGTCGGCGGCATCTCCCCGTTGGGGCAGAAGCGCGCGCTCCCGACGGTGCTCGACGAGACGGCATACGGACACGAGACGGTGTTCGTGTCCGGCGGTCGGCGCGGTTTCGACGTCGAGCTGGCGCCGGGCGACCTTGCCGCCCTCACCCACGCGGTGCGCGCGCCGATCGGGCGACCTTGAGACAACGCGGGCGCGCGAAGGCGGTCAGGAAGGCTCGCGCGGCGTGGCGGACGCGCTGCGGCCCTCCCACGGCGTGGAGAGAACGACGGTGGTGTGCGTCGAGACGTTGGCGGCGGATCGGATCCGGGCGAGGAGGTCCTCGAGGTTGCTCGGAGTGCCGACGCGGACCTTGAGGATGTAGCTCTCCACACCGGCCACGGAGTGGCAGTCCTCGATCTCGCCGATGTGCGCCAGCCGATGCGGCACGTCGTCGGGGGCGCTCGGGTCGAAGGGCGTCACCGAGATCAGGGCGGTGAGCGAGAGGCCGAGGGCCTCGGGCGCAACGGTGGCGGTGTAGCCGGTGATGACGCCGCGCTCCTCCAGGCGGCGCACTCGCTGGTGCACGGCAGACGTCGACAGCCCGGTGGCCTTGCCGAGGTCGGTATAGCTCATCCGTCCGTCGGCGAGCAGCAGGCCGACGAGGCGGCGGTCGAGATCCTCCATGCGCGTGAGGGTAGACCAGACCGTCGTGTGCTGCGGGATGATCTTCCATGCCGGTACGCAGTCGGCTCGCCAGGGCGTCGCCATCCCGTCGGCAACCGTCGCCAACCGTCGCCAACCGTCGACACCGTCAACAGCCCGTCGACACCGTCGTCAGGCTTTCTGCCGAGCGGGCACCGCGACCACGCACAGTGCACTCGTCGGTAGTCTCGGGCGCATGCCCAACCAGCGCCTGCTGCTCCTCGACTCGGCGTCGCTCTACTTCCGTGCGTTCTTCGGGGTCCCCGAGGTCATCGGCCCGAGCGGAGTGCCGACCAACGCCGTGCGGGGCTTCCTCGACATGATCGCCTCGCTCGTCGAGCGGGGCCGGCCCAGCCACCTCGTCGCGTGCTGGGACAACGACTGGCGGCCCGCGTTCCGGGTCGAGGCCATCCCCTCCTACAAGGCGCACCGGGTTGCCGAGCCCGGTGACGAGGCGCTCAACGGCGAGACGGTGCCCGACGCCCTCTCGGTGCAGGTGCCGATCATCGTCGACGCGCTCACGGCGCTCGGCATCGCCCGGGTGGGCATCGACGGCCACGAGGCCGACGACGTCATCGGCACGATGACGGCGAGGTTCAGCGGCACGATGCCGATCGACGTCGTCACCGGGGACCGCGACCTCTTCCAGCTCGTCGACGATGCCAACCACGTGCGCATCCTCTACACCGCGCGGGGCGGGGTCCGCTCCCCCGACCTCGTCGACGAGAGCGTTCCTCGCCGAGAAGTACGGCATCGGCACCGGCGCCGCCTACGCCGACATGGCGGTGCTGCGCGGCGACTCGAGCGACGGCCTGCCGGGGGTGGCCGGCATCGGCGAGAAGACGGCAGCCAAGCTCATCACGACGTACGGCACCCTGGCGGCGTTGCGGGCGGCGATCGAGGGCGGGGACCCCGCCATCAAGGGTGCCCAGCGCACGCGGCTGGAGGCGGCGTCGGCCTACCTCGACGTGGCCCCGCGCGTCGTCGAGGTCGTCCGCGACGCCGCGGTGCCGGACGTCGAGCTGACGGCACCGACGTCGGTGGCCGACCCGACGCTGATGTCGAGGCTCGCCCTCGAGCACGGGCTGACGTCGTCCTTCGACCGCGTCCTCAACGCGATGCGGATCGGGTGACCCGGGCCGAGCGGCCTCGACCTCGAGCGGTCCTACTTCGGCGCGAATGGGTGGCACCCCTCGGCAGGCGGTCATCGCCGACCGCTGCCAGGTCGCGTCACCGTCCGGTGAGCTGATCGAGGTCGTCGAGCGCGACGACGACCGACCAGCCTCCTCGGCCGTCACGGTAGCCCGCGGTGGCCTGCCCACAGCCGGCCGGCCCGGTCGGCAGCGTGGGCGACGAGCGTCCCGAAGTCGCGGGTCGTCGGGCACGGTGAACGACACGTAGTTGCTCCGGCCACCGGCGACCGGGCGACCGTAGGCCTTGACGGCGAGGTGCCCGTCGGGCAGCAGGCGCACCGTCAGTGTGGACAGCGCGTAGGTCTCGCCGCGCCGGGTGTCCGTCCAGCGCTGGTTCTCGGGGATGGTGACGGTGATCGCCAGCGCGGTCACGTCGACGTCGTCGGTCACACCCGTGCTCTTCTCGTCCATCTGCGCCCTCCTGCTCGTCCATCTGCGCCTCCTGCTCCTCAGCGGCGTCAGTCCTCAGGCCCTGACCCTCAGTCCAGCCGGTCGGCGGCGACGACGCCGCGCATCACCTTGTCGCTCGCCGTGCGCGCAACCGTCGCGAGCGCCGGGTCCGCGGCGTCGGTCAGCTGACCGAGCAGGTCGATGACCTGCTTGCATCGACGCACGAAGTCACCGGCCGCGAGGTCGGTCCCGCGCAGCACGTCCTCGAGACGCTGGCCGGAGGCCCACCGGTGCACGGCCCACGCCAGCCCGGCGTCCGGCATACCCGTGCGGGGCAGCGCGAGCGCACCCTCGGCGTCCTCGAGGTCGCTCCACAACGCGATCATCCGGTCGTGGGACTCGCGCACCTCGTCGGTGGGCCAGCGCGGGGCGAGGCCGCCCTCCTCGCGCCGCGGCTCGTGGATGAGCATCGAGACGACGGCGGCCAGCGACGGGGCGTCAAGGCGCTTCCAAAGACCCTCGCGCAGGCACTCGGCGGCGAGGAGGTCCTTCTCGGTGTAGAGCTGGCGCAGCCGGTCGCCCTCGGCGGTCACCGTCGTGCCGCCGTCACCGAGGTAGCCCATCTCCACGAGCAGCTCGCAGATCCGGTCGAAGGTCTTGGCGACGGAGTTGGTCCGGCCGTCGATCTTGCGTTGGAGGCCGTCGGTCTCGCGCCGCAGGCGCCACCATCGCTCGGCCCACCGGGCGTGGTTCTCGCGGTCTGGGCAGTGGTGGCAGGGGTGCGCGCGCATCCGGCGCCGCAGCTCGTCGATCCGGTCGGCCGTCGGGTCGGTCACGTCGACGTCGCCGCGTCGACGCGCAGGCGGCGGGTCGTGCGGCATCTGGGCGCGCAGGGTGGCCGCAAGGTCGCGCCGGGCCTTGGGGTTGCGGGCGTTGAACTGCCTGGGAACCCGCATCGTGCCGAGCGGCTCCAGCGGCGTCGGCACGTCGTGGAGCGTCAGCCTGCGCAGCTGATGGTCCTCGGTGACGACCGCCGGCGACGCGGCCTCACCGCGACCGCCGCGGTTGGGCATGACGACGACGGCGAGCCCACTGTGCCGCCCGGCCGGGATGCGCACGATGTCACCGATCCGGAGCGACTCGAGCGACCCCGCGGCCTCCTCACGCAGGCTGGCCGAGCGACGCTTGGCACCGTCGCGCTCGAGCGTACGCATCTCGTCCCGCAGGGCCGAGTACTCGCGGAAGTCACCGAGGTGGCACTGCATCGACTCCTCGTAGCCGGCGAGGGCCTCCTCGTTGCGGCGCACGGTGCGCACGAAGCCGACGACGGCGCGGTCAGCCTGGAACTGCGCGAACGACGTCTCGAGGATCTCGCGCGCGCTGTCGCGCCCGAACTGGCGCACGAGGTTGACGGCCATGTTGTACGTCGGCCGGAAGCTCGAGCGGAGCGGGTAGGTGCGGGTCGAGGCGAGGCCGGCCACGGCAGCGGGGTCGAGCCCCCGGTTCCAGAGGACGACCGCGTGGCCCTCGACGTCGATGCCGCGACGACCCGCGCGCCCGGTCAGCTGGGTGTACTCGGCGGGCGAGATGTCGACGTGGTTCTCGCCGTTGAACTTCACGAGCTTCTCGAGCACGACGGTCCGCGCGGGCATGTTGATGCCGAGGGCGAGCGTCTCGGTCGCGAAGACCGCCTTGACGCGCCCCTCGGTGAAGAGCTCCTCGACGATCTCGCGGAACGTCGGCAGCATGCCGGCGTGGTGCGCGGCGAAGCCCCGGGCGATCCCGTCGGCGAAGTCCCAGTAGCCGAGCACCGAGAGGTCCTCGTCGGCCAGGCCCTGGATGCGCTCCTCCACGACACGCCGGTTCCGCTCCCCCTCGTCCTCGCTGATGAGCCGCATGCCGCTGGCCAGCAGCTGGCTCACGGCCGCCTCGCACCCGGCGCGGCTGAAGATGAAGGTGATGGCCGGCAGGAGGCCCTCGCGCTCGAGGCGGTCGATGACCTCGAAGCGGCTCGCTCCCCCGCCGGGTCGCCCGCCTCGCGCGAAGCCACGACCACCATCGCCCCCGCCCGGCCCACCGGAGCGGACCTCGCGACCGGCGGCGCCGCCCGTCCACCGCGACCACCGTCGCGCCGCCCGGCACCGGCCCAGTCGTCCCTGGCCGCGGGAGCCGTTCTTGCCGCGACCCTTGTGCCGGCCACCACGGTTGCTGACCCAGTGCGAGTCCCAGGCACCGCGCCCCTCGTTGCCGCGGATGGCGTGCACCAGGTCGGGATTGACGGTGACGGGCACGAACCCGGGCGACGACGGGCGCGCGCCACCGGCCGCCGCGACGTCGGCGGGCACGTCCGCGTCGAAGCCAGGCTCGTCGACCTGCCCGTCGACCTGCTCGACGAAGAGGTCGAACATCGTCTGGCCGACCATCATGTGCTGCCACAGCGGCACGGGCCGGTGCTCCGAGACGATCACCTCGGTGTCGCCGCGCACCTCGCCGAGCCACGCCCCGAACTCCTCGGCGTTGCTCACCGTCGCCGACAGCGACACGACGCTGACATCCGGCGGCAGGTGGATGATGACCTCCTCCCACACCGCCCCGCGGAAGCGGTCGGCGAGGTAGTGGACCTCGTCCATCACCACCCAGCCGAGCCCGCGCAGGGTGCTCGAGCCGGCATACATCATGTTGCGCAGCACCTCGGTCGTCATGACGACGACGGGCGCCTCCCCGTTGATCGAGGCGTCGCCGGTGAGCAGCCCGACGCGCTGCGAGCCGTGACGGCGCACGAGGTCGGCGTACTTCTGGTTCGACAGCGCCTTGATCGGCGTGGTGTAGAACGCCTTGCGGCCGGTCGCCAGCGCGAGGTGCACGGCGAACTCACCGACGACGGTCTTGCCCGCCCCGGTCGGCGCGGCGACGAGCACGCCACGGCCCTCCTCGACGGCGCGGCACGACTCGATCTGGAAGTCGTCCAGCGGGAAGTCCAGCTGGGCGGCGAACTCGGTCAGCTGTGGCCACGACTCGATCACGACCCCACCTCCTTCTCGGTCTGGGCGCCCGTCGGCGCAGGCGCGACGACTCGCAGAGCGCCCGGCACGACCTCGGCCTCGATGGGCAGGTCGGCGAAGGACTCACCGTCGGCCTGTGAGCGTATGCCGTCCGCCTCCAACCGCACGCGGACGGCCCGGTGGCGTCTCCACCGCCGGGTGGCTGACGTGGGTGCCGGAGTACACCTTCGGGAATACCCGCAGGAACGCCGCGATCGACAGCTCGTGGACGATCATCACGTCGAGCAGCCCGTCGGTGAAGTCCGCGTCCGGGGAGACCTTCATGCCGCCTCCGAACGAGGTCGTGTTGGCCACGGTGACCAACATCGCGCGGGTGTCGAGGCGCCGCCCGTCGAGCACGATGACATACGGGATGGCCCGGAAGACGGGCAGCTCCCGCAGGATGGCGAGGTTGTAGCGCATCTGGCCGCGCGGCCATCGCATCCGTTGCGCGCGCGCGTTGACGACGGCGTCGAAACCCGCACCGAGGACGCCCGCGAACCACCGCTCGCCGGCCTCCTCGTTGCTGACCCGCCCGGCGTCGATGGTCCAGGTGGTTCCGCCGTCGAGGAGGGAGACCGAGGCAGCGGCGTCGCGGATCGGCAGCCCGAGGTTGCGCGCCAGGTCGTTGCCCGTGCCTGCAGCGACGACGAGCAGCTGCGTGCGGGTGCCGGCGACGAGGTTGGTGCCGAGGTGAGCCATGCCGTCACCGCCGACGACGACAACCGTGTCGACGCCGTCCGCGACCACGGCGGCCGCTCGCTGTCGGGCGGAGGCGTAGTCGTGTCCGGACGCGTCGACCACGTCATGCCCCCGGGCCGCGAGCTCGGCGCGGGCCTGCTCGCCCATGCGTCGTCCCGCACCCTTGCCGGCCGACGGGTTGACGATCAGAGCGACTCGTTGGGACGGGCGGGACACACCCGAACGCTACAGGGCGGACGCCTGGTCGTCGGCGACGTCCAGCCAGTCCGGCTTCGTCTGCTCCCGACGCCGGTCGAAGACGAAGGCGAGCCCGACGGAGGCGAAGTAGAGCACGATCATCGGGGTCGCGAGGAAGAGCATCGTGTAGGCGTCGGGGGTGGGAGTCATGATCGCCGCGAAGACGAAGATGATCATGATCGCGGGGCGCCAGCTCCCGAGCATCACCCTCGCCGGCAGCACGCCGACGAGGTTGAGCGCCACGAGGAAGACGGGCAGCAGGAAGGCGCCACCGAACGCGACGATGAACTTCAGCACGAAGTTGAGGTACTGGGAGCCGTCCTGCAGGTTGTAGGCGCCCTCGGGCGTGAAGCCGAGCAGGACCGCGACGGCCTTGGGCACCATGATGAAGGCGAAGAAGCAGCCGGCGAGGAAGAGCGGCACCGCGGCGACGACGAAGAGCCGCGCGATGAGCTTCTCCCTCTTCGTCAGCCCCGGGACGATGAAGCCCCAGATCTGGAAGAGCCAGATGGGAGATGCGAGCAGCACCCCGACGAAGAGCGACGTCGTCAGCTGGAGCGCGAAGGCGTCCGTCATGCCGCCGAAGTTGATGTTGACGACACCGTCGGTGCGGCTCGCCTGCAGCTCCTTGAGCGGTCGGGTCAGCGCGTCGATGACCTGGTCGTAGTAGATCCAGCCGACGACGGCGCCCACGAGGATGGCCACACCGGCGATGGTGATGCGGTTGCGCAGCTCGCGGAGGTGGTCGCCGAGCGACATCCGCCCCTCGGGGTCACGCTTGCGTCGAAGAGAGGGCATTCAGGTTCGTCCGTGCGGAGGAAGGCGCGGTGGCCTCGCCACTCAGAGCGTCGTGTCGCGGCGGACGTCGGAGGCGGACGTCGCGTCGGTTCCGGGCGTGCTGGAGGTGCTGCTCGAGGCACGGAGGCGGTCGGCCTCGGCACGGGCCTCGGCCGCACGACGCTCGGCGTCGGCGAGGCGGTCCTCGGCGACGCGGCGCTCCTCGGCGGCCGTGTCGACGACGTCACCCGGGACGGTGGAGCGGGAGGCGTCGGTGCTCGCGCCGGGTTTGCCGTCCTTCTTCAGCTCGTCGACCTCGGACTTGAAGACGCGCGCGGACCGACCCAGACTGCGTGCCATGTCGGGGAGCTTCTTCCATCCGAACAGGGCGATGATGACGATCGCGATGATGATCAGTTCGGGGGCACCCAAGTTGGGCATGTCTTCACTCCTCGTCGAAGTCCGGCCGGGCGGCCGGGTCTGTGCAGCATCCTCGCTGCAGTCCCCCAGCATACGTTGGACTGCCGGGAGTCACCCGTGCACTTGCCCTGCAATCGCTGCGAGCCGCAGCGATCCCGATGATGATCCAGGCGATCAGGCGGGAGGGTCGTAGGCCGAAAGCGCCGCTCGGGCCTCCTCCACGACGGCCGACGCGAGCTCCGGCGGCTCGAGGACGCGCACCTCTCCCCCAAGGCGCAGCACGAGGCGGCGTACGAGGGCCGGGTCGGCGATCTTGAGGGTCACCCGCAGTGAGCCGTCGGGTCGCCGCACGACCCCTTCGTTGGGGTAGTAGTCGGCGATCCAGGCAGACCAGCGGCTCGCCTCCAGCACGACGGTGAGGTCGTTCTCGCCGGGCACGAAGACATCGTCGAGATCACGCGGGTGCGCCTGCTCCGGCGGAGTGCCGTCGACCTCGAGCACGTGCGCCTCCTCGATCCGGTCGAGGCGGAAGAGTCGCACGCCGTGGGCGCGGTGGCACCAGCCCTCGACGTACCACTGCCCGTCGAGGTTGACGATGCGCATGATGTCCACGTCGCGCTCGGTCGACTCGTCGCGCGTGGCGACGTAGTAGCGCAGGTGCACCCGCCGACCCGCCGCGAAGGCCTGCTTGAGGGTGGCCATGGCGGGGTGCTGGCTCCCGTCGTCGAGGTCGAGCGCGATGCGCCCGACGGCGTTGTCGACGGTGGTGGCAGCGGCCGCGCGCAGCTTCGAGAGTGTGCGCTGGGCGACGTCCGACCCGACGAGGGTCGAGCCGAGGGCCTGCAACCCCGCGGTGAGCGTCACGGCCTCGTCACGGGTGAGGCGCATCGGGGCGGCGATGTCGTCGGCGTTGTCGAGGTAGACGTGGCCGGTGTCCCAGGACGCGTCGATGAGCTCGGCGTGGCCGTAGCCGGGGGTGCCGCACACGAAGAGCAGCTCGAGATCGTCGACCACCTGCTCGGGGCTGACGCCGAACTCCAGAGCGACCTCCTCGATCGGCGCCCCACGGTGCTGGAGCAGCCACGGCACCATGTCGAGCAGCCGTCCCAGTCGCTGGGTGGCGGTCTCGGGTGCCCTGCGGGCAGGTCGGGCCGCGCTCATGCCGACGCCTGCTCGTTGGCCTTCGCAGCGGCCGTCAGGGTGGACGCGGACCGCCTCGACGAGCTCCGGGGGTGACACCGCGACGGCGTGCCGGCCCAGGGCGACGACGTCGCGCTCCGTCGAGCCGCGCCAGTAGGGCACCTCGACCTCGGCCCAGCGCTCGTCGAGCTCGGTCACGGAGAGGGCGTGTCGCCGGAGGGTGTGACCGCGGCCGTGGCGCAGTCGCACCCGGGCCGTGCCGACCGGCGCCGTCGCCTGCTGCTCGAGGGCCACGTCCGGCTCGTAGCCGTCGGGAACGGCATACGACCCGGGCCGGCCCTGCTTGCGGACGGGCCCCTCGAAACGGCTGAGCCGGAAGGCTCGGTCGTCGTTGCGGTCCAGGTCGAAGCCGGTGAGGTACCAGCGACCGTGCCAGTTCTTGAGGGCCCACGGCTGCACGTGCCGCGTCGTCAGCTCGCCGTCGTTCCTGCGATAGTCGAACGTGATCGGCTGCAGCGCCGACAGGGCCGCGTGCACCGCCTCGAACGCCGGTTCCTTCGTGCGTATGCGCGGCTCGGCGCCCGCTGCCACCGACTCGTCGATCTCGACGCCCGAGAGGCGCAGCTTGCGCAGTCCGGCCGACGCGGCGCCGGAGATGCTCGCGGTGGACCACGCGCGCGCGGCGAGGGCGAGGGCCGCCACCTCGTCGGGCTCGAAGCTGATGGCCGGCAGGCTCGTCTCGCTGGCGTCG
This sequence comes from uncultured Actinomycetota bacterium, assembly GCA_963816385.1. Taxonomy (GTDB): domain Bacteria; phylum Actinomycetota; class Actinomycetes; order Actinomycetales; family Dermatophilaceae; genus CAWFKL01. The sequence goes on from CAWFKL010000005.1 coordinate 269,704, forward strand.
ATGCGGTAGCCGACCTCGTCATCGAAGAGGACGTCGATGACCGTCGTGCTGATCGGGATGCCCATCTCGCGCAGCTCGTCCTTGTCGCGCTCGAACATCCGGTCGAAGGCCTCGTCGGACGTCGCCGCAGCGTAGGCCGGCAACGCCTCGCGGATCCTCTGCTTCGACACCGGTCGCCTCGCCGACTTCAGGGCGAGGATGAGGTTGAGCAGCCGTTCGGTCTTCTCGGCCGAGGCAGACGCGGGGCTCATCGACGACCTTCCTGGGAGCCGCTGGCGGGTGGCACTCCGACGCTACCCGACGCAGACGCAGGTGTGCCGTGGGGCCGCGGCCCCTCGTCGCACCCGCGTCTCGAGCGGACCCCGGGAAGCGGGCCGTCAGCGCACGTCGTCGAGGTCGACGACGAAGATCAGGGTCTCACCGGGGGCGATGGCGGCGCCCGCTCCGCGCTCGCCGTAGGCGAGGTGCGCCGGGATCGTCAGCTGGCGTCGGCCTCCGATCTTCATGCCCTCGATGCCCTTGTCCCAGCCCGGGATCACCATGCCGACGCCGAGGCGGAACTCCAGCGGGGCGCCGCGGCTCCACGACGAGTCGAACTCCTCGCCGGTGGAGTACGCCACTCCGACGTAGTGGGCCCGGACGGTGTCGCCGGCCTTGGCCTCGCGCCCGTCACCCTCGATGACGTCGTCGACGAGCAGGTCGGCGGGAGGCTCGCCCTCCGGGAAGTCGATCTCTGGCTTGGTGCGGTCGGGGTCGAGTGCCATGCTGCGGTTCCCTTCGTCCGGGCGGGGACGGTCCCCGCTGAGTAGGCGTCTCGGAAGGCGTCTCGGAAGGCGTCTCAGTAGGCGTCGAGGATGTCGACGACGAAGACGAGCGTGTCGGTGCCCTTGATCTTCTCGCCGCTGCCGGCCGAGCCGTAGCCGTCGGCCGGAGGGATGACGAGCAGCACGCGGCTGCCGACCTTCTTGCCGACGAGCGTCTTGTCCCAGCCCGGGATGACGGCGCCGACGCCGATCGGGAAGTCGGCGGCCGCGCCGCGCTGCCACGAGGAGTCGAAGACGCTGCCGTCACGCCAGAGCACGCCGTGGTACTGGGCGGTGATGGTCTGGCCCTTGGCGACGGTCGCGCCCTTGCCCTCGATGAGCGTTGTCTGCTTCGTCTGGGTCGGGGCCGTTGTCTTCGGCACGGTGACGGTCGGCTCCTTGGTCGGGCCGTTCTTGAACTGCACGGTCGGTTGGCCTGCCGGGCTGGCGGCCTGTGTGCCGTCGACCTGCGTCAGCGCCCGGCGGACGTCGGCGATGTCGGCCACCACGACGATGGTGTCCGTGCCAGCCACGCCGAGCTGGGTGTTGCCCTGCGCGCCGAAGCCCTTGGCCGGCGGGATCGTGAAGGCGAGCCGCGAGCCCTTGGTGGCGCCGAGGAGGCCCTCGGTGAAGCCGGCGATGAGGTCAGTGCGCCCGAGGCGGTAGCCCTCGGCGTTGCGGCCCTTGGCGTAGCCGTCGTCGAGCAGCTTGCCACTCGTGCCGTTGTAGATCTGGGCGCGCAGCCGGACGGTGTCCTGCTTGGTGGCGGCGTTGCCCGAGCCGGGGTTCAGCACCTTGCGCTCGACGGCTGCGGAGCTGATCGGCGTCTTGCCCAGGGCCACCTTCGGGGCGGTCTCGAGGTCGACGGCGCCGCTCGCGGTCACCGCCTTGAGGGCGATCGACGGGGCGACCGAGGTCGTGGCGGCCGAGTTCGGGCGCGCTGGTGCTGCCACAGCCCCCCAGCAGGGCGATGGAAAGGGTGGCGGCGACGGTCAGGGCGGGACGGGAGAGGCGCACGGAAGCACTTTCGGATCGGGGGCGGACGGCGGGGTCCGCTCGGCAAACCCCGACACTCTAACCCGCGGTGGCGGGTCGGAAGTTCCCCGCGGTGGCGTCCCACAGCGTCCGGACAGGTCCTCACAGGTGTCCGTAGCGGGCGCGAGCCACCGGTCAGAGCGGTCGCGCAATGGAGGGCGAGCGCTCGATGGTCTCCATGAGGCGCTCGACACGGTCGTCGACCGCGCGGAACGGGTCCTTGCACAAGACGGTGCGCTGCGCCTGGTCGTTGAGCTTGAGATGCACCCAGTCGACGGTGAAGTCGCGGCCGTGTGCCTGCGCCGCCCGGATGAAGTCGCCACGCAGCTTGGCCCGCGTCGTCTGCGGAGGCCGCACCTTGGCCTGGAAGATCTCGACGTCGGAGGCCACGCGCGCCGCCTTGCCGTGGCGCTGCAGCAGGTAGAACAGGCCGCGCCGGCGGTTGATGTCGTGGTAGGCGAGATCGAGCTGCTGGATGCGGGCGTCGCCCAACGCGAGGCCGTGCTTCGCGCGGTAGCGCTCGATGAGCCGGTGCTTGATGACCCAGTCGATCTCGGTGTCGATGACGTCGAGGTCACCGAGGCCGATCGCGTCGAGCGCGCGGCCCCAGAGGTCGAGCACCTGCTTGGTGTCGGCACTGGCCATGCCCTCGCGGTCGACGAAGTCCAGGGCCTTGTCGAGGTACTCGCGCTGCATGTCGAGGGCCGACAACTCGCGCCCGTTGGCGAGGCGGACCGTCGCGCGGCCCGTCGGGTCGTGGCTCATCGTGCGGATCGCTCGAATGGGGTTCTCCATCGTCAGGTCGCGCATGACGACGCCCGCCTCGATCATCCGCAGCACGAGGTCGGCACCGCCGACCTTGAGCATCGTCGTCGTCTCGGACATGTTCGAGTCACCGACGATGACGTGCAGGCGGCGGTACTTCTCCGCGTCGGCGTGCGGCTCGTCGCGGGTGTTGATGATGGGGCGGCTGCGCGTCGTCGCCGACGAGACACCCTCCCAGATGTGGTCGGCCCGCTGGCTCACGGCGAAGCTGGCGCCGTGCGCCGTCGTGACGACCTTGCCCGCGCCGCAGACGATCTGACGGCTGATGAGGAACGGGATGAACATGTCGGAGACGCGGCTGAAGTCGCCCGAGCGGCCGTAGAGGTAGTTCTCGTGGCATCCGTAGGAGTTGCCCGCGGAGTCGGTGTTGTTCTTGAAGACGAAGATCTCGCCCTCGACTCCGTCTTCGCGCAACCGGCCCTGGGCGTCCTCGACCAGCCCCTCGAGGATGCGCTCCCCCGCCTTGTCCTGGATGACGAGCTCGCGCACCGAGTCGCACTCCGCCGTGGCGTACTCCGGGTGGGAGCCCACGTCGAGGTAGAGGCGCGCACCGTTGCCGAGGAACACGTTGCTCGACCGGCCCCATGCGACGACCCTGCGGAAGAGGTAGCGGGCGACCTCGTCGGGAGTGAGGCGCCGCTGCCCCTGCGTGGTGCAGGTGACGCCATACTCGTTCTCGATCCCGAAGATCCGCCGTTCCATGGAGCAACTCTAGGCGGCATCCGCTCATCCGGGCCCGAACCCGGCCCGCAGGGGGTGCTGCGACAATGGGAGGCGACCCCTCACCGCCTCCGTTCCTCCACACCCTCCCCTGTATTGGACACAGATGATCGACAAACCACACTTCAAGCTCTCCCGCCGTGGCTACGAGCCCGAGGAAGTCGACTCCTTCATCGAGTCGCAGAACCGCACCATGCAGGCCGCCAAGAAGGACGCCGCCGAACGCAGCGTCGAGCTGACGAAGCTCAACGCCGCCCTCACCGACCTGCGGGGACAGCTCGGTCAGCAGTCGCGCGTCATGGCCGAGCTCCGCCGGCAGAGCTCGCCCACCTCGGCGCAGACATTCGGTGACCTCGGCCAGCGCATCGGCCAGATCCTTGTGCTCGCCGACGAGGAGGCCAGCGAGATGCGGCGCCGAGCCACCGCCGAGGCCGACGAGATCCGCGAGCGCACCAACCGGGCCGCTGCCGAGCTCAAGGCGACGACCAACACCTATGCCGAGCAGGTCCGCTCCCGCGCCGACGAGGAGTCGGCGCGCATCATCGCGCAGGCCAACCATGAGGCAGAGGCCATCGTGGCCGAGGCGCAGAGCGTCACGGCCGCACAGCGCCAGGAGGCGGCGCAGGAGGCGGCCGAGACGAAGGCCGAGGCCCAGCGCATCCTCGAGGCCGCCGAGTCGCAGGCCGACCAGATCGTCTCGGAGGCCCGCGCCCAGGCCTCGCGGGTGCGTGAGGAGTCCGAGCGCGAGCTCGCCGCCGCCACCGCCCACCGCGACAGCATCACGGCGCAGCTGGCCAACGTGCGCACGATGCTCTCCACCCTCGATGACGGTGCATTGGCCGACGCCCTCGGCAATCAACGCACGGCCAGCCCGCAGTCCTCGCCCTCGGCTCCGGACGAGCAGCAGCAGTCAGCGGCACGGGACGCGAGCCAGTCCGACGGTCCCGACCAGACACAACAGCAGGAGCAGGACGCCCCGGCCGACGAGGAGGAGCAGTCCGCCACGCAGCACGGCCAGGAGGGACCCAACGGCGACATCAGCCGCAAGGGCGAGGGCGAGCAGTCGAACGCCGACGCCGCGCACGATGGCGGGGACGACCCCGACGGCCCCAGCGCCTCGTCCTCCCGTGAGCAGGGCACCCACCGCATGGAGGCCTCGGCCAACTGAGGCGTCGATCATCGACAAGGCCGTCCACCCCAACGGGCGCGGCCCTCGACCCAGGCGCCGAGCCGGCCGTCGACCCGTCGTTCACCCAGCCGTCGACCAGCAGGATCACACCATGGGGTGCGACTCGCCCGGCGAGTCGGGGCCGATGTCACCGCTCAGCACCTCCGGATGGCCGGGGTGCCCCTCGTCGGTGCTCGGCGCGTCGGCCGTGGGGTCGTCGGCGCTGAGCAGGGCCGTCAGCAGTGGGCCGACGATGCGCCGAAAGGTGCGGCGCGGACGGTCCCGGTCGAGCACGGCGACCTCGAGCTGTGCCGCACCGATCTCGCGTCGCTCGCCGTTGTCGCCGGCGGCGAGCACGTCGACCGCGAGCCGGAGCGACTCAGCGAGCGGCAGCCCGGCGCGCCACGTCCCGGACAGCCGCTCCTCAGCCTTCTCGCTCGCGCCACCCATGACGACGAAGCCCTGCTCGTCGGCCACCGAGCCGTCGTAGGTGAGCCGGAAGATCTGGTCGCCGTCGGGGTCGACGCCCACCTCAGCGACGACGATCTCGATCTCGAAGGGCTTGGACTCCTGCGTGAAGACCGCACCGAGGGTCTGCGCGTACGTGTTGGCCAGCGCGCGGGCGGTGACGTCGGTGCGGTCATACGAGTAGCCCCGCAGGTCGGCGTAGCGGATGCCGGCGACGCGCAGGCTCTCGAACTCGTTGTAGCGACCCACCGCCGCGAACGCGATGCGGTCGTAGATCTCGGAGACCTTGTGCAGGGCGCGCGAAGGGTTCTCGGCGACGAAGGCGATGCCCTTGTCGTAGCCGAGAACGATGACCGACCGGCCGCGGGCGATGCCCTTGCGCGCGAAGTCGGCCCGGTCCTTCATCACCTGCTCGGGCGGCACGTAGAACGGCATGCTCATCGGGCACCTCCCGGGTTGTCGCGTCGCGCTGCCACGATGCGTTGGACGTGCGCCTCGAGGTCGGCCTGAGCGACGAACCGCGCCCCCGACCGGTCCACGACGGCGACGGTCGGCCAGATCTGGCGGCCGAGGTCCGGGCCGCCGGTGGCCGAGTCGTCGTCGGCCGCGTCGTAGAGCGCCTCGATGGCGACGGAGACCGCCTGCTCCTCCCCGAGCCCCTGCCGCCACAGCTTCTTGAGGGCCCCCCGGGCGAAGACAGAGCCGGAGCCGATCGAGTGGTGGCCGTCCTCGATGTAGCAGCCGCCGGTGACGTCGTAGGAGTAGATGCGCCCGGCGTCGCTCTCGAGGTCGAAGCCGGCATACGTCGGCACGACCGTCAGTCCCTGCATCGCGAGCGCGAGGTTGCCGCGGATCATCGAGGCGAGGCGGTTCGCCTTGCCCTCCAGCGACATGATGGCGCCCTCGATCTTCTCGTAGTGCTCGAGCTCGACCTGGTAGAGCCGCACCAGCTCGATCGCGACGCCGGCGGTGCCGGCGATCCCCACGACGCTGTAGCTGTCGGCAGCGAAGACCTTCTCCATGTCGCGGTTGGCGATGACGTTGCCCATCGTCGCCCGGCGGTCACCGGCCATCACGACGCCGCCGTCGAAGAGCAGCGACACGATCGTGGTGCCGTGGGGCGCCTCGATGCTCGACCCGGACGGCAGCCTGCGACCGGAGGGCAGCAGCTCGGGGCGGTAGGCGCCGACGAAGTCGCTGAAGGACGAGCTGCCGGCAGCGAGGAAGGCGTCGTCGAGGCGGCGCCCCCGGGGGTCGGCCGTCACTCTCCGCCCTTCTGGACGAACCCGCGCACGAACTCCTCGGCGTTGGACTCCAGCACACCGTCGATCTCGTCGAGGACGCTGTCGATGTCGTCGGTCAGACCTTCCGTGACGGCGGCTCCAGCGGGCGGCCCCGGCGGCGCGTCCGGGGCGTCCGGCACCTCATCGTCCCGGCGCTGCGGCTTTGCGTGTTCCTGACCCGGCATGACTACCTCCTGGCGCGTGTGACCCTCTCCCCCGACCCTAACCCGTGGGCTCGACGAAGCAGGGGCACCCCGCTGTGCGAAGCGGCCGGCGGCGCTGCTGGCGCACGGCGGCAGTTGGTCGCTGGTCAGTCCGGAGTTGCGAGGCCACGCAGCAGCGCCGTGACATCGCTGCTCTCCTCGATCAACGCGCCGATCTGCGCGCGGGTGCCTCGCTCCGGCTCGAGGATGGGCACCCGCTGCAGGCTCGCGTGACCGGGCACGTCGAACACGACGGAGTCCCAGCTCGCCGAGAAGACCTCGGCGCCGAACCGTCGCACGCAGTTGCCGCGGAACCATGCCCGGGTGTCCTCCGGGGGTGTCGTCTGTGCGGCGCGGACCTCGTCAGGCGTCACCAGGTCGACGGTGCGCCCGCGATCGCGCAGCCGGTGCGCCAGGCCCTTCTCCGGCCGCACGTCGGCCCACTGGATGTCGACTGCGGCGAGCCGGTGGTCGTCCCACTTCAGGCCGTCGCGGGCGCGGAAGCCCTCGAGCAGCTGCAGCTTCGTCACCCAGTCGAGCATTCCGGCGCACGACATGACGTCCCGGCCGAGTCTCGTCAGCACGTCCTCCCACAGGGCCATCACCTGCCCGGTGGACTCGGGTTCCGGGTCGTCCCCGCGCAGGTCAAGCCACCGGCGGGCGGCCTCGAGGTAGAGCCACTGCACATCGATCGCCGTCATCACGCGCCCGTCGACAAGCTCGACGCTGGTGGTCAGGCCAGGGTCGTGCGAGATGGCCTGGAGCGCCGCGACCGGACGGCGCACCGACCAGTCGTCGGTGAGGTGCCCGTCCTCGATCATGCCCAGCACGAGCGAGGTCGTGCCCACCTTCAGCAGACCGGCGACGTCGAGCAGGTTCGCGTCACCGATGATGACGTGCAGTCGGCGGTAGCGGTCCGCGACGGCGTGCGGCTCGTCGCGGGTGTTGATGATCGGGCGTTTCAGGGTCGTCTCGAGGCCGACCTCCGTCTCGAAGAAGTCCGCGCGCTGCGAGATCTGGTAGCCGGCTCCCCTGCTGTCGACACCCAGGCCGACGCGCCCTGCCCCGCACACGACCTGTCGCGTCACGAAGAACGGGATGAGGTGGCGCACGATGTCGGGGAACGCGGTGCGGCGCGGCATGAGGTAGTTCTCGTGGGTGCCGTAGGACTGGCCCTTGCCGTCGGCGTTGTTCTTGTAGAGGTTGACCGGTGACTGGCCGGGACGCGAGGCCAGCAGGCGCACCGACTCGAGCGCGATCGCATCGCCGGCCCGGTCCCACACGATCGCGTCGCGCGGCAACGTGACCTCGGGCGAGCTGTACTCCGGGTGGGCGTGGTCGACGTAGTAGCGCGCCCCGTTCGTCAGCACGACGTTGGCGAGCGTCGGGTCCTCCACGTCGGTGAGCTGGCTCGGGTCCGCGCTCTGCCGGTCGAGCTGCCACCCACGGGCATCACGCAGCGGGTCCTCGAAGGCGTAGTCCCAGCTCGACTGGTTCGAACGGATTCCCTGCGCTGCGGCATACACGCTGACGACCTGCCCCGACAGGAACATCGGGTTGGCCGTCGGGTCGCCGGGCACCGAGATGCCGTACTCGGTCTCGAGCCCCATGATCCGACGCACCGTCATGGTCAGGACGATAACCGGCGCTGTCGGAGGGCTCCTCGCCAGTCCGTATGCCGTGTGACCGCGCTCAGATCGCGCCGAGCTTCTGCAGCCGGTGGAGCGAGAACCACCCGAAGGGGATCGGCAGCCAGTAGGTCGCGAGGCGGTAGAGGATGACGGCCGGGACCGCGATGGCTCCCGGCACCCCGATGGCGATGAGACCGGCGGACATCGCGGCCTCGATGCCACCGAGTCCGCCGGGCGTGGGCACGGCAGAGCCGATGATCGCGCCGGCGAAGTAGACGACGGCAACGGCCGGGATCGCGGCATCGGAGCCGAAGGCCCGGGTCGCACAGACCAGCGACGCGACGAACGAGACGTCGAGGATGAGGGCTCCGCCGAGCAGCTGCGCGACCTTCTTCGGGTGCTGGAAGGTGGCGAGGACCTGCGGCACCGCCGAGCGCACCTGTGGCAGCACTCGCTCGGTCAGGAGGGCGCGGACCTTGGGGACCGCGAGCAGGGCGATGGCAATGATCACGACGGCCAGGACGACGGCGACGAGCACCGGCGACGGGCGGAAGGACACCGCCGGACCGGTGCCTGCGAGCACACCGGCGACGACGAGCAGCACGAAGTACGAGCAGAACTGGGCCACCTGGGCCACCCCGACACTTGCGCCGGCGACGGCAGGCGCCAGGCCGGAGGTCTGCAGGTAGCGCGTGTTGAGCGCGATGTTGCCGACTGCTGCCGGAGCCACGAGGCCGCTGAACGCGACGGCCAGCTGGGTCATGTAGGTGCGAACGAAGCGCAGGTGGATCTGCACGGCACCCGACAGCGCGATGGACGCCCCCGCGAAGGTGAGGATGGCGAAGCCGACGAGCGCCGCGGCCCAGCCCCACTCCAGGTTGCTGAACACGGTGCCGAGCTCGATCTGGGCGAGCTGGGTCAGCACGAGGTATCCGGCGACGACGCCGCCGATCAGGGTCACGATGGAGCGCAGCGTCACGCGACGAAGCTCCACTGGAGCCAGCTGCTCGGTCGACGGCCGCAGCGCCATGACCTCGTCGCGGAGATGACCGAGCAGCCCCTTGTGCTTCTTGAGGGCGGCGCGGGTGTCCGGCGTCAGCGCCACCGACTGCAGCACCGGCACGGCTCGGACGACGGACTCCTGGCCGAGCGCGTCGACGGCCGATGCCACGGTGCGCTCCGGACCGACGACGGTCGCGACGGTCGTCAGCAGCTGCGCCAGGTCGATGCGCAGCGTGATGTCGTCGGCGGCGAGGTCACCGGAGCCGAGGGTGCTCAGGCCGGCGCGGCCCTCGCCGTCGACGAGGACGGCCTGCGGGCTGAGACCGCGGTGGGCGATCCTGCGCCGGCCGAGCGTTGAGGCGAGGCGCCAGACCTGGGCCAGCGCCTCGTCGTCGAGGTCGTCGACCTGGTCGAGGGTGACGCCCTGGGGCTCGACGTAGGCGATGACGGCTGCGAACGGCCCGACCTCTGAGACGGCGACGGGACGCGGCGCGTGGATGCCGGCGTCCGCGAGGAGCAGGCCCATCAGCGTACGGTGCTCGAGCTCGGCCTTCAGGGTGAGAGCGGGTGGGCGGGAGAAGCCGCTGCGCAGGCGTAGCGCGCGGACCAGCCGGCGGCCGGAGGAGAGGCCGAAGGTGTCCCGGTCGATGACGTGGACGTCCACGGTGCCGCTCGCGGTCATGCCGGCATACCGCCTGTCTCCGGCGGCGTTGCCGTCGACGAGCTCGAGCCGCTCGAGCGGCACACCGGTGCTCAGTAGCACGCGCGCCACGTCGACCCCGGGTGGGCGGGTCGACACCGCTCCGAACGCGAGCCGGACGGCGAGCCCGACGAGCCAGCCGAGGAGCACCGAGCAGAGCAGGGCAGTGAGGGTGATCAGCCCCGACAGGAACGTCGTCAGGACGATGGCCACCACGACGGTCGTCGCGATCGGAGAGATCCACTTGCGACCCGCGATGTCCGCGACGGTGAGCAGCGCGATCATCGAGACGACGACGATGTCGAGCGGTGGGCTCTGGCCGTCGACGGTGGGCCGCGACAGGACGTCGGTGAGGAAACCGCCGTGGCCGGTCGTCACCAGGGCGACGCAGATGATGACCAGCACTCCCCCGATGACCGCCGCGCCGAGAGCCTGGACCAGCTGCATGGGGCGGCGGCGGACGAGCAGGTCGGCGCCCACGGCGATCGGCAGCAGCACGGCGCCGAGGCCGCTCAGCCACCCGAGCACGGTGAGCAGCACCCGCGGAAGGCCGCTCGTCGCCTCCGTGAGGTCCTGCTCGACGGCACCGCGGGTGCCCACGGCGAGGTCCGCGAGGACGAAGCCGAGGACGAGCACCAGCGCCACGACGGCGAGGCGGATGGCGTCGGCGGGACGTCGGACGCGGTCGGGGATGGGTGGCTCGACCACCTCGACGGCCGCGGCAGGGTCGACGACCTCGGTCGCCGGGACGCTGTCCGCGGCGTCGTGGGGGTCGCTCCTCGAGGGCGCGTCGGTGCTGGACACAGCCTCATCCTGCCTGACTGGGCGAGGCGCGCGCGCGAGGCGCCCGGTGCGGAGTGCCGGACTGCGCCGCGTGACGACCAGCAGCTCGTGGGACCTGCTGCTGCGCCGCCGTCTCTTGGCGCGCGCGGCCCTCCAGCAGCGGGGGCCATCGCCATGGCAGAACGGGGCAGAACACTGACAGAGCGCAAGGCCGGACGGGCTCACGGTCCCGTGTCGGCTGGCGGTCGGCTAGGGTTCGAAGCGCACGCGAAACCCCCAAAGGGATGGCCCGAAGTGAATGATGTCGTCGTCTTCAGCGGGTCGGCTCACCCAGCGCTTGCCGACCGCATCTGCAGCCACCTCGGGGTGAGCCGGTCGCCCGTCGACATCAAGCGGTTCAGCAACGACTGCCTGCAGGCGCAGCTGCTCGCCAACTGCCGCCAGCGTGACGTCTACATCGTGCAGCCCCTGGTCCCACCGACGCAGGAGCACCTCATGGAGCTCCTCCTCATGATCGACGCCGCCCGCGGTGCCTCAGCGGCGCAGATCACCGCCGTCATGCCGCACTACGCCTACGCGCGCTCGGACAAGAAGGACGCCTCACGCATCTCGCTCGGTGGTCGACTTGTCGCTGACATGATTTCCACCGCCGGTGCGCACCGGGTGCTGACGATGGCGCTGCACGCGCCCCAGGTACACGGATTCTTCTCGACGCCTGTCGACCACCTGACGGCGATCGGCGTGCTCGCCGACCACTACCGCGACACCGACCTCACCGACTGCATCGTGGTCAGCCCGGACCTCGGCAACGCGAAGGTCGCGACGCAGTTCGCCCGGTTGCTGGGCCTGCCCGTCGCCGCCGGCTCCAAGCAGCGGATCTCGGACGACCGCGTCGTCATCGACTCCATCGTGGGTGACGTCGACGGCAGGAGGGCGATCGTCCTCGACGACGAGATCGCCACCGGCGGGTCGATGCTCGAGCTCATGGAACGCCTCAATGACGCCGGATCGACCGAGGCCTCGATCGTGTGCACCCATGGGCTGTTCTCCGGCAAGGCGGTCGAGCGCCTGCGCGGGCACGAGTTCGTCACCGAGGTCGTCACCACCGACACGGTCCCCCCGCCGCCGAACTGGCCCGAGCTGACCGTCCGATCGGTGTCCGCGCTCTTTGCGGAGGCCATCAGCCGGATCCACCACGGTCGATCGGTGAGCTCGCTCTTCGAGGGGGTCGACCCCACGCACGCGCCGCCGCAGGCCAGGCTGCCGTTCGACGCGTCATGACGCCGGCATGAGGGAGACGCTCGCCCTGGTGCGGCGCCCGCCCGTGGCCTTCGTGGTCGACGTGCTGCTCGTGGTGGTCTTCGCTGCGGCAGGCCGAGCCAGCCACGACGAGTCCGGCGTCGCCGTCGGGGCGCTGGAGACGGCGTGGCCCTTCCTCGTCGGCACGCTCGTGGGCTGGGCCGTCGTGCGGGTGCTGCGCGGCGCCTGGCCGCTCGAGGTGGGTCCGGGCATCACCGTCTGGTTCGCCACGGTGCTCATCGGCATGGTTCTGCGGCAGACCACCGGGCACGGCACGGCGCCCAGCTTCGTCGGCGTCGCGGCCGCCGTGCTGGCGCTCCTCCTCATCGGCTGGCGCGCCCTCGTGACCCTGCTCCTGCGGCGCACCCGGACGTAACGCCGATGGCCACCCCCGCCGGTGGCCAAACACCGGTGGCCACCCGTGCCCGCACCCGTGGGTCAGACGACGAGTGGCCACCCGTCCTCGTCGGACTCAGCTGTGGTAGCCGATCACGTCGACGATGACGTGGGTCGAACCACCGCCACCGGCGCGCACCACGAGACGCGACACGTCGCTGACCGCGCTCACGGTGGTGACCGCAAGCGTCTGGCCCGTCGCGTACCAGTTGAGGTTGGAGTTGCCCGGGTAGACGATGCCGTCCTTGAAGAGGGCGAGGAAGCCCCCTGCAGTCGTGCCCGTGACGGTCACACTGACCGTGGCGGCCGACGAGCCTGACGGGACCCCGGTCAGGGTGATGGTGCGCTGACCTCCGCTGACGAGCTTCCCATCGGTCGTTCGCGAGTCGTAGGCTCGCACAGCCGAGCTCAGCACGTGGAAGGCGCCTGAGGCACTCGGGCCGGCAAGCTTGCGCCACGTGCCCGGGCTACCGGCGGAGACGCAGACCCACACGTCGCCGTTCACGTCGTGCACGACCTCACCGCGCGTGTGCGCGTCGACACGGCTACGGGGCGCGGCCCCGCTCGGCAGCAGCTGCAGCGCCGCGCGCGAGCCACTGGCCTGCACACCGATGCCGCCACCGCCGAAGACGCCGATGCCGCCGAAGTCGCTGTTCCCCCACAGGCCCATACCCTCGGGTCCCTTGCCATCCCCGCGAATGCCGTTGGCGTTGGCCTGGGGCGACGTGCGGTTGTCTCCCCAGAGGAGCGTCCGCTCGGTCGTCAGCGACGCGCCGAGGGACGGCGTGCTCGTGCCGTACTGCAGGTAGGTCATGTTCGTCGCGGCGTGGAGAAACCCCACCTGCAACGTGTTGCCCGTCGCGGCCTGCGCACTCCCCGCGCCGGTCACGTCCGCCACGGCGATGCCCGTCGCGGTGACGATGCCCGCAGCTCCCATCCTCTTGAGCATCGAGCGACGGCTCGCGGCCGACATCTGCCCGATCCGGCGCTGCTCGTCGCGCGACGCCACCGTCTCCTCATCGTTGCGAAGACCCACCGCGATCACACCCCTCTTCGTCCGTCCACGACCCGGCGCCGCGGCCCGACCGTCAGAGTCGGAGAAGCGCCGGGTGATACGGAGCGCCCGTGCGGAGAGGGGGCCCGTGCGTGGACACGGCGGAGTCGGGGGCTAGGAAGCGCTCGGACGACTCGGGAGGGGGCTCGAGGCGGCTCAGAGGCTCAGAGGTACTGTCCCGTGTTGGCCGTGGCGATCGACCGACCCGGCTCCGTGCCGTCCTTGCCCTTGATGAGCGTGCGGATGTAGACGATCCGCTCGCCCTTCTTGCCGCTGATCCGTGCCCAGTCGTCCGGGTTGGTCGTGTTCGGCAGGTCCTCGTTCTCCTTGAACTCATCGACACAGCTGCTCATCAGGTGCTCGATGCGGATGCCCTTCTGCCCGGTGGTCAGGAAGTCCTTGATCGCGAGCTTCTTCGCCCGGTCGACGATGTTCTGGATCATCGCGCCGGAGTTGAAGTCCTTGAAGTAGAGGACCTCCTTGTCACCGCCCTGGTAGGTCACCTCGAGGAAGCGGTTCTCGTCCATCTCGGAGTACATCCGCTCGACGGCCGCCGTGATCATCGCCTCGACCGTCGCCTCGCGGTCGCCACCGTGGACGGCGAGGTCGTGCTCGTGCAGCGGGAGGGTGTCGACGAGGTACTTGCTGAAGATGTCACGGGCGCTCTCCGCGTCCGGACGCTCGATCTTGATCTTCGCGTCGAGGCGCCCGGGGCGCAGGATCGCCGGGTCGATCATGTCCTCGCGGTTCGAGGCACCGATGACGATGACGTTCTCGAGGCGCTCGACGCCGTCGATCTCGGCAAGCAGCTGCGGCACGATCGTCGTCTCGACGTCGCTGCTCACGCCCGATCCACGCGTGCGGAAGAGCGAGTCCATCTCGTCGAAGAAGACGACGACGGGGGTGCCGTCGGAGGCCTTCTCGCGGGCACGCTGGAAGATCAACCGGATGTGCCGCTCCGTCTCGCCGACGTACTTGTTGAGCAGCTCGGGCCCTTTGATGTTGAGGAAGTAGCTCTTCTCCATCGCCTTGCCGGTGCGGGCCGCCACCTGGCGCGCGAGGGAGGCGGCGACCGCCTTTGCGATGAGGGTCTTGCCGCATCCGGGCGGGCCGTAGAGCAGCACGCCCTTCGGCGGCTTGAGGGCGTGCTCGCGGAAGAGCTCCGGGTGCAAGAAGGGCAGCTCGACGGCGTCGCGGATCTGCTCGATCTGACCCGAGAGTCCACCGATGTCCTCGTAGGCGACGTCGGGGATCTCCTCGAGCACGAGCTCCTCGACCTCGAGCTTGGGGATGACCTCGTGGACGAAGTTCGACCGCGGGTCGAGGGTCAGCGAGTCACCGACCCGGATGAGCTCACCCAGCAGTGGGTTCGCGAGCCGGCAGACCCGCTCCTCGTCACCGTGCGTGATGACGACGACCCGGTGGTCGTCGATCTTGTCCTTGACCGTGACGACCTCGCCCACCCGCTCGAAGCCGTGCACCGAGACGACGTTGAGGGCCTCGTTGAGCATGACCTCGCGGCCGAGGCCGAGCTCGGCAGCGTCGACGGAGGGGCTCACGGCCACCCGCATCTTGCGGCCACCGGTGAGGATGTCGACAGCGCCGTCCTCCGGCTCGTCCATGATGAGGCCGTACGTGCTCGGCGGCTGGGCGAGCCGATCGACCTCCTGCTTCAGCGTGATGATCTGCTCCCGCGCGTCCTTGAGGGTGCGCACGAGCCGTTCGTTCTGCGTCGAGAGGGTGGACAGGCTCGTCTGGACGTGGGCCACCCGTGCCTCCAGCTCACGCGCGCGCTGTGGCGAGACCCGTGCTGCGTCGCGCAAGGCCTCCACCTCGGCGCGCAGGGCGGCGAGCTCGCGCTCGCTCGAGCCCCCAGAGCCGGGGTTCCCCGCAGGATTCACAGCTGCGGACGTCGTCAGACATCTCGGCCTCCTCATCCGTCACTCGCACACCGTGACGATTCGACCCTAACCCGAGGTTCTCAGTTGTCGTCGGAGGTTCCAGCCACTGATCGCCTCACGCGCCGGATCGTCTTGTCGCTCTTGACCCGCTCGCCCATCGCCTCCGAGGTCCACGCGTCGTCGGGGACGTCGAGGGCGGCCAGCGACCCGGGCTGGCCCGGAGTCGGTTCGTCGTCCCCGTCGCCATCCGCCGACGGGGCATCCGTACCCACTCCCGCACCCACTCCCGCATCCACCGCGACACCCAGCCCAGCACCCACCCCGACACCCACTGCGACGCCGTCCACCACGGGGTGCGAGCCCTTGGCGGGACGACGCGTCCGCTCGGGCGGCAGCACGCCAGGAGCCAGACGTCGGGTCGTGACGAGGAAGCCGGTGTGTCCGTGCATCCGGTGCTGGGGCCGAACGGCCAGGCCCTCGAGGTGCCAACCGCGCACGAGTGACTCCCAGGCGGAGGGCTCGGTGAAGCCGCCGTGCAGGCGGATGCCCTCGGCCACCCGGCTCAGCTGGGTCGTCGTGGCGACGTAGCAGATGAGGACACCGCCGGGGATGAGCGCGTCGGCCACGACCTCGAGGCACTCCCAGGGCGCGAGCATGTCGAGCACGACCCGGTCGACGGTGCCGTCCCCGGCCACGGTCGGCAGCGCCTCGACGAGGTCGCCCACCGTGACGGTCCACGCAGGGTGGTCGCCGCCGAAGAACGCCCGACCGTTGCCCTTGGCGATCTCGGCGAAGTCGTCCCGCCGCTCGAACGACAGCAGCCGTCCGTGCTCACCGACGGCTCGCAGCAACGACATCGACAGGGCGCCGCTGCCCACGCCGGCCTCGACGACGGTGGCACCGGGGAAGATGTCGGCCATCTGGACGATCTGCCCGGCGTCCTTGGGGTAGACGACAGCAGCGCCTCGAGGCATCGACATGACGTAGTCACTGAGCAGGGGCCGCAGGGCGAGGTACTCGACGTCGGCGGTGTTCGTCACGACCGAGCCGTCTGGGGCTCCGATGAGGTCGTCGTGCCGCAGGAACCCGCGGTGCGTGTGGAACTCGCGGCCCGGCTCAAGCGTGATCGTGTGCAGCCGACCCTTCGGGTCGGTCAGCTGGATCCGCTCCCCCACCTCGAAGACGCCGCGGCGGTTGCGGGCGCCCCCAGGGGGACTGGTCGGTGCGGCGTCGGTCATGGGAGCACAGTCTAGGAGGCCACGCAGCCCCCCTTGGCCACCCTGCGGACCCTGGCAGCCTCGACCTCGTAGCGGCTCTGTCGTCCGCCCGGTCCGCCATAGAACCGGCGGCGCAGTGCTCCCTCGACCTCCACGCCGTCGCCTGCCGCCAGCCGCAGTGCGACGCGACGGGTGCGGGCCGTCCAGCACACGACGTCGATGGTGTCGACGGCCGCCCGCCGAGCCTCTCGCCCCGCCGACGGCGGCCGCCGCGCGGCGGTGCTGCCGTCGCGAGGCACGACCACCCGGAGCGTCACGATGACATCGCCGCTCGGGAGGGTGCGCTCCTCGCCCGGGGCGGACGCCCGGCCGCGGAGGGCAACCTCGTTGAGTGCCGGCGTCGTGCCGGCCCGCTCGTCCACGTGTCGTGGCCATCTCGCCGTCCCTCCGGCCCGGCGGTCGCGGACCCTCCGGGCCAGCCTGCAGCCGGACGACGCGCGGCTGCCACCCGCCATGCGGTCCCGGTGGAAGGCCGCGCTGTCCTGCGGGCCACGGCCGGGGGGTGTGGACGGCTCAGCGGCGGCCGCGCCGGGCGAGCTGGGCGCCGACGACGGCGTTGATCCGTTCGGCCGTCGCCAGTCCGAGGACCGAGCGCGTCGACGCGTCGACGACGACGGCATACGGCAGGCTGCGCTCACTCATGACGCGGATGAGGTCGGTGAGCACGTCGGTCGAGGAGACGGCGACGACCCAGGCCCCCGGCTGGGCCACCGTGACGGCCGAGAGGGCCGTGCGCGAGCGCGCGTCGGACGGCACGGCCGAGGAGGCCGCGGGCTCGACGACGCCGACCGGCCAGCCGCGCTCGTCCGACGTCACCAGCCAGACCGGCCCGTCCGGCCCGGCGCGTGCCGGTGCCGGGCGCAGCGCGCCCGAGGAGAGGGCGTCGTCGACCTGCGCCAGTGTCGTCGACGCCGAGAGCACGACCAGCGGTTCGAGAACCTCCGCCGCCGGCTGCGCAGTGGCGTCGTGGATGCGACCCGCCCGGATGGCACCGGTGGCGCCCTGCCAGAGGAACGCTGCGATGACGATCGGGAAGATCATGCCGAAGACATCGCCCCGCTCCCCACCGACGAAGGGCACGACGACGAACCAGGCGATGGTGCCGACGGCGACGACGCGGCCGAGCCAGCCCGACACGACGAAGCCCAGGCCCCTTCGCCCAGAGACCTTCCAGACGAGCGCACTGACGATCTGCCCGCCGTCGAGGGGCAGTCCCGGCAGCAGGTTGAACAGTCCCACGAGCAGGTTGGCGTACGTGGTGATCGTCAGCAGGAGCAGCGCCGTGTCGTTGGTCGCGAGGGGCTGCAGGAGCAGGCCGATGAGTGCGAGAGCGAGGTTCGCCACGGGGCCGACGACCGCGACGAGGGCCGTCGTGCCGGGCGAGGTGCCCGTCGTGTCGTACACCGTGTGGCCGCCCCAGACGTCGGCGACGATGCGCTGGACGGGGTGACCACGCCAGCGAGCCGCCAGCGCGTGCGCGGCCTCGTGCACGAGCACCGACAGCAGGAGCAGCAGCGCGTAGCCGGCCGCCGCGAGGTAGCCGTACTCGGCTCCGCGGTCGGACCGCCCGAGGGTCGGGCCGAAGACGCCGACGATGACGACGGCGATGACCGGCCACGAGCGGCCCAGGTAGATCGGCGATCCGGCCAGGGACCCGATCTGCCAGCCGTGCGGTGACCGGCGGCCGGCTGGTGTTGACATGCGCACACCCTACGTCGTAGCACTGTGCGCCCCGCCGCGTCGGCTGTGTGCAGCCGGTGCGCCGGCTGTGCATCGCGACTGCCGGTGTCGGACCCCCGGCATACAGTCGCCTCATGGTCGCAGCCCTGTCCCCCAGCAGAGCGTCGGACTTCATGACGTGTCCGATGCTCTACCGCTTCCGGGTCATCGACAAGCTGCCGTCGCCGCCCACCCAGGCCACGGCACGCGGCACGCTGGTGCACGCGGTGCTCGAGCGGCTCTTCGACCTGCCCGCGACCGAGCGCACCCTCGACGCGGCCGTGGCGCTCGTGCCGCAGGAGTGGGAGCGGCTCGCCGCCGACGAGCCGGCGATGCTCGACCTGCTCGCCGCCCACGACGGCAGCACGCACGCGTGGTTCGCCGGGGCGCAGACCCTGCTGGAGACGTGGTTCGGGCTCGAGGACCCGACGAGGCTCGAGCCGGCGGAGCGCGAGCTCTATGTCGAGACCGAGGTCGACGGGCTCGTGCTGCGCGGATATGTCGACCGCCTCGACGTCGCGCCCAGCGGGGCATTGCGTGTCGTGGACTACAAGACGGGTCGCTCGCCGTCGGAGCACTTCGAGGCCAAGGCGCTCTTCCA
Organism: uncultured Actinomycetota bacterium; assembly: GCA_963816385.1. GTDB lineage: Bacteria > Actinomycetota > Actinomycetes > Actinomycetales > Dermatophilaceae > CAWFKL01. The sequence continues at coordinate 288,572 of CAWFKL010000005.1, forward strand.
GATGAAGTTCTACGCGCTCGTGCTCTGGCGCCAGCGCGGCATCATCCCCAAGCGTCTCCAGCTCGTCTACCTCGGCAACAGCGAGATCGTCGCCTACGAGCCGGACGAGCAGGACCTCCTCGGCACGGAGCGCAAGGTCAAGGCGCTCTGGGCCGCGATCGAGCGGGCCGCGACCACCGGCGACTGGCGACCCAACAAGACCCGCCTGTGCGACTGGTGCGACCACAAGGCGCTGTGCCCGGCATGGGGTGGCACCCCTCCGCCGCTGCCCGACGACGCGGCCGCCCGGGCCGTCGACCCGGCCTTCACCGGCGTTGTCGAGGTCGACGACTGACCCCGCCACCCGTCACTTCCCGTATGCCGTCCGGCCGGCCCAGTCGCGTACGTGCTCGAGGCGTGGCCCTCACACCGTGAACTCGTCGGCGACGTCGAGGGCCTCGTCGAGGATGTCGAGCCCCTCACGCGCCTGCGCTGCGGTCGTCGTGCATGGCGGCACGACGTGCGTGCGGTTGAAGTGGGTGAAGGGCCACAGGCCCCGCTCCTTGCAGGCCGCCGCGAAGGCGGTCATGGGCCGCGCAGCCTCACCGGTCGCGTTGTACGGCACGAGCGGCTCACGCGTCTCGAGGTTGCGGACGAGCTCGACCGCCCAGAAGACGCCGAGCCCGCGCACGTCGCCGACGCTCGGGTGTCTCTGCGCGATCTCGCGCAGGCGTGGCCCGATGACGTCGGCGCCGAGCATCCGCGCGTTCTCGATGATGCCCTCGTCACGGAAGGCGTTGATCGACGCCACTGCCGACGCGCACGCCAGCGGGTGGCCGGAGTAGGTGAGCCCGCCGGGGAAGGCACGCTGGTCGAACGTCGCTCGGATCTCGTCGGAGATGATGACACCGCCGAGCGGCACGTAGCCCGAGTTGACCCCTTTGGCGAAGGTGATGAGGTCGGGCCGGACGCCCCAGCGGTCGACGGCGAACCATTCGCCGCAGCGGCCGAATCCGGCCATCACCTCGTCGGCGATGAGCACGATGCCGTGCTCGTCGCAGATGGCACGCACGCCGTCGAGGTAGCCGTCCGGCGGCACGAGGATGCCGTTGGTGCCGACGACGGTCTCCAGGATGATGGCCGCGACCGTGTGCGCTCCCTCGACCATGACCGTGTCGCGCAGGTGCTGCAGTGCCCGGTCTCGCTCCTGCTCCTCGGTCTCGGAGTGGAAGGCCGACCGGTAGGCATACGGCCCCCAGAAGTGCACGACGCCCGACTGACCGGGCTCCGACGGCCAGCGCCGCGGGTCGCCCGTCAGCGTGATCGCGGCCGCCGTCGCCCCGTGGTAGCTGCGGTAGGTCGCCATCACCTTGTGCCGGCCGGTGTGCAGGCGTGCCATCCGGATGGCGTTCTCGTTGGCCTCGGCGCCACCGTTGGTGAAGAAGACGGCGCTCAGCCCCTCGGGTGCCACCTCGGTGATGAGCCGCGCCGCCTCGCTGCGGGCGTCGTTGGCGAAGGACGGCTGGATCGTCGCGAGCCGCGCGGCCTGCTCCTGGATGGCGGCGACGACCTTGGGGTGGTTGTAGCCGATGTTGACGTTGACGAGCTGGCTGCTGAAGTCGAGGTAGCGCTTCTCGTCGTAGTCCCAGAAGTACGAGCCCTCCGCCCGGGCGATCGGGAGCGGGTCGATGAGCCCCTGCGCCGACCACGAGTGGAAGACGTGCTCGCGGTCGAGTGCCCGCACCTGCTCGCCCGTCATGGCGTCGAGCTGCTCGGCGATGACGGTGCGCTGGTCGAGGTCGGTCATGTCGTCATCCTCTCTCAACGGGTGCGCGGGAAGCCGAGGTCGACGCTGGAGGTGGCCGGGTCGGGCCAGCGCTGCGTGACGACCTTGCCACGGGTGAAGAAGTTGATGCCTTCCGGGCCGTACATGTGCGTGTCGCCGAAGAGCGAGTCCTTCCAGCCCCCGAACGAGTAGTAGGCGACCGGCACGGGGATCGGCACGTTGATGCCCACCATGCCGACCTCCACCTCGTTCTGGAAGCGACGCGCGGCGCCCCCGTCGCGGGTGAAGATCGCCGTGCCGTTGGCGTACTGGTTGCGGTTGATGAGGGCCAGGCCCTCGTCGTAGGTGGCGACGCGGACCACGGAGAGCACCGGTCCGAAGATCTCGTCGCGGTAGACGGTCATGTCGGGCGTCACGTCGTCGAGCAGTGTCATGCCGAGGAAGAAGCCGTCCTCGGGCACGTCCTGGTCTCGGCCGTCGACCACGACCGTGGCGCCGGCCTCGGCACCGGCCGCCACGTAACCGGCGACCTTGTCGCGGTGCTCACGGGTGATGAGCGGTCCCATGTCGGTGCCCGGGTCGGCGCCGGCGCCGACCGTGAGCCGGGGCAGTCGCTCAGAGATGGCGGACACGAGCGCGTCGCCGACCTCGCCCACCGCGACGGCGACCGAGAGCGCCATGCACCGCTCGCCGGCCGCACCGAACGCGGCCGAGACGATGGCGTCGGCAGCGAGGTCGAGGTCGGCGTCCGGAAGCACGAGGGCGTGGTTCTTGGCGCCGCCGAGGGCCTGCACCCGCTTGCCCTTCGCGGTGCCGCGCTCGTAGATGTACCTGGCGATCGGGGTCGAACCGACAAAGCTGACGGCCGCCACGTCATCGTGGTCGAGCAGGGCGTCGACCGCCTCCTTGTCGCCGTGCAGCACGGTGAAGACGCCGTCGGGAAGGCCGGCTTCCTTCCACAGCTCGGCGAGGAAGAGGGAGGCGGACGGGTCCTTCTCGCTGGGCTTGAGTACGAAGGCGTTGCCACACGCGATGGCGTTCGCGCACATCCACAGGGGCACCATGACGGGGAAGTTGAAGGGCGTGATGCCGGCGACGACGCCGAGGGGCTGGCGGATGCTGTAGACGTCGACGCCGCTAGCGGCCTGCTCCGAGAAGCCGCCCTTGAGCAGCTGGGGCACCCCAGCCGCGAACTCGACGTTCTCGAGGCCTCGGGCGATCTCACCGACCGCGTCCGAGAGCACCTTCCCGTGCTCGGCCGTGACGATCGCGGCCAGTTCGTCGGTGCGGCTGTGGAGCAGCTCTCGGAAGGCGAAGAGGATGCCGGCTCGCCTCGACAGGGAGCTGGCTCGCCACTCCCGGCCGGCCGCCACGGCGGTCTTGAGAGCGGCGTCCACCTCGCCCGCCGAGGCGAGCGGCACCTCGCCGGTCTGCCGGCCGGTCGCCGGGTCGTGGACCGGTGCGGTGCGACCGGACGTGCCGGCCACCCGGGCACCCGAGATCCAGTGGTCGAGGGCGGTGACGGAAGGTGTGGTCATGTGTACGAGATTACGTGACACGTTGATCCCATACAAAGAGATGATTGCTATGGTGCAAAGATGTTGCGGCTCATCTCAGTGCTCGAGGAACGTCTCGACGCACCGACGGCGAAGGGCCTTGCCCAGGCGGTCTCTCGTGCGATCCGCGACGGCGAGCTCACGGCCGGCGACCACCTCCCACCGATCCGGCAGCTCGCCGCCGAGCTCATGGTCTCGCCCACGACGGTGAGTGCCGCCTGGCAGCTGCTCGCCCGGTCGGGGACCATCCGCTCAGACGGTCGTCGCGGCACGACGGTGGCCCCGAGTGGTCGAGGCGGTGGCCGACGCTACTCCCGGGCCCTGCGTCACGAGTCCGACGTGAGCCTCGACCTGTCGACCGGCGTGCCGGACGGAGAGCTGCTGCCGGACCTCGCTGCCGTGCTCGCGCAGCTGCCCGGCAGATCGACACCGACGAGCTATCTCGACGACCCCGTCCTCGCGGAGCTGCGTGAGGTGCTGTCCCGGGACTGGCCGTATGGCGCGGACGACCTTGTCGTCGTCGACGGTGCGATGGACGCCCTCGACCTCATCAGTCGCACGCTGCTGCGGCCCGGCGACGCCGTCCTCGTCGAGAGCCCCGCCTTCCCACCGATGCTTGACCTGCTCGAGGACCGCGGCGCCCATGTCGTCGGGGTGCCGTTCGATGAGACGGGACTCGACCTCGACGCGGTCGGGACGGCTCTCGAGCGCCGACCTGTGGCCCTCCTGCTCCAGCCGCGTGGCCAGAACCCGACAGGCGTGTCGATGAGCCAGACGCGCGCCCGACGGCTCGCGAGCCTGCTCAGAGGCCGCGACATCGTCGTCGTCGAGGACGACTCGAGCGGGCCGATCTCCTCCTCGCCGCCGATCAGCCTCGGGTGCGTGGATCCCGGACCAGGTGCTGCACGTGCGCAGCTACAGCAAGTCGCACGGGCCGGACCTGCGCCTTGCCGCCGTGAGCGGGCCCCAGTCCCTGCTCTCCCCCGTCCGCCACGCCCGCGCGCTCGGCCAAGGCTGGTCCAGCCGTCTGCTGCAGCACGTCCTCGCCGCCCTGCTCGAGGACCCCGAGTCGGTCCGGCAGGTGGCGCGCGCCCGGGCGGAGTACGCCCGGAGGCGGGAGGCCGTCGTCAGCCGCCTGCACGCAGCTCGGGGTCGACGTGCCGGGCACCGACGGGCTCAACATCTGGGTGCCGGTGCGGGACGAGGCCGCCGCCGTGCTGCGGCTGGCCAGCCAGGGCATCGCCGTCACACCTGGCTCGCCGTTCTCCGTCGAGGGCCGGCCGGGACCCGAGGGGCACATCCGCGTCACGACCGGCCTGGTCCGAGACGGCCACGAGGAGCTGGCCGAACGCATCGCCGACGCTGCACGCACGGGCGCTTGGACGGCTCAGCACCGCTGAGGATGTGGGTCGGCCGGGATGCGCGTCCATGCCGGGCTCGCTGGCCTCGGCTAACCTCGGAGACCCGCCAGCGACTCCGGAGGCCACCATGGCGAACGACTCACGCGGCCGGCTGCGCGTCGACTTCGTCACCGGGGTGACTCCCGACAAGTGGGCACGGACCTGGGCGGCCCGACGACCCGAGGATCCCTTGGAGCTGACCCCGATCGGCGACGACGAGGCCGAGGGCCGCCTGCGCGCGGGTGAGGCGAGCCTGAGCCTGCTGCGCCTGCCGGTCGACCGGTCCGGCCTTCACGTCATCCCGCTCTACGAGGAGGCGCCCGTCGTCGTCGTCGCCAAGGACCACGCCGCCTCGGCGTTCGACGACCTCGACATCGCCGATCTCGCCGACGAGGTGCTGCTCCAGCCGGCCGACTCGCTGCCGGCCTGGCGCGACACGGCCTCGGCGGGGGCCTTGCAGCGTGCTGCCTCGATGCCACCCATGACCGTCGTCGACGCGATCGCCGTGGCGTCCACAGGAGCCGGGTTCGTCGTCGTCCCGCTCTCGGTGGCCCGGGCCCATCACCGCAAGGACGTCGTCCACCGGCCCGTGAGAGGTGTGGCCGGCTGGCGGATCGGGCTGGCCTGGCGTGTCGACGACGACGACCCCCGCATCGAGGAGTTCGTCGGCGTGGTGCGTGGGCGCACCGAGCGAAGCAGCCGCGGTCGAGCGGAGCAGGCGCCCCCGGCGGACCGAGGCGCCGCCGAGCCGCCCGCGGCGGACAAGAGCGCCGCCGAGCCTGCCCGCCGGCATACCCACTCGGCACATAGCAGCAAGGGGCAGCGCTCGGGTGGGCGCACCATGCCGCAGCGCGGTGCCGCACCGCGGCGAGGCCGCGGACGCAAGGCTCGCTGAGGCCCCCGCCCCCCTCCCCCAATCGAAAGAGCAGTTCGTCCGCGCTCGGGACGAACTGCTCTTTCGATCAGTGGGGACGAGCTCAGCCCGCGACGCGCAGGGGGTCGGTGAGCGCCATCAGGTCGGCAGCGCGCACGCCCCGCAGCGTCGCGATCTGCACCGCACCCTTGATCGGCGGCACCGGAACGACGTGCGGGATCGCGAGCGTCGGCACCCCCGCAGCCGTCGCCGAGCGCACCCCGGCCGGCGAGTCCTCGAGGGCCACGCAGTCGCCCGGCTCGGCGCCGATGAGGCGTGCCGCCGCGAGATAGGGCTCCGGGTGGGGCTTGCCGTGCCCCACCTCGTCACCGGTGACCAGTGCCGTGAAGGCGTCGTGGGGCAGGTTGCGCACGACCGTGTCGGCCAGACGTCGCCACGACATCGTCACGAGCAGCGAGGGCACACCCAACGCGCCGAGCTCCTCGAGCAGCTCCCTGGCCCCGGGACGCCACGGCACCTCCCGCTCCACGTGCCCGACCACCCGCGCGAGCAGAGCCTCGACGATCTCCGGGACGGTCAGCTCGATCCCCGACTTGTCGATGATGAGCTGCGCCGAGACCTCCAGGGCGTTGCCGACGAGGAGGTGCGCGTACTCGTCCTTCCACTCACCCCCGTGAGCCGCGACGAGCTCGTGCTCAGCCGCGATCCAGTAGGGCTCGGTGTCGACGAGCGTGCCGTCCATGTCCCAGAGCACGGCGGCAGGCAGAGCCGGCACCACTCAGTCCTCCGGGTCGTAGGCGAGGTTCGACGAGAGCCAGCGCTCGGCCTCGGCGAGGGTCCATCCCTTGCGCTCGGCGTAGTCCTGCACCTGGTCGCGGCCGAGGCGACCGACGACGAAGTACTGAGACTGCGGGTGGGAGTAGTAGAAGCCCGACACCGAAGCGCCCGGTGACATGGCCATGCTCTCGGTGAGGGTCATGCCGGTGTTGGCCTCGACGTCGAGCAGGCGCCAGAGCGTCTCCTTCTCCGTGTGCTCCGGGCACGCGGGATAGCCAGGGGCCGGGCGGATGCCGGCGTACTGCTCCTTGATCAGCGCGACGTTGTCGAGGTGCTCGTCGGGCGCGTAACCCCAGAACTCCCTGCGGACCCGCTCGTGGAGGCGCTCGGCGAAGGCCTCGGCCAGGCGGTCCGCGAGCGACTCCAGCAGGATGGCGTTGTAGTCGTCGAGATCCGCCTTGAACGCGGCCACCCGTTCGGCCCCGCCCAGGCCCGCCGTGACCGCGAAGCCGCCGATCCAGTCACGGGTGCCCTTCGGGGCCACGTAGTCGGCGAGGCTCCGGTTCGGCACGCCCTCGCGGTGCTCGCCCTGCTGGCGCAGGTGGTGCAACACGGCGATCGTCGTCTCGCGCGACTCGTCGGCGTAGACCTCGACGTCCTCGCCCACGCCGTTGGCCGGGAAGAGCCCGAGGACCCCGTTGGCGCGCAGCCAGCGCTCGTCGACGATGCGGTCGAGCATCTCCTGCGCGTCGTCGTAGAGCTTGCGGGCGGCCGCACCGCTCGCCGGGTTGTTGAGGATGTCCGGGAAGCTGCCCTTCAGCTCCCAGGCGTTGAAGAACGGCTGCCAGTCGATGTAGCGGCGCAGCTCGCCAAGGGGGTAGTCGTGCAGCACCCGTACGTGCTGCGACGAACCACGCGAGCGGGTCAACGTCGAGATGTCGTGGTCCTGCTGGAGCAGCAGGTGCGGGTGCGGCGGCCGGTAGCCGGACCAGTCCATGGGCGTGCGCCGCTCGCGGGCCTGCTCGAAGCTGATCAGCTTGCGGTCGGTCTTGTTGGAGTGGCGGTGGCGCAGGGAGTCGTAGTCGCTCCTGACCTGCTCCATCAGGCGCGGCCGCTGCTCGTCGCTCAGCAGCGCGGCGGCGACGGGGACCGAACGTGAGGCGTCCTTGACCCACACGACCGGGCCGTCATAGCGCTGGTCGACCTTGACGGCGGTGTGCGCCCGCGAGGTCGTCGCCCCACCGATGAGCAGCGGGATCGTCAGGCCCTGGCGCTGCATCTCCGCCGCGAAGTTCACCATCTCGTCGAGCGAGGGGGTGATGAGCCCGGACAGCCCGATGATGTCGGCGTCGTGCTCCTTGGCCGCGTCGAGGATCTTCTGCGCCGGCACCATGACTCCGAGGTCGATGACCTCGTAGTTGTTGCACTGCAGGACGACTCCGACGATGTTCTTGCCGATGTCGTGGACGTCGCCCTTGACCGTCGCCATGACGATGGTGCCGTTCGTGTCCTTCTGCGTGGCCAGGGACGGGTCGGCCGCCTTCTCCTTCTCGATGAACGGGATGAGGTAGGCAACCGCCTTCTTCATGACCCGCGCGCTCTTGACGACCTGCGGGAGGAACATCTTCCCGGAGCCGAAGAGGTCGCCGACGACGTTCATCCCGTCCATGAGCGGGCCCTCGATGACCTCGATGGGGCGTCCACCGCGCTCGGCGATCTCCGCGCGCAGCAGTTCGGTGTCCGCCTCGACGTGCGCGTCGATGCCCTTCACGAGTGAGTGCGTGATGCGCTCTCCCAGGGGCAGCGCGCGCCACTCCTCCTCGCTCACCTCCGCTGCCTGGCCCGCCTTGTTGTGCTCCTCGGCGATCTCGAGCAGACGCTCGGCCGCGTCCGGGCGCCGGTTGAGCACGACGTCCTCGATGCGCTCGCGCAGCTCGGGGTCGACCTGGTCGTAGACGGCGAGGGCACCGGCGTTGACGATCCCCATGTCGAGGCCCGCGGCAATGGCGTGGTAGAGGAAGACGGCGTGAATGGCCTCGCGCACGGGGTTGTTGCCGCGGAAGCTGAACGACACGTTGGAGATGCCGCCAGACACCTTGGCGCCAGGCAGGCTCTGCTTGATCCAGCGCGTGGCCTCGATGAAGTCGAGACCGTAGGAGGCGTGCTCCTCGATGCCCGTCGCCACGGCGAAGGCGTTGGGGTCGAAGATGATGTCCTCGGCCGGGAAGCCGACCTCCTCGGTGAGGATGCGGTATGCCCGCGAGCAGATCTGCTTGCGCCGCTCCAGCGAGTCGGCTTGGCCGTCCTCGTCGAACGCCATCACGACGGCCGCGGCGCCGTACTTGCGCACGAGCCGCGCGTGCTCGACGAAGGGCCCCTCCCCCTCCTTGAGCGAGATCGAGTTGACGATCGCCTTGCCCTGCACGCACTTGAGGCCGGCCTCGATGACCTCCCACTTCGAGGAGTCGATCATGACCGGCACCCGGCTGATGTCCGGCTCGCTCGCGACGAGCTTGAGGAAGCGGTCCATCGCCGCGACGCCGTCGATCATCCCCTCGTCCATGTTGACGTCGATGATCTGTGCGCCGTTCTCGACCTGCTGCGCAGCGACGGACAGGGCCGTGTCGTAGTCGCCGTCCTTGATGAGCGTGCGGAAGCGCGCCGAGCCGGTGATGTTCGTGCGCTCGCCGACGTTGACGAAGAGGCTGTCGTCGGTGATCGTGAACGGCTCCAGACCCGACAACCGCATGGCCGGTGGGATCGGGACGAACTCGCGTCGGGGGCGTCCGTCGACGGCCTTGGCGATCGCGGCGATGTGGTCAGGCGTCGTGCCGCAGCAGCCGCCGACGAGGTTGACGAGGCCGGCCTCCGCGAACTCCGCGACGATGGCGGCCGTCTCCTCGGGCGCCTCGTCGTACTCGCCGAAGGCGTTCGGCAGCCCTGCGTTGGGGTAGCAGGAGACGAAGGAGTCGGCGAGCCTGGCCATCTCGGCGATGTAGGGGCGCATCTCCTTCGCACCCAGGGCACAGTTGAGGCCCACGGCGAGCGGGGACACGTGCCGGATGGAGTCCCAGAAGGCCTCCGTCACCTGCCCGGACAGCGTGCGGCCGGAAGCGTCGGTGATGGTGCCGGACACGACGACCGGCCAGCGCCGTCCCTGCTCCTCGAAGAGCGTCTCGACGGCGTAGATCGCCGCCTTCGCGTTGAGGGTGTCGAAGATGGTCTCGATGAAGATGAGGTCGCTGCCGCCGTCGACGAGACCGCGCGCCGCGTCCAGGTAGGCGGCGACGAGCTCGTCGAACGAGACGTTGCGGGCACCTGGGTCGTTGACGTCCGGCGAGATCGAGGCGGTGCGCGTCGTCGGGCCCAGCGCGCCGGCGACGTAGCGTGGGCGGTCGGGGGTGCGCTCGGTCATCGCGTCGACCTCGCGCCGGGCCAGAGCGGCAGCCTCGTGGTTGAGCTCGTAGGCGAGCTCCTGCATCCCGTAGTCGGACAGCGAGACGGCGTTGGCGTTGAAGGTGTTGGTCTCGATGATGTCGGCGCCGGCCTCGAGGTACTCACGGTGGATGCCCGCGATGATGTCCGGCTGCGTGAGGGTGAGCAGGTCGTTGTTGCCCTGGACGTCGCTCGGCCAGTCCGCGAAGCGCTCGCCGCGATAGCCGGCCTCGTCGGGCCGGTCGCGCTGGATGGCGGTGCCCATCGCGCCGTCGATGATCATGATCCGCTCGCGGAGGACGGCGGTCAGCGTGTCGGTGACGTCGGGTCGCTGGTTCGGCGACAGGGGCACAATGACTCCTAAGCGGGCCGGTCGGCCGGTTGGAACACGTTCCGGGGCGCGGGGGGCGCTCGGTTCAGGCGTGGAGGGACCTGCCCGATTCTACGGACCGTCGGCCGCCCTGCGTGTCGGCGGACACGCCTTGGTCACGTATGCCGTCCGGCGGGTACGGCGGCATACGCACCGGGGGGCCTCGCGCCGGGCAGGCAGCGTGGTTGGAGCGATGCGGACCCGCGACGACATAGGCTGGTGCGCAGGGTTCACTGGGACCCGACGGCAGCGGACGGCAACCAACGGTGAAGGAGGCGGCGTGCTGGAGTTCGAGGACGTCCCGGAGCTCACCGAACCCGTGCTCATCGCCGCGTTCGAGGGCTGGAACGACGCGGGCGAGGCAGCGACGAGCGCGGTGCGCCACCTCGCCGAGGAGTGGGACGCGGAGGTCGTGGCCGCCTTCGACCCCGAGGAGTACTACGACTTCCAGGTCAACCGACCGCGTGTCGTCATCGACGAGGGGCGTCGGATGCTGTCGTGGCCGACCACCCGGATCCTCGTGGCTACCGAGACCGGCTTCGAGCGCGACGTCGTGCTGGTGCAGGGCATCGAGCCGTCGATGCGCTGGCGCGCCTTCTCGCTGGAGCTCGTCGAGCTCGCGCAGCGCCTCGGCGTCACGACGGTCCTGACGATCGGCGCGCTCCTCGCGGACGTGCCCCACACCCGGCCCATCCCGGTCTCGGCCACGGCCGACGACGAGGCTGCGATCCATCGGTTCGACGTCGAGGCGTCGCGCTACGAGGGGCCGACCGGCATCGTGGGCGTGCTCAGCACGACGGCGACCGACTCCGGCATCCCGACGGTGTCGGCGTGGGCGGCCGTGCCGCACTACGCCGGTGGCTGCACCCTCCCCCAAGGCAACGCTCAGCCTGCTGCGCCGCATCGAGGCGCTCCTGGCCGTCACCGTGCCGCACGGCGAGCTGGAGGAGGAGGCCCGCGCCTGGGAGCGCGGCGTCGACGAGCTGGCCCAGAGTGACGACGAGGTCGCCGAGTACGTCCAGTCCCTCGAGGAGGCGCAGGACACCGCGGAGCTGCCCGAGGCCAGCGGCGACGCCATCGCCCGTGAGTTCGAGCGGTATCTGCGCGGCCGCGACGACGACCAGACCGGCCGCTAGCAATCCAAAGAGCACTTCGTCCGCCGCGCCGGCGACCGCTGACGCGCCCTTACTGATCGAAAGAGCAGTTCGTCCGGCCGTACGCGACCGCTCAGTCGCGCTGAAAGCGGACGAACTGCTCTTTCGATCAGGGTCAGAGGCGGATGCCGAGGAGGGCGTCGAGCGCCCGGCCGAGCACACCCGGCGCGCCCGGGTCCTCGCCGCCGCGCGTCAGCGCCTGCGCGGCCCACCGGTCGACCGCCTCGAGCGCTCGCGGGCTGTCGAGATCGTCGGCCAGCGCGGCGCGCAGGTCGTCGACGGTCTGGTCGGCAACCGGTCCGCCGTTGCCGGAGAGGGACTTGCGCCAGGTCGAGAGCCGCTGCTCGGCGTCGAGGAGCTGGCCCTCCTCCCACATCCAGTCCTCGCGGTGGTGCCGCGCGAGCAGGGCCAGCCGGATCGCCATCGGGTCGACGCCCTGGCGCCGCAGCTCGGAGACGAGGACGAGGTTGCCCCGGCTCTTGCTCATCTTCTCGCCGTCCAGCCCCACCATCCCCTGGTGCAGGAACACGCCGGCGAACGAGTCGGTGCCGGCGAGCGCACGCCCGTGGGCGGCACTCATCTCGTGGTGCGGGAAGATGAGGTCCGTGCCGCCGCCCTGCACGTCGACCGGCACCCCGAGGTGGTCGATCGCGATGCAGGCGCACTCGATGTGCCAGCCGGGTCGGCCGGGGCCGAGCGAGGCGCCGTCCCACTCCGGCTCGCCCTCGCGGTGTGCGCGCCACAGCAACGCGTCGAGCCGGCCCCGCTTGCCCTCGCGGTCGGGGTCGCCCCCGCGCTCGGCGAAGACCTCGAGCATGCCGTCCTCGTCGAGGTGGCTGACGGACCCGAAGCGCGGGTCGCGCGCCACCTCGAAGTACCAGTCGCTGGCGCCGCCGCGCGACGCGTCCGGAGCGGGCACGGCATACGCCAGCCCGTCGGCGACGAGCCGCTCGATCGGTGCGACGAAGGTCGGAATGCTCTCGACGGCCCCCAGGTAGTCGTCCGGCGGGAGAACGGCGAGGGCCGTCATGTCCTCGCGGAACAGCGCGATCTCACGGGTCGCGAGGTCCTGCCACGGTATGCCGTCGCGCTCGGCGCGCTCGAGCAGCGGGTCGTCGATGTCGGTGATGTTCTGCACGTAGCGCACGGTGTGGCCGCTGTCGCGCAGCACCCGACCCAGCAGGTCGAAGGTGACGTATGTCGCGGCGTGGCCGAGGTGGGTTGCGTCGTACGGCGTGATGCCACAGACGTAGAGCGTCACGTCGTCTCGCATCGCGACCGGGAGCAGCTGGCCCGTGGCCGTGTCGCGGACGCGCACCTCGGGCGACTGGCCGGGGACCTGCGGGATGAACGGCGTCGGCCAGCTTCTCACGGGCAGGACTCTATCCCGGCGGCCCCGACGGGGCGCCGACGGCCGCAGCGGCGGGGACCGCTGAGCCCGGCCGCGGTCAGAGCGGTGGCCACGGAACGGCGGGCCAGCCGCCGCTGGGCTGCGGGTGCAGGCCCACTCGCAGCAGACGGTCGACCCTGCCGACGAGCGCAGCGACATCCCGCTCCGGCAGCAGCGCGGTGAGGCGGTCCCTGCCCTCGGGCGTGTGCAGCGCGTCGGAGAGCTGCTCGAGCCGGGCGACGTCATCGGCGGGGAGCTTCTCACCCGCCCAGCCCCAGAGCACGGTCCGCAGCTTGGGCTCGGGCGAGAAGCTGACGCCATGATCGATGCCCCACAACCGCCCGGAACCGTCGCGCAGGCAGTGCGAGCCCTTGCGGTCCGAGTTGTTGATCGCGGCGTCGAGCACCGCGAGGGACCGCACGTCGCCCGCGTCCGAGTGCACGACCGTCACGGCGCGGCCCGTCGGCGTCTCGCCGTCCAGCACCTCGTGCCACCCGGGAGGCGTGCGGCCCTCCGGCACGAGGTCGACGACACGGTCGTCGGGCAGCGGGTCGAACGGGTCACCGATCCACACCTGGACCGAGCCCGGCCCGAGGGGTCCGTCGCGCAGCACCGTCGGCGGCACGAGGTGCCAACCACCGAGCTCGGAGACCACCGCGGCGGCCACCTCCCGGCCAGCGAGGGTGCCGTCGGGGAAGTCCCACAGCGGCCTCTCGCCCCTGACCGGCTTGTAGATGACGTGGACCGAGCCCTCGGGGACGTACGACCTGTCGACGCCGTCCGACCTGTCGCGGCCGAGCCGTCTGTGGACCCTGTGACTGCCGGAGGCGGGCGCGTGGGCCCGGTCGCCGACCGGCAGCACCCGTGCGAGGACCGCGAGGTTCGACGAGCCGGCGACCCGGCCCACCACCTCGAGCTCGCCGGTGAGATCAGGGGGTGGGGTGCTGCACTCAGCGCTTGTAGCCATTGGCCCGAGGGCAGATGTGCCCGGTCGGGTCGAGCGGGCCGCCGCAGAACGGGCACGGCGGACGCCCCGCCAGCACGAGCGCGTTGCTGCGTCGCGCGAAGGCCCGCGCCGCGGCCGGCTCCAGGCTGACGCGGAGCGTGTTGCGGGCGAGCGGCACGTCCTGGTCGGGCGGCTCCTCCTCTTCGACCTCGTCGGGGTCGTGGTCGTGGCACTCGATGACGAGCTTCTGCCGGTCCTCGTCCCACGCGAGAGACAGCGTCTGCACCCGCCAGTCCTCGTCGAACGGCGTCTGCAGCGGATCGGTGTCCTCCGGTGCGCCACCGGGCTGCCCCGGCTCGATCGCGGTCGCGGGGGCCAGCTGGTCCAGCACGTCGTTGATGCGGTCGGCCAGGATGGACACCTGCTGCTTCTCGACCCCGACGGTCACGACGCGCGGACCCTCGCTCGCCTGCAGGTAGAAGGCGCGCTGACCGGCAGGTCCGACCGTGCCTGCGACGAAGCGCCCGACGGGATCGAAGTCCTGGAGCGTCATGTTTCGACCCTAGCCGACCGGATCCGGCTCTCCGGACGACGTCCCGCGCGCACCACGGCCGGCGTCGTTGGCCGCCCCATCGCCCGCACCGTCGCCCGCACCATCGCCAGCCACCGCCGGCAGCACCGTCGGCACTGCCGCCGGCCCCGCCGCCGACCACGGCGTCGCCCTCCTCCACCGTGTGCTCCTCCGGCGGGCGCAGTCCGCCGAGGTCGCCCCCGACGTCGTTGAGACGCAGGACGAAGGGCTTGCGGCTGGTGTAGCGCACGACGCTCACCGACGCCGGGTCGACGTTGATCCGCTGGAAGTCGTCGAGGTGGGCCCCCGTCGCGTGCGACAGGATCGACTTGATGACGTCGCCGTGCGACACCGCCACCCAGATCGCGTCCTTGCCGTGGGCCTCGAGCACACGCGCGTCGATGTCCCGGACCGCCTCCAGGGCGCGCGCCTGCATCTCGCTCATCGACTCGGCCGGGTAGTCCGGTGAGTCGGGGAAGCGCGCCTCGCTCGGCTTGTCCTGCACCACCTTCCAGAGGTCCTCCTTGACGAGGTCCTTGATCGCCCGGCCGGTCCACGCGCCGTAGCGACACTCCCCGAGGCCCGCGTGGATGCTGCGCCGCACGTCGACCGGCAGCGGCGCCGCGATCCGGTCGGCCGTCTGCACACACCGGTCGAGCGGCGAGCTGACCACCTCGACGACCGGCAGCGACGCAGCCGCGAGACGCTCTCCGACGCCGTCGGCCTGCACCTCCCCCGTCGCGTCGAGGAAGACCCCGGGCATCCAGCCTGCGAGCGTGCCGCTGGTGTTGGCGGACGAGCGCCCGTGGCGCACGAAGATCACGGTCGGCACGCCCCCACCCTAGATGGCGGGGCCGGGGCGACGGCATACGGCCGCGGGTCGCCCAGCACGGCACGTGCCTCGACGCGCTCGGCGTGGTGAAGTAGGGCTGTGATCGTGGACAAGGCCATCTACCGCAACGGCAAGCGGCAGGCCTGCGGCGACCTCGGCGACGAGCTCGACGTCCTGCGGCTCACCCAGGACGGCTTCCTCTGGATCGGTCTCAAGGACCCGACCGACGAGGAGTTCGACCTCGTCAACGAAGAGCTGCACCTGCACCCGCTCGCCGTGGAGGACGCGGTCCACGGCCACCAGCGGGCCAAGATCGAGAAGTACGAGTCCTCGGTCTTCGTCGTGCTCAAGACGTTGCGCTACATCGAGGCGTCGAGCGACATCGAGACCGGCGAGGTGATGCTCTTCATCGGCGACTTCTTCGTCGTCACGGTGCGCCACGGCGAAGGCAACCCGCTCGCCGGCGTGAGACACCGGCTCGAGAGCGAGCCCGGGCGCCTCGACCACGGTCCGACGACGGTGCTGCACGCCGTCATGGACTCCGTCGTCGACAACTACACCGTCGTCGACCGGGAGGTGCGCCGTGACCTCGAGCAGATCGAGGTGCAGGTCTTCGGCTCCGAAAGCGGCGGCGACGCGAACACGATCTACCGCCTCAAGCGCGAGGTGCTCGAGTTCCGCCGGGCGAGCCAGCCGCTCGCCGACGCGCTGGCCACCTTCATGGAGCGCGGGCGGGGGCACGGCCTGACCGACGCGATCCTGCCGTTCTTCCGTGACGTCGCTGACCACCTGCGCCTCGTCAACGACCACGTGGAGTCCTACGACCGGTTGCTCACCGACGTGCTCTCCGCGCACCTGGCGAGCGTCTCGGTCAAGCAGAACGCCGACATGCGGCGCATCTCCGCGTGGGTCGCGATCGCCGCGGTCCCGACGATGATCGCCGGCATCTACGGCATGAACTTCGAGAACATGCCCGAGCTCACCGCCAGCGTGCACCTGCCGAACGGAGAGTTCCGCTACGGCTACTTCGTCGTGCTCGGCGTCATGGCCTGGGCGTGCATCGCGCTCTACCGCGGGTTCAAGCGCTCCGGCTGGCTGTAGCCGCCGGGCACCCAGCCGTCGACCACGCTCGCCGACGGTATGCCGGGTGGCGTGCGGCGCCGTGGCCGCGCGGTCAGGTGGCGCTGAGCACGCCTGCGGCGACGACGCCTGCGACCAGCACCCCGAGGATGAGGCGGTACCAGACGAAGGGCAGCAGGCTGTGGTTCGCGACGAAGCGCAGCAGCCAGGCGATGGTGGCGTAGGCGACGACGAAGGCGACGACGAGGCCGACGACCACCGGGCCGGTGCCGAGGGCGCTCAGCCCGTCCTTCTCCTCGACGGCCTGGAAGAGACCGGCGGCGGTCAGCGCCGGGATGGCGAGGAAGAAGCTGAGCCGGGTGGCCGTGACACGGTCGATGCCACGGGCCAGACCGGCCGAGATGGTGGCGCCCGAGCGCGAGACGCCGGGGATGAGCGAGAGGCACTGGACCAGACCGATGACGAGGCCGTCGACGGGCCGCACGGTGTGCTCTCCGCGCACGGTTCCCGCACGCTCGAACCGCACGTGCATCCGCTCAGCGACCACCATGGCGATGCTCCACAGCACGAGGGCGGCCGCCACGACCCACAGGCTGCGCAGCGGTCCGGAGATGAGGTCGCGCAGTGCGAAGCCGACCACGCCGACGGGGATGGAGCCGATGACGACGGCCCAGGCGAGCCCGTAGTCGGGATCCCGGCGGGACTCGGCGTCCACGAGCCCGCGGAACCACACGACCGCGAAGCGGACGATGTCCTTGAAGAAGTAGATGAGCGTGGCCGCGATGGCCCCGAGCTGGATGACTGCCGTGTAGGCGGTCACGGCCGGGTCGTCGACCTCGAGACCCAGCAGCTTCTCGGCGATGGTCAGGTGACCGGTCGAGGAGACAGGCAGGTACTCGGTGAGACCTTCGACGATGCCGAGGATGACGGCGTCGAGGTAGCTGAGGTCAGCCATGAGTCAGGAACGGCCTTCTGCGCTGGGGGATCGGGGCACCCGCCCGAGGGGCGAACGGCCCGCGGGCACAGTGACGCAGCCTAGCGCCCGGTCGCGCCGGGCGAGCTCGGCTCCCCGGGGACGGGGACACCGGGTGCCGTCCCGGGTCAGCGGCTGGCCTCAGGGGCGCAGGTCCGCGATCTGCGCGACGGCGCCGAGGGTGGCGAGGGCCTGGTCGCGCGTCATGCCGCCGCCCGTGGCGATCGACAGGGTCGTCACCCCCGCCTCCTCATAGCGCCGCAGCCGCTCGGCCACGCGTCGGGGAGAGCCGAGCAGCGCCGTCTCGTCGATGAACTCGAGCGGCACGGCCTGCGCGGCCTCACGCGGACGACCGGCGAGGTAGAGATCCTGGATGAGCTCCGCCTCGCGCTCGAAGCCCATCCGAGCGGCGAGCTGGTTGTAGAAGTTCTGTTCGCGCGAGCCCATGCCGCCGATGTAGAGCGCGCAGTAGTCGCGCACGTGGGACGCGGCCTGCTCGACGTCGTCGACGAGCACGACCGGAGTCGTCGCCACCACGTCGAAGCCGGCCATGACGTCAGGCTCGCTCCCCCGCTCCCCGGCTCGCCGACCGCGCCGGATCGCGCCGAGCAGGTCGTCCGCGTGGTCGGGGCTGAAGAAGATGGCGAGCCACCCGTCGGCGATCTCACCGGTCAGTTCCAGGTTCTTGGGCCCCACGGCGGCGAGGTAGACGGGGATGTCGTCGCGCGCGGTCCGCGCCGAGAGGCGTAGGGCCTTGCCCGGCCCGTCGGGAAGCGGCAGCGGGTAGTGCGGCCCGGGGCTGCTCACGGTCTCGCGACGCACCGCGGCGCGCACGATCTCGACGTACTCGCGGGTGCGACCGAGCGGGCTCTTGAACGGCACGCCGTGCCACCCCTCGCTGACCTGCGGGCCCGAGACACCGAGCCCCAGGCGGAAGCGACCACCGGAGAGGCCATCGATCGTCGCGGCGGTCATCGCCGTCATGGCGGGGGTGCGGCCGGGGATCTGCATCACGGCCGAGCCGAGGCCGATCCGCTCCGTCAGGGCCCCGACCCAGGCGAGCACCGACGGGCTGTCGGAGCCGTACGCCTCTGCCACCCAGACGCTGTCGTAGCCGAGGCGGTCGGCCTCTCGCGCGAGCGCGACCTGGTCGCCACCCGTCACCCCACGTCCCCAGTAGCCGAGATTCACTCCGATGCGCATGTCCGCAGGCTAGCGGTGGGCGCCCGCACCGGTCCGGTGCCCGGGCATGACGACGAACGGCTAGCGTTCGGGCATGCGCAGGCGACTCGGAGGCTCAGGGCTCTCGGTGACGCCTCTGGCGCTCGGCACGATGACATGGGGCAACTCCGTCGACCAGCACGATGCCGCCGATCACCTCCGCGCCTTCCTCGATGCCGGCGGCAACCTCGTCGACACGGCCTTCGGCTACGGCGGCGGGGAGTCGGAGACCATCCTCGGCACGCTGCTCGGTGACAGCGTCGACCGCGGCGACGTCGTCGTGTGCACCAAGTCGGGCATCTCGCGGACCAAGGGGGCGCGCCGTGTCGACGTGTCACGCCGCGGGTTGATGGCCCAGCTCGAGACGTCTCTGCAGCGGCTCGGCACCGACCACGTCGACCTGTGGCTCGTGCACACGTGGTCGGACGAGGTGCCGCTGTCCGAGACACTGTCGGCGCTGGAGTGGGCCGCGGGCTCCGGCCGTGCACGCTACGTCGGCGTGTCGAACTACGGCGGCTGGCAGTCCGCCCGCGCGGCAACGCTCATGGAGCAGTCGCGAGTCCCGCTGGTCGCCAACGAGGTCCAGTACTCCCTCGTGTGCCGAGCGCCCGAGCAGGAAGTGGTGCCGGCGGCTGAGGCGCTGGGGCTCGGGCTGCTGGCGTGGTCGCCGCTGGGTCGCGGCGTGCTCACCGGGAAGTACCGCAACGGCATACCGTCCGGGTCGCGTGCGGCGTCCGACGACTTCCCCGGCTTCGTCGACCGCTTTCTCGACGAGCACAGCGTGCACGTCGCCGAGGCGGTGACGATGGCGGCCCGTGGACTCGGAGTCAGCCCCGCCCAGGTGGCGCTGGCCTGGGTGCGCGACCGGCCGGCCGTGACCGCACCCATCGTCGGGGCGCGCACGATGAGCCAGCTGCGGGCCGCGCTGGGCAGCCTGGAACTGGTGCTGCCCGACGAGATCGGGTCCGCGCTCGACGACGTCTCCGCCTAGGAGGGCTCCGGTCAGCCGCAGCGCACGACCTCAGGGGCGGGGAGGAAGCGGACCGGCGTCGTCGGCCACGCCGACGTTCGGCTCGTCGTCGAACTCGTCCTCGTCCTCGTCGTCGTCGTCCTCGTCGTCCTCGTGCGTCGTCCTCGTCGGCGTCGTCCTCGTCCTCGTCGTCCTCGGCGTCGTCCTCGTCGTCGTCGTCCTCGTCATAGGCGTCCGAGTCGAGCCCGGCGTAGACGCCGTCGTCGTCATCGTCGTCATCACCCTCGAGGTCCTCACCGTAGATGGCGAGCGGTGTCGCCACCTCGGTCGCCACATACAGCGCCTCGTCGTAGTCGTCGAATGCCTCGGCCAGATCAGTGGCGGCGGCGATGACCCGTGGGTGGTCGGGGTCGCGGCTGGCCGTGGCCGCGTCGTAGTGGCGTTCGAACGCCGCGACGAGGGACTCGAGGGCGGAGCGGGGGTCCAGGGCCATGCCACGACCGTAGTCGACGGCCCTTCGGCTGGACACTGGTTTGACCCGCGCAAAAGGCACGGCCCGGGGGCGAGTGGTGCCTCGCTCCGGGCCGTCAGGTGCGCGTCACGCGAGGGCGGACGGCACTCCAGCAAGGCGTCACATGGGTGCCTTGACGGTGTCGCCTGCGGCCGGAGCCGTGATGTCGACGGGCTCGCCGTACTTGCTCATCGTCATGGTCGCCTTCGAGCCCATGATGTCGAACGTCACCTTGCGCAGGTGGTTGGCCTCGTCGACCCACGCCGTGTAGGTGATGCTGTCCGGCAGCTGTGCAGCGGCGTCGCTCGGTAGCGCGTTGCTCATCGACGTGGTGTCGAGGGTGAGGTCGTACTTGTACGTCTTGTCGCCGTCGACGGTGTCCTCGCCCAGTGGTTTCACGCTGGTCACGGCCTTCTCGAACTGTTCGTACATCTTGCTCGGGTCGGCCTGCGCCAGTGCGCTCTTCATCTGCTTGCCGATGGTCGAGCTGCTGTCGACGACGGCCCACTTGCCAGCGGG
Source organism: uncultured Actinomycetota bacterium (assembly GCA_963816385.1). GTDB lineage: Bacteria > Actinomycetota > Actinomycetes > Actinomycetales > Dermatophilaceae > CAWFKL01. Next base: position 308,916 of record CAWFKL010000005.1, read on the forward strand.
CACGCCGGGCATCCCCTTCAGGAAGACCTTGTCGTCCGTCAGGATCATGTCGAGGTTCATCGACGGACCCATGTCCATCGAGACCCGCATCCCCGGGCTGGCCGCGTCGATCTTGGTGTCGCCCTTCATGGAGATCTTCTGGCCCGCGGCCTGCATGTCCATGGTGACGTGGGCCGACGTTGCTGACGCAGCCCCGGCCTTGAGCCCGGCGATCAGGGCGGCCTTGTCCGTGTAGGGCTGGCCGCTGCTCCGATCGGCTCCCGAGGCGCCCGTCGTGGCTGCGGCGCTCGACGCACCGGCGGTGCTGGCTGCCGGCGTCGGCTCGGCCTGTTTGCCGCACGCGGCGGTCGCGAGGACCGCAGGAAGGATGAGGGCTGCTGCGACTCGGCTGAGCTTCACTGTCATGTCATTGACCTCCTGGGCCGTGGCCGCGTGGCGCACCGCCGGTTCCCCTGTCTGGCATCGGCCCGGTCGGCCGACGACCGCATGAGGCTATCGTGCCCACGTGCTGCGCCCGATCACGGATGAGTGTCAGAATGGCGGCGATGCTGGAGTACGAGTACCGGGTGCTGACCTTCGATCGACACACGTCCAAGGCCGCCGCCCGCCAGGAGATCCGCGAGCACGCCGAGTACGGCCGGTGGGAGCTCGCGCGCAGTGTCGTCTACGAGGGCGGGGTGCGTCGGATGTGGCTGCGGCGCCGCATCATGCGTGTGGACCGCACGGCCTGACCACCGCACGGCCTGACCGTTGCGGCGGGGTCCTCCGACCCAGTGACCGCCGCCGCATGCGCCCTGAAGCCTCAGCAGGTGCGCAGGAAGTCGGCCAGGACCCGCGCGCCGAAGCGCAAGGAGTCCACCGGCACGCGCTCGTCGATGCCGTGGAACATCGGGACGAAGTCGAGGTCGGCGGGCAGCCGCAGCGGCGTGAACCCGTAGCCCGTGATGCCGAGACGTCCGAGCGCCTTGTTGTCGGTGCCGCCGGAGAGGCAGTAGGGCAGCACCGCCGCGCCCGGATCCTCGCGCAGCAGAGCCTGCTTCATCGCCTCGACGAGGTCGCCGTCGAAAGGCGCCTCGAGCGCGACGTCGCGGTGCACGACCTCTACCTCCACGTGCTCCCCGGCGAGCTCGCGGATCGTGGCCAGGAGGTCGTCCTCGTGGCCGGGCAGGAAGCGGCAGTCGACCGCGGCGGTTGCCGTCTGGGGGATGACGTTGTGCTTGTAGCCGGAGTTGAGCATCGTCACGTTGGCGGTGTCGCGCAGCGTCCCGCGGACGAAGCCCTGCGCCCCGCCGAGGGTCGCGAGCAACGGCTCGAGGTCGCCGTCGGCGGCTGAGAGGCCGGTCAGGGCGCCGAGCGAGTCGAGCAGCTCGCGCACCGAGGCGATGTACTCGCGCGGCCACTCGTGGGCCGCGATCCGGCCGATGGCGGCGGCGAGGCGCACGATCGCGTTCTCTTCGTTGGGCACGGAGCCGTGCCCGGCCCGGCCGTGGGCGTGCAGCCGCACCCACGCGATCCCCTTCTCTGCGGTCTGCAGCAGGTAGGCGCGCCGCTCGCCGTGCTGCGTCGGCACGGTGACGCTGTAGCCGCCCACCTCGCTGATCGCCTCGGTCACGCCCTCGAACCACTGCGCGTGGTGGTCGACGAGCCAGTGGCTGCCGAAGGTGCCGCCGGCCTCCTCGTCGGCGAAGAAGGCGAACGTCGTGTTGCGCGCCGGCCTGGTGCCCGTGCGGGCGAAGTCTCGGATCGCGGCGAGGATCATCGCGTCCATGTCCTTCATGTCGACGGCGCCGCGGCCCCAGATGCAGCCGTCGCGCTCCTCGGCGGCGAACGGGTCGACCTGCCAGTCGGCGGCGTTGGCCGGCACGACGTCGAGGTGGCCGTGCACGGCCAGTCCCGGCCGGCTGGAGTCCTCACCCTCGAGGCGCACGACGACGTTGGCGCGGCCCCGCTCGCTCTCGAGCAGCTCGCCCTCGAGCCCGACCTCGGCGAGCTGGGTCATGACGTACTCCGCCGCGGCCCGCTCGCCGGGACCCGTGCCGTCACCGGGGTTGGTCGAGTCGATCCGGATGAGCTCGGCGCAGAGGCGTGCCACCTCCTGCTCGGGCGCCATCGCGGCTGAGCCGCCTCCCCGGGCGTCGGTGCGCTCCGTCGAGCGGTCGGTGAGGTGGGCCCGATCGGCAGTCGTCATGCCGTTCAGCGTAGGCCGCCGAGGGGGCCCGCCGACGGCCCACGGCCCCCCTGGCCGATTCGTCTCGTCCACAGGGCCCGTGCTAACGTTTCCACTCGCCGCAAGGGCCCTCGACGGGTTCCTGCAGGTCACCTTGTCGGGGTGGCGGAATGGCAGACGCGCTAGCTTGAGGTGCTAGTGCCCTTAACGGGCGTGGGGGTTCAAGTCCCCCCCTCGACACCAGTTCGGCCCGAGTCCCTGTAGGTCGGGGACTCGGGCCGTTGTCGCGCCCGGCGCACCGAACGCCTCCTGACGTCGCCGTTCCTCACGTCTCAATCGCCTCATCCACGACGCCCCGGGAAGTCCCCCCGCCGCCTCACCTACGCTGTGCCGCGTGACCTTCCTGCGCGCGGTGTGGACGCTGCTGCACCTGCATGGTTTCCGCAGACTCTTCGTCGCACGGATCACCTCGTCCTTCAGTGACGGCGTCTTCCAGGTCGCCCTCGCCAGCCACGTCCTCTTCAATCCGGAGAAGGCGACCGATGCGCGCAGCATCGCCCTGGCGTTCGCGACCGTGTTGCTGCCCTACAGCGTGCTCGGACCCTTCGCCGGCGTCCTGCTCGACCGGTGGAACCGTCGCCGGGTCCTCGTCGTCAGCCAGCTGCTGCGCGCCGTGACGTTGCTCGGCATCGCGGCTCTCGTGACGAGCCCCGACACCGGGGCGCTCTTCTTCCTCCTCGTGCTGCTCGTCTTCTCGGTCAACCGCTTCATCCTCGCCGGCCTCGCGGCGGCGATGCCACACGTCGTCAGCCGTGACCGCCTCGTGAGTGCCAACTCCGTGGCCCCCACGTGCGGCTCGATCGCCTACCTGCTGGGTGGGGCGGTGGGCACCGGCCTTGCCGCGAGCGGTGCGAGCGACGTCGTCATCGTCGTCACGGCGGCGGTCGGCGTCACGCTCGCGGCGTGGACCGCCAACCGGCTGCCCTTCGTCGGGCCCGATGACACGAGTGAGGCACCGGCCCTGCGGCACCTCGCGAGTTCGGTCCTTTCCGGCCTCGTCGAGGCCGTCGTCACCGGCCCGCGGCGGGCCCGCCTGCTCCTCGTGCTCGTCTTCGTCACCCGGCTGCCGTTCGGCTTCTTCCTGCTCCAGTCGCTGCTCCTCTTCAGGGGACCGTTCGAGCACGACAGCGGCACGGTGGGCTTCACCGTCGCCGCGGTGGGCGCCGCAGTCGGCTTCTCCCTCGCGGCGTTCGTGACGCCCTGGCTGGCACCTCGTCTGGGGGCGGTGCCGTATGCCGCCCGGATGCTCGCCATGGGAGCGGTCGTCTGCGCGGTGCTGGGTCCCCTGCTCGCGCCGTGGTCGGTCGTCGTCATCGGCTTCGTCGTCTCGTTCACGTCCCAGTGCGTCAAGATCACGGTCGACTCCCTCATGCAGGTGCACGTGCCCGACCACCTGCTCGGCCGTGCCTTCTCCGCCTACGACGTCGTCTACAACGCCGGCATGGTCGTGGCTGCAGCACTGGGCGCCCTCGCGCTGCCCGCCTCGGGGCTCGTGTGGTGGCCGCTGGCCGCCTTCGCCGTGATCTACGGGGTCACGGCGACCCTGCTACCCCGGTACTGGGCCAGGGTCGGCCGGCTCGACGAGGAGCGCCCACTAGGCTGACGGCGTGCTGCCCGACGTCACCGCCGTCCGCTACGTGACGCCGCTCAAGGAAGGCGGCTCGCTGCCCGGCATCGTCGAGGCGGACGACGACGGCACCTACGTGCTGAAGTTCCGCGGCGCCGGCCAGGGTCTCAAGGCCCTCGTCGCGGAGGTGGTCGTCGCCGGGCTCGCCCGGCTCGTCGACGTCCCGGTGCCCGACCTCGCCGTCGTCGACCTGGACGTCCGGATCGCCCGCTACGAGGCCGACGAGGAGGTGCAGGACCTGCTCGCCGCCTCGGTCGGCACCAACCTGGGCGTCGACTACCTCCCGGGCTCTCTCGGCTACGACGGGTCGATGCCCCCGCCCACCGACCTCGCGGAGCGGATCGTCTGGCTCGACGCCTTGACCGCCAACGTCGACCGCACGTGGTCGAACCCGAACCTGCTGGTGTGGCACGGGCGCACGTGGGCCATCGACCACGGCGCTGCCCTGTACTTCCACCACTCCTGGCCGAGCCGCGCGCCGTCGCCGGAGCGCTTCGCGATGCAGCCCTTCGACGCCAGCCGCCACGTGCTTCGTGACGTGGCCGGCGACATCGGCCGCAGGCACGACGAGCTGGCCGAGCGGCTCACCGACGACGCCGTGGCGGCGGTCATCGCCGAGGTGCCCGAGGGCTGGATCGAGACGACCCCCGAGCTCGCCGACACCCTCGCGGTCCGGACGGCATACCTGCAGATGCTTCAGGCCCGGCTGGGATCACCATCGGCGTGGCTTCCGAGGGGAGCTGCGGCGTGAAGGGCTACCAGTACGTCGTGCTCCGCCTCGTGCCCCGGGTCGACCGGGAGGAGTTCATCAACGTCGGCGTGGTGCTCTACTGCCAGGACGCCGACTTCCTCGATGCCACATGGGAGCTCGATCCGGTGCGGGCCGCGGCACTGGGGCCGACGTGTCACCTCGAGGGGGTGCAGTCGATGCTCGAGCGGGTCCGCGCCGTGTGCCGCGGCGAGACCGGGCGTGGGCTACCCACCCTCGACAAGCCGGGGCAGCGCTTCGGGTGGATCATCGCGCCTCGCTCGACGGTCGTGCAGCCCGGCCCCGTCCACGGTGGCCTGTGCGACGACCCCGCGACCGAGCTCGACCGGCTCATGCGCCGGCTGGTGCGGGCGCCTCGAGGTGGTCAGGGGCCCGACGCCGCCCCGGCATCGGCGTGACCGTCAGCCGCGAACCCTGAGCGACCACATCGCGACGGCTGCCGCGGCAGCCACGTTGAGCGAGTCGACCGCGCCGGTCATGGGGATGCGGACCGTCACGTCGGCGGCCGCCACCGTGCGGGCCGTCAGCCCGTCCCCCTCCGCGCCGACGACGAGGGCGAGTCGCTCGGGAGGCGCTGCCTCCAGTTCGTCGAGCGGCACCGACTCGTCGGTCAGTGCCATCGCCACGACCGTGAAGCCGAGGTCGTGCAACAGCTCGACACCCTGCGGCCACGGGTCGATCCGGGTCCAGGGCACCTGGAAGACCGTGCCCATCGAGACCCGGATCGAGCGCCGGTAGAGCGGGTCGGCGCAGCGTGGTGACACCAGCACGGCCTCGGCGCCGAGGGCCGCGGCGCTGCGGAAGATGGCTCCGACGTTGGTGTGGTCCACGACGTCCTCGATGACGACGACACGCCGTGCTGCGGCGACGACCCCTGCGACGGCCGGCAGCTCGGGGCGCTGCATGGAAGCCAGGGCGCCGCGGTGCAGGTGGAAGCCGGTGCGGGCCTCGATGACGTCATGGGCGGCGACGTAGACAGGGATGTCGTCCGCCTCCGCGGCGCGGACGAGGTCGGCGAGATCGGTGACCCAGCGCTGCGCCATGAGGTAGGACCGGGGACGGTGCCCCGCTGCCAGCGCCCGTCGGATCACCTTCTGGCTCTCGGCGATGTAGAGCCCTCGCTCGGGCTCGGTGCGGCGGCGCAGGGCGACGTCGGTCAGCGAGACGTAGTCCTCGAGGCGCGGGTCGGAGGAGTCGGTGATCGCGATCGGCACCTCCACACCGTAGTGGGGGGCTAGGCGTACCAGACGAGCTTGACGACAGCCACGACGCCGATGAGCACGATGAGGGCGCGCAGCGCCGTGGGCGGGATCCGGCGCCCGACCCGGGCCCCGATGATGCCACCGACGAGGGAGCCGGCGGCGATGAGCAGCACGACGAGCCAGTCGATGTGGTCGCGGGCGAAGAGGATGAAGACCGCTGCCGCGACGACGTTGACCACGAGCGCCAGCACGTTCTTGTAGCCGTTGAGCCTCTGGAGCGGCTCGCTGCTGAGGGCACTGAGGATGCCCATGAGCAGCACGCCCTGGGCGGCGCCGAAGTAGCCGCCGTACATCCCTGCCACGAGGACGCCCGCGCCCATCGCCGGCGCGTGCCAGCGCGGTGCCGGTTCGCCTTCCTCGACCGCGCTCAGACGCTGCAGGCGTGGGCCGAGCACGACGAGGACGAGGGCGATGAGGATGAGCGCCGGCACGATGGCGTTGAACGCGCTCGGCGGGAGCACGAGCAGCAGCGTGGCGCCGATGATCGAGCCGACGAAGGAGAGCGGGGTGAGGCGCCGCAGGGTCGCGGCCTGCCCCGTGAGCTCGTGCCGGTAGCCCCAGGAGCCGGTGACCCCTCCGGCGACGAGGCCGATGTTGTTCGAGACGTTGGCGACGAGCGGGTTGATGCCGAAGAAGAGCAGCGTCGGGAAGGTGATGAGGCTGCCGGAGCCGACCACCGTGTTGATGAGGCCGGCCCCGGTCCCTGCCAGCGCTATGGCGAGGGCAGACCAGGGCGACACCCGGTCACCCTACAAGGGTGCCGGGTGTCGGCCCGGCAGTGTCCGCCGGTCGCGGGCCGCCCACGATCGCAGCGGGCCTCGGTCAGCGGTTGGTCGGCTCCTCCGGGGTCTCCGGCGGCTCGGGCACGTCTGCGCTCTGCGGCATGGAGCCGGGCACGAGCGACGGTGGCGGCGGCATCAGCCGGCGGTGGGGGCAGGTCGTCGGACGGCCGACGGATCGGCGGCTGTTGACGACTCATCGGGGCGGCGTGCTCGGTCGACTCGGCGCTGGCCTGGGCGGCTTGTCCCACGGGCTTCCGCGAGCGCCTTGGCGGGGTCCTCGAGGACCGTGCCGGCGAAGGCGTCGTCGAGCTCCTGCTCCTCCCAGGTCTCGTCGTCGGGGTCGGGCTCGGGTCGCGGATCGTGGCCGCCGAGGGCGTTGCCGATGCCCTTGAGGGCGTCGGTCAGCTCGGAGGGCACGATCCACATCTTGTTGGAGTCGCCGCGGGCGAGCTGGGGCAGCACCTGGAGGTACTGGTACGCGAGCAGCTTCTGGGTCGGCTTGCCACGGTGGATGGCCGAGAAGACCTGCGAGATCGCACGCGCCTGGCCCTGGGCCTCGAGGATGCGCGCCTGCGCGGAGCCCTCGGCCCGCAGGATCTGGCTCTGCTTCTCGCCCTCGGCGGTGAGGATCGCCGACTGCTTGAAGCCCTCGGCCGTGAGGATCGCTGCGCGACGGTCGCGCTCGGCGCGCATCTGCTTCTCCATCGTCTCCTGCACGGAGCGCGGCGGGTCGATCGCCTTGAGCTCGACCCGGTTGACGCGGATGCCCCAGTTGCCGGTGGCCTCGTCGAGGACACCGCGGAGCTGGCCGTTGATCTGGTCACGGCTCGTCAGCGCCTGCTCGAGGTCGAGCGAGCCGATGACGTTGCGCAGCGTCGTGACGGTGAGCTGCTCGATGCCCTGGATGAAGTTGGCGATCTCGTAGACGGCCGCCTTGGCCTCGGTCACGGAGTAGTAGATGACGGTGTCGATGTTGACGACGAGGTTGTCGCTCGTGATGACCGGCTGCGGCGGGAAGGTGACGACCTGCTCGCGCAGGTCGATGTTGGCGCGCACCTTGTCGACGAAGGGGATCAGGAAGTGGATCCCCGCCGTCAACGTCCTGTTGTAGCCACCGAGTCTCTCGATGATCTGCGCCGTCTGCTGGGGCACGATGCGCACGGTGCGCACGAGCACGATGATCGCCACCACGATGATGAGCAGCGGGATGATGAGTAGCGGGTCCACGACCTTCTCGACCTTCTCCCTGGATGTCTACCGCGCCCCCGAGGGTGCGGCTGGTCGGACGGCCCGGCTGGACCATCCGGATGCCTGGCGGGCGCCAGCTGGATCAGCTGCCCACGATGTGGGCCCGGCTCACGATCGCGGTCGCTCCCTGGATCGAGTCGACGACGACCTCCTCGCCGGGCTCGATGTTGTCGTGCAGGGTCCGCGCCGACCACGTCTCGCCCGGAGAGCTTGACCCGGCCGCCGGCCGGGGTGACCCGGTCGATCGCGTAGGCGGAGCGGCCGACCTGGGCTGCTGCTCCCATGAGCTCGGGCGTTTTGTCCGTGAAGCGGCGCTTCAGCCACGGGCGCACGATCGCGAGCAGCGCGATCGACACGAGGGCGGCGACGACGGCCTGGACGAGCGGCCCCCCACCGAACGCTGCCGCGACCGAGGCTCCGACGGCACCACCGGCGAGCATGAGGAAGGTGAAGTCGACGGTGAGCGCCTCGATGGCCACGAGGACGAGCGCCACCCCCAGCCAGACCATCCATGCGTGTTCCGGGCCCACCGCGGCCACCCCGCCTTCGTCGAGTCGGCTCTGGATCACCGACGTCCCTCGCGTCACTCGTGTGACGACTTCGATTGTGCCTCAGTTCCCCACCGGAGCAGCCAGTGCCGTGCGGATGTTGCTCAACCGCCACCTTCGCCGGGTCGGACGCTGGCGCGGGCGGCATACCTCTCGCCGTGCTGCTCGAGGACGAGCGGGAGTCCGAAGGTGGCGCTGAGGTTGTCGGCCGTGAGGGTCAGCGGGATCGGACCGGCAGCGACGACGCGCCCGTCGCGCATCATCAGCACGTCGGTGAAGCTCGGCGGGATCTCCTCGACGTGGTGGGTGACGAGGACCATCGCCGGGGCCTCGGTGTCGGCGGCGAGCTCGCCGAGGCGTCGCACGAGGTCCTCCCGGCCGCCGAGGTCGAGCCCCGCGGCCGGCTCGTCGAGGAGCATGAGCTCGGGGTCGGTCATGAGCGCCCGGGCGATCTGGACCCGCTTGCGCTCGCCCTCGCTCAGCGTGGCGAAGCCACGGTCGGCGAGGTGGTCGGCGCCCAGGGCCGTGAGCAGCTCCATGGCGCGGGCGTCGTCGAGGTCGTCGTAGTGCTCGCGCCAGCGTCCGATGACGCCGTAGGAGGCGGTCATGACGACGTTGCGCACCACCTCGTCGCCGGGGATCCGCTCGGCCATGGACGAGCTCGCCAGGCCGATGCGCGGACGCAGCTCGAAGACGTCGACAGCGCCGAGCACCTCGCCCAGGACACCCGCGACGCCGGTCGTCGGGTGCATGCGGGCGGCGGCGATCTGCAGCAGCGTCGTCTTGCCGGCACCGTTGGCTCCCAGCACCACCCAGCGCTCGCCCTCCTCGACCTCCCACGTGACGTCGTCGAGCAGCGTCGTCGGTCCGCGGCGGACGGTGACACCTGCGAAGGCGAGGACGTCGCTCATGCCCTCGACCCTATGGCACCACCCCTCCGCCTCCGCCCCGAGACCCCGCCTCGCAGACCACCGCTTCCGGCTGCGCCGATGCGTCGACCTCGCCAGCCGCCGCGGTGGCCCCGACCTACGATGGCGTGGTGTCCGAGCTGCCCGCGTCCGTGCGCCTCGCCCTCTGGGTGACGGCCGCCGTGGAGCGGCGAGCTGAGCCTCGCCGAGGCCGTCGGGCGGTCCTTCCCTGACGTCGACCACGTCGCCGGTGACCTCGCTCGTCTCGACGTGTGGCGCGACCTCGGCGAGGGCGCCCTCTTCGTCGCGCTGCCGCGCCCGGGTGACCTCAGCGGTATGCCGCGTGCCTCCGCCGTGGCCGGCGCGCACGCAGCCGAGGCGGGCGAGTGCGTCTACGTCGCGGGCATCGGCGGTCTGCTCGTGCCGACGATGTCGACCTTCGGTCCCGACGGCGACGTCGGCCACCGTCTCGACTGGACCGCTTACGACGCCGATCCCGTGCCCCGCCACCGTCTCGAGATGCTCGATCTGCGCGACGTCGAGCGCACCCTGCTGACCCGCCTGGCCCAGCACACGAGCAGGCTCGCCGAGGTGGGCGGCCAACCGTGGGGCCACGAGGCACGCACCGCTGCCGCGGCCGACCTCGACACCAAGCTGTGGGGCGTGCCCCGGTCGACGCCCGGGCGGGCCCTACGGATCATGTCGCTCGCCGGCACGGCCGCACAGCTGGCGGATCGAGCGACCGGTCTGACGACGCTCGGGGCAGGCGGCGTCGACACGGCGACGATGGCGCTGCGGTCGACCGCCCTGCGGGCTCTGAGCGCGGACGCCGACACCGCCCTGGCGGACGCGGCCAACGTCGCGGTGATGACGCTGGCCGGCTGGCGGCAGGCCTAGCTCCGCCTCCAGGCCGGAGCACCAGCTGGGCGGTGCACCCGAGGACCGGCCCACGGCCTGCCTCACTCGGGGGCGTCCTCGCTCAGGGCGGCGAGCACGGCCCTGGCATACGCGCGCTCCGCCTCGATGTCGGCATGGCGCTCGACCGAGCCGTCGGGCTGACGCAGCGACACGGCATACCCCCCGTCGAGCTGCTCGAGTGCGACGAAGCGTGCGCCGAGAAGCTCGCGCAGCTGGTCCTCGCGGGGCAGCCAGATGGCCTTGTCCTGCTCGACGCTGTCGAGCGCCCACTCGGTCGTGCCGTTGAAGCCGATGACGTCTCCGGTCGTGAAGTGGTGGACGTCGACGGTGAGGTTGCTGATGACGAAGACCTCCTCCTCCATGCCGGTCACCGGCAGCACGAAGCGGTCGCCGGCGGCAGGGGTCCAGGTCAGCCCGGCGTCGCGCAGGCGCTGGGCGAGCTCGATGGTCATCATCGCTCCATCCTCACATCCGTCCGGGCGCGGGCCAAGGTCGCTAGATTCGCACGCATGAGCGATGCACCGACGCTGGAGCCCCTCGACGAGACGACCTTCGAGACCGTGCTGTGCGTGGCCGCGCACCCCGACGACCTCGAGTACGGCACCGCCGGCGGCCGTCGACAAGTGGGTGCGGGCCGGCAAGACGGTGACCTACCTGCTCGTCACGCGCGGCGAGGCGGGGATCGACACGATGCCTCCCGAGCAGGCCGGTCCCGCGCGCGAGCAGGAGGAGCGCGAGGGCGCCGCGCACGTGGGCGTCGAGGTCGTCGAGTTCCTCGACGGCTTCACCGACGGCACCGTGGAGCACGGCCTGCCGTTGCGCCGGGCGATCGCACGCGAGATCCGGATCCGACGTCCCGACCTGCTCGTGGGGATGACGTACGCCGACCGCTTCGCGGGTGGGTTCGTCAACCAGGCGGACCACCGCGCCGTCGGGCTGGCAACGGTCGACGCCAAGGCCGACGCCGGCAACCGGTGGATCTTCGCGGACCTGCTCGACGAGGGCCTGGAGCCCTGGCAGGTGTCGCGGCTGATGATCGTGGGAGACCCGGAGCCGACCCACTTCGTCGACGTCTCCGACCACTTCGACGGTGCCGTCGCCTCGCTGGCGGCACACGCTGCCTACCTCGAGGCACTCGGCGCGGACTACCCCAAGCCGGTCGACCTGCTCGAGATGATCCTCGGCGGGCCCGCCGCGGTGACCGGGGCGCGGTATGCCGTGGCGGGCCGCCTCGTCGGGTGAGTCCGGCGGGCCGGGGCGGCTCGTCGCGCGGTGACAGACGGCCGTGGACCGGCCGGCGGGGATCAGCTGCCGAGCACTGCTCGGTAGACCTCGAGGGTGCGGTCGCCGATGGAGGCCCAGGAGAACGAGTCCACCGCCCGCTGAGCGGCCGGCGACACCGAAGGCCGTGGCACGCGTCGACGTCGGAGACCGCGTCGCCCAGGGCTGCAGCGAGGTCGGCGACGAACCGGTCGGGGTCCACCGGGGTGCCGGTGCCGTCCTGCACCTGCTCGATCGGCACGAGCCAACCGGTCTCGCCGTCGACGACGACCTCGGGGATGCCACCGGTCGCGGTGGCGACGACGGCCAGCTCGCAGGCCATGGCCTCGAGGTTGACGATGCCGAGCGGTTCGTAGACGGACGGGCAGGCGAAGACGGTGCCGTGGCTCAGCAGCGCGACCACCTCTGCACGCGGGCAGCATGTCGGGGATCCAGACGACGCCGTCACGCCGAGCACGCAGGTCGTTCATCAGGCCCTCGACCTCGGCGAGGATCTCCGGCGTGTCGGGGGCGCCGGCACAGAGCACCAGCTGCACGTCGGGCGGCAGCTCGGCGCAGGCACGCAGCAGGTACGGAAGGCCCTTCTGCCGCGTGATCCGACCGACGAAGACGACGGACCGCCTGTCCGGGTCGACGCCGTGCTTCCTGACGATGGCGGTCGCCTCCGCGGAGCGGTCGGCGGACCACTGCTGCGAGTCGATCCCGTTGTGCACCACGTGAACTCGCTCCGGGTCGAGTGACGGGTAGCTGCGCAGGATGTCCTCACGCATACCGGCGCTCACCGCGACGACGGCCGCGGCAGCCTCGTAGGCGGTGCGCTCGGCCCACGACGAGATGCGATAGCCACCACCGAGCTGCTCTGCCTTCCACGGCCTCATCGGCTCGAGCGAGTGAGCGGTCACGACGTGCGGCATACCGCCGAGCAGCGCCGCGAGGTGGCCGGCCAGGTTGGCGTACCAGGTGTGGGAGTGGACCAGGTCGGCGCCGACGCAGTCGCCTGCCATGCTGACGTCGACGCCGAGGGTCTGCAGGGCGGCGTTGGACGCCGCGAGCGCCGGCAGGTCGGCATACGCGGTCGTGCCCTCCTCGTCGCGCGAGGCGCCGAAGCACCGCACCTGCACGTCCATGTCACCGCGCTCGCGCAGGGCCCTCACGAGCTCTGCGACGTGCACACCGGCACCTCCGTAGATGGCCGGCGGATACTCCTTGCTGAGGATGTCGACGCGCACGCTCCGACCCTAGTCCCGCGGGCATCCCGAGGCGCGGGAAGCGCGCTCGATTCGGCGCTGCCCACCTGCCGGAGGCCGGACCTTGGCCCTAGGGTGGCGTTCATGGCCCGACGAAGCGCAGCCGGTGGTCCGCAGGTCCTCGCGATCGTGCTCGCGGGAGGTGAGGGCAAGCGGCTCATGCCGTTGACGGCGGACCGTGCCAAACCCGCCGTGCCGTTCGGCGGGATCTATCGGCTCATCGACCTCGCACTGTCCAACGTCGTGAACTCGCAGTACCGCAAGGTCGTCGTGCTGACGCAGTACAAGTCGCACAGCCTCGACGCGCACGTGACGAAGACGTGGCGCCTGTCGACGCTGCTCGGCAACTACATCACCACCGTGCCCGCGCAGCAGCGTGTCGGCAAGAACTGGTTCCTCGGCAGCGCCGACGCGATCTACCAGAGCCTCAACCTCGTCCACGACGAGAAGCCCGACATCGTGGTCGTCGTGGGCGCGGACCACGTCTACCGCATGGACTTCAGCCAGATGGTGGACCAGCACGTGGAGTCGGGTGCCGCCTGCACCGTGGCCGCGATCCGCCAGCCGATCTCCATGGCCGACCAGTTCGGCGTCATCGAGGTCGATCCCGAGGACCCGATGCGCATCGCGGCCTTCCGTGAGAAGCCGTCCGACCCGCAGGGGCTGCCCGACAACCCCGCAGAGATCCTGGCGTCCATGGGCAACTACGTGTTCACCGCCTCTGCGCTCGAGCAGGCCGTCGTGCGTGACCACGAGCGCGAGGGCAGCAAGAACGACATGGGCGGCGACATCGTCCCCGACTTCGTCAGCCGCGGCGAGGCCGCCGTCTACGACTTCGGCGTCAACGAGGTGCCGGGCGCCACCCCGCGAGACCGCGGCTACTGGCGAGACGTCGGCACCATCGAGTCCTACTACGACGCCCACATGGATCTCATCTCCATCCACCCCGTCTTCAACCTCTACAACTACGACTGGCCGATCTACACGAGCCACAGTCCCTATCCGCCGGCGAAGTTCGTGCACGGCAGCGGCGACCGCATCGGCGAGGCACTCAACTCGGCGGTGTCCCCCGGTGTCGTCGTCTCTGGGGCGCACGTCTACGCGTCGGTGCTCTCACCGCTCGTCAAGGTGCACTCCTACGCCAGCCTGCAGGGCTCGGTGCTCCTGGACAACGTCGAGGTGCATCGCCACGCGCAGATTCGTCGCGCGATCATCGACAAGAACGTCGTCGTGCCGGAAGGCTGCCAGATCGGCATCGACCACGAGCACGACCGTGCCCGCGGCTTCCATGTGACCGACACCGGCATCGTCGTCGTCGGCAAGGACCAGGTCGTCACTCGATGAGCACGCGCGTCCGTGGCCCAGTGCCGATGTCTGGAGGGCGGCATGCCTGACGTGACCACGACCGACGACACGCCGCCGGTCAGCGCCGGCGACACGAGACCTGCTCGCGTCGGTATCCAGGTGCCTCCGCAACACGCGAGCTACGCCGAGATCCGGCGCACCGTCGCGACGCTCGAGGAGATGGGCGTCGACGTCATCCTCAACTGGGACCACTTCTTCCCGCTGAGCGGCGACTCCGCCGGTAAGCACTTCGAGTGCTGGACCATGCTCGGAGCGTGGGCCGAAGCGACCGACCGCGTCGAGATCGGCGCGCTCGTGACGTGCAACAGCTACCGCAACCCGAGCCTGCTGGCCGACATGGCGCGCACGGTCGACCACATGAGCGGCGGCCGGCTGGTCCTCGGGATCGGCTCGGGCTGGAAGCAGCTCGACTACGACGAGTACGGCTACGACTTCCGCACGGCAGGTGGTCGCCTCGATGACCTCGCCCGCGACCTGCCGATCATCCGCGACCGCTGGACCCGGCTCAACCCCGCGCCCACACGGGACATCCCGATCCTCATCGGCGGCGGGGGCGAGAAGAAGACGCTGCGCATCGTGGCAGAGCACGCGAACATCTGGCACGGCTTCGGTGGCCCGGAGGAGATCGCGCACAAGCACCGCGTCCTCGACGCGTGGTGCGAGCGCCGCGGTCGCGATCCGCTCGAGATCGAGCGCTCCGCCGGGGTCGCTCTCGTGCCGGGCCGCCACCGCGACCAGACGGGTGACTACGCCGGCAACGCGCAGCAGCTCCACGACATCGGCACGCGCCTCTTCACCGCGAGTGTCGCGGCGGCCCATCCGGACCTCGGACGGGTGCGCGACCTCGTCCAGTGGCGCGACGATGTGAACGCCACCTCCGGCGCCACCCCGCCTGCTGACTGAGATGCTGACCGCGACGTTCTGGGGGCTCGTCGGCGGCGCGGCTCTGGTCCTGGGTGCGCTCCTCGGGCTCTACGCGCATGCCTCCAACCGGGTCATCGGCATCGTCATGGCCTTCGGTTCCGGGGTGCTCATCAGCGCCGTCGCCTTCGAGCTCACCGAGGACGCCTTCGAGTCCGGCGGCGCCGCGCCCGTCGTCATCGGGCTCGTCAGCGGGTCGCTGGTCTTCTTCGTCGGCGACTGGCTCATCGACCGTCACGGCGGTCACCGGCGCAAGAGCCCGACAGGCGACGCCGCAGCAGGGCGCGGGAGCGATGGCGCTCGTCCTCGGGGCCTTGCTGGACGGCATCCCGGAGTCGGCGGCGATCGGCGTCAGCGTCCTAGGGGGCGGCACGGTCGGGGTGGCGATGGTCGCGGCCGTCTTCCTCTCCAACGTGCCGGAGTCGATGTCGGCGACCGCCGGCCTCAAGCGGGCCGGCCGCTCGACCGCATACGTCATGCGGCTCTGGATCATCGTCATGCTCGCGTCCGGTCTCGCGGCCGGTGCCGGCTACGTCCTGCTCGAGGGGGCCTCGCCCGGGCTCGTGGCGGGCATCCAGACCTTCGCGGCGGGCGCGATCATCACGATGCTCGCCGACACGATGATCCCGGAGGCCACCGAGCACGCCGGGCGCCTCGTCGGGCTCGTGACGATGCTGGGCTTCGCCCTCGCCTTCCTGCTCAGCACGCTCGAGTGATGCCGCGCCGTCCCGCCTGACGTCCGTTCCGGGCCGTATGCCGGAAGGTGACGCGAGTGGGCCGACGGGCTGGTTACCCTGACCCGAGTGACTGACACGAGCGGCGCGAGGACCCCGGACGAGACGGCCGCGGTGGACCCGCAGGACCGGGTGGAGGAGCTTCGGAACCTCAGCATCACGGTGACCGGTGACGACCGTCCGGGCGTGACGGGGACTCTGCTCAGCGCCCTGTCCGGGGTCGGCGCCGAGGTGCTCGACATCCAGCAGGTCGTCGTGGAGCGGCACCTCACCCTCACCTTGCTCCTGCGGCCCGGTCAGCACGTCGAGCGGCTCCGGGACGCCGCTGCCGTCGCCGCGCACCGGCTGGGGCTCGTCCTCACCGTCACCGAGGGCGTGGGTGACAACGCGCGCCCGCGCCAGGGCCGGGCCGCGGTCGTGGTCCTCGGCGCCCCGCTGCGCGCCGACGCCGTCTCGCGCGTCACGACCAGCATCGCTGAGCACGGCGCCAACATCGACCGGATCCGCCGGCTCTCCCGCTACCCCGTGACGACCGTGGAGTTCGACATCTCCGGCGCCGACGTCCCGACACTGCGCCGGGAGCTCACGCTCGTGGCCGTGTCGGAGGACATCGACATCGCCGTGGCTCCCGGCGGGCTGGCCCGGCGCGGGCGTCGTCTGGTCGTGCTCGACGTCGACTCCACGCTCATCCAGCAGGAGGTCATCGAGCTGCTGGCGTCGCACTGCGGGCGGCAGGCGGAGGTCGCCGAGGTGACAGCACGTGCCATGGCCGGCGAGCTCGACTTCGAGCACTCTCTCCGTGCCCGTGTCGAGACACTGGCGGGGCTGCCGGCGACGGTCCTCGACGACGTGCGGGCCTCCGTGGAGCTGACACCCGGAGCCCGGACTCTCGTGCGAACGCTCAATCGGCTCGGCTTCACCATCGGGCTCGTCAGCGGCGGGTTCATCGAGATCGTGGGTCCGCTCGCCGATGAGCTGGGCATCCACCACGCCCGCGCCAACCGCCTCGAGATCGAGGACGGGCGACTGACCGGACGAGTCGTCGGCGAGGTCGTCGACCGGGCCGGCAAGGCCAGGGCGCTGCGCGAGTTCGCCGAGCAGGAGGGCCTGCCGCTCAGCCGCACCGTGGCGATCGGTGACGGTGCCAACGATCTCGACATGCTCGACGTCGCCGGTCTGGGAGTCGCCTTCAACGCCAAGCCGCTCGTGCAGGAGCAGGCGCAGACGGCGGTCAACGTGCCCTACCTCGACTCGGTCCTCTACCTGCTGGGCATCTCCCGCGAGGAGATCGAGGAGGCCGATCTCAGCGACGGCACGCCGACCCACGCTCCTTCTGTGCCGCGCACCCCTCACTAGGCTGGCCCGATGCAGAGCGCGACCGCGTCAGGACCGAGCAAGGGGTCCAGCTCCCGCCGCACCCTGCTGATCATCGGCGGCGCGGAGGACCGCATCGGCCGCTCTGCCGTGCTCAAGCGCTTCGTCACGCTGGCCGGTGGGCGGCGCTCGCGCATCGTCGTGATCCCCACGGCCTCGTCCTTCGCGCACGAGGTCTCGGAGGCCTACCGCGACGTCTTCACCCGACTGCGCGGCGGCGACGTGTCGGTGGTGCACCCGCAGACGCGGCGCGAGGCGCAACGACCCGGAGATGGTGGCCGCGCTCGACGACGCCACCGGTGTCTTTCTCACGGGAGGCAGCCAGGTCAAGCTCGCGCAGAACATCGTCGGCACGCCGGTGGGCGAGGCCATCGTGCGCGCCTACGAGCGCGGAGCGGTCGTGGCCGGCACGTCCGCCGGCGCGTCGATCATGAGCCGCTACATGATCTCGCTCGGGGAGGAGGGGCTCACGCCCCGCCAGCGAGCCAGCCAGATCTCCGCGGGCCTCGGGCTCGTCGAGGACGTCATCATCGACCAGCACTTCGACCAGCGAGGTCGCTACGGTCGGCTCATGTCGATGGTGGCGGCCTCCCCCAACCTGCTCGGCATGGGCATCGACGAGAACACGGCCGCCGAGATCCGCGACGGCAGGGTGATGACGGTCATCGGGGCCGGTGCGATCTTCCTCGTCAACGCCCGCAACGCCATCACCGACGCGCCCGACGCCCGGCGCGGCGCCCCCCTGCTCGTTTCCGGAGCAGTGGTGCACACGCTGCCCACGGGCAGTACGTTCGACCTGCGGCACGTCGAGCTGACGGCCTTCGTCGAGCGCCATCCCGACATCGAGGGCGCCGTCGTGCCGGCCAAGGTCCGCGCCGCACGATCGACCTCGGGCAGCGCCGCCCACTGAGCCGCCACCCGCAGTCCCCGTCCAGACCCCGTCCAGACCCCGTCCAGACCCCGTCCAGACCCCTAGGAGGAGTTCCATGGCCGTCGAGGTCCCCACCCCCACCGGTCCGGCACGGCCCGATCTCACGATCCTCGAGACGCGGATCTACCGGGGCCCCAACATCTGGTCCTACCAGCAGGCGATCCACCTCGTCGTCGACCTCGGCAGTCTGGAGGACTACCCGACGGTGTCCCTTCCCGGCTTCACGGAGCAGCTGCTCGAGGCCGTTCCCGGACTGCAGAACCACACCTGCTCCCGCGGACGCAAGGGCGGCTTCGTCGAGCGCCTCCAGGAGGGAACCTGGCTGGGCCACGTCGCGGAGCACGTCGCGCTCCAGCTGCAGACGCTCGCCGGTCACGAGTCGCGACGCGGCAAGACGCGTGGCGTCAAGGGAGTTCGCGGTCGCTACAACGTCATCTACAGCTACACGGACGAGACGGTCGGGGTGGCGGCGGGCAGGCTGGCGGTCCGGCTGCTCAACCATCTCGTGGACCCCGAGGACGGCTTCGACTTCGACACCGAGTTCAACGCCTTCCTGCGTCAGGCCGAGCGGGTGGCCTTCGGCCCCTCGACGGCCGCCATCCTCGAGGAGGCGGCGTCGCGCGACATCCCCTTCATCCGGCTCAACTCCGCCTCGCTGGTGCAGCTCGGCCAGGGCGTGCATGCCCAGCGCATCCGGGCCACGATGACCTCGCGCACCGGCGCGCTCGCCGTCGACATCGCGGGCGACAAGGACCTGACCACCAAGCTGCTCGGCTCGGCGGGGCTGCCCGTGCCGAAGCAGGAGGCCGTCCGGACCCTCCGCGGCACCGTCGAGGCGGCCCGACGCATCGGCTTTCCCGTCGTGGTCAAGCCGCTCGACGGCAACCACGGACGAGGGGTCTGCCTCAACCTCATGAGCGACGAGGAGGTCGAGAAGGCCTACGACATCGCCAAGGCGGAGTCGCGGCGGGGCACGATCGTCGTCGAGTCCTTCGTCACCGGCCGCGACTACCGCTGTCTCATCGTCGACGGCAAGATGCGGGCGATCGCCGAGCGGGTGCCTGCGCACGTCACCGGCGACGGCACCCGCACGGTCGCCGAGCTCGTCGAGATCACGAACGCCGACCCGCGTCGCGGTGTCGGGCACGAGAAGGTGCTGACCAAGATCCGGCTCGACGCCACCGCCGAAGAGGTCCTGGCCGGACAGGGCTACACCGTCGACTCAGTGCCGCCCGACGGGGAGATGGTCAAGCTTGCCCTGACGGGCAACATGTCGACCGGCGGCATCTCGATCGACCGCACCTTCGACGCCCACCCCGACAACGTCGAGATCGCCGAGGAGGCGGCCCGTATGGTCGGCCTCGACGTGGCAGGCATCGACTTCATCTGCCCGGACATCACCTACCCCGTGCGCGAGACCGGCGGCGCCATCTGCGAGGTCAACGCCGCTCCCGGCTTCCGCATGCACACCCACCCGACGGTGGGTGAGCCTCAGTTCATCGCCAAGCCGGTGGTCGACCTGCTCTTCCCGCCCGGCTCGCAGTCGCGCGTGCCGATCGTCGCCGTGACCGGCACCAACGGCAAGACGACGACCTCCCGCATGATCGCGCACATCTTCAAGGGGCTCGGGCGCAAGGTCGGGATGACCTCGACCGACGGCGTCGTCATCGACGAGCGCCTCGTCATCAAGGCTGACGCGTCCGGGCCGAGGTCGGCCAGGATGGTGCTGCAGAACCCTCGCGTCGACTTCGCGGTCATGGAGGTCGCCCGCGGCGGCATCCTGCGAGAGGGGCTCGGCTACGACCGCAACGACATAGCGGTCGTCACCAACGTGCAGCCCGACCACCTGGGGCTCAAGGGGATCGACACGCTGCGTCAGCTTGCGGACGTCAAGGCCGTCATCGTCGAGGCCGTGCCCCGAGACGGCTTCGCCGTGCTCAATGCCGACGACCCGCACGTGCGGAACATGCGCCGGCGGTGCTCAGGGGGCATCGTGTGGTTCACGATGGCCGAGCCCGGCAGCGAGGTGCGCGAGTTCGTCGACGACCACTGCCGTCGCGGAGGCCGCGCGCTCGTGCTCGAGCCGAGCGACCGGGGCGAGATGATCGTCATCAAGCACGGCCGTCGGAGCATGCAGCTCGCGTGGACGCACCTGCTGCCGGCGACCTTCGGTGGCGCGGCGCGCTTCAACGTGGCCAACTCCCTCGCAGCCGCGGGTGCCGCGTTCGCCGCGGGGGCTCCCCTGCACGACATCCGCCAGGGCCTGCGCACCTTCGCCACGACGTACTACCTCTCCCCGGGCCGACTGAACCTCATCGACGTCAACAACGCCGACGTGTTCGTCGACTACTGCCACAACGCTGCCGGCATGAAGGAGCTCGGCGCCTTCGTCGACCGCTACGCCGCACAGAAGGAGGGGCAGCACGACCTCGCCAAGACCTCCCGCATCGGCATGATCGGCGCCGCGGGCGATCGCCGCGACGACGACATGCGCGAGCTCGGTCACGTGGCCGCTTCGCACTTCGACGTGCTCGTGATCCGTGAGGACGAGCGGCTGCGCGGACGCGAGCCCGGCGAGACGGCACGCCTCATCGCGGAGGGCGCCCGGACCGCGATGGCGGAGGGAGCGCGCTGTCGGCAGGTCGAGGTCGTGCTCGACGAGCTCGAGGCGACCCGCCACGTGCTCGGTCGCACGAACCCGGGCGACCTCGTCGTCATGTGCGTCGACCAGCACGCGATGGTGGTGGCAGAGCTCGAGGAGCGCACGAAGCATGCGCAGGCGGGCGCACGCATCGGCATGCCCAGCGCGGCGACGAGCGACCCCGACCTCGACCCGACGACGCTCACCTCGACGGCCGAGGCCGATGGCACCGAGGCGGAGGAGGAGGCGCTCGCGGTCGTCCCCGGCGAGGTCACCGCCGAGCGGCTCGACGACACCGCCATCTGAGATCATCTTCGAGGTTGACGCCGACGCCAGGTCGACGCCGACGGCGGCGGCGGAGAGGGCGATGCCGGTCCGGCGGTCGTCAGTCGACGGCCGTGCCCGCAGCGGGAGCCAGCTCGTCCGCATACGCCCGTAGTGCTCGCCGGTAGGACTGGGTGTCGACGTCCGTGGTGGCCTCGAGCGTGGCGCGGATCAGGTCGGCGACCGCCTGCCGCTCCTGGCCGAGGTCGGCCTGCACGAGCGCGCGGAACATGATGGCGGCGGTGTTGTGCGGCCTCGCGGCCAGCACCTCGTCGACGATCGCCGCCGCCTGCGCAGCACGGCCGACGGCGCGCAGGCTCGAGGCGAGCTGCAACTGCGCACGGTGCCGGTGCGGCTCCCTCAGCCCAGCCGTCAGCGCCTGCTCGTAGAGGCCGATGGCTTCCTTCTCGTCCCCGGCGGCGTCCCTCGCCCCGGCGAGCTCGAACACCAGTCGCGGGTCACCGGGATGGTCGTCGACGAGCTGCTGGGCGGCGATCACGCGTTCGGCGTCGTCGAGCTGCCACAGGGCGGCGATCTCGGTCTCGAGCTCGTGCTCACCCCGGGCCGCGACGACCTTCCGGCGGATGGTGCGCGCGTCGTCGACGGTTCCTCCGTGCTCGCGGATCCAGCCGTCGACCTCGCTGCGCTCGGCGTGGCACATGACGGCGACGACGTCGCCGGCGAGGGCATGTGCTGCCAGTCGCCTCCAGCGACGCGAGCTCGCTGTCGTAGACCGGCACGTCGAGCACGCCCACCTTCGCGAGACCCTCTCGGAAGAGGTCCAGCAGGTCCTCGGTCCGGCGTCCGCGAAGGTACTGCGGTGGCGACCTTGAGCGCCACCTGCTCGGCACCGCGGCCGGCGATCTCGCCCATCGCGGTGATGGCCTCGTCGGTGCGGTCGCCGGCGGACCCGAGGGCGAGGCGCACGGCCCCTCCCGGCGTGGCCAGGCCGCGAGCGACCTCGAGCAGCGCCTCGAGACCGGCCTCGTTGTGCGCCATGTCCATGATCACGGTGGCGTGCCCACCGGACTCCAGCGGCAGGGAGTAGGTGTTGAGCCGGCCCCAGTTGTGCTCAGGGTCCGGCGCGAAGGTGCGCAGGCCCTCGATGACGGCGGAACGCGGGACGCCGAGGCCCAGGGCTGCGGCCGCGCCGGCCAGCGCGTTGGCGATGTTGTTCTCCGAGAGGCCCGACAGCGTCATCGGCACGTCGACGACCTTGACGAGTCGGTCCGGATCGCCGTTCTGCGACAGCACGACGATCTCGCCGTCAAGGACAGTGATGCCGCGGCCGCCCATGTTGATCGACTCCCACAGCGCCGGTGAGGCGGCGTCGAGGCTGAAGGCCCAGGGCTTGGCCTTGATGCCGTGACGCATGGCCCACACCCTGGGGTCGTCGCCGTTGAGCACGACCCAGCCTTCCGGCTTCGTGACGGTGGTGACGATCGCCTTGACCTCGGCGAGCTGGTCGAGGGTGTCGATGCCCTGCATGCCGAGGTGGTCGGCGCTGACGTTGGTGACGACGCTGACGTCGTTGGTCGTGATGCCCATGCCTTTGAGCAGCATTCCGCCGCGGGCCGTCTCGAGGATGCCGATGTCGAGGTCCGGGGTCTCCAGCACTCCTCGCGCACCCGCCGGACCCGAGAAGTCACCGGCCTCCTTCGTCTCACCCATCACGACGATGCCGTCCGTCGAGCTCCAGGCGGTGCGCAGCCCGGCGGTCATGCACATGTGCGCCATGAGCCGGGTCGTCGTCGTCTTGCCGTTGGTGCCGGTGACGGAGGCGACCGGCACCCGCGGGGTGATGACGCTCGGACCCGGTCCGTCGGGAGCCGCGAGGATGACGGCGGCGGCCGCCTCGATGACCTCCTGCCGGATGGCGGGCGCTGTCGAGGAGGCCGTCGAGGATCGCGACGATCTGCTCCCCCGCCACCTGACCGCGGGTGCGGTGCGCCCACGGGAACGCGACGACGACGTCGTCGACCGTCTGCCCGGCCCGGACCCTCACGCCGAGCCGGCCGACGCCGATCTCAGAGCCGACCCGCTTGGTCACCGTGCGGATGACGCGCATGACGAAGCGCTGGCGCAGGGCGGTGCCGCGCCGGCCGGGGCGCACCGATCGCATGCCGAGGCGACGGGCCAGCGCCTCGGCCTCCGTGCGCTTGAGGCCGAGGTAGCCGGGCAGGTGCAGGCTGACCTTGATCGCCGGTCGGGCGAAGTAGAGGTTCGGGCCTTCGAGCACGCGCACCTCATCGACCCGCACGGGATGCGCCGTCTCGGCGTCGGTCGTCGTGGACGTGCTGGACTCGGTCCCGGCGTCAGGCATGGGCAGGACTCTAGCGAGGCGAGGCCCCGCGGCGCGTGCCCTGCCTAGCCCATGGCATGGACGCCGCCGTCGACGTGCACGATCTCGCCCGTCGTGGCGGGGAACCAGTCGGAGAGCAGCACCGCGCAGGCCTTCGCCGCCGGCACCGCGTCGTTGACGTCCCAGCCGAGCGGCGCCCGCTCGGGCCAGATGGACTCGAACTGCGCGAAGGCCGGGATGGACTTGGCGGCGGTGGTGCGGATCGGCCCGGCGGCGACGAGGTTGCAGCGCACGCCCTTGGGTCCGAGGTCACGCGCGAGGTAGCGGCTCGTCGACTCGAAGGCGGCCTTGGCAACGCCCATCCAGTCGTAGACCGGCCAGGCGAACTGGGCGTCGAAGGTCAGCCCGACGAGGCTGCCGCCCTCCTGCATGAGGGGCAGGGTGGCGACGGCCAGCGACTTGAGGCTGTAGGCCGAGATCTGCAGGGCGGTGGAGACGTCCTCCCAGGTGCCCTCCAGGAAGTTGAACGCACCCTGCGGCGCGAAGCCGATCGAGTGCAGCACCCCGTCGAGGCCGTCGACGTGCTCACCGAGGCGCTCGGCGAGGGAGTCGAGGTGCTCCTGGTCGGCGACGTCGAGCTCGATGACCTGCGGCGTCTCGGGGAGCCGCTTCGCGATCGTCTGCGTGATCTTCATCGTGCGACCGAACGACGTCAGCACGACGGTCGCGCCCTCCTGCTGGGCGATCTTCGCGACGTGGAACGCGATCGAGCTGTCCATCAGGACGCCGGTGATGAGGAGCTTCTTGCCTTCGAGGATTCCCATGCCTGCGACTTTCTCGTGTGGTGAGGAGGCTTGCTGCACAAGGTGCTTCACGGCATACGGCCGTATGCCGTCCGCTCGGTCAGTGCCCCATGCCGAGTCCGCCGTCGACCGGGATCACGGCACCGGTGATGTAGGCGGCAGCGTCGCTCGCGACGAAGCGCACGACCGAGGCGACTTCCTCGGGCGTGGCGAAGCGGCCCGCGGGGATCGTGGAGAGGTAGGCCTTCTTCTGCTCGTCAGGAAGCACGGCGGTCATCTCCGTGTCGATGAAACCGGGGGCCACGACGTTCGCGGTGATGCCGCGGCCGCCGAGCTCGCGCGAGATCGAGCGAGCCAGCCCGACCAGGCCCGACTTGGAGGCGGCGTAGTTCGACTGGCCCGGCGAGCCGTAGAGCCCGACGACGCTGCTGATCAGCACGATGCGGCCCCGCCGCTTGCGGATCATGCCGGTGGCCGCGCGGCGGGCGCAGCGGAAGGCGCCGGTGAGGTTCGTGTCGATGACGCTGTCGAACTCCTCGTCGCTCATCCGCATGAGGAGGGTGTCCCTGGTGATGCCGGCATTCGCGACGAGGACCTCGACGGGGCCGCCGAAGATCTGCTCGGCCTCGGTGAAGGCCGCATCGACGGAGGCCGAGTCGGTGACCTCGCACGTGACCCCCGTGAGCCCCTCCGGCGGCTGCCCCGACCGGTGCGTGATGACGACGGTGTCGCCGCCCTCGACGAACGCGCGTGCGATCGCCAGCCCGATGCCGCGGTTGCCGCCCGTGACGAGCACGTTGCGGGCAGTCCTGTCCTGAACCTCTGGGCTCACTGCGCTCCTCCTCGGCCGGCCCCTGCCGGCGGTCGATGCCTGCCCCGAAACCTAACGGACTACCGAAGGGTAGACAGTCCCGTGGCCGACCGCTCCACGGGGACATATCGTGGAGTCGTGGCAAGAACCAACGGGCCGGTGGTGCACAGCGTCACCTCTGCCGCTACCTCCTCGACCGACGACCAGGACCAGCGCGTCAGGCGCTACCTGACGATGATGGGCATCCGGGTGCTCTGTTTCGGTCTCGTCTTCGTCACGACCGGGTGGCTGCGCTGGGCCGCGGTGGCCGGCGCCGTGCTCATCCCCTACTTCGCCGTCATCGTCGCGAATGCCGTCCGTCCCCGTGAGGTCGGAACCATCCAGCCCGTCACGCCTGCGCCGGATCGCACCGAGCAACTCGAACAGTGACCGAGCCCCGGCCGGCGGACCAGCACATCTGCAGCGCCAAGGGATGTCGTCGGACCGCCTCGCATGCCGTGATCTGGAACAACCCGAAGCTGCACACCCCCGATCGCCGCAAGGTGTGGCTCGCGTGCGAGGAGCACGAGACGTCACTGGCCGACTTCGTGGGCCTGCGCGGTTTCCTCATCGAGGTCGTCCCTGTGGGGTCGCTGACCGACGCCGACGGCTGACCACGTCGAGTCACTCCGGGCTCACACGGCCCCGGGTGACAGGTCGGGTGACGCGCTCGTTCGGATCGGTCAGCCGCCGATGGCAGACATCGGGCGGTCCGGCTGGACGAAATCCGGGTCTCCGATGCCGTGGCCGCGGCGCTTGCGCCACATCTCACCGCGCATGAGCCCGAGCAGGTCGTCGTCGGTCGCCCCCTCACGCATCGGACCACGCAGGTCGGTCTCGGTGTTGGAGAAGAGGCAGTTGCGCACCTGACCGTCCGCCGTGAGACGGGTGCGGTCGCACGCGGCACAGAACGGCGCCGACACGCTCGCGATGATGCCGACGGTCGCCGGCCCTCCGTCGATGAGGAAGCGCTCGGCCGGGGCGCTCCCCCGCTCCGCCACGGGCAGGGGCGTCAGCTCCCAACGCCGTGACAGCCGCTCGCGGATCTCGTCGGCGGTGATCATGTCGCTGCGGTTCCACGCGTGCTGGGCGTCGAGCGGCATCTGCTCGATGAAGCGCAGCTCGTAGCCGCGCTCGAGGCACCACGCCAGCACGTCGGCGACGGACTCGTCGTTGATGCCGCGCATCGCGACGGCGTTGACCTTGACCGGTGTCAGACCGGCCTCGGCAGCGGCCGCAAGCCCCGCCTCCACGTCGGCGAGCCGGTCCCGGCGAGTCAGGTGGGTGAAGGTCTCGGCGTCGATCGTGTCGAGACTGACGTTGACCCGGTCGAGACCCGCCTGCTTGAGCCCGGTCGCCACCCGCTCGAGGCCCACGCCGTTGGTCGTCATGGCGATGCGCGGACGAGGATGCAGCGCCGCGATCCCGGCGACGAGGTCGACGAGCGAACGGCGCAGCAGCGGCTCGCCACCGGTGAGGCGCACCTGCGTCACGCCATCGCGGACGAAGAGGGCGATGATGCGCAGCATCTCCTCGTCGCTGAGCATCTCTGCCCGGGGCATCCACGGCAGGCCTTCGGCAGGCATGCAGTAGGTGCAGCGCAGGTTGCAGCGATCCGTCACCGACACGCGCAGGTCCCGCGCCACCCGGCCGAACTGGTCGGCAAGGCCGGCCGGTCGGACGCTCGGGTCGGGAAGGCTCGTCATGGGCTCCACTCTAGGCCGGGGTAGCGTCGGTGCGTGCTTCGACTCTGGCTGACTCGGCGCTGGCTCCTCGGGAGCCTCGTCGCCGTCCTCTTCGGGGTCGCCTGCTTCTACCTCGGCCTCTGGCAGTGGCACCGGCACGTCGAGCAGCGCACCAAGGTCGAGGCCATCGCGCGCAACTACGACGCTGCCCCCGTGCCGTTCGATGCCGCGGTCGCGGCGTCCGGGCTGACCCCGGAGCAGCAGTGGACCCGCGTCACCCTCACGGGCACGTATGCCGCGAACTCCGACGTGCTCGTGCGCAACCGCACGCTGGACCAGACCGTGGGCTTCGAGGTGCTGACCCCGTTCACGAGCGAGGGTGTGACGATGCTCGCCGACCGCGGGTGGGTGCCCAACGCCGCGGATGCCGAGACGGCCCCACCGGTCGACCCGCCTCCCGCCGGAGAGGTGCAGCTCACCGGGTGGCTGCGCACCGGTGAGGTGAGCCTCGGTCGCGACCTCCCGCGCCCGCAGCTCGCGAGCATCAACGTCGCCGACGCACGGGCTCTGCAGCCGTCCCTCGACGACGTCGACGCCTACCTCGTCGTCGGCGCTCAGCAGCCCGACGTCGTCGCAGGCGAGCATCCGCTGCGCCTGCTGCCGAGGCCCGAGGAGGACCTCGGGCCGCACCAGGCCTACGCCTACCAGTGGTGGCTCTTCATGCCGGCCGGCCTGGTGTTCGTGCTCGTGGTGATGCGACGGGAGCTGACGGCCGGGCACCTGGAGCACCCCTCGTCGTCGCGGGCGCCGAGGAAGGTCCGGATCTGGGACGAGGAGGACGCCTGAACGGGTCAGCCGCCCATCATCAGGCCCTCGATGTCGTGCTTCTGCACGATGGGCTCGAGCTCGTCGACGAGCCGGCAGGGCAGGTGGCGGGAGACCGCCTCGGGGAGCGACTCGTAGGCCCTTCGGGTGTTGAACGCCAGTGAGTTGAGCCGCCGCGTCTCGGCCGTCAGCGGCGGCATGCGGAAGTCGCGGTGCCGCGGGGAACGTGTCACCAACGAGCGTGGCTGTGCCCACGTTCCATCGTGCGCGCCCGAACGCCGGCTTCCGGGAAATCGCCTCACACCCGACTAATGGGCAGCGACACGGCACCTGCGCCGGGGCTGCTGACCTCGAGACCACCGTCCAGGTCCGTCGCCGCCCCAGGCGAAGGGCCGAGGGGACTGCGTGTGTCGAACTGCGTGGCGTGCAGCACGGCATACAACCCGCCGGCCGTCAGCAGGTCGGCGTGGCGGCCGGTCTGGACGACGCGGCCGTGGTCGAGCACGACGATGAGGTCTGCCTGCCGGATCGTCGACAGGCGGTGCGCGATGACGATCGAGGTGCGGCCCTCGAGCGCGGCGTCGAGCGCCCGCTGCACGGCGACCTCGGACTCCGAGTCGAGGTGCGCCGTCGCCTCGTCGAGCACGACGACGTCGGGAGCCTTGAGCAGCAGCCGGGCAATGGCGAGTCGCTGCTTCTCGCCGCCCGAGAGCCGGTGACCACGATCGCCGACCACCGTGTCGAGCCCCTCGGGCAGCTCGTCCACGAGGTCGCTGATCTGAGCCGCGCGCAACGCGTCGTGGATCTGCGCGTCGGTCGCTTCGGGGCGGGCGTAGAGAAGGTTCGCGCGAATCGTGTCGTGGAAGAGGTGTGCCTCCTGGGTCACGACACCGATGCGGTCGCGCATCGACGACATCGTCACGTCGCGCAGGTCGACGCCGCCGATGCGGACGGACCCACCCGACGGGTCGTAGAGCCGGGACACGAGCGAGGTGAGGGTGGTCTTGCCCGCCCCCGACGGGCCGACGAGGGCGACCAGCGCGCCGGCCGGCACCGAGACGTCGACGTCGCGCAGCACGACCCCACTGCCGCGACGGTCGCCCGAGGCGACCGACTCGAGCGAGGCCAGCGACACTTCGTCGGCCGAGGGATAGCGGAACGAGACATCGTCGAGCTCGACGCCGAGGGGCCCGTCGGGCAGGTCCACGGCGCCCACCGCCTCGGTGACGAGCGGCTTCAGGTCGAGCACCTCGAAGACGCGCTCGAACGAGATGAGCGCGGTCATGATGTCGACGCGCACGTTGGACAGCGACGTGAGGGGACCGTAGAGGCGAGCCAGGAGGGCCGCGAGAGCGAGCAGGGTGCCGACGGACAGGGTGCCCTGCACCGCCATGATGCCCCCGAAGCCGTAGACCATCGCCGTCGCCAGGGCTGCGACGAGGGACAGGGCTGCGATGAAGATCGTCCGGTTGAAGGCGATCTGCACGCCGATGTCGCGCACCCGGCCGGCCCGCTCGGCGTACTCGCGCTGCTCGCGATCGGGGTCACCGAAGAGCTTGACGAGCAAGCGCGCCGGCGACGTTGAAGCGCTCGGTCATGCGGGTGCCCATGTCGGCGTTGAGGTTCATCTGGCGGTGCGACAGCTCCGCCAGGCGGCGACCCATGAGCTTGGCGGGGATGAGGAAGAGGGGCACGAGCAGGAGCGAGCCGAGCGTCAGCTGCCACGACAGCGCGAGCATCGCCGCGACGACGAGCACGACCGAGACGATGTTGGACACGACGTTGGACAGCACCGACGTGAAGGCCTGCTGCGCCCCGACGACGTCGTTGTTGAGCCGCGAGACGAGCGAGCCGGTCTGGGCGCGGGTGAAGAAGGCGATGGGCTGGCGCAGCACGTGCCCGAAGACCTCGGTGCGGAGGTCGTTGATGAGTCCCTCACCGATGCGCGAGGAGTACCACCGTGACACGACGGTGAGGGCAGCGTCGAGGATCGCGATGACCGCGACCATCAGCGCGAGGCGCACCACGACGGACGAGTCCTTCGGGATGACGCCGTCGTCGACAAGGCTCTTGAGCAGGAGTGGGACGGTGACGACGAGCACGGAGTCGAGCACCACGACGACGAGGAACGCGGCGATCGCGCGACGGTAGGGCGCGGCGTACGACAGGACCCGCCGGCGGGTGCCGGGTGACAGCTTGCGGTCGGCGACCGACGAGTCGCGCGACATCGACCGCATCGCCATCCATGGCTGCATGCCCATCAGAGACCTCCTGCCCTTCCCCCCATCCAACCCCGGGGTGCTGACAGCGATTCCCCGCTGTGGCCCGAAGCGGCCGCGGCGGGGACTCTGCTCAGCCGGTGCCGCCCCCGAAGAGCCCCCGGAGCAGGCCGGACTGGGCCGCTCGCTCGGCCCGGTGCTGGGCATCGCGGTCCGCCGTCACCGCGGATCGCAGCAGGGGCTTCAGGGCGCGCACGGCCGCCTCCGGCGCCGACAGCATGTGCTGGACCAGCGAGAAGGTCGCCTCGTCGAGGTCGGCGGCCGGGACGATGGAGTTGACCAGGCCCATCGCGTGCGCCTCGGGAGCACTGACAGGGCGGCCCGTCGCGCAGATCTCCAGGGCCCGCGCGTAGCCGACGAGGTGGACGAGCGGCCCCGTGCCGCCGAGGTCCGGCACGAGCCCGAGGGTCGTCTCGCGCATGGCGAACCACGCGTCGAGCGAGGCGACGCGAAGGTCGGCGGCGAGGGCGAGCTGGAAGCCGGCGCCGATGGCGTAGCCGTGCACCTGCGCGATGACGATGGCCGGGCACTCCGCCCAGGCGGTGAAGCCCTCCTGGTAGGCCGTGATGGCCTGCTGCACTGCCTCCTCTCCCTGGGCGGTGAGGGCGGCCATGCTCTCCTCGCCCTCGATCCCGCCCGGGCCGAGCATCGCCGTGTCGATGCCCGCCGAGAAGGCCTCTCCCTCACCACGGAGGACGACGACGCGCACGTCCTCGGGCAGACCACGTGCCTCGGCGGCCAGCGCCCTCCAGAGGGACGGCGTCTGGGCGTTGCGCTTGTCGGGCCGGTCGAGCGTGATCACCCTGACCGGGCCGTCGGTCTCGACGCGCAGGTGCGCGTGTGGGTGGCTCGTCTCGGTCGTCATGGCACGCAGGCTACCTTCGGGCCGCGCCGGGGACGGAGCCAGCGGGGGCCGAAGCGCGGCCTCAGGCTGCCGCGCTGGCAGCGAGCGTCCCGGCCTCCGCCGGCTCGACGGGCTCGACCGCGACAGGCGCGGGCGCGGTCGTCCCCGCCACGGCGGTGGTCGCCCGTGGCGCGGTGACGACGCGCAGGATGCCCCAGCCGGTCACCGACGCCGGCTGCGCGATCTCGACACGGAAGACGCGCGCGCAGTCCCGGCAGGACCAGGCCGAGGTCGGGTCGGGGAACGGCGTCACGTCATCGCCCGTGCAGAACGGGCAGGCGAGGTGGTGGTCGCTGGGCATGACGATCAGTGTGGGACGACCGGCCGGCAGATACAATAAGCATCCATTATGTGAACCAGTCGGCTTGGTTATGGATCGGGATGGTGGACCGTAGCCGTGCCGGCACGCGAGAGCCTGCCGGAGAGGTCAGCGGGAGATCAGCGGGAGATCAGGCGAGGGAGATCAGGTCCATGTAGTCGGGTCCCCAGAGGTCCTCGACGCCGTCCGGAAGGAGCAGGATGCGCTCGGGCTCCAGGGCGTCCACGGCGCCCTCGTCGTGGGTGACGAGCACCACGGCGCCCTCGTAGGTCGACAGCGCGCCGAGGATCTCGGCACGCGAGGCGGGGTCGAGGTTGTTGGTCGGCTCGTCGAGGAGCAGGACGTTGGCAGCGGACACGACCAGCAGGGCCAGCGACAGGCGCGTCTTCTCGCCGCCGGACAGCACGCCGGCCGGCTTGTGCACGTCGTCGCCGGAGAAGAGGAACGAGCCGAGGACCTTGCGGACGTCGGTCTCGCCGAGCTCGGGTGCGGCGGACTTCATGTTCTCGAGGACGGTGCGGCCGATGTCGAGGTTCTCGTGCTCCTGGGCGTAGTAGCCGAGGCGGAGCCCATGGCCCGGCTCGACGTCGCCTGTGTCGGGGGCGTCGACACCGGCCAGCATGCGCAGCAGCGTCGTCTTGCCGGCGCCGTTGAGGCCGAGCACGACCACCTTGCTGCCGCGGTCGATGGCAAGGTCCACGTCGGTGAAGACCTCGAGCGAGCCGTAGGACCGGGAGAGGCCCGACGCGCGCAACGGGGTCTTGCCGCACGCCGCCGGCTTGGGGAAGCGCAGCTTGGCCACCTTGTCCTGCGTGCGCTCACCCTCGACACCGGCGAGCAGGCGCTCCGCGCGCTTGGCCATGTTCTGAGCGGCCACGGCCTTGGTCGCCTTGGCGCGCATCTTGTCGGCCTGGGCCAGCAGCGCGCCAGCCTTCTTCTGGGCGTTCTGCAGCTCGCGACGCCGCCGCTTCTCGTCGGTCTCGCGCGCCTGGAGGTAGGTCTTCCAGCTGACGTTGTAGACGTCGAGCGCCGCCCGGTTGGCATCGAGGTGGTAGACCTTGTTGACGACGGCGTCGAGCATCTCGGCGTCGTGGCTGATGATGATGAGCCCGCCCTTGTAGGCGCGCAGGTACTCGCGCAACCAGACGATCGAGTCCGCGTCGAGGTGGTTGGTCGGCTCGTCGAGAAGCAGCGTCTCGTTGCCGGAGAAGAGAATTCGCGACAGCTCGACACGGCGCCGCTGGCCACCGGACAGCGTGCGCAGCGGCTGGCCGAGGATGCGCTCCTCGAGGTTCAGCGCACTTGCGATGGCGGCGGCCTCGGACTCGGCGGCGTAGCCCCCCTGCGCCTCGAACTCGACCTCCAGCCGTGAGTACCTGCGCATCGCCTTGTCGCGGACCAGCTCGTCGTCACTGCCCATCCGCGCCTCGGCCTCCGCACGCTGGCGCACTATCGTGTCGAGCCCGCGAGCCGAGAGTATGCGGTCACGCGCGAGGATCTCGAGGTCGCCCGTACGCGGGTCCTGGGGCAGGTAGCCGACGGCGCCGGTACGTGTGACGGTGCCAGCCGCGGGCTGGCTCTCGCCGGCGAGCACCTTGGTCAGGGTCGTCTTGCCGGCCCCGTTGCGTCCGACGAGGCCGATGCGGTCGCCGGAGTCGATGCGGAAGCTGGCGTCCTCCACGAGCAGGCGCGCTCCCGCACGCAGCTCGATCCCGGTGGCGACGATCACGGCATGTCCTCTCTGGTGCCGCACTACGTCAGCGGCCGAATGACACCTCCATTCTAGAAGCCGCGGCGGGGTGCTCTCGACGCAGTTTGACGCGGCCGCCCGGAGCGCCCACCCGGACTCGCCGTGCGGATACGCTCAGCGGCACACCGCCGATCCCGGGGCCCCGGTCACGGCAGGGGTCCCGGCCGCTCATCGACGCTCGGGTAGCGTGAGCGACCGTGAGCGCCCCCATCACCGTCCGCGAGATCACGCCGGAGGAGCATCTCGCGTGGCTGCGCGCCCAGCCGGCCGTCAGCTTCCTGCAGACACCGGCGTGGGGGCAGGTCAAGCGCGACTGGCGGCACGAGTCCCTCGGCTGGTTCGAGGGCGAGCAGATGGTGGGCGCAGCTCTCGTGCTGCACCGCTCGCTGCCCGGGGTCAGCCGCTCGCTCGCCTACGTGCCCGAGGGTCCCTGCATCGACTGGGCCTCCCCCCGGCTCGTCGAGCTGCTCAGGGCCCTGCGCGACCACCTCAAGGCCAAGGGGGCGTTCGCGCTCCGGATCGGACCCCCGGTCGCGACGCACCGCTGGCACGCCGCCACCATCAAGGCGTCCATCGCCGACGACGCGGTTCGCCGCTACGACGAGGCGACGCCTGATGTCGTGGAGCCCGTCGGCGGGCGGGTCGTGCAGACGCTCGAACGGCTGGGCTTCCGACACCTCTCTCCCGACGACGGATTCGCGGCGGGGCAGCCGGAGTACGTCTTCCAGGTGCCGCTGAGCGGGCGGTCGGAGGCCGACCTGCTCGCCGGGATGAACCAGCTGTGGCGCCGGAACATCAAGAAGACGGAGCGCAACGGCGTGCACGTACGCGTGGGTGACGCGGGTGACGTCGCGGCGTTCCACCGCGTCTACGTCGAGACGGCCGAGCGGGACCGCTTCTCGCCGCGTGGTCGGGAGTACTTCGAGCACATGTATGCCGTGATGTCGGCCGAGGACCCCCAGCGGATCCGGGTCTACCTCGCCGAGCACGATGGCGACCTGCTGGCGGCGACGATCTGGATCCGCGTCGGCGAACACGCCTGGTACTCCTACGGTGCGTCGACGGCGGCCAAACGCGAGCTCCAGGCGTCGACGGCGATCCAGTGGCGGATGCTGCGCGACTCGCTCGCTGCCGGCGCGACGGTCTACGACCTGCGCGGCATCACGAACACGGTGTCGGCGGACAACCCGCACATCGGGCTCATCCGCTTCAAGGTCGGGACGGGCGGCGAAGCGGTGCGCCTCGCCGGTGAGTGGGACCTACCGCTGAACTGGTTGCTCTACAAGGCTTTTGACCTCTACATGAAGCGGCGGTGAACGTGTCCTTCGTGCTGCACGTCGATGGTGAGCGCTGGCGCGCCGGGCACGACCGGTTCGTGGCGGTGCACCCCGGTGTCATCCCCGTCGTCAAGGGCAACGGCTACGGCTTCGGTCGGGACCTGCTCTGCGCCGAGGCCATCCGGATCGCAGGTGCCGATGGTCGCGGTCGGCACCTACGTCGGAGCTGCCCCAGGCCCTTGCGGCGTTCGGGAAGGACGTGCTCGTCATGGAGCCCTTCCGGGAGGCTGTGCACTCCGCGCTGCCCACCGTGGCCCAGCGCCGTGCCGTCCACACGGTGACGACGCGACAGGATCTCGATGCCTTGCGGTCCCGGGAGCCCGAGGCCCGGGTGGTCGTCGAGGGCCTCACGTCCATGAACCGCTACGGGGCGCCGCACGGTGAGGTCGCCGCGCTGGTGGAGAGCGCCGGCGCGGAGGCGGTGACGCTGCACCTGCCGCTCGGGACCGGCCACGTCGAGGAGATCAGCCGCTTCGTCACCGCGGCGCCGGGCGTGCGCCGGTGGCTCGTCTCGCACGTGTCGTCCGCGGAGCTGGCCACGCTGGCCGCCCGGCACCCTGACCTGCAGTTCCAGCCACGCATCGGCACGGACCTCTGGTATGCCGACCCGACGGCATACCAGGTGCGCGCCACGGTGCTCGACGTGCGCCGGGTCACCAAGGGCGACCACGCCGGCTATCGGCAGCGAAGCCTGCCCGCAGGACATCTCGTCGTGGTCAGCGGTGGCACGTCGCACGGTGTCGCGATGGAGAGCCCGTCGCCGGCAGCCACCCCACGGTCGCGCGCCATCGCGGTCGCCGAGGGCATCCTCGAGGCGGCGCACCGGGTGCGCTCACCGTTCACGGTGTCCGGCGTGATGCCCCGCTTCGCCGAGCCGCCGCACATGCAGTGCAGCCTCCTCGCGCTTCCCGACGGCGTGGCCCCGCCGCGCATCGGCGACGAGGTCACGGTGCGCATGCGCCTGACCACGACCACTCCTGACGCCGTCGTCGTCTCCTGAGGGCTGCGTTGGGCTGGGCCCTCTAGGCGTCCCGGCGCCGGTCCCGGGTCTGCGGCAGCGGCTGGAAGCCCGCCGAAAGGTAGGTGGCGACGGCACCGACGTTGGAGCTCGGGGTGGCCACCACGGCGCTCGACGCGCCCAGCTCCCGGAGCGCAGCGGCCCCAGCAGCGGTGACGTCCCTGCCGTAGCCACGACCGCGATGGTCGCGGTGGACGCCCATCGGCTCGATCAGCCCGGGCTTGCCCGGTCCGGCCGACCAGACGGTGACGGCGGCCACCGCGTCGCCTCCCCCGTCGCGCACAACAAGGCAGCGTGCATCAGCGTAGGGAAGGCCCGCAGCCATCGCGTGCCAGCGCTCCAGCGTGAAGGTGGAGCCGTCGAACGCCCCGCGCTGCACCGCGGCCCGCACGTGCGCCTGTGCGGGCCCGACCACCTCCACTCGCACGCCGGGGTCCTCCACCGGATCGATGAGGCTGCGACGCAGGGGTGTCCACGGCTCGTCGGTGTGCCACCCCGCGTCGGCCAGCAGGTCCTGCAGGAGCGCTCCCGCCGGGGCCTCGACGTACGCGGTGCCGTGGCTCAGCACGCCGCGCTCAGGGTCGATCAGGTCGGTCACCAGCTGGTGCGCCAGCTCCTCATCCGACCGGGCATCGGGTGCCACCGCGAGTCGTAGGAGATCGGGGCCGTCCAGCAGGCCCAGGGCCAGCACCTGCCGGTCCCGACTCCAGGTCCGCACCGCCTCGGCCGTCGCCTCGGCACCGAAGCGCCAGAACCATCCCAGGTCCCCGGGGTGGAGCTGGGGTGGCGCCCCCTCGTGCTGCCACTGACGCAGGGCGGCCACGGCCCCGCCCAGGCCTTCGACATCCGGTTTGCCCATGCGAACGGTCACGGGTCGATCACACACCACGTCACCGTCGATGCGCGCCGGTACCAGCTGCGCCCGCTGGCGCCACCTGCGTGAGGCCGCGGACCACCTCGGGGTATGGCTCTACCGCACGCATTAGGGTGAGCGCGTGCGGATCGAGCCCCACGTGATCCCCCGACCCCGCAGGAGCAGCAGATGACCTTCAACGACAACGCCCAGCTCGACACGTCGCAGGTCGAGTCCGGTGGTGGCGGCGGCCTCGGAGGGGGCCGTGGCGGCTTCCCGGGCGGCATCCAGGTCGGGGGCGGCATCGGTGGCCTCATCCTGCTCGTGCTGACCCTCATCTTCGGGGGCAACGTCCTCGGCGGCGGCTCCGATGACTCCGGCGGGGGCGGCCTGCCCTCCCAGCAGCTGCAGCCCGACCAGGTCGGCGCCGCCGGGCAGGTGCCGGACTCGTCGGTGGCGGCCTGCAAGACGGGCGCCGACGCCAACAAGAACGACGTCTGCCTCGTCGTCGCGACGGTCAACAGCGTCCAGGACTACTGGACGAAGCAGCTCCCGAAGTACCAGATGAACTACGAGCCGGCCAAGACGGTGGTCTACCAGGGGCAGACCTCGTCAGGCTGCGGCACAGCCAACTCCCAGGTGGGCCCGTTCTACTGCCCCCTCGACCGCAAGGTCTATGTCGACGCGAGCTTCTTCGAGGAGCTGGAGAGCAAGTTCGGCGCCGACGGCGGGAACCTGGCCAAGGAGTACGTCATCGCCCATGAGTACGGCCACCACATCCAGAACGAGCTGGGCATCCTCGACCGCGCACAGCAGGACCCGCAGGGTCCCAACTCCGGAGCCGTGCGCGTCGAGCTCATGGCCGACTGCCTCGCCGGCACGTGGGTCAAGCACGCCACCGAGACCACCGATGCGCAGGGCAGGCCGCTGCTCAAGGAGATCACCGAGGACGACATCAGGTCGGCCCTGTCCGCAGCCTCGGCTGTCGGTGACGACCGCATCCAGGAGAAGATGCAGGGCCGGGTCACTCCCGAGAACTGGACGCACGGCTCGGCGGAGGCGCGGATGAAGTGGTTCACGCAGGGCTACCGCACGGGCGACATCAACCAGTGCAACACCTTCGGAGTGGACAGGGTCTCCTGAGCGCGCGGCGCGGGACGCCGAACGGTCTAGGTGCTCGCGCCGGAGCCGTGCGACCCGTCGTCGCTTCCTGGTGCGCGCGCCTCGGCGAGCTCGACCAGCACGGCCCGCCCACGCCGCAGCGCCGTCTCCAGCACCTCACGCTTCGGGTCGGGCAGGTCGTAGAGCTCCCGCGCGGGTAGACCCCGCAGCGCCCGCAGGGCCGGCGCTCCGAGCACCTCGCGCACCAGCGTGCGGTCGCCACCGACGACGAGGCCACGAGGTATGCCGTCCGCTCCCGCTCGCGGTGTCTCGTCGTCCCGGAGCAGCAACCGACGTGCGTGGCCGACGACCGCATCGACCAGCTCGTCGGCCTGCTTGCCCCGACGGCGGGCGAACCGTTGCTGGGACCAGCCACCCGCGGCAGTGCGCGACTGCACGTGACGGGTGCCGACCTTCGACGCCGTGAAGGACCCCCCGCACGCCAGCCCGACGGCGTACCCGCCCCGTCTCACGAGGACGACGCCGAGCGGGTCGTACGCGAACGGACTGGTCACGACGGTGGAACCGTCGGCTGCACGTACCGACACGACGACGCCGCCGGGCGTGAGGTCCTCGGTGGCGTCGAAGGGTCCGTGCCGTTCGGCGAAGCCGGTGAGCCAGCGCTCGAGCCGCTCCGGAGCGACCTCGAGGACTCGGGTCACGGGCGTGGTCCCGGTGTGCCGGTCAGAGGTTGAAGCCGAGGGCGCGGAGCTGGTCGCGGCCGTCCTCGGTGATCTTGTCGGGACCCCACGGCGGCATCCAGACCCAGTTGATCCGGTGCGAGGCGACAAGACCTTCGAGGGCCTGCGCCGCCTGGTCCTCGATGACGTCGGTGAGCGGGCACGCCGCCGACGTGAGCGTCATGTCGATGACCGCGTGCTGCTGCGCGTCGACGGTGATGCCGTAGATGAGGCCGAGGTCGACGACGTTGATGCCGAGCTCGGGGTCGACGACGTCGCGCAGGGCTTCCTCGACGTCGGCGACGTTGGTCGGGGTCTGGCTCGTCTGACTCATGACGAGACTCCTTGTCTGGGAACGGAACTGGTGGTCGTCGGGCTGATGTCGACCCCCGTGCGGGCGAGGGCGTCGGTGAAGGCCGTCCAGCCCAGCAGCGCGCACTTGACGCGCGCGGGGTACTTCGAGACGCCCGCGAAGGCGACGCCGTCGCCGATCACCGTCTCGTCGCCGACCACCTGGCCCTTGGAGGTCAGCATGGCGCGCATCGCCTCGAAGGTCTCGAGCGCCTCACCGACGCGGTGGCCGATGACCTCCTCGGCGAGCACCGAGGCACTTGCCACGCAGATCGAGCAGCCCCGGGCCTCGTAGGACACGTCGCCGACGACGGCGTCGTCGCCCGAGCCGGCGAGCTCGACCCGGAGGGTGACCTCGTCGCCGCACGTCGGGTTGATGTGGTGCACCTCGGCATCGAAGGGGGCCCGCAGGCCGGCGTGGTGTGGGCGCTTCGAGTGCTCGAGGATGAGCTCCTGGTAGAGGTCCATCAGCTGGCCACCCGCCAGGTCGAGGCCGAAGACGACCGGCACCCGGTCGAGAGCGGCGACGAGCGCGTCGACGTCGTCGCGGGTGTTGTAGATCGCGAAGGAGGCTCGCGTGGTCGCAGCGACGCCCAGCGTGCGGTGCAGGGGCCACGCGCAGTGGTGGCCGACCCGGACGGCGACGCCGGCGTCGTCGAGGACCTGGCCGACGTCGTGAGCGTGCACGCCGTCGACGACGAAGGCCACTGCGCCTCCACGCGGCACCCCGGCGCCCGGGCCGACGACGTGGACCCAGGGACGCTCGGACAGGGCGGCCATGAGGCGCTCGACGAGCGCGGACTCGTGCGCGTGGACCCGGTCGATGCCCAGCGCCTCGACCCAACGGACCGCCGCCGCCAGTCCCACCGCCTGGGCTGCGTTCGGCACTCCGGCCTCGAACCTCTGCGGCGCCGGTGCGTAGGTCGAGCGCTCCATCGTCACGAGCTCGATCATCGACCCACCGGTGAGGAAGGGTGGCATGACCGCGAGCAGCTCGGCGCGGCCCCACAGCACGCCGACGCCCATCGGACCGTAGAGCTTGTGGCCACTGAACGCGATGAAGTCGGCACCCAGCGTGGCGACGTCGACCGCGAGGTGCGGCACCGACTGGCACGCGTCGACGACGACGAGCGCGCCGACGGCATGTGCTCGCTGCGCCAGCTCGGTCACGGGATTGATCGTGCCCAGGACGTTGGACACGTGGGTCACGGCGAACACCTTGGTGCGCTCGGTGAGCAGGTCGTCGAGGGTGCGCAGGTCGAGCGCCCCGTCGTCACCGAGCGGGATCCAGCGCAGGACGGCGCCGGTGCGACGCGCAAGCTCCTGCCACGGCACGAGGTTCGCGTGGTGCTCCATCTCGGTCACGAGGATCTCGTCACCGGGTCGCAGCACGAAGCGGTCGTCCTTCGGGTCGTCCGTCGGAGCACTGTTGGAGAACGCATAGGCCACGAGGTTGATCGCTTCGGTGGCGTTCTTGGTGAACACCACCTCGTCGGCCGGTGCGCCCACGAAGGAGGCGATGGTCGCGCGGGCGGACTCGAACGCGTCAGTGGCCTCCTCGGCGAGCTGGTGCGCGCCGCGGTGCACGGCGGCGTTGTGCTGCTCGTAGAACGACCGCTCCGCATCGAGCACCGCGACCGGCTTGTGCGACGTCGCCCCGGAGTCGAGATAGACGAGCGGGCGACCGTCGCGGACCGTGCGCGCCAGGATGGGGAACTCGCCGCGCAGGGCGGTGAGCTCCTCGTCCGTGAACGGCACGGTCGCAGTGGCTCATCTCGGGTCGCGTCCTCAGGCCTGGACCGTCGGGGCAGCCGACGCGGCGGCGGGGACGACGGAGCCGTAGCGGTCGTAGCCCTCTTCCTCGAGGCGGTCGGCCAGCTCGGGGCCGCCCTCCTCGACGATCTTGCCGTCGATGAAGACGTGCACGAAGTCGGGCTGGATGTAGCGCAGGATGCGCGTGTAGTGCGTGATGAGCAGGACACCGACGTCGGTCGACTCCTTCACGCGGTTGACGCCCTCGGAGACGATCTTGAGCGCGTCGACGTCGAGGCCGGAGTCGGTCTCGTCGAGGATCGCGACCTTCGGGGAGAGAAGCTCCATCTGGAGGATCTCGTGGCGCTTCTTCTCGCCACCGGAGAAGCCCTCGTTGACGCTGCGCTCGGCGAAGGTGGGGTCCATGCGCAGCTTGCCCATGGCCTGCTTGACGTCCTTGACCCACGTGCGCAGCTTCGGCGCCTCGCCGTCGATGGCGGTCTTGGCGGTGCGCAGGAAGTTGCTCACCGTCACACCGGGCACCTCGACGGGATACTGCATCGCGAGGAACAGGCCGGCACGGGCGCGCTCGTCGACGGTCATGGCGAGCACGTCCTCGCCGTCGAGCGTCACGGTGCCACCGGTGATGGTGTACTTCGGGTGACCGGCGATGCTGTAGGCCAGGGTCGACTTGCCGGAGCCGTTCGGGCCCATGATCGCGTGCGTCTCGCCGGACCGCACGGTCAGGTCGACCCCGCGCAGGATCTCCTTGGCGCCGTCCTCGGTCTGGACCGAGACGGTCAGGCCCTTGATCTCGAGCGTGTGCTGGGTCATCGGGGGGAGTTCTCCTTGCTGGCGGTGCTGGGCGCGCTGCGCAGTGGCGGGCTGGCTGGGGGTCTGAAGGGTCGGAGCGGCATACGCCGTCGTCGCGAGCTCCTCCTCGATGGCTGCCGTGATCTCGTCACGCAGGTCGCCGAGCGGGATCTCACGGATGATGTCGACGAAGAAGCCACGCACGACGAGGCGCTTGGCCTCGTCCTCGGGGATGCCGCGGGACTGCAGGTAGAACAGCTGCAGGTCGTCGAAACGCCCCGTGGCAGAAGCGTGCCCGGCGCCCTTGATCTCGCCGGTCTCGATCTCGAGGTTGGGCACCGAGTCGGCGCGGGCCCCATCGGTGAGCACGAGGTTGCGGTTGAGCTCGTAGGTGTCGGTGCCCTCGGCCTCGGCGCGGATCAGCACGTCGCCGACCCACACGGTGCGGGCGGTCTCGCCCTGGAGCGCGCCCTTGTACGTGGCCCTGCTCCGGCAGTGTGCCGTGTTGTGGTCGATGTACGAGCGGTGCTCGAGGTGCTGGCCGGCGTCGGCGAAGTACACACCGAGCAGGGTCGCGTCGCCACCGGGCCCCGCGTAGCGGACGTTCGCGTTGACGCGGACGATCGCACCGCCCAGCGACACCGCGAGGTGCTTGTAGCGGGCGTCACGACCGACGAGGGCGTCGTGCTGGCCCAGGTGCTGTGCGTCGTCGTCCCAGCGCTGCACCGACACGAGCGTCAGGTCGGAGCCGTCGCCGGTGACGACCGAGACGAGCTGGGAGTAGCGGGCCGAGCCCGTGTGCTCCACGACGACGGTCGCCTTGGAGAAGCGGCCGGCGCGCACGACCACATGGCCGTGCACGGGCTCACCTCCCGTGCCGACGAGTGAGAGGCGCACGGGCGCGTCGAGCTCGGCCTCTGCAGGGATGTCCAGCAGCAGCGCGCCCTCAGCGGCGCCGGCGACGACCGCTGCACGGTCCTGCGGCGGGAGGATGCCGAGGGCCTGGGCCTGCTCGGCGGTGATCGTGGACGTCGTGACCCCTGCGGGCAGCTGGCTGCGCACGTCCAGGCGGCCGGTCGCCCCCTCGGCGAGCAGCGCGGCGAGCTTCTTGACCGGGGTGAAGCGCCAGTCCTCCTCGCGACCCGAGGGCAGCGGGAAGGCGGCGACGTCGAAGGACGCCGTGCGCTCGGCTCGCGACTGGCTCGGCACGAAGGCCGCAGCCGAGTCGGTGTGTGCCGCGGCGCCGGGAAGGGTGGCGGTGGTGGCGTCGTGCACCGTGCTCTCGCTCTGTCGGGTGTCGGTCGTCTGGGTGGTCGTCTCGGTGGTGGTGTCAGCCAGAAGGCTCATCAGCCGACGGCTCCTTCCATCTGCAGCTCGATGAGCCGGTTGAGCTCGAGGGCGTACTCCATGGGCAGCTCGCGCGCGATGGGCTCGATGAAGCCGCGCACGATCATCGCCATGGCCTCGTCCTCGGCCATCCCGCGCGACATGAGGTAGAACAGCTGGTCCTCGGACACCTTGGACACCGTGGCCTCGTGGCCCATGGAGACGTCGTCCTCGCGGATGTCGACGTAGGGGTAGGTGTCGGAGCGGCTGATCGTGTCGACGAGCAGGGCGTCGCAGCGCACCGTCGAGGCCGAGTGCGAGGCGCCCTCGAGCACCTGGACGAGACCGCGGTAGGACGTCGCGACCGCCGCCGCGGGCGACGGACTTGCTGATGATCGAGCTCTTGGTGTTGGGCGCGGCGTGCACCATCTTGGAGCCGGTGTCCTGGTGCTGGCCCTTCGCCGGCGAAGGCGATCGAGAGCGTCTCGCCCTTGGCGTACTCGCCCATGAGGAAGACCGCGGGGTACTTCATCGTCACCTTGGAGCCGATGTTGCCGTCGATCCACTCCATCGTCGCGCCGGCCTCACACGTGGCGCGCTTGGTCACGAGGTTGTAGACGTTGTTGGACCAGTTCTGGATCGTCGTGTAGCGCACGCGGGCGTTCTTCTTGACGATGATCTCGACGACGGCCGAGTGCAGCGAGTCCGACTTGTAGATCGGCGCCGTGCAGCCCTCCACGTAGTGCACGTAGGAGTCCTCGTCGGCGATGATGAGGGTGCGCTCGAACTGACCCATGTTCTCGGTGTTGATCCGGAAGTACGCCTGGAGCGGGATGTCGACGCGGACGCCCTTGGGCACGTAGATGAACGAACCGCCCGACCAGACCGCGGTGTTGAGCGCCGCGAACTTGTTGTCCCCGGCCGGGATCACCGTCGCGAAGTGCTCGCGGAAGAGGTCCTCGTGCTCCTTGAGCGCCGTGTCGGTGTCCAGGAAGATGACGCCCTGCGCCTCGAGGTCCTCGCGGATCTGGTGGTAGACGACCTCGGACTCGTACTGGGCGGCGACGCCGGCGACGAGACGCTGCTTCTCGGCCTCCGGGATGCCGAGGCGGTCGTAGGTGTTCTTGATGTCCTCGGGAAGCTCCTCCCACGAGGTCGCCTGCTTCTCCGTCGACTTCACGAAGTACTTGATGTTCTGGAAGTCGATGCCCGTGAGGTCGGAGCCCCATGACGGCATCGGCTTCTTGCCGAAGAGCGACAGGCCCTTGAGGCGCAGCTTCGTCATCCACTCGGGCTCGCTCTTGCGCGTCGAGATGTCGCGCACGACCTCCTCGTTGAGCCCGCGCCGCGCGGTCGCGCCGGCGACGTCGGCGTCCGCCCAGCCGTACTCGTAGGTGCCGATGCCCTTGAGGCCGGGATTCAGCTCTTCGATGTGGGTGGTCATGAGGAACCTTCCTTGACGTGCGTGCGGTCGTTCCGTGGAGTGCGTGGGAGCCGAGTGCTGCGCGTCGGCTCGAGGCCCGGGCCGGTGGAGGTCGACGACGCTGCCGTATGCCGTCCGAGGCCCTCGGTGGCGTCAACACCGCCCGGCACGGCCGTCTTCCGGATGTGGCGGGTGAGTTCGCCGGCGGCGAAGACGGTGGGGACGAAGGTCGTGCACACGTGGTCGCCACCGGCCAGCGTGGCCAACCGCTGCACGTGGACCCCGAGCAGGCGGGAGAAGGCGTCGGTCTCGGCCTCGCAGAAGGCGGGGAACGCGGTTGCGACGTGCTGTACCGGGCAGTGGCCCTGACAGAGCTGCACGCCGGTCAGTCCCCCGGCGCCGACCGGACGAGCCGTGGCGGCGAAGCCGTCCTCGCTCAGCGCCTCGACGAGCACGGCGGCCCGCGCGGCGGGGTCGGGGCCTGCGCCGGCCAGCCGGACGGCATACCGCTGCTCGAGGTCTGCGACGCGACTGCGAGCGAAGTGCGCGACGGAGTCGGGGCCGGCCGTGCTCTCGAGGAAGCTGCAGGACCTCGACGGCGAGCGAGTCGTAGTCGGTCTCGAGCGCGCTGTGCCCGGCGTCGGAGACGACGTAGGCCCGGGCGGGGCGACCGCGGCCGCGGCGCGCGGCCGTGGGCTCGTGCTCGACGACGGCACCCTGCTCCACCAGCGCGTCGAGGTGACGCCGGACCGCGGCGGGCGTCAGCTGCAGGTGCCGACCGAGCACCGCGGCCGTGACGGGGCCGTCGGAGGAGACCATGTGCAGGACCCGCGA
The DNA here is from genome assembly GCA_963816385.1 of uncultured Actinomycetota bacterium. GTDB lineage: Bacteria > Actinomycetota > Actinomycetes > Actinomycetales > Dermatophilaceae > CAWFKL01. The sequence continues at coordinate 353,288 of CAWFKL010000005.1, forward strand.
GCGCGTGCGGGACTCGAGCGGCGAGACGTGGTCGCCGTCCTTCGCGTCGCGCTGCTGGCTGCTCGGGGAAAAACACCACACCATTGTGACGTAATTGCTGCGCAGCACTCCAGTGAGGGTGCTCCTAACCCCGAGGTCGTCGTGCGTGCCGCCCCCCGTCCTCCCCGTCCCTCGCCGCCTCGACGCCATCCAGCAGGTCGTCACTGTCGTCACTGAGGACCTCGTCACCCAGATCCTCGTCACCCAGATCCTCGTCACCCAGATCACTGACGTCGTCGAGGTCCTCGCGAGCACCGGACTCGTCGAGGGCGGGGTTGGGCGGCATGATCACGGACGGCAGCCTGCGCCGAGGCGGCGCGACGGCGTCCGGCCCGAACCAGCGGCGGCGCAGCGGTGCCGTGATCCAGCCCAGAGGGCAGGTCAGCACGTACCCGTAGGCGACGACGACCGCGGTGGCGCCGGGCGCGAGCGCGATCCCGAGCAGGAGCAGGATGCCCAGCGGCACGGAGAGGCGCAGGTGACGCGGCGAGAGCAGGTCGCGGAAGGACCGGAAGCGGAACGAGCTCGCCATCAGGGCGGCGGGCAGCACGCCCGCGACGACGGGCACGAGGGGCGCCCAGTCATAGAGCGGCTCGTCGATCGCGACCACCGTCGCGATGACCACGCCGGCGGCTCCCGGGCTCGCCAGACCGACGAAGTAGCGCTTGTCGGCGAGCGGGTCGATCGTGACGTTGAACCGGGCCAGCCGGTAGGCGGCACAGGCCAGCCAGAACATCGCACCGGCCCAGGCCCACACCGGGTAGGCGGGTAGCGCCCAGGTGTAGACGAGCACGGCCGGCGCGATGCCGAACGAGATGAGGTCCGCGAGCGAGTCGAACTGCAGGCCGAACGGCGTGATGGCCCCGACGGCGCGAGCGACCGCCCCGTCGGCGATGTCGAGCAGGATCGAGATGGCGATGAGCACGGCGGCCGGGCGGTAGTGGGTCTGGAACGAGAGCAGCACCGACGAGAAGCCGCACAGCATGTTGCCCAGCGTGAAGAGGCTCGGCAACATCGCGCGCGCCCGCACCCGCGGGTTGAGCCGGCTCCACGGGACGACCCGCGCACCGGTCTGCGAGACGAGATGGAAGCGTCGGCTCATCCGTGCTCGGCGGCTCGGTGCCCGTTCGTCGCTCACGACGGGGCCGTTGCCGGGAAGCGGCCCAGCACCGTCTCGCCGCCGACGGCACGGGTGCCCCTGGTCACCTCGAGGACGACCTCGGCAGGCACGAAGACGTCCATCCGCGAGCCGAACTTCATCAGCCCCATCCGCTCCCCCGTCGCCAGCTCGGCGCCGGGCTCCAGACGGGTGACGATGCGCCGGGCCAGCTGGCCGACGAGCTGCCGGTAGACGACCCGGCGGACCCGACCGTCCACGACCTGCTCGACGACGACCTCCGTGCGCTCGTTCCTCATCGCGCTCTCCGCGCGGTAGGCAGCGAGGAAGCGTCCGGGCGTGTGCGTGACGTCGATGACCCGGCCGCCGTAGGGGGTGCGGTTCACGTGCACGTCGAGCAGCGACAGGAACACGCTGACCTGCTGCCACTCCCCGGGCGGGGCGATGCCCGGCTGCGGCTGCCCGACGTGCGTGATGATGCCGTCGGCCGGTGCGAGCACGACGTCCGGGTCGGTCACCGGGGAGCGGTCGGGCGTGCGGTCCGGGTCGCGGAAGAAGAGGGTCACGCCGAGGGTGAGCAGGCCCAGCCCGAGCGTCGTCCGCGGGCGGTTGGCGACCGCCGCGACCAGCGTCGGCACGGCGGCCAGCGCGGTGAACGGTCGAGCGGCGGGGTCGATCTTCACGGGTCGGGCGCTCCAGGTCTCGCGTTCTCGTCGGACACTCGTCGGGATTCCGTCAGCTCTCCTTCGGGACCGATCGGGCACTGGTGCGTGCTGGTCGGGCGCCCGGGTTGCGGCCGCTACAGGTGGTGGGACCGAGCCTAGACTCCCAGCCATGACCGCTGCCGTGACACTCTGCGACCTCCGTCGCCGGTTCGGGGTGGTCCAGGCGCTCGACGGCCTGACCTGGTCCGCTCCTGCTCGCTCGATCACCGCGGTGCTCGGTCCGAACGGCGCCGGCAAGACGACGGCCATCGAGTGTGCGGTCGGCCTCGGCCGGCCCGACTCCGGGACGGTGCGCGTGCTCGGCACGGACCCGGCGACCGCTGGGGCGGACCACCGGGCGCGAGTGGGCGTTCTGCTCCAGAGCGGGGGGCTGCCGAACGGCGCACGGCCCATGCGGCTGCTCGAGCACCTCGCCAGGTTCTACGCGGAGCCTGCGGACGTCGACGAGGTGGCGGCGCGGCTGGGCGTGCCGGACTTCGCCGGAACGACGGTCCGGCGCCTCTCCGGCGGACAGAAGCAGCGCCTCGCCCTCGCGGCCGCCCTGCTGGGACGACCCGACGTGCTCTTCCTCGACGAGCCGGTTGCCGGTCTCGACCCGCACGGCAGGCTCGACGTCTGGGAGCTCGTGCGCGAGCTGCGCGAGCGCGGCACGACGATCGTCGTCACGACGCACTCCTTCGAGGAGGCCCAGCGGCTGGCCGACCACCTCGTCATCATGAACGCCGGACGCACCGTGGCCGAGGGATCCGTCGGAGAGGTCGTGGGCGGCGGGTCGCTGGAGGACGTCTACTTCAGCCTGACCCGCAGGGGGGCCGCGTGACGACGGCACCGGCGCGCCCGACGAGTCGAGCTGCGCCCCTCCGGCAGCGGGTGCTCGCCCAGGCCGGCTTCGAGGCCTCGATCCTGCTGCGCAACGGCGAGCAGCTGCTCCTGTCGCTCGTCCTGCCCGCGCTCGTCCTCCTCGCGCTGAACGCGACGACCTCGCCGTCGCTCGGACCCGGAGCCCGCATCGACGTCGCGGTCCCAGGTGTGATCGCGCTCTGCGTCATCTCCGCCTCCTTCACGTCGCAGGCCATCTCGACCGGCTTCGACCGGCGGTATGCCGTGCTGCGCTACCTCGGGACGACCCCCGTGGGGCGCGGCGGGCTCGTCGCTGCGAAGGCACTCGCCACGCTCGCCGTCGAGGTCGTGCAGATCGTCGTGATCGGCGGTCTCGGCCTCGCGCTCGGGTGGCGGCCCAACCTGTCCGGGGTCGCGTATGCCGTCCTCTTCGTCGTCGTGGGCACGTGGGCCTTCGTCGCGCTGGCGCTCCTGCTCGCCGGCACGCTTCGGGCGGAGGCGGTCCTCGCGGTCGCCAACCTCGTCTGGGTGCTGCTCCTCGTCGGCGGCGGCGTCATCGTGCCCCGGACCCAGCTGCCCGACGACGCGTCGGGGCCGGCCGCCCTGCTGCCGTCGGCCGGGCTCGCCGACGGGCTGAGGTCGGCCCTGCTCGATGGCACGCTGAACCTTCCCGCGCTGGGCGTCGTCGTCGGGTGGGGAGCGGTCGCCACGGCACTCGCCGTGCGGTTCTTCCGCTTCGACGACTGAGGCATCGGCTGAGGAATCGGCTGAGGCATCGGCTGATGCATCGACGAGGAGTACGGCACACTCGGTCGCGCCGCGCGCCATCGCGACATCGACACCCACGGAGGCGACATGTTCGACTACATCCTCGGGCTCCCGATGCACCCGCTGGTCATCCACGCGGTCGTCGTCCTCGTCCCCCTCTCAGCCCTCGTGGCGATCGCCTTCGCGGTGCGCCCGCCGTGGCGGCGCGTCCTGCGCTGGCCGATGGCGGTGGGCGGCGTCGTCTCCGGGGTCACGGCCTTCGTCGCGGCCGAGAGCGGTGAGGCCTTCGAGCGACGGGTGGTCTCGGTGCGCCAGAGCACCACTGACCTCGAGCTGCTGAGCGCACACACGACGTGGGGCGACCGGGCCAAGATCGCCTGCCTCGTCTTCATGGTGCTCGCTGTCGCGGCGGCGTTCCTCGTGCCCAACCCGGAGGTCGACGCCCCGCCCCGCCGGGCCGTCGAGGTGCCGCTCCTGGTCCTCCTCGTCCTCTCCGCCCTCGCCGCGCTCATCACCGTGGTCCTCACCGGCCACTCCGGCGCCCGGGTCACCTGGAACGGCCTGGGCTGACGGCCGGCGCCAACGCACTCGACGGTGTGAGTCGTCGAGGGGTGGCCTCCGGGCCGTCGTGGTTGAGCGCCTACGCTTCCTCACGTGTCGCTCGTCTCCACCGTGGCCTCCCGCCTGCCCGTCGTTCCCCGCGCCTGGGCACGCGGCATCCTCGTCGCGAACCTCGTCGGCGAGATCGCCATCGTCGTCACCGGGGGCGTGGTGCGCCTCACCGGGAGTGGGCTCGGCTGTCCGACCTGGCCCGAGTGCGTGCCGGGCTCCTTCACCCCGGTGCGCACCGACGAGAGCTCGGTCCACGACCTCGTCGAGTTCGGCAACCGCACCCTGACCTTCGTCGTCGCACTGCTCGCAGTGCTCTCGCTCGTCGCCGTCGTCACGCAGTGGCCCCATCGTGGGCGCCTGCAGCTCGTCGCCGCCGGGGTCCTCGCCGGCATCCCGGCGCAGGCGGTGCTCGGCGGCATCACCGTGCTCACCGGCCTCAACCCCTGGCTTGTCATGGGCCACTTCCTGCTGTCGATGGCGCTTGTCGCGCTCTCGACCGCCCTCGTGCGAGGTTCGCGCGACGACGAGTCGGGGCCGGGAGAGCTGCTCGTGCATCCGATGGCGCGGCGGGTGGCGATCGTCACGGCTGGCGTCGGTGGTGTCGTCGTGCTGCTCGGGACCATCGTCACGGGCTCGGGCCCGCACTCGGGCGACGCAGACACCCCGGCGCGCACCGGCTTCGATCCCCGGCTCGTCTCGTGGCTGCACGCGGACGTCGTCATGCTCTTCGCCGGGCTCGTCGTCGCGACCCTCGTCGCCGTGCTCATCTCCTCGAGCTCCGCGGAGCCCAAGCGCGCCTGGTGGACCGTCGTCGCCGTCACGGTCGCGCAGGGCGCGATCGGTTACGGGCAGTACTTCAGCGGGCTGCCGGAGGTCCTCGTCCTGCTCCACATGCTCGGAGCCAGCCTTCTCGTGGCCGCGCTCTCGTGGGGCGTGCTCGCGACGCGTCGCCTGCCCGTCTGACCGCCCCGTGCCCGCCGCCGTGCCCGCCGTAGGCTGTCGGTGATGCGTGGTGAGGGGACCGACGAGCAGCCCGTGATCGAGGACGGCGACCTGCGGCTGCGACCGTGGGCGCAGGCCGACGTCGAGGCGACCCGCCTGCTCCACGACGATGCCATCGCCCAGTGGTTCGACGTGCCGGCCGAGCCCCCGACGAGCGAGCACCACGCGGCCTGGGTCGCGCGGACCGGGGCGGAGTGGGCCGACTCCCGCTCGAAGGCGACCTTCCTCGTCGAGTGGCGGGGCGAGCCTGCCGGCTCGGTCGACGTGCGGCGTCGCAGGGACGGCGTCGGGGTCCTGTCGTGGGTCACGTACGCGCCCTACCGGGGCCGAGGTCTGGGCTCACGGGCCGTGCGCCTGCTCGTCCACTGGGCCTTCACCGAGCTCGGCTACCGTCGCGTCGAGGCGGAGGTCGACCCGCTCAACCGGGCCGTCGTTGCGCACCGCCCTCGCCGCCGGCCTGCGCCGCGAAGGGCTCCTGCGCGGCAACACCATCCTGGCCGGCGAGGTGCACGACACCGTCGTGCTCGGCCGGCTCGTCGACGACCCCGCGCCGGACTCGCGCGAGGGCTTCACCGCGATGCTCGACTCGGTGCTGCCTCGCAAGCGGGTCATCGCACAGGGGCTCATGCGCGACGCCGCAGGACGAGTCCTGCTCTGCGAGCCGGTCTACAAGCGGGACTGGGACCTGCCGGGCGGGGTCGTCGACCCGGGCGAGCCACCGCGCGACTGTGTGGCACGCGAGATCAGCGAGGAGCTGGCCCTCGACGTCGGCGTCGGCCGGCTGCTGGCGACGAACTGGCTCTCCCCGTGGCTCGGTTGGGGCGACGCGATGCTCTTCGTCTACGAGGTCGACGTCCCGTCCCAGGGCGCCCTGTCACGGATCCGGCTGCTCGAGCGCGAGATCCGCGCCGTGCACTGGACCTCGGCCGCGGACGTCCCCGGCCGGGTCGCCCCCTACAACGAGCGGATGCTCGCCAGCCTCAGGGCCGCCGTCGCCGGCCAGGGAACGCTCGAGCTCGCCGACGGCGTGCCCGTGGGCTGAGTCCCAGGAAGCACGCCGGCTCAGAAGCACGCCGCTCAGCTGCCGGGAAGCGCCAGGTGCCAGATCGGGTCGAGAGCGACTCCGACGAAGAGGATCGTCAGGTAGGTGATCGAGAAGTGGAAGAGGCGCATCGGGCGCAGCTGGTCGTCGGAGGCGCCTGACTTCGCCCGGCCGAGCAGGCGGTGCGCCTCGGTGAGGAAGAGCCCACCTGAGACGACGGCGGCGCCGGTGTAGACCCACCCCATCGACTGCACCGGGATCAGCGCGAGCGACGTCGCCACCATGGCCCACGAGTAGGCGACGATCTGGCGGGCGACGACGACGAAGCGCTCGACGACAGGCAGCATCGGCACGTGAGCCGTGGCGTAGTCGTCCTTGTAGCGCAGCGACAGCGGCCAGTAGTGCGGCGGCGTCCAGAAGAAGATGACCATGAAGAGGATGAAGGCCGACCAGCTGACGGAGCCGGTGACGGCAGCCCAGCCGATGAGGACGGGCATGCAGCCCGCGGCCCCGCCCCAGACGATGTTCTGGCTCGTGCGCCGCTTGAGCAGCATCGTGTAGCCGAAGACGTAGAAGAGCAGCGCGCCGAGGGCGAGCCAGGCGCTCAGCCAGTTGACGAGCAACCCGAGCCAGACCGTCGAGACGACGGCCAGCGCCACCCCGAAGACGAGCGCCCCACGCGACGACACCGTGCCCGTGACGAGCGGGCGGCTGCTCGTGCGGTGCATGACGGCGTCGATGTCGCGGTCGATGTAGCAGTTGAGGGTGTTGGCCGCTCCCGCCGACAGCGTGCCGCCGACGACCGTCGCCGCGACGAGCCAGAGGCTCGGCACGCCCTGCTGCGCGAGGAACATGACAGGGATCGTCGTGATGAGCAGCAGCTCGATGATCCGCGGCTTCATCAGGGAGACGTACTGCCCGACGACGAACCTCAGTCCACTGCCGTCCGGACCGTGCAGCGCCGACAGGTCGGCGCGGGGGTCCACCGTTGTCACTGAGATCCTCACCACTGGGTTCGTCGCTCCGACGGGCGGGTACGGAGCGTTTCGTCGCAAGTCTAGACCGTGACGTCGGAGCGGTTCACACCCGTGAGCCGACGGCCGCTCGCTTCCATACCACCCATGTCCGCCCTGCCACTTACCCCCATGTCCGCGTGCCACGCGGCGCCAGGTCCATTGTCCGCCACCGCTGCTCGGCCGCCGTCCCGGTTCACCTCCCACACCACGAGCCGGTCGTCCCGACAGGGGCATCCGGGCTGGGACTAGGCTCGTGGCCGTACGCGAGATCCCCGTTTTCATGCGAAGGAGACCCGTCCGTGACCAGCACCGCCACGCCGGCGAAGACGCCCACCCGCTCGACCTCCACGAGGAAGGCGAGGGCCGACAGCCCCTTGGCCGGCCGTGACCCGGGACTGCCCAGACCCGTGGCCAAGAAGGCGGGTTGGTCGGACCTCGACGTCCGCGCCGTGGACACCACCCGGTTGCTGGCCGCGGACGCCGTGCAGAAGGTCGGCAACGGCCATCCGGGCACGGCGATGTCGCTCGCTCCCCTCGCCTACCTGCTCTACCAGAACGTCATGCGGCACGATCCGAGCGACCCGTCGTGGCTGGGACGCGACCGCTTCGTGCTCTCCTGCGGCCACTCGAGCCTGACGCAGTACATCCAGCTCTACCTCTCCGGCTACGGGCTCTCGCTGGACGACCTCAAGGCGCTGCGCACGTGGGGGTCGCAGACCCCGGGCCACCCGGAGGTGCACCACACCAGGGGCGTCGAGATCACGACCGGCCCACTCGGCTCCGGGCTCGCGTCTGCCGTCGGTATGGCGATGGCCCAGCGCCGGCAGCGGGGCCTCTTCGACCCCGACGCGAAGGCGGGCGCGAGCCCGTTCGACCACCGCGTCTACGTCATCGCCTCCGACGGCGACATGCAGGAGGGCGTCTCCCACGAGGCCTGTTCGCTCGCCGGCCACCAGGAGCTCGGCAACCTCACCGTCTTCTACGACGCCAACCAGATCTCGATCGAGGACGACACCGACATCGCCTTCAGCGAGGACGTCGCCGGGCGCTTCAGGGCATACGGCTGGCACGTCGTCGAGGTGGACTGGCGCAAGGACGCGAACGGCGCCACCTACGTCGAGGACGTCGACGCGCTCCTTGCCGCCATCGAGGCGGGCAACAAGGTGGCCGACAAGCCGACCCTCGTCGTGCTGCACACGATCATCGCCTGGCCGGCCCCGACGAAGCAGAACACCGGCAAGTCGCACGGCTCAGCCCTCGGAGACGCCGAGGTCGGCGCGACCAAGGAGCTGCTCGGCTTCGACCCGAAGAAGAGCTTCGTCGTCGAGCCTGCCGTCCTCAAGCAGGCCCGCGAGGTGGTCAAGCGCGGCAAGGCCGCCCACCGCGAGTGGGACAAGGGCTTCAAGGCGTGGCGAAAGGCCAACCCCGACAACGCCAGGCTGCTCGACCGGATCCTTTCCGGAGACCCCCCTGACGGCCTCGCGAAGGCGTTGCCGACCTTCCCCGCGGACGAGAAGGGCCTCGCGACGCGGGCGGCGTCCGGCAAGGTGCTCACGGCCCTCGCCGACGTCATGCCCGAGCTCTGGGGCGGCTCGGCGGATCTCGCCGAGTCCAACAACACGACGATGGAGGGCGAACCGTCGTTCGTCCCGACCGGCAAGCAGACCCGCGAGTGGACGGGCGGGCCGTTCGGCCGCACACTGCACTTCGGCATCCGCGAGAACGGCATGGGCATGATCCTCAACGGGATCGCGCTCGAGGGGCTGACCCGGCCCTACGGCGGCACCTTCCTCGTGTTCTCCGACTACATGCGTCCCGCGGTCCGCCTCGCCGCCATCCAGCAGGCACCGGTCACCTACGTGTGGACCCACGACTCGATCGGTCTCGGCGAGGACGGCCCGACCCACCAGCCCATCGAGCACCTCGCCGCGCTGCGCGCCATCCCGGGGCTCGACGTCGTGCGGCCCGCAGACGCGAACGAGACGGCCGCTGCCTGGGCGCACATCCTCACCGCCACCAACGGACCGTCGGCACTGTGCCTCACGCGACAGAACGTCCCGACGTGGGACCGCAAGAAGTACGGCAAGGTCAGCGGCGTCGCCAAGGGCGCCTACGTGCTCGTCGAGGAGTCGCGCCGCGGCGACCCCGACGTGGTGCTCATCGCCACCGGCTCAGAGGTGCAGCTCGCCGTGCGGGCGGCCGAGAGTCTCGAGAAGTCGAAGGTCGCAGCGCGCGTCGTGTCGATGCCCTGCCGCGAGTGGTTCGAGAAGCAGAGCCGCTCCTACCAGGACAAGGTGCTCCCGCCCGCCGTTCGCGCCAGGGTGAGCGTGGAGGCCGCTGTGTCCATGGGCTGGCACGACCTCGTCGGCGACGCCGGCCGCTGCGTCAGCATCGAGCACTTCGGTGCGTCCGCTGACCAGGCCACCCTCTTCCGCGAGTTCGGCTTCACCACGGACGCCGTGGTCAAGGCCGCCAAGGCCTCCATCAAGGCCGCGAGTGCGTCGACCCGCCGGGCGCCCGGGGTCACCGAGACGAGTCCGCGCCACGCCGACCAGAGCGCCTCGACCGACGTCATGGGAATCGACGTCGAGGCCAGCGCCAAGGCATCACAGTCGGCAGCATCCGCACCGAGCAAGGGAAAGTGAACCGCATATGTCCAACCCCAACACCCAGGCCCTCTCCGACGCCGGCGTCTCCATCTGGCTCGACGACCTCTCCCGTGAGCTGCTCGAGACCGGCAAGATCGCCGAGCTCGTCAAGGAGCGCAACGTCGTCGGCCTCACCTCGAACCCGTCGATCTTCCAGGCTGCCCTGTCCAAGGGCGACCGCTACAACGACGACCTGGCGCGGCTGACCGCGGAGGGTAAGGACGTCGAGCAGGTCGTCTTCGAGCTGACGACGGCGGACGTGCGCGAGGCCTGCGACCTCTTCACCGACGTCTACGCCGCGACGAAGGGCGTGGACGGCCGCGTGTCCATCGAGGTCGATCCCCGGCTGGCGCACGACACCGACAGGACCGTCGAGCAGGCCAAGCACCTGCACGCCGCCGTCGACCGCGAGAACGTCCTCATCAAGATCCCCGCCACCAAGGCCGGCCTGCCGGCCATCGCGGCCACGATCGCCGAGGGCATCAGCGTCAACGTGACGCTGATCTTCTCCCTCGACCGCTACCGCGCCGTCATGAACGCCTACCTCGAGGGCCTCGAGAAGGCGCACGCGGCAGGGAAGGACCTCTCGAAGATCCACTCGGTCGCCTCGTTCTTCGTCTCGCGCGTCGACACCGAGATCGACAAGCGCCTCGACGCCATCGGCACCGACGAGGCGAGGGCGCTCAAGGGCAAGGCGGGCCTGGCCAACGCACGTCTGGCCTACCAGGCGTTCGAGGAGGTCTTCTCGACCCCTCGCTGGGGCTCGCTGGCCGACGAGGGGGCCAACGTGCAGCGTCCGCTGTGGGCCTCGACGGGCGTCAAGGACCCGGCGTACCCCGACACCATGTACGTCGACGAGCTCGTCGCAGCCAACGTCGTCAACACGATGCCCGGCAAGACGCTCGAGGCCACCGCCGACCACGGCGACATCCACGGCGACACGGTGACGGGCGCCTACGAGCTGGCCAGCAACGTGCTCGACGACCTCGAGAAGGTCGGCGTCTCCTACACCGAGGTCGTCGACCTGCTCGAGGACGAGGGCATCGAGAAGTTCGAGAAGGCGTGGGGAGAGCTGCTCGACGGCGTGACCGCCGAGATGTCCAAGGTGAGCGCATGAGCTCGTTGTCGGTGAGCGCCTCCGGCGCCGCTGCCCAGGCCATCGCGACCCATGTGCCGGCGCTCGTCGCCGACGCGGTCGCGAGCAGGATCTTCGCGCAGGACGCCACGCTGTGGGGGCCCGAGGCGGAGTCCGAGTCGCGGATCCGGCTGTCCTGGGTGGGCCTGCCGCGCACGTCGCGACCGCTCGTCGGCGAGATCGAGGCCATGCGCGACACCTTCGCGGCCGACGGCCTCACCCACGTCGTGCTGTGCGGCATGGGCGGCTCCTCGCTCGCGCCGGAGGTCATCTGCGCCACCGCCGGCAAGGATCTCGTCGTGCTCGACTCCTCGGACCCCGACTACGTGCGCCGGGCACTGCAGGACGACCTCGACCACACGGTCGTCGTCGTGTCGAGCAAGTCCGGCTCCACGGTCGAGACCGACTCCCAGCGGCGCGCCTACGAAGGCGCCTTCCGCGAGGCCGGCATCGACCCGGCCTCGCGCATCGTCGTCGTCACCGACCCAGGCAGCCCCCTCGACAAGGAGTCGCGGGACAAGGGCTACCGCGTCGTCAACGCCGACCCCGACGTGGGCGGGCGTTACAGCGCGCTGACCGCCTTCGGGCTGGTGCCGACGGGCCTGGCCGGCGTCGACGTCGGCGTGCTCCTCGACGAGGCCGAGTCGGTCGCCGACGTGCTCGCCGAGGACGACGAGGCCAACCCCGCGCTGCGGCTCGGCGCCGCGATGGCCGGCACCGAGCCGCGCCGTGACAAGCTCGTGCTCGTCGACGAGGGGTCGGGCATCATCGGCTTCGCCGACTGGGCGGAGCAGCTGATCGCCGAGTCGACGGGCAAGGACGGCACTGGAGTGCTTCCCGTCGTCGTCGCGGGCGAGGACGACCCCGAGGTGCGCTGGCCGGCCGGCGACGTCCTGGTGGCCCGCCTCGTGCCCGTCGACGACGACACCGCGGCGTCGGGCGACGACATCAGGATCGGGGGCGCCCTCGGCGCCCAGCTGCTCCTCTGGGAGACGGCGACGGCCGTGGCGGGACGGCTGCTCGGGATCAACCCGTTCGACCAGCCCGACGTCGAGTCCGCCAAGAAGGCGGCTCGCGAGCTGCTCGACCGCGGCACCGGGTCGGCGTCGTCGCCGGCCGCGACGGACGGCGCCGTGGAGATCCGGGCGCTCGGAGGCGGCTGGCTCGGCACCGCCTCCACCGTTCCCGAGGCGCTCGACGCGCTCTTCGCCCAGCTCGACCCCGACCGCGGATACGTCGCCATCATGGCCTACCTGGACCGCGTCGCAGACGCCCCGCTCGCCCAGGTCCGGGCGGCGGTCGCGCGCCGGACGCAGCGGCCGACCACCTTCGGGTGGGGCCCACGTTTCCTGCACTCGACAGGACAGTTCCACAAGGGTGGGCCCGCGGTCGGCGTCTACGTGCAGATCACGACGGCACCCGGCGAGGACCTCGCCATCCCGGGTCGCGAGTTCACCTTCGGTGACTTCATCGCCTCGCAGGCGGGCGGCGACGCCCAGGTGCTCGCCGACCACGACCGGCCGGTCCTGCGCCTGCACCTCACGGACCACGACGCCGGCCTGGCGCAGGTGACAGCGGCCCTCGAGCAGGGAGGGCATGGATGAGTCCGGCGCGAGTCGCCCACGGACACAACCCACTTCGTGACGCCAAGGACAAGCGCCTCCCCCGCATCGCGGGCCCGTGCGGCCTTGTCCTGTTCGGGGTCACCGGAGACCTCGCGCGCAAGAAGCTGATGCCGGCGATCTACGACCTGGCGAACCGCGGACTCCTGCCGCCGGGCTTCTCGCTCGTCGGCTTCGCCCGTCGCGACTGGGCCACCCAGGACTTCGGCCAGGTCGTCCACGACGCCGTCAAGCAGCACGCGCGCACTCCCTTCAGTGAAGACGTCTGGCGCAACCTCTCCGAGGGGTTTCGCTTCGTCCCCGGGACGTTCGACGACCCCACCGCCTTCGACCTGCTGTCGAAGACCGTCGAGGAGCTCGACCGCGACCGCGGGACCGGCGGCAACCACGCGTTCTACCTCTCGATCCCACCCAGCTTCTTCGCGACGGTGTGCGAGCAGCTCGATCGCTGCGGACTGACGCACGCCGAGGGGGACAGCTGGCGGCGCGTCATCATCGAGAAGCCCTTCGGCCACGACCTCAAGAGCGCCCAGCAGCTCAACGCGATCGTCCAGGACGTCTTCCCGCCCGACTCGGTGTTCCGCATCGACCACTACCTCGGCAAGGAGACGGTGCAGAACCTGCTGGCACTGCGCTTCGCCAACCAGCTCTTCGAGCCGGTCTGGAACGCCAACTATGTCGACCACGTGCAGATCACGATGGCCGAGGACATCGGCATCGCGGGTCGCGCCGGGTACTACGACGGCATCGGCGCGGCGCGTGACGTCATCCAGAACCACCTGCTCCAGCTGCTCGCGCTGACCGCGATGGAGGAGCCGGTCTCCTTCGACGCCAAGGACCTTCGCGGCGAGAAGGAGAAGGTCCTCTCGGCAGTACGGCTGCCGAGAGACCTCGAGAAGGGCGCCGCACGCGGCCAGTACGCCGCCGGCTGGCAGGGCGCGGAGGAGGTCGTGGGCTACCTTCAGGAGCAGGGCGTGGACGCTGACTCGGTCACGGAGTCCTTCGCGGCCGTCACCCTCGAGGTCGACACGCGCCGCTGGGCCGGGGTGCCCTTCTACCTGCGCACGGGCAAACGGCTCGGCAAGCGCGTCACGGAGATCGCGGTCGTCTTCAAGAAGGCGCCGCACCTACCCTTCGAGCACACCGCGACCGAGGAGCTCGGCCAGAACGCCATCGTCATCCGCGTGCAGCCCGACGAGGGTGTCACCATCCGCTTCGGCTCCAAAGTCCCCGGAGCCCAGATGGAGGTGCGCGACGTGACGATGGACTTCGGCTACGGCAGCTCGTTCACCGAGGCGTCGCCGGAGGCCTACGAGCGGCTCATCCTCGACGTCCTGCTCGGGGAGCCGCCGCTCTTCCCCCGCCACGAGGAGGTCGAGCTCTCCTGGCGCATCCTCGACCCGCTGATCAGGCACTGGGCCAAGGGGGGCAGACCCGAGTCCTACCGCGCAGGGACCTGGGGGCCTGCTTCGGCCGACCGGATGCTCGAGCGTGACGGACGCACCTGGAGGATGCCGTGATCCGCGACCTCACCGACACGTCGACGACGGGGATCAGCAAGACCTTGGTGCGCCTGCGCAACGAGGTGGGCGCGATGGCCCTCGGACGGGTTCTCACCCTCGTCGTCGTCGTCGATGACACCGACGCCGGCGACGCGATCGAGGTCGCCAACCAGGCGAGCCGTCAGCACCCCTGCCGCATCATCGTCGTCATCCCCGGCGACAGGCGTGGCCGCAACCGGCTCGACGCCCAGATCCGCCTCGGAGGTGACGCCGGCGCCAGCGAGATCGTCGTGCTTCGCCTCTACGGGGCCCTCGCCTCGCACGCCCCGAGCGTCGTCGTGCCGCTGCTGCTCGCAGACTCCCCCATCGTCGCGTGGTGGCCCGGCGAGGCGCCCGCGGACGTCGCGAACGACCCCATCGGTGCGATGGCCCAGCGCCGGATCACCGACGCGGCCGAGCACCGCAACCCCCGGCTCATGCTCAAGAAGCGGGCGGCGAACTACGCACCGGGCGACACCGACCTTGCTTGGACCCGGCTGACCCGGTGGCGGGGCCTGCTCGCCGCCGCTCTCGACCAGCCGCCGTACGAGCCGATCACCGGCGCCGTCGTCAGCGGCGCCCCGGACTCGCCGTCGTCCGAGCTGCTGGCGGCGTGGCTGTCCCGGCGGCTCAAGGTGCCGGTCCGGCGAGTGGCCACACCGCGAGGCTCCGGCATCTCGTCGGTACGGCTCGAGCGCAAGAGCGGGCCGGTCGACCTCGTGCGCCCCGGTGACGTCGTGGCCACGCTGTCGCAGGGCGGTCAGCCCGACCGTCGGATCAGCCTGCACCGGCGAGATCTGCCCGAGTGCCTCGCCGACGAGCTGCGCCGGCTCGACCCCGACGACACCTACGAGGACGCCCTGCTGCACGGGCTGCAGGGCCTGGCGCCGGCGCGGCTCACTGCCGCAGCGGCGGCCAAGTCCGGCAAGGCGCCCGACCCCTCGGAGTCGCGGCGCCTCGCCGCCCGGCTCGGACGCGACGAGTCGGCCCAGGAGGCGAGCGCGATGATCACGGCGCCTCCGGCACCGGAGCACGCCGAGACGGAGCAGGTGCGCGCGGCGACCGTGCGCAAGCTGGCCGGCAAGCGGACCCCGCGGGAGAAGGAGACGGCCGATGCCCGCGCCAGCAACAGCGGCACCGCGTCAGGGTCGACGTCGGGGGGCGCGGAGGGCGCGCGACGAAGCAGGACACGTCGAAGGGCGCACGTCCAAGGCAGCCGGCAAGCCAACCAGCAAGGCCACGTCCAAGGCCGCCGCCAAGGCAGCCTCAAGGTCACGCAGCGGAAGGCGGCCACGACCAAGAAGGCGTCGTCATGACCGCGGGACCCCGGGTCGTCGTCCACCCGGGCAAGCAGTCCCTCGCCGATGCCGCGGCGGCGCGCTTCGTCACGGCGATCGTCGACGCCCAGTCGCGCTCCCGCGAGGCGCACGTGGGGCTCACGGGCGGCTCGATGGGCTCGGCGGTCATCGCCTCCATCGCAGACGTCCCGGGCCGCTCGGCCGTGGACTGGTCCCGGGTGCGGATCTGGTGGGGTGACGAGCGCTTCCTGCCCGCCGGCGACCCCGACCGCAACGACACCCAGAACGACGACGCCGGGCTCGGCGCCCTCGGTCTGGATCCCGCCAAGGTGCACCGGGTCGCAGGCCCCGACGCGGCGGCGTCGCCCGAAGCCAGCGCGGCGGCATACGCCCTGACGGTGCGCGAGCACGGCCACGGAGCCTTCGACGTCGTGCTGCTCGGCGTGGGCCCTGACGGGCACGTGGCATCACTGTTCCCCCACCACCCGGCGCAGCGGATCAAGGACCAGATCGCCGTCGCGGTGCACGACTCCCCCAAGCCACCACCCGACCGGGTGTCGCTCACCTTCGAGTGCCTCCAGCGCTCACGCGCCGTGTGGTTCCTCGTGGCGGGCGAGGACAAGCGCGAGGCTGTCACGCACGCGCTCGCGGCCGGGGCCGACCCGTGGGACGTGCCCGCCGCCGGCGTCCGCGGCACCGAGTCGACCCTCTGGCTGGTCGACGCTGCGGCGGCCCCGGAGCATCGCGGGCCCTCCTGACCCCAGCACGACGCACGAAGGGCCCCGAGCGACGTGCTCGGGGCCCTTCGACGTATGCCGTGTGTCGGCTGTGCCGCGGTCAGCTCACTGGATGAGGCCGCGCTCTCGCAGACTGGACAGCGCCTCGTCGAGGATGGCAGCGCCGTCGGCATCGCTGCGCCGCTCCTTGACGTAGGCCAGGTGCGTCTTGTACGGCTCCACCTTGGGCGGAGCAGGAGGGTTCTCCTTGTCCTGACCCGCCGGGAAGCCGCAGCGCGGGCAGTCCCACGTCTCGGGCGTGACCATGCCCTGCTCCTGCGCGAAGCTCGGGCGCGTCTCGTGGCCGTTGGAGCACCAGTAGGAGATGTAGACACGAGGGGCCGCGTCGCCGCGCTCCGCTTCCCCCATGGGGCCTGCGCCGACCCGACTGCCGCGAATTGCGTTGCCGCTCGCCATGTCTCGTCCCTCTCAGCTCGCGAAGCGGGCCAGCAGGCCCAGACCGATGATGGCCGTCGCCCACACTGCGGCCACGGCCACGGTGAAGCGGTCGAGGTTGCGCTCGGCGACCGACGAGCCTCCGAGCGAGGTCGACATGCCGCCGCCGAACATGTCGGAGAGGCCGCCACCCTTGCCCTTGTGCAACAGGATGAAGAGGGTCAGGACCAGGCTGGACAGCACCAGCAGGACCTGCAGGGCGATGCGGACCGCATCCACGTGGGAACTCCAAATCGTCGGGACGTCGTCAGGCGCCGGCATCTCTACCGGGCTCGGGACAGGATACCTTCCCACTGCCCGATCGACCGAACGGTCGGCCGGTCAGCCCGTCAGCCGGTCAGCTGGTCGGGAGGTGGTCTCGGTAGCGGCAGATCGACGCGAACTCGGCGGGATCGATCGACGCGCCCCCCACGAGGGCGCCGTCGACGTCCTCCTGGGCCATGATGGCGGCGATGTTGCCCGCCTTGACGCTGCCGCCGTAGAGCACGCGTATGCCGTCCGCGACGTCGCCGCTGTAGAGCTCGGCGAGCAGCGTGCGGATGGCCGCGCACACCTCCTGGGCGTCGTCGGGGGTCGCGACCTCACCCGTGCCGATCGCCCAGATCGGCTCGTAGGCGATGACGATCGAGGCCGCCTGTTCCCTGGTCACGCCGTCGAGCGCGGCACGCAGCTGGGCCACGACGTGCTCGACCTGCCGGCCCTCCCGGCGCACGTCGAGCGCCTCGCCGCAGCAGAGGATCGGCGTCAGGCCGTGGGTGTAGGCAGCCTTGACCTTGGCCGCGACGACGTCGTCGGTCTCGCAGTGGCCCTCGCGTCGCTCGCTGTGACCGACGCACACGTAGGTGCAGCCGAGCTTCTTGAGGAAGGCGCCGGAGATGTCACCGGTGTAGGCGCCGGACGAGTGCGGCGACAGGTCCTGAGCGCCGTACCTGAGGTCGAGCTTGTCGCCCTCGACGAGGGTCTGCACCGAGCGCAGGTCCGTGAAGGGCGGAAGCACCGCGACCTCCACGGCCGCGTGGTCGTGCTTCGCGTCGCGCAGGGTCCAGTCGAGCTTCTGCACGAGGTGCGTGCCCTGCAGGTGGTCGAGGTTCATCTTCCAGTTGCCGGCCATGAGCGGCACCCGGCCGCTGACCGGTGCCTGCGTGTTGCGCGCCATCAGGCGTCCTCCTCCTCGAGCACGGTCAGCCCGGGGAGCTCCTTGCCCTCGAGGTACTCCAGGCTGGCGCCGCCGCCGGTCGAGATGTGGCCGAAGTCGTCGTCCTCGAAGCCGAGCTGGCGGACGGCCGCTGCCGAGTCGCCCCCGCCGACGACGGTGAGCGCACCCTTCGCCGTCACGTCGACGAGCGCCTGGGCCAGGGCCTTGGTGCCGGCGGCGTAGGGCGCCATCTCGAACGCTCCCATCGGGCCGTTCCAGAAGACGGTGCGACAGTCGGCGAGCCTCTCGGCGAAGAGGCGGCCCGAGTCCGGGCCGATGTCGAGTCCCATCGCATCGGCGGGGATCGCATCGGCGCGCACCACCTCGTGGGCGGCGTCGGCGCTGAAGGCGGTGGCAGCGACGACGTCGACGGGCAGGACGATCTCGACGCCCTCCTTCTGCGCCCGGTCGAGGTAGCCCTTCACGGTGTCGATCTGGTCGGCCTCGAGCAGGCTCTTGCCGACCTCGTGACCCTGGGCCGCGAGGAAGGTGAACACCATGCCGCCGCCGACGAGCAGCCGGTCGGCGGTCCCGAGCAGGTTGCCGATGACGCCGAGCTTGTCGGACACCTTCGCACCGCCGAGCACGACGGCATACGGCCGCTCGGGGTCCTGCGTGAGGCGACGCAGCACGTCGACCTCGGTCGACACGAGATCCCCCGTGGCGTGCGGCAGCAGCCGCGCGACGTCGTATACCGATGCCTGCTTGCGGTGGACGACACCGAAACCGTCGGAGACGAAAGCGTCTGCGAGAGAAGCGAGCTGGCCCGCGAACTGCGAGCGCTCCGCCTCGGTCTTGCCGGTCTCGCCGACGTTGAAGCGGAGGTTCTCGAGGAGCAGCACCTGGCCGTCCTCGAGGGCCTGTGCCTTCGCCGTGGCGTCGTCGCCGACGGTGTCCTGGGCGAAGACCACGTCGGTGCCGAGCACCTCCCCCAGCCGCTTGCGACCGGCGCGAGCGAGTACTTCGCCTCGGGAGCGCCCTTGGGTCGGCCGAGGTGGGCGCACACGATGACGCGGGCGCCGGCATCGGCAAGACCCTTGATGGTCGGGGCCGAGGCCCGGATGCGGCCGTCGTCGGTGATGGTCGTGCCGTCGAGCGGCACGTTGAGGTCGGAGCGGACGAGGACGCGCTTGCCGCGCAGGTCCCCGAGGTCACCGATGGTCTTCACGGTCTGCCTCTTCCATTGGGTGTGGGCGGTCATCGAGCGCGTCGCAGAACGGCTGCGGCCACCGTCCCGGCGTCTGCCGGGACGGTGGCCGAGGGGCCGCGGGAGTCAGAGCGACGCGCCGACGAGCTTGACGAGGTCGACGAGGCGGTTGGAGTAGCCCCACTCGTTGTCGTACCAGCCGACGACCTTGACCTGGTTGCCGATGACCTTGGTGAGGCCGGCGTCGAAGATGCAGGACGCGGCGTCGGTCTCGATGTCCTTGGAGACGATCTCGTCCTCGGTGTAGACGAGGTAGCCCTTCATCGGGCCCTCGGCAGCGGCCTTGACCGCGGCGTTGACCTCCTCGACCGAGGTCTCGCGGCTGGCCTCGAACGTGAGGTCGGTCGCCGAGCCCGTGGGCACGGGCACGCGCAGGGCGTAGCCGTCGAGCTTGCCCTTCAGCTCGGGCAGGACGAGCGCCACGGCCTTGGCGGCACCGGTCGTCGTCGGCACGATGTTGAGGGCTGCGGCCCGGGCACGACGCAGGTCCTTGTGCGGGGCGTCCTGGAGGTTCTGGTCCTGGGTGTACGCGTGGATGGTCGTCATGAGGCCCTTGACGATGCCGAACTCGTCGTTGAGCGCCTTGGCCATGGGCGCGAGGCAGTTCGTCGTGCACGACGCGTTGGAGATGACCGTGTGGGCAGCCGGGTCGTAGAGCTCGTCGTTGACCCCCATCACGATCGTGATGTCCTCGTTCTTGGCCGGCGCCGAGATGATGACCTTCTTCGCACCGCCGTCGATGTGCGCCTTTGCCTTCTGCGCGTCGGTGAAGAAGCCGGTGGACTCGACGATGACGTCGGCGCCGACACCGGTCCAGTCGATCGCGGAGGGGTCGCGCTCCTCGAAGACGCGGATCGCCTTGCCGTCGACGATGAGGGAGGTGTCGTCATAGGACACCTCTCCCGGGAAGCGACCCAGGATCGAGTCGTACTTGAGCAGGTGGGCGAGGGTCTTGTTGTCCATCAGGTCGTTCGTGGCGACGACCTCGATGTCGGCTCCGGAGGCCAGAGCGGCCCGGAAGAAGTTGCGGCCGATGCGGCCAAAGCCGTTGATACCAACGCGAACGGTCACTGCTGAGCACCTCTTCGGAGAGACTGTGTCGGACGGTGTGTCGGGCTGGGCCACGCAGCGTCGGGTGGCCGTGATCACGATCTACCCTAGTGCGTCCGCTGGGAGACCAAGCCGCCAGTCTCAGCGGTGGGTGAGCGCCCGCTCAGCCCTCGAGCATGTCCTGGGTCAGGCTGGACTCCGTGCCCGGCAGGCCCAGCTCCTCGGCACGCTTGTCAGCCATGGCGAGCAGCCGGCGGATGCGACCCGCGACGGCGTCCTTGGTCATCGGCGGCTGCGCAAGCTGGCCGAGCTCCTCGAGGCTGGCCTGCTTGTGCTCGAGCCGCAGCGTCCCGGCCTCTCGGAGGTGGTCGGGGATCTCGTCACCGAGGATCTCCATGGCCCGCTCGACGCGAGCACCCGCCGCGACGGCTGCACGGGCGGATCGGCGCAGGTTGGCGTCGTCGAAGTTGGCGAGACGGTTGGCGGTCGCGCGCACCTCACGCCGCATTCGCCGCTCCTCCCAGGCGAGCAGGGCGTCGTGTGCGCCGAGCCGGGTCAGCAGCGCGCCGATGGCGTCACCGTCGCGGATGACGACACGGTCGACCCCGCGCACCTCCCGGGCCTTGGCCTGGATGCCGAGCCGACGGGCGGCTCCCACGAGGGCGAGTGCGGCCTCGGGCCCGGGACAGGTGACCTCCAGCGCCGACGACCGGCCGGGCTCTGTCAGGGAGCCGTGCGCGAGGAAGGCACCGCGCCAAGCGGCCTCCGAGTCGCACGTCGACGCGCTGACCACCTTGGGCGGCAGGCCCCGGACCGGTCGGCCACGGGCGTCGACGAGGCCGGTCTGGCGAGCCAGCGTCGAGCCGTCCTCGACGACCCGCACGACGTAGCGCGACCCGCGGCGCAGCCCTCCGGCGGCCAGGACGAGCACGTCGCTCTTGTGGCCGTAGACGTCGGTGATGTTGCGGCGCAGCCGTCGAGCCGCGTTGGCGGTGTCGAGCTCGGCCTCGACGACGATCTGGCCACCGATCATGTGCAGTCCCCCGGCGAAGCGCAGCAGCGTGGAGACCTCGGCCTTGCGACAACAGGGCTTGGTGACCTCGAGTCTGGAGAGCTCGTCCTTCACCTTCGCTGTCATCGCCATGTCGTTCATCCTGCCACCCCGATCAAGCACTCTCCGTCGGGGAGATCGACGGGTCCCGGTGTGCTGCCGCCGCGGGGCCGTCGCGGCCGGCCTCTTTCGCCCGTCCGGTGACGTCGAGCGCTGAGCAGTTCCGGCGAGGTCGGGCGCTCAGGAGATCACGTCCCGCAAGGCGGCTGCGAGACGCAACGGGTCGTGCACGCCAGGCTGTCGGCGGGCCTCGACGGGGGCGACGACGAGCTCGGCCCCGAGCTCTGCCGCGGCTGCGCGGACGGCCGGCACGTGCGGGACGACGCTGGGATCGGCGAGGACGTAGTCGAGGCGAAGGTCCGGGGCGTTCGCCGCGAGACTCGCGAGGTGGTCCTCGGCGCGGAAGTCACGAGTCTCCCCCTTGTGGACCTCGAGGTTGAGGTTGAGCAGGCGTCGGGCCCTCGTCGCGACAAGGGCGTCGGCGAGATCGGGGACGAGCAGGTGCGGCATGACGGACGTGAACCAGGAACCGGGCCCCAGCATGACCCAGTCGGCATCGCTGACGGCGGCGATCGCCTCCGGGCAGGCCTTGGGGCAGGTGGGCACGATGCCGATCGACGAGACGGTGCCCGGTGAGGACGCGACGAGGTGCTGGCCCCGCACCTGCCGGATCTCGTCGGGCCGTCCCGGGTCGTGACCGCGGATCTCGGCGACGATCTGCAGCGGCTCCCCTGCCATCGGCAGCACGCGACCACGCGCCCCGAGCAGCCGGCCGACGAGGTCGAGACCCTGCACGGTGTCACCGAGCAGCTCCCAGATCGAGACGATCATCAGGTTGCCGAGGGCGTGGCCGGCCAGGTCGCCGTCACCGGAAAAACGGTGCTGCAGGACGTCCCGCCAGGTGTGGCCCCAGTCGCTGTCGTCGCAGAGGGCCGACAGCGCCATCCGCAGGTCGCCGGGCGGCAGGACGTCGAACTCCTCTCGCAGTCGTCCGCTGGAGCCGCCGTCGTCGGCAACCGTGACCACGGCAGTGACGGAGTCGGTGAGCAGGCGCAGCGCGGTGAGGGCCGCGGAGAGTCCGTGGCCACCGCCGAGCGCCACGATGTGGCGCTGGTGCGTCGCGACGCGGGGGCCGGGTGGTGGCGGCGGTGGCGGTGGCGGCGGCGGTGGCGGCGTCACGGCTATCCGTCACTCACGACCGAGGTCGCGGTGCACGACGAACGTGTCGACCCGGTCGCCCGCGGACAGCCGCGCGCTCAGCGCCTCGGAGGTGGCGACGGAGCGGTGCTTGCCGCCTGTGCACCCCACCGCGACGGTGACGTAGCGGCGACCCTCGCGGACGTAGCCCTCGATCATCGTCTCGAGCAGCCCGGTGGCGCGGTCGATGAACTCCTCGGCCCCTGCCTGCGCCATGACGAACTCCGCGACGGGCTGGTCGCGCCCGGTCAGCGGCCGCAGCTCGGGCACCCAGAACGGATTGGGCAGGAAGCGCATGTCGAAGACGACGTCGGCATCGAGGGGCAGGCCGTACTTGAACCCGAACGACATGACCGCGATGCGCAGCTGGGCGCGGCCGTCACCGGCGAAGATGGATGAGAGCTTCGCCGTCAGCTGGTGCACATTGAGCCCGGAGGTGTCGATGACGACGTCGGCACTGGAGCGCACCTCGACGAGCATCTCCCGCTCGAGCTGGATGCCGTCGAGCAGTCGCCCCTCGCCCTGGAGCGGGTGGGGGCGACGCACGCTCTCGAAGCGCCGCACGAGCGCCTCGTCGGTGGCGTCGAGGAAGACGAGGCTCGGGTGCTCGCCGCGCTCACGCGCGGCGGAGATGGCGTCGGAGAGCATCCCGAACCAGCCTCGCGAGCGCACGTCGACGACGACGGCGACCTGCTGGAGCGTGGCCGCGGGGTTGCGCTCGCGCGCCTCGTCACGCAGGTCGGCGAGGGACGCGAGCAGCTGCGGAGGCAGGTTGTCGACGACGAGCCAGCCAAGGTCCTCGAGGACGTTCGCGGCGGTCGACCGTCCGGCACCGCTCATCCCGGTGACGATGATGAGCGGGGCATCGGCCAGCGACCTGCGCGGCGTGGACGTCGCATCGGCAGTCATTCGAGGACTTCTCCCGTCGTGAGGTTCACGGCTGGCTCCGGCGGTGCACCCTCAGCCAAGTGGCTGGCAATGGCAGTGGCAAGGGACGGACCGATGCCCGGCACGGCCCGGATGTCGGCGACGTCCGCCTGGCGCAGCCGCTTGACCGACCCGAAGTGGCGTAGCAGCGCCTTCTGCCGGTTGGCGCCGAGCCCGGGTATGCCGTCGAGCTGGCTCGTCGTCATCGCCTTGGACCGTCGCTGCCGGTGGAACGTGATGGCGAAGCGGTGCGCCTCGTCGCGCAGGCGCTGGAGCAGGTAGAGGCCCTCGCTCGTGCGCGGCAGGATGACCGGGTGGTCGAGGCCAGGCAGCCACACCTCCTCGAGCCGCTTCGCGAGCCCGACGAGGGCGACCTCCTCGATGCCGAGCTCGTCCAGGACAGCCTGGGCAGCGTTGACCTGCGGCAGGCCGCCGTCGACGACGACGAGGCTCGGGGGGTAGGCGAAGCGGCGTGGACGACCGGTCTCGGGGTCGATGGGCCCCGAGAGCGAGCGCTCGTCCGCATCGGCGTCGAGGTCAGCACTGTCGTCGGCACTGGCGTCAGCACTGGGGCCAGCACTGGCGGCGGCAGCCGCATCCCCGGCGCTGCCGCCGACGACCCCCGCCGACAGGTCGAGGTCACCGGCTCCTTCGGCATCCTCGAGGTAGCGGCGAAACCGTCGAGTGAGCACCTCTCGCATCGCGGCGGTGTCGTCGACCGCGACCGGCTCGTCGCCCTCGCCGGCGCCGTCGCGCGCGGCGCCGCGCACGATGAACCGGCGGTACTCGCTCTTGCGGGCCAGCCCGTCCTCGAAGACGACCATGGACGCCACGACGTTGGTGCCCTGCACGTGGCTGACGTCGTAGCACTCGATGCGCAGGGGGGCCTCATCCAGCTCCAGGTAGTCCTGCAGCTCCTGTAGGGCTCGGCTGCGCAGCGTCAGGTCGCCGGCACGGGC
The DNA here is from genome assembly GCA_963816385.1 of uncultured Actinomycetota bacterium. Lineage (GTDB taxonomy): Bacteria > Actinomycetota > Actinomycetes > Actinomycetales > Dermatophilaceae > CAWFKL01. The sequence continues at coordinate 377,571 of CAWFKL010000005.1, forward strand.
GACCTTGTGCCGAGCGAGGGACTGCTCGGCGTTGCGGCGCACGGTCTCCATCAGGGCGCGCTTGTCACCGCGCTGCGGCACGCGCACGCTGACCGCCGAGCCGCGCACCGTGGAGAGCCAGTCCGTGACCGCTTCGAGGTCTGACGGCGCCGTCGGCACGAGCACCTCACGTGGCACGGCGTCGCGCTCCGAGTCGCCGTAGACCTGCAGGAGCAGGTGCTCCACGAGCGACGGCACGTCTTCGCTCTCCTTCTCGACGACCCAGCCGCGCTGCCCGCGGATGCGACCGCCGCGCACATGGAAGACCTGCACCGCGGCCTCGAGGTCGTCGTCGGCCAGGGCGAAGACGTCTGCGTCGGTCGCGTCGCCGAGCACGACGGCCTGCTTCTCGAGGGCCTTGCTGAGCGCCCCTATGTCGTCACGCAGTCGAGCCGCATGCTCGAAGTCGAGCTCCGCCGCAGCCTGCTTCATCCGGGTCTCGAGCCGCTTGGCGAAGCGGGTCGTGTTTCCGGCCATGAAGTCGCAGAAGTCCTCGGCGATGGCGCGGTGCTCGTCGGGCGTCACCCGGCCCACGCACGGCGCGGAGCACTTGTCGATGTAGCCGAGCAGGCACGGCCGCCCGCTCGCCGCCGCACGCTTGAAGACCCCCGACGAGCAGGTGCGCAGCGGGAACACGCGCAACAGCAGGTCGAGGGTCTCGCGGATGGCCCACGCGTGACCGTACGGGCCGAAGTAGCGAGTGCCCTTGCGCTTCGCCCCTCTCATCACCGTGGCCCGGGGGAACTCCTCGCCCATCGTCACGGCGAGGAACGGGTAGGACTTGTCGTCGCGGTACTTGACGTTGAAGCGAGGGTCGTACTCCTTGATCCAGGAGTACTCGAGCTGCAGCGCCTCCACCTCGGTGCGTACGACGGTCCACTCCACGGAGGAGGCCGCCGTGACCATCGTGGCGGTGCGCGGGTGCAGCGCGGCCATGTCCTGGAAGTACGAGGAGAGCCTCGGCCGAAGGGATTTGGCCTTCCCGACGTAGATGACCCGGCCGTGTGCGTCGCGGAACCGGTAGACACCCGGATCGTTCGGGATCTCCCCCGGCTTGGGTCGATAGGTCCTCGGGTCGGCCACGTCTCCACCCTATGTCGGCCCGCCGACGCCTCCACCCACCCCGCCCCGTGGCCCCGTCGTCACACACCGTCGAGTGGCCCCGTCGTCACACACCGTCGAGTGGCCCCGTCGTCACACCGGCCGTGATCTGCACACAACCTCCACGCCGCCGCCACCCGTGCTGCACGCCGCTGCTCCCAGCGTCGTGAGCACCCGTCACCGCACCCTCCCACCCGCCCCATCACGCTGGAGGCCCGCATGCCGATCGCCCGATCCGCCTACCGACTTGCCCTCGCCGTCGCGGTCGGCGCCGCGCTCCTGCGCCGAGATCCTGGGGATCACCGCGATGTGTGCCGTGCTCTTCGGCATCTCCGGCTGGCTGTTCCGCCGTTCGGACTCCGCCGCCCCTCCCGCCTGAGAGTCGGCGCGGCCGTATGCCGTCCGGCGGGCGAGCCCGCATGACCTACGGCGCGCGAGGCCGCGTGCCGACCGGACGGCATACTGCAGGCACGGCTCAGCCGACGGTGAAGGTGGCACCCGTGACGGTGACCGTCTTCGGCGTGAGCCCCGTCGCCGCGGGACCGGAGACTCGGTCGCCGGTGGTCATGTCGAAGTGGCTCCCGTGGCAGGGGCAGACGATCTGGCTGCCCTCGAAGGACGCCACGGCGCAGCCCTGGTGCGGGCACGTCGTGTCGAAGGCCTTGAAACTGCCGGCAGTGGGCTGGGTGACCACCGTCTTGGTGTCCGCATAGATCTTGCCGCCGCCGACGGGCACCTCCGACGTCGGTGTGCCGCCGGCGGCAGAGCTCGCCTCGGGGACTGGCGGGCTGCTGCACGCTGCGAGCGCGCCGGCACCGGCGACCACGCCCGCGACGCGCAGCACCCCCCGGCGGTCAGTGAGCCGGGCGACCTGCTCGGCGGTCGTCGGCTCGGACGTGGGTGCTGTCGCCGACGAGCTGCTGTCGTCGTGCGCAGCGGTGGAGGTGCTGGCGATCGGCTCGGGGGTGCTGGAGTGCGTGCGCTGTGTCATGCGTTCCTCTTCCGGGTCGTCGTGCTCGTGCTGGACCTCGTCTTGCGGACGGTCGTGCTCGATGTGGTCTTCTTCGCGGCGGCGGTAGTGGCACCTCCTCGTGCGCGGCCGCCTGCCGCCTTGGAGGTGACGGTGCGTGAGCTCGTCGTGACCGCGCCGTCGGGGCGCTGTGCGCCGGCTGTGGCTGCGCGGCCGCCTCGTGCGGACGGCTTGCGGGACGTCGTGCGAGCGGTGCGCTCGAGGATCGCCTTGAGGAACCGGCCGGTGTGGCTCGCCTCGACGTCGGCGACCCGCTCAGGCGTGCCCTCGGCGATGATCGTGCCACCGCGAGAACCGCCCTCGGGACCCATGTCGATGACCCAGTCGGCGTTCTTGATGACGTCGAGGTTGTGCTCGATGACGATCACGGTGTTGCCCTTGTCGACGAGGCCCTGGAGCACCTCGAGCAGCTTGCGGATGTCCTCGAAGTGCAGACCGGTGGTCGGCTCGTCGAGGACGTAGATGGTGCGTCCGGTCGATCGCTTCTGCAGCTCGCTCGCGAGCTTCACCCGCTGGGCCTCACCACCGGAGAGGGTCGGCGCCGGCTGGCCGAGGCGGACGTAGCCCAGCCCGACGTCGTTGAGGGTCTTGAGGTGACGTGAGATGGCGGGCACCGCCTCGAAGAACGTGGCGGCCTCCTCGATCGGCATGTCGAGCACGTCCGCGATCGTCTTGCCCTTGAAGTGCACCTCCAGCGTCTCCCGGTTGTACCGGGCCCCGTGGCACACCTCGCACGGGACGTAGACGTCGGGCAGGAAGTTCATCTCGATCTTGATCGTGCCGTCGCCGGAGCACGCGTCACAGCGCCCGCCCTTGACGTTGAAGGAGAACCGGCCCGGCTGGTAGCCGCGCACCTTGGCCTCCGTCGTCTCGGCAAAGAGCTTGCGCATGCTGTCGAAGACGCCGGTGTACGTGGCGGGGTTCGATCGCGGGGTGCGTCCGATCGGGCTCTGGTCGACGTGGACGACCTTGTCGAGCAGGTCGAGTCCCGTCACGGTCTTGTGCCGACCCGGCACGTGACGCGCGCCGTTGAGCTTGTTCGCGAGGACGTTGTAGAGGATGTCGTTGACGAGCGTCGACTTGCCGGAGCCGGAGACGCCGGTGACGGCGACGAGGTTGCCGAGCGGGAAGCTCACCGAGACGTTCTGGAGGTTGTTCTCGCGCGCCCCTGTCACGGTGAGCTGGCGGCCGTCGTGGCCGCGGCGGACGTCCGGGGTAGGGATCTCGCGACGGCCGGAGAGGTACATGCCGGTGATCGAGTCGGGGTGCTCGAGCAGGCCCTTGACCGGGCCCGAGTGCACGACGTGGCCACCGTGCTCGCCCGCGCCGGGCCCGATGTCGACGACCCAGTCGGCCGTGGCGATCGTGTCCTCGTCGTGCTCGACGACGATGAGGGTGTTGCCGAGGTCGCGCAGCCTCGTCAGCGTCTCGATGAGGCGGTGGTTGTCGCGCTGGTGCAGACCGATCGACGGCTCGTCGAGGACGTAGAGCACACCGACGAGGCCCGAGCCGATCTGGGTCGCAAGTCGTATGCGCTGCGCCTCCCCGCCCGACAGCGTGCCGGCAGGCCGGTCGAGAGAGAGGTAGTCGAGCCCGACGTCGAGCAGGAAGCCGAGCCGCGCGTCGATCTCCTTGATGACCCGCTCGGCGATCTGCTTCTCGCGCGGCGTGAAGTCGACGGTGTCGAGGAAGCCGGCAGCCTCGTTGATGGCCAGGGCGCAGACCTCGGAGATGTTCTTGCCGCCGAGGAGGACCGCCAGCGACTCTGGCTTGAGGCGCGCACCCTTGCACACCGGGCACGGCACCTGCCGCATGTAGCCCTCGTAGCGCTCACGGCTCCAGTCGGAGTCGGTCTCGCCGTGCCGCCGCTTGATGAACGGCACGACGCCCTCGAAACCGGTCGTGTAGGAGCGGTCGCGGCCGTAGCGGTTCTTGTAGCGGACGTGGACCTTGTAGTTCTGCCCCGTGAGCAGGGCCTCCTTGGCCCGGGCGGGCAGCGACCGGAACGGCGCGTCCATCGAGAACTTCATGTCCTCGGACAGCGCGGTCATGACGCGCTGGAAGTACTCGGCCGACCCTGAGCCCTGGGCCCACGGCTGGATGGCACCCTCCGCGAGGCTGAGGTCGTCGTCAGGCACGACCAGCTCGGGGTCGACCTCGAGCTCCGTGCCGATGCCGGTGCACGACGGGCAGGCTCCGAAGGGCGAGTTGAACGAGAACGACCGTGGCTGGATCTCGTCCATGCCGAGCGAGTGGTTGTTGGGGCACGCCATCCTCTCGGAGAAGCGGCGCTCGCGGTCGTCGGCCTTGACGTCACGGTCGACGAAGTCGATGACGACGATCCCTCCGGCGAGCCGCAGCGCGGTCTCGACGGAGTCGGTGAGCCGGCGCTTGGCCGCGGTGTCGTCCCCCTTGGCGACGAGGCGGTCGACGACGACCTCGATGGTGTGCTTCCGCTGCTTCTCGAGTGCGGGCGCCTCGGCGAGCGGCACCACCTGGCCGTCGACACGGGCGCGCGCGAAGCCCTTGGTCTGCAGCTCGGAGAAGAGGTCGACGAACTCACCCTTGCGCCCCTGGACGACGGGGGCGAGGACCTGGAAGCGCGTGCGGTCCTCGAGCAGGAGCAGCTGGTCGACGATCTGCTGCGGCGACTGGCGGGTCACCGGCTCGCCGCACACGGGGCAGTGCGGGCGACCGGCGCGCGCGAAGAGCAGGCGGAGGTAGTCGTAGACCTCGGTGATGGTGCCGACGGTCGAGCGTGGGTTGCGGTTGGTCGACTTCTGGTCGATGGACACCGCCGGGGAGAGCCCCTCGATGAAGTCGACGTCAGGCTTGTCCATCTGCCCGAGGAACTGTCGGGCGTAGGCCGACAGGGACTCGACGTAGCGGCGCTGGCCCTCGGCGAAGATCGTGTCGAACGCGAGGCTGGACTTGCCCGAGCCCGAGAGTCCGGTGAAGACGATGAGGCTGTCGCGAGGCAGGTCGACCGAGATGTCGCGCAGGTTGTGCTCTCGGGCGCCGCGCACGACGAGTGAGTGGGAGGTGCCGGTGGGCGTAGCAGTCACCCAGACATGCTAGGTGGAGCCTCGGACACTGCCGGCACCCTCGACAGCCAGCGGACGGCATACTCGCCTCATGAGCTCCGAGCGCCCGCCGACGCCCATCGAGGAGTATGCCGTCCTCGGAGACCTCGGCACGGCCGCCCTCGTCAGCCGTCGGGGCTCGATCGACTGGCTCTGCCTGCCCCGCTTCGACTCGCACGCCTGCTTCGCAGCGCTCCTGGGTACGCCGGAGAACGGTCGCTGGCTGCTCGGACCGGTCGACGAGGATGCGGAGTCGACCCGGCGCTACGTCGACGGCTCCTTCATCCTCGAGACGGTGCACCGCACCTCCTCGGGCGCCGTCCGCGTGACCGATCTCATGCCCATCGCCGACCGTCGCGCTGACGTGCTGCGCCGCGTGGAAGGCCTCGAGGGCACGGTACGGATGGCGCACGAGTGGGTCGTGCGCTTCGGCTACGGCCGGACGCGGCCCTGGGTGACCCGGCGCGTCGACGACCGCGAGGGCCGCACCGACGACGTCATCAGCGCCGTCGCCGGCCCGGACATGCTGGTGCTGCGCGCCCAGCGGCTCCCGCACGCCCGCGACGGCCGTCACGTCGACGAGTTCGACGTGTCCGCCGGCGAGGTGCTGACCTTCTCGACGACGTGGTTCCCCAGCCACGAGCCGGTGCCTGCGCCGCTCGAGGTGAGCAGCAGGGTCGAGCACACGCTGCGGCTCAGCCAGCAGTGGACGGCGCGCAACGACTATCGCGGCCCGTACGCCGACATCGTGTCGCGCTCGCTGCTCGTGCTGCGCGTCCTCAGCCACGGGGTCACCGGCGGCATCGTCGCCGCCCCGACGACGAGCCTGCCGGAGGAGTTCGGCGGCGTGCGCAACTGGGACTACCGCTTCTGCTGGTTGCGCGACGCCGCGCTGACCCTCGAGGCCCTGCTCGGCTGCGGCTACGTGCAGGAGGTCGAGCTGTGGCGCAGCTGGTTGCTGCGCGCGGTGGCCGGCGACCCGGCCGACCTGCAGATCCTCTACTGCGTCGACGGGGCACGTGACCTTGCTGAGCGCGAGCTCGCACACCTGCCGGGGTATGCCGGGTCGTCGCCGGTGCGCATCGGCAACGCGGCCGTCTCCCAGCGCCAGACCGACGTGCTGGGCGAGGTGATGATCGCCCTCGAGCACGCGCGCTCACGCGGACTGCGCGAGTCCGCCGAGTCGTGGAACCTCCAGCGTGCGCTCGTCAACCACCTGGCGGAGCACTGGGACCAGCCGGACAACGGGCTCTGGGAGATCCGCGGGCCCATGCGCCACTTCACGCACTCCCGGGCCATGGTCTGGGCGGCCTTCGACCGTGCGGTGCGGGGCGTCGAGGAGCACGGGCTCGCTGGACCGGTCGACCGGTGGCGCGAGCTGCGTGAGCAGGTGCGCGACGAGGTGTTGACGAAGGGCTTCGACCCCCACCGCAACACGTTCGTGCAGCACTACGACACGACGGCGGTCGATGCCTCGCTCCTCACCCTCGGGGTCATCGGCCTCGTGGACGGCGACGACCCCCGGATGCTCGGGACCATCCGCGCCGTGGAGACCGACCTGATGCGTGACGGGCTCGTCCTGCGCTACCGGACCGAGACCGGCGTCGACGGCCTCCCCGGCGACGAGCACCCCTTCCTGGCGTGCTCCTTCTGGCTCGTCACGGCATACGCCAAGGCGGGTATGACATCGGAGGCGACGGCGCTCATGGACCGGCTCGTCGGCCTGCCCAACGACCTCGGACTGCTGTCGGAGGAGTACGACCCCGTGGACGGCCGGATGGTCGGCAACTTCCCGCAGGCGTTCTCGCACCTGGCTCTCGTCGGCGCGGCCCTGGCCCTAGCCGAGGCGAGCGGCGACCGGGCGACCGCCCGACGCACGGAAGGAGGTTGGAGATGAGCGCCCCGGACGTCATGACGTGGGACGACGTCACGGCCGAGCACATCGCCGCCGAGACCGATCGCGTCGTCGCGACCGCGTCGTCACTGAGCAACGACGCGGTGCTCGCTCCCTCGCTGTGCGAGGGCTGGTCCCGCGGCCACGTCCTCTCGCACCTGGCCCGGAACGCCGACGCGCTTGCCCGCGTGGTCTCGGTCGCCGTCACGGGCCGGCCCGACACGATGTACGACTCGGTCGCCGCGCGCGACGCCGACATCGAAGCGGGAGCGAAGCGGCCCGCCGCGGACCACGTCACCGACATCCTCGAGTCGGCCGGGCGGCTGGCCACCCTCCTCGACAGGCTGGCGGGCCGAGCACGCCGACGTCGAGGTCGAGCGGGTGCCCGGTGGCCCACGGCTCTCCGTCGCGCGGGTGCCCTTCATGCGGCTGCGCGAGCTCGTCTTCCACCACGTCGACCTCGACGCGTGCTTCGGCTTCGACCGGGTGGCGCCCGACGTCGTCGCGATGTTCCTCGAGGACGCAGTCGACCGGCTGCGGTCCGACGAGGACGCGCCGTCGCTGCGTCTGGTGCGCCACGGAGGGCGACGGTCACGTCATCGGCGGCGGGAACACGGTCGTCTCGGGCAGCCGCGCCGGCCTGCTCCTGTGGATCGCACGCGGGACGCACCGACGACGTTGCCATCGACGGTCCGGTGCCGGTCCTTCCCCACGGAGGTTGAGATGAGCGACGACTACACCGGTGCCGTGAGGCCCGGCGGCCCGGCCGACGTGCGGGAGCTGGCGCACCTGACGATCCGCAAGCTGGCCGTCTCCGAGATGTCCAACAACGTCTACCTCCTGACCTGCCGGTCGACGGGCGCGCAGCTGCTCGTCGACGCGGCAGCCGACGCGCCTGCCGTGCTCGACCTGGTGCGCTCGGGTGGCGCCGGGCTCGATGCCGTCGTGACCACGCACCAGCACTGGGACCACGTGCGCGCGCTGCCCGAAGTCGTCGCGAGCACCGGCGCCCGCACCATCGCCGGTCGCGAGGACGCGGACGCGTTGCCCGTGGCCGTCGACGAGCCTGTCGGACACGGCGACACCGTGCGCTTCGGCGACGTCGAGCTGGCCGTCGTGCACCTGCGCGGCCACACACCGGGCTCGGTGGCGCTCGCCTACGCCGACCCCGACGGCCACACCCACCTCTTCACCGGCGACAGCCTCTTCCCGGGCGGCATCGGCAGCACGAAGAGCCCGGGGCAGAGCTTCGACTCGCTCATCGAGGACGTGACGACGCGGGTCTTCGACGTCTACGACGACGACACGTGGTTCTACCCCGGGCATGGCGACGACTCGACCCTCGGCGCCGAGCGACCGCACCTCGGCGAATGGCGCGAGCGGGGCTGGTAGCCGCTCGCGGACACGTCTTCAGGCGACGAAGATGCAGAACGGGTGGCCCGCCAGGTCGGCGAGCACGTAGAGGGCCTCCTCCGGGTCGTCGCTGCGGTCTAGCAGCACCTGCGCGCCGAGGGCCTCGGCGCGGGACCTGTGCCGCTCCAGCTCCTCGGCGCTCGTGACCGTGTAGTCGACGTGCAGCTGCATGGGCACGTCGTGGCTCGGCCAGGTGGTGCGGACGAGCCGCTCCACCTGCTGGAAGGCCAGCTTGCGGCGGCCCTCGGAGTCGACGAGCACGAGCCAGTCGGCGTCGTCGTCGTCGGGGTCGTCGGGCGGCTCGTCGCCGGGACGGTACTGCAGGCCCAGCAGCTCGCGGTAGAACTCGGCGAGCCCACGAGCATCCGTTGTGTCGAGCGCCGTGTGCAGCAGCTGCGGGAACTCGGTCATCGTCGCCTCCGATCTGGGCGTCCATCCTCGCACCCGGGCCGGCCGTGCGGCGGCGCGTCACACGAGGTCGGCCGATCCACAGCCGACTCCGGGGAGGGCGATGGAGTCGCCGACGACGACGAGCCGCAGCGGCTCGGTGCTCGTCATGAGCGGGACCGGTCGACTCTCGGCGGCGGGTCGGCCGTCGCGCACCCCATTGGTGGGCAGCGGCGGGGCCTGCCCGGCAGCCTCGCAGCCGGAGGCGAGAAGGCCGATGAGGATGACGCTCGCGATCATCCGCGCCCGACGTCGTCGGGGGTTCGCTGACCCCTCCGGCTTCGAGGCTTTTCCCACGGCGCAGCACCTCCCACCTCACGGTAGCGCTCGGCCGCCTCCGATGCGGCGCCATCGGCGCACTTCAGGTGCCGCTGCACGGTCGGGTCGCCACGGGGCGCGGGGACCAGCGCTACCGCTGCCGGATCGGCAGCCGCACCCGGATCACCGTGCGTCCGGGCTGGGAGTCGATCTCGATCGTGCCGCCGTGCCGGTCGACGACGATGCGCTGCGCGATGTCGAGGCCGAGGCCGGTTCCCTTGCCGACCTCCTTGGTCGTGTAGAACGCCTCGAAGGCCCGCTCCACGACCTCCGGCGGCATACCGGTGCCGGTGTCGGCCACCTCCACGACGACGGCGTCGCCGTCACGACGCGTCGTGAGCCGAAGCGTGCCCGACCCGTCCATCGCATCGACGGCGTTGTCGACGAGGTTGGTCCACACCTGGTTGAGCTCGCCCTCGTACGCCTCGATGGGCGGCAGGTCGTCGGCCAGCTCGCGCTCGACGGTGATGCCTGCCCGCAGCTTGCTGGCGAGCATGACGAGGGTGCTCTCGATGCCGTTGCGCACGTCGACGCTCTGCAGCGAGCCGCGGTCCATCTGGGAGTAGGACTTGATGGCAGCGACGAGCTCGGAGACCCGGCGGGTCGACTCGCGTACCTCCGCGAGGAGGGTCGTCGCCCGCACCGTGCTGGCGACCCAGCGCAGGGATGGGGCAAGCACCTCGGCCCCCAGCTCTTCGGCCGCCTCATCGCACCACTCGGGGCTGACTCCGGAGGCAGCGAGGTCGGAGGCGATGTCCCACGGCTGTCCCGACTCCGTGGTCGACGAGCCAGTCCGCGAGCTCCTCCTCACGGTCGGCGACGTCGAGCGGGTCCTGCAGGGTCGTCGGTGGCGTGATGCGCTGCCGTAGCCGGTCCAGGGTGCTGAACTGCTCGGGCGTCATCTGACCGCCTGCCATGCGACCGAGCGAGTCGAGCAGCGTGCCGCCCACCGTCGTGAGCTCGTCCGCGGCACGCGCGGCGGCGGCGGCGGGATTGTTGATCTCGTGGGCGAGGCCGGCGGAGAGCTGGCCGAGGGTGACCAGCGCCCCACGCTGGCGAGCCGTGGCCTCGATCGAGCGCGCGGTGCCGTAGAGCCCGGCGATGAGGTGGGCGGCCATCGGCAGCCAGGCCGCCGTCCGCTCACGCAGCGCGGCAGCCGGCACCCTGAGAAGGCGCCCCGGCTCGATGCCGCGACCGGTGGCGAGGTAGACACCGTGCTCGTCCCACGCCCGGAAGCCACCGGCCCACCGGCCCGGCTGGTCCATGCGGCCGACCACGACGTCCTCCCGCCCCACGTGGCGCACGAGGTCGAGGGCTCCGTCGACGAGCACCCACCAGTCGTCCGCGCGGCCACCCTCCCGGAAGTAGGTGGTGCCCGGTTCGATGACGACCTCCTCGCCCGCCTCGAGGAGCGACGACAGTCGTTCGTCGCCGAGCCCCTCGAAGAGAGGCAGCGGGCGCAGGTCCTCGACGCGCATCAGACCGTGGCCAGGTAGCGGTGGACGAAGTAGACCGACATCGCGCCCTCGCCGACGGCCGAGGCCACGCGCTTCATCGAGTCCAGCCTCACGTCGCCGGCGGCGAACACACCGGGAAGACTCGTCTCGAGGGCGAACGGTGCTCGCGGCGCCGCGCCACCCGGTGGGGCCGCCGACCCCGTGCCGGCCGGACCTCGCGAGGTCCGCTCGACGGCGAGCAGGTCCTGCCCGGTGATGACGAATCCCTTGTCGTCCCGCACGATCTCGTCACCGAGCCAGTCGGTCCGTGGTGAGGCCCCGATGAAGACGAAGAGCCAGCTCGCCTCGACCTCCACAAGGTCCCCGGTCTCGCGGTGCTGCAGGGTCAGCCGCTCGAGGTGGCCGTCCCCGGCGCCGGCCACGACCTCGGTGCGCAGGTGCATCTCGATCATCGGCGAGGAGGCGATGCGCTCGACCAGGTACTCCGACATGGTGTCGCTCGAGCGCGTCGCCACGCACGACGAGATGGACGCGGGCGGCATACCTGGCGATGTTGAGGGCAGCCTGCCCGGCGGAGTTGGCGGCGCCGACGATGTAGACCTCGTCGCCCGTGCACTGCGGCGCCTCACTGGCGTTGGCGCCGTAGTAGACGCCGCGCCCGATCAGCTCTGCGAGCCCGGGCGCGTCGAGGGTGCGGTAGGAGACCCCGGTGGCGACGATGACCGCCCGCGCCTCGATGTCGCCCCCGTCGAAGCGGACGGCGCGCACCGGGCCGCGCGACTCGAGGGCGACGACGTCGCGGGCGAGGACGAGCTCGGCGCCGAAGCGACGCGCCTGCGCCAGGGCGCGCCCGGCGAGGTCGGCGCCGGAGAGGCCCTTGGGGAAGCCCAGGTAGTTCTCGATGGAGGCACTCTGCCCGGCCTGTCCACCGGGCGCCGACTGCTCGACGACGACGGTGCTCAGACCCTCCGACGCGGCATACACCGCGGCAGCGAGGCCGGCGGGCCCGCCCCCGACGATGCACACGTCGTAGAGCTCGCGGTCGGCGGTGGTCCTCAGGCCCAGGGCTCCGGCCACGGCGAGGATCGTGGGGGCGCGCAGCACGTCGCCCTCGGGGACCAGGACGAGCGGCAGGTCCGCGACGCCGGCGTCCGCGAGCGCGGCGAGACGGGCGCCCTCCTCGTCGCGCTCGACGTCGAACCACCGGTAGGGCACGTGGTTGCTCGCCATGAACGTCTTGAGCTCGTGGCTCCGGTCGGACCAACGGTGCCCGACGATGCGGACGTCTGACGTGTGGTCGGGATGGCCGCGCTGCCAGTCGCCGAGAAGGTCGTCGACGACGGGGTAGAGCCGCTCGGCCGGTGGGTCCCACGGCTTGAGGAGGTAGTGGTCGAGTCCGATCTCGTTGATCGCTGTGATGGCCACGTCGGTGTCCGCGTATGCCGTGAGCAGGAGCACCTTCGCGTCCGGCACCCGCTCTCGGACCTGCGCGAGCAGCTCGATCCCCGACATGCCCGGCATCCGCTGGTCGGCGGCGACCAGGGCGACGGGGCTGTCACGCAGGAGGAGCCTGCCGATGACCTCGAGGGCCTCCGTTCCGGACGAGGCCCGCACGATGCGGTAGTCGGCGCCGTAGCGCGTGCGCAGGTCTCGGGCGATCGCCGCCGACACCATGGGGTCGTCGTCCACGGTGACGATGCTTGCCCGGCCCATGCTGCTCACCCTAGGAGGACGACGGGCTCGAGAGGGCCGGTTCGCCTCCTTCGGGCTGGTTTCGCCCGGGAGCCGGACTCAGCCGCTGAGCTCGTGCTGGTGCCCGTCGTCCGTGGCCGCGACCTCCTCGATGAGCGCTTCGAGCTCGCTGCGCAGGAAGTCGATGTCGCCGGGCACGTTGGTCAGCATGATGTGGCGCCGCGGGCTGTTGGCCACGGCGAGCCCCACGCCCAGCCGGGAGCGTCCGTGCCGTTGCCGCCAGGCCCGCTCCAGCTGGGGACCGCCCGCCCACTCGACCGGCGCGTGGATCCAGCCCTGCACGTCGACGAGGTCGCCGTCTGGCCCGTGACGCCGGTTCTTCGGGGGATCCAAAGCCTCGAGGGTGACTCGTTCGTCCATGTCTCGACGTTACGGCTGCTGGGCCGTCTCCACCAGAGCTCCGGACCGATCCGTGCGCCATCCCGTGCGCCATCTGGGCGCCATCGGTTCGCCGACAGCCTGCTGGCCGGGTCGGCGGGCCGGTCACGCAGGGTGCGAGGATGACCGGGTGAGTCCTGTCAGCAGCCCTCAGCCCGCGGTCGTGAACGCGACCCTGCCGACACACACGGTGAGCGTTCCCGTGACGACCCTGTGGATCGACCCTTCGAGTCCGCGCGAGATCGACGCTGCGATCGTCGCCGACGAGCCGGACGCCGTGGCGTGGCTCGCCGCGCTCGACGCGCAGCCCGACTCCGGGGAGGACGGCGACGGCCGCCTCGGCCTGCACGGCCGCGTCGAGTCGCAGCTGCTCGAGGGCGAGCCGGTGTCGCTCCTCGACACCGACCCCTCGGGTCGGTGGGCGCGCGTCGTCGCGCCGTGGCAGCTGTCCCCCAAGGACGAGCGAGGCTATCCCGGCTGGGTGCGCACCTCTCACCTCACCCCACTGGCCGTTGACCGAGCGGCAGCGTCGCTCGCCCTGCCCGCCGGTCGCCGCTGCATCCGGGTCGGCGCAGGCCGCCGATGCCGGCCCGGACCACCCGGCAGTCGTCATCGCCCGCCGGCACCTCGGCCTGCCCTACCTGTGGTGCGGCATCTCGCCCCTCGGCTACGACTGCTCGGGGCTCGTGCTGCACACCTGGCGCCGACTCGGCCACGTCGTCGCCCGGGACGCCTACGCTCAGGCCGACTTCGCCACCCCCGTTGCGTTCGGGCAGGAGCGCTCAGGGGACCTCTACTTCTTCGCACGCCCCGGGCACCGCATCCATCACGTGGGCATCGTCGTGCGACCGGGCCGGATGGTGCACGCCTCCGAGACGGGCGGGGTCCTCGTCGAGGAGGACCTGCCTGCCGAGCGCACCGCGACGCTCGTCGCCGCGGGTCGGCTCCCGCACCCGTGACGGTCGATCGCCGCACCGCTCCCCTGCTCGTCCTCGCCGGCGTCGTGTCGGTGCAGTTCGGCGGTGCGCTGGCGGCCACGCTGGTGCCGCGCATCGGAGCGACCGGCTCGGTCCTGCTGCGGCTGCTCTTCGCGACAGTCATCCTGTATGCCGTCGCGCGCCCTTCGTGGCGGGGGCGCTCGCGGCCCGACCTGGTGACGGTCGTGCTCTTCGGACTCGCACTCGCGGCGATGAACACCGCCTTCTACGCCTCCCTCGCCCACCTGCCCATCGGGGTGGCGGTGACGATCGAGTTCCTCGGACCGCTGACGCTGGCCGCCGTGCTGTCGCGCCGCCCACGCGACCTCGTCGCCGTCCTGGCCGCGGGACTCGGGGTCGCCCTCGTGTCCGGCGCCTTCGACGACGCGTGGGACAGCTTCGACAAGGTCGGCATCGCGTTCGCCGCGTTCGCCGGGGCGATGTGGGCGGCATACATCGTGTTGAGCCAGCGCACCGGACGAGCCTTCCCCGGTCTCGACGGGCTGGCACTGGCGCTCGTCGTCTCGACGGTGGCCGTTGCGCCGCTCGGTCTCTCGACGGTGGGCAGCTGGACCTGGCGGGACGTGGGCGTCGGGCTCGGCATCGCGGTGCTCTCGAGTGTGCTGCCCTACTCGCTCGAGCTCGTCGCCCTGCGGCACCTCGCCCAACGCGTGTTCGGCATCCTGCTGAGTCTCGAGCCCGCCGTGGCGGCGCTGGCCGGCTTCATCGTGCTCGGCCAGGTGCTCGGTGCGCAGCAGCTGGTCGGGATGGCGCTCGTCGTGGCCGCGAGCGTCATCGTGCTCGGATCGCAGGCTGAGCCCGGGCGGGCGGGAGACCAGACCGATGGGCCCTCCGCGCCGGACCCCACCATCGCTCCGGGATGATCCTGCGGTGCCAGTGCTTGAGTTCAAGCACGCATGAGGTCCTAGCCTGTCGGAATGACGAGTTCCGGGGGCGAGCCGAGGGCATTCGGTGCCGACGTGGCTGCTGACGACCGCGACCCCGAGCTTGCCCGCGCCGTCCGCGGGCCGGTGGACGAGGTGGATGGACCGTGGGACGGCGTCGATGGACCGCGGGACGAGGTCGGTGATCCAGTCGACGAGCTCGAAGGCCCGGTCGACGAGGGCGGCGGCCTGCTCTCCCCAGTTCTGCGCGCCACGACGGTCGGGACCCTCGCCCTGGTCTCGTTGCACGCGTTCGAGGCGCTGGCCCTGACGACGGTGATGCCGACCATCGCGCGCGAGCTGCACGGCGAGTCGCTCTACGCCATGGCCTTCACGGCGACCCTGGCGGCCGGCATCGTCAGCATCGTGTGGTCCGGCAACCTCGCCGACCGCCGCGGGCCCCGGCCGCCGCTCCTGCTCGGGCTCGTGCTGTTCGCGGTCGGGCTCGTCTGCGCGGGGCTGGCTCCCACGATGTCGATCCTCGTGGGGGCTCGCATCGTCCAGGGCCTGGGGGCCGGCATGACGAGCACCGCGCTCTACGTGCTGGTCACGCGGGTCTACCCGAGGCGGCTGCACACGGCAATCCTCGCCGGCTTCTCCGCCGCCTGGGTGGTGCCGTCCATCGCCGGCCCCTTCGTCGCCGGAGTGATCGCGCAGACCGTGGGCTGGCGTTGGGTCTTCGGCCTCGCCATCGTCGTGCTCGTCGCTGCCGCGGCCCTGCTGGCTCCGATCGTCCGAGGTCTGGGGCAGGACATCGTCGACGTCCGCTGGCGCTGGCGGGCGCTGGCGGCCTCGACCGTGCTGGCCGTGGCGGTGCTCGTGCTCAACCTCATCGCCGAGCGGCTCGACTCCCTCGCCATGGGAGTCACCCTGCTGCTCGCCGCCGTGGCGCTCGGAGTCGTCGTCGTCAGCCTGCTGCCCCTCCTCCCGCGCCGCACCCTTCTGGCCGGGCGCGGCCTGCCCGACCGACATCCTCCTGCGAGCACTGGCCTTCGCCGCCTTCACCGGCGCCGAGGTCTACCTGCCGCGACTGCTGACCGACCGGGACGGGTTCTCGCCCAGCGTGGCCGGGGTCGCGCTGACCCTGACCGGGGTCTCGTGGTTCGTCGGGTCCTGGATACAGGGCGCGTGGGACAGCCGCTTCGAGATCGGGCGCACCGCGCAGTTCTCACTGGGGCTGCTCACGGTCACGCTGCTCGGGCTGGCGGCCGCTCTGGCGCTGGCGGCCCCGCCGTGGGTTGTCATCACGATCTTCCCGATGCTCGGCTTCGGCATCGGCACGCTCTATCCGCGCGTCACGGCCCAGGCTCTCGGGCGCGCCGAGGGCACGGAGCAGGGCTTCGTCAGCTCTGCCCTGCAGATCGGTGACTCCGCGGGAGCGGCCACCGCGCTCGCGCTGTCGGCGATCGTCTTCGCGGCGGCCGGTTCCGGCGTCCCGGCCGCGTATGTCGCGGTGCTGGCCACCATGGCCGTGCCGGCGCTCGCGGGCTGGCTGGTCGCCGCTCGAGTCCGCTGACCCCGTCCCCCCACTCGAGTGGCCTCGCAACCTCACCAGCACCAGGATCGACCCGGCGGCGGGGCCGCGGCCGCTCGACCTCGAGTGGCCTCGCAACCTCACCAGCACCAGATCGACCCGCCGGGCCACCGTGACGACGGGCCACTCGACCCTCGAGTGGCCTCGCAACCTCACCAGCACCAGGATCGACCCGGCGGCGCCGTCACCGTGTGACGACGCGGCCACTCGACCTCGAGTGGCCTCGCGCCCAGCATCGACCCGCGGGGCCGTCACCGGTGACGACGCGGCCACTCGACCTCGAGTGGCCGCGCAACCTCAGGCACCGGTGTGACGACGCGGCCACTCGACGGGGGATGGGAGCTGGCGGTGGTCAGGGCTCGCGCGAGGCGGGTCCGGTGCCGGTCCCGTGGCCGAGGGGCGCATCGGCGGCGGGGTCGGCGGCCGGCTGGGCCGACTCGAGCGGCTGCGCCGACTCGGAGGCCGCAACGACGTCGCCGGCGGCGGGCACGATGCCTGCCTCCCGCTCGCGCCGGGCGTCGATCCCGGACTTGATGAGGCTGGCGATCGTCGTGACACCGAGGATGACCACGATCGAGCTGAGCGACACGACGATGGGGACGTCAGGCACGTCGAACGGCTCACCGCCGTTGATGAACGGCACGTTGTTCTCGTGCAGCGCATGCAGGAAGAGCTTGACGCCGATGAAGCCGAGCAGCACGGCCAGGCCGATGCTGAGGTAGACCAGCTTCTTGAGGAGACCACCGATGAGGAAGTAGAGCTGCCGAAGGCCCATGAGGGCGAAGATGTTGGCCGTGAGGACGAGGTAGGGCTCCTTGGTCAACCCGTAGATCGCGGGGATGGAGTCGAGCGCGAAGAGCAGGTCCGTGGTGCCCAGAGCGAGGATGACGATGAGCATCGGCGTGATGAGGCGCTTGCCGCCCTCGACGATCGTCAGACGGGTGCCGTGCCACTGCTTGGTCGCCGGGAAGCGCCTCTCGACCCAGAGCAGGAAGCGGTTCTCGTGGTACTCGTCGTCCTCGGTCCCACCGCCCTTGGCCAACTTGATCGCCGTGTAGATGAGGAAGGCACCGAAGAGATAGAAGACCCACGCGTAGGCGTTGATCACGACGGCGCCCAACGCGATGAAGATGCCGCGCAGCACGATGGCGATGATGATGCCGACCATCAGGGCAGACTGCTGGAGCTTCTGCGGCACCTTGAAGCTGCCCATGATGAGCAGGAAGACGAAGAGGTTGTCCACCGACAGCGAGTACTCGGTCAACCATCCGGCGTAGAACTCACCGGCGTACTGCCCTCCCCACTGCCACCAGATGAAGACTCCGAAGAGCAGGGCCATGCCTATGAAGAACGCCAGGTGGCGCCCCGCCTCGGCCATCGAGGGGACGTGCGGCCGTCTCGCGATGACGAAGACGTCTACGGCCAGGAACACGGCCATCAGACCGATCGTGAGGAACCAGCCCCAGGTGGGAACGTTCATGGGCACAACCTTCCGGTCACCAGATGAATGACCGAAGGTCTCTCCCGCCCTCGCGTGCGTGGGCCAACGGGACCGGGACCAGCGGTGAAGACCGATCCGTGATGACGAGCCCGTCGCAGCAGGGATACTCCCCTCCGTGAACGCCTGATCCTCTCATCGCGGTGGGCGCCGCTCAACTCCAGCCCGAGGGATGGTCAGGTGAGTCCCGTCACTCGACAGACGGACGGTGGTCTCCTGAAATCACCCCCGAGGCCGTCGTCACCGCGTGGCGGCACTCATCTGCCGAAGCTCCTTCTTGAGATCACCGATCTCGTCGCGGAGCCGGGCCGCGAGCTCGAAGTGCAGCTCGGCCGCCGCCTGGTGCATCTGGTTCGTCAGCTCCTGGATCAGCCCTGCCAGCTCGGAGGCCGCCATGTCGGACGGACGCCCGGACCGACCGCCGGCCGACACGCCCACGTCAGCCGCCATGGCGCCGCGCCCACCGCCACTCTTGCCGCGCGACTGCATGCGACCCGAGCCGATGAGCTCCTGCGTGTCGGCGTCCTCCCGCTCGAGCAGGTCCGTGATGTCGGCGATCCTCTTGCGCAGGGGCGTCGGGTCGATGCCGTGCTCTGCGTTGTAGGCGATCTGCTTCTCACGGCGGCGGTTGGTCTCGTCGAGTGCCTGCTCCATCGAGGGCGTCATCTTGTCGGCGTACATGTGCACCTGACCGGAGACGTTGCGGGCGGCACGCCCGATCGTCTGGATCAGTGACCGCGCCGACCGCAGGAAGCCCTCCTTGTCGGCGTCGAGGATCGACACGAGGGACACCTCGGGCAGGTCGAGGCCCTCGCGGAGCAGGTTGATGCCGACGAGCACGTCGAAGACACCGGTGCGCAGCTCACGCAGGAGCTCGACCCGCCGCAGGGTGTCGATGTCGCTGTGGAGATAGCGGACCCGGATGCCCTTGTCGAGGAGGTAGTCGGTGAGGTCCTCGGCCATCTTCTTCGTCAGCGTGGTGACGAGGACGCGCTCGTTGAGCTTGGTGCGCTCCTGGATCTCGTGCATGAGGTCGTCGATCTGCCCCTTGGTGGGCTTGAGCACGACCTGGGGGTCGACGAGCCCGGTCGGGCGGATGATCTGCTCGACGGGAGGGCCGCCGGCCGCGGACTTGGCGAGCTCGTACTCCCCCGGCGTGGCCGAGAGGTAGATGGTCTGCCCGATGCGCTCGAGGAACTCCTCCCAGCGGAGCGGACGGTTGTCCATGGCGCTCGGCAGGCGGAAGCCGTGCTCGACGAGCATCCGTTTGCGCGACATGTCGCCTTCGTACATCGCCCCGATCTGCGGCACCGTCTGGTGGGACTCGTCGAGCACGAGGAGGAAGTCGTCGGGGAAGTAGTCGAGCAGGCAGTTGGGTGCCGACCCGGCGGTGCGACCGTCGATGTGCCGGCTGTAGTTCTCGATGCCGTTGCAGAAGCCGACCTGCCGCATCATCTCGAGGTCATAGGTCGTGCGCATCCGCAGGCGCTGAGCCTCTAGGAGCTTGCCCTGCTTCTCGAAGAGGGCGAGCTGGTCCTCGAGCTCGAGCTCGATGCCACGGATGGCCCGCTCCATGCGCTGCGGCCCGGCGACGTAGTGCGACGCCGGGAAGACGTACATCTCGTGCTCCTCGTTGACGACCTCACCGGTCACCGGGTGCAGTGTGTAGATGCGCTCGATCTCGTCGCCGAAGAACTCGATCCGCAGGGCGAGCTCCTCGTAGACCGGGATGATCTCGACGGTGTCGCCGCGCACCCGGAAGGTGCCGCGGGTGAAGGCGAGGTCGTTGCGGGTGTACTGCATCTCGACGAACCGCCGCAGCAGCTGGTCGCGCTCGACCTCCATGCCGACCTTGAGCCGCGCCATCCGGTCGACGTACTCCTGCGGCGTGCCGAGGCCGTAGATGCACGAGACGGACGCGACGACGATGACGTCGCGACGGGTCAGGAGCGAGTTGGTCGCCGAGTGGCGCAACCGCTCGACCTCGTCGTTGACCGAGCTGTCCTTCTCGATGTAGGTGTCGGTCTGCGGGATGTACGCCTCGGGCTGGTAGTAGTCGTAGTAGCTGACGAAGTACTCGACGGCGTTGTTGGGCAGCAGCTCGCGGAACTCGTTGGCCAGCTGCGCCGCCAGGGTCTTGTTGGGGGCCATCACGAGCGTCGGCCGCTGCACCTGCTCGATGAGCCAGGCGGTCGTGGCCGACTTGCCCGTGCCGGTCGCACCGAGCAGCACGGTGTCCTGCTCCCCTGCGCGCACCCGTCGCGCGAGCTCCGCGATGGCCGTCGGCTGGTCGCCGCTCGGCGTGTAGTCGGACACCACCTCGAAGGGGGCCACCGTGCGCTGCAGGTCGGTCGTCGGACGCATGCCTCAACCGTACGTCCGACCGCCGACAACACCCATTTCGCTCCCCCTGCCGCCTCGTGCCGGCCACGTCCGCTCCTACGCGCTCCTCGGGGCCGGTGGCGTCCGCCGCTGCTGTATGCCGCTCACGACGGTCGCGATGAGAGGCGCGCGCACCGGGTCGCCGCGTCCCACCCGGCCTGCAGGCGGTCCCTCGTCGCACCTGGGGCGGCAGGCCGTGGCACCCCGTCACCGCCGATGAGCATCGGCGTCCAGGCGCCGGCGACGACGACCGAGCGTGAGCGACCGGCGTTGGTGCTGCCGCCCGGCGCCGTGGCCCCGGCTGTGCCCCGGACTGTGGCCCGGGCGGTGGCCACGTCGACGGTCACGGTCAGGACGCCGGTCTCGGCGGAGGCACCCTCGTTGTTGTACCAGACGAAGTTTCCCAGTCCGTACGCGACGTAGGCGGGCCCCAGCCATCCGGATCCCTGCGGTCGGTGCGCGTGGCCGCCGACGATGACGTCGGCCCCGTCGGAGGCAAGCAGTTGGGCTGTCTCCCGCTGCTGCTCGTCGGCGCAGCTCGTGTACTGCGATCCCCAGTGGAGCATGACGACGACCACATCGCTCGTCGCGGCCGCGGCGCGCACGGCTCGCCGCAGCGGTCCTGGGTCGAGGTTCGTGGCGATGCCCGGGGTGCTCGGCCCCGCCGCGTGCTCGCGAGAGGTGACGTCGCGGATCTGTGAGGAGGCCAGCACCGCCACCGAGACGCCACGGACGTCGAGCCGCAACGGCGTGAAGGCCTCGGCCTGGTCACGCCCGACCCCGACGATGGGGATCGGCGCCGTCCGGCGCGCGGCGAGCGTCTGTGCGAAGACGCTGGATCCGAAGTCCGCGGCGTGGTTGTTGGCCATGCTCACGGCATCGACGCCAGTCTTGGCCAGCGTGTCGAGGCTGCTGACGGGGGCGCGGAACGTGAAGTCCTTCCCCGGCAAGGGGGCGCCACCCTCGCCGAGCGCCGTCTCCAGGTTGACCATCGCAAAGTCCGCCCGTGCGAGCGTGTCGCGGACGGCGGTCGTGAGCGGCGCGGGCAGGGTGAGGAGGCTGCGAGCGGCGCGCTCGAAGTGGACGTCGCCCGCGAAGGCGAGGCTGATCCGGCCCGGCGACGCACCCGTCGGCCGGGCCACGACGCTCGGGCGCGGCGCGGGCGCGGTCACGGACGGCGTCACTGCTGAGCCCCTCGCCGCGGCACCACTCGACGCCGCAGACGTCCCCACTGGAGCCGACGCGGTGGGGGTCGACGCGGTCGGGGTCGACCCGGTCAGGCGCGACACGGTCGTGGCTGACGCCGCTGGAGCCGACCTCGCGGACGTCGACGTCGCCCAGGGCGTCGACCCCACGGACGCGAACACTGCGATCACGTCGGCCGCGAGACAGCAGCCGAGCATCACCGCGGCGAGGCGCCTCGGCGACCTGACCATGTCCCGAGACTAGAGGGCAGGAACGGCGGCGGTAGGCACCGGAGCGCGCGTGTCGCCGTCCGTCATGGCACGCGGTGGGTCCACTCCGGGGTGGAGAACTTCGTCTCCACGAGGCGCTTGGCCTCATCGAGCTCCGCCGCCGTGTAGTCGCTCCATCGGGTCCGGTAGCGTGCCGCGAACGACGCGGCGAACGACTCGAGGATCGCCTCGCGCGGCAGCCCGGTCTGGGAGCGCATGGGGTCGACGCGCTTGTTGGCGGAGCGGTGGCCCTTGTCGCTCATCTTCTCGCGGCCGATGCGCAGCACCTCGAGCATCTTGTCGGCGTCGATGTCGTAGCTCATCGTGACGTGGTGCAGCACCGTCCCGTCGGCGAAGCGCTTCTGCGCGGCACCGGCGATCTTGCCCTGGTCGCTCGCGATGTCGTTGAGCGGCACGAAGTGCGCGCTGACGCCGACGTCTGCGAGAGCGCCGATGACCCAGTCGTCGAGGAACGAGTAGGACCGCTCGAAGCTCAGGCCCTCGACGAGCGAGCCGGGCACGACGAGCGAGTACGTGATGCAGTTGCCGGGCTCCATGAACATCGCACCGCCGCCGGACACCCGCCGCACGACGTTGATCCCGTGGCGGGCTGCGCCGTCGGGGTCGACCTCGTTGCGCACCGACTGGAACGAGCCGATGACGACGAGCGGGCTGTCCCAGTCCCAGAAGCGCAGCGTCGGAGGGCGCACCCCGGCGCCTACCTCGCGTGCGATGACCTCGTCGAGCGCCACGTGCATGGCGGGGTCCATGATCGTGGCGGGGATGAGGTCGAACGTGTGGTCGTGCCAGCCGGTCGCCTTGCCGAGGGCGCGCCGAGCCGCGATGGCGACCGCCTCCGGAGTGAAGCCGATGAGCGCGACGTCCGGGCCCAGGGCGCGGGAGATCGCCGAAGCGAGCTGCTCGACGCCGGCCTCGACGGGCATGCCGCTCAGGGCGGCGTTGATGTCGGCGAGCGCTTCGTCGGGCTCGAGGAAGAAGTCGCCTGACACGCTGACGTCGCGCAGCCTCCCCCCGTCGACCTCCAGGTCGACCGCCACGAGCTTGCCTCCGAGGACCTTGTACTCACCACGCATGTCACCCACAACGCCCCCGACCACCGACGTATGCCGCGTGCCCGGGCCACGTGGTCGGACACGCAACCGGGGGTGGCTGGGTACGACGAGATCACGGCCAGCCGGCCGCCCGACCCCCGACAGGAGCCTGGGATGGACCCCGACCAGCTGCCCGAGCGCATCGGGATCGACTGCGACCGCCCCTCGGCGTCGTCGCTCTGAGCCGGCTCGCACGGCGTGCAGACCTTCGTCCCCTTCGCCTCGTTCGAGGCCAGCGCCCGGGCACTCGACGTGCGACGACTGGGCAAGCAACGCGTCGAGGTCATCCAGATCGTCCGAGCCCTGGTGCGTCCCGACTACGCCTGGAAGAGCCACCCGGCCGTGCTGATGTGGGCCGGCTACGAAGAGGCGCTCGGGCGCTACGGCCTCACCATGTGCGACGTGTGGCAGGCGCACGGCTTCGACGACACGTGCGCGGGAACCATCCGAGCCGACCTCGCAGAGGTGGGGATCGAGCAGATCCGGCCGTACGACGTGCTGCTCGCCGAGGGTGCCCTGCCGCCGTGGCTCTTCGACGAGGATGTGCAGCTCAGTCACCGCAGCTCCTTGCTGCGCAAGGATCCTGAGCACTACGGGCCGCAGTTCCCCGACGTCCCGGACGACCTGCCCTACGTGTGGCCGGTCAGGTCGCAGGCGGTCCTCGAGCGGGAGCGGCGCCGCGCCGAGCAGGCCGAGCGGCGTCGGCTGCGTGCCGTCGAGCGCGAGCTCGAGGAGGCGGCGCGGCGAGAGGCTGCCGCACGGAGGCGGCGGAGCGCGGCAGCCCGCAAGGGTTGGCGCACGCGTGAGCGCCGAGCGGGGCGAGGCGCCGGCTCCGACGAGTCCTGATGCCTCGCGTGCGCTCGCGTCCGCATCAGCGGGGGCGCCAGCCGACGCGATCCGCCCAGGCGTCCGCCCTGGTGAAGGCTCCGTCGAACCACGGCTCCTTGGCCTCCACGTAGCCGGCGGTGTCGTCGCTGATCGCGAGCAGACGCCGCTTCTCGGCGGCATAGGCCTCCCGCTCCTGCGGCACGTGGACGAGCCAGTCGCGGAAGAGGAGGGCGAATCGCCACCCCGGAGAGCCGGTCTCTCGAACGTGGACGTGGACGACCTGGCCGGGGTCACAACCGCCGTAGAAGCGTTTGCGCCAGAACGCGGGGTCGGTGCCCGGCTTGGGCGTGTCGTTGCGGTTGCCTGAAGAGAGGACATATCCCGCTTCGCGCATCGCACCGTGCACGTCCTCCCGGTCGGCGTCCGCAAGACGCCGCACCCCGACCTGCACGTCGATGACGTCCTTCGCGGGCAGGCCGGGGACCGCGGTCGAGCCGACGTGGGAGACCTCCGTGGCGACGCCGGTCCGGGCCAGGGCCGCGCCTATCCGCGCCACGACCCGCTCGCCGCGAAGGCCCCAGTCCGGGCGAGGGTCGACGACGGCGCCGCGTGCCGGCGCGCGCGTCCGGGCGCCGTCGCGCAGGTTGGCGGCATACGGCTCGAGACGGTCGCGCCAGAGACGGTCGACCTGCTCCCGCAGCTCGGCAGGGCTGCCGCCGTTGTCGACGAGCACGTCCGCGACGACCCGGCGCTCGTCGTCGGTGGCCTGGGTCGCGATGCGGGCACGGGCATCCGCCTCCGCCAGGCCGCGCTGGTGCACGAGCCGGTGCACGCGCGTCTCGACGTCGACGTCGACGACGACGGCGAGGTGCTCGTGGACCCAGAGGCCGCGCTCGACGAGCAGCGGCATGTCGAAGACCGAGACGGCACCCGAGGGGGTCGCGGCTCGCAGCTCGACCACCCGATCGGTGATGGCCGGAGTCGTGATCGTCTCCAGGGCGCGAAGCGCGTCGGGATCCCCGAAGACGATCGCGGCGAGGGCAGCCCGGTCGAGCGAGCCGTCACCGCCAACCACGCTGTCACCGAAGCGATCCCGGATCAGGGCGAGGGCCGCGCTCCCGGGCTCGACCACCTCACGGGCGACCGCATCGGCGTCGACGACGTGGGCTCCGAGTCGGTGCAGCCGCGCGCAAACGCTCGTCTTGCCCGAACCGATGCCGCCGGTGACGCCGACTCGCAGCACGAGTCAGCTCTCGACCAGGCGCGCCGGGAAGCCACCACGCGCGATCGGGCCCCAGCGCGTCGGAGTGATCCGCAGCAACGACTTGCCCTGGTCGCGCATCGCCTGGCGGTACTCGTCCCAGTCCGGGTGCTCTCCCGAGATCGCCCGGAAGTAGTCGACGAGCGGCTCGACGGAGTCGGGCAGGTCGATGACCTCGCAGTCCCCGTCGAGCTGCACCCACTCGCCGCCGAAGTCGTCGGACAGCACGAGCACCGAGACCTGCGCCCGGCGTCGGGCGTTGACCGTCTTGGCGCGCTCGGGATACGTCGAGATGACGATCCTGCCCTCCGCGTCGACGCCGCCGGTGACCGGCGACGCCTGCGGGCGACCGTCGGCGCGGGCGGTCATCAGGACCATGCAGTGGCGCGGACGGACGAAGTCCAGCAGCGCGTCGAGGTCGACGTTCGTCGTCGTGGCGATCTGACGGGGCACGTGCTACTCCTTCGAGACGCTGGCGCTCTGGAAGGTCGCGACGAGCGCCTCCCCCGGCCAGACGGCATACATGGTGTGCGTTCAGTCGCACCGACGCACCAAACGGTCCTCGTGGTCGGTTGCCATCGCAAGAGTGTGCCACGAACGCCCCGCGGCTCCGCACCGAGAGGTGCAGAGGGTGACGGCCGTCCGAACACTGGTCCGGGCCTGCGTCACCGCGCCGCCCTCAGCCGACGCGACGTGGCCCGACCAGCTCGGCGAGCACGACGGCGGCCCGGTCGGGGTAGTCGGTGACGAGCCCGTCGACGCCGGCCTCGACGAGGGTCCGCATCGTGCCGACGTCGTTGACCGTCCACGGCAGCACGCCGAGGCCGAGCTCGCGCGCGCGGGAGACGAAGGCCTCGTCGACGAGCACGTGCTCGGGCGAGACGACCTGCGCACCGACAGCAGCCGCGCCGGCGCACACGTCGATGTGGGTCTCACCCACTCGCACGCTGCCGGTCCACGCGCTGCCGGGCACCCACGTGACGCCGGACTGCACGAGAGCAGACCGAGCCACGGCGGGCGCGAGGTCGCGCGACAGCTCGAGCACGGCCCAGTCGAAGGAGTGCACGAAGCTGCGCTCGTCGAGTCCCGCGTCGTGCAGGCACGCCAGCACCTTCTCGACGAGCAGCGGGCGGCTGGCCACCTCGACGGGCTCGAAGGGGTCGACCTTCAGCTCGACGGTCCACCAGACGTCGGAGGCATGAGCCCCGCCGAGCGACAGCACCTCGGCGAGGGTGGCGATGTGTGCCCCGGGTGCTGCACGCTGTTCGGGGAAGGCCTCGAGGGTCTGGCTGCCGACGTCGACGGTGCGCAGCTCGGCCAGCGTCAGGTCCGCGACTCGCGCGCCGACCAGACCCGGCGTGTCGGACCGCACCTTGTGGGGCAGCAGGACGGCGTCGTGCCAGACGACGACCTCGCCGTCTGCCGACAGGCGCACGTCGAGCTCGATCCCGGAGACGCCCGCCTCGTGGGCGGCCGTGAAGCCCTCCAGGGTGTTCTCGACGACGAGGCCCTTGGCACCGCGATGGCCCTGGACGTCGAATCCTCGAGCGGTCCAGCGCTGCGCGCGGTCTCCAGCCGGCGCGGAGTCCATCTCATGAGCGTAAAGCCCAACGGCCCGCACGACGGGGAGCCACGGCACGCGAAAGGAGCCCCGGACCGCAGGGTCCGGGGCTCCTTCGCAGCGGTGAGGCTCAGTTGCCGGTCAGCTTCTCGCGAAGCGCGGCCAGCGCCTCGTCCGAAGCGAGCGTGCCCTCGACCGGCGCCGGCGCGCTGGCGCGCGGACCATGGTCACGGTCGCGCTCGTCGTCGGCCTCGGGGGCGTCGCCCGTGGCGGAGGAGTAGGACGTCGACGTGCTGCCACCGGCAGCGGCCTCGGCGTCGGCCTTCGTCGCCGCGTCCACCTGAGACTTGTGGGCCTCCCAGCGGGCGTGGGCCTCGGCGTACTGACGCTCCCACTTCTCGCGCTGGGACTCGAAGCCCTCCAGCCACTCGTTCGTCTCCGGGTCGAAGCCCTCGGGGTACTTGTAGTTGCCGGCCTCGTCGTACTCCGCAGCCATGCCGTAGAGGGTCGGGTCGAACTCCGACACCGGCACGGTCTGGTCGTTGGCCTGCTTGAGCGACAGCGAGATCCGACGGCGCTCGAGGTCGATGTCGATGACCTTGACGAAGATCTCGTCGCTGACGTTGACGACCTGCTCCGGCAGCTCCACGTGGCGCTCGGCCAGCTCGGAGATGTGCACCAGGCCCTCGATGCCGTCCTCGACCCGCACGAAGGCGCCGAAGGGGACGAGCTTGGTGACCTTGCCCGGGACGACCTGGCCGATGGCGTGGGTCCGCGCGAAGTGCTGCCACGGGTCCTCCTGCGTCGCCTTCAGCGACAGGGAGACGCGCTCGCGGTCCATGTCGACGTCGAGCACCTCGACGGTGACCTCCGTGCCGACCTCGACGACCTCGGACGGGTGGTCGATGTGCTTCCAGGACAGCTCGGAGACGTGGACGAGGCCGTCGACGCCGCCAAGGTCCACGAACGCACCGAAGTTGACGATGGAGGACACGACGCCCGAACGGACCTGGCCCTTCTGGAGCTCCTTGAGGAACGTCGTGCGCACCTCGGACTGCGTCTGCTCGAGCCAGGCCCGGCGCGACAGGACCACGTTGTTGCGGTTCTTGTCGAGCTCGATGATCTTGGCCTCGATCTCCTTGCCGACGTAGGGCTGGAGGTCGCGGACCCGACGCATCTCGACGAGCGAGGCGGGCAGGAAGCCGCGCAGGCCGATGTCGAGGATGAGACCGCCCTTGACGACCTCGATGACGGTGCCGGTGACGACGCCGTCCTCCTCCTTGACCTTCTCGATGGTGCCCCAGGCACGCTCGTACTGAGCGCGCTTCTTGGACAGGATGAGTCGGCCTTCCTTGTCCTCCTTCTGGAGGACGAGGGCCTCGACCTCGTCACCGACCTTGACGATCTCGCCCGGGTCGACGTCGTGCTTGATGGACAGCTCGCGCGAGGGGATGACGCCCTCGGTCTTGTAGCCGATGTCGAGCAGGACCTCGTCCCGGTCGACCTTGACGATGCGACCCTCGACGATGTCGCCGTCGTTGAAGTCCTTGATGGTGGCGTCGATCGCCGCGAGGATGTCTTCCTGAGAGCCGATGTCGTTGATGGCGATCTCAGGCGCGGTCTTCTCGACCGTGTTGGCAGTCATGTAGTAGGAACTCCGATTGTGGACGGTTAGATTGGGGACGACGCGGTCGGCAAGCATGGCTGTGCATGTCTATGGGCCCCGACGTCTTGTGGGCAGGTTCAAACGTGGTCGTGCACACACGAATGTGCTCGGCGATCCTATCCGTGCTGTCAGCACCGGGTCAAAGAGAGGGACGTATGCCGTGAGCACGCCCTCGAGGGCCACCCGCAGGCCCGCTGCCCCGGCCGAGACGGCCGCGGCGAACCGGGCGTGGTGGGACGCCGAGGCCGCCGGCTACTACGTCCAGCACGGCGAGTTCCTCGGCGACACCGACTTCGTCTGGGGGCCGGAGCTCCTGCGTGAGTCGGACGCCGGCCTGCTCGGCGAGCCCGCGGGCCTCACCGTGCTGGAGATCGGGGCCGGCTCTGGCCAGTGCAGCCGCTGGCTCGCGCGCCCGGGGCGCCACCGTCGTGGCCACGGACCTGTCGGGCGGCATGGTGCGCGAAGGTCTCGAGGTCAATACCCGCGTGCCCGCCGCCAGCCGGGTGCCGTTCGTCCAGTGCGACGGACGCTCGCTCCCCTTCCCCGACGGTGCCTTCGACACGGTGTTCACGGCATACGGCGTCGTGCCGTTCGTCGGCGACTCCGACGTCGTCATGGCGGAGGCCGCGCGGGTGCTGCGACCCGGCGGCCGCTTCGTCTTCTCGACCACGCACCCGGTGCGGTGGGCCTTTGCGGACGACCCCGGCCCCGAGGGGCTCTCGGTGCGGCAGTCGTACTTCGACCGCACCCCCTACGTCGAGCAGGACGACGCGGGGGCCACGACCTATGTCGAGCACCACCGCACACTCGGTGACCGGGTCCGTGAGATCACCGCGGCCGGTCTCGTGCTCGTCGACCTCGTGGAGCCCGCGTGGCCAGAGGGCCACGACGAGCCGTGGGGGGCCTGGTCGCCGCTGCGCGGTCGGCTCATCCCCGGCACCGCGATCTTCGTGTGCCGCCGGCGACGTGAGGCCAGCCAGCGCAGCCGGACTCGCGTCGAGCGGGCACGGTCGATGCCGTCCGCGGCCTTGCCGGTGTGGCTGATCCGCCAGCGGCCGATGGCCGACCGGCCGACGCGCACGTGCTCAGTGCGCTGCGTCGTGCCAGGACCTGCCCACCCCGACATTGATGTCGAGCGGCACGTCCATCTTCGCCGCGTGCCCCATCTCGTGTCGCACCAGCGACTCGACGTCGTCGCGCTCACCCGGGGCGACCTCGAGCACGAGCTCGTCGTGCACCTGGAGCAGGATCCGTGACCTCGCCCCCGAGGCGACGAGACGGCGGTCGACGTTGATCATGGCAACCTTCATGATGTCGGCCGCCGAGCCCTGGATCGGGGCGTTGAGCGCCATCCGCTCGGCGGTCTCGCGGCGCTGCCGGTTGTCCGACGTCAGGTCGGGCAGGTAGCGCCGGCGACCGAACATCGTTGCGGTCCATCCGGTGCCGCGCGCCTCGGCGACGACCTCGCGGAGGTACTCGCTGACCCCGCCGAAACGCTCGAAGTACCCGTCCATGAGGCCGCGCGCCTCCTCGGTGCTGATCGTCAGCTGCTTGGACAGGCCGAAGGCCGACAGCCCGTAGGCGAGGCCGTACGACATCGCCTTCACCTTCGAGCGCATCGCCGGCGTGACCTCCTCGGGGGCCACGCCGAAGACCTTGGAGCCGACGAAGCGATGGAGGTCCTCGCCCGTGCGGAACGCCTCGATGAGCCCCTCGTCGCCCGAGAGGTGCGCCATGACGCGCATCTCGATCTGCGAGTAGTCGGCGGACATGAGCGACTCGAAGCCGTCGCCGACGACGAAGAGCTCACGGATGCGTCGGCCCTCCTCGGTGCGGATCGGGACGTTCTGCAGGTTGGGGTCGGTCGAGCTGAGACGCCCCGTCGCCGCGATGGTCTGCAGGTAGGTCGTGTGGATGCGCCCGTCGTCGGCCACGGACTTCTGCAGGCCCTCGACCGTGCTGCGCAGGCGGGCCGAGTCCCGGTGACGCAGCAGGGACTCGAGGAAGGGGTGACCGGTCTTGGTGAAGAGGTCGGTCAGGGCGTCCGCGTCGGTGGTCCAGCCCGTCTTCGTCTTCTTCGTCTTGGGCATGCCCAGCTGGCCGAAGAGGACCTCCTGCAGCTGCTTCGGCGAGCCGAGGTTGATCCTCTCACCGCCGATCGCGTCCCAGGCGTCCTCCTGGGCCTGCGCGACGGTGGCTGCGAAGTCCTGCTCGAGGTGGTCGAGACCAGCGACGTCGACCGCGATGCCGGTGCCCTCCATGCGGGCCAGCACGTGGACGAGCGGGAGCTCGATGTCGGCGAGCAGCTCGGAGCCGCCCGTCGCGGCGACCTGCTCGTCGAGCACGGCGGCCAGGTCGCGCACCGCCGTGGCGCGCACCATCTCCTTCTGCGCGGCCTGCTCGTCGGCATCGCCGCCGAAGTCGAGCATGCCCTGACCGTCAGCAGGCGCGGACCCCGAGAGCTCGCGGTGCAGCTGGCGCAGCACGAGGTCGTCGAGGTGGTAGGTGCGCTGGTCCGGCTTGACGAGGTAGGCGGCGAGCTGGGTGTCGCTCGTCAGCCCGCCGAGGGACCAGCCCCGCGACGAGAGCGCCTCGATCGGGCCCTTCGCGTCGTGCATCGCCTTGGGGCGGTCGGCGTCCTCGAGCCAGGAGCCGACGGCCTTCTCGGCGTCGGGGGTCAACGACGTGAGGTCGACCCACGCTGCGGCACCGTCCGGGGCGGCGATGGCGACGCTGGTGGCGTCTCCGACCCCGCGCGACCAGGTGCCGCCGACCGAGAGACCGGCGCGGCCCCCCGCGGGAAGGTGCTCGGCCACCCAGGTCGCGACGTCGGCCGCGTCGAGCACCGCTCCATCCACGTCGAAGCCGGACTCGGCCTCGGGCTCGCTGGCCTCCACCTCGGCGAAGAGGCGGTCGCGCAGCACCCGGAACTCCAGGCGGTCGAAGACCTCGTGGACCTCCTCGCGCGCCCACTGGGCGCGCTCCAGGTCGGCGACGCCGACGCCTACCGGAGCGTCCTTGACGAGCTGGTTGAGCCGGCGGTTGCGCAGCACCTGGTCGAGGTGCTCGCGCAGCGACTCGCCCGCCTTGCCCTTGATCTGGTCGACGCCGGCGACGATGCCCTCGAGGTCACCGAACTGCACGATCCACTTGGCGGCCGTCTTGGGACCCACCCCGGGCACGCCGGGAAGGTTGTCGGAGCTCTCGCCGACCATCGCGGCGAGGTCGCTGTAGCGGGTCGGCGGAACGCCGTACTTCTCCTCGACCTGCGCGGGGCCCATGCGCCACACCTCCGACACCCCGCGGACGGGGTAGAGGATCGTGACGTTGTCGGAGACGAGCTGGAAGGTGTCGCGATCGCCCGAGCAGATGAGAACCTCGACACCCTCTGCGTCGGCCTCCGTGGCGATCGTGGCGATGATGTCGTCAGCCTCGTAGCCGTCGAGCTCGACGTACGTGATGCGCAGGGCGTCGAGCACCTCCTTGACGAGCGGCAGCTGACCAGAGAACTCGTCCGGGGTGCGTGCACGACCGGCCTTGTACTCGGCGTACTGCTCGGTGCGGAAGGTCTGACGCGACTTGTCGAACGCGACGACCACGTGGGTCGGCTGCTCGTCGCGCAGCATGTTGATGAGCATCGAGGTGAAGCCGTAGACCGCGTTGGTGTGCTGGCCGGTGCTCGTCGAGAAGTTCTCGGCAGGCAGCGCGAAGAACGCCCGATAGGCCAGCGAGTGTCCGTCGAGGAGGAGGAGTCGGCTCACACGGGAAGCCTAGTGTCCGCCACCGACGGCGGCCGACGACCCGGGCACGGCATACGATCTGCGTCATGAGCGACGCACCGAGCACGCCCGCGCCAGCGAGCCGCACCGGCTCCGAGCACCTCGATGACCACCTCGATGCGCTCGGCCTGGACGCCGCCGGCACGCTCATCGAGCGGATGGGCATCGAGGTCCTCGAGGCCGGCCGCGAGCGGGTCGTGGCCACGATGCCGGTCGAGGGCAACACGCAGCCGTACGGCCTGCTGCACGGCGGCGCGAGTGTCGTGCTCGCCGAGACCCTCGGCTCGATCGGCGCCGGCATCACCGCGGGCCCCGGGCGCTTCGCCGTCGGGCTCGACATCAACGCGACCCACCACCGTGCTGCCCGCGCCGGGGTCGTCACGGGCACCGCCACGCTGATCAGCGCCGGACGCACGCTCGCCAGCTACGACGTCGTCGTGACGGACGAGGACGGCAGGCGGGTCTGCACCTCACGGATCACCTGCCTGCTGCGCGACGCCGTCCCCGGCGGCTGAGGGCAGGCAGGACCGAGGCGAGGAGCCTCGGCCCCGTGCCTAGCCGGCGACCCGAGGCGGCTGGTGCCGCCGGCGGCCGCGCACGTCTCGCCGCCTGGCCATGACCTGGTCGATCGCGACGCGCGCCGGCCGCGGCTCGCCAGCCAGCTTCCGCTGCAGGGCCGCGGACGAGGTCACCCGGCGCACGGTCTCGGGCACGAAGCCGAGTCGGGCGAAGAAGCGGTTGGCGTCGCGGTCCTGTGCCGGCACGAGGCTCGCGACCTGGTCGGCACCCTGCCGGTCGGCATACCGCGACGCCGACGCGAGGAGGCAGCGCCCGACGCCCAGCCGGCGGTGGTCGGGGTGCACGAAGAGCATGTCGATCGACACGCACGGGGAGTCGACGAGCAGGCTCCGGGTCGAGTCCGAGAGCACGACGTAGCCGGCGGGCTGGCTGTCGACGAAGGCGATGAACGCCGCCACGTCATTGCGCTGCAAGGCATTTCGCAAGGTGCCGTCGAGCGCGAGGCGCTGGGCCGCCTCGGGAGTCGTGCCGCCCTCGATCCGATGCGCGATCCACAGCTCGATGAAGGGCGAGTGCAGGCTCTCGTCCACGCGCTGCACCGACGCCACCGTTCGACCCACGATCCCTCCTGTCCGCCCCGAAGTCACCGCCCGAGACTACGGCCAAACGCGGGCCGCGCGGAAGGGACGCTGCAGCCCTGTGGACGACCGGGCCGGGACAGACCCGACCGAATCGTCTGGAACTCGACACAGGCGCGCCTTTGGCGAGGCGGCCACTCGACGGTGTGACTGGCCGGCTCGCCAGCCGCGTCAGACGTCGCCTCCAAGGTAGGCCGCCTTGACCGCCGGGTCGCTCGCGAGGGCCGCGCCGGTGCCCTCGCGGACGATCTCTCCGGTCTCGAGGATGTAGGCCCGGTGCGACCGCTTGAGCGCCTGAGCGGCGTTCTGCTCGACGAGCAGGACCGTCGTGCCCTGGCTGTTGATCTCGGTGACGATGTCGAAGATCTGCTGGATCAGCTTGGGCGCCAGACCCATCGACGGCTCGTCGAGGAGCAGGAGCTTGGGCTTGGCCATCAGGGCCCGCCCCATCGCGAGCATCTGCTGCTCGCCACCGGACATCGAGCCGGCGGCCTGGTTGCTGCGCTCCTTGAGCCGCGGGAAGAGCTCGTAGACGCGCGCCAGGTCCTCCTTGATGACGGCCTTGCTCTTGCGGTCCGGGCGGGCGTAGGTGCCCATCTCGAGGTTCTCCATCACCGTCATGCCGACGAAGCAGCCACGGCCCTCGGGCGACTGCGAGATGCCGAGCACCGGGCGCTCGTAGGACGGGAGGTCGGTGATGTCCTTGCCGTTGAACGTGACGGTGCCGGCACGCACCGGCCGCAGGCCGGAGATCGTCTTCATCGTCGTCGTCTTGCCGGCGCCGTTGGCCCCGATGAGCGTGACGATCTCGCCCTCGTCGACCGTGAAGGTGATGTCGCGGATCGCCTCGATGCGCCCGTAGTTGACGCACAGTCCGTTGACCTCAAGAAGCATCTTCTTCATCAACTCCCAGGTAGGCGGCGATGACCGCCGGGTTGTCGCTGATCTCCGCGGGCGTGCCCTCGGCGATCTTGCGGCCGAACTCGAGCACCACGATGCGGTCGGTGACGCCCATGACGAGCTTCATGTCGTGCTCGATGAGCAGGACGGTGTAGCCCTGGTCGCGGATGGTGCGGATGAGCTCCATCAGCTTGGCCTTCTCGGCCGGGTTGAAGCCGGCGGCCGGCTCGTCGAGGCAGAGCAGCTGCGGGCTGGTGGCGAGCGCTCGGGCGATCTCGAGCCGGCGCTGGTCGCCATAGGGCAGGTTGCGTGCGAGCTCGTCGGCCTTCCCGTCGAGGCCCATGAACTCGAGCAGCTCCATGGCACGGGCTTGGCCCTGCTCCTCCTCCCGACGGTGCTTCGGCAGGCGGAGCATCGCCGTCACGACACCCGTGGTGTGGTGCGCGTCGACGCCGACGAGGACGTTCTCGAGCGCCGTCATGTTGGCGAAGAGCCGGATGTTCTGGAACGTGCGGGCGATGCCCAGCTTGGTGATCTCGAACTTCTTGCGCCGACCCAGCGGTTTGCCCAGGTAGCGCACGCCGCCCGAGGTCGGCTGGTAGACGCCGGTCATGACGTTGAAGCACGTCGTCTTGCCGGCGCCGTTGGGGCCGATGAGGCCGAGGATCTCGCCCTTGTTGATGTGGAAGCTCACCTCGTTGAGGGCCACGACGCCACCGAAGCGCAGCGTCACCTCGTCGACCTCGAGCATCCGCTCGCCCTCGGAGACGATCGGCACGCCGATGTCCTCGGGCGTGATGTCGACGTCGGGGTTGATCTCCGTGACCTCATCCGCCGGGTCGACGAGCTCGGTCTCGGACGTGTCGGCCGGGGCCGCGGGGTCGGTGGCCGAGGGCGCGGGCGGCGAGGTCGGCCCGCTGCCCGACGCGGTCGGGGCGGTCGGCTCCATGGGTTCTGGCGCGGTGCCGTCGCGCCGCTGCTCGGGCTGGGACGGCTGGGTCGGCTGGGTCGGCTCAGGCATCGGTGGCTTCTCCTTCCAGGAGCTGCTCTCTCTCGTCGGCCTTCTTGGCTCTGACGGTCCGCCGTGGCGGCAGGATGCCCTGCGGGCGGAAGATCGCAAGCAGCATCAGGGCGAGGCCGAACACGAGCACGCGGAAGTCGGCGAACTCACGGAAGCGCTCCGGGAAGTACGCGACCACGATCGCGCCGAGGATGACGCCCCAGCGGTTGCCCGCACCGCCGACGACGACGGCGGCGAGGAACAGGATCGAGAACAGCAGCTGGAAGCTGTCCGGGTTGATGAAGCCGGACTTCGTCGCGAACAGCGCGCCCGACAGGCCTCCGATAGCGGCGCCCAGCATGAAGGCGAGCAGCTTGAACCGGAAGGTCGGCACGCCCATGAGCTCGGCCGCGTCCTCGTCCTCGCGCGTGGCCTCCCACGCCCGGCCGACTCGGCTGTTCTTGACGAGGATGTCGAAGACAAGCACGAGACCGATGACGAAGAGCCCGAGCCAGTAGTAAGGGATGAAGTCGCTGATGCCGAACACCAGGAACTTCGAGGTCGTGTCGAGGTCGACGACCGGGGCTCCGCTGCTCCAGTCGAGGCTCGGCACCCGGAAGAGCTCGATGCCGGGCGGGCTGGGGATCGACGAGATTCCCTGTGCGGCTGCCCAGCCAGTCGCTGTTGACCAGGGTCAGGCGCACGATCTCGCCGAAGCCGAGCGTGACGATGGCGAGGTAGTCGCCGCGCACGCGCAGCGTCGGGGCACCGAGCAGGATGAGGCCGGAGATCATCGCCATGATGATCGCGATCGGCACGACCTGATCCACGACAGCTCGGCATGCTCGGCGCTGAGCACCCCGACCGTGTAGGCGCCGATGGCGTAGAAGCCGACGTACCCGAGGTCGAGCAGTCCGGCATACCCGACGACGATGTTGAGGCCGAGGCCACGAGCACGTACGTCGCTACGGTGAACAGCACGCCGCCGAAGTCGGAGCCCTCGGTCGTGATGAGCGGGATGTTCAGCAGGGGCAGCAGGAACGAGGAACACCGCGAACGCGGCACCAGAGGATGATCTTGACGCGGCTGCGGCACGGTTGACGCGCTCGGTCAAGCTCCGCCTGGGAGCCTTGGTCTCCACGGCTGGCGGCGCTCATGCGCGGGCCTTTCCGAGCGACTCACCGAGCAGGCCGGTGGGCCGGAAGAGCAGGATGAGGATGAGCAGGACGAAGGCCACGACGTCCTTCCACTGGGTGCCGACCAGTGCCGACCCGTAGTTCTCGGCCAGGCCGAGGACGAGTCCACCGAGGAGGGCCCCGCGCAGGTTGCCGATGCCGCCGAGCACCGCCGCCGTGAACGCCTTGACGCCGAGCAGGAAGCCCACGTCGTACCGGGTGATCCCGATCTTGAGCATGTAGAACGCCGCTGCGGCGCCGGCCATGACGACCACCGATGAGGAAGGTGACCTGGATGACGCGGTCACGGTTGACGCCCATGAGCGCAGCGGACTCTGGGTCCATGGCCACCGCTCGGATACCGCGGCCCAGCCTGGACCGTTTCACGAACTGGTCGAGCACGACCATGATGGCGATCGCCCCGACGATGACGAAGATGTCGACGTTCGTGACGGCGTAGTCGCCGAGCGTGAAGACCGGCTCCTGCGGCTGGATGATCGTCGGCAGGCCAGCGTTGTTGCGCGAGTTGCGGACATAGTCGCTCAGCGTTGTCGTCGAGGCCCACCCAGGCCGGCGATGCTGCTGCGCAGGCCGATGATCTCGGCGAGCACGAAGGACGCGCCGATGGCCGAGATGAGGGCGATCAGGGGTGGGGCGTTGCGCTTGCGCAGCGGACGGTAGGCGAAGCGCTCGAGGAGGACGGCGATCAGGCCCGACATGGCCATGGCCGCGACGAACATCATCGCGATCCAGAAGATGACGTTGGCGACCGTGCGCCACCGGGCCGGCCGCCGAGCAGCATCACCACCCAGAGGGCGGCGAACGTGCCGTACATGAACACCTCGGAGTGCGCGAAGTTGATCAGCCGCAGCACGCCGTAGACGAGCGTGTAGCCGAGGGCGACAAGGGCGTATACGGCACCGAGCGTGAGAGCCCCGTGATCGTCAGTGCCCAGAAGTTGTCGATGAGGAACTGCATCCAAGACCTCCTGCGGGCCAGGGAGCGAGTGAGATCGGGACCAGCAGGGGTCAACCGCAACGAGGGGCGGTCGGAGCCTACTGCTCCGACCGCCCCCGCGTCGACGTTGGATGATTACTTGATCTCGCCGAGGGAGGTGATCTTGCCGCCCTCGACCTTGTACGCGAAGACCTTGACGTCGCTCGACTCGCCCTTGTCGTCGAACTTCAGGTGCTTGGTCACGCCCTGCTGGTCGTAGGACTTCACCAAGTCGACCATCGTCGCGCGCGTCTTGCCGGCCCCGATGCCGTCGAGCAGGATCGTCGCGGCGTCGTAGCCCTCACCGGAGTACGTGTTCGGGTCCTGCGTTGAACTTGGCCTTGTACGCGGCCTGGAAGTCGGGAGCGTACGTCCGCCGGGACGCAGGGGCAGGTGATGATCGTGCCCTCGGCGGCGGCTTGGGCGTTGTCGAGGAAGGACTGGTCCCTCGTGACGTCGTCGGCGACGATGAACTTGCCCTTCCAGCCGGCGTCGCGCAGCTGCTTGACGAGCGGCGCGGCCTCCGGCGAGTAGCCACCGAAGAAGAGCGCGTCGGCGCCGGAGGCCGTCACCTTGGTGACCGAGGCGCCGAAGTCGGTCTGCTTCTGCTGGATCGTGTCGTTGCCGATGACCGTCGACCCGAGGTCGTTGCGGACGACGTCGGCCAGGCCCTTGCCGTACTCGGACGCGTCGTCGATGACGAACGCCTTGTGCGCCTTGAGGGTGTCCTTGATGTACTTCGCCGCGGCAGCGCCCTGCTTGTCGTCGTTACCGAGCGCGCGGAAGAAGGTCTTCCAGCCGTTGGTCGAGAGCTTCGGGCGGTCGCGGACGGCGTGATGGTCACGAGGCCGGCCTCGTTGAACGCCGGGTCGGCGGCCTTGGACTCGCCGGAGAAGGCGGGGCCGACGATGCCGACGACCTTCTTGTCGTCGATGGCCTTCTTGGCCAGGGCCGGGGCCTGGGTCGGGTCGCCCTGCGAGTCGTAGTTCTCGAGGGTCACCTTGCAGTCGGCGTGCGTCTTGTTGTAGTCGTCGAGGGCGAGGTTGACACCGTTCTGGATGTAGATGCCGAGGTTGGCGTTCGGGCCGGTGAGGGGACCGAACATGCCGATCTTGTAGGTCGCAGGCAGCGGCCGCGGAAGCCCCTCCGCTGCCGCCGGCGACGGGGTCTCGCCGCCCTTGGTGCCACAGGCACCGAGGGCAAGTGCTGCGACCGCGAGCGGCACAGCGAACTTGAGGGTAGAACGCACGGGTGTCCTCCTGATGTCACACTTCCCCCAGTCGGGGGCTGAGACGAAGGCTAGGCGGATTACCGTCCGGGGTCACGGCCGACTCGCAAGGAGAGACCGTGTCGTGACCTCTCAGACCGCACGATTTGCGGCGATTCGGGGTCAGGACGACGGGAAGCCGTTGATGACCGCCTCGGCGACCTCTTTCATGCCGAGACGGCGGTCCATGGCGGTCTTCTGGATCCACCGGAAGGCGTCGGCCTCGCTGAGCTTGAGCTGCGTCATGAGCACGCCCTTGGCGCGGTCGACGAGCTTGCGCGTCTCGAGCCGCTCGCCCAGGTCGGCGATCTCCGCCTCGAGGGCCTTGAGCTCCTGCCAGCGGGAGGTGGCGATGTCGATGGCCGGGCGCAGGTCGTCGGCCGTGAACGGCTTGACGATGTAGGCCATCACGCCGGCGTCGCGGGCGCGCTCGACCAGCTCGGTCTGGGAGAAGGCGGTGAGCATGATGACGGGGCAGAGCTTGACCTCGTGGAGCTGCTCGGCTGCCGACAGCCCGTCGAGCACCGGCATCTTGACGTCCATGATGAGCAGGTCGGGGCGCAGCTCCTTGGCCAGCTCGACGGCCTGCTCGCCGTTGCTCGCCTGGCCGACGACGTCGTAGCCCTCCTCCCCGAGCATCTCGACGAGGTCGAGGCGGATCAGCGCCTCGTCCTCGGCGACGAGGATGCGGGTGCGAGCACCCGCGGAGGAGGCCGGCGGGTCGGCCGGCTGGGGCGCCGTGCTCTCGGCGCTCTCGGCGCTCTCGGTGCTCTCGTCAGTGCTCACCGAGCCACCCTATCCGGGGTCGCGTTTCCGCAACGTTTCGCCTCCGTGACGCGCAGGTGCTCATTCCGGCACCATGAGCGGTCCGGCCGCTCGGGAGGGTGCCGAGGGCGGGACTCGAACCCGCACGACCTTGCGGTCAGAGCATTTTGAGTGCCCCGTGTCTGCCATTCCACCACCCCGGCAGGAGTGCCGGGCCAGCATAGCCGCAGCCAGCGCACCGCCGATCCGCCGGTGTGCCGTCGGGCGCGCGTATGCCGTCAGGCCGCGCGGTGCCCGGGCCGGGTGATCCGTCGGGCGTCAGCCGGTGACCTCCTCCGGTCGGTAGGCCGGGGCCGCGCGGTCGACGGCGTCGCCGATGCGGTGCACGCGCAGGGCGTTGGTGGACCCGGGGATGCCCGGGGGTGAGCCGGCGACGATGACGACCCGCTCCCCCTTGGCGACCCGGCCCTCGGGGATGAGGTTGAGGTCGACCTGCATCGCGAACTGGTCGGTGTGGTACATCCGCGGCACGAGGTAGGTCTCGACGCCCCACACGAGTGCGAGCCGGGAGCGCACCCGGGGGTCGGAGGTGAAGGCCAGCATGGGCAGCCGCGGCCGGATCCGGGCCATCCGTGTGGCCGAGCCGCCGGTCTCGGTGAAGGTGATGAGGAACTTGGCGCCCACGGTCTCGCCGATCTCGACCGCCGCCTTCGTCACCGCTCCCCCGACCGTCTTGGGGCTGGTCTTCATCCGCGCGATCTTGTCGTAGCCGTGCTCCTCGGTCGAGGCGATGATGCGCGCCATCGTGCGCACGGACTCGATCGGCCAGGCCCCGACCGACGTCTCACCGGAGAGCATGAGCGCGTCGGCTCCGTCGAGGACGGCGTTGGCGGCGTCAGAAGCCTCGGCACGGGTGGGCCGGGGGTTCTCGATCATCGACTCGAGGACCTGGGTCGCGACGATGACCGGCTTGGCCTCACGACGAGCCAGCTCGATGGCGCGCTTCTGCACGAGCGGCACGTCCTCGAGCGGCATCTCGACGCCGAGGTCGCCGCGGGCGACCATGATGCCGTCGAACGCCGCGATGATGCCCTCGAGGTTGTCGACCGCCTGCGGTTTCTCGATCTTGGCGATGACGGGAATGCGGCCACCGAACTCGTCCATGATCTCGTGCACGTCGACGATGTCGTCGGCCGAGCGCACGAAGGACAGCGCGATCATGTCGACGCCGAGGCGCATCGCGAATCGGAGGTCCTCACGGTCCTTGTCGGAGAGCGCGGGCACGCTCACGGCGACGCCCGGCAGGTTGATCCCCTTGTTGTTCGAGACCTGGCCCGGGACGACGGTCTCGGTGAGCACGTCCGTGTCCGTGACCTCGATCGCGCGGAGCATCACCTTGCCGTCGTCGATGAGCAGCGAGTCACCCGCTCGCACGTCACCCGGCAGGCCGGCATACGTCGTGCCGACGATGGTGTCGTCGCCCTCGACGTCGCGGGTCGTGATCGTGAAGCGCTGGCCGGGACGCAGGGTCACGGGGCCGGTGGCGAAGCGGCCGGTGCGGATCTTGGGGCCCTGCAGGTCGATGAGGATGCCGACGGCGCGACCGGAGGCGTCGCTGGCGGCCCGCAGGTCCCTGTAGACCTGCTCGTGCACCGACTGGTCGCCGTGGGAGAGGTTGAGCCGGGCGACGTCCATGCCGGCCGCGACGAGCGCGTGGAGCTGCTCGGGTGACGAGGTCTTGGGACCGATGGTGCAGACGATCTTGGCGCGGCGCATGCCTCAACCTTAGGGGCGCTGTGACGCCTGTCACGGGGCGGGTTCAACCTGTGGGCGCACATGATCGAAAGAGCGATCCGTCCGCCGTCGCCGTCAGCGCACATGATCGAAAGAGCGATCCGTCGCCGTCGCCACTGCCGTGATGCGGGACGGATCGCTCTTTCGATCGGGGACGGATCGCTCTTTCGATTGGTCAGACGGTGAGCGGACGGTCGGTGGGCGCGATCGGGCGCGGGAGGGCGCTCGACCCGGTGAGCCAGGCGTCCACGCCGGCGGCCGCGGCGCGCCCCTCGGCGATCGCCCAGACGATGAGCGACTGACCGCGCCCCGCGTCGCCGGCGACGAAGACGCCGGGAACGCTCGACATGAAGTTCTTGTCGCGCCGCACATTGCTGCGCTCGTCGAGCTCGACGCCGAGCTGCTCCACGACGCCAGGGCCCTCGGGTCCGAGGAACCCCATGGCGAAGAGCACGAGCTGCGCGGGGATGACGCGCTCGGTGCCCGGCTTCGGGCTGGGCCGTCCGTCGACGAACTCCACCTCGGTGAGACGAAGGCCGGACACGTTGCCGTCGTCGTCGCCGACGAACTCGGTCGTGCTGACGGCATAGACCCGCTCCCCGCCCTCCTCGTGAGCGCTGGCGACGCGATAGAGCATGGGGTAGGTCGGCCACGGCTGAGCCGTCGGGCGTTCCTCACCCGGCTGCGGCATGATCTCGAGGCTCGTCACCGAGGCGGCGCCCTGACGGTGCGCGGTGCCGATGCAGTCCGCGCCGGTGTCGCCGCCGCCGATGACCACGACGTGCTTGTCCGTGGCGAGGATCTGCCCCTCGACCTGCTCGCCGAGGGCTGCACGGTTGCCCTGCGGGAGGTACTCCATCGCCTGGTGGATGCCGCCGAGCTGGCGGCCCGGGGCGTCGAGGTCGCGCGGCACGGTGGCCCCGAGAGCGAGCACGACGGCGTCGTAGCGGTCGCGCAGCGCACGCCCGGTGATGTCCACGCCGACGTTCATGGAGCTGCGGAACCGAGTGCCCTCCGCCTCCATCTGGCGCAGCCGGCGGTCGAGGACCGACTTCTCCATCTTGAACTCGGGGATGCCGTAGCGCATCAGCCCGCCCGGCTTGTCGGCCCGCTCGAAGACGGCGACCGTGTGCCCCGCGCGGGTCAGCTGCTGGGCGGCGGCGAGCCCGGCGGGGCCGGAGCCGACGACGGCGACGGTCTTGCCCGAGAGTCTCTCGGGCGGCAGCGGGTGCACGAGGCCGGCGTCGAAGGCCTGCTCGATCGTCGTGACCTCGACCTGCTTGATCGTCACGGCCGGCTGGTTGATGCCGAGGACGCATGCGGCTTCGCAGGGCGCCGGGCAGAGGCGGCCGGTGAACTCCGGGAAGTTGTTCGTGGCATGGAGGCGCTCGATCGCGTCGGTCCAGTCGCCCCGCCAGGCGTGGGTGTTCCACTCCGGGATGAGGTTGCCGAGCGGGCAGCCCTGGTGGCAGAACGGGATGCCGCAGTCCATGCACCGGCCCGCCTGGCGCTGCAGCTGGCCGAGCTCCTGCTCCTCGTAGACCTCCTTCCAGTCACGGATGCGGACCGGGACGGGACGCCGGGAGGGGAGCTCGCGCTCGCGGACGTGAAGAAAGCCTTGCGGGTCAGCCACGAGATGCCTCCATGATCCGGTTCCACACCTCGGCACCGTCAAGGTCGAGACCCTCGGCCTCGGCCTCGGTCCGCACGTCCAGGACGCGCTGGTAGTCCCGCGGCAGCACGAGGGTGAAGCGCGAGCGGGCGCTCTCCCAGTCCCCGAGCAGCTCTGCTGCGACGGGCGACTCGGTCCACCGGACGTGGGCGTCGAGCAGCTCGCGCAGGCTCGTCGCGTCGTCGGGACGCAGGGGGGTCAGGTCCACGAGCTCGGGGTTGACCAGATCGCGGTCGAGGTCGAGCACGTACGCGACGCCGCCCGACATGCCGGCCGCGAAGTTGCGACCCGTCGCACCGAGCACGACGGCGACGCCCCCGGTCATGTACTCGCAGCCGTGGTCGCCCACCCCCTCGACGACGGCGCTCGCGCCGGAGTTGCGCACGCAGAACCGCTCCCCGACGATGCCCCGGAGGAAGAGCTGCCCCGCCGTCGCGCCGTAGGCGATGACGTTGCCGGCGATCAC
This sequence comes from uncultured Actinomycetota bacterium, assembly GCA_963816385.1. GTDB lineage: Bacteria > Actinomycetota > Actinomycetes > Actinomycetales > Dermatophilaceae > CAWFKL01. The sequence goes on from CAWFKL010000005.1 coordinate 420,671, forward strand.
GTTGTCCTGCGCGACGAGCGTGGCGCGGCGGTCCGGGCGCACGACGATGCGGCCACCGGAGAGGCCCTTGCCGACGTAGTCGTTGGCGTCGCCGAAGAGCTGGAGGGTCACCCCGGCCGGGAGGAAGGCCCCGAAGGACTGGCCACCCGAGCCCGACATCGTCAGCTCGATGGTGTTGTCCGCAAGGCCGTGGGGGTGCGCCTTGGTGACGTGGTGACCGAGCATGGTGCCCACGGTCCGGTTGACGTTGCGCACGGCGATCTCGGTGCGCACGAGGTCGCCGCCCTCGATCGCCGGGAGGGCGCGGCTGATGAGCTCGTTGTCGAGCGCCTTGTCGAGGGCGTGGTCCTGGGCCGCCGACTGGTGCAGCGTGCCGCCGGTCGGGTTGTCGGCGACGGCGAGGATCGGGCTCAGGTCAAGCCCCGAGGCCTTCCAGTGGGCGATGGCCTTGTCGAGGTCGAGGCTGCCGACCTGACCCACGGCCTCCTCGATCGAACGGAAGCCGAGCGAGGCGAGGTGCTCGCGCACCTCCTCCGCGACGTACTCGAAGAACGTCTCGACGAACTCCGGCTTGCCGGTGAAGCGGGCTCGCAGCTCGGGGTTCTGTGTGGCGATGCCGACCGGACACGTGTCGAGGTGACAGACGCGCATCATGATGCAGCCAGACACGACGAGCGGGGCCGTCGCGAAGCCGAACTCCTCGGCCCCGAGCAGGGCGGCCACGACGACGTCGCGCCCGGTCTTGAGCTGGCCGTCCACCTGCACGACGATCCGGTCGCGCAGCCCGTTGAGCACGAGCGTCTGCTGGGCCTCGGCCAGGCCGAGCTCCCACGGCGCCCCGGCGTGCTTGAGTGAGGTGAGCGGCGAGGCTCCCGTGCCGCCGTCGTGCCCGGAGATGAGCACGACGTCGGCGTGCGCCTTGGACACCCCCGCCGCGACGGTGCCCACGCCGATCTCGGACACGAGCTTGACGTGGATGCGGGCCGCCGGGTTGGCGTTCTTGAGGTCGTGGATGAGCTGCGCGAGGTCCTCGATGGAGTAGATGTCGTGGTGCGGAGGCGGCGAGATCAGACCGACGCCGGGGGTGGAGTGTCGCGTCTTGGCCACCCACGGGTACACCTTGTGGCCGGGCAGCTGGCCACCCTCACCAGGCTTGGCACCCTGGGCCATCTTGATCTGGATGTCGTCGGAGTGGGTGAGGTAGAGGCTGGTCACGCCGAAGCGCCCGGACGCGACCTGCTTGACGGCCGACCGGCGATCCGGGTCGAGCAGCCGGTCGACGTCCTCGCCGCCCTCTCCCGTGTTGGAGCGACCGCCCAGGTGGTTCATGGCGATCGCGAGCGTCTCGTGCGCCTCCCGAGAGATCGAGCCGTAGCTCATCGCGCCGGTGTTGAAGCGCTTGACGATCTCGCTCGCCGGCTCGACCTCCTCCAGCGGCACCGGCAGCCGACCGGTCGCTCCGGTGGGTCGGAAGCCCATCAGGCCGCGCAAGGTCATCAGTCGCGACGTCTGGTCGTCGACCCGCTCCGTGTACTGCTTGAAGATGTCGTAGCGACGCTGTCGCGTCGAGTGCTGGAGGCGGAAGACGGTCTCCGGGTCGAAGAGGTGAGGCTCGCCCTCGCGACGCCACTGGTACTCGCCGCCGACCTCCAGGACCCGGTGCGCCTGGTGCACACCGTCCGGCGGGTAGGCCCGCGCGTGCCGCTCCGCGGTCTCGCGTGCGATGACGTCGAGACCCACGCCGCCGAGCTGCGAGACGGTCCCCGTGAAGTAGCGGTCGACGAGCTCCTGCGACAGGCCGATGGCCTCGAAGACCTGCGCCCCGCGGTAGGAGGCCACCGTCGAGATGCCCATCTTGGACATCACCTTGAGCACGCCCTTGCCGAGCGCCTTGATGAGGTTGCGCACAGCGGTGTCGGACTCGACGCCCTCGATCTCACCGGAGCGCACGAGGTCCTCGACGGTCTCCATGGCGAGGTACGGGTTGACGGCCGCCGCCCCGAAACCGATCAGCAGTGCCACGTGGTGCACCTCGCGCACGTCGCCCGCCTCCACGATCATGCCGACCTGCGTGCGGGTCTTCTCGCGGATGAGGTGGTGGTGCACCGCGGCGGTCAGCAGCAGCGAGGGGATGGGCGCGAGGTCGCGGCCGGAGTCGCGGTCGGAGAGCACCACGAAGCGGGCGCCGCGCCGGATCGCCTCCGAGACCTCGGCGAAGATCTCCTCGAGACGCTCACGCATGGCGCCGGCTCCGCCGGTGACGTCGTAGAGGCCGCGCACGACGTGCGTCGCGTAGCCGGGCAGGTCGCCGTCGGCGTTGATGTGGACGATCTTGGCGAGCTCGTCGTTGTCGATGACCGGGAAGTCCAGGACGAGCTGGCGGGCGTGCGCCGGGGACGCCGACAGCGCGTTGCCCTCGGGCCCGAGGAGGGTGGCGAGAGAGGTGACGAGCTCCTCACGGATCGCGTCGAGGGGCGGGTTCGTCACCTGGGCGAAGAGCTGGGTGAAGTAGTCGAAGAGCAGCCGGGGCCGTGACGAGAGGACGGCGATGGGCGTGTCGGTGCCCATGGACCCGAGCGCCTCGGCACCGGCCCTTGCCATCGGCGTCAACAGGATGCGCAGCTCCTCGGTCGTGTAGCCGAACGTCTGCTGTCGGCGCTGCACGGAGGCCGCCGTGTGCACGATGTGCTCCCGCTCGGGCAGGTCCTTCATCCGGATGAGGCCGGCGTGCAGCCACTCGGCATAGGGCCGGGCCGCAGCGAGCGAGGTCTTGATCTCCTCGTCGCCGACGATGCGGCCGTGCTCGGTGTCGACGAGGAACATCCTGCCGGGCTGCAGTCGACCGCGCTGGACCACGTGCTCGGGGTCGAGCTCGATGACGCCGGACTCGGAAGCGAGGACCACGAGACCGTCGTCGGTCACGGCATACCGGCCCGGGCGCAGCCCGTTGCGGTCGAGGACCGCACCGACGAGCGTGCCGTCCGTGAAGCACACGTTGGCCGGGCCGTCCCACGGCTCCATGAACGTCGAGTGGAACTCGTAGAATGCCTTGCGGGCGGGATCCATCGTCGCGTGGTTCTCCCACGCCTCGGGGATCATCATCAGCACCGCGTGCGGCAGCGAGCGACCGCCGAGGTGCAGCAGCTCGAGCACCTCGTCGAAGCTCGCCGAGTCGGACGCATCAGGGGTGCAGATCGGGAAGACCCGCTCGAGGTCGCCGGGGATGATGTCGGAGGTCAGCTGGCTCTCGCGGGCCCGCATCCAGTTGCGGTTGCCCTTGACGGTGTTGATCTCGCCGTTGTGGGCCACGAACCGGTACGGGTGCGCCAGCGGCCACGACGGGAACGTGTTCGTCGAGAAGCGCGAGTGCACGAGGGCGAGCTCGGTGGCGAAGCGTGGGTCGGACAGGTCGGGGAAGAACGGCTCGAGCTGGCCGGTGGTCAGCATCCCCTTGTAGACGATGGTGCGCGAGCTCAGCGAGGCGAAGTAGACGTCGGCCTCACGCTCGGCGCGCTTGCGCAGGCAGAAGGCCAGCCGGTCGAGCCCCAGGGCGACCTGGCGCCCCATGGCACTACTGACGAAGAGCTGCTCGAACGACGGCATGCAGTCCCGGGCAACCTTGCCGACGAGCTCGGCGCCGACAGGCACCTCCCGCCAGCCGAGGACCTTGAGGCTCTCGGCGACCGCCAGCTCCTCGATACGGGCCTTGGCGGCTGCGCGCTCGATGGGATTCGGCGGCAGGAAGGCCATGCCGACGGCATACGCCCCGCTGTTGGGCAGCGTGAACGGCACCGTCTCCCGGAAGAACTCGTCGGGGACCTGGAGCAGGATGCCGGCGCCGTCGCCCACGAGCGGGTCGGCTCCAGTGGCGCCACGGTGGTCGAGGTTGCGCAACGCCGTCAGCGCGTGCTCGACGATGTCGTGCCCGGCACTCCCGCGCATCGTCGCGATCAGGGCCACCCCACAGGCGTCGTGCTCGAACTCCCGGCGATAGAGGCCGGAGTCCGGCGGCTGAGCGCTGAAGAGGGTGCGGCTGTGCGGCGACATCTCCACCGTCCTTCTGACTGGGCCCCGGTGGTGTCCCTCGAAGGGCCGACGGCATGACGAATGGCGAGTGGGCGGCACTGGCCACAGGCGTTGGTTAGGACGATAACGGAGCATGCCGTCGTCCTATCTGTTGATACGCCAGATTCCAGATCCTGAGACGTCGTGCTCGCAGAGTGCGTCGGGTCCCTGCACCACCGGCGGGACGTGGCCGTCAGGTGCCGGTCGAGCCGCGCTGTGAGGGGGTCTGCTCCGAGGTCTGACGCGCGGTCTGATGCGGGGTCCGATGCGCGGTCTGCTCCGGGGCGTTCTCGGCGGCGGGCTTCTCCGCGTCGCCGGCCGCCCCATCGGGAGGATCTCCGGCCGCCTCGCCGGGTCCGCTGTCGCCGCCATCGTCGGCGGCACGAGCGCCCCCGCCGTCAGGTCGGTGCACAGCGCCGGGTCCACGCTCGCCTGACATCCGCCCGAAGTGGAACCACAGGAAGAGGCCGAGGAGGAAGACGAGGATCGAGACCCACGTGTTGACCCGATGACCGAGGATGAGGTTCGCCTCGTCGGTGCGCATGCTCTCGATGACGATGCGCCCGATCGGATAGCCCGTGACGTAGGCCGCGAAGATCTGACCGGGCTTGAGGGTGAAGCGTCGTCCCATCCAGATCAGCACCGCGGCGAGGAGCAGGCACCAGAGCGCCTCGTAGAGGAACGTCGGGTGGAAGTAGCCCTTGACGATCGGGTTGCCGGAGGCGTCGACGACGGCTCGGCCGGCACTGGTGTCCCAGTCGTAGATCCGCAGCCGCCACGGCAGGTCGGTGGCAGCGCCGTAGATCTCGTTGTTGAACCAGTTGCCGAAGCGTCCCATGGCCTGCGCGATCGCCACGCCGGGGGCCGCGGCGTCGACGAAGTCGCGGAAGGTCACGCCGTTCTTGCGGCAGCCGATGAGCGCACCGACCGCACCCAGGGCGATGGCGCCCCAGATGCCCAGACCGCCCTCGTAGATCGCGAAGGCGCGCCACGGGTCGCCGCCGGACCCGAAGTACGGCTGCGGCGTCGTGATGAGGTGGTAGAGGCGTCCCCCCACGATGCCGAAGGGCACCGCCCAGGCGGAGATGTCGATGGCGACGCCCGGCCGGTAGCCGATCGCCGTCAACCGGCGCTGCGTCAGCCAGACTGCGACGACGATGCCGGCGAGGATGCACAGCGCGTAGCCGCGCACGGGCAGTGGTCCGAGATGCCACACGCCGACGCTCGGCGAGGGCAGTTCGGCTGCCAGGCCGGGTAGTCCTGACAGAGCAGTCGGTATGCCGCTGAGCAGGCTCATGAGCGGCCCCTCCGTACGCCGGCAGCGAGCTCGCGAGCCAGCGATCCCAGGGCCTCGAGGCCGGCACTCGGGGTGTCCGCCTCGGTGAGACACCGCACCAGGGCCGAACCGACGATGACTCCGTCGGCGAAGCAGGCGACCTCGGCCGCCTGCTCGCCCGTGGAGACGCCGACGCCGACGCAGACCGGCAGGTCGGTGGCCTCACGGGCCCGCGAGACGAGCGTGTCGGCCGCCGCACCGAGGGTGGTGCGCGCGCCCGTGACGCCCATGACCGCCGTGGCATAGACGAAGCCTCGGCAGGCGGCGGTGACCTTCTGGAGCCGCTCGGGCGTGGAGCTCGGGGCCACGAGGAAGACCCGGTCGAGCTCGTGGGCGTCGGCCGCGGCGATCCACTCGCCGGCCTCGTCGGGGATGAGGTCGGGTGTGATGAGGCCCGCCCCGCCCGCGGCAGCGAGGTCTGCGGCGAAGCGCTCGACGCCGTAGCGCAGGACCGGGTTCCAGTACGTCATGACGAGCGCTCCGGCGCCGGCACCGGAGACGGCGCTCGCCGCGGTGAAGATGTCACTCAGGCGCACGCCGGCCTCGAGAGCGCGCACGGCGGCGTCCTGGATGACGGGGCCGTCCATGACCGGGTCGCTGTACGGGACGCCGATCTCGATGATGTCGACGCCGCTGTCGACGAGCACCCGCATCGCCTCGATGGACCCCTCCACGGACGGGAACCCCACGGGCAGGTAGCCGATGAGGGCGGCTCGCCCCTGCGTGCGGCACGCCTCGAGGACGGGCCCGACGCTCACTGCTGCTCTCCCATGCCCTTGGCCCCGTCGTCGGAGGCGAGAGCCGCGCGACCCGGCGCACCGGATGCCGACGCACCGACGCGCGGGCCGCCACTCGGCTTGTCACTCGGCCCGTCACTCGGCCCGTCACTCGGAAGCACCGTGCCGCCCTGCTCGTCGATGAGCCCGAACCAGGCGGCGGCCGTGTGCACGTCCTTGTCACCGCGACCTGAGAGGTTCACGAGCAGGACCGCGTCCGGCCCGAGCTCGCGCCCCACCTGGAGCGCGCCGGCGAGGGCGTGGGCGCTCTCGATCGCGGGCAGGATGCCCTCCGTGCGGGACAGCAGCGAGAAGGCCTCCATCGCCTCGTCGTCGGTGATCGGGCGGTACTCCGCGCGCCCCGACTCGAGCAGGTACGCGTGCTCCGGGCCGACGCTGGGGTAGTCGAGCCCCGCGGAGACGCTGTGCGACGGGGTGGTCTGGCCGTCGTCGTCCTGCATGACATAGGTATAGGCGCCGTGCAGGACGCCGGGGACACCAGCAGCGAAGCGTGCGGCGTGCCTGCCGGTGGCCACGCCCTCGCCGCCGGCCTCGAAGCCGATGAGCCGGACGGAGCGGTCGTCGACGAAGCGGTGGAAGATCCCCATGGCGTTGGAGCCGCCGCCCACGCACGCGAGCACGGCGTCGGGGAGTCGGCCGACGAGGTCGAGGACCTGCTGACGCGCCTCGACCCCGATGACCCGGTGGAAGTCGCGCACCATCTCCGGGAAGGGGTGGGGCCCGGTCACGGTGCCGAGCACGTAGTGCGTCGTCGCGACGTTGGCGACCCAGTCACGGAACGCCTCGTTGACGGCGTCCTTGAGGGTCTTGCTGCCGTTGTCGACGGGCACCACGGTGGCGCCGAGCAGCCGCATCCGGGCGACGTTGAGCGCCTGGCGCTCGGTGTCCTTGCGTCCCATGTAGACGACGCACTCGAGCCCGAGCAGGGCCGCCGCCGTCGCCGTCGCGACGCCGTGCTGGCCGGCGCCGGTCTCGGCGATGACTCGGGTCTTGCCCATCCGCCGGGTCAGCAGCGCCTGCCCGAGCACGTTGTTGATCTTGTGTGAGCCGGTGTGGTTGAGGTCCTCGCGCTTGAGGATGACGCGGGCGCCGCCGCAGTGCTGCGCGAAGCGCGGCACCTCGGTGATGATGCTGGGTCGACCGGTGTAGGTGCGCTGCAGCCGCTCGAGCTCGCCGACGAACTCCGGGTCCACGACGGCCTTGCGCCAGACCTCCTCGAGCTGCTCGAGGGCGGGGATCAGAGCCTCCGGGACGTAGCGTCCGCCGAAGCCGCCGAACCGGCCGTATGCCGGCACGTGCGATTGCGTTGACATGCTCACTCCTGGGTGGCGCCGGTGTGCTGCGGTGCGCGTGCTGCGGCGGCGGCCTCGACGAGCCCGCGCACCGCGTGCTCGGGAGCGCCGTCGCGCACGAGCGCCTCTCCCACGAGCACCGCTCCAGCGCCCGCGCGCACGTAGTCGGCGACGTCGGCCGGCCCGGTCACGCCGCTCTCGGCGACGCCGACGACCCCGGAGGGGACGCGCGGCAGCAGGCCGGTGACGGTGCGGGGGTCGACCCTGAGGGTCTTGAGGTCGCGGGCGTTGACGCCGACGAGCACCGGCTCGAGGGCGAGCGCGCGATCGAGCTCGGCTCGCGTCGTGCACCTCGACGAGGGCCGTCATGCCGAGCTCGCCGGCCTGGTCGTGCAGGTCTCGCAGGAGGTGGTCGTCGAGGGCGGCGACGATGAGCAGGATCAGGTCGGCTCCGTGGGCACGTGCCTCGGCGACCTGGTAGGCCTCGACGATGAAGTCCTTGCGCAGCAAGGGAGTGGACACGGCCGCGCGCACCTCGTCGAGATCGGCCAGGCTGCCGCTGAACCGGCGCTGCTCCGTGAGCACGCTGATCGCGCTCGCTCCGCCGGCGGCATACGCCTGGGCCAGACGGCCCGGATCGGCGATGTCGGCGATCGCCCCTCTGCTCGGGCTGGCCCGCTTGACCTCGGCGATGACGGCCACGCCCGGCGCCGCGCGAATGCCGGGCATCGGGTCGAGCGCGGGGGCGGCCGCTGTGATGCGCTGCTCGAGCTCGGCCAGCGGGGTCACGGCGCGACGGCGCTCGAGGTCCTCACGGACGCCGTCGATGATCCCGTCGAGGACTGTCGGCACCGCTCTCAGCTCTTGCCGCGGGTCTCGGCGCCGACCTCGTCGGGGGCGTCGACGACCGAGCCGGCCTGCGCGTGGTGGCCGCCGCTGCCGTAGCCGGCCATCGAGAGCAGCTTGCCCGCGGCGGCGCCGGCGACGATGACGACCGCTCCGATGATGCCGAGCAGCATGTTGGACACCAGCACGCCGACGGCGGCGATGGCGGAGCCGACCAGGATGATGCCGACCCCGGTCCAGGCGGCCGTGCTGTGACCGTGGTCCTCGTGCTCGTCTTCCATGGCGTCCCCTCTCGTTCGGTCGGCTCCAGGCCGGTGTGCGCCGACGCAGCACATTGTGTCAGGTCTGGTCGGGGGCGTCTCGCAGGGTCGGGTCGCCGCCGTCGCTCAGCTCGTCCCAGGTGCTGCGCACCTGACCACGCGGACCGGCAGCCGGCCGCTCGCCCCGCTCGTAGCGTGACGACAGCCCGGCCCAGGTGCGGCCCGACACGGCGGCCGCGACGGCGCCGGCGAGCAGCATCCCGCTGAGCACGAGGGCGACCCAGCCCCACGTTGTCGTCGTGCCGGTCGCCTGCGGCGCAGTCGTGCGGGCGAGATCCCGGGCGACGGCGGCCGCCACCGCGTCGACCGGGCGCAGCACCACGAGGGCGGTCAGGGCGAGGGCACCGCCGGCCGCCAGCACGAGCACGACGCCGGTGACCGCCTTGATCACGCGGCCACCGGTCATCAGCCCGAGCAGCGCGACGATGACGACGACGACGAGGCCGACCACGCCCGGTGCGGCGGCGCCGCCGGTCACCTCGGTGGTCCCGGAGCTGAGCACGTCACGTGCCTCCCCGACCACCCACGGCCGGGTCGTCGCCAGCAGCAGGAGGGCCGCCGGCACGAGCACCACGAGGGCGGCATACCGCTTCGAGAGCCTCACTGCTTCGCCTCGCGCGTGACCGGGCGCAGGCCGGCTGCGGCCGCCACGGCGCGCAGGGCCGCGGCCGCCTTGTGCACGGTCTCCTCGAACTCGAGGTGCGGCACCGAGTCGGCGACGATCCCGGCGCCGGCCTGAACGTGCGCCAGGCCGTCCTTGATGAGCGCCGTGCGGATGGCGATCGCCATGTCGAGGTCGCCCGCGAAGTCCAGGTAGCCGACGACCCCGCCGTAGAGGCCTCGCCGAACGCCCTCGTAGCGGTCGATGAGCGCCATGGCGCGCGGCTTGGGGGCGCCGCTCAGCGTGCCGGCCGGGAACGTGGCGACGAGCGCGTCGTAGGCGCTGCGTCCCTCGCGCAGGTCACCGACGACGGTCGACTCGATGTGCATGATGTGGCTGTAGCGGCGCACCGACATGAAGTCGACGGTGTCGACGGTGCCGGCGCGGCAGATGCGCTGGAGGTCGTTGCGCGAGAGGTCCACGAGCATGAGGTGCTCGGCCCGCTCCTTCGCGTCGCCCAGCAGCTCCTCGGCGAGGTGGGCGTCGTCGTCGGGGCCCTTGCCCCGCGGCCGGGACCCCGCGATCGGGTGGGTGATGGCCTGCCGACCGGTGACCTTGATGAGCGCTTCGGGGCTCGACCCGACGACGTCGTAGGCCGAGCCGTCGGGGTGCGGCAGGCGCAGGAGGTACATGTAGGGACTCGGGTTGCTGACCCGCAGGGCGCGGTAGACGTCGAGGGCCTGGGCGCGGCACGGCACCGTGAAGCGCTGGGAGACGACGATCTGGAACGCCTCGCCCGCGCGGATCGCCTCCTTGGCGTCCTCGACCATCGCCTCGAACTGCTCCTGCGTGTGGCTGCTGCTCGGCTCGCTCGCAATCGGCTCGATCGTCGCGACGGTGCTCGGCGCGGCCTCGGCGAGCTCCGCGGTCATCCGGTCGAGCCGCGCGACGGCATCTGCCCAGGCGTCCTCGATGCGCTCGTCGGTGGCGTCGTGGTTCACGGCGTTGGCGACCAGCAGCAGCGAGCCGTCGCTGTGGTCGAAGACGGCGAGGTCGGTCGCGAGCATCATGGCCAGCTCGGGCAGGTGCAGCTCGTCACGGCCGGTGTCGGGGACCCGCTCCCAGCGCCGCACCGCGTCGTAGGTGATGGCGCCGACCATGCCACCGGTCAGCGGTGGCAGGCCCGGGATGCGGTCGGTCGAGAGGGCCGCGACCGTGTCCCGCAGCGCCTCGGTCGGGTCGCCGGTGGTCGGCAGACCGACGGGCGGTTCGCCGATCCAGTGGGTCTCGCCGTCCCGCTCGGTGAGCGTGGCCGCGCAGTGGGCGCCGACGATGGAGTAGCGCGACCAGACGCCCCCGTGCTCCGCCGACTCGAGCAGGAAGGTGCCCGGCTCGTCGCGCGCAAGCTTGCGGTAGACCCCGACGGGAGTCTCGCTGTCGGCGAGGAGGCGGCGCACGACCGGGATGACGCGGCGGTGCTCGAGCGCCAGCTCGGTGAACACCTGCAGGCTCGGCCAGGTCTGCCCCCACGACAGGTCGGCGTGGGGCGCAGGCGCAGCGGTGAGCGAGGTGGTCGTGTCTGGCACCGGGTCATTGTTGCCCACGAGCCCGTCCGCCGCGCCGCGGGGACCGCCAGTCGAGCGGGCCGGCTCGTGCGGCGCACCGTCTGCCGGGGTCAGCAGGGGCGAGCGGTTCGGGCGGTCACGCGGGCGGGCCGGTGGTCACGTGGCGGACGCGACGCCGCGGGCGACGTGGCCCGAGACCCTGCGGGCGACCCGGCGGGCGACGTGGCGGGAGACCCGGCGGGCGACCCGGCGCGCGACGTGGCGGGCGACCCGGTCGCTGGCCAGGAGGACCCGGGAGTCGAAGCAGGTGCGGTCACCGGTGTGGCAGGCGGCGCCCACCTGGTCGACCGCGACGAGGAGGGCGTCGCCGTCGCAGTCGAGCCGGACCCCCTTGACCCACTGGACGTGACCGCTCGTGTCGCCCTTGCGCCAGTACTCCCGACGGCTGCGCGACCAGAAGGTGACACGGCCCTCGGTGAGGGTGCGGCGCAGCGCCTCGTCGTCCATCCAGCCGACCATGAGCACGTCGCCCGAGTCGTGCTGCTGCACCACGGCCGCGATGAGCCCGTGCTCGTCCCGCTTGAGCAGGTCGGCGATCGAGGGGTCGAGTCGGTTGGGGTCGGTTGTGGGGTCGGCGGGATCGGTGAGGCTCACCCGGACATTCTGCCGGGTCCCGGCGACGCCGCACGACGCGCGCTTGAGGACCACGACGGCAAGCAGGTCAGACGGCCTGCTGCTGGCTGACCCAGGAGTCGTGCAACCGGGCGTAGACGCCGCCGAGGCGCACCAGCTCGGAGTGCGGGCCCCGCTCGACGATGCGACCGGCGTCCACGACGATCACCTCGTCGGCGGCCTGGGCCGTCGAGAGACGGTGCGCGATCGCGATCGACGTGCGGCCCGCGGGTCAGGGAGTCGAGCGCCCGCTGGAGCCGCACCTCGGTGCTCGGGTCGACGGCCGAGGTCGCCTCGTCGAGGACGAGCAGGTCGGGGTCGGCGAGGTAGGCCCGGGCCAGCGCTACCAGCTGCCGCTCCCCCGCCGACAGCGATTCCCCACGCTGGCCGACCTCGGTCGCCAGGCCCAGCGGCATGGTGGCGACCCACTGGTCGAGACCGAGCTCGGCGAGGGTGCGCTCGATGTCTGCCTCGCTCGCCTCGGGACGGCCGAAGCGGATGTTGTCCAGCAGTGTGCCGTCGAAGAGGAAGCCCTCCTGCGGCACGAGCACGACGCGCGATCGCAGCGAGGAGAAGCGGATGGTCTCGAGGTCGGTGCCGTCGAGCAGCACGCGGCCCGACGTGGGGTCCATCAGGCGGGTCAGCAGCTTGGCGAGCGTCGACTTGCCGGAGCCGGTCTCGCCGACGATCGCGACCCGGCTCCGGGGCGCGATGGTGAGGTCGATGTCGTGCAGCACCGGTGCGCCACCGGGATAGGCGAAGCCGACGCCGCTGAACTGGACCGTGATCGGCCCGCGGGGCAGCTCGACGCCCTCCTCGGCTGGGTCGGAGACGTCGGCCGGCGTGTCGATGATGCCGATCACCCGACGCCAGCCGGCAACGGCGTTCTGCATCTCGTTGAGGATCTCGGTCGCCTGCTGCACCGGCATCGTGAAGAGGTTGACGAGGAAGAGGAACGCGAGCAGCTCACCGAGGGTGAGCCACCCGTTCACGGCCAGGACGGTGCCGACGACCAGCACGACGGCGGTTGTCAGGCCCGACACGAGCTGGCCGGACGTGAAGGCGAAGACGGAGCGGGCCTGCGCCCCGATCGCTGCCTTGCGATGCGCCTCCACGCTGGCGTCGATGCGCTCGGACGTGCGCTCCTCGACGCCGTAGGCGCGGATGGCCTGTGCGCCGACGACGGCCTCGGAGATGGCGCCGAGCATGTCGCCGACCCGTTCGCGCACCCGGGTGTAAGCGCGCCCGACGATGCCCTGGAACTTGCGGATGATGAGGAAGAGCGGCACGAAGCAGAGCCACACGACGAGGGCCAGCGGCGGGCTGTAGACGAGCATCAGCACCGTCGCGAGGGTGATCTGCGCGAGGTTGATCATGAGCATCAGCCCGCCGAACTGCACGAACATCGAGATCGTGTCGACGTCTGATGTCACGCGCGAGACCAGCGAACCGCGGCGCTCGGTGTTCTGCGTCAGCATCGCGAGGTCGTGGATGTGTCGGAACGCCTTGAGCCGCAAGGTCGACAGGCCGTTCTCGGACGCCCGGAAGAGCCGGACGTTGACGAAGTATGCCGAGAAGGCCGTCACGACCACACCGACCAGCGCGATACCGATGTAGCGGGCGACGACCGCCATGTCGGGACCGCTGTCGGCGAGGAGACCCTCGTCGGTGATCCGCTGGACGACGAAGGGCACGAGCACGCGCCCGAGAGTCGAGAGCACGGCGAGGCACACGGTGACCCAGATGCCGTGGCTCAGCTCGGGCGAGAGGTGGAGGCCACGCTTCAGCGTGGCGCCCGTGGACATCTCCTTGCCCGTCGCGATGCCGTGGTGCTCGACGAGGGCCTGCGACCGGAAGCTCATCGCGACACCTCCTCGACCTGCTCGTAGTCCGCCTCGAAGTCGACGAGGTCGTCGGCCTCCTCCGCCGCCAGCGCCGCGCGTTCGGCGGCCTCACGGGCGTATGCCGTGACGAGGCGTTCGTAGCCGACGCACCGTTCGAGCAGCTGGGCGTGGGTGCCGTGGTCGACGACCCGGCCCTCCTCGAGGTAGACGACCTCGTCGGCCAGCAGGATCGTGGCCATCCGGTAGGCGACGACGAGCACCGTCGTGCCGGAGCTCGCCTCGCGAAGTCGGGCGAGGATGGCCTGCTCGACGCTCGGGTCGACGGCGGAGGTGGCGTCGTCGAGGATGAGCAGCTGCGGATCGCGGATGATGGCGCGGGCCAGAGCGATGCGCTGGCGCTGGCCACCGGACAGGCTGGCGCCGCGTTCGCCGACGTGGGTGTCGAGGGCCTCGGGCAGTCGCTCCACGAAGCCGGCGCCCTGGGCGACGTTGAGCGCGCGCCAGACGGCCTCGTCGTCGTGGTCGACGCCGAGGGTGACGTTGCCGCGCACGCTGTCGTCGAACATGAAGGTCTGCTGGGCGACGAGTGCCGCCACCTCGCTGACGCCGCCGTGGCGGACCTCGCGCAGGTCGATGCCGTCGACGAGCACCTCACCGCTGTCGGGGTCGACGAGGCGCATGAGGACGTTGGTCAGGGTCGACTTGCCGCTGCCGGTGGGGCCGACGACGGCGATGGTCGAGCCGGGCGCGACGTCGAGCGTCACGTCGACGAGGGCCGGGTTGAGGTCGATCTCGCCGGCGTCGTTCTCGACCTCGTAGGCGTAGGCGACGCCCTCGGCCTGCAGCCGGCTCGAGCGTCCGCGCGGCAGCGAGCGGTCGCCGAAGGCCATGCCGCCCTTGGCGTCGAGCACCGCCGACACGCGCTTCCACCCCACGACGGCGCGCGGCAGCTCGGCGAGCACCCACCCGAGGGCTCGCACCGGGAAGGCGAGGATGGAGAAGAGGTAGGCGACCTGCACGACCTGACCGGCGCTGAGGTAGCCGCCGCTGACGCGGAGCGTGCCGACGAAGAGCACCGCGAGGGTGCCGATGGTGGGGATCGCCTCGATGGCCGGGTCGAACCGCCCACGGGTGCGTCCGACCTGGATGTTGGCGTCGCGCAGCGCGTGGGTCACCTCCCGGAAGCGCTCGGCCTCGTGGTCCTCACGTCCGAGGGACTTGACGATGAGCCCGGCCTCGAAGCTCTCGTGCGCGACCTCGGAGACGTCGGCACGCAGCTGCTGCGCGAGCGTCACCCTCGGGGACATCGCGCGCTGGAACGCGACGTTGGCCAGGAACAGCATCGGGAAGACCGTCACCCCGACGAGCGCGAGCCAGGGGTCGATGATGACCATCTGCACGATGCCGAAGACGAGCATGACGACGACGCCGAGCGCCATCGGCAGCGGAGCAAAGATGTTCCACGTCGCCTCGACGTCCGCGTTGGCGTTGGACAGCAGCTGCCCCGAGGGGTGGCTGTGGTGCCAGGACAGCGGCAACCGGAGGTACTGCCGCGTGACCCGGCGGCGGTACATCGCTCCGAGGTTGAACATCGCCACGCCTCCGGCCAGGCGTCGCCCCAGGACGCCGGTGACGGTGACGAGCACGACGAGGCCGAGCACCCCGCCGATCGTCCAGAGCTGCTGCGCCGTCACCGTGCCTGCCGCGATGGCCGGCGAGATCTCGTGCTCGACCACCCAGCCGATCGCCCACGCCGTCATCACGGTCATGACGCCGTAGATGACGCTGCCGACGACGGCGAGCGAGAACCAGCGAGGCTGACCCTTGATGCCGCGAGCGATGACGGCCAGCCCTTCGCGCAGGGTCGAGGACGGCGGTTCGTTCACGGGTGAGGCTCTCCTGGGTGGGTCCGACACGACTTCTCAGCCTCTCACGGGCCACCGACAGCGGCCGAACCGGCTCTGACCCAGAGCCATTCCCCTGAGCCGTCGTCACCGGCGAGGACGAATCCTTGACGGGCCAGTACCCGGTGGCTCGCGACGTTGTCAGCTCTCGGTGTGCGCCGACGACATGGGCGCCCGCCGCCTCGGCCGCGCGCACCATCGCTCCGAGCACGACGGTCATCAGGCCCGACCCGCGCGCCGCCTCCACCAGCCCGTAGCCGATCTCGACGCTCCCCCGCCCGTCAGGCGGGCCGAGGAACCCGATCGTGCCGACGGCCTCATCGTCCGCCGCGCCGAACGATCTCGCGCACCGACCACGGGTCCAGCACCCCCTCGCGGACCATCGCGAGCGCGTCGAGGTCGTCCTGGCGCGGGTAGCCGAGCGGCGTCTCGCCCCCGACACCACCCGAGATGAGCGCCTGCGCCCGCTCGTGGGGCACCAGCACGAGCCGCGCGGGCGCGGTCTCGAGGTCGGCCGTGCCGAGCGGGTCCGCTCGTCGCACCCGTGCGCACCCACGTCCGGCGGACGCCGCCCCGCTGAGTCCTCGACCAGGCCGCCACGCTCACGCACAGCCCGGTCGATGGTGCGGGCCGACGCCACGTTGTCGACGTCGCACGTCACGAGCGCGGGGTCGATGCCGCGCCGGGCCGCGTGGTCGAGGGCGAGGGACAGGGCGGCGCTCGCCACGCCGCGTCCGCGATCGGCCGGCTTGACGGCATACCCGATGTGACCGCCCTCGACGACGAGGGAGGGCGTCAGCGCGTGGCGGATCGCGATCGTGCCCACGACACGGCCGTCCTCGACGATCCAGCGGTGCGACGAGGGCACCCGCTCGGGCGGCAGCGGCTCGTCCGGTCGCTCCTGACGGCCCAGCCAGGCGACCCATTCGGCGAACGCGTGAGGGTCACTCAGCACGTCACGGTCGGCCGCCCGGTAGCTCGACCCGTGGATGGTGTCGCCGGCGAAGGCGTCGACGAGCTCCCACCACGAGTCCCGGAGGTCCACGGTCGGTCGTACGAGCTCGATCACCCCGTCGACCCTAGGCAACCGCCAGCGCACGGGGCCAGCGAGTTCTCGCCCCGGGCTGCTGCGAGGATGGGGCCCATGACCCGCCACGCCCTCTCCGAACGCCACCTGCTCTGCGACGAGCTGCTTCGCGTCGGCCCTGATGCCCCGACGAGGTGCGAAGGCTGGGACGCGCGCGACCTCGCTGCACACCTCGTCATCCGCGAGCGCCGCCCGGACCTGTCCCTCGGCGCCTGGGTGCCCCTGCTGCGCGGACGGCTCGAGCGCGAGCAGACGCGCATGGCTCACGGTGACTGGGCGGCGCTCGTCGAGCGGGTGCGCGAAGGCGCCCCGGCGTGGAACCCGGTGCACGTCGCGAAGGTCGACGAGGTGACGAACCTGGTGGAGTTCTTCGTGCACCACGAGGACGTGCGCCGGGCTCAGCCGGACTGGGAGCCCCGCGAGCTCGCCGGCAACCTCCAGCACGCCCTGTGGGTCTCCCTGCGACGCAGCGCCCGCCTGGTGTTCCGCAAGTCCCCGACCGGCATCGTGCTCATCGCCGAGGGGCACGGCCGGCACTCGGCCAAGCTGCCCGACTCGCACGGCACCGTCGTCGTGCGCGGCACGCCCGCCGAGCTCGTCCTCTACGCCTACGGCCGCCAGGCCGTCGCGCGGGTCGAGCTGTCGGGCGACGCCGACGACATCGCCGCCCTGCAGGCCTCCGACCTCGGCGTCTCCTGACGCGTCGGGCGCAGGCGTCGCCGACGTCTGCCGTCCGGCGGGCTCAGCGCACGTCGAGCCCGGCCGCGCGCAGCGCGTCCTTGACCTGCCCGACGGTGAGATCGCCGTAGTGGAAGACGCTCGCGGCGAGCACCGCGTCCGCGCCGGCGCGCACCGCCGGCGCGAAGTCCTCGACGCGGCCGGCCCCCCCGCTCGCGATGACCGGCACGGACACGGCGGCCCGCACCCGACGGATGAGCTCGAGGTCGAAGCCGTCCTTCGTGCCGTCGGCGTCCATGGAGTTGAGCAGGATCTCGCCCGCGCCGAGCTCCGCCGCGCGCGCGCACCATTCCACGGCGTCGAGGTCGACCGCGGTGCGGCCGCCGTGCGTCGTCATGACGAAGTCGTCGGTCGGGCGTCCGTCGTCGCCGAGTCGTCGGCGGACGTCGGCCGACAGCACGAGGACCTGCGCACCGAAACGAGCGGCGATCTCGGAGATCAGCTCGGGCCTCGCGATGGCCGCGGTGTTGACCCCCACCTTGTCGGCCCCCGCCCGCAGCAGCCGGTCGACGTCGTCCACGGCGCGCACCCCCCCGCCGACCGTGAGCGGGATGAAGACCTGCTCCGCGGTGCGCCGCACGACCTCATAGGTCGTCTCGCGGTCGCCGCTGCTCGCCGTCACGTCGAGGAAGGTCAGCTCGTCGACGCCCTGCGCGTCGTAGGCCTTGGCCAGCTCGACCGGGTCTCCGGCGTCACGAAGGTTCTCGAAGTTGACGCCCTTGACGACGCGACCCGCGTCGACGTCGAGGCAGGCGATGACCCTGGTGGCGACCGGCATGCGCCAAATCTAGGCCAGCGGGCCGCGGTGCCCCGCACGGGTAGGGTCGCCGCCATGTGGCACGAGCGCACCGCCCGCGCACGTACGGAGGACGTCGACGCCGTCGTCGCGCTCGCCGAGCAGTCCGAGCCCCGGTGTGGCGAGACGGTCGTCGTCGCGCTCGACGGGCCGAGCGGGTCGGGCAAGACCACGCTGGCCGCCGGCGTGTCCGCCGCGCTGGAGCCGGTCGGCACCGTGCAGGTGGTCCATCTCGACCTCGTCTACCCGGGTTGGGACGGGCTCGCCGCCGCACCCGCGCTGCTCGTCGACCAGGTGCTGCGGCCCATCGCCGAGGGCAGCCCGGCGGCATACAGGGTGTGGAGCTGGGTGCACGACGAGTGGCGGGGCGTCCGAGAGGTGCCGCCGTCGCGCTTCCTCGTCGTCGACGGCTGCGGCAGCAGTGTCGCACCGGCCGGGGGGTATGCCGCGGTGCGCGTCTTCGTCGAGGCCGACCGAGCGCTCCGGATGGGCGCGCGGCCTCGCGCGCGACGGTGAGGGCTACCGACCGCACTGGGAGCGCTGGGCCGCCCAGGAGACGCGACTCTTCACGGCCGACCGGACGAGGGAGCGCGCCGACCTCGTCATCGACACCTCTAGTCTGTGAAGGGTGTCCCGACCCGTCCCGTCCCACGACGAGCGCCCCCGGCGAGCCCGGCTGCGTGAGGGCCCCGGGCCTTCCGCCGCGACCGGACGGGCCACGACCCCGACGACGGCGACCCGACGCCGCTCGACGGCGACCCGACGCGCGCTCCGACGATCAGTCCAGGAGCCGACCCCAGGGCGGATGCCCGCCGGCACCGCCTCGCCCCGGCCGCTGCCGGGCGTCTGGGTCATGGCGCTGGCGCTGGTGGCTGTCGCCGCCAACCTGCGCACCGCGATCACGAGCGTGCCCCCGCTGCTCGACGTCATCTCGAGCGACCTCGGCCTCAGCCACGCCGCAGCCGGAGCGCTGACGACGCTGCCGGTCCTCTGCATGGGGCTGTTCGCCCCGGCCGCGACCGCCGTCGCCCACCGGCTCGGCGCGGTGGCCGCGGTGCTCGCGGCGATCCTCGCCATCCTCGCGGGCACGGCCAGCCGGTTCGCGGCCGACTCGTGGCCGGTGCTCTACGTCGGCACGGCCGTGGCCGGGGTCGGCATCGCCCTCGCCGGCACGCTGCTGCCGCGGCTCGTCAAGACCTTCTTCCCACCCGAGCGCGCCGGCCTCGTCACCGGCCTCTACATGCTCGCCATGATGGGTGGGGCGGCGCTCAGCTCTGCCCTGTCCGTGCCGCTGGCCGACCGCTTCGGCTCGTGGCAGCAGTCGCTCGGCTCGTGGTCGGTGCTCGCCCTCGTCGGTGCCCTGGCCTGGGCGCCGTTCACGGTGCGGGCCAACCCGCACCACACCGCGGGCGAGACCGCCAGGGGGAGGCTGCCGTGGCGCCACCCGACCGCCTGGCTCGTCGCCGCCTACCTCGCGCTGCAGTCGTGGGCCTTCTACTCGGCGGTGACGTGGCTCGCGCCGACGTACGTCGAGCGGGGCTGGTCACCGGCGTCGGCCGGCTACCTCGCTGCGGTCTTCAGCGGCACGCAGATCGTCTCGGGTCTCGTCGGGCCGGTGCTCAGCGACCGCACCGTCGACATGCGGCGGCTGCTGCTGCCCTTCGCGGCCCTGGGGACGCTCGGCTGCGTCGGGGTCTGGCTCGCACCGCTCGCTGCGCCGTGGCTCTGGGCCGCCATCGTCGGTCTGGGGCAGGGGGCGTCGTTCTCGCTCGGGCTCGTGCTGCTCGTGCGGTACGCCGCGACGCCCGGCGCCAGCGGCCGCCTCACGGGCATGGCCTTCTTCGCCTCCTACGGGATCGCGTCGGTCGGTCCGGTCGCGATGGGACTCGTGCGCGACGTCACGGGCGGGCTCGGGCTCGTCTGGGCAGTCCTCGCCGCCGTGGGGGTCGTGCAGGGCATCGTCGCGATGCGGCTGCGCCCCGACCTGCGCCTCGTCGAATGACGCCGGCAACGGTCGATGCCGCCGTCAGGGGCGCCGGGGTCCTTCGAACGGTGCGGGTCGCCGCCGTGCTCGCGCGCCTGGTCCCGCCGGCGACGTCTCAGCCCCAGTAGTCGTCGAGCGCCTCGACGTCCTCGTCGGTGCCCAGCTGCGCGCGCCGCTCGGTCACGCTGAGCCGGCCGCGGTAGAAGAGCATCGGCCGACCGGACTCCCCGTCCTCGAGCTCGACGACGCGGCCGATGACGACATCGTGGTCGCCGGCGACGTGCACCTGCTCGATGACGCAGTGGATGCGCATGAGCACCCCCGGCAGACCCGGTCCGCCCGAGCGGGCCGGGAGCCAGTCGAGGCCCTCGAACCGACGCCCGGTGGACGAGCCGAAGCGCTCGACGAGCTCGCGCTGACCGTGGCCCAGCACGTTGACGGTGAACCGTCCGGCATCGCGCATCCGCGGCCACGACCGGCCCCGGTGGTCCGCGCAGAAGAGCACGAGGGGCGGGTCGAGCGACACCGAGGCGAAGGACTGACAGGCGAAGCCCACCGGATCTGCTTCTG
Source organism: uncultured Actinomycetota bacterium (assembly GCA_963816385.1). GTDB lineage: Bacteria > Actinomycetota > Actinomycetes > Actinomycetales > Dermatophilaceae > CAWFKL01. The sequence goes on from CAWFKL010000005.1 coordinate 441,088, forward strand.
TCGTGAGGCCGGTCACGACCGTGACTCCCGTGGCGAAGTGTCCGAGGGCGTGGCGCATCCGCTCGGGCGTCGGTGTCCGGTCGAGGGGCAGCTCCCCTCGGGCTCCGTCGCTCACGGCTGGCCCCCGGCGCCGTCCACGCCCGGGTCATGGTGGCGTGACTCACCCAGGGCCTGCACGAGGGCGGCGAGGCGGGAGGCCTCCTTCCCGGACACGTCCCCGTCCGCCCTCTGGATCGCCATGACCGCGAGAGTGTCGCCGTCGTCGAGGTCGAGGCTCACCCACGGTTCGCCGCCGCCGAACTGCACCCCGATGATCTCGGGCCAGGTCAGGCTCCGTGAGAGCACGAGGTTGCGCACGAGCAGTCCGTCGCGCGACGGGACCGCACGGATCGAGGCGTAGCGCCAGGCCACGACCGCGATCGCCACACCCAGCCCGAAGAACATCAGGCGGTCGATGATGCCCCAGTGCCCGAGCGTCTCGGCCGGCATCAGCGCCGCGAGGCCGCCGAAGACGAGCAGCGACGACCAGACGACGACCATCGCCACCGCCCGGCCCCGCCGCGGGCGGAAGGGCGCGAAGGCATCCTCGGTGGGGGCGGGGCCCTGGCCGCTCACGGCGTCACAGGCGGCACGCCGCGATGTCCGTGACGAGGATCGCTCTGGCCCCGAGGTCGTAGAGCTCGTCCATGAGTCGGTTCCTCCCCCCGCGCGGCACCATCGCGCGGACGGCAACCCAGGCCTCGTCCTGCATGGGCGAGACCGTCGGCGACTCGAGCCCGGGCGTCAGCTCGGTGGCCCGGTCGACGAGCTCCTTGGGGCAGTCGTAGTCGAGCATGACGTAGGTGCGGGCCGTGATGACGCCGGCGACACGGCGCTGGAGCACCTCGATGGCCTGTGCCTCCCCCTGCCGGTCGCCGCGGATCAGCACGGCCTCCGAGTGCAGGATCGGGTCACCGAAGACCTCGAGACCCTGCTGACGCAGGGTCGTTCCGGTCTCGACGACGTCGGCGATGACGTCGGCCACGCCCAGCGTGATCGCGGTCTCCACTGCGCCGTCGAGGCGCACGACCTCGGCCGAGAGCCCTCGCGAGTCGAGGTCGGCCCGGACGAGGCCGGCATACGACGTCGCGACGCGCTGGCCCGCGATGGCCTCCACGGAGGCGACCTGACCCGGCCGGGCGGCATACCGGAAGGTCGAGGCACCGAAGCCGAGCGCCATGACCTCGACGGCGGCGGAGCCCGAGTCGCGCAGCAGGTCACGCCCGGTGACGCCGGCGTCGACGGTGCCGGAGCCGACGTAGACGGCGATGTCGCGAGGACGCAGGTAGAAGAACTCGACGTCGTTCTCGACGTCGCTGACGACGAGCTCCTTGCCGTCACGGCGCGTGCGGTAGCCCGCTTCGCGAAGCATCTCGACGGTCGCGTCGGACAGTGAGCCCTTGTTGGGCACGGCGATTCGCAGCATGGGGTGGAAGTCCTCAGAGGTGGGTGTAGACGTCGTCGAGCGAGATGCCCTTGGCGATCATGAGGACCTGCAGATGGTAGAGCAGCTGGCTGATCTCCTCGGCGGCCTCGACGTTCGACTCGTACTCAGCAGCCATCCACACCTCGGCTGCCTCCTCGACGATCTTCTTGCCGATGGCGTGGACTCCGGCGTCGAGCTGGGCGACGGTGCCCGACCCCTCCGGTCGGCTCGCGGCCCTGTCGGCCAGCTCGGCATACAGCTGCTCGAAGCTCTTCACGGCGCCCAGCCTACGGGCGCCGTCCGGCCCACCCGACCACCGCTCAGGTCGCGCTGACCGGACCGGCTGTTCGGTGACTCCGGAGCGCACGGTGATCTCCTCACTGGTGCGCTTCCGTGTCGTCGACCGGGCGCACGTGGACGCGCACGTCCGTCCCGACGACCGCGACGTCGACCACCTCGAGCCGTCGCGCGTGCGCGATGGTGGTGATGCCGAGGTCGCCCACGGCCGCCCGGCCGGTGCCCAGAAGGGCCGGAGCGAGGTAGGCGTAGACGTCGTCGACGAGCCCGGCTGTGACGAAGGCCGCCGCCAGGGTCGCTCCGCCCTCGAGCCAGACATCACGGATCCCCCTGTGCCACAGCGCTTGCAGAGCTTCGGCCGGATCATGGGTCCGCAGGTGCAGGACCTCCCCCTGGGCGTCGTGCACTCGCGCCGTCGCCGGCACGTCACGCAGGCCCATGACGACGCGCAGGGGCTGCGGGTCCGAGAGGCCGCCGTCCGGCATACGCGCGGTGAGTCCCGGGTCGTCGGTCAGCACGGTGCCCGTGCCCGCGAGCACGGCGTCGCGGGTGGCGCGCAGCTCGTGCACGTCTGCGCGGGACGCCTCACCGGTGATCCACTGGCTCGTGCCGTCGAGGGCGGCGCTGCGCCCGTCGAGGGTGGTCGCGAACTTCCAGGTGACGAGGGGTCGGCGACGGGCCACGCCGCGGGCCCAACGGTCGTTGAGCTCGGCCGCCTCGTCGGCGAGAACTCCCCCGATGACGTCGACACCGGCGGCATGGAGCCGCTCGGCGCCACCCGATGCTCCCGGGCTGGGGTCGGACTGGGCGAAGACCACCCGGGCGACCCCCGCGTCGACGAGGGCGTCGGCGCACCCGCCCGTGCGTTCGGTGTGCGAGCACGGCTCCAGGGTGAGGTACGCCGTCGAGCCCTCTGCCGAAGGACCCGCGGCGCGAAGCGCCTCGACCCCGGCGTGCGGAGTGCCGGCGCCGTCGTGGTGACCTTCACCGACGACCGCGCCGTCGGGAGCGACGAGGACGCAGCCGACCCGCGGGTTCGGGTCCGGCCACGGCCCGGAGGCGGCGAGGTGGAGGGCTCGTCGCATCCAGGCCGAGGAAGCTGTGTCGCTCATCGCGTTGCTTGTCGTCGCTCGTGTCGGTGTGTCGGTGTCGGTGTGGCGTCGGCTCGGTCGCAGCTCGTCGGCTCGTCAGCCCGCCAGCGCCCGTGAGAGCTCCGCGTCGTCGTCGGAGGCCTCCACCCGCGAGGCCTTGACCCACTGCGTGAAGCCGTAGATGACGAAGAGGCCGTAGAAGCTGTAGAGGATGGCCGTCGGCACGTAGCCCGTCGCGAAGCCGAAGGGCACGCCGACGAGGTCCACGCCGATCCAGGCCAGCCAGAACTCGTTCCATCCGCGGGCCATCGCGTACGTCGCGACGATCGAGCCGACGAAGATCCACGCGTCGCACCAGTAGAACCACCACTCCGGCGTGAAGAACGGGTTCGGGGACAGGTTCCACAGCCAGACGAAGACCTGGTGCACGACGACGGTGCCCACGAGCCAGAAGGCGATGACCGCGCTGCGCTCGCGCACGGTCGCCCAGCGCGGCGTGATCGCCGCACCGCTCGGGTCGTCGGCGTGGTTCAGCCGGCGCAGCTGCGACCACCGCCACCAGCCGTAGATGCTCGTGATGATGAAGAACACCTGCCGGCCGGCCTGGCCGAAGAGTGGGATGCGCTCGTCGGCCCCGAAGACGGCGCCGAGGTAGACGAAGAAGAGCATGACGTTGGCGATGATGCCCACAGGCCAGGCCCAGACCCAGCGCTTCATGCCGAGGTAGGCCGAGGCGAGTCCGATGAGCACGCCGATGAGCTCGAGCCAGTGCAGCTCGTAGGGCCCGATCGTGATCGAGGCGTCGATGGCGTGCTGGAAGACGTTCTGCTCGTCGGCCAGTGCGAGTGCGTGCATGTGGTGGTCGTCCTCAGGTCGTTCGTCGGTGTGCGGACGAACTCCGGGGACCTGTCACACGCCGCCCGTTCACCGGGCCCGGCGCGGGACGCCGACAGCCCAGGCCACGACGGCCTGCTTCGTGCTGCCTCCCATCCGGACTTTCACCGTCGGTCCCGGAGTTTCACCAGGTCAACCGGCCGCTGGCTGCGGCCGGGTCGCGGACTGTAACCGCCGGCTCGGAATTACACCGACCCCGGAGCACGTAGGGCCAGTATGCACCCGCCGCACCGGACATCGCACCCGCCTCCTGCGCCGTGAGACCAAGGGCACAAGCGGCAGCCGGGGTGGCTCAGTGGCGGCGGGTGACGGCCAGGGCACGCAGCTCGTCGACGGCCGCTGCGGCGTCGTCGGCACCGTAGACGGCGGACCCCGCGACGAAGACGTCGGCGCCCGCGTCGGCGCACTGCTCGATGGTGTCGGCGCTCACCCCGCCGTCGACCTGGATCCAGATCTCACCGCCGTGCCGCCGCACCGCCTCGCGGACCTGTGCGACCTTGGCCAGCTGGTCGGCCATGAACGACTGGCCGCCGAAGCCGGGCTCGACGGTCATGACGAGCACCATGTCGAGCTCGGGAAGCAGCTCCTCGTAGGGGTCGAACGCCGTGCCGGGCTTGATCGCCATGGACGCACGAGCACCCGCGCCGCGGATCGCCCGCGCGACCGCTCGCGGGTCTGCCGCGGCCTCGATGTGGAAGGTCACCGACTGGCAGCCGGCCTCGGCGTAGCGCGGGGCCCAGTGGTCGGGGTCGTCGATCATGAGGTGCGCGTCGATCGGGATCGGGCTCACGCCCACGAGCGCCTCGACGACCGGCAGCCCGAGCGTGAGGTTCGGCACGAAGTGAGCGTCCATGACGTCGACGTGCGCCCAGTCGGCGTTCGCGATCCGCCGCAGCTCGGCCTCGAGGTTGGCGAAGTCGGCCGACAGGATGCTCGGTGAGATCTGCACGGGCCGAATCTACTTCTTGCGCAGCAGCGCGAAGAACATGGCGTCGGTGCCGTGGATGTGCGGCCAGAGCTGCACGTGCGGACCATCACCGAGCTGGGGCAAGGGTGCACCGGACGCGTCGACGAAGAGATGCCGGACGTCGACGACCTCCACGTCCGCGCGTCGCTTGAGGATGTCGGCGATGACGAACCGGGTCTCGTTGAGGTGCGGGCTGCACGTCGCGTAGCCGACGAGCCCGCCAGGAACCGTCGCGTCGATCCCGGAGTCGAGCAGCTCGCGCTGCAGCCCGGCCAGCCCGGCGACGTCGTCTGGGCTACGCCGCCAGCGGGCCTCGGGTCGCCGCCGCAGCGCCCCGAGCCCGGTGCACGGTGCGTCGATGAGCACCCTGCTGTATGCCGCCGGGTCGACCTCGCCGAGATCGCGGCCGTCACCGTGCCGCAGCTTGAGGCTCGTGCCCGCTTGCCGTGCAGCGGCTCGTGCCGCGGCCAGCGTCTGCCAGACCAGGTCGGCACGGTGCTCACTGATCTCGTTGGCCACGAAGGGAACCCGCCGCTCGACGGCAAGCGCGGCGAGCAGGCCGGCCTTGCCACCCGGACCGGCACAGAGGTCAAGCCACCGCTCCTCGGCGGCGGCCGGGCCCTCGACGTCGGCACCCACGAGCGCGAGCACGAGCAGCTGAGATCCCTCGTCCTGCACGGCGGCCCGGCCGTCGCGCACCGCGTCGATCGCGCCGGGATCACCCTCGGGCAGGACGGCGCCGACGGGGCTGAGCCCGGAGCGCTCGGCCCCGAAGCGCTCGAGCTCGTCCAGGCCGCACAGACCGGGGCGGGCAGCCAGCGCGACCTTGGCCGGGGTGTTGTCCACCTCGAGGAGCGAGGTCAACGACTCCTCGACGCTGGCCGGGCTGGCCGTGCCGTGACCGATGAGCGCGGACCGGAGGGCGCGGGCCACCCACACCGGGTGGGACGTGCGCAGGGCGAGCCGCTCGATCGGGTCGGTGACCCCATGGGAGACGACCTCGACCCACTCGTCGCGCTCGCGCTCGCTGATGCGCCGCATCACGGCGTTGACGAATCCGGCGGCGCCGGCACCGTTGACCTGCCGGGCGAGGGCCACGGTCTCGTCCACTGCAGCATGCGTGGCGACCCGCATCCCGAGGACCTGGTGGGCACCGAGTCGCAGCGTGTCGAGCACGTTGGCGTCGATGCGGTCGAGGGGCCGGCCCGCTGCCGAGGAGATGATCGCGTCATAGAGGCCCGACATCCGCGTCGCGCCGTAGACGAGCTCGGTGGCGAAACCAGCGTCACGGCCGGCGATCCGCTTGTCGCGCAGGAGCCTGGGAAGCGCGAGGTTCGCATAGGCGCCGTCGGCGATCTCGCGCATCGCGGTGTACGCCGCCAGCCGGGCAGGGTCGGTGCGACGGGCACGCTCCGAGGGTCGCTGCTCCGAACGGTGCCGGGCCGAGCGCTCCCGCGCGGGTGGCCGTTGTCGCTCACCGCGCCTGCTGTCGCCGGGTCCGCCGCCTCGTCCGGCGCCGGGGCCGGCGCCCGGACCGCCGGGCGGGAGCCGCCGTCGCGGCCGGTGCCACCGCCGCGGCCGGTGCCGTCGTCCTGCTCACTCATCGCCGAGTCGCTCCCCCTCCTCGATGCGTGAGCCGCGTGCCCAGTCCGGCGCCGGCATGGGCTTCTTGCCATGGGGCTGCACCATGCCGAGCCGGACGGGCACCGTGCCCGTGCCCACGTGCACAGACCGCTTCGTCACACGCAGGGACCCGGGCGCGAGGGCTGCCGGCACCTCAGCGGCGTCCCGGGGGTCCATCGTCACCGGCTCGATCTTGAGGCGCTCACCCCGGAACGTCGTCCAGGCACCGGGAGCGGGGGTGCAGCCCCTGATGCGACGGTCGACGGCCACCGCGGGTTGCTGCCACGTGACCCGTGCGTCGTCCACCTCGATCTTCGGGGCGAGGGACACGCCTTCGTCCGGTTGTGGCCGTGCCACCAGGTCTCCCGTCTCGATGCCGTCGAGCGTGGCGACGAGCAGTCCGGCCCCTGCCGTCGCGAGCCGGTCGAGCAGGTCACCGGCCGTGTCGTGCGGTCCGATGGTCTCGGTCATCACGCCGTAGACGGGGCCGGTGTCGAGTCCACGCTCGATGAGGAAGGTCGACGCACCCGTCACGGTGTCGCCCGCCATGATGGCGTGCTGCACGGGTGCGGCGCCCCGCCACGCCGGCAGGAGCGAGAAGTGCAGGTTGACCCAGCCGAGCCTGGGCACCTCCAGGGCAGCGGGCGGCAGGAGACTGCCGTACGCGACGACCGGGCAGCAGTCGGGTGCGAGGTCACGCAGGGCGTCAAGGAACAGAGGGTCGCCGGCGCGTTCGGGCGTGAGCACCGCCACGCCGAGCTCCTCCGTACGCCGGCGCACCGGCGATGGCTCGAGGCGTCGGCCACGCCCCGCGGGCGCGTCCGGACGCGTGACGACCCCGACGAGCTCGTGGCTCGAGGACGCGATGGCGTCGAGGCTCGGCACGGCCGCCTCCGGAGTGCCGGCGAAGACGACTCTCACGTCACATCGCCCGGCCGAAGGTCGAGTGCGGGCTGATGCGCACGTCGGGTGGCGTCTCGGCGAACCACTCCGCCTCGCGGATGGCCCGCATCGCCGCCCGCCGGGCCTCGGTGTCGAGGCGGTCGACGAAGAGCACGCCGTCGAGGTGGTCGGTCTCGTGCTGCACGCACCGGGCGAGCAGCTCGGTGCCCTCCAGCAGCACCGGCTCGCCCCACATGTTGTCGCCGCGAGCGACGACCGACAGCGCGCGCCGGGTGTCGAAGGCGAGGCCGGGGATCGACAGGCAGCCCTCGGGTCCGTCCTGCTCCTCGTCGGAGAGCTCGAGCCGTGGGTTGACCAGGTGACCCGAGGATGCCGTCGACGTGGTAGGTGAAGACCCGCAGGCCGACGCCGATCTGCGGCGCGGCGAGACCCGCACCGGGAGCATCGAGCATGGTGTCTTCGAGGTCCTTCACGAGCACCCGCAGCTGCTTGTCGAAGTCGACGACCTCGACGGCCGGTGTGCGCAGGACCGGATCACCGAAGAGGCGGATGTCCTTGATCGACACGGATCTCCTGGATCTCGGCGCTGGGTGGGCGCCGCCAGTCTAGGACCGGGCGACCGGTCCCGGACTGGCGGCCGCCTTCTCCACGCCGTCGACCGGCTCCTCGGACGAGCGACCGAGGTCACGCACCGACTTCGACAGCAGCGCCGAGAGCGAGATGACGACGTAGACCGCCGCGCTGACGACCATGAGGGTCTCTAGGTCGACCGTCGTCGCGAGCCAGCCGTAGAGGAAGGTGCCGATGGGCATCGCGATGAAGGAACCGAGGGCGTCGTAGCTCGAGACCCGCGAGAGGACCGCCACCGGCACGTGCTCGTGGAGGGCCGTGCTCCAGCCGACGTTGAAGACCTCGACGCCTGCCCCGGCGAGGAAGAAGCCGATGGCGACGGGCAGGAGGGCAGGTGCCGCACCGAGCATCACCATCGGCACGGCCAGCACGCAGATCGCCAGCATGCCCGCCCGCAGCGGGTGCCGCAGCCGGAGATTCAGCATGACGATCGTCATGATGACGGTGCCTGCCGCCTCCGCGCTGAGCACGAGTCCCCAACCGGCCTCGCCGATCGCCTCGGTGGACTTCGCGATGAGCGGCCCGAGCACCCCGAGCACACCGGTGTGGATGGCATTGGTGAGCCCGAACGCGAGGACGACGACCCAGAGCCACTGGCGCCTCGTGAACTCGCCCCAGCCCTCGCGCAGATCATGCAGCATCGAGTGCCGTCGGGCGCGGCCTTCGTCCGAGCGGCGCGGCAGACCGACGCGTGCGAGGCAGACGATGGCGACGGCATACGTCAGCGCGTCGACGGCGAGAGCCCAGCCGGGACCGACGGCCACGACGAGGAGGCCGGCGATCGCCGGTCCGATGATGGACAGGCTGCTCCGGCTGAAGGAGAGCAGGGCGTTGGCCTGCTGGAAGCTTGGTCCGGTCGACGACGAGTGGGACGACGCCCATGATCGCCGGCATCGTGAAGGCCGAGACGGCGCCGTTGACGCCCTCGATGACCGTGAGCTGGGTCAGCGTGGCGTTGCCGGTGATGATGAGGTATGCCGCGAGGGCCTGGGTGAGGCACGTCAGCACGTGCGAGACCTGCAGGACGACGATGCGCGAGAACCGGTCGGCCACGACGCCACCGATGAGCAGGAAGAGGACCATGGCCAGGGTGCGCACGCCGAGCACCTGGGCGAGACCTCCGGCCGACGCGTCGATGTCGAGCACGGCGAAGGCAAGTGCCACGGGGACCATCGCCGAGCCGGCCAGCGACACGGTGCGGGCGGTGAAGTACCAGGCGAACCGGGGCTCACGAAGGGCGCTGAGCGACTCCCCGAGCTTCATGACGACTCCTCTTCTGCGTTGGTGGCGCGCTCACCCTTGTCGGTGGCGTCAGTGGCCTCAGTGACATCACGGGCATCGGTCGCGTCGGTGTCGCCCGCGAGCCGGAAGGCGGCGATGGACAGCGCGGCGCGGACGGTGCCGGAGGTGCGTGGCGGCAGCGCCCTCGAGTGCAGCAGCGCACTCGCCTCGTCCACGAGGCCGACGACCTTCTCCCACACGTCCGGCTCGACCCACAGGTCGGCGTCGGTGAAGCGACTGCGCTCGCCCCGGGCCCGCTGCTCGAAGCGGCGCGGGATCATGTCGGCCAGCACGCGCACGTTGGCCTGCCGGTCGGCCTCGCGGTTCGAGCTGGGTTGCGCGGGGGGCGCGTCCCACGGGTGACGGTACTTCTTGGCCCGTCCGCCGCGGACGTTCTCCTCGCCTGCCATGACGAGCAGTCCTGCGTCGTGCAGCAGCCGCAGGTGGTAGCTGGCGTTGGCCTGCGTGATGCCGAGCTCACGGGCGACCTGCGCCGCACTGAGCTCGGCTCCGGTGAGCAGTGAGAGCATCTGCAGCCGCAGCGGGTGGGCGGTCGCCCGCAGCTCGCTGATCCGTTCGTCCTCCAAAGACATGTTTGGCAGTATGCCGGGTCGTCGGCCTCACCGTCAAGCATCTCTTTGGAGGTTGATGCCCGCAGGGAGCGGGAACCGTGTGAAAGCGGGCCACTCGACGTGCCAGCCCCACTCGAGTGGCCTCGTCGTCACACGTTGGCCCCGCGCGGCGCCGAACCGTGTGAAAGCGCGGCCACTCGACGTGCCAAGCCCCCACTCGAGTGGCCTCGTCGTCACACGTTGGCCCCCGCGCGGCGCCGCAACCGTGTGAAAGCGCGGCCACTCGACGTGCCAAGCCCCCACTCGAGTGGCCTCGTCGTCACACGTTGGCCCCCGCGCCGCGCGGGAACCGTGTGAAAGCGCGGCCACTCGAGTGGACAGGCGGCTGCTAGTCGGACTCGACGACCTCGACGTCGAAGGTGAAGCCTTGGGCGCGCAGCCGGTCCACGAGCACGTCACCCATCGCGGTGGCGGGGGTGCACACCCCGGCGCGCCGCGGCACACCGTCGGCCCCGTCGAAGGCGAGCGAGAGCGCAGCCTGGCCGAACATGACGGCGGTGCCGCCGTAGCCGGGGTCGTAGTCGGCGCCGACCCTCGTGCGGTAGCGACGTCCCCCGGTCGTCGTCGTGCGCACCTCCATCCGGAAGCGCCCAGCGGCGCGCGCCTGGTCGCCCGGCCCCTCGCCGGGTTTCGGCAGGAAGCGGTCGAGCACCGCACGTGTCGGCCCGAAGGCCAAGCCGGTCACGAGGCCGCCCAGGCCGATCGCCATGCCACCAGCCAACACCGGCGACATCGGTCGGGACCCGAAGTCGGTGGCCTCGCGGTAGCGGAAGTCGCGGCCGTAGGACCAGCCGGAGAGCGCGTTGGACAGCCGAACGATGCGGCTGTTGAAGGCGGCCATCACGAAGGGTCCGGTCCAGCGTCCCGTGGCAGGGTCGCGGTCGATCGGCAGGATGCGGCGCAGTGCGCCGACGACCCCGCCCTGCTGGGGCCGGCGCCCACTCGGTGGTTCCTCGGAGCGGCTCGGGCTGAGAGCGTAGGTGTCCGAGAGGGTGCGACGCGCCGCCGCGTCCGCGCGGGCCGCGATCGCCTGTTGGCGCGCGGAGTCGACGGTGCCTCCGGAGAAGCCGCCCTTCATGGAGCGGACGACCAGCATCGTCTCGCCGAGCTGCCCGGCGCCGTCGGCGGCCGCCCGCTCAGCCGTCAGGAGCACGCCGAGGTCCGAGGGGATGGAGTCGAAGCCGCAGGCGTGGACGATGGCAGCGCCGGTCTCCTGCGCCTGGGCGTCGACCTCGTCGAGCGACCAGCGGACGAAGAGCACCTCCCCCGTGAGGTCGGCGTAGTGGGTGCCCTCCTGAGCGCACGCGCGCACCACCTCCTTGCCGTATGCCGCGTAGGGCCCGACGGTGCTGGCGAGCACCGTCGTGCGCGCGGCGAGGGCACGTAGCCCAGCGGCGTCGGTCGCGTCGACGGTGACGAGCTCCCAGTCGAGGGCAGCGCCGCCGACCTGAGCCCGCGTCGCCTCGAGCCGTTGGGCCGAGCGGCCGGCCAGCGCGATCCGTGCGCTCTCCGGGGCGGCCTCGGCGAGGTGCGCGGCGGTCAGCGCCCCGACGAAGCCGGTCGCGCCGAAGAGGACGATGTCGAGATCACGCGCGGCGGCAGGCATGCGGTCACTCTGCCACGCGCCCGACCGTCGACCGGAGGCGCGGTCGAGCAGCTCAGGCGTCAGAACATCTCGAGCGGGTCGACGCGAACCGTGACGACCTCCGCCTCCTTGCGGGCCGAGCGCACCGCCTTGAGGGCGACGAGTGCCCGGGTGAGCCCGAGGGTGTCGCCGGGTGCGACGCGCACGAGGACGTGGTGGTCGGCCACCGCCCGAGGTGCGCGCTCTGCGCGCGTCTCCGGCGGGCCGGTGACCGGTCCGACCGGCACCGGTCCGAGCGGCACCTGCCCAAGCGGAGCGGGCCGAGCGGACCGGGACCGAGCGGCACCGGGCCGAGCACCTGGGCGTCGGCGGGCAGGTCGAGCTCCTCGAGCTGGCGCAGCGCTCCTTGAAGACCTCGCCGGGTGCCCGTCAGCTGGGCGACCCGCATCGCGGGGGGCAGCCCGAGCTCGGCACGTTCGGCGAGCTCGCGTGCGGCGAGCCAGGCGGGATCCCACCGGATCAGCGCCTCGACGGCCGGAAGCGCCATCGTCTCGGGCACACCGCACAGCACTGCCGACCCTCCGGGGCGCACGAGGGCTGCCCCGGCGAGCCACCGGCGGACGGCCTCGAGCGGGGCATCGAGCAGCGGCAGGTCGAGGCTGGCCCAGGCGTCGAGCAGCAGGACGGCGGCGTAGCCGCCGTCGGCCACCGGCTCGGCGCCGGGAGTGGCGATCACGAGCCCCGGCTCCGAGCCCACCGTGGCGAGCACCTCGCCGGAGCCGGAGACGTGCACCGGGCTGCCGGGGAAGGCACGCCCGATCTCCTCCGCGGTGCGACGAGCCCCGGTGACGGCCGACCGCAGGCGCCGCGCCCCGCAGTGCAGGCACTCGAACGGACCGCTCACGGCCAGCCCGCACCACCGGCACGACGGCGGTGCACCCGAGCCGCTCAGCGCCACCGGCCCGCGACACCGGTTGCAGCGGACCGGGGCGCGGCACTCGGCGCAGCTGAGCGAGGGCAGGTAGCCGCGGCGCGGCACCTGGACGAGGACGGGACCGTCGACGAGCGCAGCCTTGGCGACGCGCCAGGCCCGCGACGGCAGGTGCGCCCTGGAAGCGGGTCCGTCGCGCTCCTCGTCGACGCCCTCGCCTGCGACGGTCACGCGCGGCGCCGCCGCCCGCAGCGTCGTCGGGTCTGCCTCCACCGGCACGAGTCGCCCCTCGTCGATGCCCGCCTGCACCCGCAGGCTGCGCGCGAAACCGCCCGCGAGGACAGCCGCGCCGGTCGCGGCCGCACGCAGCCCGAGCACGACCCCGGTGTGGTGGTAGGGAGCCCGTGGCTCGGCCAGCGAGTCGTCACCGTCGTCCCACCAGGCGACGAGGCCGAGGTCATGCACGGGTGCGAACGCGGCTGCGCGGGTGCCGATGACGATGCGAACGTGCCCTCGCAGCACCTTGAGCCAGGCGGTGTAGCGGGCCTGCGGCCCCTGGTCGGCGGTGAGCCGGACGTGACGGCTCCTACCGAGCAGTGCCGTCAACGCCGCGTCCAGTCGCTCGACGTCACGATGGTCGGGCACGACCAGCAGGCTGCCGCGCCCCGCCGATAGTGCTGTGGCGGCCGCCACCGCGAGCGCCGCGGGCCAGTCCTCTTCCCCGCGGCGTCCGGGCAGCGCCGTCCACGCTGCAGCCGGTCCCTCGCCCGCCGCCACCCGGCGGAGCCAGGCGGGCCCCGCGGGGTACGCCGCCCAGGGCCCGGGCTCAGGCGGGACGACGGGCTCCGACGTCGGACTGTGCGCGGCGAGGGTGCGCTCCGCCCTCGCATGGCGCCTCGGGACGGCGAGCCGCAGAACGTCACTCAGCGTCCCGGCATACCGGTCGGCGACGGCGCGGCAGAGGGCGAGGACCTCGGGCGTCAGCACGGGCTCGGGGCTGACGACCCGTCGCAGCGCGCTCAGCCGGCCCTCGTGGTCGGGCTCCTCGCGACGGGCGACGACGAAGCCGTCGAGGTCGCGACCGGCGAAATGAACCCGCACGCGTGCGCCCGGCACCGCCGATGCGGCGAGCTCAGGAGGTACGGAGTACTCGAAGACGCGGTCGAGGTGAGCCAGCGGCGTCTCCACGACGACCGCAGCGACCGGCCCCTCGGCCGGTCGCTGCGCGATGTCGTCGCTGTGTTCCGTGCCGCTCTCGTCGCCCACGGGGGCGAATCTAGCCTCAGCCGGAGACGGCCGCCTTGAGGGCGTCCACACGGTCGGTGCGCTCCCACGTGAAGCCGTTGTCGATGCCGTCGGCCTTGGTGCGGCCGAAGTGGCCGTATGCGGCGGTCGGCTTGTAGATCGGGCGCAGCAGGTCGAGAGCGTCGCACGATCGCGGCGGGGCGCAGGTCGAACACGGTGGTGATGGCGTCCTGGATCTTGTCGACCGGCACCGTCTCGGTGCCGAACGTCTCGACGTAGAGGCCGACGGGCTGGGCCTTGCCGATCGCGTAGGCGACCTGGACCTCGCACCGGCGAGCGAGCCCGGCGGAGACGATGTTCTTGGCGACCCAGCGCATCGCGTAGGCGGCCGAGCGATCCACCTTGCTGGGGTCCTTGCCGGAGAAGGCGCCCCCACCGTGGCGCGCCATGCCGCCGTACGTGTCGACGATGATCTTGCGACCGGTGAGGCCGGCATCGCCCATCGGGCCGCCGATCTCGAAGCGACCGGTCGGGTTGATGAGCGCCCGGAAGTCGGAGGTGTCGAGGTCGGTGCCGCCCTCGGCGAGCTCGGCGAGCACGGGCTCGAAGACGTGAGCCTTGATGTCGGGCTCGAGCATGTTCTCGAGGGAGACGTCCGGCGCGTGCTGTGTCGAGAGCACCACCGTGTCGAGCTTGACGGCGCGGTCGCCGTCGTAGGCGATGGTGACCTGCGTCTTGCCGTCGGGGCGCAGGTAGGCCAGCTCGCCGCTCTTGCGCACCTGCGTCAGCCGCTCGGCGAGGCGGTGGGCGAGGAAGATCGGCAGGGGCAGCAGCTCGGCGGTGTCGTCGCACGCGTAGCCGAACATCAGCCCCTGGTCGCCGGCGCCCTGCTTGTCGAGCGGGTCGACGCCGCCGTGGCGGTTCTCGTGCGCCGTGTCGACGCCCTGCGCGATGTCGGGCGACTGAGCGCCGATCGAGATGGACACACCACAGGTGCGGCCGTCGAAGCCCTTCTGGGAGCCGTCGTAGCCGACCTCCAGGATCGTGTCGCGCACGAGCTTGGGGATCTCGACGTAGCCGGAGGTGGTCACCTCGCCTGCGACGTGGACCAGGCCCGTGGTCACCATCGTCTCGACCGCGACGCGCGAGGTCGCGTCCTCGCGCAGCAGGGCGTCGAGGATCGAGTCGCTGATCTGGTCGCAGATCTTGTCCGGGTGTCCCTCGGTGACGGACTCGGACGTGAACAGACGTGCAGGCACTTGCTCTCCCTCGGTCGGGGTCGGGGCCGCGCGGGCCGGTCTTCGGGCGTGAGTGTAGTCGTCAGGCGAGCAGCTCTGAGACGGCGTCCCAGAGCGCGGCGGCCACGACGTCCTTGGAAGCGGGACCCACCTTGACGACCTCGTCGCGGTCACGGCGGAGCACGTGCACGGTCGACTCGTCCTGGCCGAAGGTGAGGTCGCGCCCGACCTCGTTGACGACCTGGACGTCGCTGCCCTTGCGCGCGAACTTCGCCCGCGCGTGGTCCATGACGGAGCCCTGCGCGTCGCCGGTCTCGGCGGCGAAGCTGACGATGACGGGACGGTCGCTGCCGCGCGCTCTCCGCTCGGCGACGAGGCCGCGCACGATGTCGGGGTTCTCGACGAGCTCTACCCGAAGGCCGGCGTCGGGGTCGCTCGACTTCTTGATCTTGCTGTCGCTCACGCTCGCCGGGCGGAAGTCGGCCGGCGCGGCCGCCATGACGACGACGTCGGCGTCGCGGGACGCCTGCTCCACCGCCACCTGGAGCTCGAGGGTCGTCTCGACGGGCACGACGCGGACGCCGTCGGGAGCGGGCAGCGACACGTTGGCGGCGACGAGGGTCACCTCGGCGCCGCGCTCGGCGGCGTTGCGGGCGATCGCCCAGCCCTGCTTGCCCGACGAGCGGTTGCCGAGGAAGCGCACCGGGTCGAGCGGCTCACGGGTGCCGCCGGCAGACACGACGACGCGGCGGCCCGCGAGGTCGCGAAGGCCCGCGGCCGGCTCGCTCGCGCCCTCGACGATGGCCAGGCACGCGGCATACAGCAGCTCGGGCTCGGGGAGCCGACCGGCGCCGGTGTCCTTGCCGGTGAGCCGCCCGACGGCGGGCTCGATGACGTGCGCGCCGCGTGAGCGCAGCGTCTCGACGTTGGCGCGGGTGGCGGGGTGCTCCCACATCTCGGTGTGCATCGCCGGGGCGAAGGCCACCGGGCAGCGCGCCGTCAGGAGGGTGTTGGTCAGCAGGTCGTCGGCGAGGCCGTGCGCGGCCTTGGCGAGGATGTCGGCGGTGGCTGGAGCCACGACGACGAGGTCGGCCGCCTGTCCGATGCGCACGTGCGGCACCTCGTGGACCGAAGTCCAGACGTCGGTCGAGACCGGCTTGCCGGACAGGGCCGACCACGTGGGAGCGCCGACGAAGTGCAGCGCGGCCGCCGTGGGGACGACCGTGACGTCGTGGCCGTTCTCGCTGAAGAGCCGCAGCAGCGAAGCGGCCTTGTAGGCGGCGATGCCGCCGCTGACACCGAGGACGACACGCATCTGCGGCACCTGCCGGCCCGGGGGCCTCAGGCCTCGGTCGGCTCGGACGTGAGCAGTCCCTCGTTGATCTCACGCAGGGCGATCGACATCGGCTTCTCGTGGATCTCGGTCTCGACGAGCGGGCCCACGTAGTCGAGCAGGCCTTCCTGCAGCTGCGAGTAGTACGCGTTGATCTGTCGCGCGCGCTTGGCGGAGTAGATGACGAGCGCGTACTTGGAGTCGGCGGCGGTCAGGAGGTCGTCGATCGGCGGGTTGGTGATGCCGATGGGAGCAGCCTGGGTACCGGACACGGTGATCTCGATTCGTTGGTTTCAGCGGGCTTCGCGGGCTTCGGTGCGTGCGAAACCTCGTCGTGGTGGGCTCATGGTGGGCACGGGGGCACACGTGACGGCCGGGACTCACCTGTCGGCGCGTCCCGATCTCATCAATGATACGAGTTCTTCGCTCGCACGACGAACGTCGTCGTTGACGATGACCCGGTCGAACTCCGCCTGGGCCGCCAGCTCGGCCCGCGCCGTGTCCAGCCGGCGCTCCCGCTCGGCCTCCCCCTCGGTGCCCCGACCGACGAGCCGGCGCACCAGCTCCTCCCACGTCGGAGGGGCGAGGAAGACGAAGAGCGCGTCGGGCCAGCTCTCGCGGACCTGGCGGGCTCCCTGCAGGTCGATCTCGAGGAGTGCGTCCCGGCCCTCGCGGATGGCCCGTTCCACCGGCCCACGCGGGGTGCCGTACTTGGCCACCCCGTGGACGACGGCGTACTCCAGGAACTGGCCCGCGGCCGCGAGCCGGTCGAACTCACGCTCGTCGACGAAGTGGTAGTGCACGCCGTCCACCTCGCCCGGGACGGGGGTGGCGCGTCGTCATGGAGACCGAGAACCAGACGCCGGGGAAGTAGGTGCGCACATACGCGGCGATCGTGCCCTTGCCGACCGCTGTCGGGCCGGCGAGCACCGTCAGGCGGCCCGGAGTCGGGACGGTGGTGTGCGGCTCCGTCGTGCTCGTCGTGGTCTCCGGGGTCACGGCCGCTCGAAGCGGCGCAGCAGCCCTGCCACCTGGTTGGCCCCCAGGCCGCGCACCCGACGCGACTCGGCGATGCCGACCTCTTCCATGATCGCCCTGGCGCGGACCCGCCCGACGCCGGGCATCGACTCGAGCAGCTCGGTGACCTTCATCTTGCCGATGACCGGGTCCGCCCTGCCGTCCTGCAGGACCTCGGCGAGCGAGCCCCTGGAGTACTTGAGCCGGTTCTTCACCGCGGCCCGCTCCCGACGTGCCGCTGCAGCCTTCTCGAGTGCTGCTGCGCGTTGCTCGGGCGTGAGCGGTGGAAGGGCCACGGTGTCAGGTCTCCTCGTTGCGTGGGGGCGCGCACCCGCGCGTCTCACGATAGGTCGGGCTGGTCGGGCTGGTCGGGCTGGTTCGGCTGGTTCGGGCTGGTCCGGCTGGTCCGGCTGTCGGCTGGTTCGGCGGTTGGGCTGGGTCTGGTGTTGTTGCCGAACCTAGCGACCCGTGTGCGGCACTCGCAACGCGGGCCGGGCGCCACGTGGGCTCACTCGCCGAGGTCGATGCCGCAGGTCTCCCTCGCGTGCGCCTCGATGCGCTTCGCGGCGTCCTGGAACACCTTCATCTCGCCGCTGACGCTCGACAGGTCAGGCCGGTCGGTCGCGAACTTCTCGAAGAGCGTCTGCAGCGCCGCCCACTCGGATCTCACCTCGGCGGGGCCGTGGCCTCGACGGTCTTGACGGTCGCGACGAACCGGGTGGCGGCTGCCTTGTCCTCGAGCGAGGCCCCCGCCTGGCTCCACTGCGGCGTCGGCGGCCTTGAGGGCAGCGCAGTACGCCGAGTTGTCGGGCGGTGCCGAGCACGCGCCGAGCAGGGCGAGTGCGCAGGACACGCCCAGCAGCGCGCCCGCCGCGCGGTGAGCCGGGCTGAGCATGATGTCACGGTATGCCGTGCCGCTCGTCGCGTGCGCCGACCGCCGCGATCCGTCGGCGGGGCGTCGGCTGCTCAGGAGATGTCGAGGCCGCAGGCGCTCTTGGCGTGGGCCTCGATCTTGCTGCCTGCGGCGTTCATCTTCCCCATCGCGCTCGTCATGGCGGCCTTGTTGCCGGCGGCCGCGGCCTCGACGAACGCGATGAAGTCCTGCCAGGCCTGCTCCACCTCGTCCGGGGCCGCGGCCTTGATCTTGGCCAGCACGGCGAGACCCTGCTTGAGGGCCGCCATGTCGGTGATCGAGGTGGAGATGCCCTCCAGCTCCTTCTGCCCCGCCTTGAGCGCCTCGCAGTAGGCGGCATCGTCGCCGCTGGCCGTCGCCGTGTCGGACGTCGCCGACGTCGCCGACGTCGAGCCAGACGACGAGGCAGAGGACGACGCGGAGCCACCAGTGGTGGGGGGCGTCGTGCTGGAGCCGCACGCGCTCGCGAGCGGCAGGACGGCGGCCAGAGCCACCGCGGCGAGGAGTCGGCGAGGCGATCGCGTGCGGTTCATCCACGCCACATACCCCATGGCGATCGGGCACGGCACGCGCCTGCTCAGCCGGCACCGACGAGCCCGTCGATGACGCGTTGCGTCTGCGCCACGATGCGGCTGGGGTCCGGCCCGGCCGAGAGGATCTCACGGCTCGAGGAGGCGAGCACCTGGTCCAGGGCCGGCCCGAACGTGGACGCGAGCGAGCCGGGGGTGCCGCCCTGGGCGCCGAAGCCGGGCGCCAGGACCGGCGTGGCTGCGCCGACGAGGTCGAGCCCGAGACGGTCGACGGCATCACCCACGGTGGCCCCGATGACGAGCCCCACGTGCCCGAGCTCGCCGCGTGCCCGGGCCCATGGCGTTGTCCGAGGCCGCGCCGTCGACGACCGACGCTGCGACGGAACGACCGCCGAGCACCGCGTGCTGGACACTGCGGCCCTCGGGGTTCGACGTCAGTGCGAGGACCAGCACCCCGCGTCCGGTCTGCTCGGCGAGGTCGATGGCCGGGCGCAGCGACTCGTAGCCGAGGTAGGGGCTCACGGTCAGCGCGTCGGCGGGCGCGACGGCGTCCTCGCCGAGATAGGCCTCGGCGTATGCCGTCATCGTCGAACCGATGTCGCCGCGCTTCGCGTCGAGGATCGTCAGCGTCTGCGCGTCCTGCAGGTCGGTCAGGACCCGCTCCAGGACGGCGAGCCCCCGGCTGCCGAAGACCTCGAAGAAGGCGGACTGCGGCTTCACCGCCGCGACCCGGCCGGCATACGCCTCGACGCACGTCATGGCGAAGCGCTCGATGCCCGCGACGTCGTAGGTCAGCCCCCACTGCTCGACGAGCGCGCGGTGCGGGTCGAGCCCGGCGCACAGCGGGCCGTGACGGCGCATGGCGGCCTGCAGTCGGGCCCCGAAACCGCTCACCGACGCGCTCCGCTCGAGGCGGTGGTCGCGCCTCGCCGGGAGCGGGCTGGCGTGGGCGGCCCCGATGACGTCGGAGAAGCGCTCATGGCCCTTCGCGACGAGGATCTCGGTCAGCTCACGCAGCACCCGCACCGGCGCGGTCGGGTCGTTGAAGGTCGCGGTGCCCACCTGGACCGCGGTTGCGCCGGCGGCGACGAGCTCGAGCGCGTCACGACCGGAGCGGACGCCGCCGACGCCGATGATCGGCACGACCGGGATGCGCCCCTCCGCCATCGCCTGGCGCACCTGCCAGATCGCACGCACGGCGACCGGACGGATGCCCGGACCCGAGAGCCCTCCGGTGACGCCGCCGAGGTGGGGGCGCATCAGGTCCGTGTCGATGACCATCCCGAGCAGGGTGTTGATCATGGTCAGGCCGTCGGCCCCGGCCTTGACGCACGCCGCCGCGATCGACGTGATGTCCGTGACGTCCGGGCTCAGCTTCGCGAAGACGGGCACGTCCCGGGGCAGCTGCTCGCGCACGAGCGCGATCACCTTGGCCGAGGCCATCGGGTCGCAGGCGAAGACGAGGCCACGATTGGCCACGTTGGGGCACGAGATGTTGACCTCGACACCGACGACGGCGTCGAAGCTGCGGCTGGCCCGCAGCGTGGCGGCGACGTGGGCGAACTCCGTGCTCGAGCTGCCCGCGATCGACGGCAGCACCCGGGCACCGACCGACGCCAGCCAGGGCAGGTCGTTGTCGACGAACGACGCGATGCCCGGACCCTGCAGGCCGATGGAGTTCAGCATGCCGGACGGAGTCTCCGCCATGCGTGGCGTGCCGCGTCCCGAGCGGGGGTCGGCCATGACCGACTTCGTGACGAAGGCCCCGAGCTCCGAGACGTCGAAGAAGCGGTGCAGCTCGGCACCGTTGGCTGCACAGCCGGAGGCGGTCATGAGCGGGTTCGGCAGCACGCGGCCGAGGCCGAGGTCGACCCGCAGGTCGATCAGCTCGTCCGACGGCTGGTCCCGACGTCGGTCGGCGGGCTGGCCCAGTCCCCGGTCGGAGCGCTGGTCGGTCATCAGTGGCCCCCCGTCCTCGGTGCACCGACGGCGTCGTCGGGCACGCGTGCGTGGCCGCCGTCGAACGCGTCCCAACGCACGCGGTCACCACGGAAGACCGGCCCCTCGACGCAGGACCGGACCATGCGGGTCTGCCCGTCACTGCCGACGACGGGCATGACGCAGGTCATGCAGACCCCGACGCCGCACGCCATGGCCTCCTCGACCGCGACCTGCGCGACGGCGCCGTGCCGGTCGCGATCTCGGTGATCGACCGGAGCATGCCCATCGGGCCGCAGCCGTAGACGACGCCGGCCCCGCGTGCGGGAGATGACGTCGGGCAGCACGTCGCTGACCCAGCCGCGGTGACCGGCGGACCCGTCGTCCGTCGTGACCGTCACGCCGTCGCAGCTGCGCCTGGCCTCGACGACGCCGAAGAGGCGGTCCTCGCTCGCCGCCCCCAGCACCATCTCGACGGGGCAGCCGCGCTCGCGCAGCTGGGCTGCGAGCCAGAAGAGGGGGGCGCTGCCGTAGCCACCGCCGACGAGGACGCACGGCACCGGCTCCGTCGGCAGCGGGAAGGCCTTGCCGAGGGGGCCTATGACGTCGACCGGGTCGTGCGGCTGGCGTGAGACGATCCACCGTGTGCCGGTGCCGACCGCCGAGACGACGATCTCGACGGTGCCGCCGTAGGTGCCACTCGGACTCACCTTGTGGATGGAGAACGCACGCCGGAGCAAGGTGCCCGAGCCCTCATCGCCCACGGCGAGGGCGACGAACTGGCCGGGTCGGGCGAGCTCGGCGATGGTCGGCGCGACGAGCGTGAGGTGCTGGTAGGCACCCACCCGACGGGTCGCGATGACCTCGGCGACCTCCTGGGTGACGCGAGCGCGCAGGGGCTGGGCGGCTCACGCGCCCACCTCTGCCGCGGCAGCAGCCGCAGCAGCCAGGCAGCGGCCCCAGCGGCAGCAGGCTCGACGAGGACGGTCGTGCGCGACGCCGACTCCTCGTCGTCGCCGACGGAGTCGGCCGCACCGGGCACGTTGCGGCCGTAGAGGTCGAGGTGGCGGGCGTGGTCCTGCAGCGAGGTGACCCTGACCTCCTCGGTCAGCTGCGCCTCGATGCCGAGCACCGCGGCCGCGAGCGTGGCGATGGTGGTGATGATCGGCTTGTCGGCGCTCGTCGTCGCTGCACGGATGGCGTAGCCGTCGGCCCGGGCGTCCTGGCCCGACGGGGTGTTGACGACCATCTGCACGGTGCCGTCCTGGATGAGGTCGACGATCGAGCGCTCGTCGCCGTCGCTGTCACCGCGCTCGGTGATCTTGCGCACGCCGCGTCGCCGGATCCCGTTGCGCCTCAGTACCGCTGCCGTTCCGCTCGTCGCGAGGATCGTGAAGCCGAGGTCGACGAGCCGCTTGACCGGGAAGAGCATGGCTCGCTTGTCGCGGTTGGCCACCGACACGAAGACCGCGCCGGAGCGCGGCAGGGCGGAGCCGCTCCCCTGCTGCGCCTTGCTGAAGGCGGTGCCGAAGTTCGTGTCGATGCCCATCACCTCGCCGGTCGAGCGCATCTCCGGCCCGAGCAGCGAGTCGACGGCGATGCCCTCCTTCGTGCGGAACCGCTTGAAGGGCAGGACGGCCTCCTTGCACGACATCGGCGCGTGGTCGGGCATGGAGCCGCCGTCGCCGGTCGGGGGCAGCATCCCCTCCTCGCGCAGCTCCTTCACCGTCGCGCCGAGCATGACCCGCGCGGCGGCGCTCGCGAGTGGCACGCCGGTCGCCTTGGCGACGAAGGGCACGGTGCGCGAGGCTCTCGGGTTCGCCTCGATGACGTAGAGGATGTCCTGCGCGAGGGCGAACTGGACGTTCATCAGGCCTCGCACGCCGATGCCCTCGGCGAGCTTGCGGGTCGCCACCCGCACCCGCTCGAGCTCCCCGTCGCCGAGGGTCGCGGGCGGCAGGGTGCACGAGCTGTCACCGGAGTGGATGCCGGCCTCCTCGACGTGCTCCATGATCCCGCCGAGGTACATGTCCTCGCCGTCGAAGAGCGCGTCGACGTCGATCTCGATGGCGTCGTCGAGGAAGCGGTCGATGAGGATCGGGTGCTCGGATGAGGCCTCGGTCGCCTTCTCGACGTACCTGACCAGGGAGTCGTCGTCGTAGACGATGACCATGCCACGGCCGCCGAGCACGTAGGACGGGCGCACGAGCACGGGGTAGCCGATCTCGCGAGCCACCGCCAGCGCCTCCACCGAGCTGTATGCCGTGCCGTGCTTGGGCGCGATGAGTCCCGCCCTGGCCAGCACCTGCCCGAAGGCTCCGCGGTCCTCCGCGAGGTGGATCGCGTCCGGCGAGGTGCCGACGATGGGCACGCCCTCCGCAGCCAGCGCCTTCGCGAGACCCAGGGGCGTCTGGCCGCCGAACTGCACGATGACCCCGGCGATCGGGCCGGCCAGGCTCTCGGCGTGGATCACCTCGAGCACGTCCTCGAGCGTGAGCGGCTCGAAGTAGAGCCGGCTGCTCGTGTCGTAGTCGGTCGAGACCGTCTCCGGGTTGCAGTTGACCATGACGGTGTCGAACC
Source organism: uncultured Actinomycetota bacterium (assembly GCA_963816385.1). Classification (GTDB taxonomy): domain Bacteria; phylum Actinomycetota; class Actinomycetes; order Actinomycetales; family Dermatophilaceae; genus CAWFKL01. The sequence goes on from CAWFKL010000005.1 coordinate 464,181, forward strand.
CCTTGCCGCGCAGGGCGAAGGACGCGTGCACGCAGGAGTAGTCGAACTCCACGCCCTGACCGATGCGGTTCGGCCCGGAGCCGAGGATGACGACCGCCGGTCGCTCTCGCGGGGTCACCTCCGTCTCCTCGTCGTAGGACGAGTAGTGGTAGGGCGTCGTGGCGGCGAACTCTGCCGCGCACGTGTCGACGGTCTTGTAGACCGGACGCACGCCGAGCGCGTGCCGCACGCCGCGGACCACGGCCTCCGGCATGCGGCGGATGGCCGCGATCTGCGCGTCGCTGAAACCATGTCGCTTGACGAGTCGCAGCAGGTCGGGAGTCAGCTGGTCGGCGTCGGCGAGCATCTCCGCGACCTCGTTGATCAGCTCGATCTGGTCCAGGAACCACGGGTCGATGCCCGTGGCGGCGTGCACCTCCTCGACGGTGCAGCCACCGCGGAGCGCCTGCTGCACGAGGACGATCCGGCCGTCGGTCGGGATCCTGGCCTCCTCGAGGGCGCGCTGGGCGAGCACCGAGGTCGATCTCGCCGTCCCAGTGGAAGCAGGCTCCCTTCCTCTCGAGCGAGCGGAGCGCCTTCTGCAGCGCCTCGGTGAAGTTGCGCCCGATCGACATCGCCTCGCCCACCGACTTCATCGTCGTCGTCAGGGTCGGGTCGGCGGCCGGGAACTTCTCGAACGCGAAGCGCGGCACCTTGACGACGACGTAGTCGAGCGTCGGCTCAAAGGCTGCGGAGTACCACGAACCGCGAGCCGAGCGAGCTTGAGTTCGTGGTCGAGTCGAGCAGCGTCGAGCGGAGCGAGATCGACGCCGTTGCGGGGGGATCCGGGGGGCGGAGCCCCCCGGAGGTTATGTCGTTGGGGACCTCGTCGAGGGTGTAGCCGATGGCCATCTTCGCGGCGATCTTGGCGATCGGGAAGCCGGTCGCCTTGGACGCCAGCGCGCTCGATCGAGAGACGCGGGGGTTCATCTCGATGACGATGACCCGGCCGTCGACCGGGTTGACCGCGAACTGGATGTTGCAGCCGCCGGTGTCGACGCCGACCTCGCGGATGACGGCGATGCCGATGTCACGCAGCCGCTGGTACTCGCGGTCGGTGAGGGTCAGGGCAGGGGCCACCGTGATCGAGTCACCGGTGTGCACGCCCATCGGGTCGAGGTTCTCGATCGAGCAGACGACGACGACGTTGTCGGCGTGGTCGCGCATGACCTCGAGCTCGTACTCCTTCCAGCCGAGGATCGACTCCTCGAGGAGCACCTCTGTCGTCGGGGAGTACTGCAGTCCCTGGCCACCGATGCGGCGCAGGTCGGCCTCGTCGTAGGCGAAGCCGGAGCCGAGGCCGCCCATCGTGAAGGACGGGCGCACGACCACCGGGTAGCGCAGCTCCTGCGCCGCGACCAGCAGCTCGTCCATCGAGTGGCAGATGATCGAGCGCGCCGACTCGGCGCCGCAGCGCTCGACGACGCCCTTGAAGGCCTCCCGGTCCTCGCCGAGGTTGATCGCCTCCACGTTCGCACCGATGAGGGGGCAGCCGTACTTGTCGAGCACCCCGTTCTCGTGCAGCGAGATCGCGCAGTTGAGGGCCGTCTGCCCGCCGAGCGTCGCGAGCACCGCATCGGGGCGCTCCTTCGCGATGATCGCCTCGACGATCTCGGGCGTGATCGGCTCGACGTAGGTCGCGTCGGCGAACTCGGGGTCGGTCATGATCGTCGCCGGGTTGCTGTTGACGAGGATGACGCGGATGCCCTCCTCCCGCAGCACACGGCACGCCTGCGTGCCGGAGTAGTCGAACTCGCACGCCTGCCCGATGACGATCGGCCCGGAGCCGATGACGAGGACGCTCTTGATGTCGTCACGCTTCGGCATTAGGCGTCGTCTCCCTGCTGGTCGTTCTGGCGTGAGGTCATCAGGTCGATGAAGCGCTCGAAGAGGTAGTGCCGCGTCGTGGGGCCCGGCGGCAGCCTCGGGGTGGTACTGGACCGAGTAGGCGGGCACGTCGAGGCACTCGAGGCCCTCGACGACGTCGTCGTTGAGGCACACGTGCGACACCCGCGCCCGGCCGAAGAGTGTGTCGCTCTCGCGGTCCAGCGGCGCGTCGACGGCGAAGCCGTGGTTGTGCGCCGTCACCTCGACCTTGCCCGTCGCGCGGTCCATGACCGGCTGGTTGATGCCGCGGTGGCCGTACTTCAGCTTGTAGGTGCCGAAGCCCAGGGCCCGCCCGAGAAGCTGGTTGCCGAAGCAGATGCCGAAGAACGGGATGCGGCGACGCAGCACCTCGCGGAGCAGGCCGACCTCGTGCTCGGCCGTCGCCGGGTCGCCGGGGCCGTTGGAGAAGAACACCCCGTCCGGCCCGTGCTCCCCCACCGCGAGCACGTCGTCGATCGTCGAGGTCGCGGGCAGCACGTGCACCTCGATGCCGCGTTCGGCCATGAGCCGGGGCGTCATCGACTTGATGCCGAGGTCGAGCGCGGCGACGGTGAAGCGTGTGTCGCCGACGGCGGGGACGGCATACGCCGCGCTCGCGGTGACCTCGGCGGCGAGCGCCGCGCCGGTCATCTCCGGGCTCGTGCGCACCGTCTCGAGGAGCTCCTCGAGGGGGCGACCGGCGGCTGCGCCGCTGAAGAGGCCGACCCGCATCGAGCCCCGCTCACGAAGGTGCCGCGTCAGCGCGCGGGTGTCGACCTCGCACACCCCGACGACGCCCTGGTCGGTGAGCTCGTCCTCGAGCTCGCGGGTCGCGCGCCAGCTCGAGGCCCGGAGGGCGGGGTCGCGCACGACGTAGCCGGCAGCCCAGATGCGCGTGCTCTCGTCGTCCTCGCCGTTGACGCCGGTGTTGCCGATGTGCGGAGCCGTCATGACGATGACCTGGCGGTGGTAGCTCGGGTCGGTGAGGGTCTCCTGGTAGCCGGTCATGCCGGTGGAGAAGACCGCCTCGCCGACGGTCTGGCCGACGGCGCCGTAGGACGAGCCCCGGAGGGTGCGCCCGTCCTCGAGCACGAGCAGCGCGGGCTCGCGCCGTCGGGCGGCCCGGCCCTCGCGGCCCGGCACGGCCAGTGGTGTCTCGGGTGGTCACAGGTCTGCCCCCGGTGTCGCAGTCGTCAGTGGTCGATGGGTGCGTGGGCTCGCCCCACGGCCGTGGGTCAGGCGACCGGCGTGGACCGTCGCCTCGACGGCGCCGCGGAAGGTACGTCCGTGCCACGGGTTGTTGCGAGACCGGCTGCGGCTCGTCGCCGCGTCGACGACGACCTCGCGGTCGGGGTCGAGGAGGGTGAGGTTCGCCGCCTCACCCACGCCGAGCGAGCCGCCCTGATGCGCAAGGCCGCCGATGCGTGCCGGATTGGTGGACATGACCCGGGCGACGCCGGCCCAGTCGAGCAGGCCCGGGCGCACCAGCACCTCGCTGACGACGGACAGCGCGGTCTCGAGTCCGAGCATGCCGAACGAGGCGTCGGCGAAGGCGTGCTCCTTGTCCTGGCGAGCGTGCGGTGCGTGGTCGGTCGCGACGGCGTCGATCGTGCCGTCGACGAGAGCCGCCCGCAGGGCCTCGACGTCCTCGGTGGGCCGCAGCGGCGGGTTCACCTTGTAGACCGGGTCGTAGCCGACCAGCAGGTCCGTCGTCAGGGCGAGGTGGTGGGGGGTGACCTCCGCGGTGACGTCGACCCCCTGCGCCTTGGCCCAGCGCAGGACCTCGACGGTGCCTGCGGTGCTGACGTGCGCGACGTGGACCCGCGAGCCCGTGTGCCGGGCGAGCATGACGTCGCGGGCCACGATCGACTCCTCGGCGACGCCCGGCCAGCCGGGGAGGCCGAGCCGGCCCGAGACCTCGCCCTCGTGGCAGCAGGCGTCGGGGCCGGCCAGCAGCGGGTCCTGGGCGTGCTGCGACACCACCGCTCCGAAGGGCTTGAGGTACTCCAGCGCCCGGCGCATGACCCGGGCGTCGTGCACGCAGTGGCCGTCGTCACTGAAGACGCGCACCCGGGCCCGGGATCGGGCCATCAGACCCAGCTCGGCGAGCTCGGTCCCCGCGAGGCCCTTCGTCACCGCGCCGACGGGCACCACCTCGGTCAGCCCGCAGGCACGCCCGAGGTCGAGCACCCGCTCTGCGGCTTCGGCGGTGTCGGTGACCGGGTTGGTGTTGGCCATCGCGAAGACGGCGGTGTAGCCGCCGGCCGCGGCGGCGGCCGAACCGGTCGCGATGGTCTCGGCGTCCTCGCGGCCGGGCTCGCGCAGGTGCACGTGCAGGTCGACGAGTCCCGGCAGTGCCACGAGGCCGTCGGCGTCCAGCACCTCCACCTCGCCGGTCGGGCGGAGCGAGCCGACCTCGGTGATGACGCCGTTCTCGACGAGCAGGTCGGCGGACTCGGTGCCGAGCAGCCGAGCGCCCCGGATCAGCAGGCGGCTCATCGCAGGGCTCCTTCGACGGCGTGGCCGGCGGGGACGGCAACGGGACCCGGCGCTGGAGTGTCCTCACCCGAGAGCAGGTGGTAGAGCACCGCCATGCGCACCGCGACACCGGCCGAGACCTGGTCGAGGACCACGGACTGTGGCGCGTCGGCCGCCTCGCGGCGCGATCTCCAGGCCGCGGTTCATCGGCCCGGGGTGCAGCACGAGGACGTCCTCGTTGCGGGCGACGAGGCGGTCGAGGCGCTGCCGGGTCAGGCCGTAGCCGACGGTGTACTCGCGAGGGGTGGGGAAGAAGCCGCCGCTCATGCGCTCGCGCTGGACGCGCAGCATCATGACGGCGTCGACGGGGTCGTCGCCGTCGAGCACGTCGTCGAGGTCCCAGCTCGTCGCGAAGCCGTCGTTCGCGCTCCAGGCGGCGATGCCGCTCGGCATGAGCGTCGGGGGCGCGACGACGGTGACCCGCGCACCGAGCGCCTTCAGCGTGATGACGTTGCTGCGGAAGACCCGTGAGTGAGTGAGGTCTCCGACGATGACGACGTGCTTGCCGTCGAGGTCCCCCAGCCGCGTGCGCAGGGTGTAGGCGTCGAGCAGGGCCTGCGTCGGGTGCTCGTGGGTGCCGTCGCCGGCGTTGATGACGCTGCACCGCACCCACTGGGCGACCTGGTGACAGGCACCGGAGGCGTTGTGCCGGATGACGAGCGCGTCGACGGCCATGGCGTCGACCGTCATGGCCGTGTCGCGCAGGCTCTCTCCCTTGCTCGTCGAGGAGCCCTTGGCCGAGAGGTTGATCGTGTCGGCCGACATCCACTTGCCCGCGATCTCGAAGGAGCTGCGGGTGCGGGTCGAGTCCTCGAAGAAGAAGTTGACGATGGTGCGCCCCCGCAGCGTCGGCACCTTCTTGACCTCGCGGCGCTGCAGGTCGTGCATCGACGCTGCGGTCTCGAGGATGTCCTCGACCTCGACGCGGCTGAGGTCGGCGGAGGAGATGAGGTGCCTCGTCATCGCGCCTCACCCCCGCTGATCCGCACGACGTCGACCCCGTCGAGCTCGACGACCCGCACGTGCACCCGCTCGTCACGCGACGTCGGGAGGTTCTTGCCGACGTGGTCGGCTCGGATCGGCAGCTCGCGGTGCCCGCGGTCGACGAGGACGGCGAGGCGCACGGCACGCGGGCGCCCGAACTCGGACAGGGCGTCGAGGGCGGCGCGGATGGTGCGTCCGGAGTAGAGCACGTCGTCGACGAGCACGACGACCCTGTCGTCGATGCCGGTGGCCGGGATCCGCGACCGGTGGGCGGTGCGCACCGGGTGACGGCGCAGGTCGTCGCGGTGCAGGGTGATGTCGAGCTCGCCGACCGGCACCTCCGCGCCCTCGACCTCCTCGATGCAGGCCGCGAGCCGCCGGGCCAGTGGCACGCCCCGCGACAGGATGCCGAGCAGCACGAGGCCCTCGCTGCCCTTGTTGCGCTCGAGGATCTCGTGACCGATGCGCCGCAGCGCCCGGGAGACGTCCCCTTCGCTCATGACGTCTCTGGCGTCGGCGGGGGTGCTCGACCGGTCGGTCGGGGACTGGGCGGGCTCGCTCAGGTCAGGGCAGGTCACGGCCGCTGGACCTCCTTCCCCGCCTCACAGGACGGTGGTTAAAGGATGTCTTCGCGAGGGAGTCTAACCCGGCGGCCCTCCGGCGCCGCCATCGACCCGACGCGAGGCTCGCGTGCAGGACGCCTGACGGCGCGTCAGACGATGGTCGCCTTGACCTCGGCGAGGCGGCCGAGCAGACCGTTGACGAAGGCGGGCGACTCGTCGGTCGACAGCTCCGTGGCGAGCGCCACTGCCTCGGAGATGGCGACGGCGTCGGGGATCTCGTCGTTCCACAGCACCTCCCACGCGCCGAGCCGCAGCACGGCCCGGTCGACGGCGGGCATGCGGTCGATGGTCCAGCCCTGGCTGTAGTCGGTCAGGGCCGCGTCGATGTCGTTCCACCGGCCGACGACACCGCGCACGAGCTCGGCGGTGTACGGGTTGTTGGCCGCCCTGGACTCGGGGTCGCGCAGCCGCTCGTCGAGCAGCGCCTCGGCGTTGATGCCGCGCTGGTCCGCCTCGAAGAGGATGTCGAGCGCCCGCGTGCGGGCCTTGCTGCGTGCTGACACGGGCGTCCGCTCAGTCGTTGACGCGGCCGAGGTAGGACCCGTCGCGGGTGTCCACCTTGACGCGCGTGCCGGTCTCGAGGAAGAGCGGCACCTGGATCTGGGCGCCGGTCTCGAGCGTGGCGGGCTTGGTGCCGCCGGTGGAGCGGTCACCCTGAAGGCCCGGCTCGGTGTGAGTGATCTCGAGGACGACGGAAGCGGGGAGCTCGACGTAGAGCGGCGCACCCTCGTTGGTCGCGACGATCGCGTTCTGGTTCTCGAGGAGGTAGTCGGCGGCGCCGCCGACCACGGTCTGCGACACGCTGATCTGGTCGTAGGTGTCGGTGTCCATGAAGACGAAGTCGGAACCGTCCTTGTAGAGGTACTGCATCGTCCGCTTGTCGACGTTGCTCGTCTCGACCTTGGTCCCGGCGTTGAAGGTCTTGTCGACGACCTTGCCCGAGAGCACGGCCTTGAGCTTGGTGCGCACGAAGGCGGGACCCTTGCCCGGCTTCACGTGCTGGAACTCGACGACGGACCACAGCTGCCCTTCGAGGTTGAGCACCATGCCGTTCTTCAGGTCGTTCGTCGAAGCCATCGTCGTCCATTCGCTTTCGTATGCCGTCCGGCCGCTCGAGCGCACGCGGCGCGCCCCGCGCCGGCGGGTGTTGTCGTCTGGGGGAGTTGCCGCGCAATTCTAGCCGCGGCGCACACTGATCGAAGAATCGTCTGCCGGGGCGGTCGCGCCGGATGGGTGAGCGCCCGGGGGTACGCTGGTCCGCTCGCCACCGCTCGCTCCCCGATCCCACCGACTGCACGAGCTGCACCGATCTGCACCGATCTGACCGATCTCCACCGATCCACCGGAAGAGGTGTCCTGCCATGCCCACCGGCTCCACGCTCACCGGCGAGCTCGAGCGCGAGCAGGCTCACCTCGACCGGGCCCGCGCCGAGCTGGCGCGGATGCGCACCTCGCGCCGAGCGGCTCGACGCCTCCCGGGCGAGCGACGCGATCTCCGCAGAGGTGCTGAGCCGCGTGCTGGCCAGGCGGATCGCCTCGCTCCAGGACGACCCGCGCACGACGCTCTTCTTCGGGCGGATCGACGTCGAGCCGGCGCACGGCCCCGCCGAGCAGTTCCACATCGGCCGCCGGCACGTCTCGGACGAGGCGGGCGACCCCGTCGTCGTCGACTGGCGGGCGCCGATCTCGACCGCCTTCTACCGAGCCTCGCCGGCCGACCGGATGGACGTCGTCCTGCGCCGTCGCTTCGGCGTCGACCGGGGGTGCTCACGGCGCTCGAGGACGAGCACCTGCGTGATCTGGACGCTGGGCAGCGCGACGGCGGCGCGACCGGCTCCCTGCTGGCCGCCGAGATCGAGCGGCCGCGCACCGGCCCGATGCGCGACATCGTCTCGACCATCCAGCCTGAGCAGGACGAGATCGTGCGCGGGGACGTCGCGCTCAGCATCTGCGTGCAGGGCGCCCCGGGCACGGGCAAGACGGCCGTGGGGCTGCACCGGGCGGCGTGGCTGCTCTACTCCTTCCGCGAGCGCCTGGACCGGTCCGGCGTCCTCGTCGTCGGACCCAACGGCGCTTTCCTCGACCACATCGCCGCCGTCCTGCCGTCCCTCGGCGAGGTGCGGGTCGCGCACGCGACCATCGAGTCGCTCCTCGACCACGGGCGGGTGCGGGCCACCGACGCACCGTCCATCGCGACCCTCAAGGGCGACCCGCGGCTCGCCGCGGTGCTCCACCGCGCCGTGTGGAGCAGGGTCCGGCCTGCGACCGAGGCGCTCGTGGTGCCGCGCGGCGTGCGCAAGTGGCGGGTGCCGGCATACGTCGTGCAGGAGATCGTCGACGAGCTCGTCAGCCGCGGCGTGCGCTACTCGGCGGCGCGCGACCTGCTGCCGCAGCGTCTCGCCCACCACGTGCTGCTCGAGATGGAGCGGGGTGGCGAGTCGCCGGACGACCGAGTGCAGGACGCCGTGGCCAAGTCGGCCATCGTCAAGGGGTACGTCGCCTCGATCTGGCCCACGCTCGATCCCCAGGGTGTGCTCCACGGGCTGTGGTCGGACGCTCAGCTGCTGGCGCGACGCCTCCGGCGAAGACCTCACCGCGGCCGAGCAGGCGCAGCTGCTGTGGGATCGGCCCGCGCGTTCCAAGGGCGCGGCGCGCTGGTCGCAGGCCGACCTGGCCCTGCTCGACGAGCTGCGCGACGTGCTGAACCGCACTCCGAGCCTCGGGCACGTCGTGCTCGACGAGGCGCAGGACCTCTCGCCGATGCAGCTGCGGGCCGTCGGCCGGCGCTGCTCGACCGGGTCGGTGACCGTGCTCGGCGACATCGCGCAGGGCACGACCCCCTGGGCGACGGCGTCGTGGGAGGACGCGATGCGCCACCTCGGCAAGCCGGAGCACGACCTCGTCGTGCTCGACCGCGGCTTCCGCGTGCCGGCCCTCGTCATCGACTTCGCGGCACGGCTGCTGCCGCACATGGCTCCCGGCCTCGGCGCGCCGGTGTCGGTGCGCGACAATCCCGGCCGCCTCGAGATCCTGCCCGCCGGGGGCAGTGTCGTGGACGCGGTGACACACGCCGTCCAGGCCGCCGCAGCGGCCCCGGGCTCCGTTGGGGTGATCGCGGCCGACCGCGAGGTCGACGGCCTCTCTGCGGCTCTCGCTGCCGCGGGCGTCGCCCACGGCCGGCTCGACGTCGAGCACGGCGACGACGAGGACCATCAGATCGAGCTCGTGCCGGCCTCCGTCGCCAAGGGCCTGGAGTTCGACCGGATCGTCGTCGTCGAGCCTGCCGCCATCGCGGCTGCCGAGCCCGACGAGCGCACCGGACTGCGCCGGCTCTACGTCGTGCTGACCCGCGCGGTGTCCGAGCTGACCATCGTCCACGCCCAGCCGTTGCCCTCGGCCCTCACCACGGTCGCCTCCGCCCCCTGAGCCGTGACTCATCGCGCCTCCGGACCAAGCGGCACCGGACCAGCCTCCGGCGGGTGCCGTGCGTCGCGACCGACATTCCCGTCGCCGCCGCAGCACGAGGCACCATCTCGACGGCGTGACAAGCGCTCATACGCCGATCGTCAGCGCTGCCGTGTAGCCGGAGGAGGCGCTGCCCGACATCGTCGCCAGCTGGTGCACACCGCCGTCGTCAGCGAAGACGTTGTCGCGGGCCAGGCTCACCTGGGAGAGGTTGGCCACGCTGCCGTCGTAGCCGTTGCCCGCATAGACCGTCTCGCAGGCGGCCCGGGGCAGCGCGATCTGCGAGGTCTTGACGATCGGCCCGCTCGACGTGGCGTCGGCCAGCTCCTCGTAGACCTCGAAGTGGATGTGTGGCCAGCGGCCGGCGTAGCAGGCGGGGAAGATCGAGCTGAAGGTCGCAGTGCCGCGAATCGTCGGTGGGCTGCACGCCACGCAGGTAGTTCTCCTTCTCGATGCCCTGGCTGTAGAGCGAGTACCTGCCGTTCCGGTCGCAGTGCCACAGGTAGACCGCGGCACCGACCAGCGCCGAGCTCGTCGCGAGCTCCTTGACCGTCAGCTTGATGGTCAGCGGCACGCCCTCGGCCGTGGTCGTCGAGGAGCCGAAGCTGCTGCGGATGTCGGAGCGCACGATGCCGGAGTCGTCGAGCACGTTCGCACCGTTGGAGCCGTCACCCGGATAGGGGCCGGCCGTCTCGTCCGGGGCCTCGACGAGGTCCGCGTCGGTCGTCGCAACGGCTGACGACGTCGCTGAGGCCGCGGCAGAGGTCGCCGCCGCCGTCGCCGCCGAGGACGACGTCGTGGAGGTGCCCGTCGCGGCGGGTCCCGTTCCTGCGCCGCAGGCGGCGAGCGCTCCGGCCACGCCGATGCCACCGAAGATCGCCAGGGCGCGACGCCGCTCGACGAGCGTCTGCAGGTCGAACGCCAGGCCCCGGTCGTGGTCCTCGATGGGCCTGCCGTTCTCGTCCAGCCACTCGCGCTCCCGGCTCTGCTCGGAACTCTGCCGTGCCATCGTGGTGCCTCTCGTCCCTGGCTCGCGCCCGCCGCGCCGGCCTTCGCAAGCAGCCTGCAGCCGGGCTCCATGGTGCCCCGGTGCGCCCGCTGTGCGCTCCCTGTGCCCGGTCGGTAGTCGGTCGTCAGACGAGCGCGCGCAGCGCGAGCAGGTAGGACTGCAGGCCGAAGCCCGCGATGGTCCCCGTGGCGACGCCCGCGACGACGGACACGTGCCGGAAGTCCTCTCGGGCCGCCGGGTTGGACAGGTGCACCTCGACGAGACTGCGGCCGCTCGTCGTCACGATGGCGCACGCGTCGCGCAGGGCGTACGAGTAGTGGGTCCAGGCGCCGGGGTTGAGCACCACGTCGGCGCGGGAGTCGACGGCCTCGTGCAGCCAGTCGACCATCTCACCCTCGTGGTTGGTCTGGCGACAGTCGGCGAGCAGGCCGAGCGCCCCGGCCTCTCGCGCGACTGCCGAGTGGACGTCCTCGAGCGTGTCGGAGCCGTAGATCTCGGGCTCTCGCGTGCCGAGCCGGTCGAGGTTGGGACCGGACAGGACCAGGACGAGGGGGGCCGTCATGGCGCGAGTCTAGGGCGCGCGTTCGGTGGCGCCGGGGCAGACGAGCCGGTATGCCGCGTGCAGCGTCTCGTCGGAGGGCCCCACGAGACGGGTCGGCCGGGCCAGGCCGTCGAGCACGACGAAGCGCAGGGTCGAGCCGCGCGACTTCTTGTCGCGGCGCATCGCGGCAAGCAGCTGATCCCACCGACCGGCGCGGTACGTGGTCGGCAGCCCGAGCGACCCGAGCACCGCGCGGTGGCGCTCCACCAGCGCATCGCCCTCCGCTCCGGCGAGGTGGCCGGTGAGCCGGGCGAGCTCGGCGACGTAGACCATGCCGACCGCGACTGCCTCGCCGTGCCGCCACGTGAACCCCTCGACCTGTTCGACGGCGTGGCCGAAGGTGTGGCCGTAGTTGAGGATCTCACGCAGCGAGCTCTCACGCAGGTCGGCGGCGACGACGTCGGCCTTGACCCGCACCGCCCGCTCGATGAGCTCGCGCAGGTGCGGGTCGGCCGAGCTGCCGGCCAGCGCGCGGTCGTCGGCGACCGTCGCCTCCACGAGCTCGAGGATGACGGGGTCCGCGATGAAGTCCGCACTTGACGACCTCGGCGAGGCCGGCGACGAGGTCCGGCCGGGGCAGCGTCTCGAGCACGTCGAGGTCGCAGAGCACCCCGGCCGGCGGGTGGAAGGCACCCACGAGGTTCTTCCCCTCGGCGGTGTTGATGCCGGTCTTGCCGCCGACGGCCGCGTCCACCATGCCGAGCAGCGTCGTCGGCACGTGCACGACCCGCACCCCGCGCAGCCACGACGCCGCGACGAACCCGGCCAGGTCGGTGACGCTGCCGCCCCCGACCCCGACGACGGCGTCGGTCCGCGTGAAGCCGGCCGTGCCGAGCAGCGACCACAGGTTCGCGAGGACCTCGGCCGTCTTGGCGGCCTCCGCGTCGGGCACCTCGGCGGCGTGGACGGCATACCCCTGCTCGGCGAGTGTGGCGGTGACCCGCGACACCAGCTCGGGCAGCGTCGGCGGATGCACGAGCAGGACCCGCTCGACATCGGGGCCGAGCAGGCCGCTCACGCGGTCGAGCACGCCCGACCCGATGACGACGTCGTAGTCGGCACCGACGGCGATCGTCGTGGGACCAGCGGACGCGGTCATGCGCCGGCCGACTCGAGCTCGGCGACGACCTCGTCGACGATCTGCTCGGGGGTGCGACCGGCCGTGTCGACGCGGATCGTGGCGACCCGCTCGTAGGTCGGTCGCCGCAGCCGCATCATGGCGTTCCACGAGGCGCGCGGGTTGACCGACAGCAAGGGCCTCGACCGGTCGAAGCCGATGCGCTTGCTGGCGTCGGCGATGGCGACGTCGAGGAAGACGACGACGTGCCCGGCGAGGGCGTGCTCGGTGAGCGGGTCCATGACCGCTCCCCCGCCGAGGGACACGACGCCGGGCTCCTCGGCGAGGGAACGCGCGACCTCGGCGCGCTCGAGGTCGCGAAACGTCGTCTCACCGTCGTCGACGAAGATGTCGGAGATGGAGCGGCCTTCGGCCGCCTCGATGGCCGCGTCGACGTCGTGGAAGGCGACTGCGAGCCGCCCGGCCAGAGCGGCCCCGACCGTCGTCTTGCCTGCCCCCGGCGGGCCGACGATGACGACCACGGGTCGCCTGCGGCCGTCCTCGGGAGTGGTCACCACGTGCGCAGCCCCGCACGGATGCCGTCGAGGTAGGCCGCGTGGTTGCGCGACGTCTCGGTGACGGAGTCGCCGCCGAACTTCTCGAGGCAGGACTGCGCCAGGACGAGCGCGACCATGGCCTCGGCGACGACTCCGGCCGCCGGGACGGCGCACACGTCGGAGCGCTGGTGGATGGCGGTCGCGGCCTCACCGGTCGAGACGTCGACCGTCGCCAGGGCCCTCGGGACCGTGCTGATCGGCTTCATCGCTGCCCGGACGCGCAGCACCTGGCCGGTCGACATGCCACCCTCGGTGCCGCCGGCGCGGCCGGTGCGGCGCGTGATGACGCCGTCGACGACGTCCATCTCGTCATGCGCCTGCGATCCGCGGCGGCGCGCGGTCTCGAAGCCGTCGCCGAGCTCGACCCCCTTGATCGCCTGGATGCTCATGAGTGCCTGGGCCAGCTGGCCGTCGAGCTTGCGGTCCCAGTGCACGTGGGAGCCGAGACCGGGTGGAAGCCCGTAGGCGAGCACCTCCACGACGCCGCCGAGCGTGTCGCCGTCCTTCTTGGCGGCGTCGACCTCGGCGACCATGGCGGCGGAGCCCTGGGCGTCGAAGGCACGCACCGGGTCGGCATCGAGGCGCTCGACGTCGTCGGGTGTCGGCAGCGCCGCGGCGGCGGGCACCGACGCGGTGCCGATCGAGACCGTGTGCGAGACGAGCCGGACTCCGTAGGCCTGCGCGAGGAAGCGGGCAGCGACCTCGCCGAGGGCGACCCGAGCCGCGGTCTCGCGGGCGGAGGCGCGCTCGAGCACCGGTCGGGCGTCCTCGTGCCCGTACTTCTGCATGCCGACCAGGTCGGCGTGGCCGGGCCGGGGCCGGGTCAGCGGCCGGTTGCGGGCGAGCTCCTTCTCGGCGCCCACGTCGTCCGAGGCGGCATACGCCTCGTCGGTGACCGCCTCAGGGCTCATCACCGTCGTCCACTTCGGCCACTCGCTGTTGCCGATGCGCACGGCGAGCGGTGAGCCGAGCGTGACGCCGTGGCGCAGCCCGCCGAGGAACTCGACCTCGTCCTGCTCGAAGGTCATCCGGGCCCCGCGGCCGTAGCCGAGCCGACGCCGCGACAGGGCCGCTTGCAGGTCCTTCGCGCCGACCTCGACGCCCGCGGGCAGGCCCTCGATCATGGCGACGAGTGCGGGCCCGTGCGACTCACCGGCCGTCAACCAACGCAACATGCCCCGATCCTCCCACGCAGCAACCGGCCCACCCGGCGCCGCCCGGCCCCCGGACGAGCGTCACACGAGCGGCCGCACCTCGACGAGCAGGGCCAGGAGGGTCCCGACGAGCATCCAGGGGCCGAAGGCGATGTCGTCCTTGCGACTGCCGTGCCGGGTCACGATGCGCGCGATGCCGTAGAGACCCGAGAGCAGGAACGCGGCGAACGTTGCAACGAGGGTCGCGCTGACGCTGACGTAGCCGGTGGCGAGACCGACGAGGCCCGCGAGAGTGACATCGCCGAGACCGAAGCCGCTGCCGAGCAACGCCGCGACGATCGCGAGGAGCAGGTAGACCGCCCACAGCACGAGGCCGGCCACGACCGCGCGCCGCAGTGCCGCCCAGTCGCCGGACGCGAGCGAGGCGAGCGCCAGCTGCCCGAGCGAGCATGGGGTATGCCGGTCGGGTCAGTCCCCGGGGGAGGCGGTGCACGTCGGCGTCGACCCACGTGAGGGCGACCGCGACGAAGCGCGAAACCGAGGTAGGCGGGTGCGAGGGCCCACTCGCTCGCGGGTCCGAAGCGCCACGCGAGCACGCCCCAGAGCAGTGCCATCGCGACGGGCAGCACGGTGATCGGCACGCGCGGTGGCGGGCCGGTCTCGTCGTCGAGCCGGTAGCCGCCGGTGACGAGGCGGCGACGCAGCACCTCACCGGCAGCGGCTCCGGCGAGCACCAGCGCCACCACGAACCACCATGGCGTGGCGGGGAAGGTCGCCCACGTCATCGGCCACCGGCGGAGGTCCGCACCCCCCACACCGGGTCGACGACGGCATACAGCGCCTCGGCCATGGCGGCGAGCGGCGCCGGCTCACCCGTCATGAGGGTGACCTGGTCGGCGGCCTGGTGGAGCAGCATGTCGACGGGCCTTGCGAGGGTCCAGCCGCGGTGCTGGCCACCCCTCTGCAACGGCGTGGGCCCTTCGCCGTAGACGACGTCGAGCAGGACCCGTGGCCGGTCCGGGTCGGCTGGTGGCAGGGTGTCGAGCGGCACCTGGGCCGAGGTCGGCACGGTGCTGATGACGACGTCCGCGTCAGGCCACTCCCCGGGCCGGGCGACGGTGACCTCGAGACCCGTGGCCCGTGCCCGGACGAGCGTCTCGGGTCGGGGCTCGTCGCGCACCATGAGCGTGAGCCGCCGCGCACCGGCCGCGGGCGCCTCGGCGACGGCTGCCACGGCCGAGCGGGCCGTGGCTCCGGAGCCCGACCACGACGACCTCGGTCACCGCGTCGCTCGCGACATCACAACCCACGGCCGCCAGCGCGGCGCGGATGCCGTGCACGTCGGTGTTGTCGGCATGCCAACCGCGGTCGACGCGCACGAGCGTGTTGGCAGCGCCGGTCGCCTGCGCGAGGGGGCTCGCCTCGGCGGCGGCCCGCAGGGCCACCTCCTTGAGCGGCATCGTCAGGGACAGCCCACGCCACGTGTCGTCGAGACCGTCGAGCGCCTCGGCGAAGCCGTCGACCCCGACCTCGTGGCGGTCGTAGGACCAGTCGGTGAGGCCCAGGGCCGCGTAGGCCGCCCGATGCAGGACAGGAGAGAGCGAGTGCGCGATCGGGGAACCCCAGACCGCGCACCGGCGCTGCTCCGGCGGGATCGTCAGCATTTGCCCCCGGTCGACTCGCGCCACGCGTTGAAGGCGGCGACGTTCTTCTGGTGCTCCGCGTCGGTGGCGGCGAACTTCGTCTCCCCCGTGCAGAGGTTGACCGTGACGAAGTAGAACCAGTCGCCGGCCGGAGGGGCCGCCGCCGCCTTGAGGGCGCTCTCGCCCGGGTTGGCGATGGGACCGGGCGGCAGGCCCTTGAAGCGGCGGGTGTTGTAGGGGCTGTTGCTGTCGAGCATCTCCTGCGTCGGCACGCCACGCTTCTTGAAGATGTAGTTGACGGTGCTGTCGAAGCCGATCGAGTTGTCGGCCTTGAGGCGGTTCTCGATGACCCGGGCGACCTTGCCGCGGTCGGCCTCGTCGCTGGCCTCGCCCTCGACGAGGCTGGCGAGCACCACGACCCGCTCCATCTTCTCGGGGGTGATACCGAGCGCCTCGAGCCGCTTGGTGGACTCGCCCACCATCTCCTTCAGCTGGTCGGCCGCGCTCGAGTCGGGCGCGAACTCGTAGCTGGCGGGGAAGAGGTAGCCCTCGACGTTGCCCTTCGCCGACGACGGCAGCCCAAGGGCCTTGGCGTTCTTGGCCGCGGCGACGTACTTCGCCACCGGTATGCCGGTGGCCTTGGACAGTCGTGGGTAGACCTCGCTGGCCCAGAGGCCCTCGGGGATCGTCACGCGCGTGATGATGCGGTTCTTCGGGTCGACGAGGACGGACAGCGCGTCGGAGGCCTTCATCTGCGTCTTCAGCTCGTAGACGCCGGGCTGGATGCCGGTGCTCCTGGAGTCGGCGTTCGCCGCGTCGACGAAGGCCTTGGTCGACTTGATGACGTCGGCCTCGACGAGCTCACGGGCGATGGCACTGCCGCCGGCGCCGTCCTCGACGGTGACGCGCACCTCGCCGTCACCCGGGCCGGGGTAGTCGTTGGACTCGAGGACGCCCTCGACGACCGGCCGCAGGGCGGTGTAGGCGACCGCCAGTCCGCCACCGATGACGGCGAGCGCCAGCACGATGACGAGCAGCCGGCGCCAGACCGGAGGCTTGCTCCGGACGGCGGCGGGGACCGTGCCGGAAGCGGGTGCCTCGATCGCCGGGTCGCCGTCGAGGTGGGCCTCGGGATGGTCTTCGGGATGATCGTCGTGGTCACCGAAGATGGATGACTCCAGATGGTCCCTCATCGGCGACGTACCTTCTTTCTGCGACCCCCCGTGGTGACGGCCTCACCGGGCGGCCTGCCCGAGCTCGCCTCGGTGTCCAGTGCGTTCTGCAAGATGATGACGGCGGCAGCCTGGTCCACGACCTTGCGCTGGCTACGCCCCGGCACGCCGCTGTCGCGTAGTCTGCGGTGCGCGTCCACGGTGGTCAAGCGTTCATCGACCAGCCGCACGGTGACGGGTGCGACCCGCACGGCCAGCGCGGCGGCATACGCCCGGGCGAGCCGCGCGGCCTCGCCCTCCTCGCCGGAGAGCAGCAGCGGCAGCCCCACGATGACCTCCACGGCCTCGAGCTGCTCGACGAGGGTGGTGAGCGACGAGAGGTCGGTGCCGTGCTGCTCGTCACGGGCGAGGGTGCGGACGGGATGCACGAACGTCGCCGCGGCGTCCGAAGCGGCGACGCCGACGCGGGCGCTGCCCACGTCGACGCCGACGCGCACACCCGGACGGGTGTGCCGTGCCACGGAGGCGTCGGGGCTCGTCATGCGCCGCGAGCTCGAAGCTGGTCCTCGACGACACCGAGAGCCCGGGAGACCTGCGTGGGGTCGGTGCCGCCGCCCTGCGCGAGGTCCGGCTTGCCGCCACCACCGCCACCGAGCGCCTGCGCCGCCCCCTTGACGAGGGCTCCGGCCTGCAGACCCAGCTGGCGGGCCGGCTCGTTGGTCGCGACGATGACGAACGGCCGACCGCCCGACACGGCCGCCATGGACACCAGCGCCGGGCGCTCGTTGCCGAGTCGGCCGCGCACGTCGAGCACGAGCGCGCGCAGCTCGTCGGCCGACACGCCGTCGCCCGCGTCGTGGCTGACGAAGGTCACTCCGGCGACGTCTCGCGCGCTCTGCACGAGTCCGCTGCGCGGCACCGAGCACCTGGGCCTGCTTGACGGCCGCGATCTCCTTCTCGGCCTCCCGCAGGCGAGAGAGGATGCCGGCGACCCGGTCGGGCAGCTCGTCGCGGCGGCCGCCGACGACCTCGGTGAGCTGGCTGACGATCGAGGCCTCGCGCGCGAGGTGGGTGTAGGCGTCGGCGCCGACGAGCGCCTCGACCCGGCGCACGCCGGAGCCGATCGAGCTCTCCCCGAGCAGCTTCACGACGCCGATCTGACCGACCCTCGGCGTGTGGGTGCCGATGCAGAGCTCACGCGACCACTCGCCGATGGAGACGACGCGGACCCGCTCGCCGTACTTCTCGCCGAAGAGCGCCATCGCGCCGAGCCGGCGTGCGTCGTCGATGGCCATGACGTCGGCGGTGACCGGGAGGTCGTCGAGCAGCACGTCGTTGATGCGCGCCTCGATCTCCCCCATCGCCGACACGGGCACCGCCTGCTGCGAGCGGAAGTCGAAGCGCAGACGGCCCGGGGAGTTCTCGGACCCGGCCTGGGTCGCGGTGTCCCCGAGCTCGTCGCGCAGCGCCTGGTGCACCATGTGCGTGGCCGTGTGGGCGCGCGAGATCGAGCGGCGGCGGACCACGTCGACCTCCGCCTCCGCATCCTCGCCGACCGCGCCCTCGCCCTCGAGCACCGTCGCCCGGTGCACCACGAGGCCGGTGATGGGCCGCTGGACGTCGGTCACCTCCAGCAGGGCGCCACCCGACAGACGGATCCGGCCGTGGTCGGCGAGCTGGCCGCCGGACTCCGCGTAGAGCGGCGTTCGGTCGAGCACGAGCTCGACCACGTCGCCGGGGCCGAATCGCTCGACGACCTCGCCGTCACGGATCAGGCCACGGACCCGGGTGTCGGTCACCACCTGGTCATACCCGGTGAACTCGACCTCGTGCCCGAGCGTGTCCGAGACGCGACGGTAGACGCTGGTGTCGCCGTGCCCGGACCGCTTCGCGCGGGCGTCGGCCTTGGCGCGGTCGCGCTGCTGCGACATGAGGCGTGCGGAAGCCCGCCTCGTCGACCTGCACACCCTGCTCGGCCGCCATCTCGAGGGTGAGGTCGATCGGGAAGCCGTACGTGTCGTGCAGGGCGAACGCCTCGGCGCCGCCCAGCGTCGGCGACCCGCTCGACTTGGCAGTGGCCACCGCGGTGTCGAGGATCGTGGTCCCGGACGCGAGGGTGCGCCGGAAGGCGTCCTCCTCGCCGTAGGCGACCTGGCTGATCCGCGCGAAGTCCCGCTCGAGCTCGGGGTAGGACGCCTTCATCCGTTCCTTGCTGACGGGCAGCAGGTGCTCGAGCGTCGGCGCGTCGACCCCGAGCAGGCGCATGGAGCGCACGGCCCGGCGCAGGAGGCGGCGCAGCACGTAGCCCCGACCCTCGTTGCCGGGCGTGACGCCGTCGCCGATGAGCATGAGCGATGAGCGCACGTGGTCGGCGACGACCCGGAAGCGCACGTCGTCGTCGTGGTTCGCGCCGTAGCGGCGGCCGGTGAGCTCCTCGGCGGCGGCGATGACGGGGAAGACCTCGTCGGTCTCGTAGATGTTGTCGACGCCCTGGAGCAGGTAGGCGACGCGCTCGAGCCCCATGCCGGTGTCGATGTTGCGCTTGGGCAGCTCACCCGCGATGTCGAAGAGCTCCTTCGACCGGACGTTCTCGAGCTCGTACTGCATGAAGACGAGGTTCCAGAACTCGAGGTAGCGATCGCCGGCCTCCCAGTCGCGGTCGGCGCCGAACTCGGGGCCGCGGTCGAGCAGGATCTCGGAGCAGGGGCCACCGGGGCCGGCCACGCCCATGTTCCAGTAGTTGTCCTTGCGGCCGAGGCGCACGATGCGGTCGTCCGGCAGGCCCGCGACCTTCTTCCACAGCGCGATGGCCTCGTCGTCCTCGTGGTAGACGGACGCGTAGAGGTCCTTCTCGCTGAAGCCGAGCCCCCCGTCGTCCTGGCTGCGCGTGATGAGCTCCCAGGCGAGCTCGATGGCGCCTTCCTTGAAGTAGTCGCCGAAGCTGAAGTTGCCGTTCATCTGGAAGAACGTGCCGTGGCGCGTCGTCTTGCCGACCTCCTCGATGTCGAGGGTCCGCACGCACTTCTGCACGCTCGTGGCGCGCGCGTAGGGCGGGGACTCCTGACCGAGGAAGTAGGGCTTGAACGGCACCATGCCGGCATTGACGAACAAGAGGTTGGGATCGTCGTGCACGAGCGGTGCGCTCGGCACGACCGTGTGGCCGCGCTCGCCGAAGAAGGAGAGCCAGCGGCGCCTGATCTCAGCGGTTTCCATGTGATGTCCTCGAGGTGGATCGTGGGGTGGTGGGAGTCCGGGCGGGGTCGGCGGGCGCCTCAGCGAGGGCGCGACCGACCCCCAGCGGGCTCGCGCCGCACTGCTCACCACCACCGGGCCGATCACACTCATCACGCCGACAACCCTAACCGACCCCCGCGCACCTGCGCTCCCACCGTGACGCCCGGGCAGCGTCGCGGCCTCCCAGCGCTCCAGGCCCTGGCAGCGGTATGCCGTGGGGCCGGCTCCCAGACGGGAGCCGGCCCCACGGCATACGCGGCGCGGGACGGGATCAGGCGGGCGTGTCGGCAGGGAGCTCGGCGACGAGGTCGGTCTTGACCTCCGCGAAGTGGCAGGCCTGCAGGTGCAGGCCACGGTCACGCTTGGCGCGGACCGACGTCGTGTCCTCGACCGAGGTCATGAGTGGCGGCTCGACCTGGGCGCAGAGGTCCTGGGCCTTCCAGCAGCGGGTGCGGAAACGGCAACCGCTCGGCGGGTCGATCGGGCTCGGCACGTCACCGACGAGACGGATGCGCTCCTTGGGGGCGATGCCGCGCGCGACGTTGATGTCCGGTGCCGCCGACAGCAGGGCCTGCGTGTAGGGGTGCTCGGGAGCCTCGTAGATCTTCTTCTTGTCGCCGTACTCGACGATCTTGCCGAGGTACATGACCGCGACCTGGTCGCAGAAGTGGCGCACGACGCCGAGGTCGTGGGCGACGAAGACGAACGCGAGGTCGAGCTCGTCACGCAGCTTGCCGAGGAGGTTCATCACCTGGGCCTGGATCGACACGTCGAGGGCCGAGACCGGCTCGTCGGCGACGATGAGCTTGGGCTCGACCGCCAGGGCGCGAGCGATGCCGATGCGCTGGCGCTGGCCACCGGAGAACTCCGACGGGTAGCGGTTGATGTGCTCGGGGTTGAGGCCGACGAGTTCGAGCAGGTCCTGGACGCGACGCCTTCTCCTTGCCCTTGTGCAGCCCGTGCACCTTGAGCGGCGTCGTGAGGATCGAGCCGATCGTGTGGCGCGGGTTGAGCGAGCTGTAGGGGTCCTGGAAGATCATCTGCACGTCGCGGCGGATCGGTGCGCAGCTCGTGCTCCTTGAGGTGCGTGATGTCGCGGCCCTCGAACAGGACCGACCCAGCGGTGGGCTCGTCGAGTCGCGTGACGAGGCGCGACGTCGTCGACTTGCCGCAGCCGGACTCGCCGACGAGGCCGAGGGTCTGGCCCTGGCGCAGCGTGAAGCTGATCCCGTCGACGGCCTTGACCGTCGCCTTGACCATGCGCAGGCCCTGCACCTCGCGGAACGGGAAGTACCGCTGCAGGTCGGTGACCTCGAGCAGCGGCTTCTCAGCCGAGTCGGCGTGGCTGGCACGCGGGGCGCGGTCAGCTGGGCGGTCATCGAACTCCCTCGTCTTCCTGAAGCGTCCTCACCGGGTCGGGCAGATGGCAGCGGATCTGTCGGTTCGCGAGCCCCGGCGTGGGGCGCCACTCGGGCAGCTCGGTCCAGCACGCGTCACCCGGGCACCTGGTCCTTGAACTCGCAGCGCGGGTGGAACGAGCAGCCGGGCGGGAGGTTGAGCAGGCTGGGCGGGGAACCCTGGATGGCCTTGAGCTCCGCGAGGTCCTCGGAGTGCGAGGGCAGCGACTGGAGCAGTCCGTAGGTGTAGGGCATCGACGGCTGGGCCAGCACCTCCTTGGCGTCTCCCTTCTCGACGCCGCGACCGGCATACATGACGACGATGTCGTCGGCCGTCTCGGCGACGACCGCGAGGTCGTGGGTGATGAGGATGACCGCGGAGCCGAACTCCTTCTGGAGGTGGTTGACGAGATCGAGGATCTGGGCCTGCACCGTCACGTCGAGGGCGGTGGTCGGCTCATCGGCGATGAGCAGCTTCGGGTTGTTGACGAGTCCGAGCGCGATCATCGCGCGCTGGCGCATCCCGCCCGAGAACTCGTGGGGGAACTGCTTTGCCCGGCGTTGCGGGTTCGGGATCCCGACGAGGTCGAGCATCTCGATGGCCCGCTTCTCGGCAACCTGAACGGCTGACCTTGTTGTGGGCGAGATAGGCCTCGGCGATCTGCTTGCCGACCTTGTGGAACGGGTGCAGGGCGCTCTGCGGGTCCTGGAAGACCATCGCGGCCTTGGTGCTGCGTATCTTCTGGAACGTCGACTGCGGCGCCCCGACGAGCTCGATGCCGTCGAGCTTGATGCTGCCGGTGATCTGCGTGCGCTTCGGGTTGTGCAGTCCGAGCACCGCCATGCTGGAGACCGACTTGCCCGAGCCGGACTCTCCGACGATGGCGAGGGTGCGGCCGAGGCGCGCCTGGTAGCTGAGGTTGGAGACGGCGCGGACGATGCCCTCCTCCGTGGGGAACGCCACGGAGAGGTCGTTGACGTCGAGGACGACGTCGCCGGCGTTCTTGGCCTCGGCGGTCTGGGTGGGGATGACGTTGATCGCGGTCACGAGAGCCTCACTCGCGGGTCGATGAAGGAGTACGCGATGTCGACGACGAGGTTCATGAACGACGACGACGGTGGCGCCGATGAGCACGGTGCCCATGATGACCGGAAGGTCCTGGGCACGCAGCGCCGCGAGGCCGCGTCGCCCGATCCCGTCGACGTTGAAGATCTGTTCGGTGATGAGGGTTCCCGTGAGGAGCGCTGCGATGTCGAGACCGAGGATCGTCGCGATCGGGCTCATCGCGGCGCGGAACCCGTGCTTGAACAGCACGCGTCGCTCCCCGATGCCCTTGGACCGTGCGGTGCGGATGTAGTCGGTCGACAGCGTCTCGATCATCGAGTTGCGCGTGTAGCGCACGTACGACGCCGAAGTGACCAGCCCGAGGACCAGGGCTGGCGCGATCATTCCCGCGAAGTAGGGACCCACCCCGGACGATATCGGTGCGTACTGCGGAAGGAGCTGCCAGAGGATGACCGGGTAGAGCGCGGTGAGAAGCGCGAGCACGTAGTAGGGCATCGACCCGAGCATCTGTGAGCTGCCGACGACGCCGCGGTCGGTCGCCGAGCCACGGCGGGTGGCGGCGAAGATGCCGAGCGTGACGCCGACCGTGACGAAGACGACGGCCGCCATCATCGCGAGCACGAACGTGTTGGGGAACCGCGTGAACAGCTCCTCGTTGACCGACCGGCGGGTCACGAAGGAGTACCCGAGGCAGGGTGCACCGCAGTGGACGGTGTCTCCGGCATAGGTGAAGTCACGACCGACGAACAGGCCCTTGAAGTACTCGATGAACTGCACCGCCAAGGGTTTGTCGAGGCCCAGGCTCTGCGTGATCTGCTGGAGCCGCTCCGGGGTGCACCGCGTCTCGGGACACATCACCTCCGCCGGGTTCGACGGGGCGGCGAAGAACAGCAGGAACGTAGATACCAGCGTCGCCATGATGACGCTCAGAGCGAGAGCCAGCCGTCGAAGGATGTAGTTGAGCACGGGATGCCTTCCAGAAACGAGGGGCGCCGGTGATGGGGGCCCGGAATACCCGGACCCCCACCACGGCTATCAGGTCAGATCTTGCTCTCCCTAAGGAGGACTGTCACTGCCGACTTACTGCTCGAGCCAGATCTGGGGGAGATACGGCTGACCCGCGTTCGGGTTGTTCTGCACGTTCTTCACCTTGGTGCCGAACGTCGTGTTGCCCTTGTCGTAGTAGTCCGGAATGGCCAGCAGGTAGGTCTCCGTGAGCCACTTGTCCATCTTGCCCCACTCCGGGCCTTGCTCCGTGATCGAGAGCTGCTGGATGCGCTTGAGCTCAGAGTCGATCTTGGCGTCGGAGAAGTTGCCGAAGGTCGTGCTCCCCCCTGACAGGGCGACGGTGCCGATGGTGGGAGGGATGATCGAGTCGGCCGACGGCCAGTCGAAGCACCAGCCGCGTGGCGACTGCAGCATGTTGTACTTGCCCTTGGGGTCTTGAGCGTACTTGCGGATCTCCTTAGCCGGCACGCCGATATCCTGCACCTTGAAGCCGGCCGCCTCGAGCTTCTGCTTGCGGACCTGGTTGGCCTTCTGGGCGGTATCGTCGTCGTTCGTGTAGTAGTAGATGAGCTCGAACGGCTTGTCGGGGCCGTAGCCAGCCTGGGCAAGGACCTCCTTGGCCTTGGCGGGGTCGCCATCGCCCTGGCCGTTCATCTTGACGCCCGGAGCCGCCTCGGCGGTGTATGCGAGCTGGCCGGGGATCTGCGGCGGGATCAAGGTGGCCGCTGGCACGAACGAGTGCGATGTCTCGCCCCGCGCCTTGTGCATCGAGTCGTACGGCCACGCGACGGCGATCGCCTTGCGAACGGGCAGGGGGATCTTGCGGGCGTCCATGTTGACCACGAACACACATGAGGACGGGCCCTCGACGAACTGGGCCTTCTTCTCGCCCTCGATCTGTGGCACGAGCGAGGAGTCGACCGGCATCCAGTTCAGCGTCGTGGCGTCCTCACCGCTGGAGGCCAGGATGGCCGTCTGCGTCTTGAGGTCGTCAACGCCCCACTTGAAGTGGTAGCCGTCCGGGTAGTCGTTGCGAGCCGGGTCGGATGCCGGGTCCCAGTTGGGGTTGCGCTTGAGCGTCAGTTCGGTGCCCGGGGTGTACTTGTCGAACATGTACGGACCGGTGGCCAGCGGGTGCAGCTGGTAGTCGGCCTTCTTGTCCTTCGCTTCGGGGATCGGCGCGAATTGGCTGAAGGACACGAAGTACGGCAGCGTCTCGAAACGCTTCTCGAGGTGGAAGACGACGGTCTTGTCGTCCGGGGCCTCGACACCCTTCCAGTTCTTGTCACCCTTGTAGGGGCCCTGGTAGTCGGCGCCGCCCTTGAAGTAGTCGCGCTGGTAGGTCGGGGCGTTCGCGGCGAGGTCGGGGTCGAACGAGCGCTTCGCGGCGAAGACGACGTCCTTGGCCGTGACCGGCGAGCCGTCCTCGTACTTGATGCCGTCCTTGAGCGTGAACGTCCAGGTGAGGCCGTCCTCGGACGATTTGCCGAGGTCGGTGGCGAGGTCCGGGACGAGGACCGGCTTGCCATTACGCATCGCGAAGGTCGTCAGGGCACGGTTCGTCAGCCCGAGGATGGCCCACGTGTCGATGGAAGTACTGGTCGCTCGGGTCCATGTTGGACGGCACCGTGGAGTAGGCGATCGTGAGAATGCCACCCTTCGTGGCGCCCGGAATGGCGGGGGCGGGGCCCTTTGCGGTCGGGTCGAGGGTCGCCGCAGCGCCCTCCACCTTGCCGTTGTCACCGCTCGCTTTGCCCGTGCTGGTGCCGTTGTGTCGACGGTGCACCACAGGCTGCGACAAGACCGAGCGAGGCCACGGCCCCGACGGTCAGGACTTTGGTCCAGCGCATTGTTGTTTGCTCCCTTTGTTGTGCTTGTCCCAGCGCTTTGCCGGGAACATCTGTTGACCGAGGACCGGTGGGTCAGCGGCGACTGGTGGGGTCGAAGGCGTCACGGATCGAGTCGCCGAGCAGGCTCAGGGCGAGGACCAGAAGCGACAGGCCGATGACCGAAGGCCACAGCCAGAGTGGGTAGGTGGCGAAGAGGTTCTGCGCGTCAGCGATGGTGCGACCCCACGACGCCGTCGGCTCGACGAGACCTGCGCCGAGGTAGCTCAGCGTGGCCTCGTAGGTGATGTAGGCCGGCACAGCGATCGAGGCCGAGACGATGATCGGTCCCACGAGGTTCGGCAGGATCTCTTTGAACATGATCTGCCGGGTGGGCACGCCGATGGCGCGGGCGGCCTGGACGAACTCTCGCTCGCGCAGGCTCTTGACCTCGCCTCTGACGAGGCGGGCCAGGCCCATCCAGCCGAAGACGACCAAGATCGTGATCAACACGATGAAGCGGACCTGCGAGGTCTGCTCAGCCGTGAGGTCGCCGCTGCCCGCGAGGCTCTTCTGCATGATCGGCACGATCGCGAGCACGAGCAGCAGGATCGGCAGACTGAGGAAGAAGTCGATGATCCACGAGATGACACGATCCGAACCCCCGCCGAGGTAGCCGGCGATGATGCCAAGCGTGACGCCGAAGATGGTCGACACGAACGCTGCGACGAATCCGATGATCAACGACGGGCGGGCACCGTAGGCCCAGCGGGCGAAGAGGTCACGGCCGAGGCGCGGCTCCACGCCGAGCCAGTGGGCGGGGGTCGCCCCGACCGTCGGCAGGCCGTTGAAGTCGACGAGCTCGGTGTGCACCGCGTCGGGGCTGGCCTTCACTCCGGTAACCGGGTCGACCGCCTGCAGCGAGGTCAGGAACGGCGCGAAGATGGCGACGAGGATGAACAACAGGATGATGACCGTGCAGACGATCGCGACCTTGTCCTTCTTGAGGCGGTCCCAGGCAACCCGACCCGGCGACCGTCCGGTGCGGACGTCACGGTGAGCGGGAGAAGTCGCGGCGTCGTTGCGCTCGGTCTGCTCGACCACCTCCTCGTCCGTCGACGAGATGATCGTCTTGGCACCGGGCTCGGGCAGGGCGTTCAACGGGTCGTCTCCATCCTGTTGGGTTCACATCGGGACCGCGAGGCGGTCCCTTGTCCCGAAAGCGGGCATACGGCAGGGCCGATGACCACCCCTTGGGACGACGTCACCTTGCCACAGTGCCGAGCGCTGTCCAAGCGTTGAGACGCGCTGAATGACAAATCGTTACCGACCACTCGGGCTTGCCCAACATCGTCCCGGCAAACGTCACCGAACCGAAACATTCGGACGAATCTCGACAGCCTTGGCACATCCTGCTCATAAGTCCCTCAAAGGTCATCGTGCATCGATGGACGTCACCACCGGGGACCGCCGAATCAGGTCCGGCCGCGCTGGCGCAGCCGTCCCGTGAGCCATTCGAGGCGGCTCCTCAGGCGCTCCTCGAACCCCCGGTCGGTGGGGCGGTAGTAGGCGACGTCGCCGTCCAGGTCGTCCGGCAGGTACTGCTGCGCCGCCACGGCGTCGGGCTCGTCGTGGGCGTAGACGTAGCCCGCGCCGTGCCCGAGACGTTCCGCCCCGGCATATCCGCTGCCGCGCAGGTGTGGTGGCACGGCGCCGCCGCGGCCAGCCCGGACGTCGGCGATCGCCTCGTTGACGCCGAGGTATGCCGCGTTGGACTTGGGTGCCATCGCGTTGTGCACGACCGCCTGGGCGAGGATGATCCGTGCCTCCGGCATGCCGATCTGGGCCACGGCGTGCATCGCGGCGACGGCGGTCTGCAGCGCGGTGGGGTCTGCCATGCCGACGTCCTCGCTGGCTGCGATGACGATGCGACGGGCGATGAAGCGCGGGTCCTCACCCGCCTCGAGCATCCGCGCGAGGTAGTGCAGCGCGGCGTCGACGTCGCTGCCGCGCATCGACTTGATGAGGGCGCTCGCCACGTCATAGTGCTGGTCCCCGGCGCGGTCGTAGCGAACGGCGGCCTGGGCCACCGCCTGCTCGACGTGAGCCAGCGTGATCTCGACCGTCTCGGGCGCCTCGGCGCCAGGGGCGATGGCGTCGAGCGCGACCCCGGCACCGGCTTCGAGCGCGGTGAGCGCACGTCGTGCGTCACCGCCGGAGACGCGCACGAGGTGCGCGCGCGCATCCTCGGTGAGAGTGTGCCGCCCGTCGAGACCGCGCGCGTCGGTGAGGGCGGCCTCCACGACGTCAGCGACGTCGTCATCGGAGAGGGACTCGAGGGTCACGAGCACGGAGCGCGAGAGGAGCGGAGCGATGATGCTGAACGAGGGGTTCTCCGTGGTGGCGGCGACGAGGATGACGGTGCGGTTCTCGACCCCCGGCAGCAGCGCATCCTGCTGGGCCTTGGTGAAGCGGTGGATCTCGTCGAGGAAGAGCACGGTCTGGCGGCCGTAGAGGTCGCGCTCGCGCACGGCACCGTCCATGACGGCCCGCACGTCCTTGACTCCCGCTGTCACCGCCGAGAGCTCGACGAACCGGCGGTCGGCCGCGGTCGCGACGAGGTGTGCGAGCGTCGTCTTGCCCGTGCCGGGCGGGCCCCAGATGATCGCCGAGAGCGGGCCCGCCGCGCCGCCCGACCCCTCGATGAGCCGCCGCAGCGGACTGCCCGGCCGCAGCACCGTGCTCTGGCCCCGCACCTCGTCGAGGGAGCGCGGACGCATTCGCACCGCGAGCGGGGCCAGCCCCGCCGCGGCCGGCTGCTGCGCGCGCTCGGCGGCCGAGGCGGCACCGAAGAGGTCGTCCGAGGTCACTGTGGAAGGCTATCCGCGTGCAGTCCCCAAGATCCGGGCCCCCGCGCCCCGACGCGTCCGTTGCTCCCGACGCGTCCGACGCGTCCGTTGCCCCCCACGCGTCCGACGCGTCCGACGCGTCCGGGGCGTCCGGGGCGCGGCTGACGCGGCTCGCCCGGCTCGGCCGGCTCATCGCCCGGCGGCCCGGCCGCTGGCTGATCGCCTGGCTGGTCATCACCATCGCCTGCCTCGCCGTGTCCGTCGGCGGCGTCACCGGCGAGTCGCTCTTCGAGCGCCTGCACTCCGGCGCCCCCACGGTCGACTCCGAGTCGTCGCAGGCGCGCCAGATCATCGAGCAGACCGAGCCAGCGCTCGAGACGCTCACGATGCAGGTCACGAGCGCCGACCTCACGGATCCCGCGGTCGTGGCTGCCGGAACCGAGCAGACCCGGGCGGTGGCGCAGGTCCCAGGGGTGCGGGCAGTGCAGTCGCCGCTCCTGCTGCCCGGAGGGGTCACGGACCCCGCCGCTGCACCGTTGCTCCAGGGCGGCACCCCCGCGGCAGGCGGCTTCGTCACGATCGTGGACTTCGAGCCCGGCCTCGAGGAGAGCGCCCTGGAGGCGGCCGAGGCCGCAGCCGAGACGGCCCTGCTCACCGTGCCGGACGCCATGGACGCGCAGGGCACGCTCGGCAGTCCGAGCAAGATCATCTCCTCGATCACGACGACGGTCGAGCGTGACCTGGTCCGAGGCGAGGGCATCGCGCTGCCGCTGACGTTCATCGTGATGTTCTTCGTCTTCGGCGGCTTCATCGCGGCCGGCATGCCGGTCATCGGCGCCTTCGTCTCGATCGGCGGCGCCCTGCTGTCCCTCTTCGCCTTCTC
Organism: uncultured Actinomycetota bacterium; assembly: GCA_963816385.1. Taxonomy (GTDB): domain Bacteria; phylum Actinomycetota; class Actinomycetes; order Actinomycetales; family Dermatophilaceae; genus CAWFKL01. The sequence continues at coordinate 493,212 of CAWFKL010000005.1, forward strand.
GCACCTCGTCGAGCTCGACGCGACGGTCGTCAACATCGTGACGCTGCTCGGGCTGGGACTTTCGATCGACTACGGCCTGCTCACCGTGAGCCGTTTCCGCGAGGAGCTCTCGCACCGCGGGCACCGCGTCCCCACGCAGGAGGAGGTCTCTCGAGCGACCGAGCGCACCGTGGCGACGGCGGGCCGCACCGTCCTCTTCTCCGGCCTCACGGTCGCGATCGCGCTCGCGGGGCTGCTCGTCTTCGAGGCGTCGATCATGCGGGCGATCGGGGTGGCCGGCGTGAGCGTCGTGCTCGTGGCCATGGTCGTCGCGATCACGCTCGTGCCGGCGCTCTGCGTCCTGGGTGCCAGGCGACTGGCCCGCACGGCCGTCGAGACGACCTCTGACGTCGGGCTGTTCTCGCGGCTCGCGGTGGGCGTGCAGCGTCGCCCGGTTCTCGTCATCGTGGGCGTCGTCATCGTGCTCCTCACCCTCGCGCTGCCGACGCTCTCGATCCGGCTCACGTCCTCCGGCACCGAGCTGCTGCCCGAGGGGGCCGAGCAGCGCGTCTTCTACGAGCAGCTCGCCCGTGACTACCCGGCCCTGTCGGCGCCGGAGGTCACGGTCGTGGCGCGCTCCTCCGACACCGAGGCGGTGACGCAGTGGGCGGCGCAGTTCAAGGACGACCCCGGCGTCGAGTCGCGTCGCCGTGGCGCCGCTCGGCACGAGCGACCACCGCGTCGACATCCGGGTCGCCGGTCCTCCGACGTCCGATGAGGCACAGGAGGTGGTGGGGTCGGTCCGCGGCTCACCGGCGCCCTTCGAGACGCTGACCACCGGCCAGGCGGCCGCACAGATGGACTTCCTCGCGTCCATGTGGTCGCGCGCCCTGTATGCCGTCGCCCTCATCGTGCTCGGCACGTTCGTGCTGCTGTTCCTGATGACCGGCTCGGTCGTGATGCCGGTCAAGGCACTGCTGCTCAACGTGATCTCGCTCGGCGCGGCCCTCGGCGTCGTCGTCTGGATCTTCCAGGAAGGGCACCTCGAGGGCCTGCTCCGGTTCTCGTCCGTCGGGGCGATCGAGTCCATCGTGCCGTTCCTCGTGCTCGCCTTCGGGTTCGGGCTGTCCATGGACTACGAGGTGTTCCTGCTCTCGCGCATCGTCGAGTTCCATCGTCAGGGACTCGAGAACGACCGGGCGGTCTCGCTGGGTCTGCAGCGCACCGGGCGCATCATCACCTCGGCGGCCCTGCTCATCGTCATCGTCTTCGCCGGCTTCGTCGCCGGCGACATCCTCATCATCAAGGAGATGGGTGTGGCACTCGTCGCCGCGGTCATCATCGACGCGACCCTCGTACGCATGCTCCTCGTGCCTGCGACCATGACCCTGCTGGGTCGGTGGAACTGGTGGGCGCCGGCTCCGCTGCGCCGGCTGCACGACCGCTTCGGGATCACCGAATGAGCGCCGGCCGCATCCCGGCGGTGGTCCAGGGCGACCACGATGTGCAGGTCAGGCACGGGTGGGACGCCCTGCTCGAGGCGACGAACGGGCACCCCTTCGTCCGCTGGGAGCTGACCGAGGAGCTGGCGCGCACCTGGTGGCAGGTCGGGCGGGGCGGTCGGCTTCCGACGGCTGCGGCACACGGGTCGTCGCTCGTTCAGCCTCCTCGGCTCCGACGACGGTGTGGCCCGGCTCGTCGCGCACCTCGACGAGATCGCCGTCGCGGTGCAGCACGACGACACGTCCTCGCCCGGCGCTGCGTTCGGGGTGAGCGTGCCGCAGCACCTCGAGCCGCTGCTTCACCAGCGCTTCCGGGTCGGTCAGGGCGGCGACTGGGAATGGTTCCACACCGACCGGGCGCCGGCACCCGACCCGTCCCACGACCTCGTGCACCCCGTCGACGACATCGCGCGTTCCGCCGAGATCACCGCGTTCCTGGCGCAGCACTCCCCCACTGCCGACACTCCTCCCGGCGGAGGCGAGCGGTGGTTCGTCGTCGACGGACCCGACGGCTCGCTCGCTGCCGTCGCGGCGTGGGGCACGACGCTCGGCGGCGCGCCGCACCTGTCTTCCGTCGCCGTCGACACGACCCTTCGTGGCCGTGGCCTCGGGCGCACGATCGTCGGTGCCGTCACCCGGCACGCCGTCCACGAGGCGGGCGTGTGCACGCTCGGGATGTACTCGGACAACACCGTCGGCCGCGCGCTCTACCGCTCCCTGGGCTACCAGGCCGTGTGCGCGTGGGCCAGCCGGGCGGTCATCCTGCCCCGCGCCGCCTGATCGCGCCCCCAAACACCCACTCGAGTGGCCCCGCCGTCACAGGCGCCGGCGTGACGCAGCGGACACTCGAGGACGATCGTGTCCGCTGACGCAGCCACCCGGCATACGGGATCGGTGCGCGGTCAGCTCTGCTTCGGGTTGACCTCAGGCGAACCCTGCGGCGCGGGCGCGCCCGCGGCCGGTGTGGCGTCCACACCGGCCTCCTTGCGCTGCTGGGCGGTGATCGGGGCCGGAGCCGCCGTGAGCGGGTCGTAGCCGCCGCCGGACTTCGGGAAGGCGATGACGTCGCGGATCGACTCCGTGCCGGCGAGCAGGGACACGATCCGGTCCCAGCCGAAGGCGATGCCGCCGTGTGGCGGGGCGCCGAAGGCGAAGGCGTCGAGAAGGAAGCCGAACTTCTCCTGCGCGTCCTCCTCCGAGAGGCCCATGACGGCGAACACCCGCTCCTGCACGTCGCGGCGGTGGATACGGATGGAACCGCCGCCGATCTCGTTGCCGTTGCAGACGATGTCGTAGGCGTAGGCGAGCGCCGCGCCGGGGTCGGTGTCGAACGTGTCGAGGAACTCCGGCTTGGGGGAGGTGAAGGCATGGTGCACGGCAGTCCAGGCGCCGGCGCCGACAGCGATGTCTCCGGAGGCCACCGCGTCCGCAGCCGGCTCGAAGAGCGGGGCGTCGACGACCCACAGGAAGCTCCATGCCCCCTCGTCGATGAGCCCGCACCGGCGGCCGATCTCGAGGCGAGCCGCTCCGAGCAGCGCACGTGACGGCTTCGGTGCGCCCGCGGCGAAGAAGATGCAGTCGCCCGGCGTCGCGCCGACGTGGTCGGCCAGGCTGGTGCGCTCTGCGTCGGAGAGGTTCTTCGCGACCGGGCCCCCGAGCTCGCCGTCCTCCTGCACCAGCACGTAGGCCAGGCCCCGGGCGCCGCGCTGCTTCGCCCACTCCTGCCACGCGTCGAGCTGCTTGCGCGGCTGGCTCGCGCCACCGGGCATGACCACCGCGCCCACGTAGTCGGACTGGAAGACCCGGAAGCTCGTGTCGGCGAAGTAGTCAGTGCACTCCACGAGCTCGTTGCCGAAGCGCAGGTCGGGCTTGTCCGAGCCGTAGCGCGACATGGCTTCGGCATAGGTCATCCTCGGGAAGGGCGTCGACAGGTCGACGCCGATGAGACGCCACAGCGCGGACACGACGGCCTCGCCGAGCTCGATGATGTCGTCCTGCTCGACGAAGCTCATCTCGATGTCGAGTTGGGTGAACTCGGGCTGCCGGTCGGCGCGGAAGTCCTCGTCGCGGTAGCAGCGCGCGATCTGGTAGTAGCGCTCCATGCCGGCCACCATGAGCAGCTGCTTGAACAGCTGTGGGCTCTGCGGCAGCGCGTACCACGAGCCCGGGGCGAGGCGAGCGGGCACGAGGAAGTCGCGCGCGCCCTCGGGCGTCGAACGCGTCAGCGTCGGCGTCTCGATCTCGACGAAGTCGCGAGCGCCCAGCACGGAGCGCGCGGCGGCGTTGACCTTGGAACGTAGCCGGATGGCGGCACCGGCCGAGCTGGCTCCCGGCCGACGCAGGTCCAGGTAGCGGTGCTTGAGGCGAGCCTCCTCGCCCACGGTGACGCGCTCGTCGATCTGGAAGGGCAGCGGCGCCGAGGGGTTCAGCACCTCGAGCTCGCTGACGATGACCTCGATCTCGCCCGTCGGAAGGTCGGGGTTCGCGTTGCCCTCGGGACGCTCGCTCACCTCACCGGTCACCTTGACGCAGAACTCGTTGCGCAGGTCGTGCGCGCCTCCCCTCTCCAGCACCTCGTCCCGGGCGACGACCTGGGCCACGCCCGACGCGTCCCGCAGGTCGAGGAAGGCGACCCCGCCGTGGTCTCGACGCCGAGCCACCCATCCGGTGAGGGTGACGGTCTGGCCTGCGTGGTCGGCACGAAGAGTGCCGGCCTCGTGAGTGCGGAGCACGGAGGGTCCTTCCGGGGACGTGGTTCAGGTGGCGCAGAGCGTCACGGCGCCGGTGCGACGTGCCGCGCCGGCCGTGGGCCGCGGGCACCGGGGACCAATCCTAGACCGGATGGACCTAGGCTCATCGCCGTGCAGCACTCCCGCAACCGCGACCTGGACGGCGTCCGAGGCCTGGCGATCCTCCTGGTCGTCGTCGCGCACGTGGGCCTGCCGGTGCGCTGGGGCGGGCTCTCGGGGGTGACCCTCTTCTTCGTGCTGTCGGGCTACCTCATCACCAGCCTGCTCATCCGGGAGTGGGACCGCTGGGGCTCGCTCAGCCTGTGGCGCTTCTGGGGACGGCGTGCGGTGCGCCTTCTCCCCGCGCTGCTCCTGCTCATTGCGCTCACGCCGGTGCTGCTGTGGCTCTCCGGGGACGACCGCATCTCGACCTACCCCGTCGCGGCGCTGTCGTCGCTCTTCTACGTCGGCAACTGGGTCCGCATCAACGGCACCGACCTCGGCGTCTTCAACCACCTGTGGTCGCTCTCCGTCGAGGAGCAGTTCTACCTCGTCTGGCCCCTCGTGTTCATCGCGCTCATGACGTGGCTGCGCTCGAGAGCTGTGGCGATCATCCTCGCTCTCGCCGGGTTCGCCACGTTCTACAGCGTGTGGACCCAGGGGTCGGCGATCCGGCTCGACATCTCGACCGAGACCAACGCCTTCGCCCTGCTGCTCGGGGTCTCGCTGGCATTCGGGCTCGCCGCCGTGCGCGAGAGGGGCTGGCACCCGCCGCCGACGAACCCGCTCGCTCCCTTCCTCGTTCTCGTCGCCGTGTCGGCCGTTCCCGGTCACGGCCCGGGCATCGACCACGGGCTCTTCCGCCCGTTGGCCGCCGTCTACGCCCTCATTGGGCTGTGGCTCGTGTATGCCGCAGTGTCGGGTCACTCCCGCGTCGTGGGCTCACGCGTCATGGTGCTCTTCGGGACCATCAGCTACGCGCTCTACCTCTGGCACCAGACGCTCATCAACAGCACGCTGCTCGGCCCGCACACGGTGTGGCGCAACCTGGTGCTGGTGGCCGCCGCCGTGCTCGTGTCGTGGCTCTCGTGGCTGCTCGTCGAGCGTCCGGCCATGCGGCTGCGCCGGCCCTGGGCGCTCGACCAGCCGTCGAAGCGTCAACAGGCGTACGCCGCTGCCCGGGACGAGGTCCCCGTGCCGGAGCGGTCGTCCGAGCCGTCCGAGCCGTCCGCGCCGTCCGCCTGAGCGCCACGCGGACCGCAGCGCCACGCTCGCTCGCCGCGACAGCGCCCGTACGCCGTCGAGTGGCCGCTCCGTCACAACGGCACCGCGCCAGCGTGGGTGCCGGCGTGTGACGACGAGGCCACTCGAGTGGAAGGGGGGCCGGGAAAGCGCAGTGGAGAGGCACATCGCCTCTCCACTCTCAACGTATAACGCACGTGGGGGCTTGCGGCAAGACCCCGGTCGTGGCGCAGAATCTCGGGCCGAGCCCACCTCGCGATCGGAGCCGACGACGTGACCTCACCGACGACCACCGCCTTCGACCTTCCAGCCCACCTCGCCCGCAAGGCCGACCCCTCGCTCATCGCCGAGGACGAGCAGCACTTCGCGGCCATCGCCGTGACCCTCGAGCGATCGGTCGCCGAGCTGTCGCAGCGGCTCGACGCCGCCCTGAGGGCGCCCGGCGGTCGTGGGCAGGCCGCCCTCGACCGCGACCTCGAGGTGCACCGGTTGACGGCTCGGCTGCGGATGCTGCGGCGCTTCGGGCTCGACCTCTGCCTCGGTCACATGGTGGGGGTCCGCGAAGACGACGAAGACGATGAAGAGCGCGAAAGGGGCACAGGAGGGGCTCTGCCGATCTACGTCGGCCGTATGGGGCTGACGGACGAGACGGGCCGCCGGCTCCTTGTCGACTGGCGCTCACCGGCCGCCGAGCCGTTCTTCGGGGCGACGCACGCCAACCCGATGGGCCTGACGAGCCGTCGCCGATACCGCTGGAACCGCGGCCGGGTCACCGACTACTGGGACGAGGTGTTCACGACGGAGGGCTTCACCGGGCACGCGGCCGCTCTCGACGACCAGTCCGCCTTCATCGCCAGCCTCGGCGGCAGTCGCTCGGACCAGATGCGCGACGTGCTCGGCACGATCGCCGCCGACCAGGACGCCATCATTCGGGCCGGCTCGCGGGGCGCCCTCGTCGTCGACGGCGGACCGGGCACCGGCAAGACCGTCGTCGCCCTGCACCGCTCCGCATACCTGCTCTACGCAGATCCACGCCTCGGCCACCGGCGCGGCGGGGTGCTGTTCGTGGGACCGCACGAGCCCTACCTGGCCTACGTCTCCGACGTGCTCCCGAGCCTCGGTGAGGACGGAGTGCAGACGTGCACGCTGCGCGACCTCGTGCCCGGTGGCGCCACCGCACCGGCGGAGCCCGACCCCGAGGTGGCCCGCCTCAAGGCAAGGGCCGAGCTGGTGCGGGCGATCGAGCCGGCGGTCGGTCTCTACGAGGAGCCACCGTCGACCGGCATGGAGGTGGTCACCCCTTGGGCCGACGTGTGGCTGGGCCCCGACGACTGGGTCGACGCCTTCGAAGCCGGAGTGGGAACTGCGCACAACGAGGCCCGCGAGGACATCTGGGACGCCCTCGTCTCGATCGTCGTCGAGCGTCATGGGCTCGAAGAGCAGATCGACGACGACGGCGAGATCGTCGAGCAGCGGGCCACCCCCGAGATGGTCCGCCGCGCCCTGCAGCAGAACCGAGAGCTGCGCTCGGCGTTCGACCGCGCCTGGCCCGTCATCGAGGCAGACGACCTCGTCGGTGACCTCTGGACGGTTCCGGCGTATCTGCGCCGGTCTGCGCCGGGCCTCGACGTGGAGCAGGTCCGCCGACTTCAGCGCGCCGACCCGACGGCCTGGACCATGTCGGACCTGCCCCTGCTCGACGCCGCGCGACTGCGGCTCGGCGACCCCGACGCCTCCCGGCGCAAGCGTCAGCGGGAGGCAGCCCTGGCCGCGCAGGAGGAGGAGATGTCCAAGGTTGTCGAGCACCTCGTCGAGTCGGACGACTCCGACCTGCACGTCATGTCGATGCTCCGCGGTGCGGACCTTCGAGCCACCCTCGTCGACGAGACGGCCGGGCCCGGGGGTGATCCCGACCTGCTCGCCGGACCCTTCGCCCACGTCGTCGTCGACGAGGCCCAGGAGCTGACCGATGCGGAGTGGCTGATGCTGCTGAACCGGTGCCCGTCCCGCAGCTTCACCATCGTTGGCGACCGCGCCCAGGCCAGGCACGGGTTCACCGAGTCGTGGCAGGAGCGCCTTGCACGGATCGGCCTCGATCGGGTCACGATGGCACCGCTCGCCATCAACTACCGGACCCCCGAGGAGGTGATGGTCGAGGCGGAGCCAGTCATCCGCTCGGTGCTGCCCGACGCCAACGTGCCCACGTCGATCCGCGCGAGCGGCCTGCCCGTCCAGCACGGCTTCGCGAGCGACCTACCCACCGTGGTCGCCACGTGGCTCGCCGAGAACCGAGACGGGATCGCCTGTGTCATAGGCGATGCCACGTTCGAGGCGATGCCCAGGGTGCGGTCCCTCAGCCCGGTGCTCTGCAAGGGTCTGGAGTTCGACCTCGTCGTGCTCGTGGACCCCGCGGACTTCGGCGAGGGCATCGAGGGCGCCGTCGACCGATACGTCGCCATGACCCGCGCGACGCAGCACCTGGTAGTCCTCACCACTCGCCGACCGGGATCCGGCACTCGCCGGCGGTCCGGTCTGCCGAGGACTCAGCCAAGGAGGTGAAGCCCAAAGACCCGGCTCACGGCCGTCGGTCGCGCTGGGCCTCGCGTGCCGGCCACGGCGCGTCGTGCGGCCGCAGTGTCGACCACCCCCTGCGGCGCGCGATATCGGCCGCCAGCAGCCCGACCAGCGTGGCGGAGTTGCTGATGCGCCCGGCGAGCGCGGCGTCGACGGCATCGTCGAGCGGCACCCACAGCGGACGGATCGTCAGCTCCTCCGCGGTGCGCTGGTGGGCATCGGCCGTGGCGACCGGTTCCAGGTCACGCGCGAGGAAGATCCGGACCGTCTCGGGGAACGCGCCCGGAGAGGTGACGTCGTCCGCGAGCACGTGCCACTGCCGGGCCACGAGGTCGACCTCCTCCGCCAGCTCCCGCACGGCGGCGTCACGTGGCGTCTCACCATCGACGTCGAGCAGTCCGGCCGGCAGCTCCCAGACGTGGCCGCTGCTGGCGTGCCGATACTGCCGGATCAAGAGGAGGTGGTCGACGCCGTCGAGCTCGCGCAGCGCGAGCACGGCGACGGCTCCGGGGTGCGTGACGTAGTCGCGCGTCACGACCCCACCGGCCCCGAGGTCGACGCGCTCGCGCACGACGTCGAAGATGAGGCCCTCGAAGGGGGTCGCCGACTCGAGGACGGGCTCACTCGTCCACTGCTCGACGAGGTCGGCGCCCGTGCCGCGTGGTGCGTCGATGCTCATTCTCTGCTCATCGTCGGCACATCCTTGGCTCAGCCGGCGTCCGCGGCTGACGAGACCGACACCGAGGCGTATTCGTCGCCGGCACGGCGATGGTCGCGAGCAGTGTCCTGAGCGGTGTCGGCAGCGGCGTGGTCGGTGCCGGAGTGGGCGGCGGCGTGGGTGGAGTCGGTGGCCACGTCGAGCCGCCCGTCGGCCTCGCGTCCCGCCTGCCGGGCATCGACCGCGGCGCGGTGGCGCTCGACCTCGACGAGGCGCTCGCTGCGCTGGCGCTGGAGCGCGGCGCCCACGAGGCCCGCGAAGAGCGGGTGAGCGCGGTTCGGGCGCGAGAGGAACTCCGGGTGAGCCTGCGTGGCCACGTAGTAGGGGTGCACCTCGCGCGGCAGCTCGATGAACTCGACGAGGTTGCCGTCGGGCGAGGTGCCCGAGAAGACCATCCCGGCAGCCTCGAGATCGGCGCGGTAGGAGTTGTTGACCTCGTAGCGGTGCCGGTGGCGCTCGTTCACCTCGGCCGCGCCGTACGCCTCGCGGATGACGCTGCCCTCCGTGAGGGCGGCCGGGTAGAGGCCGAGACGCATGGTCCCCCCGAGATCGCCGGCCCCGTCGACGAAGGCCTTCTGCTCCTCCATGGTCGCGATGACCGGGTGGGCCGTCTCCGGGTCGAACTCCGTCGAGCTCGCTCCGTCGTTGCCGAGGACCGAGCGGGCGTACTCGATGACCATGCACTGCAGGCCGAGGCAGATGCCCAGGGTCGGAATCTGCTTCTCGCGCGCCCACGTCAGCGCGCCGAGCTTGCCCTCGATCCCCCGGACGCCGAATCCGCCGGGAACGAGAACGGCGTCCACACCTGCGAGAGCCTTCTGCGCGCCGGCCGGGGTCTGGCACTCGTCGCTCGCGACCCAGCGGATGGTGACCTTGGCGTCGTGGTGGAATCCGCCTGCGCGCAGAGCCTCCGTGACCGACAGGTATGCATCGGGCAGGTCGATGTACTTGCCGACGAGGGCGATCTCGACGCCGTGCTCGGGGTCATGGACGCGCTGGAGCAGCTGGTCCCACTCGGTCCAGTCGACATCGCGGAAGTTCAGTCCCAGCCGACGGATGACGTAGGCGTCGAGCCCCTCGCGGTGCAGCACCTTGGGGATGTCGTAGATGCTCGGCGCGTCGACGGCCGCAGCCACGGCGCTGACGTCGACGTCGCACATGAGGGAGATCTTGCGTTTGATCGGCTCGGGGATCTCGCGGTCGGCGCGAAGCACGAGGCCGTCGGGCTGGATACCGACCTGGCGCAGCGCGGCGACGGAGTGTTGGGTCGGCTTCGTCTTGAGCTCGCCGCTCGGGGCGAGGTAGGGCACGAGCGACACGTGGAGGAAGAAGCTGTGGTCGCGACCGATGAGGTGCCGGACCTGACGGGCGGCCTCGAGGAAGGGCAGCGACTCGATGTCGCCGACCGTGCCGCCGATCTCCGTGATGATGACGTCGGGCGCCTCCGGCCCACCCGTGGCGAGCGCCCGCATCCGCGAGACGATCTCGTTGGTGATGTGCGGGATGACCTGAACCGTGTCGCCGAGGTACTCGCCGCGACGCTCCTTGGCGATGACGTTGTTGTAGACCTGGCCGGTCGTGACGTTGGCCTGGCCGACGAGGTTGACGTCGAGGAAGCGCTCGTAGTGGCCGATGTCGAGGTCCGTCTCGGCGCCGTCGTCGGTGACGAAGACCTCCCCGTGCTGGAAGGGGTTCATCGTGCCGGGGTCGACGTTGATGTAGGGGTCGAGCTTCTGCATCGTGACCCGCAGGCCCCGCGATCTCAGAAGTCGTCCGAGGCTCGAGGCAGTGAGCCCCTTGCCGAGCGAAGAGGCGACGCCCCCGGTCACAAAGATGTGCTTCGTCGTATCCACCACGGGCTTTGAGTCTACGTCACCCACGGGCTCCCGGGGGCGCAGCCTGCCGACGCGGCGCGTCAGGCGCCACGCGCCTGCTGACGAGGCGTCCGACGGCTGGGCCGATCCGCGGGTTCGCTGGCCTGGCCCTTGGCCCGGGTCGAGCGGTCAGCCCGGGCCGGGCGGTCGGCGGCCGGGCGGTCGGCGGCCGGGCGGTCGGCGGCCGAGCGGTCGATGAGGGCCGCGGGGTCGGACCGGCCGCTTGCACCCGAGCCCTCGCGAGCACTGGCGCGCGCAACGCCGGCCTGGTCGAGCAGGTGGCTCGCGTGCGCGAGCCCCGCCTCGGAGTGGGGATCGCCGCCCATCATCCGCGAGAGCTCGCGGAGGCGCGCGTCACCCTCGACGCCGGTGACGCTGCTCGAAGTGATGCGTCCGTCGTCGGACTTGTGCACGACGAGGTGCCGGTCGGCGAACGCCGCGACCTGGGCCAGATGCGTGACGACGATGACCTGCGAGTGCTCGGCGAGGGCGGCGAGGCGTGCACCGACGTCGAGCGCAGCGCGGCCGCCGACCCCCGCGTCCACCTCGTCGAAGACGAACGTGGGCGGTCCCGACGCTCCGCCATCGGCTGCTGAGCCGGCCATGCGGTCGTGCGCGCCGCCCGCTCCTCGACCGGCGCCCACCACCTCGAGCGCCAGCATGACTCGAGAGAGCTCACCACCAGAAGCGGCCTTTGCCACGGTGCGCGGCGCAGCCCCGGGATTGGCCGCGAGAAGGATCTCGACATCGTCGATACCGAAGCGTGAGAGGCGAACTCGCTCTCCACCGGGGAGGTCGACACCGTCCGGGTCGGTGCGGCGCCGGACGTGAACCTCGATCACAGCGCTGCCCATGGCGAGGTGCGTCAGTTCCCGCGAAACCTGCCCCGCGAAGTCCGTCGCTGCCCGCCCGCGCAGCTCCGACAGCTCGACGGACGCGGCCACGAGGTCCTCGCGCAAGAGTCCGAGCTCGGCGTCGAGGGCGGCGACCCGGTCCTCAGCGCGGACGAGCTGGTCGACCCGGGTGGCCGCGCGCCCCGACCAGACGAGCACCTCCTCGACCGTCTCGCCGTACTTGCGGGTCAGGCGGGCCAGCGTGGCCCGCCGCTCCTGGACGTACTCGAGCCTCTCGGGGTCGAGCTCGATGTCGAGCAGGTAGGCGGAGAGGTCTGCCGCGAGGTCACCGACGAGGGTGCCGAGCTCGTGCAGTCGCTCGTCGAGCCCGCGCAGCGCCTCGTCGTGCACGGCGCCGGGAGCCAGCGCCGACCGTGCCGAGCCGATGTGGTCACGCGCGCTGGGCAGCGGCTGCCCGGCATCCTCGTCGCCGCTCAGCTCGACGAGCGCCTGGCTCGCCGCGAGGCGGAGCGTGTCGGCGTGGGCGAGGCGCTCGTCCTCGGCGCGCAAGGCGACATCCTCACCCGGCTGGGGGTCGACGGCCTCGATCTCCTCGAGCGACGCGGTCAGCGAGTCGATCTCGCGCGCCCTCTCGCGCGCCTCCGCAACGAGGCGCGCGTGCTCGCGGCCCGCGTCGCGCCACGCCTCGTGGAGCACGCCGACACGCTCGCGCAGTCGCATCAGCTGCGCGCCGCCGAAGTGGTCGAGGACCTCTCGATGGGCGTCGCCGTGCCGCAGTCGCCACTGGTCGGCCTGGCCGTGGACGGCGACGAGCATCTCGCCGAGGCTCCGCCAGCACGCCGACCGGCGCGGTGCGCCCGCCGACATGGGCGCGCGACCGCCCGGTCGCGGCGATGGTGCGCGCGAGGACGAGCTCACCGTCGTCATGGTCGCCACCGGCGTCTGCCGCGCGCACCAGCGCGGGGTGGCCGAGCGGCAGCTGGACGACCCCCTCGACGAGGGCGGAGTCAGCCCCGGTGCGCACGAGCGCGGAGTCGGCCCGTGCCCCGAGCAGCAACCCGAGTCCCGAGACGACCATGGTCTTGCCGGCACCGGTCTCGCCCGTGAGCACATTGAGCCCGGGGCTGAGCTCGAGCAGGGCGTCGTCGATGACACCCACCCCCCGGATCCTCATCTGGCTGAACACGGCACCACCTTAGGCGCGGCCACCCCCAGGGCCGTCCGAGCCGTCCCCCGACCCGCCCGGCATCGTCCTCGTCGGCGTGGTGCTCGTCGTGCTCGGCGTCGTGCTGGGCGGGAAGCCGAGGGTCTGCAGCGTGGGCAACGGCTCCAGCATGCTGCGAGACCTGGCGGCGCCGGTGTGCTGGCCGTTGCCGCGCCAGCCCTCCACCGACAGGTCGAACTTGGCCACCAGGCGGTCCGTGAAGGGGGCGGTGCTGAGTCGGGCGAGACGGATCGGCCGCTTGCCGCGGCGCACCTCGATGCGGGCACCCGGAGGAAGGTCGACGTGGCGGCGGCCGTCGCACCACATGACGCCGGTCCCCTCGTTGGCCGCCTTGATCTCGATCGCGAGGCGGGTGTCGGGCCCGAGCACGAGCGGTCTGGAGAAGAGCGCGTGGGCTGCGCTCGGCACGACGAGGATGGCCTCGACCTGTGGCCATACGACCGGGCCGCCGGCCGAGAAGGCGTATGCCGTCGAACCTGTCGGCGTCGCCACGATGACTCCATCGCATCCCCAGCTGGAGAGCGGGCGCGCATCGACCTCCAGGGTGATCTCGAGCATGCGCTCGCGGGCCGCCTTCTCGACGCTGACCTCGTTGAGCGCCCAGCTGCTGGCGATGAGCTCGCCGTCCAGCCTGGCATCGACATGGAGCGTCATGCGCTCCTCGACGTCGTAGTCGCGCCCCGCGATGTGGTCGACGGTCGCATCGAGGTCGTCGCGCTCGGCCTCGGCGAGGAAGCCGACATGGCCGAGATTGACCCCCAGCAGCGGGGCGTCCACTCGGCGCGCGAACTCGGCGCCGCGCAGGATCGTGCCGTCACCGCCGAGCACGACGACGAGGTCACACCCCTCTGCCGCCTGCTCCTGCACTCGGGCCACGTGCACGCGCTTGCTGTCCTTGAGGTCGAGGGCTCGAGCCTCGTCGGCCTGTAGCGACACGTCGATGCCCAGTGACGTGAGTCGCCCGATGACACCCTTGGCGACGGCGATGGCTTCCGGGCGGTTCGGATGGGCGACGAGCAGGATCCGGCGACTCACTGACTCCCTCCAGGTGAACGGCTTCCAGCATGTCATCGAGGTCGGACGCAGCGCCGTCGGGTCGGTCGTAGCCGGAGGCGTCCGGGCGTTCCGGTCGCAGCCAGAGCAGGAACTCCCGGTTGCCCTCGGCTCCGGAGATCGGGCTGGCGGTGATCCCGTGCGGGCGCAGTCCCAGACCGACGGCCACGGCCACGACCTCGCGAAGGACGCGTCGGCGCTCGGCCACCGACGTCACGACGCCGCGACGTCCCAGCCGCTCCCTGCCGACCTCGAACTGTGGCTTGACGAGCACGACGAGGTCGCCCTCGTCGCGCACGAGCGCGTGCATCGCTGGGAGCACGAGGGTGAGGGAGATGAAGCTCAGATCGGCGACGACCACGTCGAAGCGACCGCCCAGGTCATCCGCGTCGACGTCGCGGATGTTGGTGGCGGGCAGATCAGTGACGCGGGCATCGGCCGCCACCTCGGGGGAGAGCTGGTCGTGGCCGACGTCAAGGGCGGTCACGTGAGTCGCCCCGTACTCGAGGAGCACCTGGGTGAAGCCCCCCGTGCTCGCGCCGACGTCCAGGCAGCGCCGTCCTTGTACGTCGATCGGCCAGCGCTGCAGGGCATGGAGGAGCTTGAGTGCCGCCCGCCCCACCCACTTCTCCGGCTCGTGGCTCAGCTCGATGGTCGTCTCGGCGGTGACGGCAGTCGCGGGCTTGGCCGCCGGGCGCCCGTCGACGCGCACCGCGCCCGCGTCGAGAAGCTCGCGCGCCTGGGCGCGCGAGCGCACGAGGCCGCGAGTCACCAGCTCGGCATCGAGCCGGCGTGGGGTCACGCGCCACCGAGATCGCTGAGCCTGCTCTGGAGCAGCCGCTGAGCACGCTCACCCGCGTCGATCCGCTCGGCGAGCGGGCCGGACTCGGCGGCGGCGAGTTCGACCATGGCCTCGTCGACGACCTGGTCGCCGGTTGTCGGCGAGGTGCGCACGTCACCGGCGTGGGGGCGGCCCTGAACCGGCCCATCGCCTTCACTCTCATGTTGAGCCTGAAGGTGACCATCGCTGGACGCCTCCCTCTCGCGGCGGTCGGTCTCGGCAGACTCAACGGACGACATGGGGCTCTCCTGCGGCGTACGTGGTTCCACGCACGTCACGCTACCGGTAGCGAGTGGCGCGGTCAGTGCCCACGCTCCGAGACCAGAGCCGGTCCAGGGTGGCACCCCCCTTGCGGAGGAGCTCGGGCGAGGGATCTGGGCCGTCGCGGTGCTCGATCAGCGCGGCGAGGCCGGCCCTCACTGCGTCCATCTCACCTCGATCGCCCGGGTCGAGATTCAGGATGCCGTCCACGAGTCGTGCGGTCGCCGACGCGCAGTGCCAGCTTCCCTCATGGCGCCGCGGGACGGCATACGGCTGCAGGAGCTCGGCGAGTGAGCCGAGCACGAACGTCGGGATGAGGTCCGTGGTCAGCAGGTCGCTCGGCGCATCGACACCGGTGAGGACCCACGCTGAGTCGAGCCCGGCCGCGCGGGCACCGGCGATGTCGGTGTCGAGGCGGTCGCCGACGGCCAGCGTGCGCCTGGGGCTGGTGCGCCCCCGTGCGACGGCGAGGTCGTAGAGGGGGGACGCGGGCTTGCCGACGCTGGCCTCGGGCCGGCGGCCGGTTGCGGAGGCGAGGAGGTCGAGGTAGGCCCCGTTGCCCGGCGCGGTCCCCCACTCCATGGGCAACGTCGTGTCTGCGTTCGTGGCCACCCAGACGGCGCCCTGCTCGATGAGCTGCGCCGCGGTCTCAAAGTCTGCGACCGTGAGCTGGCGGCCCAGCCCCTGCAGCACCGCTGCGACGTCGGGCGCGCTCGTGGCGGCGGACGGCATGACGGGACGCAGCCCCGCCTGCTCCAACGCCGACGCGACACCGTCACCACCCAGCGCGAGCACCGGCGCGCCGGCGGGCAACCGGTCCGCGAGCAGCCCGGCGCCGGCCTCGGCACTCGTCACCACGTCGCCGTCCCGCGCGGGGGCACCGAGCCGGCGCAGGTGAGCGGCCACGTCGGCGGGCACGCGAGAGGCGTTGTTCGTCGCATAGATGAGGCGCACCCCCCGAGCGGCGACCTCCCGCAGCACCTCCGGCGCACCCGGCACGGCGCCGTCGCCGCGGTACACGACGCCGTCGAGGTCGCACACCAGGGCGTCGTATGCCGCGATGAGGTCGGCTGCGCCGTCCGAGCCGCCGTCAGCGTGCGAAGAGCCGGCATCGCCGTGGGGCTCAGCGCTGCTGCGTCTCATCGCGCGCATCGTCGGAGCCTTCAGGATCGCGCTCACCATGGTCGACATAGTCGTCGTCGCTGGCGTCCACGTTCTCCTTGTCATCGAGGCCGGCCTCTTCGAGCTCGTCCAGGTCGTCCAGGTCGGCCTCCTCGTATGACTCGAGGGGCTCGGAGGCGGGGTCCGTCTCGTCCTCGAGCAGGTCTGTGACGCCGACTCCATCGAGCTCATCGAGGCGCTCCGCCGCGTCGGTGGTCAGCTCGCGGTCTGCGTCGACGGCACGTGAGAACCAGTCCCTTGCCACCTCGACGTGGCCGGCCTCGAGCTGGGCATCGGCGTAGGCGTAGTAGATCCGGGCTGCGGATGGGCGGTTCGGGTTGATCCGTTTCGCCGTGTCGCTGAGACCAGCGACCGCAGCATCGAGCTGGCCGAGGTCACGACGGATGCCCGAGACGACGATGGCGAGCTCGACCTTGTCATCGATCGCCAGGCCGGCGGCCTCGGGGCTCTGAGCCAGCTCGAGCGCCTTCTCGGGTCGGCCGAGGGCCCGCTCGCAGTCGACCATGAGCGGGATGAGGTGGTTGGAGCCCGAGAGGCGGCGCACGGTGCGGAACTCCCCGAGCGCCCGCGCCCAGTCGCCGAGCCGATAGGCGACGAGACCCAGTGCCTCGCGCGCTGCCGGCACCCGGCCAGCACGCCTCACCGCTGTCTCGGCGTGGGCCAAGGCAGCCTCGGGCTCGACGTCGAGCAGCTCGGCCACCATGACGAGATGCTGCGCAACGCCTTCGGCGTTCTCCTTCGAAAGCGTGCGCAGCTGGCTCCAGACACCGCGATCGACCTCGTGTCCGGTGACGCCTTCGCGAATCGCGGGCTCTGGCCGGCGCGGGAGACTTGGGAGTCAGCTTGGTGCCGCCGCGCTGCTCCCCGCCCTGGGGTCGTCCTGTCCCTCCACGGGGACGGTCGTCGCGCCGGGGACCCCGGTCGTCGCGTCCGCCACCGGAACGGCCCCGGTCATCGGAGCGGTACCCGCCACGGTCACCGGGCCGGTACCCGCCACGGTCGTCGCGCCCACCACCGGTACGAGCCCCGATCATCGGAGCGGTACCCACCACGGTCGTCGCGCCCACCACCGGATCGGAACCGGTCATCAGACCGGTACCCGCCACGGTCGTCGCGCCCACCACCGGTACGACCCCGATCATCAGAGCGATAACCACCACGATCATCGGGCCGGTACTCGCCACGGTCGTCGCGTCGTCCACCGGAACGGCCCCGGTCATCAGACCGGTACCCGCCACGGTCGTTGGGCCCACCACTGGAACGGCCCCGGTCATCAGAGCGGTACCCACCACGATCATCGGGCCGGTACCCGCCACGGTCGTCGCGCCCACCACCGGAACGACCCCGATCATCAGACTGGTAACCGCCACGATCATCGGGCCGGTACCCGCTGCGGTCGTCGCGCGAACGACTGGAACGGCCCCGATCATCCGGACGGCGGTCATCGGAGCGGTACCCACCCCTGTCATCACGCCCACCACCGGACCGGCCGCGATCATCGGAGCGGTACCCGCCATGGTCACCGGAGCGGTACCCGCCCCGGTCATTGGGCCGGTACCCACCACGGTCATCACGTCCACCCGCGGACCGGCCCCGGTCATCGGAGCGGTACCCGCCCCGGTCATTGGGCCGGTACCCGCCACGGTCATCACGTCCACCCCCCGACCGGTACGCGCCACGGTCATCGGAGCGGTACCCGCCACGGTCATCCCGCCCACCGGCACGGCGGTCATCACTCGAGTCGTCACGGCGGGGCCCGGACGATCTGGGAGGACCCGAGCGACCTGAGCGACCCGACCCGGAGCCGGCGCCGCGGTGAGGGGCACGCCCTTCGCCGCCACGTCGGTCGTCTCGACCCTTGCTCTCGTCCTGGTCACTCATGTCTGCATCCTTCCGCGCCGAGCCGTCTCAGCGCCACCTTCACGGGTTCGCGCACAAAAGAAAGTGCCCCAGTCGGACCAGTGAAGTTCCGTCTGGGGCACTTTCGTTTCAAAGTGTGTCCGGCTGCGTCCTACTCTCCCACACCGTCACCAGTGCAGTACCATCGGCGCTGAAGGGCTTAGCTTCCGGGTTCGGAATGGGGCCGGGCGTTTCCCCTTCGCTATGGCAGCCGTAACTCTATGGAGATATCTGTTGTCGTGGGTTCGCCGACCCCCGTGGGCCCCGGGGGTGCCGCGCGCCGTGGTGGCGGCGCGGGGGTGCCGGGGGTGGGGGTGGCGGTTCCCGTTTGTATCTCGGGAACTGCACAGTGGACGCGGAGCATCTTTGTGAGTCAAGTTATCGGCTTATTAGTACCGGTCAGCTCCACACATTGCTGTGCTTCCACGTCCGGCCTATCAACCCAGTAGTCTAGCTGGGAGCCTCTCGCCCTCGCGGGCCTGGAAACCTCATCTTGAAACGTGCTTCCCGCTTAGATGCTTTCAGCGGTTATCACTTCCGAACGTAGCTAATCAGCGGTGCCCTTGGCAGGACAACTGACACACCAGTGGTTCGTCCATCCCGGTCCTCTCGTACTAGGGACAGCCTTTCTCAAGTTTCCTACGCGCACAGCGGATAGGGACCGAACTGTCTCACGACGTTCTAAACCCAGCTCGCGTACCGCTTTAATGGGCGAACAGCCCAACCCTTGGGACCTACTCCAGCCCCAGGATGCGACGAGCCGACATCGAGGTGCCAAACCATGCCGTCGATATGGACTCTTGGGCAAGATCAGCCTGTTATCCCCGGGGTACCTTTTATCCGTTGAGCGACGGCGCTTCCACAAGCCACCGCCGGATCACTAGTCCCGACTTTCGTCCCTGCTCGACATGTCTGTCTCACAGTCAAGCTCCCTTGTGCACTTACACTCGAAACCTGATTACCAACCAGGCTGAGGGAACCTTTGGGCGCCTCCGTTACCTTTTAGGAGGCAACCGCCCCAGTTAAACTACCCACCAGGCACTGTCCCTGGTCCGGATCACGGACCGAGGTTAGATATCCAGAACGACCAGAGTGGTATTTCAACGTTGACTCCACCATCACTGACGTGACGGCTTCACAGTCTCCCACCTATCCTACACAAGCCGTACCGAACACCAATACCAAGCTGTAGTAAAGGTCCCGGGGTCTTTCCGTCCTGCTGCGCGTAACGAGCATCTTTACTCGTAGTGCAATTTCGCCGAGTTCGTGGTTGAGACAGTGGAGAAGTCGTTACGCCATTCGTGCAGGTCGGAACTTACCCGACAAGGAATTTCGCTACCTTAGGATGGTTATAGTTACCACCGCCGTTTACTGGCGCTTAAGTTCTCAGCTTCGCCGTGAGGCTGACCGGTCCCCTTAACGTTCCAGCACCGGGCAGGCGTCAGTCCGTATACATCGTCTTGCGACTTGGCACGGACCTGTGTTTTTAGTAAACAGTCGCTTCTCCCTGGTCTCTGCGGCCGATCACGCTCAGCCAGCAAGTGGCGTCACGATCAGGGCCCCCCTTCTCCCGAAGTTACGGGGGTATTTTGCCGAATTCCTTAACCACGATTCACTCGATCGCCTTGGTATTCTCTACCTAACCACCTGAGTCGGTTTGGGGTACGGGCGGCTCGAACCTCGCTAGAAGTTTTTCTCGGCAGCATAGGATCACCCTCTTCCCGCATTCGCGGTCACTATCAGGTCTCAGGCTTCATGCGGTCCGGATTTGCCTGGACCGCGCCCTACACCCTTGGACGTGGACTACCATCGCCACGCGGCGGCTACCTTCCTGCGTCACTCCATCGCTTGACTACTACGAGCTCGGGTCGTGCGCTCCGCACACCCGGTAACCCCGAAGGGTTGGTGGGCGTGCGTCAGGCACTAAGCATCACTCGGTTCGTCAGGGGCGGTTCTTCGCCGGTTCCGGAATATCAACCGGATGTCCATCGACTACGCCTGTCGGCCTCGCCTTAGGTCCCGACTTACCCAGGGCAGATTAGCTTGACCCTGGAACCCTTGGTTATTCGGCGGACGGGTTTCTCGCCCGTCATTCGCTACTCATGCCTGCATTCTCACTCGTGTGGCCTCCACGGCTGGTTCACACCGCCGCTTCCCTGGCCACACGACGCTCCCCTACCCATCAACACGCCTGGACGCCGGACCCGCAGGTGCCGGCGCCGAGCAAATATGTCAATGCCACAGCTTCGGTGGTGTGCTTGAGCCCCGCTACATTGTCGGCGCGGAATCACTTGACCAGTGAGCTATTACGCACTCTTTCAAGGGTGGCTGCTTCTAAGCCAACCTCCTGGTTGTCACAGCAACTCCACATCCTTTTCCACTTAGCACACGCTTAGGGACCTTAGCTGGTGATCTGGGCTGTTTCCCTCTCGACTACGGAGCTTATCCCCCGCAGTCTCACTGCCACGCTCTCACTTACCGGCATTCGGAGTTTGGCTAACGTCAGTAACCTGGTGAGGCCCATCAGCTATCCAGTAGCTCTACCTCCGGCAAGAAACACGTGACGCTGCACCTAAATGCATTTCGGGGAGAACCAGCTATCACGGAGTTTGATTGGCCTTTCACCCCTACCCACAGCTCATCCCCTCAGTTTTCAACCTAAGTGGGTTCGGTCCTCCACGCAGTCTTACCTGCGCTTCAACCTGGCCATGGGTAGATCACTCCGCTTCGGGTCTAGACCCAGCGACTCTACCGCCCTGTTCGGACTCGCTTTCGCTACGGCTTCCCCACACGGGTTAACCTCGCCACTGAGCACTAACTCGCAGGCTCATTCTTCAAAAGGCACGCTGTCACCCCACACGCCCAACGGCGGGAGGCTCCAACGGATTGTAGGCACACGGTTTCAGGATCTATTTCACTCCCCTCCCGGGGTACTTTTCACCTTTCCCTCACGGTACTTGTCCGCTATCGGTCACCAGGGAATATTTAGGCTTAGCAGGTGGTCCTGCCAGATTCACACGGGATTTCTCGGGCCCCGTGCTACTTGGGAACACCACCGGGAGTCCACACCATTTCGTCTACGGGGGTCGCACCCTCTATGC
>CAWFKL010000006.1:0-106330 GCA_963816385.1 uncultured Actinomycetota bacterium
GGGGTAGGCTAGGCCTTTGCGCTGCCCATGCCCACCTGTCGCGATCCCGGTCAGCACCCTCGAGCCGCCAGACGGCCCGAACACCGACCCGGGACCCGCGAGCGGAGCCATGCGTCAGCGCGGATCTGAAGATTCGAAAAAAGGCCCGTGGAAGGACCCTCCTTGGCTGCCGCGCGTTCTGCGACGAACATGTCCACTGCACAGACCCCTTCGGGACGTCTGTCCTTCGCGAAGATTCGCGAACCACTCGAGGTCCCTGACCTCCTTGCCCTCCAGACGGAGAGCTTCGACTGGCTTCTCGGCAACGAGCGCTGGCAGGGCCGCGTCGCCGCGGCCAAGGCCGAGGGACGCACCGACGTCCCCGACCGCTCCGGCCTCGAGGAGATCTTCGAGGAGATCTCGCCGATCGAGGACTTCAGCGGCTCGATGTCGCTGTCGTTCCGCGACCACCGCTTCGAGGAGACCCGCAAGACGATCGAGTCGTGCAAGGAGCGCGACCAGACGTACGACGCGCCCCTCTTCGTCACGGCCGAGTTCATGAACACCGTCACCGGTGAGATCAAGAGCCAGACCGTGTTCATGGGTGACTTCCCGCTCATGACCGAGCGCGGCACCTTCATCATCAACGGCACCGAGCGTGTCGTCGTCTCGCAGCTCGTCCGCAGCCCGGGCGTCTACTTCGAGCGCACGCCCGACAAGACGTCCGACAAGGACATCTACACGGCGAAGATCATCCCGAGCCGCGGTGCGTGGCTCGAGTTCGAGATCGACAAGCGCGACATGGTGGGCGTCCGCGTCGACCGCAAGCGCAAGCAGTCGGTCACCGTGCTGCTCAAGGCGCTCGGCTGGACCGAGGCCCAGATCCTCGAGGAGTTCGGCGAGTTCGAGTCGATGCGCCTGACGCTCGAAAAGGACCACACGCAGGGCCAGGACGACGCGCTGCTCGACATCTACCGCAAGCTGCGTCCGGGCGAGCCGCCGACCAAGGAGGCCGCGCAGACCCTGCTCGACAACCTCTACTTCAACGGCAAGCGCTACGACCTCGCCAAGGTCGGCCGCTACAAGGTGAACAAGAAGCTCGGCGTGGACGCGCCGATCGGCGACTCGACGCTGTCCGTCGACGACATCGTCAAGACGATCAAGTTCATCGTGTCGCTGCACGACGGCCAGGACTCCATGAAGGGCACGAAGAACGGCGAGGAGATCGACGTCCGCGTCGAGGTCGACGACATCGACCACTTCGGCAACCGTCGCCTCCGCTCCGTCGGCGAGCTCATCCAGAACCAGGTCCGCACCGGCCTCTCGCGCATGGAGCGCGTCGTGCGTGAGCGCATGACGACCCAGGACGTCGAGGCCATCACGCCGCAGACGCTGATCAACATCCGCCCCGTGGTGGCCTCGATCAAGGAGTTCTTCGGCACGTCGCAGCTCTCGCAGTTCATGGACCAGAACAACCCGCTCGCGGGTCTGACGCACAAGCGTCGGCTGTCCGCGCTCGGCCCGGGTGGCATCTCCCGTGACCGCGCCCAGATGGAGGTCCGTGACGTCCACCCGTCGCACTACGGCCGCATGTGCCCGATCGAGACCCCTGAGGGCCCGAACATCGGGCTCATCGGCTCGCTCGCGTCCTACGGACGGATCAACGCGTTCGGCTTCATCGAGACGCCGTACCGCAAGGTCGTCTCGGGGGTCGTCACGGACGACGTCGACTACCTGTCCGCCGACGAGGAGGACAAGTACGTCGTCGCCCAGGCCAACGCGCCGATCGACCTGGAGGGCAACTTCACCGAGGAGCGCGTGCTCGTGCGCACCAAGGGCGGGGAGGTCGAGCTCGTCCCGGGTGACGACGTCGACTACATGGACGTCTCGCCGCGCCAGATGGTGTCGGCCGCCACAGCCATGATCCCGTTCCTCGAGCACGACGACGCCAACCGCGCGCTCATGGGCGCCAACATGCAGCGTCAGGCCGTCCCGCTCGTCAAGAGCGAGGCGCCGCTCGTCGGCACCGGCATGGAGTTCCGTGCGGCGCTCGACTCCGGTGACGTCGTCCGTGCCGAGAAGGCCGGCGTCGTGCAGGAGGTCGCCGCCGACCTGGTGACCGTGGCCAACGACGACGGCACCTCGCGCACCTACCCGATCGCCAAGTTCGCGCGCTCCAACCAGGGCACGAGCTACAACCAGGTGGTCATCGTCAACGAGGGCGACCGCCTGGAGGCCGGTGGCGTCATCGCCGACGGTCCCGCGACCGACGGTGGCGAGATGGCGCTCGGGCGCAACCTGCTCGTCGCGTTCATGTCGTGGGAGGGCCACAACTACGAGGACGCGATCATCCTCAGCCAGCGTCTCGTGCAGGACGACGTGCTCTCCTCGATCCACATCGAGGAGCACGAGGTCGACGCGCGCGACACCAAGCTGGGTCC
This sequence comes from uncultured Actinomycetota bacterium, assembly GCA_963816385.1. GTDB lineage: Bacteria > Actinomycetota > Actinomycetes > Actinomycetales > Dermatophilaceae > CAWFKL01. The sequence continues at coordinate 2,421 of CAWFKL010000006.1, forward strand.
GGAGGAGATCACCCGCGACATCCCGAACGTCTCGGAGGACGTCCTGGCCGACCTCGACGAGCGCGGCATCATCCGCGTCGGCGCCGAGGTCCGTGACGGCGACCTGCTCGTCGGCAAGGTCACGCCCAAGGGCGAGACCGAGCTGACGCCGGAGGAGCGGCTGCTGCGCGCGATCTTCGGTGAGAAGGCTCGCGAGGTCCGCGACACCTCCCTCAAGGTGCCCCACGGCGAGACCGGCACCGTCATCGGCGTCAAGGAGTTCCGCTCCGACCTCGGCGACGACCTGCCGCCCGGCGTCAACCAGCTGGTCCGCGTCTACGTGGCCAACAAGCGCAAGATCACGGACGGCGACAAGCTCGCCGGCCGCCACGGCAACAAGGGCGTCATCAGCAAGATCCTGCCCGTCGAGGACATGCCGTTCCTCGAGGACGGCACGCCGGTCGACGTCGTGCTCAACCCGCACGGCGTGCCCCGGCGCATGAACCTCGGCCAGATCCTCGAGCTCCACCTCGGCTGGGCTGCCAGCCGTGGCTGGAGGATCGAGGGCAAGCCGGAGTGGGCCGACCAGATCCCGCTCGACGCGCACGAGGCCCCGCCGGGGTCGCGCGTGGCGACTCCGGTCTTCGACGGTGCGTCCGAGAACGTCGTGACGGGCCTGCTCGACTCGACGCTGAAGACGCGCGACGACGTGCGCCTCATCGACGCCTCGGGCAAGACCCGCCTCTTCGACGGCCGCTCCGGCGAGCCGTTCCCGGAGCCGGTCGCGGTGGGCTACATGTACATCCTCAAGCTGCACCACCTCGTGGACGACAAGATTCACGCTCGCTCCACGGGTCCCTACTCGATGATCACCCAGCAGCCGCTCGGCGGTAAGGCCCAGTTCGGTGGCCAGCGCTTCGGTGAGATGGAGGTCTGGGCGCTCGAGGCGTACGGCGCGGCCTACACGCTCCAGGAGCTGCTGACGATCAAGTCCGACGACGTCCCCGGCCGTGTGAAGGTCTACGAGGCGATCGTCAAGGGCGAGAACATCCCGGACTCGGGCATCCCCGAGTCGTTCAAGGTGCTTCTCAAGGAGATGCAGTCGCTGTGTCTCAACGTCGAGGTCCTCAACTCCGAGGGCACGACGATCGAGATGAAGGAATCCGACGAGGAGGTCTTCCGCGCGGCGGAGGAGCTCGGCATCGACCTGAGCCGGCGCGAGCCGTCCAGCGTCGAAGAGGTGTAGGCGCGACCTGGGACGGGCCGCGCCAAGCGCGCCGACAGACCGCGAGCGAGCGAGCTGGGTCTGTCGGAAGCGATGAGCGCCGGGCGCAGCCCGTCCCTGTCTGAGTGCCAGCCACTCCTGAACGCAACCTTTAGCGGCATACGAAAGTAGGAAACACGAAGTGTTGGACGTCAACTTCTTCGACGAGCTGCGCATTGGCCTGGCCACCGCGGAGTCCATCCGCCAGTGGAGCCACGGCGAGGTCAAGAAGCCCGAGACCATCAACTACCGCACCCTCAAGCCCGAGAAGGAGGGCCTGTTCTGCGAGCGCATCTTCGGGCCCACCCGGGACTGGGAGTGCAACTGCGGCAAGTACAAGCGCGTCCGCTTCAAGGGCATCATCTGTGAGCGCTGTGGCGTCGAGGTCACTCGCGCCAAGGTGCGTCGTGAGCGGATGGGGCACATCGAGCTCGCCGCGCCCGTCACCCACATCTGGTACTTCAAAGGCGTGCCGAGCCGTCTCGGCTACCTGCTCGACCTCGCCCCGAAGGACCTCGAGAAGGTCATCTACTTCGCGGCCTACATGATCACCTCCGTCGACGACGACCAGCGCCACGCTGACCTGCCGTCGCTCGAGGCCCAGATCCAGGCCGAGAAGAAGGAGATCGAGAACCGTCGCGACGCCGACGTCGAGGCCCGTGCTCAGACGCTCGAGCGCAACATCGCCGAGCTCGAGGGCGAGGGTGCCAAGGCCGACGCGAAGCGCAAGGTCCGCGACCAGGCCGAGCGCGAGATGAACAACATCCGCAAGCGCGCCGACCAGCAGGTCGAGCGTCTCGAGCAGGTCTGGGACCGCTTCAAGAACCTCAAGGTCCAGGACCTCGAGGGCGACGAGATCCTCTACCGCGAGATGCGTGACCGCTTCGGCCTGTACTTCGAGGGCGGCATGGGTGCCGCTGCGATCCAGAAGCGCCTCGAGTCCTTCGACCTCGAGGCCGAGGCGGAGCTCCTCCAGGAGATCATCGCCACCGGCAAGGGCCAGAAGAAGACCCGCGCCATCAAGCGCCTCAAGGTCGTCAACGCGTTCCAGACCACGACGAACCATCCGTCGGGCATGGTCCTGGACGCGATCCCGGTCATCCCCCCGGACCTGCGCCCCATGGTGCAGCTCGACGGTGGCCGCTTTGCCACGTCCGACCTCAACGACCTCTACCGTCGCGTCATCAACCGCAACAACCGCCTGAAGCGCCTGCTCGACCTCGGTGCCCCCGAGATCATCGTCAACAACGAGAAGCGCATGCTTCAGGAGGCCGTCGACAGCCTCTTCGACAACGGCCGTCGCGGTCGCCCGGTGACGGGCCCCGGCAACCGTCCGCTCAAGTCGCTGTCCGACATGCTGAAGGGCAAGCAGGGCCGGTTCCGCCAGAACCTGCTCGGCAAGCGCGTCGACTACTCCGGCCGTTCGGTCATCGTCGTCGGCCCGCAGCTCAAGCTGCACCAGTGCGGCCTGCCCAAGCAGATGGCGCTCGAGCTGTTCAAGCCGTTCGTGATGAAGCGTCTGGTCGACCTCGACCACGCGCAGAACATCAAGTCGGCCAAGCGCATGGTCGAGCGTGCCCGTCCTGTGGTGTGGGACGTCCTCGAAGAGGTCATCACCGAGCACCCGGTGCTGCTCAACCGCGCACCCACGCTGCACCGCCTCGGCATCCAGGCGTTCGAGCCGCAGCTCGTCGAGGGCAAGGCCATCCAGATCCACCCGCTCGTCTGCTCGGCCTTCAACGCCGACTTCGACGGTGACCAGATGGCCGTCCACGTGCCGCTGTCCGCGGAGGCGCAGGCCGAGGCCCGCATCCTCATGCTCTCGAGCAACAACATCCTCAAGCCGGCCGACGGTCGTCCGGTGACCATGCCGACGCAGGACATGATCACCGGCATCTACCACCTCACCGACGCGGTCGACGGCGGCGGCATCGGTGCCGGTCGCGCGTTCACGTCGCCGTCGGAGGCCCGCATGGCCTTCGACCGGGGCGAGCTCGAGATCGGATCGGCGATCAAGCTGCGCCTGACCGACGCGGTGCCCCCGGCCGGCTTCGAGCTGCCCGAGGGTGTCGAGCCCGGCGAGGACGGCATCGTGCCGAGCATCACGCTCGAGACGACGCTCGGCCGCGCGATCTTCAACGACACGCTGCCCGTCGACTACCCGTTCGAGAACCGGCCGGTGGACCGCAAGCGGCTCTCGGGGATCGTCAACGACCTCGCTGAGCGCTACTCCAAGGTCCAGGTCGCCGCCTCGCTCGACGCCCTCAAGGAGGCCGGTTTCCACTGGTCGACCCGCTCGGGCTGCACCGTCGCGATCTCCGACGTCACGACGCCGGACAACAAGACGGCCATCCTCGAGGGCTACGAGACCAAGGCCGCCAAGGTCCAGACCCAGTACGAGCGTGGTCTCATCACCGACGACGAGCGTCGTCAGGAGCTCGTGGAGATCTGGACCCAGGCGTCCAACCAGGTCGCCAAGGAGATGGAGACCAACTTCCCGCGCACGAACCCCATCTACCGGATGGTGTCTTCGGGTGCTGGTGGCAACTGGTTCCAGATCCGTCAGATCGCCGGCATGCGTGGTCTCATGGCCAACCCGAAGGGCGAGATCATCCCGCGCCCGATCAAGGCGAACTTCCGTGAAGGCCTCACGGTGCTCGAGTTCTTCATCTCGACGCACGGTGCCCGCAAGGGTCTGGCTGACACGGCGCTGCGCACCGCCGACTCGGGCTACCTCACGCGTCGTCTCGTCGACGTGTCGCAGGACGTCATCATCCGTGAGGACGACTGCGGCACCGACCGCGGCCTCAAGCTGCCCATCGCCGCGGTCAACGCGACCACGGGCACGCGCTCGCTCAGCGACGCGGTCGAGGCCTCGGTCTACGCCCGCACGCTGGCCGAGGACGTCGTCGTCGACGGTGAGACCCTCGCCTTGGCCGGCATCGATCTCGGTGACGTCGTCATCGACGCGCTCTACGCGGCCGGTGTCGACGAGGTGCGGATCCGGTCGGTGCTGACCTGCGACAGCAAGGTCGGCACGTGTGCGGCGTGCTACGGCCGCTCGCTCGCGACGGGCAAGCTCGTCGACATCGGTGAGGCCGTCGGCATCATCGCGGCCCAGTCGATCGGTGAGCCCGGCACGCAGCTGACCATGCGTACCTTCCACACCGGTGGCGCCGCCGCCGCGGACGACATCACACAGGGTCTGCCGCGTGTCGTCGAGCTCTTCGAGGCTCGCACCCCCAAGGGTGTGGCCCCGATCGCCGAGGCCACCGGCCGCGTCGAGATCGAGGACACCGACAAGGCGCGCCGCATCCTGCTGACGCCCGACGACGGTTCGGAGCAGCACGCGTACCCGGTCAGCAAGCGCTCGCGCCTGCTCGTCGGGGACGGCGACCACGTCGAGGTCGGCGACAAGCTGGTCCAGGGCGCGATCGACCCCAAGCAGGTCCTTCGCATCCTCGGCCCGCGTGCCGCGCAGAAGCACCTCGTCGACGAGGTGCAGCGGGTCTACCGCCAGCAGGGTGTGTCGATCCACGACAAGCACATCGAGGTCATCGTGCGGCAGATGCTGCGCCGCGTGACGATCATCGAGGCCGGCGACGCGGACCTCCTGCCGGGCGAGCTCGCCGAGCGCGGCCGCTTCGAGGACGAGAACCGTCGCGTCATGGCCGAGGGTGGGCGTCCGGCGGCCGGTCGTCCCGAGCTCATGGGCATCACCAAGGCCTCGCTCGCGACCGAGTCGTGGCTGTCGGCCGCGTCCTTCCAGGAGACGACCCGCGTGCTCACGCAGGCCGCCATGGAGGCCAAGTCCGACCCGCTGCTCGGCCTCAAGGAGAACGTCATCCTCGGAAAGCTCATCCCTGCCGGCACGGGCCTGCCCCGCTACCGGAACATCAAGGTCGAGCCCACCGAGGAGGCCAAGGCCGCCATGTACTCGCTGCCGAACTACGACGCGTACGACTACGCGGGCTTCGGCACGGGGTCGGGCGAGGCCATCCGCCTCGACGACGAGGCGCTCGGGCTCGACCAGTTCTGACCGGCTGACGCCGGACAGCAGCTGTATGCCGCAGGGCCGGGATCGCGCACTCACGCGCGGTCCCGGCCCTTCGCTTCGCCGTCCCGCCGGTCGCCTCGCGCCCGACGCCACCACACGCGTTCGCTGTCTATAAGGTGTGCGCATGACCGAGCCGAGCGCGCAAGCCGCCCACGACGAGAGCGAGGCGCTGCCCGTCCCCGACGATCATCGTCCTGACGGAGGAGGCGCTGAAGCCGGGAGACGTCGAGAAGATCGTCGCCCTGCACGAGGAGGAGGCCGCGACCTACCGCGTCCTCGTCCCCGCCGACACCGAGCGGAACATGCTCGCCTCCTTCCTCGACCACCTGAGCCTCTTCGAGATGCGTGAGGCACTCGAGAGCCTGCGACCGATCGACCGCGACGATGCCCACGCCGACGCGACGACCGCGCTGTCCACGACCCTGGGAGTAGTTCGAGCAGCACGAGGTCGCAGCCACCGGCGAGATCACGACCGACGACCCGATGCCGACACTGCTCGAGGAGGTCCGCCGCCTCGATGCGCGAGAGGTCGTCGTCGTCACCGAGCCGCACGCGGTCGAGGACACCTTCCACCGCGACTGGGCCTCCAAGGCTCGCGAGACGCTCGGTGTGCCGGTGCTGCACATGTACGCGGGGGACTGGCGTCTCGGCTGACGCAGGACGTGAGGATCGACCGAGCTCCGGCGAGGGAGGACCGGAGCGTCCGTGGCGTCAGCCGCGGGAGTTCGGCTGACGCAGGACGTGAGGATCGACCGAGCTCCGGCGAGGGAGGACCGGAGCGTCCGTGGCGTCAGCCGCGGGAGTTCGGCTGACGCAGGACGTGAGGATCGACCGAGCGCTGGCGAGGGAGGCTGACGCAGGGAAGGGTCCGGCGCCCGCCGGCGTTATGGATTTGGTCGGCGTGCTGCACCCCGGTACGCTTGAACACTGTGCTTGAGGCGCAGCCCTCTCGCATGCGCGATGACGGCCATGGTGCCCTGTCTGCCCGGTTCCACCCGAGCGGCATCACTGCGGTCCAGAGCGAACCTCCCGCCGGGCACCCCACCACCGCGACCATCGCACGCGTGGGGAGTGCAGGGGGGAGCACCGTTCCCGACACGCCCGACCTCGGGGGTCACGGAACGAACAGCCAAGGAGTCGTCCGCCTGGACGACTGACAACAAGCAACGTTATGGAGTAACCAGGTTGCCTACCATCAACCAGCTGGTCCGCAAGGGCCGCCAGGACAAGGCCACGAAGGCCAAGACCCCGGCGCTGAAGGGCTCGCCCCAGCGTCGCGGTGTGTGCACCCGCGTGTACACCACCACCCCCAAGAAGCCGAACTCTGCCCTGCGCAAGGTCGCCCGTGTGCGACTCTCCAGCGGCATCGAGGTCACGGCCTACATCCCCGGCGTCGGCCACAACCTGCAGGAGCACTCGATCGTGCTCGTGCGCGGTGGTCGTGTGAAGGACCTCCCGGGTGTTCGCTACAAGATCGTCCGCGGCACGCTCGACACCCAGGGTGTGAAGAACCGCAAGCAGGCTCGTAGCCGTTACGGCGCGAAGAAGGAGAAGCGCTGATGCCTCGCAAGGGACCCGCTCCGAAGCGCCCGCTCGTCGTCGACCCGGTCTACTCCAGCCCGCTCGTGACGCAGCTGGTCAACAAGATCCTCCTCGACGGCAAGAAGTCCATCGCCGAGATGATCGTCTACGGCGCCCTCGAGGGTTGCCGCCAGAAGACCGGCACCGACCCCGTCGCGACGCTCAAGCGTGCGCTCGACAACGTCAAGCCGGCCATGGAGGTCAAGAGCCGTCGCGTCGGTGGTGCGACCTACCAGGTGCCGATCGAGGTCAAGCCCAACCGCTCGACCACGCTCGCCCTGCGCTGGCTCGTCGGCTACTCCCGCCAGCGGCGTGAGAAGACCATGACCGAGCGCCTCATGAACGAGATCCTCGACGCGAGCAACGGCCTCGGCGCCGCGGTGAAGCGCCGCGAGGACACCCACAAGATGGCCGAGTCGAACAAGGCCTTCGCGCACTACCGCTGGTGACCCATGCACACGGGGGCCCGCCCCCGTGTGCCCCCGGGACAGCCCAATGGGCTGGTCCGGGAACGTCGCGGCAGGCGCCCCACCTTTTCGGCGCCGTCCGACACCCAGAACCAACCACGACGAATGAGACGAGAAACCTGACGTGGCACTCGACGTCCTGACGGACCTCAAGAAGGTCCGCAACATCGGCATCATGGCGCACATCGACGCTGGCAAGACCACGGTGACGGAGCGCATCCTCTTCTACACCGGGGTCAACCACAAGATCGGTGAGACCCACGACGGTGCGTCGACCACCGACTGGATGGAGCAGGAGAAGGAGCGCGGCATCACGATCACGTCTGCCGCCGTGACGTCGTTCTGGGAAGGCACCCAGATCAACATCATCGACACCCCCGGACACGTGGACTTCACGGTCGAGGTCGAGCGCTCGCTGCGCGTCCTCGACGGTGCCGTCGCGGTGTTCGACGGCAAGGAGGGCGTCGAGCCCCAGTCCGAGACGGTGTGGCGCCAGGCCGACAAGTACGACGTGCCGCGCATCTGCTTCGTCAACAAGATGGACAAGCTCGGCGCGGACTTCTACTTCACCGTGCAGACGATCAAGGACCGCCTCGGTGCCGAGCCGCTCGTCATGCAGCTTCCGATCGGCGCCGAGAACGACTTCGTCGGTGTCATCGACCTCATCTACATGCGTGCCCTCGTGTGGCCCGGCGATGCCAAGGGCGACGTGACCATGGGCGCGAAGTACGAGATCGCGCAGATCCCGGCCGACATGCAGGAGAAGGCCGAGGAGTACCGCATGGCCCTCGTCGAGCGGGTGGCCGAGGCCGACGACGACCTCATGGAGAAGTACCTCGGCGGCGAGGAGCTCACCGTCGACGAGCTCAAGGGTGGCGTCCGCAAGCTCACCGTGAGCTCCGAGCTCTACCCGGTGTTCTGCGGCTCCGCCTTCAAGAACCGCGGTGTGCAGCCGATGCTCGACGCCGTCGTCGACTACCTGCCCTCGCCCCTGGACGTCCCCCCGATGATCGGCCACAAGCCGGGCAACGAGGAGGTCGAGCTCACCCGGGCGCCGAGCAAGGACGAGCCGTTCTCGGCCCTCGCCTTCAAGGTGGCGACGCACCCGTTCTTCGGCACCCTGACCTTCATCCGCGTCTACTCGGGCCACATCAGCTCCGGCACCGGCGTCGTGAACTCGACGAAGGGCAAGAAGGAGCGCATCGGGAAGCTCTTCCAGATGCACGCCAACAAGGAGAACCCGGTCGACGAGGCCATGGCGGGCCACATCTACGCGGCCATCGGCCTCAAGGACACCACGACCGGCGACACCCTGTCTGACGTCAACGACCCGATCGTGCTCGAGTCGATGACCTTCCCGGACCCGGTCATCCAGGTCGCCATCGAGCCGAAGACGAAGGGTGACCAGGAGAAGCTCTCCACGGCGATCCAGAAGCTCTCCGCCGAGGACCCCACGTTCCAGGTGCACCTCGACGAGGACACCGGCCAGACGATCATCGCCGGGATGGGCGAGCTGCACCTCGACATCCTCGTCGACCGCATGAAGCGCGAGTTCAAGGTCGAGGCCAACGTCGGCAAGCCGCAGGTGGCCTACCGCGAGACGATCCGCCGCCCCGTGCTCAAGTACGACTACACGCACAAGAAGCAGACCGGTGGCTCGGGCCAGTTCGCCAAGGTCCAGGTCAGCTTCGAGCCGCTGGGCGAGACCGAGGACGGCTCGATGTACGAGTTCGTCAACGGTGTCACCGGTGGTCGCGTCCCGCGCGAGTACATCCCGTCGGTCGATGCCGGCATCCAGGACGCCATGCAGTACGGCGTGCTCGCCGGCTACCCGCTGGTCGGCATCAAGGCGACCCTCGTCGACGGCGCCTACCACGACGTCGACTCCTCGGAGATGGCGTTCAAGATCGCCGGCTCCATGGTGCTCAAGGAGGCCATCCGCAAGGCGGACCCGGTCCTGCTCGAGCCGATGATGGCCGTCGAGGTGCGTACGCCCGAGGACTACATGGGCGACGTCATCGGTGACATCAACTCCCGCCGCGGCCAGATCCAGGCCATGGAGGACATCAGCGGCGCCAAGGTCGTCAAGGGCCTTGTCCCGCTGAGCGAGATGTTCGGGTACGTCGGTGACCTGCGGTCGAAGACCCAGGGTCGCGCCAACTACTCCATGGAGTTCGACTCCTACGCCGAGGTCCCCAAGGCTGTCGCCGAGGAGATCATCAAGAAGACCCGGGGAGAGTGACCGCGGTCTGCCGCACCTCGGCAATCCCGTAGTCTCTACTCCGGAATCACCCCCCAGCGCCACGTCCTGCCCTGGTCGTTAGGCGTAACACCCAAAGTCCTGAGGAGGACACCACAGTGGCGAAGGCAAAGTTCGAGCGGACCAAGCCGCACGTCAACATCGGCACCATCGGTCACATCGACCACGGCAAGACGACGCTGACGGCTGCGATTTCCAAGGTTCTGCACGACAAGTACCCCGACCTGAACCCCCAGTTCGCGTTCGAGGACATCGACAAGGCTCCCGAGGAGCGCCAGCGCGGCATCACGATCTCCATCGCGCACATCGAGTACCAGACGGAGGGTCGTCACTACGCCCACGTCGACTGCCCGGGTCACGCTGACTACGTGAAGAACATGATCACCGGTGCGGCTCAGATGGACGGCGCGATCCTCGTGGTCGCCGCCACGGACGGCCCGATGCCGCAGACGAAGGAGCACGTGCTCCTGGCCCGCCAGGTCGGCGTCCCCTACATCGTCGTGGCGCTCAACAAGGCCGACATGGTCGACGACGAGGAGATCCTCGAGCTCGTCGAGATGGAGGTCCGTGAGCTGCTGTCCCAGTACGAGTTCCCGGGCGACGACCTGCCCGTCGTCAAGGTCTCGGCGCTCAAGGCGCTCGAGGGCGACGCCGAGTGGGGCCAGTCGGTCCTCGACCTCATGGACGCCGTCGACACCTCCATCCCGGAGCCCGAGCGCGACGTCGACAAGCCGTTCCTCATGCCCGTGGAGGACGTGTTCACGATCACCGGTCGTGGCACCGTCGTCACCGGCCGCATCGAGCGCGGCATCCTCAAGGTCAACGAGGAGGTCGAGATCGTCGGCATCCACACCGGCCCGCCGGCCAAGACCACCGTCACCGGTGTCGAGATGTTCCGCAAGCTGCTCGACGAGGGTCGCGCCGGCGAGAACGTCGGTCTGCTCCTTCGTGGCACGAAGCGCGAGGACGTCGAGCGTGGCCAGGTCGTCGTCAAGCCCGGCTCGATCACCCCGCACACCGACTTCGAGGCTCAGGTCTACATCCTCTCGAAGGACGAGGGCGGCCGTCACACGCCGTTCTACGACAACTACCGTCCGCAGTTCTACTTCCGTACGACGGACGTGACGGGTGTCGTGCACCTGCCCGAGGGCACCGAGATGGTCATGCCCGGCGACAACACCGACATGACGGTCGAGCTGATCCAGCCGATCGCCATGGAGGACGGCCTGAAGTTCGCCATCCGTGAGGGTGGCCGCACGGTCGGCGCCGGTCGCGTCACGAAGATCATCAAGTGATCTGACGCTGCCTGAGCAGCACTTCGGGAGGGCCCGGTCCGCTTCGGCGGTCCGGGCCCTTCTGGATGTCCGGTGTTCCTGTCGCGTCCCCCTCCAATCGAAAGAGCGATCCGTCCGCATCCCATGCGGCGATCCCACGGATCTCACAACGGCGGCAGGCCGAGGACGTCGCGGAAGGCGGTCTCCACGGCGTCGGCCCGGTCGTGGGTCCCCATGGTTCCAGTCAGGAAGGCGAAGGCGTAGTTGTCACGCGTGCTGGCCCATCCGACGCTGCCGCCGATGCCGCCCATCCCGAAGCCCTCGTCGTCGACACCGAACCCGAGACCCCAGGCCCGCTCCGGGCCGCCCATGACACGGTCGACCCCTCGGGCCTGGGCTGAAGCGGCCTCGTCGCGCAGGGCAGGGGAGATGATGCGCCCGGCGAGCAGGGCGGCATACAGGCCTGCGACGGCCCGGGCCGTGCCGTGCCCGTTGATCGCGGGGACCTCTGCGCGCCGGAAGGCGGCGCTGTTGACGACGTCGGGCGTCGAGGGCGCCGGGCGGGTTGAGCAGCGCCTGCCGCAGCAGGGCCGGCCGGTCCGGCGCCTTCGAGCTGACCGGTCACGAGCGAGCGACACCGGTGAGGTCGACGGCGCGTGCCAGGTCCGCGTCGTCGAGGCCGATGGGAAGTCGAGTCCGTGGGGTACGCACACCTCTTCGCGCAGGAACCTGCCGAGGGGGCGGCCGTCGACGCGCCGGACGAGCTCGCCGACGAGATGTCCGTAGAAGAGCGCGCTCTCGCCGATGGCCGTGCCGCTGCGCCAGCGCGGTTCCTCGCGGGACAGGCGCGCGCAGAGGCGGTCCCAGTCGAGGAGAAGCTCAGGGGTGGCCGGCTCCGACAGGGCGACGAGACCGACCTGGTGGGAGAGCAGCTGGCGCACCGTCGCTCGCGCACGCAGCTGTGGCCAGTGCCGCTGCACGGACTCGTCGAGATCGAGGAGGCCGCGGTCGACGAGGACGAGGGCGGCCATTGCCGTGAAGGCCTTGGTGACCGAGTAGGGCATGACGATGCTGTCGCGCACCCACGGCCGGGTGCGAGCGCGTCGGCCCACCCGCCCCAGAGGTCGACGACCCACCGACCGTCGTGCCAGATGGCCGCGGCGGCGCCGGTGCCGTCCTGTCGCTCGACACCTCGTCGGAACGCTTCCCGCACCGGTTCGAAGCCGGCCGACACCTAGCCGCCCACGCCGTCACCCGGTCAGCGCCCCGTCAGCGATCGTCATGGCGACAGCATGCCGTGCGTGCGCTGACCCGTGCGCGGGTGCTGGCGGGCTGCACGCAACTCCTCGAGCACAGCAGGACTGATCCGCGTGTCGGCTCAGGCGGTGCGTGCGACCGTGTAGCGCACCTGCTGGGTGAGGTGCAGCTGCCCGTCGTCGCCGCGGTCACCCTCGAGGGCCGCCTCGACCTCGGTGAGCACCCGGGGCAGAGCGCTCTCCGGCACGCTCGCCCAGATCTGTCGCAGCCCCAGGCCCATGGTCCACGTGCGCCACGCTGCGGCGTCGGCCAGCGTGACGACGAGCGGCTCGACCACGGTGACGACCTGGCTCGCTCCTGAGGACCTGACGAGGCTCTCGAGGGCCTCTGTGGTGGCGAAGGGTCCGCGCGTGCCCGTTGTGCGCGGGTCGAGCATCCCGGCCGGCGCATGCGCGAGCAGGGCGGCCTCGGCTGCCGCCCAGTGCACGTCGATCGCGTCGAAGGTCGTCAGGCCGAGGCGGCCGCTCCCAGGGCGCAGCGAGCTCGAGCCAGCCCCGGAGGGTGGACTCGGGGTCCGGGTCGAAGAAGAGCACGAGCGAGGCGGTCACCACGTCGAAGCGTTCAGCCCCCAGGCTCTCGGGACCGGCCTCGCCGACAAGCGTGTCGATTCCCGAGATGCCCCGTTCGATGGCCTCCGCCTCGAGGTGACCGATCATGGCGGGGGAGAGGTCGACGGCGGTGACGTGCCCGGTCGGCCCCACCGCCTCGCGGAGGGCGAAGGTGACCGCACCGCGTCCGGCCCCGACGTCGAGTGCACGCTCACCGGCCTGGGGGGCCACGAGCGCCACGAGCCGCCGTGCGATAGGACCGAACCACGGCACCTCGCCCTGGTCGTAGACGGGGGCGAGCTGGTCGAAGAGCGCGGCAACACCGGCTCGTCGCTGCTGGGCTTCGGTCATGACCTCATCGTCCACTGCAGTAAGAGGATGCGTCCCAGCTTCGCCGGGGCGGCTGGTGCGCCGCGGGACCGTGAGGGGGCCGGGTGGTGCGCTGGATAGGGTCTGTCGCATGGCGCACTCGTTCGACACCGACTCCGAAGCACAGGGCCTCATCGACTTCGTCGACGCCAGCCCGACCCCGTTCCACGCGTGCGAGCAAGGCGGCCCGGCGGCTCAGGGAGGCCGGCTTCAGCGAGGTCGTCGAGTCGGAGCCGTGGCCGAGCGAGCCCGGTCGGCACTACCTCGTGCGCGGGGGCTCGCTCATCGCCTGGGACACGACCGGCGCCCACGCCGTCGGCTCGGGTCCGGCCGCCGGCTTCCGTGTCGTCGGCGCTCACACCGACAGCCCCAACCTGCGCCTCAAGCCGCACGCCGACCACGTCAAGGCCGGCTGGCAGATGCTCGCGGTCGAGCCCTACGGCTGGCCGCTGCTCAACTCGTGGCTCGACCGCGACCTGGGCCTGGCCGGCCGGGTCACGGTGCGCGCCAGCGGAGGCCACGAGTCGCGGCTCTTCCATGACGCATCGCCCCTCCTGCGCGTCGCGCAGCTCGCGATCCACCTCGACCGCACGGCGAACGACGCGCTCACCCTCAACCGTCAGCAGCACATGGTGCCGCTCTGGGGCGTCGGCGACGAGCCGGGTGACGTCCGCTGCCTACCTCGCCGAGCAGGTCGGCGTCGACCGTGAGGACGTGCTCGCCTGGGACGTCATGACCCACCCGGTCGAGCCGTCTGCGCGGATCGGCCGTGTGCACGAGCTCATCGCCGCGCCGCGCCTCGACAACCTCGCCACCTCGTACGCCGGCGTGCGGGCCCTGCTCGACTGCGGCATGCCGCCGAGCTCTCCCACGTGCCGGTGCTCGTGCTCTTCGACCACGAGGAGATCGGCAGCACGTCAGAGCGCGGTGCGACCTCGACGCTGCTGCCGTCGGTGCTCGAGCGCATCGTCATGGCGGCTGGAGGCAGCCGCGACGACTACTGGCGCGCGCTCGCCGGCACCGTGATCGCGTCGGGCGACATGGGGCACGCCACGCACCCGAACTACGCCGACCGTCACGAGCCGTTGCACCAGATCCGGGTCAACGGTGGTCCCGTGCTCAAGGTCAACACCAACCTGCGCTACGCCACCGACTCCGTGGGCGCGGCCGCGTTCCGCCTGGCCTGCGAGCAGGCCGGGGTCCCCATGCAGACCTTCGTGACGCGCAGCGACCTGCCCTGCGGCTCCACCGTCGGTCCGGTGACGTCGTCGCTCACCGGCGCGACGACCGTCGACTTCGGCGCTGCCGCCCTGTCCATGCACAGTGCGCGCGAGCTGATGGGGGCGCAGGACCCTGCCATGTATGCCGCCGCGCTCGCCGCGTTCCTCGCTCCGGCCTAGTGGACGCTGGGCACCGACGACGCGGACGGCATACCGCCGGGGCCACGCTCCGGCGACGCGCCGCCCGTGCTGACCTGCGGGGCGTGCACGATTTGATAGTGCGGCGCCCGCTCTGGCACACTGTTCAGGTTGCTTGACGCGCGTTGCTGACCCATGTCGGTGGCGCCGCCCCTTGAGAGCCTCCTGACGGGGTCTCGCCCGGACTCCTCTCGGAGGCCCGAGGGAAGCGCAAGTTACCCGGTTCGGCCGGGTTCTCCACGAGGCCAGTGGCACTTCGGTGCGCACTTCCACCGCGAAGCGGGCGCGACACGCCCGACCTCGGGGGTCGGAGAACCAAGGGAACCGGCAGGCAGAGTACGGCGAGAGAGAGACGTAACGGAGATGGCGGGACAGAAGATCCGCATCCGCTTGAAGTCGTATGACCACGAGGTCATCGACAACTCGGCGCGCAAGATCGTCGACACGGTGACGCGTGCCGGTGCCACCGTGGTGGGCCCGGTGCCGCTTCCGACGGAGAAGAACGTCTTCGTCGTCATCCGGTCGCCGCACAAGTACAAGGACAGCCGCGAGCACTTCGAGATGCGCACGCACAAGCGCCTCATCGACATCATCGACCCGACGCCCAAGGCCGTCGACTCGCTGATGCGCCTCGACCTGCCGGCGGACGTCAACATCGAGATCAAGCTCTGAGGCGGTTGATCATGACTGTTGCAACCACGACTTCAGCCAGGACCGTCAAGGGCGTGCTCGGCGAGAAGCTCGGCATGACCCAGGTGTGGGACGCCGACAACCGACTCATCCCCGTGACCGTCGTCCAGGCCGGCCCCTGCGTCGTGACGCAGGTGCGTGCCGACGAGACCGACGGCTACGCCGCCGTGCAGATCGCCTTCGGTGCGATCGACCCGCGCAAGGTGAACAAGCCCATGAGCGGGCACTTCCAGAAGGCCGGCGTCACGCCGCGCCGTCACCTCGTCGAGCTGCGCACCGCCGACGCCGGCGACTACGAGCTCGGCCAGGAGATCACCGCCGACTCGTTCGAGGCCGGCCAGCGCGTCGACGCGACGGGCACCACCAAGGGCAAGGGCTTCGCCGGTGTCATGAAGCGTCACGGCTTCCACGGCGTCAGCTCCTCGCACGGTGCGCACCGCAACCACCGCAAGCCGGGCTCCATCGGCGGCTGCTCGACGCCGGGCCGTGTCTTCAAGGGCATGCGCATGGCCGGTCGCATGGGCGGCGTCCGCCAGACGACCCAGAACCTCACGATTCACGCCGTTGACGCCGAGAGGGGCCTGCTGCTCATCAAGGGTGCCGTTCCCGGCCCCCGCGGCGGCATCGTCCTCATCCGCACGGCCGCGAAGGGTGCATGAGACAGATGGCAACGACAACCCCCAACCTGCCCGCCGAGATCTTCGACGTCCAGACGAACGTGCCGCTGATCCACCAGGTCGTGGTGGCCCAGCTCGCGGCCGCTCGTCAGGGCACGCACTCGACGAAGACGCGTGGCGAGGTCCGTGGCGGTGGCCGCAAGCCGTACCGCCAGAAGGGCACCGGCCGCGCCCGTCAGGGCTCGACGCGTGCGCCGCAGTTCGCCGGCGGTGGCATCGTCCACGGCCCGCAGCCGCGTGACTACAGCCAGCGCACCCCGAAGAAGATGAAGGCCGCCGCCCTGCGTGGCGCTCTCTCCGACCGGGCCCGCTTCGACCGCATCCACGTCGTCGACTCCATCGTCACGGGCGACCTGCCCTCGGCGAAGGATGCCGCCGCCGTGCTCGCCGGACTGACCGAGCGGCCCAACCTGCTCGTCGTCCTCGAGCGCGGCAACGACGTCGCGATGAAGTCGGTGCGCAACCTGCAGAACGTCCACGTCCTGGTCGCCGACCAGCTCAACACGTACGACGTCCTCTGCGCCGACGACATCGTCTTCACCCAGGCCGCTCTCGACGCGTTCGTCGCCGGCCCCGTGAAGGCGGACAAGGCTGCTGACACGGCGCTGAGAAGGCTGCTGACCAGGAGGACGCCAAGTGAGCATCCACGCCAAGGACCCCCGCGACATCCTCATCGCGCCGGTCGTCTCGGAGAAGTCGTACGGCCTGCTCGACGAGGGCAAGTACACCTTCCTCGTCGACCCCCGTGCGAACAAGACGGAGATCAAGATCGCCATCGAGTCGATCTTCGACGTCAAGGTCGACAAGGTCCACACCCTGAACCGTCAGGGCAAGAGCCGTCGCACCCGTTTCGGCATCGGCAAGCGCAAGGACACCAAGCGTGCGATCGTCTCCCTCCGCGAGGGCACGATCGACATCTTCGGTGCCGGCGCCTGAGACCGACGAAGAACAGGACTGAACCACTATGGGTATCCGTAAGTACAAGCCGACCACGCCGGGCCGTCGTGGCTCGTCGGTCGCCGACTTCGTCGAGATCACGCGCTCCACGCCGGAGAAGTCGCTGGTCCGCCCGCTCACCAAGACGGGTGGCCGCAACAACGCCGGTCGCATCACGACCCGTCACATCGGTGGCGGTCACAAGCGCGCCTACCGCGTCATCGACTTCCGTCGCCACGACAAGGACGGCGTGCCGGCCAAGGTCGCTCACATCGAGTACGACCCCAACCGCACGGCGCGCATCGCGCTCGTCCAGTACGCCGACGGCGAGAAGCGCTACATCCTGGCGCCGAACCGCCTCAGGCAGGGCGACCCGATCGAGAACGGCGCCGGCGCCGACATCAAGCCGGGCAACAGCCTCCCGCTGCGCAACATCCCCGTCGGCACGGTCATCCACGCGATCGAGCTGAAGCCGGGTGGCGGCGCGAAGATCGCCCGTTCCGCGGGTGCTCGCGTGCAGCTCGTCGCCAAGGACGGCCCCTACGCCCAGCTGCGTATGCCGTCCGGCGAGATCCGCAACGTCGACGCGCGCTGCCGCGCGACCGTCGGCGAGGTGGGCAACGCCGAGCAGAGCAACATCAACTGGGGCAAGGCCGGCCGCATGCGGTGGAAGGGCAAGCGCCCGACCGTCCGCGGTGTCGCGATGAACCCGGTCGACCACCCGCACGGTGGTGGAGAGGGCAAGACGTCCGGTGGACGTCACCCCGTCAGCCCCTGGGGTCAGGCCGAGGGCCGCACCCGCAAGGGACACAAGGAAAGCGACAAGCTCATCGTGCGTCGCCGTCGTACCGGCAAGAAGCGCTGACAAGGAGCCTTTGGAATGCCTCGTAGCCTGAAGAAGGGCCCCTTCATCGACGACCACCTTCAGAAGAAGGTGGACGCCCAGAACGAAGCGGGCACCAAGACCGTCATCAAGACCTGGTCGCGTCGTTCGGTCATCAGCCCCGACATGCTCGGTCACACGTTCGCCGTCCACGACGGCCGCAAGCACGTCCCGGTGTTCGTCACCGAGTCGATGGTCGGCCACAAGCTCGGCGAGTTCGCGCCGACCCGCACGTTCAAGGGTCACGTGAAGGACGACAAGAAGGGTCGTCGTCGCTGATGGCCACCCGAACCGCAGAAGCCAAGGAAGCAGCCATGGAAGCCAAGGCCTCGGCCCGGCACGTCCGGGTCAGCCCGCAGAAGGCGCGCCGTGTCGTGGACCTCATCCGCGGCAGGGGTGCGACCGACGCCATCACGACGCTGACGTTCGCGCCGCAGTCGGCCTCCGACCCGGTCAAGAAGGTGCTGGAGAGCGCCATCGCCAACTGCCGGGTCAAGGCTGACCGCGAGTCCGTCGCGTTCGACGAGCGCGAGCTCGTCGTGAGCGCCGCCTTCGTCGACGAGGGCCCGACCATGAAGCGATTCCGTCCGCGGGCCCAGGGCCGCGCCGGCCGGATCAACAAGCGCACGAGCCACATCACCGTGGTCGTGTCCCAGATCGAGAAGAAGAAGGGAGCCCGCTGATGGGTCAGAAGGTCAACCCCCACGGCTTCCGTCTGGGCATCACCACCGACCACAAGAGCCGCTGGTTCGCCGACTCCACCAAGCAGGGTCAGCGCTACCGCGACTACGTCAAGGAAGATGTCTCGATCCGTCGCCTGATGGAGAAGGGCATGGAGCGCGCCGGCATCGCCAAGGTCGAGATCGAGCGGACCCGTGACCGGGTGCGCGTCGACATCCACACCGCGCGTCCCGGCATCGTCATCGGTCGCCGCGGCGCCGAGGCCGACCGCATCCGCGGCGAGCTGGAGAAGCTCACGGGCAAGCAGGTGCAGCTGAACATCCTCGAGGTCAAGAACCCCGAGATCGACAGCCAGCTGGTCGCCCAGGGCATCGCCGAGCAGCTCTCGGCCCGTGTCTCCTTCCGTCGTGCGATGCGCAAGGGCATGCAGTCCGCGCAGCGCGCCGGCGCCAAGGGCATCCGCGTGCAGGTCTCCGGTCGCCTCAACGGCGCCGAGATGAGCCGCACGGAGTTCTACCGCGAGGGTCGCGTCCCGCTGCACACGCTGCGCGCGCAGATCGACTACGGCTTCTACGAGGCGCGTACGACGTTCGGCCGCATCGGCGTCAAGGTCTGGATCTACAAGGGCGACATGACGGCCAAGGAGCTGGCTGCCCAGCAGGCCGCCGCTCCTCGCCCGTCACGCGGCCCGCGCCGTGACGGCGGTGACCGTCCCAACCGCGCCCGTCGTGGTGACCGCAACGAGAACGCCGGCGCGCCGGCCGTGACCGACACCGCTGCGCCGGCTTCGGCCCCCGCCAGCACCGAGAGTGAGCAGGCCTGACCATGTTGATTCCTCGTCGAGTCAAGCACCGCAAGCAGCACCACCCCAACCGCCACGGCGCGGCCAAGGGTGGCACGACGATCGCCTTCGGCGACTACGGCATCCAGGCCCTGGAGCCCGCCTACGTCACCAACCGTCAGATCGAGTCCGCTCGTATCGCCATGACCCGCTACATGAAGCGTGGCGGAAAGGTGTGGATCAACATCTACCCCGACCGTCCCCTCACGAAGAAGCCGGCCGAGACCCGTATGGGTTCCGGAAAGGGCTCGCCGGAGTGGTGGATCGCCAACGTCAAGCCGGGCCGGATCATGTTCGAGCTGTCGGGCGTCTCCGAGCCGGTCGCGCGTGAGGCTCTGCGCCTCGCGATGCACAAGCTCCCCATGAAGTGCCGTTTCGTCCAGCGTGAGGGTGGTGACATCTGATGGCAGTCGGAACCAAGGACCTGGCTCCCAACGCGCTTCGTGGTCTCGATGACGACAAGCTCGCCGACGAGCTGAAGAAGGCCAAGGAGGAGCTGTTCAACCTCCGGTTCCAGTCGGCCACCGGCCAGCTGGACAACCACGGTCGCCTTCGCGCCGTCAAGCGCGACATCGCGCGGATCTACACCGAGATGCGCGAGCGCGAGCTCGGCATCGGTTCGGCCCCCGTGGCCGAGCCCGTGGCCGCCTCGACCGACGAGAAGGCTGCCAAGGCCGACAAGAAGGCCAAGAAGGCCCACAAGGCCGACGAGCGACGACAAGGCTGCCAAGGCCGAGAAGAAGGCCAAGAAGGCCGACAAGGCTGAGGAGGCCGACGCGTGAGCGAGCAGGACAGGGCCACCACGGCCACCGAGACCGCGAGCGGCAGCGACCGCAACTACCGCAAGACCCGCCAGGGCTACGTGGTGAGCGACAAGATGGACAAGACCGTTGTCGTCGAGGTCGAGGACCGCGTCAAGCACGCCCTCTACGGCAAGGTCATCCGGCGCACGAGCAAGGTCAAGGCCCACGACGAGCAGAACGCCGCCGGCGTCGGTGACCGCGTGCTCATCATGGAGACGCGACCGCTCTCCGCGACGAAGCGCTGGCGCATCGTCGAGATCCTCGAGAAGGCCAAGTAAACGCTCGGGGGGCTTCGGCCCTGGCGGGCCTGCCCCCCGAGTGCCCCCCGACCACCCGCACCCTCGGTGGGCTTCGCCCCCGAGTACCCCCGGAACAAGGCCCGCGTTGTGGGGTCGGGGGAACAAGACCACAGTCCAGTTCGGCAAGGCTCTCGAACAATGCGCGCGGAGCGCGGATTGTTCGAGAGAACCAGCACGACGACAGGAGTTAGACAGTGATTCAGCAGGAGTCGCGACTGCGCGTCGCCGACAACACCGGTGCCAAGGAGCTCCTTTGCATCCGTGTTCTCGGCGGTTCGGGCCGTCGGTACGCCGGCATCGGCGACACCATCGTCGCCACCGTCAAGGACGCGATCCCCGGCGGCAACGTGAAGAAGGGTGACGTCGTCAAGGCCGTCATCGTCCGCACCGTCAAGGAGCGCCGCCGCGCCGACGGGTCATACATCAAGTTCGACGAGAACGCCGCCGTGATCCTCAAGGCCGACGGTGACCCCCGTGGCACCCGCATCTTCGGCCCGGTCGGCCGTGAGCTGCGCGAGAAGCGCTTCATGAAGATCATCTCGCTGGCGCCGGAGGTGCTGTGAACATGGCGACCACGAACAAGCGGGTCAAGATGAAGATCAAGAAGGGTGACCTCGTCCAGGTCATCTCGGGCCGCAGCCAGAAGAACGGCGGCGACCGGGGCAAGCAGGGCAAGGTCATCGCGGTCTACCCCGAGACCGGCCGCGTGCTGGTCGAGGGTGTCAACCGCGTCACCAAGCACGTCAAGGCCGGCGCCACCGCCCGTGGCACGCGCACCGGTGGCCTGATGCACACCGAGGCCGCGATCCACGTGAGCAACGTGGCCATCGTCGACCCCGAGACGAAGAAGCCGACCCGCGTTCGCACGCGCGTCGAGACGGTGGAGCGGAACGGTCGCCCGAAGGCGTCCCGCGTCCGTGTCGCCGTCAAGTCGGACAAGGACCTCTGAACATGACAAACACCGTGACCGAGACCGCTGCGGCGAAGCCTCGTCTCCAGCAGCGCTACCTCGACGAGATCAAGGGCGCCCTGCTCGAGCAGTTCGGCTACGCCAACGTCATGCAGGTTCCGGGCGTCGTCAAGGTCGTCGTCAACATGGGTGTCGGCGACGCGGCCAAGGACAGCAAGCTCATCGAGGGCGCCGTCCGCGACCTGACCGCCATCACCGGCCAGAAGCCGGTCGTGACCAAGGCCCGCAAGTCCATCGCCCAGTTCAAGCTGCGCGAGGGCATGCCGATCGGCGCGCACACGACGCTGCGCGGCGACCGGATGTGGGAGTTCCTCGACCGTCTCGTGACGATCGCGCTCCCGCGTATCCGTGACTTCCGCGGCCTGTCGCCGAAGCAGTTCGACGGCAACGGCAACTACACCTTCGGTCTCACGGAGCAGTCGATGTTCCACGAGATCGACCAGGACCGCATCGACCGGGTCCGCGGTATGGACATCACCGTGGTCACCACGGCCACCAACGATGACGAGGGTCGCGCGCTGCTCAGGCAGCTCGGCTTCCCCTTCAAGGAGAACTGACATGGCCAAGACCGCACTGGTCAACAAGGCGAACCGGAAGCCGAAGTTCAAGGTCCGTGCGTACACCCGCTGCCAGAAGTGCGGTCGCCCGCACTCGGTGTACCGCAAGTTCGGCCTGTGCCGCATCTGCCTGCGGGAGATGGCCCACGCGGGCCAGCTGCCGGGCGTGACCAAGAGCTCGTGGTGACCAACGCCGGAAGCTCACGGCCCTGGCGGGCCTGCGCCCCGAGTGCCCCCGAAACGCCAGCGTGGCGGGGGATGTTCCACCGAACAACTTCATACCAAGCACACCTCTGACACCGTAGGTCGGCCCACGGCACACGCCGAACGACAGCCCTGAAACAGCTGCCGAAGGTCGAAACCCCGGTGAGGAAGGGCGGAGAGCCCACATGACCATGACTGACCCGATTGCGGACATGCTGACCCGCGTCCGGAACGCCAACTCGGCGCACCACGACGTCGTCTCCATGCCGTACTCCAAGCTCAAGAAGAACATCGCCGAGATCCTGCAGGCCGAGGGCTACATCGCCTCGTGGAGGATCGAGGAGGCCGAGGTCGGCCAGACCCTGACCATCGACCTCAAGTACGGCCCGAACCGCGAGCGCTCCATCGCCGGCGTGCGTCGCGTGAGCAAGCCCGGTCTGCGCGTCTACGCCAAGTCGACGAACCTCCCCCGGGTTCTCGGTGGCCTCGGCGTCGCGATCCTCTCGACGTCGAACGGTCTGCTGACCGACAGGCAGGCACACGAGAAGGGCGTGGGTGGGGAAGTCCTCGCCTACGTCTGGTAAGGCAGGGACTGACATGTCGCGAATCGGACGACTCCCGGTCTCCATTCCTTCGGGTGTGGACATCAAGGTCGAGGGCCAGGACGTCCTCGTCAAGGGCCCGAAAGGTCAGCTCGCGCTCACCGTTCCCAGCCCGATCACGGTCGAGCTGGCCGAGGGCAACCTCGAGGTCAAGCGCCCCGACGACGAGCGCGACTCGCGCTCGCGCCACGGCCTGACCCGCTCGCTCATCAACAACATGGTCCTCGGGGTCACCGAGGGCTACGAGAAGAAGATGGAGATCCACGGCACGGGCTACCGCGTCGCGGCCAGGGGCAGCAACCTCGAGTTCTCGCTCGGCTACAGCCACTCCATCACCATCGAGGCTCCCGACGGCATCAGCTTTGCTGTCGAGAACCCGACCCGCTTCTCGGTGCAGGGCATCGACAAGCAGCTGGTCGGCGAGGTCGCGGCCAACATCCGCAAGCTGCGCAAGCCCGACCCGTACAAGGGCAAGGGCGTTCGCTACGCAGGCGAGCAGATCCGTCGCAAGGTCGGAAAGGCCGGTAAGTAAGCCATGGCAATGATCATCAAGCGCGGCAAGAGCAAGGCTGCCGCCCGCATCCGTCGCCAGGTGCGCGGGCGCAAGAAGATCGCCGGCACGCCGGCCCGTCCGCGCCTCGTCGTGTCCCGCTCGAGCCGTCACCTCTTCGTCCAGGTCGTCGACGACACCGTCGGCAAGACCGTCGCGTCCGCCTCCACAATGGAGGCAGACCTGCGTTCGTTCGAGGGCGACAAGACGGCCAAGGCCAAGAGGGTCGGCGAGCTCGTCGCCGCCCGCGCCAAGGACGCCGGCATCGAGTCCGTCGTGTTCGACCGGGGTGGCAACAAGTACCACGGTCGGGTCGCGGCGATCGCCGAGGGCGCCCGTGAAGGTGGGCTGGCCCTGTGAGCAAGCACATCGTGAATGCAATTGTCGAGATGAGGAACATCTGATGCCCGGACAGCAGCGTCGAGGCACCGGCCCCGCCGGTGGCGGCGAGCGCAGCGAGCGTGGCGACCGCCGGGACAGCCGCGGTGGCCGCGACAACCGCGAGGGTCGTGACGCCGAGAAGAACCAGTACGTCGAGCGCGTCGTGACCATCAACCGTGTCGCCAAGGTCGTCAAGGGTGGTCGTCGCTTCAGCTTCACCGCTCTCGTCGTCGTCGGTGACGGTGACGGCACCGTCGGTGTCGGCTACGGCAAGGCGAAGGAAGTCCCCGCGGCCATCGCCAAGGGTGTCGAGGAGGCCAAGAAGAACTTCTTCAAGGTCCCGCGCATCCAGGGGACGATCCCGCACCCCGTCCAGGGTGAGGCCGCCGCCGGCGTCGTCATGCTCCGTCCAGCCGCCCCCGGTACCGGTGTCATCGCCGGTGGTCCGGTGCGCGCGGTGCTGGAGTGCGCCGGGATCCACGACGTGCTCAGCAAGTCGCTCGGCTCGGACAACGCGATCAACATCGTCCACGCCACGGCCCAGGCCCTGCGTGACCTCGAGCGCCCCGAGTCGGTCGCCGCACGTCGCGGCAAGACCCTCGAGGAGGTGGCCCCGGCCGCCATGCTCCGGGCTCGCGCCGCCGGTCTGGCCGAGGCCAAGGCTGCCGAGAAGGCTGGTGCGTGATGGCTCGTCTCAAGGTGACCCAGACCCGATCAGAGATCGGCGGCAAGCAGAACCAGCGTGACACGCTGCGCAGCCTCGGTCTGAAGCGCATTGGCGACGTCGTCGTCAAGGAGGACCGTCCCGAGATCCGCGGGATGGTCAAGACGGTGACGCACCTCGTCTCCGTCGAGGAGGTTGACTGACCATGGCCGACAAGAAGCCGAGTGTTCAGGGCGAGTCCGCCCTCAAGGTCCACCACCTGCGTCCGGCTCCCGGAGCCAAAACCCGCAAGACCCGTGTCGGTCGTGGTGAGGGTTCCAAGGGCAAGACCGCTGGTCGTGGCACGAAGGGCACCAAGGCCCGCTACCAGGTTCCCGAGCGCTTCGAGGGCGGCTCCATGCCGCTGCACATGCGCCTGCCGAAGCTGCGCGGGTTCAAGAACCCGTTCCGCACCGAGTACCAGGTCGTGAACCTCGACCGCCTGCAGCTGCTCTTCCCAGAGGGTGGGCAGGTCTCGGTGGCCGACCTCGTCGCCAAGGGCGCCGTCCGTGACGGGTTCCCGGTCAAGGTGCTCGGCACCGGTGACATCTCCGTGGCGGTCGAGGTGGAGGCCCACAGGTTCTCCGCGTCCGCCAAGGAGAAGATCGAGGCAGCGGGCGGCAGGGTCACGGCGCTCGACGCCAAGTGAGCCCGGCCGCTGCCTGAACCGGTCCGCGTGAGCACCTCACGTGAAACCATCCACACCTCGTGTGAGCAGCGCCCCGGGCGCCCGTTCCGAGGCCGACCTGAGGTCGACCACCGGAACAGGAGGCTCGGGGCGCTGCCCGTGTGAGTTACCCTTCCACGGATTGCTTGACCAACGCCGCTCCACCCGTGCGGCCCCAGGAGGACCCAGTGCTAGCCGCATTCGTCCGCGCGTTCCGCACCCCGGATCTGCGCCAGAAGCTGCTCTTCACGCTCGGCATCATCGCGCTGTTCCGGCTCGGCACCCACGTGCCCACTCCCGGCATCAGCTACACCTTGGTGCAGGACTGCCTCAAGGCCGGACAGGCCGCCGGGGGCAGCGACCAGAGCGGGTTCCTCAACCTCGCCAACCTCTTCAGCGGTGGGGCCCTGCTGCAGCTGTCGGTCTTCGCGCTGGGGATCATGCCGTACATCACCGCGAGCATCATCGTCCAGCTGCTGACCGTCGTGATCCCCCGCTTCGAGGCCCTCAAGGAAGAGGGCCAGTCGGGGCAGTCCAAGCTGACGCAGTACACCCGCTACCTCACGATCGGCCTCGCCGTCCTCCAGTCGGCCACACTCGTGACCTTCGCCCGCAACCCCTCGAGTCTCTTCGGCGGCTCCTGCCCGACGATCATGACGGACGACTCGATGGCCACGATCATGATCATGGTCCTCACCATGACGGCCGGCACCGGCCTGATCATGTGGTTCGGTGAGCTCATCACCGACAAGGGCGTCGGCAACGGCATGTCCCTGATGATCTTCACCTCGATCGCGGCCGGCTTCCCGGCCTCGCTCTGGGCGATCAAGGAGAACAAGGGTTGGGGCACCTTCTTCGGCATCATCCTGCTCGGCCTGTTCGTCATCGCCGCGGTGGTCTTCGTCGAGCAGTCCCAACGCCGCATCCCGGTGCAGTACGCCAAGCGCATGGTGGGCCGACGGATGTACGGCGGCACCTCGACCTACATCCCGCTCAAGGTCAACATGGCCGGCGTCATCCCGGTCATCTTCGCGAGCTCGCTGCTCGCCCTGCCGGGCCTCATCGCGCAGTTCAACACGCGCACCGACGGCACCAACCCGGGCTGGGTCCAATGGGTCCAGCAGAACCTCGTGCGTGGTGACCACCCCATCTACATGGGGATCTATGTCGTGCTCATCCTCTTCTTCACCTTCTTCTACGTCTCGATCACGTTCAACCCGAACGAGGTCGCGGACAACATGAAGAAGTACGGCGGCTTCATCCCGGGAATCCGTGCCGGGCGACCCACGGCCGAGTACCTCCACTACGTGCTGACCCGAATCACCGTCCCGGGTGCGATCTACCTCGCGATCATCTCGCTGATCCCGCTCGTCGCCCTCGTGCTCGTCGGCGCCAACCAGAACTTCCCGTTCGGTGGCACCTCGATCCTCATCATCGTGGGTGTGGGGCTCGAGACGGTGAAGCAGATCGAGGCGCAGCTGCAGCAGCGTCACTACGAAGGGTTCCTGCGCTAAATGCGACTCATCATCCTCGGCCCACCAGGCGCCGGTAAGGGCACGCAGGCGGCTCGGATCTCCGAGCGCCTGGGCATCCCGGCCATCTCCACCGGCGACATCTTCCGCGCCAACATCAAGGACGAGACCGAGCTCGGTCTGCGCGTCAAGGACATCCTCTCGTCG
This sequence comes from uncultured Actinomycetota bacterium, assembly GCA_963816385.1. Classification (GTDB taxonomy): domain Bacteria; phylum Actinomycetota; class Actinomycetes; order Actinomycetales; family Dermatophilaceae; genus CAWFKL01. The sequence continues at coordinate 29,078 of CAWFKL010000006.1, forward strand.
GGCGGCTACGTGCCCGACGAGGTGACCAACCGCATCGTCGAGGACCGTCTGTCCTGGGACGACGCCTCGGGCGGCTTCCTCCTCGACGGCTACCCCCGCACCTCGGGCCAGGTGGAGGCCCTCGACGAGATGCTCGCGCGCCACGGCCACCGGCTCGACGCCGTCCTCGAGCTGGAGGTCGACGACGACGCCCTCGTCAAGCGTCTGCTCAAGCGCGCCGAGACCGACGGTCGCTCCGACGACACGGAGGCCGTCATCCGCGAGCGCCAGGCGATCTACTACCGGGAGACCGCACCGCTCAGCCAGCACTACGACCAGGTGGGTCTGCTGGTCCGCGTCGACGGTATGGGCGAGGTCGACAAGGTCACGGATCGGCTCGTCGAGGCCCTGCCCGTCCACCCGGCACGCTGAGCGACACTGAGCGACACTGAGCGACATCGTGTTCGGACGACGCAACCGGCTCCAGGGCCGCACCGACGAGCAGCTGCTCCTCATGCGTGGGGCGGGTCTGCTGGTCGGGCGCACCCTCGAGCTGCTCGCGGACGAGCTCCGCCCGGGCATCACCACCCTCGAGCTCGACCGCCTCGCCGAGGACTTCATCCGCAGCCACGGGGGTGTGCCGAACTTCCAGCTCGTCCCGGGCTACAGCCACACGCTGTGCACGAGCGTCAACGAAGAGGTCGTCCACGGCATACCGGGACCGCGCGAGCTGCGCGAGGGCGACATCATCTCGATGGACTGCGGCGCCGAGGTGCAGGGCTGGAACGGTGACGCCGCCGTCACCGTCGTCGTTGGAGGCGTGCAGGCCGGGCGTCCCGAGGACGTCCAGCTCATCGCCGCCACGGAGGCCGGCCTGTATGCCGGCATCGCCGCCATGCAGGTCGGTGGCCGGCTGTATGCCGTCGGTGACGCTGTCGAGGCAAGCCTCGCGCAGGCTGCCGAGCGTGACGGTCGCTCCTATGGCGTCATCGAGGACTACGTCGGCCACGGCATCGGCACCGCGATGCACATGGACCCGCAGATCCCGAACTACGCGGTGCGAGACACCGGCCCCAAGCTCGTCGACGGCTTCACCGGGGCGATCGAGCCGATGGTGACCCTCGGCACGACCGACACCCGGGTGCTCGAGGACGACTGGACCGTCGTCACCACCGACGGCACGCGAGCCGCGCACTGGGAGCACTCGGTCGCCGTTCGCGCCGACGGGTTGTGGATCCTCACCGCCATCGACGGAGGCAAGGCGGCCCTGGAAGCCGCCGGCGCGGCATACGCTCCCCTCGACGCGGCCGGCTGAGACCCCGGGCACACTGTTCGCGGCAGCTCGAGGGAAACGCAGCGTCCCGGACGCTGAGCGCGGCGCGTAACCTCGCGCTCGTGACTCTTCCTCGCAGCACCCCTAGCGCCCAGGGCGTCGACGCCGCCGGACTGCTCGCCTTCATCGACGCCGCCGAACGGGGCGGGCTCGGCCTGCACAGCCTCATGGTGGTCCGGCGCGGGCACGTCGTCGCCGAGGGCTGGTGGAGCCCGTATGCCGCTGACCGGGTCCACCTGGCCTACTCACTCTCGAAGACCGTGACGGCCACCGCCATCGCCTTCCTCGCACAGGAGGGTCGTCTGTCCCTCGAGGACCGGGTGCTCGACCACTTCCCGGAGATCGATCCGGCGACCGTGTCGCCCGGGTGGCGTGACGTGCGCCTCGTGCACTGCCTCTCGATGACGGTGGGGCACGAGGACGACGCGTGGGGCAGGGTCTTCGACCGCAGCACCAGCACCGGCTACGACGCGCCCGACGACTGGGTGCCGCGGGTCTTCGCGGTCGCGCCCACGCAGCCGCCGGGCACGGTCTTCGCCTACAACCAGGTGGCCACGTACCTCCTCTCGATGGTCGTCGGCAGGCTGACCGGCGAGGGCATCTCCGACATGCTGGGGCCGAGGCTGCTCCGCCCGCTGGGCCTGCCCGAGATCCCCTGGCAGCGTGACCCGCTCGGCCGCGAGCTCGGCTTCACCGGCGCACACCTGACGACGGAGGGCATCGCCTCCATCGCCCAGCTCTACCTCGACCGGGGCTCGTGGCAGGGCGCCGCAGCTGCTGTCGCCCTCGTGGGTGGCCGAGGCGACCGTCGCCTACGGGCCGCGCAACGAGGACCCGACGGTCCCCCCGGACTGGACCCGCGGCTACGGCTACTCGTTCTGGATGCAGCAACACGGCTACCGTGGCGACGGCGCCTACGGCCAGTTCCTCGCGGTCCTGCCGGAGCAGGAGCTCGTGGTGGCCATCACGTCGGAGCAGCCGGACATGCAGGCGACGCTCAACGCCCTCTGGGAGCACGTCGTCCCCGCGGTCGGGCCGGCAGGCTCGGAGCAGGCCGATGCCGAGCTCGCAGCGGTGCTCGCTGGTCTCGAGATCCCCGCCTTGGCCGGCGACGCGCTGGGGCCCGACTACGCGGAGTTCACCCGGACGCCCGGCTCCGACCTCTCAGAGGACTACACGGCCGTCTCGGTCACCCGTGACGGCAGCTCGCACGTCCTCGGCCTCATGCGGCGGGGCGAGTGGCTGCGGGTGCCCGTCGGCGCCGGCACGTGGGTCGAGTCGGCCCTGACCGGCGGCGGCGCGACCCTGCCCGTCGTCAGCAGCGGCGCGTGGGTCGACGAGGACACCTTCCGCGCCGAGGTCATCGCCATCGAGACGCCGCACCGGATCCGCGTCGAGGCCCGGCTCCGCGGCGGCGACGCCGACCTCACCTGGCGGATGATGCCACTGTCGGGCCCCGATCCCCTCTGGCTCGCCACCCGGTGGGGTTCCTGACCCGCTCGGACGGCGCCCGGCTGCGAGCGGCCCTCAGCGTCCGAGCGTGCCCGCCTGCCCACCGAGGTGCACGACCAGCCGCTCGGCGACGACCCGGGCGTTGGCCTGCGCCACGGGCAGGGGAACCCGAGGGAGGTTCTCCTCCCAGTCGAGCAGCGGTGACCCCCGCAGCTGCAGCACCCGGGCGGGCCGCCCGAGGAAGAACAGGTGCAGGTGGGCTCCGCCGTCGCCGTACCTCGCCAGCTGCGCCCGCGCCACGCTCGGAACGTGCTCGACCGCGTCGGACACCGCTACGACCAGCTGCCCCATCTCGGCGGCGAGGTCGATCGGCAGGCTCGGCAGGTCGTGGTGCTCGAGCGGCGCGAGCACGAGCTGCACAGGGAGCCCGCTGTCAGCGGGTGAAGGTGACGCGCCATCGCGCGTTGCTCCACACGAGCGTGCCGTCGTCAGGGCCGAAGCCCTCGGTGCACCAGCACGTCGCAGGGTCCTCGCCCCGCCGCGGCGGCTCCTCGTCGGCGAGCGGCTGCAGCGGCTTGAGCCGCAGGGTGTCGAGCTCGTACGGGTAGATGTCCCAGCCGGGCATCTCCTGCACCGCAACCGGAAGCCGTCCCTCGGCGTCGGCGGCCGCGACGAGGCGTGCGTGATAGTCCTCGCGGGCTCTCGGCCTCGCTCGGCGCGGCGCTCACCGTGTCCGTGTGGTCCGCGGGCGCCTCGGTGCGTGAGTCGGGCTCGGACGGGCGGTGGCGTGGGCGCCGGTGTCGGTCACCTCGTCAGTATGCCGCGCGCCCGACGGCCCGAGCCAAGCGGCTCCATCGTGCCACCGAACCGCCGCGAGCACCGGTTCGGTGGCACGATCGAGCCGTGGGCACCATCGAGGACTACCTGGCCGGGCTGACCGCCCGAGCAGAGCACGGCCCTGCAGCGCGTCGTCGACCTCGCCCTGCGCGTCGCTCCCGATGCGCAGGAGGGCACGAGCTACGGCATGCCGGCGCTCCGGCTGGACGGCCGACCGCTCATCGGCATCACCGCCTCGGCCAAGCACCTGTCGATCTTTCCCTTCAGCCCGGCCGTCGTGGAGGCTGTCGCACCCGACCTCGCCGGGTTCTCGCTGAGCAAGGGCACCATCCGCTTCACCGCGAAGAACCCGGTGCCCGACGCGGTCGTCGAGCGCATCGTCACGCTGCGCCGGGCCGAGCTCGAGGGTTGAGCGCCAGCGCGTCGCCCGAGCACGGCGCCAGCGGACGGCATACGGGGATGGCGCCCTGGGCGCAAGCCGGCCCGGCGAAGCCGACGGTGGGTGCCGGCCGCCGCCTCCGCTCCGGCGGCACGATTTCAGGGAAAGCCCCCCGGTGGCGTATTCTCGTGCGTTGGGTGTCGCGTGCCTCGACGCCCGTTCCCCGCCTGTGCCGAGCGCAGGCAGATACGGCACGCCCCAAGGCCGGTCCACTCCGGATCGGCCACCGACAGATTGACGGAGGATATGGCCAAGAAGGACGGTGTCATCGAGATCGAGGGCACGATCGTCGAGGCTCTCCCGAACGCGATGTTCCGGGTCGAGCTCTCCAACGGTCACAAGGTGCTCGCACACATCTCGGGCAAGATGCGCCAGCACTACATCCGGATCCTCCCCGAGGACCGGGTCGTGGTGGAGCTCTCGCCCTATGACCTGACCCGCGGTCGGATCGTCTTCCGCTACCGCTGACCACGACGCCGGCCCCCCGCACCCGCGGAGCGGACCGGCACCGTGTGAAGCACCTCCTCCCACACCCAGCTCCTGATCATCGCGGCCCCCGGGTCACGGTGGACAGGTGCGTGATCCGAAGACAGCAGGCAGATGAAGGTTCAGCCGAGCGTCAAGAAGATCTGCGACAAGTGCAAGGTGATCCGCCGCAACGGTCGGGTCATGGTGATCTGCGAGAACCTGCGCCACAAGCAGCGCCAGGGCTGAGCAGACGCACCACCCTCGCCGTCGTTCGAGCTTCGACAGCACGCCCCACAAGTGAATGAAAGCAGCACCCGGCCCCTGATGACCGACCGTCGTGTCGGCGCAGGACGTCACCCCCGGCACGGAGGCCGGGGACCGGAGGACCGCCCTTCTGAGCGGCGGCCCACGAACCCGGATCGGTGACTGCTCCAGACCTCCGCGAAACAGAATCCAGGAGAACCACCAACATGGCACGTCTTGTTGGAGTCGACCTTCCGCGTGACAAGCGCGTCGAGGTCGCACTGACCTACATCTTCGGTGTCGGTCGCACCCGTTCCAAGGAGGCGCTGGTCGCGACCGGCGTCGACCCCAACACCCGCGTCAAGGACCTCGGTGAGACCGAGCTCGTTGCGCTTCGTGACTTCCTCGAGGGCAACTACCGCCTCGAGGGTGACCTTCGCCGTGAGGTGCAGGCCGACATCCGCCGCAAGGTCGAGATCGGCTCCTACGAAGGTCTTCGTCACCGTCGTGGTCTGCCCGTGCGCGGTCAGCGCACCAAGACCAACGCGCGCACCCGCAAGGGCCCGAAGCGCACCGTGGCCGGCAAGAAGAAGGCCAAGTGATCCTGAGCGAGATCGCTGCGGCGCCCTCATCAGTGATCCTCACCAGATCCTCGGTCCACCGACATTCAGTTCTGACGTAGGAGAAACATGCCTCCCAAGGCTCGTGCGACGAAGGTTCGTCGCAAGGAGAAGAAGAACGTCGCCCACGGGCACGCTCACATCAAGAGCACGTTCAACAACACCATCATCTCGATCACGGACCCCTCGGGCGCTGTGATCGCGTGGGCCTCTGCCGGCCAGGTCGGCTTCAAGGGCTCGCGCAAGTCCACCCCGTTCGCTGCCCAGATGGCCGCCGAGGCTGCTGCCCGTCGCGCCATGGAGCACGGCATGCGCAAGGTCGACGTGTTCGTGAAGGGCCCGGGCTCGGGCCGCGAGACGGCGATCCGTTCGCTCACCGCCACCGGCCTGGAGGTCGGCGCGATCAGCGATGTCACGCCCACGCCGCACAACGGTGTCCGCCCGCCCAAGCGCCGCCGCGTCTGATCCGGCCAGAGACCAGGAAGAAACCGATACGTCATGGCTCGTTACACCGGCCCGATCACCAAGAAGTCCCGCCGCCTCAAGATGGACCTCGTCGGCGGCGACAAGAACTTCGAGCTCCGTCCCTTCCCGCCCGGCCAGCACGGCCGTCGGCGGATCCAGGAGAAGGAGTACCTCACCCAGCTCCAGGAGAAGCAGCGCGCCCGCTTCACCTACGGCGTGATGGAGAAGCAGTTCGTCCGGTACTACAAGGAGGCGGCCCGCCGCCCCGGCAAGACCGGTGAGAACCTGCTCCAGATCCTCGAGACCCGTCTCGACAACGTCGTCTACCGCGCGGGCCTGGCCCGCACGCGTCGCCACGCCCGCCAGCTCGTGACCCACGGTCACTTCGAGGTCAACGGCGTGCGCGTCGACGTCCCCTCGTACCGCGTCGAGCAGTACGACATCATCACGGTCCGCAAGCAGTCGGTCGAGACCTTCCCGTTCGAGCTGGCTCGCCAGACGTTCGGCGAGCGTCCCGTGCCCGCCTGGATGCAGGTCGTCGACGGCTCGCTGCAGATCCTCATCCACCAGCTCCCGGTGCGTGCGCAGATCGACAGCCAGCTCACCGAGCAGCTCATCGTCGAGCTCTACTCCAAGAACTGAGACGCTCGGGGACTCCGTCCCCGAGTGCCCCCTGAAGGTCTGGAGCTCGCTCCGCTCGCGCGGACTGCCACGTTGCGCTCCGCGAGCGGAGCGGTTCCAGCCCTCGGGGACAACCTGGGTGCAGGTCGCAGACCGAGTCGACCTGCCACCGCCCGGATCACGACCGGGCAGCATCACTTCGCGTCATATAGCGGTCGCGAGGTGGAAAGGAAATGAACAGTGCTCATCGCACAGCGTCCCGTGCTCTCCGAAGAGGTCGTGGTCGACGACCGCAGCCGCTTCACCATCGAGCCCCTCGAGCCCGGCTTCGGCTACACGCTCGGCAACTCCCTGCGTCGCACCCTGCTCTCGAGCATCCCGGGTGCCGCGGTCACCTCCATCCGCATCGACGGCGTGCTCCACGAGTTCACGACCGTTCCGGGCGTGAAGGAGGACGTCACCGAGATGATCCTCAACATCAAGGGCCTCGTCGTCTCCTCGGAGCACGACGAGCCGGTCGTCATGTACCTGCGCAAGCAGGGCCCGGGCGCCGTCACCGCTGCCGACATCACCCCTCCGGCCGGTGTCGAGGTGCACAACCCGAACCTGCACATCGCGACGCTCAATGACAAGGGCAAGCTCGAGATGGAGCTGACGGTCGAGCGTGGCCGCGGCTACGTCTCGGCGCAGCAGAACAAGTCCGGTGACCAGGAGATCGGGCGCATCCCGGTCGACTCGATCTACTCGCCCGTGCTGACCGTGACCTACAAGGTCGAGGCGACGCGTGTCGAGCAGCGCACCGACTTCGACAAGCTCATCGTCGACGTCGAGACGAAGAACTCCATGACCCCGCGTGACGCCATGGCCTCGGCCGGCAAGACGCTGGTCGAGCTCTTCGGCCTGGCGCGTGAGCTCAACGTCGAGGCCGAGGGCATCGACATGGGCCCGTCTCCCACGGACGCCGCGCTGGCGGCCGACCTGGCGCTGCCGATCGAGGACCTCGACCTCACGGTTCGTTCCTACAACTGCCTCAAGCGTGAGGGCATCCACAGCGTGGGCGAGCTCGTGAGCCGCAGTGAGGCGGACCTGCTCGACATCCGCAACTTCGGTGCGAAGTCGATCGACGAGGTGAAGGCCAAGCTCGTCGGCATGGGCCTGGCCCTCAAGGACAGCCCTCCCGGGTTCGACCCGTCGGCCCTCGTCGACAACTACGACTACGACGACACCGACCTCGACGACGTGGCGTCGCTCGAGGACGAGCAGCTCTGACCCACCGCTTGTTGACCCGGTCGCACTGCGTGCCCTCACGGCAGCAACGGCGAGGTCAGACCTTCTAGGAGAAACGACATGCCCACCCCCACCAAGGGTCCCCGCGTCGGTGGCGGCCCCGCCCACGAGCGCCTGATCCTCGCGAACCTCGCGACGTCGCTCTTCGAGCACGACAGCATCACGACGACCGAGGCCAAGGCCAAGCGCCTGCGCCCGCTCGCCGAGCGGCTCGTCACCTTCGCCAAGCGCGGTGACCTCCACGCCCGTCGACGGGTGATGACGGTCGTGCGTGACAAGGGCGTGGTGCACCGCCTCTTCGCCGAGATCGCCCCCGACATGGCGGCTCGCGAGGGCGGCTACACCCGCATCACGAAGATCGGCGCCCGCAAGGGGGACAACGCCCCCATGGTCGTCATCGAGCTCGTCCGCGAGCCGCTGTCGGCCAAGAAGGCGACCGTCAAGGAGGCCGAGGCCGCCACGAGGCGCGCTGCGAAGCAGAGCGAGTCGAAGCAGGCCGCGGCCGAGACCAAGGCCGCCGAGGACGCGCAGAAGTCCGAGGAGGCCGAGAAGTCGGAGGAGCTCACCCTCACCGACGCGTCCCCCGAGGTCGAGGCGGCCGACGCCGAGGCCACCGAGGCTGCCGCCGCGGTGGCGCTGCCCGAGGGTGCCGCCGCCGCGAACGAGGACGGTTCCGCCCCCGACGAGCGCTACACCGTCAAGGGCAACGCCGACTCCGGCCTCTACCACGAGCCCGACGGCCAGTGGTACGACCAGACCGTCGCCGAGTTCTGGTTCACGTCCGCCGAGGACGCCGAGAAGGCCGGGTTCACGAAGGCCGGCTCGGGCTCCTGAGCCCTCCAGCACGATCGAAAGAGCAGCTCGCCCGCTCGGGGCGAGCTGCTCTTTCGATTCGGAGCGGGCGAGCTGCTCTTTCGATTCAGTGCGGGCGAGCTGCTCTTTCGATCACCACTGGTGCGCCACGTCGACGACGAGGCGGCGGCCCCCGTCGGCGTCGTTGAGGACGAGCACCCGCATCGGCAGCCGGGCGCGCACGCCGAGGCCGTAGTCGGTGTAGTTCTCGTAGCTGCCGACGGACTTCAGCTGCTGGAAGGTGCGCCACCCGGTGTACGTGGTCGTGCTCCGGGAGAGGGTCGACGGGGCGTTGATGGTGATCTGGATCTTCGCGCCGCCGCTGACCGCAACGGGCTCCCCGCTGCCCGGGCCCGTCACGGCACTGACGTAGCGCACGTTGTAGCCGAGACTGCCGGCTCCGCGGCCGATGTCGAACACGACACGGTCGTAGCACGAGTGCTGTGCCGATCGCGCGCCCTCGACTCCACCGGACCAGAGCAGACCCGGATTGGTGGACTTGGCGGTCGAGCCCCAGGTGATCCCGCAGTACGGGGCTGCCGAGGCGCTGCTGCTGCTCGAGGCGGCCGCCACGGGCACGGCGAGTGCTGCGGCGGCGGCGCCGGCGGCCAGGCGCCGGCGGATGGTGGTGTTCATGGACATCCCCCTTCTGACGGGCCCGGGCTCCGTTGCCCGGCGCTCCACCCTGAAGACGTCCCAGGCCACCGACGCGTTGACACGGTGCCGCTAGGCTGCCTCGCCATGGACGAGACGAGCCCGGCGCACGTGCGCCTGCGCCTCGACCTCGCCTACGACGGGACGCGCTTCTCCGGTTGGGCGCAGCAGCCCGGCCTGCGCACCGTCGAGGGGGAGCTGTCCGCCGCGCTCGCCACGGTGCTGCGACTCCCTGAGCCGGCGACGCTGACCGTCGCAGGGCGGACCGACGCCGGCGTGCACGCGCGCGGTCAGGTCGTGCACCTCGACGTCGCCGCCGACGTCTGGGCAGCCGTGCCCGGACGGTCCGACCGCTCACCGGGTGCCGCGCTCGTGTCGCGCCTGGCGGGGGTGCTGCCGGACGACGTCGTCGTGCGGCGAGCCGGCGAGGCGCCTGAGGGTTTCGACGCCCGCTTCGCCGCGCTCGAGCGCCGCTACCTCTACCGGATCGTCGGACCCGACGGGTCACGGGACCCGTTGCGGCGGCGCGACACGGTCTGGTGGCGCCGTCCCCTCGACGTCGCCGCGATGGAGGAGGCCTCGCGCAGCCTCGTCGGCCTGCGCGACTTCGCGGCCTTCTGCAGGCGGCGTGAGGGGGCGACGACCACACGGACTCTGCTGCAGTTCTCGTGGGCCACCCTCGGCGACGGGGTGCTGGCGGCGACCGTGCGCGCCGACGCCTTCTGCCACTCCATGGTGCGGTCCCTCGTGGGCGCAGTCGTGCCGGTGGGGGAGGGCAGGCGCACCGTCGACTGGCCAGCGGCCCTGCAGGCCAGGGCAGTGCGGGCCGGAGAAGTGCACGTCATGCCCGCCCACGGGCTCAGCCTCGAGGAGGTGCGCTACCCGCCCGACGAGGCGCTCAGCGAGCGTGCGCGGACAGCCCGGTCACGCCGCGAACCCGTGTGACTGTCGCCGCCGGAGGGCGACCACGCCACGGCCGAGCCCGACGAGATCCTCGCGTCCTGGGCGTGGGCGTGAGCGCGCGGCGACAATCCGCGTGACGCGGCGACCCGGCATACGTCAGGCTTGACCTTCGTGGGCCACGTCGACGTCAACTCCGTCTCCTTCAGCCTGCCCGACGGCAGGCCGTTGCTCAACGACGTCTCCGTGCGGGTCGGCGAGGGCGCCAAGGTGGCGCTCATCGGGCCCAACGGCACGGGCAAGACGACCCTGACCCGGATCATCGCGGGCGACCTGGCGGCTCACGACGGTGCCGTGACGCGCTCGGGCGGCCTCGGCGTCATGCGTCAGTTCATCGGGAAGGTGCGCGACGACACGACCGTCCGCGACCTGCTCGTGTCCGTCGCGCCGGAGCGCATCCGCACCGCTGCTGAGGAGGTCGACCGCACCGAGCTGCTCATGATGGAGCGCGACTCCGAGGACGACCAGATGGCGTATGCCCACGCCCTCGTGGAGTGGGGCGAGGCGCGCGGCTACGAGCAGGAGACCCTCTGGGACCAGTGCACGGTGTCGGCCCTCGGCGTGCCCTACGAGCAGGCCCAGTGGCGCCGGGTGACGACGCTGTCGGGCGGCGAGCAGAAGCGGCTCGTCCTCGAGGCGCTGCTCCGCGGTCCCGAGGAGGTGCTGCTGCTCGACGAGCCGGACAACTATCTCGACGTGCCGACGAAGCGTTGGCTCGAGGAGGCGCTCGTCGCGAGCCCCAAGACGGTGCTCTTCATCAGTCACGATCGCGAGCTGCTCGACCGCGTCGCGACCCGCATCGCGACGCTGGAGCCGGGCGCGGCCGGGGCCACGCTGTGGGTGCACCCCGGGCGCTTCTCGACGTATGCCGCCGCGCGGGCCGACCGCAACGCCCGGCTCGAGGAGCTGCGCAAACGCTGGGACGAGGAGCACACGAAGCTCAAGGCGCTCGTGCAGATGTACAAGGTGAAGGCGAAGTACAACGACGGAATGGCCTCGCGCTACCAGGCTGCGCAGACCCGGCTCGCGAAGTTCGTCGAGGCCGGTCCCCCCGAGGCCATCCCGATGCTGCAGCACGTGAAGATGCGCCTGACCGGCGGACGCACGGCCAAGCGCGCCATCGTCGCGACCGACCTGGAGCTCACGGGGCTCATGAAGCCCTTCGACCTCGAGGTCTGGTACGGCGAGCGGGTCGCAATCCTCGGCTCCAACGGTTCTGGCAAGTCGCACTTCCTGCGACTGCTCGCGTCCGGCGGCACCGACCCGGAGCGCGAGCACCAGCCGGTCGGTGACGTGCAGCCGACACCCGTCGAGCACACCGGCATCGTGCGACTCGGCTCGCGCGTGCGGCCCGGATGGTTCGCGCAGACGCACGAGCACCCGACCCTGCTCGGGCGAACCCTGCTCGAGATCCTGCACCGCGGCGACGAGCACCGTGACGGCAAGCCGCGCGAGGAGGCGGCTCGAGCGCTCGACCGCTACGAGCTCGCGCGCTCGGGCGAGCAGACCTTCGAGTCGCTCTCGGGCGGGCAGCAGGCACGGTTCCAGATCCTGCTGCTCGAGCTGTCGGGCGCCACGATGCTGCTCCTCGACGAGCCCACCGACAACCTCGACCTGCAGTCGGCCGAGGCGCTGGAGGAGGGTCTGACGCGCTTCGAGGGCACGGTCATGGCCGTCACGCACGACCGGTGGTTCGCGCGCGGCTTCGACCGCTTCCTCGTGTTCGGCTCCGACGGGCGCGTCTACGAGTCGACCGAGCCGGTGTGGGACGAGAAGCGGGTCGTCCGCCCCCGGTGAGCTCAGGCGCTGACGGGCCGTCCGGTGCGGAGTAGCGTCGCAGGATGACCCTGCGATCGCTCGACAGCGGTGTCGTCGGCGCGCCGATGGCCGGCGGGCCGTCGACGCCCGAGCTCGTGGCCACCGTGGGCGAGGCGGGTGGGATGGGCTTCCTCGCGGGTGGCTACCTCACGACAGAGCAGCTCGCGGCACAGGTGGCCGGGGTCTGGGACCTGACGCCCCGGCCCTTCGGCGTCAACCTCTTCGTCCCCGACGCGGCCAACGCGTATGCCGGCCGGCGGGCAGGTCTCGCCGGTGCCGAGCGCGCCGCCGCCGTCGCCGCCTACCAGGAGGCCGTCGCAGCCGATGCCGCGGACCTGGGGGTCGCCCCGGGGCAGCCTCGCCCCGGTGACACCGACGACTGGGAGCGCAAGCTGGACCTCGTCGTGCGCGAGCGGGTGGCCGTGGTGTCCTTCACCTTCGGACTTCCCTCGGCCGGCGTGCTCGGTGAGCTCCGGCGTCACGGCGTGGAGAGCGTCGTGACCGTCACCGACGTGGATGAGGCGTCGGCCGCTCTTGCTGCGGGTGTCGACGGCCTCTGCGTGCAGGGCGCCGAGGCAGGCGGGCATCGCGGCACCCTCGATCCGACGGTGGCTCCGGACGAGACCGACCTCGTCACCCTCGTCGGCCGGGTGCGCGCCCTGGTGGCCGATCGGCACGAGCAGGTGGTCGTCCTGGCGGCCGGCGGCATCGCGACCCGCGAGCGCGCCGAGGCCGTGCGCAGCGCGGGCGCCGACGCCGTGCAGGTCGGCACGGCCCTGCTCCTCACCCCGGAGGCCGGCACGGGGCTGGCCTACCGGCGCGCCCTCGCCGACTCGGCCCACGCCACGACGCGGGTGACGCGAGCCTTCTCGGGTCGACTCGGTCGCTGCCTCGACACCGACTTCGTGCGTCGGCACGATCACCACGCGCCGGCCGCCTACCCTGAGGTGCACCACGTCACCGTGCCGCTGCGCCGGGCGTCCGCGCTGGCGGACCTGCCCGACCTCGTCGCGCTCTGGGCCGGCACGGGGTGGCGCTCGGCGCAGAGCGTGCCGGCTGCGACCGTCGTCTCGGCGCTCGCGCGCTGACGGCACCCCGGCCCCGGTCGAGCGGGCACGGACGAGCACGGAACCGGCGGCACGGAACGTGGCGCTCCACTGGTAGTCACCGCGGGCACGGGCAGGCGCCGCGCGGACGGACGGGCGGCATACGGTGTGGGCATGCCGAGTGCCGAAGGAAACCTCACGTGGCTGCCTGCCGCCGAACGGGCCGACCTGCTCGGGCCGCCGGTGGCCGCGGTGATCAACCAGGTTGCCGGAGCGCGGGTGGCGCAGATCGACGCAGCTCTGGCCGACACGGCGGCGTTCTGCGTCGCCTACGAGGTGGCACCGGAGTCCTCCGCCAACTGTGTCGTCGTCGAGGGGCGCCGGGGCGACGAGGTGACGCTGGCGGCGGTCATGGTCCTCGCGACCGACCGGGCCGACGTCAACCGCATCGTGCGGCGTCACCTCGGCGTGCGCAAGATCTCCTTCGCCGACCAGGCGCGCGCCGAGGATCTGACGGGGATGCAGCAGGGTGGCATCACGCCTGTTGGGCTGCCCGAGGGCTGGCCCGTCCTCGTCGACGCCGGCGTCGTCTCCGCAGGACCGGTCGTCATCGGAGCGGGGGTGCGCGGTGCCAAGCTGCTGGTGGACGGGGCAGCACTCGCGGCCCTGCCCGGTGCAGTCGTGCTCGAGCTCGCCATGCCCTGACCGCTTGTCAGCCGGCGACGTCCCACAGCAGGCGGGAACGCTCGGAGGCGGTCGTGCCGCCCCAGATGCCGAAGGTCTCCGGCACGCTCATGGCGTGGTGGAGACACGCTCGGACGACCGGGCAGTCCCCGCAGATCCTCTTGGCGGCCTCCGTCTGCTCGCGGCGCTGCACCTGTCCCATGTCGGGGTCGTCGACGAAGAACTGCTCGGCATCCTTGCCGCGGCAGAGCCCCGCCTCCTGCCACTCGTAGGAGGAGTAGACGGGGCGGGGGAGACGGGTGATGGTCATGACTTCCTCCACGGGGTGCGAGTGCAGGGAGCTCCTGCACATCACTGATCTTGTGCGCTGAACTTACGCAGAAAGGTGTCGTTGCACAAGATGCTTGCGCAAGTTTAAGGTGGAGTGGCCTGCAGAGAATCGGGTCGCACACTGGTGCCCTCCGAGGATCGCTGTGGGTGGGCACAGGAGTGTGGGGCGAATGAGGGACGACGTCACGGGGGCGCGGGAGCGTCACGGCGTGCACGACACGCACCGGCACGCCGGACGGTCGGCACGGGCGGCAGGAACGGCAGGCGGAGGGGCGCTGGCGGTAAGGATCCCAGGGAGGGCGGATCGGCCTCCCGACGCGGCCCTGAGCCCCGTGCCGGTGCTCAGCTGGCCAGTCGGAGTGGTCGCCGACCGCCTTGGCGTCTCCACCTCGACGCTGCGGTCGTGGGAGCGCCGCTACGGTCTCGGCCCGACGCAACGCACCGGGGGCAACCATCGGCGATACGGGCCGGTGGACCTCCAGAGGGTTTCGCTCATGGCACGCCTGACCGCCGCGGGCATCCCGGCGCAGGCCGCCGCCGCGACGATCACGACGATGCCCGCCGAGGAGGTAGCGCGACGGCTCGGTTCGGGCGGTGAGCGCGCCGACGAGGCGATCCGCGACGAGTCCGCATTCGATCCGGCCCGCGGCGACGCGTTGGGGCGGGACGGCATGGCCGGCGTGCACAGGTCCACGGATCTCACTCAGCTCGCCGACGTCGGCCACCCCGGCCACCTCGCCGAGAACGGTGCGCATCTCTCAGGGGGCACGGTGGCAGCGATCGTCTCGGCCGCCCGCGAGCTCGATGCCACGGGCCTGGTCCACCTCTACCGGCAGACGCTGCGTCGGCTCGACTTCGCCGAGGCGTGGTCCGAGGTCTTTGCTCCCGCACTGCGCGCGATCGGCGAGCGGTGGGGCGACGGGAGCCTCGGCATCGAGTCGGAGCACCTGGCGAGCGAGCTGCTGCAAGGTGAGCTGCGAGGGGTCGTCCGGGCCAACCGCTTCCGGGTCTCCGGGACGCCCGTGCTTCTCGGCAGCGCCGACGACGAGCAGCACCACCTTCCCCTGCTCGCGGTCGAGGCGGAGCTCGCACGGCACGGGGTCGCCAGCCTGCTCCTCGGCCCACGGGTGCCCGTTCAGGCCCTCGGGAAGGCCCTGGACCGGACGAGGCCGCCGGCGATCTTCATCTGGGCGTCGCTGCGTCGACTGCCCGCCGAGCCGCTGTGGAGCCTCGTCGAGGGGCTGGACTGGCCCATCGTCGTTGTCCTCGGCGGACCGGGCTGGCCGTCCAGCGTCATGGGTCCACGTGGCGCGGCCACCGTCGTCCACGCCCAGGACCTCGACTCCGCCGTGGCGCACATCGTGTCCGGCAGGGCCGGCTGAGCCACCCTGCCCGCAAGAAGTACACCCGTCTTGAAAGTTCTTGCAAGCAGCTCTGGCGCCACACGCAAACGGCAGGCTACGTTTCAGTGTTGTCGACGCGCGAGTCGCCGCGACCCTCCAGCACGAAGCCCTTGCACGAAGGAGTGCACATGCGCCGTCGCCCGGCCACGACCGTCGTCGGTCTCACCGCCCTGGTCCTTGCAGGACTCGCGGTCCCCATCACCGGCACGGTGGCGCGGGCAGCGGAGCCGGTACGGACGGCCACCCTCGCCGGCTCGATGCAGAGCGAGCTCGGGTGTCCCGGTGACTGGCAGCCGGACTGCGCCGCGACCGACCTGACACGTATCGGTGACACGTCGACCTACACCGGGGACTTCACCGTCCCGAAGGGAACCTGGGAGTTCAAGGTCGCGATCAACCACACGTGGGGCGAGAGCTACCCCCTGGGTGACAAGAACGTCCCGCTCGTGCTCGGCGGGCCGGCCAAGCTGCGCTTCACCTATGACGACGTGACCCGCTCCATCGGCATCGCTCCCGTCAACCTCACCGGGCCGGCCACGCCGGCCGACGCCGCGCTCGCGACCGGCTCGCTGCGCGAGCTCGCGACGCGCGAACGCTTCTACTTCGTCATGGCAGACCGCTTCGCGAACGGCGACACCGGCAACGACGAGGGCGGTCTGACCGGCGGCAGCCTCGCGACCGGCTTCGACCCCACCGATGCGGGCTTCTACCACGGCGGGGACCTCAAGGGGGTCTCGCAGCGACTGGACTACATCAAGGGGCTGGGCACCACGGCGATCTGGCTCACGCCGTCCTTCAAGAACCGCCCCGTGCAGGGCACCGGCTCCGACGCCAGCGCCGGCTACCACGGCTACTGGGTCACCGACTTCACGCAGATCGACCCGCACCTCGGCACCAACGGTGACATGAAGGCGCTCATCGACGCCGCCCATGCCAAGGGGATGAAGGTCTACTTCGACATCATCACCAACCACACGGCCGATGTCGTCGACTACGCGGGTGGTCAGCACGCCTACATCTCCAAGGAGGCAGCGCCGTACAAGGACGCGAAAGGCGCCACTTTCAACGACGCTCTGGTGGCCGACAAGCCGATGTGCGCAGGGACGTCGAAGGCCTACCCCGACTGCTTCCCGGCCCTGTCGTCGCAGATCTCGTTCCCCTACACGCCGGTCTTCCGCACCGAGGGGGACACGACGGTCAAGGTGCCGGCCTGGCTCAACGACCCGACGATGTACCACAACCGCGGCGACTCCACCTTCACCGGGGAGTCGTCCGGCTACGGCGACTTCGTCGGCCTCGACGATCTCTTCACCGAGCGCGCTGACGTCGTCAAGGGGATGGAGGAGGTCTACAAGCCCTGGGTGGACCTCGGCATCGACGGCTTCCGCATCGACACCGTCAAGCACGTGAACATGGAGTTCTGGCAGGCCTTCTCGCCGGCGATCCTCGAGCACGCCGGTCAGGTCGGCAACGCGGACTTCAACATGTTCGGTGAGGTGTTCGACGGCAGCCCGGCATACATGAGCCAGTTCACGACGACGGGCAAGCTGCCTGCCACCCTTGACTTCGGCTTCCAGGGAGCCGCCCTCGGCTTCGCCCAGGGGAAGGCCACGACCGGCATCCGCGACCTCTTCGCAGGCGACGACTACTACACGGACACCGACTCGAACGCCTACCAGCTGCCGACCTTCCTCGGCAACCACGACATGGGCAGGGTCGGCGCGATGCTGCTCGCCGGCGGCGCCACAGGGACCGAGCTTCTCCGTCGTACCGAGCTCGCCAACTCGCTGATGTTTCTCACCCGAGGCAACCCGGTCGTCTACTACGGCGACGAGCAGGGCTTCACGGGCCCCACGAGCGGGTTCGACGACAAGCGCGCCCGGCAGGACATGTTCGGCAGCAGGACCGCCATCTACCAGGACGACGTCGTCATCGGCAGCCCTGACCCGCTGGGCGACGAGGCGCACTACTCGACGAACGTGCCGCTCTACCAGCACATCCAACGGCTGGCTGCGCTCCGACAGGCGCACCCTGCCCTGGCCGACGGGGCCCAGGTGCACCGCTACGCCTCCGACGCCGCGGGCATCTACGCCTTCAGCCGCATCGACAAGGCGGCCAAGCGGGAGTACGTCGTCGCCAGCAACAACGCCACGACGCCCAAGTCCGCGACGTTCGAGACGTACTCGTCCAACGCGAAGTTCGTGCCCCTGCTGGGTGGTTCGGGAGGCCTGCGCGCCGACAAGGCCGGCCGCGTCACCGTGACGCTGCCGCCGCTGTCCGTCGCCGTGTATCGCGCGAACGCGACGATGACGTCGCCATCGAGTGCGCCCGTGGTCTACCCGACCTCCCCCGGCGCGGGCAACGTCGTCGGCGGCCGCGCCGAGATCGGCGCCGCCGTGACGTCGAACACCTTCGCCGAGGTCAGCTTCCTCTACCGCCCCGTGGGCACGGCGACCTGGCGCCCGATCGGCACCGATGACAACGCTCCCTACCGGGTCTTCCATGACGTCAGCGGCATTGCGAAGGGCACGCTGCTCGAGTACCGCATGGTGGCCAAGAACCTCTCGGGCCGGGTGTCGGCCACGTCGACCTACGGCATCGTCGGCGAGCCGCAGACCTCCGGAGGCGGTGGTGGCGGGGTCGGCCCGGTCACCCAACCCGACAGCGTCAGCGTGCCCGGCTCGCACAACTCCGAGATGGGATGCTCCGGTGACTGGCAGCCGGACTGCTCGCAGGCCCAGCTCGCCCTCGACCCGAAGGACGACATCTGGAAGGGCACCTACACGATCCCGACCGTCCCGGACCCGAACTACGAGTACAAGGCCGCCATCGACGGGTCTTGGGACGAGAACTACGGGGCGGGCGGACTCCCCAACGGCAGCAACATCCCCTACCGGGCCCCCGGCGGCCTGGTGAGCTTCTACTACGACCACCGCACGCACTGGGTGACGAGCACGGCGCAGGGCCCCATCATCACGGCCCCAGGCAGCTTCCAGAGCGAGCTCGGCTGCCCCGGCGACTGGTCCCCGGACTGCATGCGCTCCTGGCTGCAGGACCCAGACGGTGACGGCACCTACATCTTCAGCACCGACAAGATCCCGGCCGGCAGCTACGAGTTCAAGGTGGCCCACGCACTGTCGTGGGATGAGAACTACGGCGCCGGCGGCGCTCCTGGCGGCGCGAACGTCGCCTTCAGCGTCCCGGCTGACGGGGTGGTCACGACGATCAGCTACGTGCTGGCCACGCATCAGATGTCGGTCAAGACCTCCCGGGCCGGCGCCGTCCCCGACCTGACCAAGGCCAAGGCGTTCGTCGTCGGCCCAGACCTCGTGGCCTGGCCGGCTGCTGCCCTTCCGGCGGGCACCGACCCGGCAACGCTGGGCTGGCGGCTGCACTGGTCGGCAACCGGCGGCCTCGCCGTGGACGCCGAAGCGGTCACCGGGGGCTCGGTCGCCACGCTGACGCGTGACCCCGCCGGGCTGCCAGCCGCTCTCGTGGCCGAGCACCCCGAGCTCAAGGGCGCGGTCGCGCTCCGCCTCGACAAGAAGACGGCGAAGCAGCTGCCCGAGATCCTGCGGGGACAGGTGGCCGTCGCGATGTACGACACCACCGGCCGCCTGCTCGACGCCACGGCCGCCCAGACGGCCATCGCCCTCGACGCTCTGTACGGTGCCTCCGCGAGCTCGGGCGCCTACGGTGTCACCTTCACCGGTGGCAAGGTCGGCTTCCGGCTCTGGGCCCCGACCGCGCAGTCCGTGACACTTCTGACCTGGCCCCCGTCCGCCCCCGGTGCGGCCGACGAGCCGCTGTGGCAGGCCGCTCGCACGCCCCTGAAGCGCGCTGGTGACGGATCGTGGTCGGCGTCGAAGTCGGTCTCCACGGCACGCGGCAGCCGCTATCTCTACGAAGTCAAGGTCTGGGCGCCGACGACGCAGAAGGTCGAGACGAACGTCGTCACCGACCCGAACTCTGTTGCCCTGACCGTGAACTCGACACGCTCGGTGGCAGTGGACCTGCGCGACACGGCATACATGCCGTCGGTGTGGCGCTCCACGAAGGCGCCCGCGCTCGCCAAGGACGTCGACTCGACGATCTACGAGCTGCACATCCGTGACTACTCGATGAGCGACTCCAAGGTGCCCGCTGACGCGCGGGGAAGCTACCTGGCCTTCGCAGCGAACGGTGACGGGCGGGCCCATCTCAAGGCACTGGCCAAGGCGGGGCTCAACACCGTGCACCTGCTGCCCAGCTTCGACATCGCGTCGATCGAGGAGGACCCGGCGAAGCAGGAGACCCCGCAGTGCGACCTCGAGTCGTTCCCACCCGACAGCACCAAGCAGCAGGAGTGCGTGACAGCCGTCGCGAGCAAGGACGCGTTCAACTGGGGCTACGACCCTCAGCACTGGACCGTGCCGGACGGCTCCTACGCCTCGAGCGCCAAGGCCGCCGACGGCGGCGCACGGGTGGCGGAGTTCCGCACGATGGTCGGGTCCTTGCACCAGGACGGGCTGCGCGTCGTGCTCGACCAGGTCTTCAACCACACCGCGAGCTCCGGGCAGGCCGAGAAGTCCGTGCTCGACAAGGTCGTGCCGGGCTACTACCACCGGCTCAACGCCAGCGGCGCGGTCGAGACCTCGACGTGCTGCCAGAACGTCGCTACCGAGCACGCCATGGCGGAGAAGATGATGGTGGACTCGGTCGTCACGTGGGCGCGGGACTACAAGGTCGACGGCTTCCGCTTCGATCTGATGGGCCACCACAGCAGGGCCAACATGTTGGCCGTGCGGTCGGCGCTCGATGCCCTGACCATGCAGAAGGACGGGGTGGACGGCAAGGCCATCTACCTCTACGGCGAGGGCTGGAACTTCGGCGAGGTGGCGAACAACGCCCTCTTCACGCAGGCGACCCAGGGACAGCTCGGTGGCACGGGAATCGGCACCTTCAGTGACCGGCTCCGTGACGCGGTGCGCGGTGGCGGACCCTTCGACGAGGACCCGCGCAAGCAGGGCTTCGGCTCGGGTGAGGCCACCGACGACAACGGCGCGATCGACAAGGACGGCAAGCCGGTCAACGCCGACGCGGCCGCCCGCCTCGCGCACGACACCGACCTCGTGCAGCTCGGCCTGGCGGGCAACCTGCGGAGCTTCAGCTTCCGCAGCCAGTCGAGCGGAGCTGTCGTGAGCGGCACGCAGGTCGACTACAACGGCTCGCCCGCGGGCTACGCCGACGAGCCGGACGAGGTGATCACCTATGTCGACGCGCACGACAACGAGACCTTGTTCGACTCGCTGACCTACAAGCTGCCGGTTGCCACGACGATGCAGGACCGCGTCCGGATGAACACGCTGTCGCTCGCGACGACCGCCCTCTCCCAGACGCCGTCGTTCTGGCACGCCGGCGCCGACCTGCTGCGCAGCAAGTCGCTCAACCGGGACAGCTACGACAGCGGGGACTGGTTCAACCGCCTCGACTGGACCGGCGTCGACAACGGCTTCGGTCACGGACTGCCGCCCGAGGCGCAGAACTCGGCGAAGTGGTCGTTCATGAAGCCGCTGCTCGCCAACCCGGCCCTGAAGCCGTCGGCAACCGACGTGCAGGATGCGAGCGCGAAGGCGCAGGACCTGCTCAAGCTGCGTTTCAGCACGCCGCTCTTCCGGCTGGGCAGCGCCGCTGCGATCAACGCGAAGGTCAGCTTCCCGGTGTCCGGCACCGCCGACGCGCACCAGGGCGTCATCGTCATGCGGATCGACGACGCCGTGGGCGAGGACGTGGACCCGGCGCTGCGGGGCGTGGTGGTCGTTTTCAACGCCTCCGCGTCACCGGTGGTGCAGAAGGTCGCCGGTCTCACCGGCGCGGTGCAGCTCAGCCCGGTGCAGGCGAACGGCGCCGACAGCGTCGTGAAGTCAGCGGCGTACGACGCCGGTGCCTCGGCCCTGACCGTGCCGGCCCGCACGGTGGCCGTCTTCGTCCAACCGAACTGACTCGAGGAGCAAGCCGGTCGAGCGCCCACCAGCCTCTGGTGGGCGCTCGACGGTCTCGCCGTTGCACCTTGCCGCGCGCGTCGGCTCCGGCCGGTGTGCCCCTTTTGGCCGTGCAGTCCACCGGCATACGTTGGGCGGGTGACGACACGCGAGAGCAACGACATGACCTACCGCCAGCTCGGCGACAGCGGCCTCACCGTCTCGACGGTCGGCCTGGGATGCAACAACTTCGGCCGTCGGCTCGACCAGGAGGGGACCACCGCCGTCGTCCGGACGGCGATCGACGCCGGGGTGACGCTCTTCGACACCGCCGACATCTACGGGCTCGGCGCGAGCGAGGAGCTGCTCGGTGTCGCTCTCGGCAAGCAGCGCGACGAGGTCGTCGTCGCCACGAAGTTCGGCATGGACATGCAGGGCGCCAACGGCCCCGACTGGGGGGTCCGCGGCTCGCGCCGCTACGTGCGCACTGCGGTCGAGGCCAGCCTGCGGCGGCTCGGCACGGACTGGATCGACCTCTACCAGCTGCACCGGCCCGACCCCCACACCCCGATCGGCGAGACCCTCGCCGCCCTGGACGAGCTCGTGCACGAGGGCAAGGTGCGCTACATCGGCAGCAGCAACCTCAGCGGCTGGCAGGTCGTCGACGCGGACTGGACGGCCCGGTCGGCGGGCACCGAGCGCTTCATCTCTGCCCAGAACGAGTACTCGCTGCTCGAGCGCGAGGTGGAGGAGGAGCTCGTGCCGGCGTGCGAGCACGTCGGGGTCGGCGTGCTGCCCTTCTTCCCGCTCGCCTCAGGCCTGCTCACCGGCAAGTACCGTCGCGGCGAGGAAGCGCCCGAGGGCACCCGCCTCGCGTCGATGGGTGATCGCCTCGCCGCGGCCGACTGGTCCACCATCGAGCGCCTCGAGGGGTATGCCGCGGAGCGGGGTGTGCGCCTCATCGACGTCGCCGTCGGCGGGCTCGCCGCCCAGCCGGCCGTGGCCTCCGTCATCGCCGGAGCCACGAGGCCGGAGCAGGTGCTCGACAACGTCCGGGCCGGGCTCTGGCAGCCGAGCGTGTCCGACCTCGCAGCGCTCGACGAGATCACCCAGCCCTCCTGACCACTCGAGTGGCCGCGCCGTCACTCGGATCGCCGTGACGACGCGGCCACTCGAGTCGCGTCGGTGGGCCGGCTCGCGCGGGCCTTCTCCGCCCGGAGGGCCGGGAGGTAGAAGAGCGCCCCCACGATGCTGACCGCTCCCGCGACGACCATCGCGACCTGCGTGGACGTCCGCTCGGCGAGCACGCCGAGCAGCGGCGCGAGGACGCCGAAGGCCGCGAACGCGACCATGGAGTTCATCGACAGCACGGTGGCGCGGTTGCGAGCCTGGGCTTCACGGTGCAGCAGGGCAGCGTGCACCGGGCCGCCCGACCCGTGCAGCAGGTAGGTCACCGAGTAGGCGGCGATGAGTGCGGCCGGCCCCGCGACGAGACCCATGACGACCGCCCCCAGGCCGTTGAGCACGCGTGCGAGGATGGCAGTGCGGGTCACGCCGATGCGCCGGCTCGTCATGCCCGCCAACGCGGCGCCCACGGCGAAGACCGCCCAGCCACCGGCGGCGACCGGGCCCATGATGGCGCCGGCCCGCTCCTCGCCGCCCACGAGCTCGGCCAGCCGGATCGGCTGAAACGTCTCGAAGACGATCATCGCGATCGACCAGAAGACCTCGACGATGACGATGCCGCGCAGCACCCGGTTCGAGCCGAGCAGGCGCAGCCCGTCGCGGACGACGACAGGCGCCTCCCGGGCCGAGGTGGCCGCGCGGCGCAGGCCCGTGGCGTCGAGGTGCTCGGCCCGGCGTGGCTCGCGCAGCAGCACGAGGACCGCGACGAGGTGCACCACGTTGAGGGCGACGAAGACGGCGATCGGCAGAAGCAGGGCGGACGCCGCCGTGAAGGGGTGCCACCAGACCAGCGCACCGGACACGAGCGCTCCGACGGCGATGCTGGCGCCCAGCACGGTGCTTTGGGCCGAGAGGGCACCGTCGACGTCGGCCCCCGGCGAGGTCTCGTGGACCGTGTCGACGAACCACGCCTCGAGCGGACCCGAGTCGAGAGCACGGAAGACGCCGGTGAGGACCGCAGCCACGAGGAAGGCCCAGAAGGACTCGGCCACGAGCAGGACGGAGCTCGCGAGGACGTTGACGACCGCGGAGACGATGAAGACGGGCCGTCGGCCGAAGGCGTCGGCGAAGCCGCTCGTCGGCAGCTCGAGGAGGAACACCGTGAGCCCGGCGGCCGACGACACCGTGAGCGACTGGGCCACCGACAGCCCGCGTTCGAGCTGCCACAGCGTCAGCAGCCCGACGACGAGACCCACGGGAAACCAGCGCGTGAAGCTCAGGGCGAGGAAGACCCGGCGTGCGGCGGTGGGGGAGAGGGCGCCATCCGGCCGACCCTGCGACTGCCCGGTGCCAGGCCCGTCCGGGATCCGCGGGCCGGTCATGAGCGGCCTCCTCGCGTCGGTGGGCGGTCGAGGTCGATGGGGTACGCGAACGTGTAGACGGCGATCCGGCGGGCCTGAGGGTTGCCCTGCCCCACCCGGCGGTAGCGCTCGATGAGGTCCCACATCTGCGCGCGCAGCTCCGCGAGGGCCTCCGCGGTCACGAGGACGGAGGCGTCGCTCGAACCGCAGGCGTCCTGCCAGTCGTTGGGCCAGGTGCTCGAGACGTCCAGCCACTTGTCGTACTGCTCGCTGAAGTGGTGCGCGTAGTCGCGGGTGAGCCAGCCGAGCGCGGTCTCGGAGTCCTCGTCACCCTCGAAGTCGCTCGGGTGCCACGAGTGGAACTCCGACGTCGGCTCCCACAGGCGTCGCTTTCCCTCGCCCTCGCCCGTGTCATGCACGAGGCCGACCGACTCGAGCTTGCGCAGGTGGTAGCTCGTCGCCCCGGAGTTGGTCCCGAGCAGCCCGGCCAGGTCGGTGGCCGTCGAGGGACCGTGGCGGCGCAGCGCCCCAAGCAGGCGTGAGCGCAGCGGATGAGCAAGCACTCGCACGCTCTGGGCCGTGAGCCAGACGTTGTCGGAGGCCCCGGCAGGCTCATCGGGGGTCCGGGGCCGGAGCGGTGAGGGAGGGTCTGTTGCAGCCATAGTGTGCACACTACATGTGCACAGTTCATTTGCACAAGAGCTGTGCACGCGCTGGCCAGCGGAGCCATCATCGCAGGTCAGGTGCCGTCTTGGGGCCCTTCGCGGTTGATTTGGGAGCAGCGCCCGCAGCCCGTAACATGGAGAACTGTTGTGCCACGCCGCGTATCCCACCCGTGTCGCACCGGCATCGCAGCGGCCCCGCCGGCCGAGCCCCTGCAAGCGATCAGCCGCGATGAGCGAGATCGTGCGAAGGGCGCGGCTCACGGCCTCACGGCTCCACGCTCCACGGCTTCACCACACCAGCAACGAAGGCAGACTCCATTGCGCACCTACACCCCCAAGCCCGGCGAGGTCACTCGTACGTGGCACGTCATCGACGCGACCGACGTCGTGCTCGGTCGTCTGGCCAGTCAGGCCGCCGTGCTGCTTCGCGGCAAGCACAAGCCGCAGTTCGCGCCGCACGTCGACACCGGTGACTTCGTCATCATCATCAACGCCGAGAAGGTCGCCCTCACCGGCGCCAAGCTCGAGCAGAAGAAGGCCTACCGCCACTCCGGCTTCCCGGGCGGTCTGCGCGCCACCTCCTACACCGAGCTGCTGGCCAAGAGCCCCGAGAAGGCCGTCGAGAAGGCCATCCGCGGCATGCTCCCGAAGAACTCGCTGGCCCGCGCGCAGCTGAACAAGCTCAAGGTCTACCGCGGCGCCGACCACCCCCACGCGGCCCAGCAGCCCGTCCCCTTCGAGATCACCCAGGTTGCGCAGTAAGCCCCGGCTGCTGCGTGGAAAGCGACAAGACACGTGACTGACATCGTGAACGAGGCCGTCCTCGACACCGACGAGCCCGAGCTGACCGAGTACACCTCCGAGTCGGACACCAGCGTTGCCGGCGACGCCAAGCGTGCCCGCCAGGTCTCGACCCCGGGTGCCGCGACCGGCCGCCGCAAGCAGGCCATCGCCCGCGTCCGGATCGTCCCGGGCACCGGTGAGTGGAAGATCAACGGGCGCACGCTCGACGCCTACTTCCCCAACAAGGTGCACCAGCAGATCGTCAAGGAGCCCCTGACGCTGCTCGAGCTCGACGGATCCTACGACGTGCTCGTGCGCGTGCACGGCGGTGGCCCGTCCGGCCAGGCCGGTGCGGTGCGCCTCGGCGTGGCCCGCTCGCTCAACGGCGTGGACGAGGAGCTCAACCGCCCGGCCCTCAAGAAGGCCGGCTTCCTCACGCGTGACCCGCGCGTGCCGGAGCGCAAGAAGGCCGGCCTGAAGAAGGCCCGCAAGGCGCCTCAGTACAGCAAGCGCTGACCGGCGCGGCGGGCACTGCCCGCCGACCGGCATACGGCCCCGCATCCGGCATACGTCCGCGTATGCCGCGCGGCCCGGGACGTCAAGGCCCTCGAGCACCCGCTCGGGGGCCTTCGTCGTGCCGCCGGGGCTGGCCCCGGGGGAGGGGGTATCGTCGTCCGAGCACATGATCAGGGCGCCGGCGGACGCCTCACCGGGAAGGCACACCAGCGTGGCTCGACTCTTCGGCACGGACGGCGTCCGTGGTGTGGCGAACCAGGACATCACGGCAGAGCTCGCCCTCGACCTCTCGGTCGCCGCGGCTCACGTGCTGGCCGAGGTGGGCGCCTTCAACGGTCATCGTCCCGTGGCCGTGGTAGGACGCGACCCGCGCGCCTCGGGCGAGTTCCTCGCCGCCGCGACGGTCGCCGGACTGGCCTCGGCCGGCGTCGACGTCCGCGACGCCGGCGTCCTGCCCACGCCGGCCATCGCCTACCTCGTCGCGGAGCAGGACGCCGACCTCGGCGCCATGCTCTCGGCCTCGCACAACCCGATGCCCGACAACGGCATCAAGTTCTTCGCCCGCGGTGGGCACAAGCTCGCCGACGACCTCGAGGACCGCATCGAGGAGCGGCTGCGCGCCGACTGGCAGCGGCCCACGGGCGGTGACGTCGGGCGCATCACGCAGCTCGCCGACGGCGCGGACCGCTACGTCTCGCACCTGCTCTCGGTCCTGCCGCACCGGCTCGGAGGCCTGCACGTCGTCATCGATGCGGCCCACGGAGCTGCAGCCGCCGTCGCGCCGCGGGCCTTCGAGGAGGCGGGGGCGCGCGTCACGCTCATCGGCGGCGAGCCCGACGGCATCAACATCAACGATGGTCACGGCTCGACCCACGTCGAGCCCCTGCAGGCCGCGGTGGTCGCGGCCGGGGCCGACTTCGGCATCGCCCTCGACGGCGACGCCGACCGCTGCCTCGCCGTCGACGCGAGCGGGCGGCTCGTCGACGGCGACCAGATCATGGCGATCCTCGCGGTCGCCTTCAAGGAGCACGGCACCCTCGTCGGCGACACGCTCGTCGCGACCGTGATGTCCAACCTCGGCATGATCCGCGCGCTCGACGGTCACGGCATCAAGGTGCTGCAGACCGCTGTGGGCGACCGCTACGTCCTCGAGGGCATGCGCGACGGGGGCTACTCGCTCGGCGGCGAGCAGTCGGGGCACGTCGTCATGCTCGACCACGGGACGACGGGCGACGGCACCCTGACCGGGCTCATGCTCGCCTCGCGGGTGGCCGCGACCGGCCGCTCGCTCGCTGACCTGGCCAGCATCATGACCCGCTTCCCTCAGGTGCTCGTCAACATCCAGGACGTCGACAAGGGAGCGCTGGAGCACAACGCCGTCGTCGCCGACGCCGTGCGGTATGCCGAGAGCGAGCTCGGCGAGAGCGGTCGCGTCCTGCTGCGCAACTCGGGCACCGAGCCCGTCGTGCGGGTCATGGTCGAGGCCGCTGACACCGACCAGGCGCGCGCCGTTGCCGACCGGCTCGTCGGCGTCGTCCGGGCCGAGCTCGCTCTCTGATCACCGCGGAACCGACGCACGACGCAGCGGGGTCGCCGCGTGAGGTCACGGCCTGGTGTGAGGCCCGGCCCGGGTCGGTCCATCGGCCAGGCGTGCACGCAGGCGGGCGCGGAGCCGCGAGTGAGCGATGGATGGTCACTACCGTAGGCCCATGGATTGCGACGACTACCAGCGCGCCGCGTTGCGCACCGCCCGCGACAAGGACGCCCCGGACGAGTTCATGCACCTGGTCCTCGGCCTGGTGGGTGAGGCGGGCGAGATCGCCGAGAAGGTCAAGAAGCTGGTCCGCGACAGGAACAGTGACCTCGCGCAGCTCGACCGCGACGACATGGCCGCCGAGCTCGGCGACGTGCTCTGGTACACGGCGGTCCTCGCGAACTTCCTGGACCTCTCCCTCGACGACGTCGCGAGGCGGAACGTCGACAAGCTCGCCGACCGGCAGCGCCGCGCGGTCCTCGGCGGATCGGGTGACCAGCGCTGAGCCGGGCTGACGTCCGGCCCACCTGCCGGCGCGGGGCCGGGGCATCGTCCGTGCGCCCTTGCGTAGGCGCTTCCGTGCGTTTGCGTGCGTGCGTTCCTCAGGATCGCGGTCGATACCCGAGCCGCACCGCCTGTTGCCGCAGGCGCGTGCCGGGCGCGAGTGCCGTGGGGTCGTGTGCGACGACATGGGTGCCGCGCAGCCGCCCAGCCACGGCGCTGAGGGCCTCGACCGCCTGACCCGGGTGCTTCGCCCACTGGCTCAGCAGACGTGCGCGGTGACGAGACCGCGCCGAGAGCAGCGCCGCACCGGCGAGCTGGGTGTCGTGCCGGAGGTCGATGTCGAACCGGCGCTCCAGCACCTTGGGCGACACCTGTGGCCCCGCGACGACGTTGCGCAGGTTGGCGTCGTGCAGGACCTGCAGCCACATCGGCTCCGCCCGCACCTCGACGACGGGCGCGGTCCGTCTAGCCAGGTTGTGCTTCGTCGTGTGCACGGTGAGCGGCGCATCGCCGGTGCCGGCACTGCTCGACGAGCGAGATGAACGGGCCGTGCGGCTGGTCACGCCGGTAGACGGCGCCGGACCGGTCGACCTGCAGACCACGCGTGAAGTTGACGAAGAAGCGGTCGTGGCCGGCCAGTTGCTGCTCGGACTGCCACTGCTTCACGCGGGACTGCACCGAGACGACGAAGTCCCGCGCGACGGCGTCGTCGCTGTCGACCCGGGTCGTGACGAGGGTGCCGCCCGAGGCGCTGACCGTGGTGCATCGCTCCACCGCCCGCGGCAGCAAGGTGGTGTGGAAGTCCTCATGCCCCCAGATCGGCTCGAAGGCTCCTTCGGCCAGCTCCAGCACCTGCTCGCGGAAGTCGTCGGGGCAGCGGTCGTCGAGGAAGACGAGCCAGCGGAACGACGCGCCGCCGACCTGACGCGTCAGGCTGGGGTAGCAGGCGTCGTAGAAGAAGCCGAGGCGATAGGTCAGCCACTCGGCCGGCATCGGCTCGACGTGTCCCCGACGAACGGCGCTGAAGCGGGTCAGCACGAGGTGGTCGAGCGTCATACGCCACACCGTAGGGGGCGGCGCGATCCCGGTCGATGCGCACGCCCGGGAGCCGTAGGGTCGCTGCATGGTCGACACCGCCAACCCACTCCTCGAGCCGAGCCGGCTGCCCTTCTCACTGCCGCCCTACGACCGGATCCGTCCCGAGCACTATGCCGAGGCCTTCGACCTCGGCATGCGCGAGCAGCGCGCCGAGGTCGAGGCCATCGTGACCGAACCCGGCGCCGGCGACCTTCGAGAACACCGTCGCGGCTCTCGAGCGCAGCGGAGCCCTGCTGACGCGGGTCAGCCTCGCCTTCTACGGCGTGCGGTCGGCACATGCGACGCCCGAGGTCGAGGCGCTCAACGAGACCTACACGCCGCTGCTCACCGCGCACTCGGACGCGATCAGGCTCGACGGTCGCCTCTTCGCCCGGCTGCGCGCCGTCGCCGAGGACGAGACGTCGGCCCGGCTCGACCCGGAGTCGCGACGGCTCGTCGAGCGCTACGTCACCGAGCTGGGTGTCGCCGGCGCCGGTCTGGAGGACCAGGACAAGGCCCGCTTGCGCGAGCTCAACGAGCGGCTCGCCGCCCTTGGCACCCGCTTCGAGAGGTTCCTGCTGGCGGAGGCCAACGATCTCGCCGTCGTCGTCGATGACGTCTCGCTGCTCGACGGCCTGACCGCCGGCGAGGTGTCGGCCGCCGCCGAGGCCGCTCGAGAGCGAGGTCTCGACGACCAGTGGCTCCTGACGCTGGTGCTTCCCACGGGCCACCCCTACCTCGGGTCGCTGACGGATCGTGAGCTGAGGCGCCGGCTGCACGAGGCACAGCTGGCCCGAGGCTCTCGCGGCGGCGACACCGACACCCGCGGCCTCGTGCTCGAGATCGTGCGGCTCCGGGCGGAGCGGGCGCGACTGCTCGGCTACGCCACGCACGGTCATGCCGCGCTCGCCGACTCGACCGCCGGCTCGCCCGAGGCCGTCGCCGACCTGCTGCGTCGGCTCGCTCCCGCGGCTGCACGCAACGCCCAGGCTGAGCGGGTAGCACTGCAGGAGAAGGCCGGTCAGCCCATCGAGGCCCACGACTGGACCTACTGGAGCGAGCAGGTGCGTTCCGCGACCCACGACGTCGACCTGGCCGCCCTGCGGCCGTGGTTCGAGGCGGAGCGGGTGTTGCACGACGGCGTCTTCTTCGCCGCCGGCGAGCTCTACGGACTGACGTTCCACGAGCGCGACGACCTGGTCGGCTACCACCCAGACGTGCGGGTCTTCGAGGTCCGCGAGGACGGCACGCCGTTCGGGCTCTTCCTGCTCGACCTCTACACGCGGGACACGAAGAAGGGCGGCGCCTGGATGAACAGCCTCGTGCACCAGAGCGCCCTGCTCGAGCAGCCGTATGCCGTCGTCTGCAACAACCTCAACGTGCCCAAGCCGGGGCCGAGCGAGCCGACGCTCCTCACGTACGACCAGACCCGCACGCTCTTCCACGAGTTCGGCCATGCGCTGCACGGCCTGCTCGCCCGGGTCACCTACCCGCACTTCGCGGCGACGCGGGTCTTCCGCGACTTCGTCGAGTTCCCGAGCCAGGTCAACGAGATGTGGATGCTGTGGCCCGACGTGCTCGCCCGCTATGCCGTGCACCACGAGACCGGTGAGCCGCTGCCCGCTGGAGTCGTCGACCGCCTCATCGCCGCCGAGGCCTGGGGTCAGGGCTTCGCGACGTCCGAGTACCTCGCCGCGAGCCTGCTCGACCAGGCCTGGCATGCCCTCACCGTCGAGGACGCGGCGCAGGTCACCGACGTCGCCGCGTTCGAGGGAGCAGCCCTGCAGGAGGTTGGGTTGGCCGATCCACTCGTCCCGCCGCGGTACTCCACGCCCTACTTCGCCCACGCGTTCGCCTACGCCTATGACGCCGCCTACTACGCGTACATCTGGAGTGAGGTGCTCGACGCCGACACGGTGCAGTGGTTCACCGAGAACGGTGGCCTGACCCGCGAGAACGGCGACCGCTACAGGCAGTTCGTCATCGGCATCGGCGGCTCGGCCGACCCACTGGAGTCCTACCGCGAGTTCCGCGGTCGCGACGCCGACCTCGCGCCGCTGCTGCGCCGCCGCGGGCTGGACTGACCCTTGCTCCCACTGCTTCGGGAAGGTGCGTGACGAGGCGCGCCGTCGCGTCGTCGGAGCGTGTGGGTCAGTCGACGGGCTCGAGCAGACCGCTGTCGACGTCGTAGATGAAGCCGGCGACCTCGACGCCCTGCGCGATGAGGGGATGCGAGCGCACCTTCGCCAGGTCCTCGCGCAGTGCTCGCACCTGGTCCTCGATGACGTGGAAGCTCATCCATGAAGCGTCCTTGCCCGCGCCCGCCCCCACCCGCTGACGCAGCTCCGCCGCCGAGTTGGTGGCGACCGCGCACCGGGTGTGGGGAACGACGAGGATGCGGTCCACACCGAGCAGGTGTGTGCCGAGCACCAGCGCCTCGAGCGCGAGGTTGTCGACGCGGCCGCCGGGGTTTCGGAAGATCTTCGCGTCACCCGGTTGGAGGCCGACCAGCCCGAGCGGGTCGATTCGGGAGTCCATGCACGTCACGATGGCTACACCGGCCTGGGCGATGCCGTCGAAGCCGGCCATGTCGTACGCCTCGGCATAGGCACGGTTGGCCGCGATGAGGTCCGCGAAACCCTTCTTGCCAGAGCTCTTCTCGTTCATCCCTGTCCCTTCGCTCACTGGAGTCCCGGCCGCTTCTCGATGCGAAGGGCCATCGGCTTGCTCACCTCGGCGAAGAAGTCGTTGCCCTTGTCGTCGACGACGATGAAGGCCGGGAAGTCCTCGACGTCGATCTTCCACACCGCCTCCATGCCCAGCTCCTCGTACTCGAGCACCTCGACATGCTTGATGCAGTCCTGCGCGAGGCGGGCGGCCGGCCCGCCGATGGAGCCGAGGTAGAAGCCGCCGTGCCTGTCGCAGGCGTCCGTGACCTGCCGGCTCCGGTTGCCCTTGGCGAGCATGACCTTGCTGCCCCCGGCCGCCTGGAACTGGTCCACGTAGGAGTCCATCCGGCCGGCGGTCGTGGGCCCGAACGAGCCGGACGGCATACCCGCCGGCGTCTTGGCGGGTCCGGCGTAGTAGACGGGGTGGTCCTTGAGGTACTGGGGCATCTCCTCGCCCGCGTCGAGGCGCTCCTTGATCTTGGCGTGAGCGATGTCGCGCGCGACGACAAGGGGTCCGGTCAGCGACAGCCGGGTCTTGACCGGGTGCCGGCTCAGCTCGGCGAGGATGTCGTCCATCGGTTGGGACAGGTCGACCTTGACGACGACGTTGCGGCTGATCGAGCTGACCCCCACGGCGTCGTCCTCGTGATCGCCGAGGTCGACGGCCCCCGCGTCGGGCAGGAAGCGCGCCGGGTCGGTCTCGAGCTGCTCGATGAAGACGCCCTCGGCCGTGATCTTGCCGAGCGCCTGACGGTCGGCCGAGCACGAGACCGCGATGGCGACGGGAAGGCTCGCGCCGTGGCGTGGCAGGCGCACGACGCGGACGTCGTGGCAGAAGTACTTGCCACCGAACTGCGCCCCGATGCCGAAGCGACGCGTCAGCTCGAGCACCTTCTCCTCCAGCTCCAGGTCGCGGAAGCCGTGCGCCGTGATCGAGCCAGACGTCGGCAGCGTGTCGAGGTACTTCGCCGAGGCGTACTTCGCTGTCTTCAGGGCGAACTCGGCGCTCGTGCCGCCGATGACGATGGCGAGGTGGTAGGGCGGGCAGGCCGCCGTGCCGAGCGACCGGAGCTTCTCGTCGAGGAAGCGCATCATCGCGTCCTCGTTGAGGATCGCCTTCGTCTCCTGGTAGAGGTAGCTCTTGTTGGCCGAGCCCCCGCCCTTGGCCATGAAGAGGAACTTGTACTGCGCCTCGTGACCCGGCGCGGTGTCTGCGTAGATCTCGACCTGCGCGGGCAGGTTGGAGCCGGTGTTCTTCTCCTCCCACGTCGTGATCGGAGCCATCTGCGAGTAGCGCAGGTTGAGGCGGGTGTAGGCGTCGTGGACGCCCTCACTGACCGCGCGCTCGTCGTCGCCCCGCGTCAGCACGTGCTGGCCCCGCTTGCCCATGACGATGGCGGTGCCCGTGTCCTGGCACATGGGCAGCACTCCGCCGGCGGCGATGTTGGCGTTCTTGAGCAGGTCGAGTGCGACGAACTTGTCGTTGTTGCTCGCCTCGGGGTCCTCGAGGATGTTGCGCAGCTGCTGCAGGTGCCCCGGCCGCAGGTAGTGGGCGATGTCGTGCATCGCGGTGTCGGTGAGCAGCCTCAGGGCCTCGGGGTCGACCTCGAGGAAGGTGCGGCTCCCTGGACCCTCGACGGCGCGCACGCCGTCGGTCGTCAGCAGGCGGTAGGACGTCTCGTCGGCGCCGGTCGGCAGCAGGTCCTCGTAGGCGAAGTCGACCACGACATGCTCCTTGAGATCTGGGTGGGCTCGTGCCGAGGGCGTATGCCGTCGAGCCAGCCGACATACGACAGTCCCCTCCCAGCCTAGTGACGGCTGGGAGGGGACTGGCGGCGAGGTGGACTCCTGCCTGACGATCTGGCGCTGATCAGCCCTTGACCGCGCCCGAGGTCATGCCGCGGACCATGAACCGTTGCAGCGCGAAGAACACGATCATGGGCACGACCATCGAGATGAACGCTCCCGCCGTCAGCAGCTCAGTGCCCTGACCCTGGGTGCCGAGCAGCTGCTGCAGCTTGACGATGACCGTCGTGTTCTCGGTCTTGAGGAAGAGCTTGGCGATGAGCAGGTCGTTCCAGACCCAGAGGAACTGAAGGGTGGCGAAGGCAGCGACGGCCGGGATCGACATGGGGAACACGAGACGCCAGAAGGTCTGGAAGTGGCTGCAGCCGTCGATCTTGGCCGACTCCACGACGCTGCGTGGCAGCGTGCTCATGTAGTTCCGCAGGGTGTAGATGCACAGGGGCATCCCGAAGCCCGTGTGCAGCAACCACACCGCGATGTACTGCCCGCTGATCCCGAGGCCCCGCGGACCGAGGATGTTGAGCATCGGCTGGAAGGCGACCTGGATGGGCACCACCATGACGGCGATGATGAGCAGGAAGAAGAACTCCTTGAACGGGAAGTCCATGAAGGTGAAGGCGTAGGCGGCGAACGCGGCGAACATGATGGGGATCACGGTCGCCGGGATCGCGACGACGATGCTGTTGATGAAGCCCGAGCTGAGATCGGCACCGGTCCACGCGCCGGAGTAGTTGCTCGTCGTCCAGTCGGAGCTGAACGGGTTCAACAGGGCCGTCCACCAGCCGGAGGTCGCGGCGGCGTCCCGGGTGCGGAAGGACGTCACGAGCAGGCCGATGGTCGGGATCGTCCACATCAGGCAGAGGATGGTCATCGTGACCATCGAGAACGGACTCCTCGGTCGTCCGTCCCTCATCAGCTTGCGGCTCATCGCCCTGCCTCCTCGTCGCGGAAGTGCTTGATCTGGTACCAGATGAGCGGAATGACGGCGACGAGCAGGACGACGACGATGGCCGTCGCCTGACCTGCCTCACTCTGGGCGAACAGCTTGTTGAAGAAGAGGTTCGCGATGACGTTGGTGCCATAGGCGCCGTTGGTCGTGACGTAGACGATGTCGAAGACCTTGAGCACCGTGATGAAGACCGTCACGAAGACGGTGATGATCGTGCCGCGGATCTGCGGGATGATCACCTTGAAGAAGATCTGCAGCTCGCTCGCACCGTCGATGCGGGCCGCCTCGATGGTGTCCTCCGGCACGCCCTTGATGGCCGAGCTGAGCAGCACCATGGAGAAGCCGACCTGCAGCCAGATCAGGATGACCATGAGCAGGATCGAGTTGAGCTTGGCCGTGGAGATCTGCAGCCACGTCTGGGGCTCACCTCCGAGCCCCACCCAGATCGCGTTGAGCAGGCCGGTCTGGGCCTGGCCGGGGTTGTTGAAGGCGTAGACCAGGCCCCAGATCGCGGAGGCTCCGACGAAGGAGATCGCCATCGGCAGGAAGACGAGGCTCTTGGCGGCCTTCTCCCCGGTCGCGGAGAGCTTGTCGGCGAGCACGGCGACGATGACACCGAACGCGACGACGATGGCCGGGACGATGAGCAGCCACAGGACGTTGTTGACGATGGACTGCCAGAACTCGGGATCGCTGAAGATGGTCCGGTAGTTCTGCAGCCCGACGTAGGCCGTGCTGTCGGCGTTGGCGAACGAGTAGTTGATCGACTGGAACGTCGGGTAGATGAGCATCAGGGCGACGAAGAAGAGCCCCGGCAGCACGAAGGCGTAGGGGATGACGCCGTCGGACAGCCGTCGCGGCAGGCCCTCGACGAACATGTTGAGGAAGTAGAAGAGCAGGGCTGCTCCACCGACGCCCGACGACGATCGCGAGGACGCCGATGATGAACTTGTTGCCGAACCACTGGGGGTAGTAGCCGAAGGCGAGGAAGAGGTTCGCCAGACCCCAGACGATGGCCACCATGCCGAGGATGCCGATGGCGATCTTGGCGGGGTGGGCTCGTCAGCGGGGCCCCGGGGTCGTCGTCGACCCGCATCTTCTGGCGCGGCGCTGCCGCGCTGGTCTGCGTGCTCATGACTGCGTCTTGGGCCAGGCGGCTTCGATGGCGTCAGCCGTCTGCTTCGACGACTGGCCGTTCTCCCACTTGACCATCTGCTTCCAGAAGACGTCCGAGCCGATGGACTTGGGCATCAGGTCGGACCCGTCGAACCGCAGCACGCTGGCCTTGTTGGCGATGTCCGCGATCTTCCTGGTCGTCTCGTTGGGGTAGTTGCTCACGTCGAACGTCTTGTGCGGCGACAGCCAGCCGCCCGCCTTCGCCCAGGGGGCGCCGAACTTGTCGGAGGTGAGGAAGGCCATGACCTTCTTGGCGTCGTCGTCGGTGCCGTTGAAGAGGGCTGCGAGGTCGCCGCCACCGAGGATCGCCGATCCGTCGTAGCCGCCCTCGAACTTCGGGAAGACGTAGATGCCGACCTTGTTGTCGAGGTCTGCCTGGACGTTCTTGGGGTAGAACGTCGTCGCGAAGTTGCCCTGACGGTGGAGCATGCACTTCGGCGGGTTGGCGAAGGCCGGGGTCATCGCGTCACCGAAGGCGGTGTTGAGCACGCCCTTGGTGCCGCCGAGGACCATGTCCGGGTCCTTGTTGAACTTGGCGGCCTCGTCGAAGGCCTTGACGACGCGGTCGTCGTTGAAGGGGATCCGGTGCGAGGTCCAGTCGTCGTAGACGGTCGGGCCCGTACATGCGCAGCATGAGCTCCTCGACCCAGTCGGTGCCGACCCAGCCGGTGGCCTGGTCGGACTCCCAGCCGATGCACCACGGGCGTGATGCCCTTGGCGGCGATCTTGTCGGCGACGTCGGTCCGCAGCTCCTGGATCGCTCGGGCGGGTCCTTCGGTAGCCGCCCTCGTCGTAGGCGGCCTTGGGATACCAGACGATGCTCTTGACGGCGTTGCGCATCGGTGCGCCGTAGACCCGACCCTTGTAGCGGCTGGCGTCGAGGAAGCCGGGGAGCAGGGTGCCCTGCAGCTTGTCGTAGTCGAGGTAGGTGTCGATCGGCCAGACCTTCTTCTGCGCCGCGAACTCCATGCACCCCGCCGGGCTGTGGGAAGAGGCCGATGTCGGGCGAGTCGCCGGAGCCGACCTTCTGCTTGATCGTCGTCGTGAAGTCCGAGTCGGCCGTGTACTGGATCTTGATGCCGCTCGCCTTCTGGAACTCGGCGAGCGAGGCGTTGAAGTTCTTCTCCTCGTCACCGCCGAAGGCGCCGAGGATCGTGACGACCTTGTCGCCGTCGGCGCTGCCGCCGTCGATGAAGCCACCCGCACCGCCGCCGCCGGCACCCGAGCCACCGCCGCCGCTGGGGTTCTGGAGGCAGCCGGTCAGCACCAGGGCGGCAGCAGCGACCACCCCACCGGCCTGCAGTGCACGTCTGGGTATTCCACTCATGGTCGCTCCTCGTCGTTGAGTTGGACGTCAGTCCCCACCCGGTCAGCGTGACCTGGGTCACGTGAACTAGGTCATTCCTACCGCGTCGGTGAGGGTCGGTCTAGTGCGTGTGGCTGCACCGTGACCTACCGAGAAAAGCCGTGCCGACGCACGCGGGAGGCGGTGTTGGCCCCACGCAGGGCAATATCCAACGTGTGACGGCTGTGAAACATGTGACGACCGGCAGGGCGTCCGGATCGGCGCTCAGGGACGGCGCCGCGTGAGGTCGCTCCGCGACGGAGCGTGCGCGCCGGCGCGCTGAACCGTGAGCGCACTCGTGCGCAGCGCCCGGTCCACGGCAGGCGAGACGTCCGCGAGGCGCGCCACCTGCAGGCGCTGCCGCTCCATGTCCCCACCGAGCAGTCCGAGGTCGAGCAACCCCGACACGAGACCGGCCATGAAGGAGTCCCCGGCGCCGACGGTGTCGGCGACCTGGACCGAGGGAGCGGGCACCGCCTGCACCTCGGCGGTGGACGTGACCCGCACGAGCGCACCGTCGCCGCCGCGCGTCACGACGACGAGCGAGGGCCCGAGCGTGGCCCAGCCCGCCAGGACGTCCTCGAGGCGCTCGTCGGGGCAGAGCCACTCGACGTCCTCGTCGCTCAGCTTGACGACGTCGGCGTTCGCGACCGCCATCTCGATGAGCGCGCGGGCGTCCGCCGGTTCACCCATCAGACTCGGTCGGGCGTTGGGGTCGTAGGACACGGTGGCGCCCATGGAGCGTGCCCGCTCAAGGGCCGCCCGCACGTCGGCGCCCCCGGGCTCGAGCACGGCGGCGATGCTGCCGGTGTGCACGTGCCCGTATGCCGTGAGGTCGGCAAGCGGCGGCAGCTGCCAGTCGAGGTCGAACACGTAGGTCGCCGCGCCGCTGGCATCGATGGTCGCGTGGGCCACCGAGGTGGACCGCGCGCGCCGCGAGCCGTCGGTCAGCGCCACGCCGCGCTCACGGCATACGGCCTCGATGCGGCGGCCCCGGTCGTCCTCGGCGATCCACGTGGCGAGGTCGACGGGGTGTGCGAGCGAGGCCAGTCCGAAGGCGACGTTGGCCGGGCTGCCACCGACGTGCTCGACGACACGGCCGGACGCCTCGGTGACGGCGTCGACGAGCGCCTCGCCGATGACGAGCGTGCGCACGGGATCGCCGGCGGTCATCGCGTTCTCACTGCTCGATCATGTCGGTGACGCCGAACCAGCCCGGTCGGTCGAAGCGGTGCTCGCTGTCGATGGTGCGGATCGTGCCGCTGCGTGAACGCATGACGAGGGAGTTCGTGCGGGCCGTCTGGGCGCCGTAGCGCACGCCGCGCAGCAGCTCGCCGTCGGTGATTCCCGTGGCGACGAAGAAGCAGTCACCGACGACGAGGTCGTCGGTCGAGAGCACGCGGTCGAGGTCGTGGCCCGCGTCGAGGGCCTTCTGGCGCTCGTCGTCGTCCTTGGGCCAGAGGCGGCCCTGGATGACGCCGCCCGTGCACTTGATGGCGCAGGCGGCGATGATGCCCTCGGGGGTGCCTCCGATGCCGACCAGGAGGTCGACACCGGTGCCGGGGCGTGCCGCCATCACGGCGCCCGCGACGTCACCGTCGACGATGTAGCGGATGCGGGCTCCGGTGTTGCGCACCTGCTTCGGCAAGCTGATCGTGGCGCGGACGGTCGAGCATGACGACGGTGACGTCTGCCGGCGTCTCCCTCTTGACCTTGGCGATTCGCCGGATGTTCTCGGCGACGGGAAGCCGGATGTCGACGACGTCGGCCGCCTCCGGGCCGGTGGCGATCTTGTCCATGTAGAAGACGGCCGAGGGGTCGTACATCGCCCCTCGGTTGGCCACGGCCATGACCGACACGGCGTTGTTCATCCCCTTGGCGGTCAGCGTGGTGCCGTCGATGGGGTCCACGGCGACGTCGACCTCGGGGCCGGTCCCGTCGCCGACGTGCTCGCCGTTGTAGAGCATGGGCGCGTTGTCCTTCTCGCCCTCACCGATGACCACGATCCCGTGCATGCTGACGGTCGAGATCATCGCGCGCATGGCTTCGACGGCCGCCGCGTCGGCCCGGTTCTTCTCGCCGCGGCCGACCCAACGGCCACCGGCCATCGCGGCCGCCTCGGTGACCCGCACCAGCTCGAGAGCGAGGTTGCGGTCGGGCTGGCTGTGGTTCATCGAGTCCTCCGTCGGCTCCGTTGCACTCTCGCGAGTCGGCCACAGCCTAGTGGGGGGCCCGCGGTTTGGCCGGGCGTCCGGCGCGGGGGACCATGGGGGCATGACGACACCGGGCAGCGCCGCCGAGCCGACCGCCGGGACGGCTGGCGGCCCCGCGCCGAAGTCGAACGCGGACTCCACCGCGGGCTCGACGGCGGGCTCGACGGCGGGCTCGACCGCGGTCTCGACGGCGGGCCTGACGGCAACGCCGCCTGCGGGCTCCCCAACCACCTCCGCCGGGCCACCGAGGAGCCGCTACTCGCTGGGCTCGATGTCCAACATGCTGCGCTCGCTGCTCGTCATCGGCTTCTTCCTGCTCCTGCTCGTCGCCATCGTGCCCCGGATGAGCCAGGTCGAACGCCCCGCTGTCGACGCCGCAGGCAAGGCCGCGGCGGTCGCCACCCAGACCAGGTGGCCGGTGGAGATGCCCACCGGGCTGGGCGCGGGCTGGGTCGCGACGAGCGCGACGTACGGGCCGGGCACCGACAACGTGCCCACCTTCACGACGGTCTGGAAGACGCCGGCAGGCGGGGACCTGTCGCTCAAGCAGGCTGCTGCGCCCACGACGACCTGGCTCACGACCTCGGTCACCGACAACCCGCAGGCCGGCACCACGCAGGTCGGTGGGCGCACCCTCGAGCGGTATGCCGGTGGGCGCACGGCGCAGATCAGCTACGTCGTGCGGCCCACGGCTGCCGGCGCCCTGACCCTCGTCGCGACGACGAACGCCGGCGAGGACGAGCTCAAGGCGTTCACCGCCGCCCTCAGGCCGGTCACGCCCGCTCCCTGAGCCCGCGGCGTGCTGCCCCTGGCTCACAGGCCCACTCGTTCACCGCTCGACCACCTGGAGCTGGGAGCGAGCGATCCCGACGTGTCGAGAGTCAGGGCTCGTCGAAGATCTCGTCGTCCGCGTGCAGAGCCGTAGCCGCGGCTGGAGCCGGCCGCGTCGCCTGCTCGATCTCGGCCTGGGCGTCGTCGAGCCAGCGGCTGCAGTGCGCCGCGAGCGCCTCGCCGCGTCTCCAGAGCTGCATCGAGTCCTCGAGCGGCGCCTGACCCGTCTCGAGCCGGGAGACGATCGACACGAGCTCCTCGCGAGCGTCCTCGTACCGCATCCCGGCGATGTCGGGGAAGGCGCTCTCGGCGGCGGGTTCGGGCATGGCGGCCACCCTACGACGAGATCTTCGTCGGAGGAGGCGGGGTCCTCGGCTTCGCGGCTCGCTTCACGTCCGGCTTCACGGCCGGCTCTGCGGTGGCCGTCTCGGCCAGGCCGTCGGTGACCGGGCGCACGCCGAAGTCGCCGCGGGCCAC
Organism: uncultured Actinomycetota bacterium; assembly: GCA_963816385.1. Lineage (GTDB taxonomy): Bacteria > Actinomycetota > Actinomycetes > Actinomycetales > Dermatophilaceae > CAWFKL01. Next base: position 69,560 of record CAWFKL010000006.1, read on the forward strand.
CCGCACCCGGAGCAGCTCGTCCGCTACGACGTCGTCACGGTCCACGACGATGCGGCCGTCACGGTGCGCCACCACGGCATACCCCCGCTCGAGCGTCGACTGGGGCGAGAGGGACACCACCTGGCGGCGCAGGTGCTCCGCCTCGTCAGCAGCGCGGCGCAGCCGGGTCTCGAGCCGCATGGCGGCGCGCGCACGCAGCGCAGCGATCTCCTCGCGACGCACCCGCACCATCGCGACCGGGTGGGCCATGACCGGGCGGCTCACGAGCGAGCGGAGCCCCGAGCGCTCGGTCTCGATGCGACGACCGAGCGCGCGCCGCAGCCGGTCGCGGCCCCCGTCGACGAGCCCCAGCTCGCGCTGGGCGTCAGGGACGACCTTCTTGCCGGCGTCCGTGGGCGTCGAGGCCCGCCAGTCGGCGACGAGGTCGAGCAGCGGCTGGTCGACGTCGTGGCCGATGGCGCTGATCACCGGGGTGCGCGCGGCAGCGACGGCGCGCACCATCGCCTCGTTGGAGAAGGGCAGCAGCTCCTCCAGCGCGCCGCCTCCGCGGGCGATGACGATGACCTCGACCTGAGGATGTGCGTCGAGCTCGCGCAGGGCCTCGACGACCTCGATCACCGCACTGGCGCCTTGCACGGCGACCTCGCGGATCTCGAAGCGCACGGCCGGCCACCGACGGCGGGCGTTCTCGACGACGTCCTTCTCGGCCGCCGAGCTGCGACCTGTGACGAGCCCGACGCGCCTGGGCAGGAACGGGATGGGTCGCTTGCGCTCGGCATCGAAGACCCCTTCGGCCGCCAGGGTGCGCTTGAGGATCTCGACGCGGGCGAGCAGGTCGCCGATCCCGACGGGGCGGATCTGGCGGGCCTCGAGCTGGAGTGTGCCGCGCTTGGTCCAGAACGTCGGCTTCGCCTGCAGCACGACCCGAGCACCCTGTGCCAGCGGGATCGGCATGGCGTTGACCGCGTTCATCGGGACCGACACCGACAACGACATGTCCACGTCCGGGTCCCGTAGCGTCAGGAACGCTGTGTTGCCGCGCGCGTTGAACTGCACGACCTGGCCCTCGACCCAGAGCTGGCTCATCCGGTCGACGTAGTCGGAGATCTTCAGGCTGAGCACGCGCACCGGCCAGGGCTGCTCGGCCGTCGTGTCGGCCGCCTTGTCGGGCAACGGGCTGGTCAGGCTCACGGTCGCAACGATAGGGCCTGCCCATGACCCCTCGAGTGGCCCCGCTTTCACACGCCGGACCCGTCGAGTGGCCGCGCTTTCACATGGGCGCCTGTGACGGCGCGGCCACTCGAGTGGGGGGAGCGCGGCGGCGGGCCGGCGGCATACGGCCTGGCAGGGCCGCGTGTGCAGCGCACGTACCATGGGGCCATGAGCCAGCCAGCCGACCAGTCGTCCGACAAGAAGGTCCTTCTCGCGGCGCCGCGCGGCTACTGCGCCGGCGTGGACCGGGCCGTCGTGACCGTGGAGAAGGCCTTGGAGCTCTACGGGCCGCCGGTCTACGTCCGCAAGCAGATCGTGCACAACAAGCATGTCGTGAACACTCTCGAGAGGCGCGGTGCGATCTTCGTCGACGAGACCGACGAGGTTCCCGAGGGCGCGACCGTCATCTTCTCCGCACACGGGGTGGCTCCGGTCGTCCATGAGGAGGCCAGGGTGCGCAGCCTCAAGACGATCGACGCCACCTGCCCGCTCGTGACCAAGGTGCACCGCGAGGCCGTGCGCTTCGCTGACGATGACTTCGACATCCTGCTCATCGGCCACGAGGGTCACGAGGAGGTGGTCGGCACGGCCGGTGAGGCGCCCGAGCGCATCACCCTCGTCGACGGCCCCGACGACGTCGAGAACGTCACCGTCCGCGACCCGGAGAAGGTCGTGTGGCTCTCGCAGACCACGCTGTCGGTGGACGAGACGATGGAGACGGTGGGCCGTCTCAAGGAGAGGTTCCCCGGTCTGCAGAGCCCGCCCTCAGACGACATCTGCTACGCGACGCAGAACCGCCAGCTCGCCGTGAAGAAGATGGCCAAGGACACCGACCTCATGATCGTGGTGGGGTCGCGCAACTCGTCCAACTCGGTGCGCTTGGTCGAAGTCGCCATCGAGCACGGTGCTCGTGACGGTCACCTCGTGGACTTCGCCGACGAGATCGACGAGGCCTGGCTCGAGGGCGTCAGCACCGTCGGAGTCACCTCGGGCGCCAGCGTGCCGGAGGTGCTCGTCCGAGACGTGCTGACCTGGCTCGCCGAGCGCGGCTACGGCGAGGTCGAGGCGGTCATCGCCGCCGAGGAGTCGCTGCTCTTCTCACTGCCGACCGAGCTGCGGCGGGACCTGAAGACCCGCAAGGGCGAGGAGGCTGGCTCCGTGCGCCATGACGCCGCCTTCGAGGACGTCGGTTCGCTGCACTGAGCCGCAGCACTGAACGGCAGCGTCTTCGCGCTTCATCAGTGCGGCGGAGTCATCGAGCAGGGTGACACGGGCGACACACCAGCACGAGTGAGGGCGGGAGAAGTCAGGCGCTGGCCGAGTCGCCCAGCCGGGCCACCGGGCCGGACGCTCGTTCACGATCGAGGTAGGCCGTGTCGCGGGCGTCGCGACCGGCCAGTGCGTCGAGCCCATCAAGCCCTGTCGAGTCACCGCCCTCAACCGTTGGCGTGAGCTCGGGCGCGCTGGGTGGACGAGCCGCGACCTCGAGAGGGTCGAGAGTGGCCGGCCGGTCGCTCGTCAGGTGCAGCTCGTGCATGCGGCGGGCCGTGACGAGCACCCGCGTCTCGAGCGTGCCGACGAAGCGGTTGTACTGCTCCACGGAGCGGTTGAGTGACTGCCCCATCGCCGTGACGTGCCCGCCGAGGGTGGCCAGGCGCGAGTGGAGCTCCTGGCCCAGGACGAGCAGCTCCCGGGCGTTCTGCTCGAGGGCGTCCTGCTGCCAGATGGCACCGACGGTGCGCAGCACCGCATACAGCGTGCCGGGGGAGGCGAGCACCACCTTTCGCGAGAGCGCGTGCTCGTAGAGACCGGGGTCGTCCGCGAGCGCGGTGGCCAGGATGGCCTCCCCCGGCACGAAGCAGACGACGACCTCGGGGGAGCGGGTGAAGGCCGTCCAGTAGGCCTTGCCCGCCAGGCTCTCGACGTGGCGTCGCAGGGCCGTGGCGTGCGCCGCGAGCAGCTCGGCGCGCTCGACCTGCGAGATGGTGTCCCCGTGCGCCTGCAGGAAGTGCGACATGGGGGCCTTGCTGTCGACCACGAGGTGTCGCTCGCCCGGCAGGTTGATCACGGCGTCGGGGCGCACGGTGGCGCCGTGACGGCTGACCCGTGTCACCTGCTCGTCGAAGTCGCAGCGTGCTAGGAGGCCCGAAAGCTCCAGCACCCGACGTAGCTGCACCTCGCCCCAGGCGCCACGCACCGTGGAGGCGTTGAGGGCGTTCGCGAGGGTCGCCGTCTCCGAGCGCAGCGACTCGGTCGACCGGCTCACCTCGGTCAGGCGCTCGCCGAGCTGGCCGAACTGTTGCACGCGGTCGCGTTCGAGCGACCCGACCTGGCGCTCGACCCGGCCGATGGTGTCGCGCAACGGGGCGAGGAGGGCGGCGGTCCCGGCCTCCTCGGCCCGGGCGGTCTCCAGGTCGCCGACGCGGCCGCGCAGCACGTCGCGCTCGGCCTCGGCCCCGGCGCAACGGGCGAGCAGTAAGGAGCGGACCCGGAGCCCGGCGACGAGCGCGCCGAGCCCCGCCCCGGCGAGCAGCCCGACGAGAAGCGCGACGAGCAGGCCGATGAGCGTGGTCGTCTCCATGGACCAACCGTCGCAGAGCCCACCGACATCGGTTGCGAGGGGCCCGTCCGCGGGCGAGGGGCGGGCCGCGTGGACGCCGCTGGGTGCGCGAGGATGGGGACGTGACCGAGTACGACGATGCGATCCGACTCGAAGCCGGAGACGACCCGAGCGAGCACCACGGCAGGTTCTCCGCGGAGTGGATGATCGGCAACGCCGTCAACGGCGGGCTCGTCATGGCCGCCGGGCTGTCGGCCCTGGGCCGGCACCTCGCCGCCGACCCGGCCGAGCAGACGCCGCACGCTGACCCAGTGGTGCTCAGCGCCTACTTCATGACCGCCGCGGCGCCGGGGCCCTTCAGGGCGACGACCGAGGTCATGCGCTGCGGGCGCAAGCTCTCGACCGGCCAGATCAGCATCAGCCAGCCCGACGACGACGGCACCCCGGTGGAGAGGATGCGGGCGATCGGTTCGTTCGGCGACCTCGGGCACGTCGACACCGTCACCCAGGCCAGCGCGCCCGACATGCCGCCGCCCGAGCAGTGTGTCTCCTCACGGCAGGCCCCGCCCGACTTCCTCGCCAACATGCGCTTCCTCGAGCGGCTGGACCTGCGCATCGACCCCGCCACGGCTGGCTGGGCGCTGGGCAAGCCGTCGATGCAGGGCGCGATCCGCGGTTGGATGCGGCTCGCCGACGGGCGTGAGCCCGACACGACGCTGCTCATGATGGCTCTCGACGCGCTGCCACCGGTCGCCTTCGACCTCGGCATCCTCGGCTGGACCCCGACGCTCGAGTTCACCGGTCACGTCCGCCGTCGCCCCGAGCCGGGATGGCTGCAGGTCTCGCTGACGAGTCAGAACCTCGGCGGCGGGATGATGGAGGAGGACGCGATGATCTGGGACTCCGCGGGCCACCTCGTCGCCCAGTCCCGCCAGCTGTGCGGCGTACGGCTTCCGAGCGGCCGACCGGAGTGACTCCGTGCCCGTCCTCCTGACCTACGAGACGCACTCCCTGACGGAGGACAACGAGTCGGGCATCGCTACCGGATGGCTCCCCGGCAGGCTGTCCGCCGAGGGCCGGCGCCAGGCCGCCCTGCTCGGCGAGCGCCGCCGCCATCAGGGGTATGCCGTGGTGCTCGTCTCCGACCTCACTCGGGCCGTGGAGACCGCAGAGATCGCCTTCGCCGGCAGCGACGTGCCGCTGCGGCAGGACATCCGGCTCCGCGAGTGCGACTACGGCGACCTCAACGGGTCCCCCGTCGCTGACGTCGGGCGAGTGCGACTGGACCATCTCGAGGTGCCCTTCCCGGGCGGCCAGAGCTATGCCCAGGTGGTCGAGTCGACCCGTGAGCTGCTCGACGAGGTCCGCTGCCGCTTCGAGGGGCAGCGGGTGCTCGTCATCGCGCACTCGGCTAACCGCTGGGCCCTGCAGCACCTTCTGGACGGCGCACCGATGGCCCAGGTCGTGAACGCTCCTTTCGACTGGCAACCAGGCTGGCACTGGACGCTGCGGTGAGCGCCCGTCGAACCGGGTGGTGCGTTCCCCGCTCCCCGTCGACCACGGCATACCTCGGTCGACGGGGACGGCATACGCGGCCGTGGTCGGGACGCGGCGCCAACCGCACTAAACTCCTGACCTCGTGGCACTCACCATCGGAATCGTCGGCCTTCCCAACGTCGGCAAGTCGACCCTCTTCAACGCGCTGACGAAGAACAACGTGCTCGCCGCGAACTATCCGTTCGCGACGATCGAGCCGAACGTCGGCGTCGTCCCACTGCCCGACCCACGCCTGGGCGTGCTCGCGGAGATCTTCGGCTCCCAGAAGATCCTGCCTGCGACGGTGAGCTTCGTCGACATCGCCGGTATCGTCCGCGGCGCGAGCGAGGGTGAGGGGCTGGGCAACAAGTTCCTGGCCAACATCCGCGAGGCCGACGCGATCTGTCAGGTGGTGCGCGCGTTCGAGGACAGCGATGTCGTGCACGTCGACGGCAAGGTCAGTCCCGCGAGCGACATCGAGACGATCCACACGGAGCTCATCCTCGCCGACCTCCAGACCCTCGAGAAGGCCGTGCCGCGCCTCGAGAAGGAGGCGCGGATCAACAAGGACAGGAAGCCCGCCCTCGAGAACGCCGCAGCTGCGCAGAAGGTGCTCGAGGCAGGCCACACGCTGTATGCCGCCGGGCCGGGCGCCGGGGTCGACCTCGGCGAGGCGAAGGGTTTGGGGCTGCTGACGACCAAACCGTTCATCTACGTCTTCAACCTCGACGAGGACCAGCTCGCCGATGCAGAGCTGCAGGCGTCGCTGCGCGAGCTCGCCGCCCCGGCCGACTCTGTCTTCCTCGACGCGAAGCTCGAGATGGACCTCATGGACATGGAGCCCGACGAGGCGCTCGAGCTGCTGCAGAGCTTCGGCGCCGAGGAGTCAGGGCTCGACCAGCTCGCGCGCACCGGCTTCCACACGCTGGGACTGCAGACCTACCTCACCGCCGGCCCCAAGGAGTCGCGCGCCTGGACGATCGGCAAGGGGTGGACCGCGCCGATGGCTGCCGGTGTCATCCACTCCGACTTCCAGCGCGGCTTCATCAAGGCCGAGGTGGTCTCCTTCGACGACCTCGTCGCGGCCGGGGCGATGAATGCCGCCAAGGCCGCCGGCAAGGTGCGTATCGAGGGCAAGGACTACGTCATGAGCGACGGCGACGTCGTGGAGTTCCGCTTCAACGTCTAGCGCCGGTGGGATTTGCCTGTAAGCGTTGAGGATTGCTGGTCCTTGTCGTCGAGCTGGGTCCCGACGGCCCGCATGACCGTCGCCGCCCCGAATCGTCGGAGCGCGCTCCTTCGTTTACTCGGGTGGCACGCTGATGTTTGTGGCACTCCCAGAGACCGACGTGCACCGCATCCGACTGTGGGCGCGCGAGCGCGTGCCCGAGCACCTGTGGGACGAGGTGACGGTCGAGGCGGACGTCTCCGACCGACACGTCGACATCGTCGAGGTGCGGCCGCCGTGGGACGGTGTCGGCGAGCACACCCGGTTCCCGATCGCCCGGCTTCGCTACACGAAGTCGACCGGCCACTGGGCGATCTACTGGCGCGACCGCAACCTGAAGTTCCACGAGTACAAGCACAAACGCCCGACCAAGAACGTCCAGGCGCTTCTCGACCACATCGAGACGAGCGGCGACCCCATCTTCTGGGGGTAGGGGTAGGCTCGTTGACTGTCGATATAATGGAGAATAATCTCAATTATATGAGAACCGAGGCGCCCCTCCTGGCTCCGATCTTCCGGTCGGATGGTCAGGCACGTCTCCTTTCCACCTTGTTGCTCACCGGTGACGAACTGAGCATCACCGACCTGGCCGCGCGTGCCGCTCTGGCTTATCCGACCGCGCACCGTGAAGTCGCTCGCCTGATCGATGCCGGCATCCTGAGCGAGCGACACGTGGGGCGCACGAGGCTGATCCGCGCCAACGACGACAGCCCGCTTGTGCAGCCCTTGCGCGAGATCCTCGTGGTCGTGACCGGCCCGGTGGTGCTCCTGGCCGAGGAGCTCGCCCACATCGACGGGATCGAGGCGGCATTCCTCTACGGCTCGTTCGCCGCTCGGATGCTCGGTGACGCTGGTCCGGCCCCGCACGACATCGACCTCATGGTGCTTGGTGATCCCGACGTGGACGCGGTCTACGAGGCGTGCACACGAGTCGAGTCGTCGGTGCACCGTCCCGTCAACCCGACGATCCTCACCGCTGCCGAGTTCGCCGAGTCTTCCGGCTTTTTGAACAACGTTCGCAGCGGTCCCGCCGTGGCCGTGGTCGGGGAGCTGCCGTGGCGCTGACCCCGCTCACCCGCGTCCAGCAGGTGACGGTCCTCACCCTCGTCGAGGCGCGACGTCTCGACGTCGTGCCCGCAGACCTCGCGCGAGCGACCTCGTTCCTGCGGCAGGCCGAGGAGCGCCTGGATCAGCTGCCACTGCTCACGAGCGTCGCCGTCAGGTACGGCGTCGCCTACGACGCCTCTCACGACACCGGCGAGGCACTGCTGGCGGCGTACGGCTTCCGCACGACCAACGGGCCCGGCCAAGACGAAGCTCTCGGCCGATACCTGCGCGCCGTGTTCGACAAGCCTCCAGCAGAGAAGGCGGCCCGAGAGTTCGACCGCCTGCGACGCGCTCGCAACCAGCACCGTTACGAGGCGAAGCCGATGGGTGCTGCGGCGACGGAAAAGGCCGAGCAGGTCGCCCGCATCCTCTTCGACGCCGCCCTCGCCCGAGGCCTCTCGACCTGACCGCCGGTCGCAAACAGTCCGCAAGAAGTCTCTTGGGCATCTTCCAGCTCGTGCCTACCCAGACGTCACCCACCGTCGGCGGCACCGTGGTCGTAGGAGGCGATGGCGTCGACCTTCGCCGCTGAGGGGGAGGCGGGGTCGAAGGTGTAGGTCAGCCACTCCCGGGCGAGTCGCCGGGCCAGCTCGAGTCCGATGACCCGTTGGCCGAAGGTCAGCACCTGGGCGTTGTTGGACAGCACCGACCGCTCGACGGAGTACGAGTCGTGGGCGGTGACGGCCCGCACGCCTGGCACCTTGTTGGCCGAGATGGCCACGCCGAGACCGGTGCCGCACACGAGGAGCGCCCGATCCGCGTCGCCCGCTGCGACCATTCGCGCGGCCGCGACCGCGACGTGCGGGTAGTCCGTGTCCCCGTCCTGCCCGACGCCGACGTCGGCGACCGAGCTCACGAGCTCGGACGCCTCGAGGTCGGCCTTGAGGGCGGTCTTGTAGTCGTACCCGGCGCTGTCCGAGCCGACGACGATCCTCAGTCCCATCTCACTCCTCCCGTGAGGCCGCTGACACGACCTCCACGAACGACATCGCACCCGGGTCCGGGTGACCGACTGACTTCTGGCCGTGGGTGCGGGCGCGACCCTTGCGGGGGACGAGGTCCGCGGTGCCGTCCGCGGCGTCCTGGGCCACGGACACCGCGGCGGCCCAGGCGTGCTGGAGCTCGTCACCGGCCTGCACCCGCTGCGACAGCGTCCGGGCGAACGGCACCGCGGCATCCATCATCGTCTTGTCCCCGACCTCGGCCCTGCCGGTCGCGGTCATCGCCTCGACGGCCGCCGTGACCGCGCCGGACACCGCCGCGGCCCCGATCGGCCACGTGTCCGCCGTCGGCGTCGTGGCCGTGGCCGTGGTCGCGCTCATGGCAGCCTCCTCTCTGGAAGCGGGATGGGTCCGATCTCGTCGAGGACCTCCTTCATCCGGGCGTAGGCCCGCCCTCGCCACTCGACGATCTCGGCCACGGCCTCGGGCGGGTAGTCCCGCCACAGACCGCGGCCGTTCTTCATGCCGTGCCGGCCGTCGGCCACGGCGTCCCTGAGGACCTGGGGGGCGGAGAGCCGCTCGCCGAAGGCCTCCTCCATGATCGCGAACCCACTGACGTAGACGTCCAGCCCGGCCATGTCGAGCATCGTCAGGGGCGGGACGAACGGCATCCGGAAACCGAGGATCGTCCGCATCAGGGTGTCGACCGCCTCGGGCGTGGCGACGCCCTCCTCGACGACGAGCAGGGCCTCGCGCACCAGGGCGTACTGCAGCCGGTTGAGGACGAAACCCGGCACGTCACCGACGACGGCCCCGACCCGTCCGGCGACGGCCAGCATCGCGTTCACCGACTCGACGACGGCCGGGCTGGTGTCCGGACCGACGACGATCTCGACACCCGGGATGGAGTGGGCGGGATTGCTCCAGTGCACGATGAGGAAGCGCTCCGGGTTGACGACCGCACCGACCATCCGCTTCAGCGGGATCGTCGAGGTGTTGCTCGCGATGACCGCCGTCTCCGGAGCCGCGGCGCTGATCTGGGCGAGCACCGCCCGCTTCACCTCGAGCGACTCCGTGACGACCTCCTGCACGTAGTCGGCACCGACCACCGCCGCCGCCAGGTCGCCGACCGCGCCGAGATGCGCACCGGCGTCCTCCACCGTGCCGGCGGGGGCCCGGCCCGCCTCTACGTCGGCCGCGAGGTCGGCGAGGATCCGCGCCACCCCGGCCTCCGCCAGCTCCAGAGTGGCGTCGCAGACCCGCACGTCGATGCCGCACAGGGCCAGGGACTGGGCGATCCCGGTCCCCATGTACCCGGCTCCGACGACCGCTACCGTGCTGAAGGGTTGTGCCATGGCTGTCTCCGCTCTGAGAAACGCTCTGTCCGACGCGTGCGGTCTCTCCATGCAACCACCCGGCGGAGCCAGCGGCCGACCCCCGTGGGGCACCATCGACCTCGCTACCGTCGGGTCACGTAGTGGACACAGTGGAGGTTCACCCCAGGACCCGTCGCCACTGCTCATCCAACATCTCGAGGTAGGGGCTCCGGCGAAGCCACGCCCGGCGTGCCGACCCGCACCGTGCAGGTCCGCAAGGCCCTTCAGGTCCTAGCCTGCCGGGATGCCGTGGTCATTGCGGTAGGTGCGCAACCGCTTGATCCGGCCGTCCTCGACGGTGAAGATGTGGCACACCGTGCTGACGTAGTCGCGTCCGTCGCGGGTGATGGTGGACAGCTGCTCGACGAGGACGTCCTTGCCGGCCTGGACCACGTTGGTGTTCTCGGTCGTGAGGACGGATCCCTGGTTGATCGGGTGCACGAAGTCGCTCGACCATCTGGTCGGCGCCCGTGTGCGTGGTCCGCCAGGGCGAGTCCGTCCATGCGCTGGCCAGCTTCACCTGGACGTCGTCGGCGAGGAAGCCGCGCAGGGCCTCGTAGTCTTCGGGCCGCTGCGAGTTCCGGGCGCGCTGGCTCGCCTTGATCCACGCCAGCACGAGGGCGACATCGTCGGGCATGAACTCGATTCAAGCAGCGTTGACCGACTCGGTGGTTGCCTATGGTCAAAGTCGCGCTGAGCGTACGGCAAGAATGCGCCAGTGCGTGGAATGCACCGCGATCGGTTCCGCGCGAGCGGGCGGCTACAGCCCGTGTTCTACGGCGACGCGGCCAGACTTCGCTGCATCGATGAGGCGCTGATAGTCGCGCTCGTTCTGGTCGGCGTAGACGGTGGCGAAGTCGGTGATCGCCCGGTCGAAGGTACCCTTCTTGCCGAGGTAGGACGCGATCGCGATCCGGTCTCCGGAGCGGGCGTGGGCCCGAGCCAGCGTCGCTCCGCAGACGCGGGCGTAGGACGTCATCAGCGACACAGACATGGTGTCCACATCGGCCGAGCCCTTCCAGTCCCGCAGCTGCCGCAGGTAGAAGTCACGGACCTGCCCATCGAAGCCAGTGACACGCTGCCAGCCGAGGAAGATGTCACTGGCCGCCTGCATCAGGCGTTGTCCCGCCACGACGCGTTGTCCATGGCTCTTGTACCTACTCTTGCCCACGAAGCGTTCCAGCACTGACTCCTGCGCCTCCTTCGCCTGGAGGAACAGCGGGTCCTGGCCGTCGCGGCCCAGGAGCAGCACGATCCACGCGCGGGTGCCGACGCTGCCGACTCCGACGACCTTGCGGGCGGCGTGGACGTACTCGAAGTCCTCGAGCAGGACGCGGCGGTCGGTCTCGAGGGTCCGCCGGTAGGACCGGATCAGGCCGCGCAGCTCGCCATCGAAGTCCACCTCGGTGGCTGCGGCGGCCGCGACGTCCTCGATCGGGACGATCAGCGGGGGGTCCGAGATGATCCGGCGCTGTCCGTCGACCTCATGGGTGAGCTTGGAGAACGCCTGCATGCTGTCACGGGCTCTTGCCTTGGCCAGGTTCTTCATGACCCGTGCTTGCTGCTTCTTCGTCGTGCTCGACTTCAACCCTTGGAGCAGCTTCTCGACCTCGACGTGCGCATACCAGACGTCCAGGTTGCGCATGGCGGCCAACTGGCCCATCCGGACCCGGTACTCCGCAACTGCCGCGGCCACAACCTCGCGTCGCTGCGCCGGCTCGAAACCCCGGTCGCGGCCGGCGATCTCGAAGCTCGCCGCGAGCCGCTTGACATCCCACTCCCACGGCCCGGGAAGAGTCTCGTCGAAGTCGTTGATGTCAAACATCGTCTGCCGCTCCGGCGACGCGAACACGCCGAAGTTCGACAGATGGGCGTCACCGCAGATCTGGACTTGCAACCCCGAACGAGGGGTAGCCGCAAGGTCGGCAGCCATGATCAGCGCCGCACCCCGAAAGAAGGTGAACGGCGAGACGAGCATTCGCCCGTAGCGCACGGGGACCAGCTCAGGGACGCGGCTGCTGCCCTGCTCCTCGAGAAGGCTGACCGGATCGGGTCGGTCCGTTGCTGGTTCCCACCGCCCGTGACTGCTCCGCGGAACCTCGTTGCGGGCAGCCGATCCCCTGGCCACCCGCTCTCCGGGCGTGAGGTGGGCGATCGTCCTCGGGGTATCCAGCAGTCAGTCCAGCACTCACAACGGTCTCCTATCTGGGGCGACACGTCGTGCTGACCGCGCCGCCTGGTTGGTGCTTGAGCACAAACGTACCGAGGACCAAGCGGGGCGACGATGACACGCAGGGATTTCTCTTGCGCGCACGGAGACGGATACCACCCCGTCCACTCATCGGCATACAGGCCGCACTGGCAGCAGCCCCATCTGGTTGTCAGCCAGCATGCCACCGATGCGACCTCCTCGGACACCGCGGCACTGCCCTGGCCCGGGGCCTGGCGAAGATCGGCGACTCTGTCGGTGGCGTACGTCCCGCTGCGGAGCCACCGGCGTACGGCACAGTGGACCGCGAATCGTGTGAAACGACCAGGGAACGGCGTTTCGACGCCTAGGCTCCGGAAATATCGGGGATCTGGACGCCCGGAGCCGCGCGCGTGCTCCGAAACACCCACACTGGAGCACGCATGAAGTTCAAGGCAAGAATCGCCCTCGCCACGGCATTTGGGCTGCTCGTCGGCCTTCTCGGCACGGCGTCACCAGCGCAAGCTGCGTGGAGCCGCTCCGCGCAGCGAGCGGCTCATGAGCGGCCCGGCCCGGCCTGGGGTCGCCGCCTGGGGGCTCGCCTACAACAACGTGTCCGGGCAGATGGTGGTGGGCGACTACGTGTCCTCCCAGGTGCGCCGGTACTCGCTCGCACGGTGTGCACCTCGGCGACTTCGTGAACCCCAAGGGCAGCACCGAGGGTGTCGCGTCCGCGGTCGCCGTGGACCCGCGCAACGGCGCCACCTACCTGGCGGTGGCCGGTGACGGCAAGACCTCCAAGGCCGTCCGCAAGTACGACGCCGCGGGCAACTTCATGTACGACTTCAACCTGTCGGGCTCGGTGACGTGGATCACCGTGGACGATCAGGGCAACCTCTGGCAGCCGCAGGCGTTCGGTGGCACGAAGATCCAGAAGTGGCAGGTCAGTGACGCCACCAAGACCGCCACACTCGTCACGTCCTTCGGCACGGGCGGTACCGGAGCAGGGCAGACCAAATGGCTCACCGGAGCGAGCGTCGCCGAGGCGGTCAACCGGATCTACGTCGTCGACTCCGGCAACGGTGTCGTGCACTGCTTCTCGACGACGACCGGCGCATGGCTCTTCGACATCGGCAACCGGGCGCTGTTCCCCGGCGACATGCGCGACGTGCAGGTCGACGACGCCCGCGGGCGGGTGTACGTGGCGAACTCGCAGGCCGGCACCATCGAGGTGTTCGACCTCAACGGCACCTGGCTGTTCCGCTTCTCCGGACTCGGCGACGGGCCCGGCCAGATGGTGGACGGTGCACGCGGCCTCACCCAGACGCCGGACGGTGACCTCTGGGCAGCCGACTACGGCGGACGCCGTGTCATCCGCTTCACCGCCGACGGGGCACTCAAGTCCGCGTTCCCGTCGAGCCCCGCTCAGCCGGCACCTCCGGGCGGTCTCGCCAGCGCACGCGGCATCACGATGGACCCCACCACGGGCGACGTCATCACGGTCGACGGCTGGAACCAGCGGATCCAGCGCTTCGCGCCCGACGGGACGTTGCTCCGCGCGTTCGGGGGGCGCGGCTCGTTCCCGCCGGACGGCATGAACTACCCTCGGTCGGCCGCGGTCGATCCCGCCACCGGCGACATCTGGCTCGGGAACTACGAGGGCGACCCGATGCTGATGATCTACGACAAGGACTTCAACTTCAAGCGCCAGATCGTCACGCCGCGCTTCGTGCAGGACATCGAGATCGTCGGCAACGTCGCCTACGTGCTCACCCGCCGGACGACGCCGAGCGTGCGCCGCTACAACGTGCAGACCGGTGCGCTGATCGACGTCTGCTGCACCAACCTCGGCAATGTGCGTGGCATCGCGGTCGACCCGCAGACCGGCCTCTACTGGATCACCTCGGACACGACGAAGGACGTGTACGTCGTCACGCAGACGGGCACCAGGGTCCAGACGCTTCAGGTCGACAACCGCGGCTGGGGCGTCGACATCGTCGGCGACGTCGTCTACGTCGCTGACGCCGCGGCGAACAAGGTCATCGCCTTCGACCGCCTCACGTACGCCCGCCTCGGCACGTTCGGCTCTGCGGGCTCACTGCCCGGCCAGATGCGCAGCCCGTCGGGGATCACGCACGACGCGGCAGGACGCATCTACGTGCTCGAGGAGCGCGGCGCACGGGTGCAGGTGTTCGGCTGGTCGCCGGCGCCGGCGCCGGAGACGGTCGCCCCGGCACTCACCTGGGGCGCGCGACGACGTCCAGACCGGACAGCTGCTCGTCAAGGGCACCGCGACCGATGCCGGCAGCGGCGTCGCCCAGGTCGAGGTCGTCGTCAGGGACGAGTCGACCGGTCTCTACTACAACGGCATCGCGGCCGTGTGGGACAACCAGGCCTGGAACCAGGCCGTGGCGTCGGGGCCCGCGTCATCGATGTCGTGGTCGTACACGCTTCCGCCGACCGTGTCGGGCCGCAACTACACCGTGCGTGTGCGTGCCCGTGACTTCAGCGGCAACTACTCGACGGTGCTGACGCGTCTGGTGTCGGTGGGCGACGTCGAGCCGCCGCCGGGGCCGGACACCGTGGCGCCCGACACGACGATCACCCAGCCGTCCTTCGACGCCTCGCTGCCGCAAGCAGCCGTCACGATCCTCGGAGGGTCGACCGACAACATCGGTGTCACCGGTGTCGAGGTGGCCATCCAGGACCGCGTCTCGAAGAAGTGGTGGGACCCCGCGACGTCCGCCTGGGGCACCTCGCAGCGCTGGCTCGCCGGCACCCTGCAGGCGCCCGGCGCGACCGCGAGCCCGTGGAGCGCCGTCTGGAACGCGCCCGCCGCGACCGGCGGGTCCGGCTCCTACTTCGTGCTCGCGCGCGGCAAGGACGCCGCTGGCAACGTCGAGAGCGACCGTCCCTCGACCCGCTTCACCGTGGGCTGAGAGGGCCGGCTCGTGCGGCACCGGCTCGTCCTGCTGGCGCCCGGCGCAACCCGTCGGAAGGCTGGTAGTCGAGCCCGCCGACGGGCAGTAGGGGACGGCGGCGTGCCGGTGGTCGACGCGCCGCGGTGTCGGGGCAACGGGTGCCGAAGGCCTCCGTCGGCGGTAGCGTGCGCACCACGGGTCCGGACCAGCACGCCCGTGCATCTGGGCCCACGTCACATTCGCGAACCAGGAGGCGCCCATGTCAGAGAACCCCAGCACGGCCAACGAGCCCACCGTCTCGGTCGTCGGTGCCGTGTCCGACGGCACGTACACACTGTTGATCGCGGACTTCGCCGACACCGCGAGCGCCGAGGAGGCGCACGAGGCGCTCGAGGCGGTGGAGGACGGCCGCCACGTCGAGATCGAGGGGGTCATCGTCGTCAAGCGCGAGCTCGACGGAAAGGTCGAGGTCGTCAAGGCCACCGATCACACGACCCGGCGTGGTCTGACCTGCGGAGTCGTCGGTGGGGCAGCCCTGGGCCTGATCTTCCCCCCGTCGATACTGGCCAGCGCCGCGGTGCTCGGTGCGGCCGGCGCGGCAGCCGGCAAGGTGGGCCAGCTGCGTCATCGCAGTGAGCTGGCCCACGAGCTGGAGTCCGCCATCGAGCCGGGGCACTCTGGCCTCGTTGCCCTGGTGTCCGACCCTGCCGCCGTCGAGCTGCGACGCGCACTGCGCAGGGCCGAGAGCATCGTGCAGACCGCCATCGACGACGTCGTCGCCGACGACGTCAAGGCCGCTGCCAAGGAGGCGAAGGACGCCAAGGAGGCGAAGGAGGCCTAGGGCACCCGCCGGGCCGAGCGTCATCCGTGGCCGGCCGTCGTCGCGGCCGTCGTGGCCGTCGTGGCCGTCGTCTGTGGCCGTCGCCCCACGCCGCTGAGCCGAGCCCGATGCACCGCACAAGGCGCAGGGCACGAGCCGGGTGAGCGCTTCAGCCATCCCACATGGCGCTCGCGGGCGTGGGATCAGCCGGACGACGAGGGGTCGGCCGATGACGGGCGAGGTGACGAGGGCGTCGGGGAGGGCGTCGAGGTGGGTGTCGATGAAGGTGCCGAGGACGTCAGCGAGGTCGTGGGCGTTGCGCCCGCCTCCTCGATGGCCTTCTCGAGCGCCGAGATCGTCGCCGCGTCCACGGTCCCCGAGGCGGGGACACCCAGCTCCGTCTGGAACTCCTTGAGCGCATCGGTGAGGGCCGCGCTCCACTGGCCGTCCACCGGCCCGTCCCAGTAGCCGGCAAGCTTGAGGGTCTGCTGGACAGCGGCCGTCGAGGCAACTTCCGCCTGGGCAGCCACGCCACCCTGAGCCGCCAGATCGGACCGGAGAGCCGCCTCCGAGGCCTTGTCCATCGTCCCGGTGACCGGGAGACCGTGCGTCCTCTGCAGCGTCTCCACCGCGGCGGCAGTGGTCGGGCCGTAGACACCGTCGGCCTTTCCCGTGAAGTAGCCGGCGTCCGACAGGTCCTGCTGCAGGGCCAAGGTGTAGTCGAGCACAGCGGAAGCAGCCTTCTGCTGCTGCGGTTCGCTCAGGCAACCCGCCTCGGAGTAGAGACGCAGCCACGCCATCTGGAGGGCCACGGCCGCGGCGTTGAACTGCTGGGCGGCCTGCCGCAGCGGGGTGTCATCCGAGATGCCGCCCTGCGCCGTCGCGAACTCGCTCTCGGCCTGCTTGACCCGTGCGACGGCTTCGTCGACGTCACCGTCGACCGAGGCGGTTGCCGATGGGACGCGGTGCCGATGGTGAGGCGGTCGCCGATGGTGAGGCGGTGCCACCCGTCGCCACCGCTTGGACGGCCGCCAGGTCGGCCTGCGCGGCGTGGAGGTCCTGTTCGGCTCGAGTCACGGCCTGGTGCGCCTCCAGCGCCGACTGGGCTGCGGCGTCGGCGTCCTGGGCCGGGTCCTTGAGGTCACGGCCGGCCGTCCTGACGTCTCCCACCGTCGGCGCAGTCTGGTTGAGGATGTCGCCGTAGCGGTCGAGGGCCGTGACGTAGTCGGCGCTGGCCGTGCAGAACTGTCGGCTGGCGGCCTCGGCAGCACCATTGGCGTCGTCGAGCGTCTGCTGTGCGGAGGCCACCTTGGCCTCCGCCGCGCTCACCGCCGTGTCGCCACCGCAGCCGCCGAGCACCAAGGACACCACGGTCAGCCCGACCAGCACCACGCTGGCGCGCGCGCTCCGTCGGCGGGTGCGCATCGACGGGATCCTGGACGACCGACCCGTATCCATCAGTTGTCCCTTCTTGGCTGAGTGACGTGACCGACCCTGTCACAGCCAGGACGGCTTCGCGACGAAACCTTCCCACCCATCAGCCGACTGTCACCAACCTCATGACCGGGTACAGCTAGGTCCTGCAGCAGGTGTCGTGATCGTCATGAGGCATGCCAGTGCGCGTGTCGCCCCCTGCCGACGCTGCCGGCCGACAGGGCCAGCACGAGCTCGCGCACGACGGTGGGGTCGGTGAGACGCGCGCCGTAGAGCTCGCGGACCTGCCCCATGCGGTAGCGCACGGTCTGCGCGTGGACGTGCAGCTCGGCCGCCACCTCGTCGCGTCGGCCCTGGTGCAGCAGCCACGACAGCAGCGTCTCGGCGAGCCGCTCCTGCGTGGCGGGCGGCAAGTCGGACAGCGGCTCGAGCGCCTGGGCCCGGAGGTCCGCGAGCGCGTCGGGGTCGGCGGTCAGCACGAGGTCGGCAAGGTGGAGCTCGCTGTCGATCGGATCCCCACTGCGAGAGACGACACCGAGCCGCAGGGTGCGTACGGCCCGGTCGTACGACCCGCGCGCGTCGGTCCACGCACGTGGCGGCCCGACCACGGCGTGCCGTCCCGCGAGCAGCCGCATCAGGTGACGTCGCTCCACCCCACCGGCGTCGGGCACCAGGAGCAGGGTGACCGGGTGGTCCGGGTCGGCGTCCTCGCTGCCCTGCACGTCCTCGCCGACCTGAAGGGTGCCGGCCCCCAGCGAGGCGAGGGCTCGCCGACCCTGTGCGGCCGGCAGGACCACCGCGGTCAGCGACGTCGGCGGTGGCCACTCGGCTCGTGCCGCAGCCGCCGTCAGCACGTCCCGGGCCGCTCCGGCCACGAGGTGCTGGGCCAGCCGCTCGCGGTATCGGTCCCTCACGCGTCCGCTCGTGGTCAGCTCGTCGGTGTGGCCGGCCACGCTCGCCGCCGACAGCTCGTCGATGTAGGCGAAGAGCAGCTCGGCGAACTTCGCCATCGTCGTCGCGGGGACGCCCACCTCGGCGGCGGCGCGCGCCAGCTCGCGCCACGAGACCCGGGCACCGACGCGGTATGCCGCGAGGAGGCTGTCCATGGAGCGCCCGCTCCGTGCCTCGCCGCGGCCCAGGGCGTAGGCGCCCTCCCGAGTGGGGCCGAGCGGTGCTGCCGGGTCGACGTCGCGCCCGCGCCCGGCCAGCTTGAGGAAGCCCGCGATGGCCATCTGCACTGCCTGCTCGATGGTGTTGCCGGCAGACCCCCAGAGCTTGTAGTCGGGCACCGCGTCGACGACGGCGGCGACCGTGGTTGACGCGATGGCCGGCAACCGGCTCCGGAGGACCCGCAGCACGGCGTCGTCCATCAGCAGTGCCTCCGCGCCGCGGACTGTGGCCGTCGTCACCTCACGAGACATGGACTGTCCTCCCCGCACAAGAGTTCCGCATCGGTTCACGCCGACCGGTCAGGATCTTACCCCGGACCGTCAGTCATGCTGGACGCATGGCCCTGACTGCCCCTCCCACCCGAGCACCGCGCCCGCCCCTGCGGCGGCGCCTGGCGCAGCTGGCCGAGCGTGCCACCTCCCCGCTGCTGCCTGCTGACTACCTGGACCTCTTCAACCCACTGCGCCCCGGCGCCGACCTGCGCGGGCGCATCGTCGAGGTGCAGCCCGAGACCGCCGACGCCGCGACCATCGTCATCAAGCCCGGTGCCGACTGGGCCGGCCACGTGCCGGGGCAGTACGTCCGCATCGGCGTCGACGTGGACGGCGTCCGCCAGTGGCGCGCCTACTCGTTGACCCACGGTCCACGCCCCGACGGCCACATCTCGATCACCGTCAAAGCAGTGCCGCAGGGTCTCGTGAGCAACCACCTCGTCCGGGAGTCCCGCCCGGGCACCCTCGTGCATCTCGAGCAGGCCCAAGGTGAGTTCGTGCTGCCGACCGACGGAGCCCGGCTCCTCTTCGTGACCGCGGGCTCGGGCGTGACCCCGGTCATCGGGATGCTGCGCAACCTCTTCCCGGTCGCCGACGCCGGTGTCGTGCGCCTGCCCCGCTCGGCGGCATACGACATCGTCGTCGTGCACGTGGCCCCGAGCGAGCCCGACTCGATCTTCCTCGACAACCTGCGCGAGCTCGATGCTGCGGGCGTCATCCGCCTGGTGCCGCGCTACGACGACGAGCACGGGGTGCTCGACGTCGACGACCTCGACCAGCTCGTGCCCGACCTCACCGAGCGGCAGACCTTCGCCTGCGGACCGGCTGGGCTGCTCGACGCGCTCGAGCGCCACCACGAGCAACGTGGTCTGCCACTGATGACCGAGCAGTTCCGCGC
This sequence comes from uncultured Actinomycetota bacterium, assembly GCA_963816385.1. GTDB lineage: Bacteria > Actinomycetota > Actinomycetes > Actinomycetales > Dermatophilaceae > CAWFKL01. The sequence continues at coordinate 89,223 of CAWFKL010000006.1, forward strand.
CGGCACACTGGTGGTCGGCGAGGGCGGCACGGTGGCCTTCACCGGTACCGGCACCACCCTGACCTCCGACGGCGCAACCCCGATCCTCGAGGCGGCCGAAGCCGCGGGCGTGCTCATGCCGAGCGGTTGCCGCATGGGCATCTGCTTCGGCTGCGTCCTGCCGTTGCGCGAGGGCGCCGTGCGCGACCTGCGCACCGGCGCCGTCACGACCGCGAACCCCGGCGAGACCGAGGGACGTGGCGTGCCCGTCCAGACCTGCATCTCGGCCGCCGCCGGGGCCTGCGTCATCGACCACTGACGTCGGGCCGGTGCCGTGCCGACGTCACCGCCGATCCCCACCCACAGCCACAGCGCAAGAGGAGCTCAACGTGACCGTCCTTCAGAAGAAGCAGCACAACCCCATCGGACACCTCACCCCCGAGGACATCGAGCAGATCGGGGTCGAGCTCGACGCCATCCGCCAGTCGGTCGTCGACACTCGCGGCGCCGCCGACGCCGCCTACATCCGCAAGGTCATCAAGGCCCAGCGAGGGCTCGAGCTCGGCAGCCGCGCGATCCTGCTCGCCTCGCTCTTCCCGCCGGCGTGGGTGGCGGGCACCGCCGGGCTCGCCGTCGCCAAGATCATCGAGAACATGGAGATCGGCCACAACGTCATGCACGGCCAGTGGGACTGGATGCGTGACCCGAAGATCCACTCGACCAGCTGGGAGTGGGACAACGCCAGCCCGTCTGAGCAGTGGAAGCACTCGCACAACGAGCTGCACCACACGTACACGAACGTCATCGGCAAGGACAACGACCTCGGCTACGGGATCATGCGCGTCGACGAGGACCAGCGGTGGGTGCCGCTCTATCTCGGTCAGCCGCTCTGGAACTTCGTCAACGCCTGCTTCTTCGAGTACGGCATCGCCGCGTACGACCTCGAGCTGGGCAAGAACCTCGCCACCGCGGAGCGTCGGCAGAGCCCCGAGTTCCGTGCCCGTGCCAAGGTGACGCTGAAGAAGATCCGCAACCAGATGACGAAGGACTACGTCATCCACCCGATCCTGTCCGGCCCGTCGGCCCTCACCACGCTCGGCGCCAACGCGACGGCCAACCTCATCCGCAACCTCTGGACCCACTCGGTCATCATGTGCGGCCACTTCCCCGACGGCGTCGAGACCTTCGAGCGTCGCTCGATCGTGGGTGAGACGAAGGGCGAGTGGTACGTGCGGCAGATGCTCGGCTCGGCCAACATCAGCGGCAGCAAGGCCATGCACTTCATGACCGGCAACCTCAGCTTCCAGATCGAGCACCACCTCTTCCCCGACCTGCCGAGCAACCGCTACCAGCAGATCGCGCCGCAGGTGCAGGACCTCTTCCAGAGGTACGGCCTGACGTACACGACCGGCTCGCTGCCGCGCCAGGTGGCGTCCGCGTGGAAGAAGGTCATACGGCTCTCGCTGCCGAACGACTTCGGGCGAAAGGCCCGTGCCACGGTGCTGCCGTTCACCTCCCGCGAGGCCGACGACCGCACAGCCGCCGCCTGACGGTCGCTCCTCGCCTGATCGCTCCTCGCCTGATCGAAAGAGCAATCCGTCCGCCGCCTTCGCGCGGGGCCGCGCGGTCCCGCGGATCGCGGACGGATTGCTCTTTCGATCGGAGGGGGATGCCCGTGGCGCTCGCGGAATCGGCACCGTGCGGCCTCCGTGAAAAAGAAGTCCATGAACGCTGTAACGGCGAGGGCCCATCGTGCGATGGAGTGGTCAGAGAGGCGCCACTCGGACCCCCGAGCGAGTGGCGCCTCTCTTTTGCTCCGCCTGTCAGCCAGGCCTCGTCGCGCCGGCCACCTGCGACCGGCCACGTGCGACGGGTCCGCGACCCCTCTCTCAGGCAGTCCGCCGCCCGGTGACGAGGAGGTACTCCCAGCGCATCCGGCCGGTGTCCGCCAGGTGCTCGCGGGCGAGGTCGGCGAGCGACGCGTCGAGGGCTGAGACCTTCTCCGGGTCGTCGGCGATGCCTCGGTAGGTGACGATCGTCGGGCCGTAGGTCCGCTTGAAGAACTCGCGGAAGTCCTCGGGGCTCGCGAAGGGCACCTCGACGCTGCGCTTCTCGGCCGTCAGGTCCTCGACCCGGTCGCCGAGCAGGTCGCGCACGTGCCCCTCGTCGCCCCAGAGCGGCGGCGGCTGCGCGCCGGGGGGCGGCGGGGCCGCATACGGCTTCATGGCGGCGAACATGCGCCCGATGAACCCCTCGGGTGTCCAGCTGAGGAGCCCGATCGTCGCGCCCGGCCGGGCGACGCGGACGAGCTCGTCCGCCACTTGCTGGTGGTGCGGCGCGAACATGACCCCGACGCACGACATCACGACGTCGAAGGATGCGTCCTCGAACGGCAGCGCCTCAGCATCGCCCTGCTGCCAGTCGATGTCGACGCCGGCGGCCGCCGCGAGCCCGCGCCCGACCTCCAGCAGCTCGGGCGCGAGGTCGCTTGCGACGACGTGGGCGCCCGCCAGGGCGGCGGGGAGCGAGGCGTTGCCGGAGCCGGCGGCGACGTCGAGCACGTCCTGCCCTGCCGTGACGCGGCAGGCGTCGACGATGACGTGGCCGAGCTCCGGGATGACCTCCCGGGCCACGGCGGCGTAGTCGCCCAGGGCCCACATGGCTGCGTGCCTGGCCTTGAGTGCGGCGTCGGCGGCGGTGTCCGCCGGCGTCACGGTCTGCGTGGTCATGCTGTTCCCTCCATCAGTGGTCGGCCGCTGTCGGCCGGCGGCCCCCAAGGCCGTCATCCACCAGCGTCCGCTCACCAGACGCTCGGCCCTAGTACACGAAGTGGACTGACGCGGTCCACGTTCAGGACCGATACTGGTTGCGGGCGCGGCCGGGCAGCGGCGGCGACCGCTCGACCGGAGGTGGGGCATGGCACGGCACGACCCCGGGGCAGGGCAGTACTGCCCGATCTCGCGCACGCTCGACGTCGTCGGGGAGCGATGGTCGCTGCTCATCCTGCGCGACATGATGACGGGCACGACGCGCTTCAACGACCTGGCCCGCGGCCTGCCCGGGCTCTCGCGGACACTGCTCGCCAAGCGGCTGCGCCATCTCGAGCGCTTCGGCGTCGTCGAGCGGTCGGGCTCGCGCTACGTGCTGTCACCGTCGGGCCGAGCCCTGCAGCCGCTGGTCTTCGGCATGGCCCAGTGGGGCGCCGACTGGGTCTTCGGCGAGCCGCAGCCGGAGGAGCTCGACGCGCAGCTGCTCGTCTGGTGGATGCACACCCGCGTCGACACTTCGGGGCTCGACGGTGACCGGCACGTGCTGCACCTGCGCTTCGCCGACGACGCCCGCCGGTTCTGGATCCTCGTCGAGCACGGCACGCCGTCGGTGTGCATGGCCGATCCCGGCTATCCCGTGGACGTCACCATCAGCTCGGACGTCGCGTCGTTGTATGCCGTGTGGCTCGGCCGGATGCCGCTGCCCGTCGCGCTGCGGTCAGGGCGCGTGCAGGTCGAGGGCCCGACCCGCGTGACGCGTCGCCTCGACGAGGTGCTCAGGCTGAGTCCGGTGGCACCGTTCGTGGCGGCGTCTGGCGCTGTGCCGGCCTGAGGCCCGCCTCAGGCGCTGGGCGCTCAGGCGCTGGGCGCTCAGGCGCTGGGCGCGTCGCCGCCGTCGACGAGCGGCGCGTCATCCGGGACCACGTCGCCGAGTGGCGCGTTCGCGGGCGCCGGGGAGAGGTCGGCGTTCTCGGGGAAGTGGCAGGCGACCTGGTGCCCCGGTGCCAGCGCGACGAGCGGCGGCTCCACCGTGCGACAGATCTCCTGCGCCTTCCAGCAGCGAGTGTGGAAGCGGCACGCCGGCGGGGGGTTGATCGGGCTGGGGACGTCCCCCGTGAGCCGGATCCGCTCGCGCCTGGTGCGCCGGCCGGTGTCGGGCACCGGAACGGCGGAGAGCAGGGCCGTCGTGTAGGGGTGCATGGGCCGGGTGTAGAGCTCGTCGCGCCCGGCGACCTCGACGAGCTTGCCGAGGTACATCACGGCGACCCGGTCCGACATGTGGCGCACCACTGAGAGGTCGTGGGCGATGACGACGTAGGTGAGGTCGAACTCGTCCTGCAGGTCCTCGAGCAGGTTGATGACCTGCGCCTGGATGGAGACGTCGAGGGCCGACACCGGCTCGTCGGCGACGATGAGCTTGGGCCGCAGGGCCAGGGACCGAGCGATGCCGATGCGCTGCCGCTGGCCGCCCGAGAACTCGTGCGGGTAGCGGTTGTAGTGCTCCGGGTTGAGCCCGACGAGCTCGAGCAGGTCCTGCACCGAGCGCTTGATGCCGTTCTCGGTCTTGATGTCCTGCAGCTTGAAAGGGGCGCCGACGATGGTGCCGACGGTGTGCCTGGGGTTGAGGGAGCCGTAGGGGTCCTGGAAGATCATCTGCACGTCGCGCCGGAGCGGTCTCAGCTCGCGCATCGACGAGTGCGTGACGTCGCGGCCCTCGAACTCGAGCAGCCCGTCGGTCGGCTCGATGAGCCGCGTCAGCATGCGTCCAGTGGTCGTCTTGCCGCAACCGGACTCGCCCACGAGAGAGAGGGTTTCGCCCTTGGCTACCTCGAAGTTGAGCCCGTCGACGGCCTGCACGGCGCCGACCTGACGCTGGAGGAGCCCGCGCCGGATGGGGAAGTGCTTCGTGAGGTTCGTGACGCGCAGCAGGGCATCGCCGCGCGTGGCGTCGGTGGCTGGCGAGGGCGCGGCAGACGCCGTCATGAAGATGCTCCTGAGCTTGTCGTGGTCGTCACAGCGTCGGCCTGATGTCCGTCTCCCAGATGGACGCCCGGTCATCGGCGGCGAGGTGGCAGGCGGCGTAGTGACCGGGCGCCTTCTGGTCGAGCGGCGGACGCTCGGTGCGGGCCAGGTCGTGGGTGCGGTCGGCGTAGGCGCACCGCGGGTGGAACGGGCAGCCCGTCGGCACGTTGATGAGACTCGGCGGGGCGCCCGGGATCGGATGGAGCCGCTCGGTGCGCACGCGGTCGAGGCGCGGCATGGAGCCGAGCAGTCCCCAGGTGTAGGGGTGCTGAGGGCGCTCGAAGACGTCCTCCGCGGCGGCGTACTCGACGGCCCGCCCGGCATACATGACCATGATGTCGTCGGCGACCTCGGCGACGACGCCGAGGTCGTGCGTGATGAGGATGACCGCCGAGTTGAACTCGACTCTGCAGGTCGCGGATGAGGTCGAGGATCTGCGCCTGCACGGTGACGTCGAGGGCCGTCGTCGGCTCGTCGGCGATGAGCAGGTCCGGGTCGCACGAGAGGGCTACCGCGATCATGGCTCGCTGGCGCATGCCGCCGGAGAACTGGTGGGGGTAGTCGTCGACGCGGCTGCTCGGCTGCGGGATGCCGACGCGGTCGAGCATCTCGACGGCGTGCTTCTTCGCGACGGAGTTGCTGACGTCGTTGTGCACTCGGTAGGCCTCCACGATCTGGCGGCCGATCGTGTAGAAGGGATGCATCGCCGAGAGCGGGTCCTGGAAGATCATCGCCATCCGCTTGCCGCGCAGCCCGCGCACCTGCTCGGCGGACGCGCCGATGAGCTCCTCCCCACCGAGCCGGATGGAGCCAGTCATGCGAACCGTGCCCGCCTTGTGCAGGCCCATGATGGACATGCTCGTGACCGACTTGCCCGAGCCGGACTCTCCGACGATGCCGAGCGTCTTGCCGCGCGCGAGGTCGAAGGAGATGCCGTCGACGGACTTGACGAGGCCGTCGTCGGTCGGGAAGTGCACGCGCAGGTCGCGCACCGACAGGAACGAGTTCGGTGCCGGGGCGCCGAGGCCACCGATGCCGTCGAGGGCGTTCACCGAGGCGGCGCCCTTGCGGCGGCGGCGACCTGCGCGGTCGGCGGTCTCGGACGCGTCGGGCTGGGTCGCGACAGCTGCCTTGGTGGTGGGCTTGCTGGGCTGGCTCATGCGGTGCGCACCCTCGGATCGACGACGGCGTAGACCAGGTCCACAACGAGGTTGGCGATGACGATGAAGAGGGCTCCCAGGATCGTCACGCCGAGGACCTTCGGAAGGTCGTTGTTGGCCACGGCCTGCACGGCGTACTGGCCGATGCCGGGGAGCGAGAAGGTTGTCTCGGTGAGGATCGCGCCACCGAGCAGCAGGCCCAGGTCGAGCCCGAAGATGGTGACGATGGGCGTGAGGGCTGCACGCAGACCGTGCCGCACGACGACATCGTGCTCCCTCAGGCCCTTGGCTCGGGCGGTGCGGATGTAGTCCTCGTTCATGGTCTCCAGCATGCCCGCTCGCGTCAGGCGCGCGTAGGCGGCGGCATACAGGAAGGCGAGCGTGATCCAGGGAAGCAGCAGGTCGTAGGCCCACATGAGGGGGTTCTCCTGCAACGGGGTGTAGGAGCCTCCCGGCGCGGTCCAGCCGAGACCGTAGCTGAAGATCGACAGGGACAGTAGTCCGGTGAAGAAGATCGGAAGGGAGACGCCGGCGAGGGCCGCGGTCATGGCCGCGCGATCGATCACGCTACCGCGTTTGAGGGCCGACACGACTCCGGTCGAGATACCGCCGAGCAGCCACAGCAAGGCCGCGCCCGCAGCAAGGGACATCGTCACGGGCAGGCGGTCAAGAAGGTCGGGCAGGACGGGGTTCTGCGTGATGAAGGAGTAGCCCAGGCACGGGGCCGGGCAGTGGTCGTAGCCGGCGCCGGTGTAGTAGTCGCTGCCGGCCACCAGGCCCTTCGCGAAGCGGCCGTACTGCACCCAGATCGGGTCGGTGAACCCGAGGCGGACGGCCGTCTCGTGGATCTGCGCAGCACCGGCTGACTTGCCGACGTAGCGAGACGCGAGGTCGTCGGCGGTGGCGCCACCGAGGCGGGGAAGGAGGAAGAAGATGGCGAAGACGACGGCCGTGATGATGAACAGCAGCACGACAGCGCTGATAAGTCGCTTGACGAGGTACGCGAACACTGTGGTCGGCGGCCCCACTGGTGGCAGCCGACCATCTGGTCGGCTGCCACCAGGGCCACGCCTTCACCTTCCTTCGGTGGATGGGGTGGGCGGTGGCGGGACCGCTTACTTCTTGGACGTGCCCATCGACGGCGTAGTCGTAGAAGTTGTAGGCGTCGGTCACGAAGACGTTCGTGAGGTAGTCCGGCCGGTAGATCAGCGCCTTCGGCCAGACACCGGGCAGGACAACCGCGTTGTCCATGACGGTCTTGTCGACCTGGCCCCAGATCGTCTCTCGCTTGGAGGTGTCGGTCTCGGCGAGCGCCTGGTCGATCAGCTTGTCGACCTCGGGCAGCTTGATACCGAGGTTGGTGTTGCCCGCGGCGCGGATGACCCGGCTGTCGACGATCTGCGACAGGAAGCCGAAGCCGTCGGGCCAGTCAGCTCCCCAGCTCATCACCAGGAGGCCGAGGCCGTTCGCCTTGGCGTAGTCGGGCTTGCCGGCGTAGAGCTTGAAGTAGTCGCCGCTCGGGAAGCCCTTGAGCGTGACCTTGATCCCCGCCTTGGCCAAGGACTGCTGCAGCGACTCGGCGACGGCCTTCTCCTTCGGCCGCTCGTTGCGGTAGGCGACGATCGTGTCGAAGCCGTCTGGCTTTCCGCACTTGGCGAGCGCGGCCTTCGCAGCGTCGGGGTCGCCCTGCGGCTTCGCCTTGAAGGCGTAGTCATCCATGTCCTGGTGGCCCGGGACGACGGTGGGCATCAGGCTCGTGGCGATGTCGGCGCCGATGCTGCCGCCGTATGCGCGCTGGTAGCCCGTCTTGTCGTACGCCAGCAGGACGGCCTTGCGGCAGTCGATGTTGTCGAACGGCGCGACGTCGGTGTTGATCTGTGTGTAGTTGCTACGCGCCGACGTCGGGTTGTCGGTGTTCTTCTTCAGCTCCGGGCTGGCCAGGATCTTGCCCTGAGCGGCCGCCTGCACACCGGTGCCGGCGATGTCGACATCGAGGTCACCGGACATGAGCCGGTTGTCGAGGTCGGCCGCGTTGATGCCGATCTGGACCGTCAGCTTGTCCGGAAGTGCCTTCCGGCCCGACTCGGGGTCGGTCGCAGGGTCGTAGCTCGCATTGCGGTCGAGCTCGAGGAGTTTTCCGGACTGGTACGTCGTGAACTTGTACGGGCCGCTCGAGATGACGTGCTCCTTGTACTTCGTGCCGGTGTCCTTGGCCTGCGGCACGGGTGCCGTCGACGCGAGCTGCGCGAAGTAGTCAAAGCTGGAGAAGGGCTTGTTGAGGTGGAAGACGATGGTCTTGTCGTCCGGCGTCTCGATCGACTTGAGGTTCGCGAGGTTCTTGTCCTTGTAGACCGAGTAACCCTCGGGGACGTCCTTGAGGAAGTCGTTGAAGTACGTCGGGCCGTTCGGGAAGGTGTCCTTGTCGAGCGAGCGTGCGACGCCGTACTTGACGTCCTTGGACGTGATCGGGGTGCCGTCCTCGTACTTCAGACCATCACGCAGCGTGTAGGTCCACGTCTGGTTGTTGTCGCTCGCCTTGCCGAGGCGACGTCGCCATGTCGGGGACGAGCTTGGTGCCCTCACTGCCGGGTGCCGCCTTGAAGACGACGAGGGTGCGCGCGTAGTTGCGCAGGAAGTTCCACGAGAGGCCGTAGTAGGTGTCACCGGGGTCGACGGAGTCCCAGTCGCCCGCGGCGCCGAAGCGCAGCGTGCCGCCCTTGGCGTCAGACGGGTTGTAGATCTTGCCGATCGCCGCGTTGGCGCCTCCCGCGGCAGCGCCACCTCCGCTTCCGCCGGTGCTGCCGGTCCCGGTTCCGCCGGTGTTGCTGCCGCCACAGGCGGTCAACCCCAGGGCCAGGACGGCCGCGCCTGCGACCGCCATCAAGCGTGTGTTCTTCATGGGTGAGTGCGCTCCTTGCTATCGGTCGAGCAAAATGCAGGTCGCGGTGGTTACCGGGACCGGGGATCGAGGGCGTCACGCAGTCCGTCCCCGAAGAGGTTGAAGGCAAGCACCGTCACGAAGATGGCCATGCCTGCTGGGATCATGAACCAGGGGTCGATCTGGTACCACGTCGCGGCGTCGGACAACATGCCGCCCCAGGTGGCCCGGGGGGCCTGGACGCCGACACCGAGGTAGGACAGCGCCGCCTCGAACAGGATGTTCGTCGGGATGAGAAGGGTCGCGTAGACGAGGATCGGCGCGATGAGGTTGGGCAGCAGATCCTTGCGCAGGATGTAGGTCGCCCGGGCACCGAGGCTGCGGGAGGCGTCGATGAACTCGCGCTCGCGAAGCGACAGCGTCTGACCGCGGACGATGCGCCCGATGTAGGGCCAGTTGAAGAACCCGATGATGAAGACGATGACGGCGATGCGGAGCGAGTCTCCCTTGAGGCCGAACGCTTGGTCGGGGATGACACCGACGAGGGCGATGGCGAACAGCAGCAGCGGGAAGGCCAGGAAGATGTCCATCAGGCGGCTGATGAAGCTGTCGATTCCGCCGCCGAAGTATCCCGCCATGACTCCCAGCGTCGTGCCGATGACGACCGAGAGCATGGTGGCGAAGAAGGCGATGAGCAGGGAGATCTGCGAGCCGTACAGCACTCGACTGAAGAGGTCTCGCCCGTTCACGGGTTCGACGCCGAAGAGGAAGTCCCGCGACACGCCGCCGTAGGGCCCGATCGGAATCTGGGTGTTCGCGTCGATCAGATCCGATGGAATCTCGTCCGGCGGGTGCCCGAGGAGCCCGACGAGGAACGGCGCCAGAATTGCGACGACGATAAGGAAGATGACGAAAAGGCCGCCCGCGAGCGCAACCTTGTCGCGCTTGAGGCGCATCCACGCAATCTGGCCGAGAGACCGGCCCTCGATGCGTTCCGCCCCCTCGAGGACCGCCTCCGGAGGGGCCGACGCGTCACCTGGCTGTAGTTCGACGGGAACGGTCACGTGCCGTCACCTCCGGGTGGGATCGGGGCCGGGGACGGGGACAGCCTCCGGTGAGCGCCCCCAGCGGCCACACTAGGTCCCGCCGTCCGCGCGCGCCCCATCTTTCAGCGCGACACCACCGGCCACAACCGACGATGCCGAATCGTGACTCACGAAGCGCCACTGCAGGCCGGCAAAGCGGTCGTCGGCGACGACCGGCAGCTGCGCATCGACGCGCGGCTGCAGCACCGGGACCATCGTCAGCAGCAACGGCGATGGCCGCGATCTTCTTCACGGCCGCTTCTCCGCCAGCTTGAGCAGCAGATCCTGCGCCCGCTCGTAGCTCGGCGCGATTTCGAGCGCCGCCAGCGTCTGCCGCCGCGCCTCGGCCCGCTTGCCGCTTTGCAGATAGCTCTCGGCCAGATCGGTGTAGCGCCGCGGCCTGGTCGACCGGTCCGAGGGCGACGACCGTCTTGAACTCGCGGACCGCCGTCGTCCGGCTGGTTCGCCTGCATCGCCAGCCGGCCGAGCGCGCCGTGCGCGTCGGCGTCGAAGGGATCGATGGCGATGATCCGCTGATACACCGGCCGGAGCCGGGCCGGATCGGTGATGCCGTTCTCGCTTCATCAGCTCGGCCAGCTTGCCGCGCCACTTCGACGTTGTCGAAGTCCCACGTCCATCAGGGCCTGCAGCGCCGCGATCGCGCGCGGCGTGATCTTTCTTCTGCAGCGCGATCTCGGCGATCTGCGCGTTCGGGCTGTCGTCGCCGGTCGCCATCGGCACCAGCGCGGCGGCCCGCTCGAAGGCCGGCACGCGCCTCGTCGATCCTGCCCGGCCTTGCGCAGCGCGATCGCGAACATCAGCTGAACCGGGTAGCTGCCCGGGTGCTGCTCGGCGAGCGACTTGCAGCTCCTCGAGCGACATCTTGGTGAGCTCGGTGTCCTCTCCGGGCATCTCCAGCGCCGCGCGCAGCGTTGCCGAACATCTTCTCGAGCGTCTGGTCGAAGCCGGCCTGCATCGATCGAGATCGGTGTCGAGCGCCGACTTCAGCGCCGCGTCGGTGTCGAGCCCCTGCCCGTAGGCGCGCAGCAGCTTGTGCAGCCCGTCGTCGCCGTAGGTGGCGACGATGTGCTCGACGAGCAGCGACGCCTGGAAGTAGGCCAGCGAAATCGTCTTCGGGTCGGTGAACGCGGCGTTCAGGTCGCGTCAGCTTCAGCGTCTCGCCTGCGGTTCAGCATGCTCGCGAACCGCATGTCCATGCCGCGCGCCCACTCCGGACGCGGCCAGCTTCTCCTCGTAGACCGAGATGCCTTCGGTCAGCCAGCGCGGCACGCGCTGGTTCGACATCTGCAGCGTGATGACGTGCGCCAGCTCGTGCCACAGCGTCGCTTCCCACTGGAACTCGCCCGGCGGCCGCGCTCGCGGCGAATCCATCGTCACCACGCGGCCGAAGCAGGCGCCGAGCGCGCCGATCATGCCCGGGCAGGCCGACGTTGCGCACGGCGAAGTCGTCGTGCTTCGGGAAGATCTCGATCAGGATCGGGCCGCTGGGCGTGAACTGGTATCGCTTCGACAGCGTGCTCATCGCCTGATGCGCCAGCGGCATCGCGTAGTCCTGCAGCACCGGCGCTTCGTCCTTGTGCATCCGCAAGATGAAGTCGCCGTCCGTCACGGTGACGAACTTGTCGAGCGTGTCCATCATCTGCAGCAGGTTCTAGGTGACGACGTCGAAGCCGATCGAGCTTGAAGGACGCGTCGAGCGCCGTCGCGGGCGCCCGGCTCGTCGCCGGTGCGCAGCAGATGCACGCCGAGGTCGGCCAGGCTGCGCGGATTCTGCGGATCGAGCGCCAGCGCGCGCCGCGACCAGCGCCACCGCTTCGTCGAAGCGGTAGTTGTGCGCCGCCAGCTCGCCGGCGACGCGGTAGACCTCGCCGTACTTCGGGGCGATCGCGCAGCGCCTTGGCGACCTCGGCCTCGAATTCGGCCTGCTTGTCCTCGACGTAGGCGAGCCCGGCGAGCAGCGCGTGCGCCTCGAGGCTCGACGGGTTGACGTCGAGCGCCTTCTGCAGCGACTTGCGCGCCTCGTCGCGATGCCCGGCGTCGGCCGCCTGCTCGCGCGAGGAACACGTGAGCGTCGACGTTCGACGGGTTGATCTCGAGCGCCTGTCTGCGCGAGGGCGATCGCCTGCGGCGGATCGTCGTCGGCGAGCGCGCTGCGCCGACGCCGAGAAGCGCCGGGCTCCCATCGCGGATCCTCGCGCAGCGCCGCCTGGAACGACTTGCAGCGCCTCGCGCTTGTTGTACTTCTCGAGGAACAGCTCGCCCCAGGCGGTGTTGATCGCCGGATCGCGCGGCGCCGCCGACTAGCGCGTCGCGGTAGGCGGCGTTCGCCTCCTGGAACCGACCGAGCGCGCGCAGCGCGCGGGCGCCGCGCGGCGAGTTCCGCCGCATCGTTGGCCGACTTCGGCCACCGCCGCCACGCGCGTCAGCATCGGCGTCGCCTCGGCGCGGCCGAGCATCTGCAGCAGCAGTCCGAGCTCGAGCGCGGCGTCGCTGGTCGGCGCGCGCTGCGCGATCGGCCGCAGCAGCGCTTCGGCCTCCTGATACCGGCCGCGCGCGATCGCGGCGCGCGCGACCAGCGCCGCGACGCGGGATCCTGCGGATCGAGCGTTGCGGCGAGGCCGGCGACCTCGTCGTAGCGCCCCTCGTTCAGCGCCCGGGTCGAGCTGCTGCGAGCGCCGGCGGCCGGGCCGCGGCGCGACTGCGCCACCGCGACCGAGATGAGCGCCAGGAGAACGAGCGCTGCCGTGAGCGCGAGCGCGTAGCCGCCGCATCATTTCCACATTATATCTGACGGTTTTCGTGGGAATTCCGGCCGTGAATGCGGGCTCGCGACGTCTCGAGTCGGCTAGAACAGCTCGTGCCAGGTGTAGAACAGCGCGGCGTTGAAGCGCCTGCACCGCCATGAAGCCGCCGAGCCAGCCGGGACGATGGCGCGTCGGGCACGACGGTCGGCGAACCAGATGAACGCCGGGAACAGCACCGACGAGAACCGTCCGACCGACAGCAGGCCGCCCGCGGCCATCGGCGGCAGGATGTTGATCAGGATGAACACCGCGTAGGCGAGGCCGAGCCGACGCGACACCGGCCAGGCCGCCACCAGCACGAACAGCGCGCCGAGCCCGTTCAGCAGATCGGCCGGCAACTGCGACGTGTAGCCGTAGAGTCCCGGCCGGCCGAGATGTAGCGGTAGCGATCGGTGACCAGCACGCCGAGGCCGCGGTATTCGCGGCCCCACGCGGCGTGCCCTGCGGCCCAGGCCAGCGGATCGCCGGTGAGCTGCCAGATGATAGGCCGAATAGAGCAGCACGCCGATGCCGGGCGCCGCGGCCGCCGCCAGTCGCCGGCAGCGAGCGCCCGCAGCGTCTGCCGCGCGCGGATCGCGTTCGACGCCGTCGCGCACCGCCGCCGGCCAGCCAGCGCCGGCAGCCACGGCGCGATCGCCACGAGCGCCAGCGGAATCGACGAGAAAGCAGCCGTTCGGCCGCGTCAGCCCGACGAGCAGCCCCCAGGCCGCCGCCTTGACCAGTTCGCGCCGCCGGAAGTGATAGAACGCGCCGGCCGCGCCGAGCAGAAAGACCGACTCGGTGTAGATCGCGCCGTAGAACAGCGCGAACGGATACGCCGCGATCATCCACACCGCGGTCGCCGCGCGCATCGTCGTCGCCGAGCAGGTCGCGCGCCAGCCGGAAGAGATAGATGAGCGCCCAGAAGAACGCGCCGAACGACGACCAGCGTGCCGCCAAGGATGAACGCGGTGGACGCGCCGCCGAGCAGCCGGCCGGCGACGCGCATCAGCATCGGAAACGCCGGGAAAGAACACGATGTTCTGCTGATCGGTGGCGCCGTCGGCGATCGTACCGGTAGCCGTCGACCGCGATGCCGAAGTACCACGCCATGTCCCAGCGCACCTGCAGATTGACGAATCTCGTTGTCGACTGAGGCGCAGCGGCGGCCGCCCGTCGCGGTAGCCGATCATGACGACGGCGAGATAGCCGACGAACAGGATCGGCGAGCCGCGTGCCGACCAGCGCCGGCCACGCGGCGCGCGCCGGCGGCGTGCGCCAGCCGGCGGCGATGCGCGCCGGCAGGTCGCGGTAGATCGGCGCGCGCGGCGACAGGAGGTGACGGACGACCGCCAGCACGCGCGGCGACGATCAGCAGCCGGTACGGCGAGGTGAGCGCGATGCGCATGCCGCCGACGCGCATCGCGAAAGCCGCCCGACTCGGCGATCGACCACCGCGACAGCGACCAGGAGCAGCAGGCACAGCAGATCGAGGCTGCGCGCCCAGCGCGGCGGCGCGACTGGCGGATCGGCGGATGTGGACGATGCAGAGGGGAACGGACATGCGCGGCTGCAGGAACGCCGTCAGCCGCGGCGGAGTATAGCATCGAGCGCGCGGTTCTCGACCGCGATGCGCCGCAGCATCAGCAGCGCAGAAGCCGAGCGTCGCGACCGGTCCGGCGATGCGCGCACCGGTCATCAGCGCCACGCCGACCAGCTCGCCGACCACGCCGACGTAGTTCGGATGCGCGCATGCAGCCGGTACGGACCCGATGCGACCAGCGTCGTGCCGGGCACGACGATCACGCGGAAGGTCCAGAACCGGCCGAGCGACGCGATCGCCCACCACTTGAGCGCCTTCGCGGCCGACGAACAGCAGCAGGCCCGCGCGACCAGCGAGCCGACAGGCTCGTCTGGCCGCGATCGCACGCTTCAGCCATCATGACCAGAAACGCCGCCGGGATAGGCGACCTGCATGATCGGGTAGACGTCGCCCGGCGGCTTCGATGCCGCCGCGCGCGCGCTGCGCGCGCTCGTTCGCTGCCGCGCGCCGCGCTTCGATCGCCATCGAGCCGAACACGAACAACGACGATCAGCACGCGACCACGTCCGAGACCGCAGAGCAGCCGAGATCACGCCAGCGACGCTCCTGCCATCTCGAGTTCGTCAGCGATCGTTGCTCCGGACTCGGCCTGCGCGGCCTCTGCGTCGACCGCGAGTTCGACCTCACGCCAGGTCGCAGTCGCCGGCGTGCGCGATGATCCGCGCGCACGACGCCCGGGCGCGATGCGCGCGCCGGCCGCGGCAGCGCGGACCAGCGCGCGGCGACGCGACCAGCGAGCGGAGCGCGCGGTTGAAGCGCCACTTCGGCGGCGAACTCGCGATGGCGCGCCGGCGCCAGGCGGGCCTGCACGCCGGACCAGCCGTGCTCGAGCGCCGCGCAGCGCGGCGACGCGCGGCCAGCTCGCCGCCGCGGATGGCGAAGCGCAGGCCGTCGCCGGTCATCGGATCGACGAAGCCGCCGGCGTCGCCGGCGAGCAGCAGGCCTCGCGGAATCCGACGCCGGAACGGCACGTCCACGGCGAGCGGCCCGAGCACCATCGGCGCCGGCACCTGTCTGGCGCGTCGCCGAATCGCTCGCGCAGCACCGGATCGCGCGCGAGCGCATCGGCAAGCATCCGCCGCGGATCGCGCAGCCCGCGGTCGCCGCCGCCGGCGGGCATCGACGACGCAGACGTTGGTCAGCCGCCCGGCAGCGGCGCGACGCCGATGTAGCGGCCGCGGCCGGATGTGCATCTCGCCAGCGGCGCCGGCGCCGTGCATCTGCTCGAAGTAGGCGCCGACCGCCCAGCGCCGCGGCCGCGGCGGATGACGCGCCAGACCGAGCCCGAACGCCAGCGTCGAATGACGACCGTCGGCGGCAATGGTCACCGCGCCGCGCAGCCGCCGCGCATGGCCGTTCGACTGCCGCACGCGTCGACACCCGACGACGCCGCGCCGTCGTCGACGACCGCGCCGCGCACCGCGGCACTCCGGCTCGAACGGCGACGCCGGCCGCGATCGCCTGCTGCAGCAGCGACCAGTCGAGATCGCGCCGGCTGATCGACGCGGCCGTGCAGCCCGCCGGGATAGCGGCCTCGACCGACACGCCGCCTTCGCCGGTCACCAGCATGCCGTGCGACGCGCGAGGCCGACGGCATCGGCGGCCGCGGCCAGCCCGAGCCGCCGCAGCAGCGCCGAGCGCTGCCCGGATTGAGCGTGTCGCCGCACAGCTTGTGGCGCGGGAACGCCGCGCGATCGACCAGCCGCACGCGCGCGCCGGCGCGCGCCAGCACCGTCGCGGCCACGCGCCGGCCGGTCCGGCGCCGACGATCACCACGTCATGCATGAGCGATCACTTCGAGGCTCAGAGTTCGTCGATCGGAGCTCGATCGGAATCGATTCGAAGTCGACTCAACGATTCCTGGTTCACTCACGCGTCCGATCACCATGGCGCTGTTCTTCGATCCGAAGCCGAGGCAGTTGCACAGCGCCGCGTCGACGTGGGCGGCGCGGCCGCGATTCGGCACGTAGTCGAGGTCGCAGGCCGGGTCGGACTCGCGTCTGGTTGATCGTCGGCGGCAGGAAGTCGCGCTCGATCGC
The DNA here is from genome assembly GCA_963816385.1 of uncultured Actinomycetota bacterium. Lineage (GTDB taxonomy): Bacteria > Actinomycetota > Actinomycetes > Actinomycetales > Dermatophilaceae > CAWFKL01. Next base: position 105,561 of record CAWFKL010000006.1, read on the forward strand.
CAGCGCCGCGGTGACGATGCCGGCGGCGCCGCTCGCGCCCTGCGGGTGGCCGATCATCGACTTGACCGACGACCCGGCCAGCGTGTCGGCATGGTCGCCGAACACCTGCCGGACGCAGCGCGATTCGACCGCGTCGTTCAGCACCGTCGAGGTGCCGTGATAGTTGACGTAGCCGATCTCGTCGCGCGCCCGGCCGGAGCGCTCGATCGCGAGCGTGATCGCGCGCACGATCTCGACGCCGTCCGGCGCCATCTGCACGCGGTGATAGGCGTCGCAGGTCGATCCGTAGCCGTCGATCGACGGCGTAGATGTGCGCGCCGCGCGCCCGCGCCCGCGTCTTCGCTCTCGAGCACGACCATCCACGCCCCTTCGCCGAGCACGAACCCGTCGCGGCCGCGATCGAACGGCCGCGACGCCTGCGCCGGGCGTGTCGTTGTAGGCGGTCGACATCACGTGCATGCGCGAGAACCCGAAGATCATGCCCGGCGTGACGCACGCGTCGGCGCCGCCCGACAGCAGCGACGTCGGCTTCGCCGGATCGAATCAGCGCCGGCGGCGTAGCCGATCGCATCGGTCGAGCTCGTGCAGCCGCAGGACAGCACGTGGCTGACGCCGCGCAGGCGCAGCGAGATCGAGATCTCGCTCGACATCATCCCGACGATCGAGATCGGAATCGCGTAGGGCGTGACCTTGCGGCCGTGCTCGACGAAGAAGTCGTAGTACTGCGTCTCGCCGACGTCGATGCCGCCGCCGCCGCTGCCGATCACCAC
>CAWFKL010000007.1:0-99081 GCA_963816385.1 uncultured Actinomycetota bacterium
TTCGGCCTTCGGCTGCACGTTCGTCACTATCGCCACCTCGGGGTGGTAGACCACGAAGGACCCGTCACTCTCGTCGGCCTCGACGACGAAGACGTCGTCGCGGCCGTCGTGGGCGTTGGTGCCGTGCTTCGCCAGCTCGCCACCCACGGCGAAGGACGGGTCGAGGCCGCATCCCTGCAGCGCGACGGTGAGCAGCGAGGTGGTCGTCGTCTTGCCGTTGGCACCCGCCACCGCGACCGGGCGACGGCCGCTCATCAGCGCGGCGAGGCCCTGCGCGCGGTGGAGCACGGGGACGCCGCGCTCACGCGCCGCGACGAGCTCGACGTTGTCGTCGCGGATCGACGAGCTCATCACCACGGCGTCGGCCCGCTCCTGGTGACCCTCGTGGAAGCCGACCCAGACGGCGGCCCCCTCCGCCTCGAGCGCACGCAGCACTGGCACGTCCTTGGCGTCGCTGCCCGTGACGCCGATGCCGCGCGCCAGCATGATCCGGGCCACACCCGACATGCCGGCCCCGCCGATGGCGAGGAAGTGGACCCGGCCCAGGGTGGCGGCGTCGGGCACGGGAGCGCTGAAGTCGAACCGCGCGTCCGCGAAGGGGTTCTCCACGCTGGGAATCGCCGCCCGGTCCGGCGTGCCCGGGACGAGGGTCGGTGTCGGGCTCACGAGCCGTCCTTCCCGGCGTCGTCGACGAGGTCGGCGAGCAGCTCGTCCGCTCGTGGCTCACCGAGCTCTCGCGCCCGTCGACCCATCTCGGCGAGCCGCGCCGGGGTCCGTGGCGAGCGAGACGAGGTGACGGTCGATCCACTCCGGCGTGAACTCGGCGTCGTCGACGATGAGTCCTCCGCCTGCAGCGACGACGTCCGCGGCATTCAGCCGCTGCTCACCGTTGCCGACCGGCAGCGGAACGTAGACGGCAGGCAGGCCAACGGCGGTCAGCTCGCACACCGTGTTGGCGCCTGATCGGGCAACGACGAGGTCGGCGGCGGCATACGCCAGCTCCATCCGGTCGGCGTACGGGACGACGACGTACCGGGCACCACCCGACGACGTGGTCCCCCCCCGGGTCGAACTCCTTGCCGAGGCCGGTGACGTGCAGCACCTGGATGCCGGCGTCCCCGAGCTGGGTGACCCGGGCCCGGAAGGCCTCGTTGAGCCGCAGGGCACCGAGCGAGCCGCCCGTGACGAGAACGGTCGTGCGGTCGGCGTCGAGCCCGAAGAGCTCGGCTGCCTCGGGGCGCGACGCGGCGCGGTCGAGGGTGGCGACCTCGCGCCGCAGCGGCATGCCGATGCGTCTGGCGTGCGACAGCGACGTGCCGGAGAAGGTGGTCGCCACGTGGGCGCTCCAGCGCGCCCCGAGGCGGTTGGCGATGCCGGCCCGGGCGTTCTGCTCGTGCACCACGATCGGCACTCGGCGGCGCCGCGCGGCCACGTAGGCGGGACACTGACGTAGCCGCCGAAGCCGACGACGACCTGCGCCGACGTCTCGTCGATCGCCGCACCGGCCGCCGCGACCGCGGCGCGCAGGTTGCCCGGGAGCCTGAGCAGGTCACCGCTCGGGCGCCGCGGCAGCGGCACCTTGGGCACGAAGCGCAGCTCGATCCCGCGGGCGGGGACGAGCCGCGCCTCGAGACCTTCACGGGTGCCGAGCGCGGTGACCCGCGCGTCCGGGTGGCGCCGGCGCAGCGCGTCGGCGAGGGAGAGCAGTGGGGACACGTGTCCGGCGCTGCCTCCTCCCGCGAGCAGGACGGAGGTGGGGGTGGACAGCGTGATCACCGACCCCTGCGACGTGGCGCGACCCCACGGGGTCGCGAGGGGAGCACGGCCAGCGACCGGCGCAGCATGCTCGGACGCGCGGCGAGCAGCGAGCTGCAGCCGGGCTCGTTGCGGGCGAAGGACAGCAGGATGCCGAGCGCGAGCAGCGTCGTCACGAGCGACGAGCCGCCCGCGGAGACGAGCGGCAACGGCACGCCGATGACCGGGAAGAGCCCGATGACGGCACCGATGTTGATGATCGCCTGTCCCAGGAGCCAGGCCATGATGCCGACACCCGCTATCCGGACGAAGCGGTCCTGGGTGCGGCTGACGAGCCGGTAGCAGGCCCAGGCGAGCACGGCGAAGAGCGCGAGGATCATCAGCGTGCCGGGCAGTCCGAGCTCCTCGCCGATGATGGCGAAGATGAAGTCGTTGTGCGCCTCGGAGAGCCACTCCCACTTCTCCTTCGACGCCCCGAGCCCGACGCCCCACCAGCCGCCGTCGGCCAGGGCGTACATTCCGTGCACCGACTGACCGCAGTAGCCGTCGGGGTCGGACTGGCACGCCGGGTTGAAGAAGTTGCCGATGCGGTCCATGCGGTTGTTGCTGCCGGCCACGAGGAACGCGACGCCCGCGGCGGCGAAGAGGGCACCGATGGCGAAGATCCGCTTCGGAGCGCCGGCGACGGCGAGGACCGCCGCGATGATGACGAGGAACACCATCGCGGTGCCGAGGTCGTGGCCGGCCAGGACGAGGGCGAGCACGATCGCGGAGATCGGCACGAGATAGGGCAGCACGACATGCAGCAGGCTCGTCATCCGCGCTGACTTGTTGGCGAAGATCATCGCGCCGACGAGGACGAGCGCGACCTTTGCGAACTCGGACGGCTGCACCTGGACCGGGCCGAGCGCGAGCCAGTTGCGGTTGCCGTTGATCATCTTGCCGAAGGGGATGACCGCGGCGAGCAGGGCCACCGAGACGACGAGCATCGGGAAGGCGAGGCGCTTCCACCACCGCACGTCGAGGCGGCTGGCGAGCGCCGCCCCGAGGCCACCGACGACGGCGAAGAGCAGCTGACGCAGGAAGACCGTGTAGGAGGCCTGGTCGGCGAGCAGCGACTCGACGCTCGACGCGGAGAAGACCATGACCAGACCGATGACGACGAGTGCCCCGGTCGCCCCGAGCAGCAGGTAGTACGTCGTGAGCGGCGACTCGAGCTTGCCGATGATGGGTCGCGCGAGGCCGGCCGTCGTGACGTCCCGCGGCCGACCTCTCCGTCGTAGCGCTCACTCCAGGCCGCCGTAGGACTCGGCGTGCCTGCGGACCGCCTCCTCGAAGGCGTCGCCCCGCGCACCGTAGTTGGTGAACATGTCCATCGACGCGGCCGCAGGGGCGAGCAGCACGACGTCGCCGGGCTGGGCGAGCCGCGCTGCGTGCGTGACGACACGGTCCATGACCCCAGTGTCGGTGTCGGGCACGTCGATGATGCGGACATCGGGTGCGTGTCGGGAAAGGGCGTCGGCGATCTGGGCCCGGTCGGCGCCGATCAGCACGACGCCGCGCAACCGGGAGGCCATCTCCTCGACAAGGCTGTCGACGTCGGCGCCCTTGAGCAGGCCGCCAGCGACCCAGACGACCGAGTCGAAGGAGCGGATCGCCGCAGCGGCCGCGTGCGGGTTGGTCGCCTTGGAGTCGTTGACGAACCGGACGCCTCCCACCGTCGCGATCTCGGCGATGCGGTGCCGGTCGGGCCGGAAGGCGCGCAGACCGTCGCGCACGGCGATCGGGCCGACCCCGTAGGCGCGCGCGAGCGCGGCCGCCGCGAGGGCGTTGGCGACGTAGTGCGGCGGCGGGGGTGGCCCGTCCCCCTGCAGGTCGGCGAGCGTGCAGAGCTCGGCCGCCGACCGCTGCCGCTGCTCGACGAAGGCGCGGTCGGCGAGGACGTCATCCACCACGCCGATCATCGACGGCGCCGGTATGCCGGTCGTGAAGCCGATCGCACGACAGCCCTCCACGACGTTCGCCTCCATGACGAGCTGCTCCGTCTGGAGGTCCGCGACGTTGTAGATGCAGGCGAGATGGGTGTTCTCGTAGATCCTGCCCTTGGCGCGGAGGTACTCCGCGTAGCCGCCGTGCCAGTCGAGGTGGTCGGGAGCGACGTTGAGCACGGCCGACGCGACGGCGGAGATCGAGCGCTGCCAGTGCAGCTGGAAGCTCGACAGCTCGACGGCCAGCACGTCGTAGGGCTCGGGGTGCAGCACCGCCTCGAGGAGCGGCGTGCCGATGTTGCCGGCGCTGGTCGCACGCAGGCCGCCCGCCCGCAGGATCGAGGCGAGCATGCCGACCGTGGTGGTCTTGCCGTTCGTCCCGGTCACCGTGAGCCACGGCGCCGCGCCCTCCTCGGCGCGCATCCGCCACGCGAGCTCGACCTCCCCCCAGACCGGGATGCCGGACGTCGCGGCAGCTAGCATCAACGGGTCGTGCGGCGGCACGCCCGGCGACGTGACGACGAGCTGGGTCCCGGGCGGCGCCTCGACGACGTGCTCCGGGCCCAGACGCACATCCAGCGCCGAGGATCTCGAGGATCGTCGCGCGCTCCGTGATCGTCTCGGTGACGTCGCGCGACACGGCGGTCACCATCGCCCCCCGCTCGGCGAGCGCGTCGGCGGCGGCGAAGCCGGAGACCCCGAGGCCGACGACGAGCACGTCGATGCCGGACCAGTCGGCGTCGCGGTGGGTCAGGCCCTCGCGCGGCTCGTAGGTCGGGTCGAAGGTCACTGTGAGCCCACCACCCACTCGGCGTAGAAGATGCCGAGGCCGAGCGCGACGAAGAGGCCGGCGATGATCCAGAAGCGGACGACGACGGTGACCTCGTTCCAGCCCACCATCTCGAAGTGGTGGTGGAGCGGCGCCATGCGCAGCACCCGTTTGCCGGTCGTCTTGAACGACGCCACCTGCGCGACCACCGACAGCGTCTCGAGCACGAACATGCCGCCGAGGACGATGAGGAGGAGCTCCGTGTGGGTCGTGATCGCGAGCCCGGCGAGCGCACCGCCGAGGGCGAGCGACCCGGTGTCGCCCATGAAGATCTTGGCCGGCGTCGCGTTCCACCAGAGGAAGCCGAAGCAGGCGCCCATGCCTGCGGCCGCGACCAGCGCGAGGTCGTGCGAGTCGCGCACTTCGTAGCACTTGATGCCGGGGTTGGTCTGGCAGTTCTGGTTGAACGTCCAGATGCTGATGAGGACATACGCGCCGAAGACCATGGTGCACACGCCGGTCGCGAGGCCGTCGAGACCATCGGTGAGGTTCACCCCGTTGGAGGCGCCGGCGATCATGACGTTGGCGAAGAGCACGAACAGCACGACGCCGACGACGGTGCTGCCGCCGAGCGCGAGGCTGATGTTCGTGTCGCGGACGAACGAGACGAGCAGCGAGGCAGGAGTGCGGTACTGGTCGTTGGGGAACTGAAGCGCGAGACCGGCGAAGACGATCCCGACCAAGGTCTGTCCGATGAGCTTCTCCCTCGACCGGAGACCCAGGCTGCGCTGCTTGCTGATCTTGATGAAGTCGTCGAGGAAGCCGATGAAGCCGAGACCAGCCATGAGGAAGAGGACGAGCAGACCGCTCGCCGTCGGCGGGTTGAGCATGAAGAGGTGGGCGAGCAGGTAGGCGCCCAGGGTGGCCGCGAGGATGACCGCGCCGCCCATCGTGGGCGTGCCGCGCTTGGTGTGATGCGAGGTCGGGCCATCGTCGCGGATGAACTGCCCGTAGCCGCGCTTGACGAGGAACTTGATGAAGAGCGGGGTGCCGAACAGCGAGATGAGCAGCGAGAACGACGCTGCGAGAAGGACGCCCTTCACGACGTGGTCACCTTCTCGTCGAGACCCGCGAGCCGGTCGCCGAGCCAGCGCAACCCGCTGTCACGGCTGGACTTGAGGAGCACGACGTCGCCGGCCACGACCTGCTCCTCGATCAACCTCTGGGCCGCGTCGGTGTCGGCCAGCCACTGCGCGCCCGGGAACGCGGCCGCGACGGGCCTGGCCCCCTCCCCGACGGCCACGAGCCTGTCGAAGCCCAGCCGGGCGGCATACGCGCCCACGGCCTCGTGCTCTGCGTCGCTGTCGGCGCCGAGCTCGAGCATGCCGCCGAGGACGGCCCAGCGCCTGCCCGTGACGGCCATCGCGGCCACGGCGTCGAGTGCCGCACGCACCGAGTCAGGGTTGGCGTTGTAGGCGTCATTGACGACGAGGACGCCATCGGGTCGCTCGGTGAGCTCCATCCGCCAGCGGCTGGCGGCGTCGGCGGCGGAGAGCCCGGCGCAGACCTGGTCGAGCGACAGGCCGAGCTCGAGGGCTGCGGCGGCGGCGGCGAGCGAGTTGCCGATGTGATGGGCTCCGCTCTGTCGCAGGGTGACCCGCGCGGTGCCCTGCGGGCACACGAGGGTGTATGCCGCCCTGCCGCGCTCGTCGAGGACGACGTCGTCGGCGCGGACGTCGGCATCGGGCGACAGCCCGACGAGCTGCACGCGGCAGGCCAACCCGTCGCCCATCGCGGCAACGATCGGGTCGTCGGCGTTGAGGACCGCGAGGCCCTCGGCGGGCACCGCCTGTGGCAGCTCGGCCTTGGCTACGGCGATGTTGGCCCGGGAGCCGAACTGGCCGACGTGGGCGCTGCCCACGTTGAGCACGATGCCCACCTGTGGCGGCGCGATCCGCGTGAGGTAGGCGATGTGGCCGATGCCCCGGGCGCCCATCTCGGCGACGAGGAAGCGCGTCGCCGGCGTGACACGGCACACCGTGAGCGGCACTCCGATCTCACCGTTCAGGCTGTTGACCGGTGCGACCGTCTCAGCCACGGACGACAGCACCGAGGCGAGCAGGTCCTTGGTGGAGGTCTTGCCCGAGCTGCCCGTGATGCCGACGACCCGGAGCTCCGGGGCCCGGTCGACGACGCCACGCGCAACCGCGCCGAAGGCGGTCTGCACGTCCTCGACGACGACCTGAGCGGCTCCCTGCACGGGTCGCGACACGAGGGCAGCGACGGCACCGGCGCGGACGGCGGAGTCGATGTAGGCGTGCCCGTCGGCGTGCTCACCGATCCGGGCGACGTAGAGACTGCCGGGGGTGCAGTCGCGCGAGTCGGTGGTGACGACACCGTCGACGACGACGTCGTCAGGTGCGTCGCAGCCGACGACGCGCCCGCCGGTGAGGTCACGGATCTCGGCGAGGGTCAGCCCGATCACAGGCCCACACCGGCCCTCGCGGCCACGAGGGCGGCGCGCACGGCCTCCCGGTCGTCGAACGGATGCTTCACTCCGTGGATCTCCTGACCCTTCTCGTGTCCCTTGCCGAGCACGACGACGGTGTCGACGGCGTCGCGCGAGCCGGCACCGAGGACGGCGATGGCGACGGCCTCGGAGATCGCGCTGGAGCGCGACCCGCCGTCGATGATCTCAGTCGCTCGGGCGCGACCCGACGCCACGCTCTGACGGGCCCCCGCGATGACGGCGGTGCGAATGTCGGCAGCGGCCTCGGAGCGCGGGTTGTCGTCGGTGACGACGACGATGTCGGCGCGGCGCGCGGCGGCAGCTCCCATCCCCGGCCGCTTGCCACGGTCCCGGTCACCACCTGCGCCCAGCACGGCGATCAGCCGGCCGGACGTGCTCGGTCGCAGCGCCTTGAGGGCCGCGTCGACGGCATCGGGGGTGTGGGCGAAGTCGACGATGCAGCGGGGACCGCCCCGGCCACCGGGCGACACGACCTCCATCCGGCCGGGCACGTCGGGAGGCACGGCAAGGGCCTGCTCGACCTCGCGCACGCTGAGGCCGAGCGTGAGCAGGGCCAGTGCGGCGAGGGCGGTGTTGGCGACGTTGAACTGACCGGGCAGGTGCGAGACGAGGGAGATCACCCGCTGACCTGAGGTCTCGCGCACGGTGAAGGCTCCGGAAGCGTCCTCGTCGACCACCCAGTCGGCAGGCGGGGCGGCGTCAACGGCGTCCACGTCGCCTGCGCCTGCGCGGTGCCGTTCGCCGGGGGCCTGCGAGGCGAAGGTCGTCGTCGGCACGTGCGACTGACTGGCCAGGCGGGCCCCCCACGCGTCGTCGACGCAGACCACGGCAGCACGCGATCGGTCGGGGGTGAAGAGCGAGGCCTTGGCGGCGTAGTAGTCGTCCATCGTCGCGTGGAAGTCGAGGTGGTCCTGCGAGAGATTGGTGAAGAGTGCCACGTCGTAGACGACGCCGTCGACGCGGCGCAGCTCCAGCGCGTGGCTCGATACCTCCATGACGCAGTCATCGACGCCGCGCTCGAGCATGAGGCCGAGAAGCGCGTGCAGGTCGGTGGCCTCGGGCGTCGTGCGCTCGGAGTCCAGCCGAGTGTCGCCGATGCGCGTCTCCACCGTCCCGATGAGACCCGTGCGCCGGCCGTGGGCCCGCAGCGCCGACTCGAGCAGGTATGCCGTCGTCGTCTTGCCGTTGGTGCCCGTCACCCCCAGCATCGTCAGCTTCTCGGCCGGGCGGCCGTAGACCGTCGCCGCGATCTCGCCGAGGACGTCGCGGGGCCGGTCCGCGAGCAGGACGGGCACCCCCGTGTCCTGGGCCCGCGCGAGGCCGGGGGCGTCGGTGAGGACCGCGACGGCGCCGGCCGCGACGGACTGGACCGAGAAGTCCGCACCGTGCACGTTGAAGCCCGGGAGGGCGGCATACAGGTCACCGGGAAGGACGGAACGGCTGTCGAGCGTGACGCCGGTGACGACCACCCCTTCGGCCCCAGGGCCTCCAGCGGCGATGCGGACGGCGTCGCCAACCCGGGTCCTGGACGTCAGGTGGCGCAGCGGCACACCCGGCGTGGCGGGTCGAAGGGGGGAAGGTGACACGTCATCCCAACTTACAGGCCATCCCGCTTGGCCCGAGCATTGCTGATGACGGTCGGGTCGTTCTCGGACAGCGGCTTCGTGGCCCAGACGTGGTAGTCAAGGTCGGACTTGGTGCTGGGTGGTGCGCTGGTGCGCTCGAGCAGGTAGCTCATCACCTGGTTGAAGACCGGTCCGGCGAGCATGCCACCGAACATGCCGGCACTGGGCTTCTGGATGTAGACGCCCACGACGTACTTCGGGTTGTCAGCCGGGGCGTAACCGATGAACGAGGCGGTGAAGCCGTTGTAGCCCTTGACCTTCTCGTCGTAGCGGTCGGCCGTGCCGGTCTTGCCGGCGACGCGGTAGCCCTTGATGCGGGCCGCACTCGCCGTGCCGTTCTCGCCGGTGACCTCCTCCATCATCCTCGACAGCTTCGTTGCCGTGTCCTCGGTGACGACCCGGACCGGCGTCCGGGCCGGCGCGGCCAGGAAGTTGCCGTTGTCGTCGACGGTGCCCTCGATGAGCGACGGCGGCACCCGGACGCCCTTGTTGGCGATCGTCGCGAACACGCTCGTCGCCTGGACCGCCGTGAGCGAGTAGCCCTGGCCGAAGAGGAGCGTGTAGCGCTGCGCCGCGTTCCACTTGGCCGACGGCGCCAGCTGCCCGGCGGACTCGCCGGGGAAGCCGACCGGCGTCCTCTGCCCGATGCCGAACTTGCGGTAGTAGGACTCCAGCACGGACGGGTCGACGCGCTCACCGATGAGCATCGTGCCCATGTTGGAGGACTTCGCGATGACGCCCGTCGCCGTCATGTACTCCACTCCGTGGGGCTCGTTGTCCTTGAAGCGGATCCCGGCTCGCGGCAGCCGCACCGGCACGATGACGCCGGTGTCGGGCGTCACGACCTTCTCCTCGAGGGCAGTGGCCATCGTCATCAGCTTGCCCGTGGAGCCGGGCTCGAAGGCCTCCCAGAACGCCCGGTTCGCGAGGTTGCTCTTCGAGGCGGCCGGGTCGTTGGAGTCGTACGTCGGGTAGCTCGCGGACGCCCGGATCTTGCCGGTCGCCGCCTCGATGACGACGGCCGTGCCGGACTGCGCGCCGACCGCGGTGACCTGCTTGGCGAGGGCGTTCTGGGTGTACCACTGCAGGTCGGCGTCGATCGTCAGCTTGACGTCGCGTCCGTTGACGACGGGGGTGTCGACCCGCTGCGAGCCGGGGATGACGTACCCGTCCCGCGCCCGCTCCGCCACGGCGCGGCCCGGCGTGCCGGCGAGGGTGCTGTCGAGCATCGCCTCAACGCCAGCAGCGCCTTGCTGGGTCGCCTGGTTGACGAACCCTACGATCTCGCCCGCGGCCATCGCGGTGGGATAGATCCGGTCGGCTGTCTTCTGCCCGCTGATGCCCGGGATGCCGAGAGCCCTGACCTCTCGGTAGACGGCCGGGTTGACGTCCTTCTTGACGATCGAGTAGAGCGTGTTCGGTCGGCTGAGGACCTTGGTCAGCGCGGCTTCGTCCATACCGAGCAGGGGTGACAGCGCAGCCGCTGCACCCGCGACGCCGACGTCCCGGGCCTCACCGTCGACGGTGAGGGAGTACTCCTTGACGGCCTTCGGGTTGGCCGCGATCGTGTAGCGCTCGACGGAGTCCGCGAGCACCTGGCCGTTCGTGTCGAGGATCTGGCCCCGCATCGCGGGGGTGAGGGTCTTGACGAGCCGCTTGGTCAAGGCCGCCGCCTGCGTCGCCGAGGCGTCGAACGCCTGGATGCGCAGGAGCTGGCCGGCGAAGACGGTGAAGATGACGAGGATCGCGGCGAACATGACGCGGGCACGGCGCCGCGGGTTCGCGGTCGAGATGCGGAGGCGACGACGGCGTCGCCGCGGCGGACGAGGGGAGGCCGAGCGCTTCGGGGCGGGTCCGCGGCCTGCACCTGCCGTTGTCGACCGCGCATCGGTGCGGCGGACTCGACTGCTGGCGGTGCGTCCGGCCGCGGCCTGCCCAGACTTCGACGAGCGCCCGGTCGATGAAGGTCCCGCGGCCGAACGTCCCGTGGCCGCGCGGCCGGTGGCGGAACCGCCGGTGGTCGAACTGCCGGTGGTCGAACGGCCGGTCGCCGGGCGCGGGTCCCGCGGTGAGGTGGCCGAGGCCGCGCTCCGGGTCGTTCCCGCCCCCTTCACGCGAGGTGCGGCGGGCGTCCTGCCAGCGCGCCCGGCGACGGCGGCGCGGCTGTCGGGTCGGCCCTGCTGGAAGCCTCGGGTCGGCGTCACGCTGTCACCTCGCGGTCGTCGGGGCGGTCCCGGTGGACGGGTCGGCGGTCGCCCCCAGTGTGGCCGTGCCCCCTGCCGTTCCCGTGGCACCCGTGGAGCTCGGCGTGGCGCCCGGCGTCGAACCAGGGGTCGACCCAGGGGTCGTCGCAGGGGTCGTCGCCCCCGGGGTGACGCCCGGGGTCGCGGCGGGGGTCGCGCCCGGAGCCGGCACGCCCGCTGCCTCCGCCTTCTTCTTCTGGTCTGCTGCCGCCTTGGCGGCCGCCGCTGCCGACGCTGCCGCGGCTGCTGCGGCTGCACGCTCGGCCGCCTTCGCGGCCGAGGTCTGCGCCCTGGTCGCGACCGACGTGGCCGACTTCAGCACGCTCTTGACCTTCTTGGTGACCGCGAGGGGCATCGGGCTCGTGACGATGGTGACTGCGAGAGCCTTCGTCGCGGGCTCTGCCTCCCCGGTGACCTTGCCCGTGCGCAGGTCGATGTACGCGCGCCGGTTCATCCGCACCATGCCGAGCTGCGAGGCGCTGCGGGCCAGGGCGCCACTCGCGGATGCCCGGTCGATGTCCTCCTGCAGGTTGCTCGCCGCGTCGGTGAGCCGTGCCGAGTCACGCTGCAGCTGACCGACACCGAGGGAGCCCTGGGCGAGGGCGGTGTTGAGCAGGAGCAGGGCGATGAGCCCGGCCGTGAGCATCACGATGCACAGCGTGGCGAAGGCCCCGTTGCCGCTGCTGCCGATCCGAGCCGGCAGGACGCGCAACGGCGAGACCGGCGCCGCGCTCCGTCGTGGGGCCCGGAGCGGGCGGGCTGTGGCGGTCATCTGGCTCATCGGGTGGTTCCCTTCGTGCTGGTGCGGGTACTCGTGGTGCCCCTCGTCGTCTTCGTCGACCGGGCGGGCCGGCTCGCTGTGCGCCCGGTGGGGCGGACGCGCTCGGCCACCCGCAGGTGGGCCGACGCGGCCCGTGGGTTGAGGGCGACCTCCGCGTCGCCGGGCTGCTCCCCACCGCGCGTCACGAGCGAGAGGTAGGCCGCGTGCTCCGGTAGCTCGACCGGCAGCCCGGGTGGCGTGCTCGAGGTCGCTCCCGCGGCCAGCGCTCGCTTGGTCGTGCGGTCCTCGAGCGAGTGGTACGACAGCACCGCTATGCGCCCACCCACGGCGAGCACCTCCAGGGCACTGGTCACGGCACGGCTCCACACGTGCAGCTCGTCGTTGACCTCGATCCGCAGGGCCTGGAAGGTGCGCTTGGCGGGGTGCCCGCTCTGGCGCTGCGAGGCCATCGGGATCGCGCGCCGCAGCAGCTCGACGAGCCGCCCGGAGGTCGTGAAGGGCTCCTTCTCTCGCTCCCGCACGACGGCCGCGGCGATCTTGCGGGCGAAGCGCTCCTCGCCGTAGTCGCGCAGCACCCTGGTGAGCTCGGCCGCGTCATAGGTGTTGAGCACGTCGGCGGCCGTGATCCCGGTCGACTGGTCCATCCGCATGTCCAGGGGCGCATCGACACGGTAGGCGAACCCACGATCGGCCTCGTCCAGCTGCAGCGAGCTGACGCCGAGGTCGAAGAGGATGCCCTCGACGGAGTGGAGCCCGAGGTCGCCCACGACGGCGGGGATGTCGTCGTAGACCGCATGCACCGGGCGGAACCGCGATCCGAACCGGGCCAAACGCTCGGCCGAGAGCGCGAGCGCCTCGCGGTCACGGTCGATGCCGACGACGGTGGTGGCCGGGAAGCGTTCGAGGACGCCTTCCGCGTGGCCGCCCATACCGAGCGTGGCATCGACGTGGACGCTGCCCTCACGCTCGAGGGCGGGGGTCAGCAGCTCGAGGATCCGGTCGCGCATCACCGGCACGTGCCGGTCACGGGCATCACCACGAGAGGCGTCGACGCCGGGGGCGTCGACGTCGTCCCCTCGGTCGGTCATGGCACGTCCTTCGCGTTTCGTTGCGGCCGGGTGTCGGGACCTGCGGGCGGGTCCCCATCCGCTGCGGCGCCCGGGACGGGGGAAGTCGTCTCGGGTGCGAAGCGGCTGGAGGCCGGCTCTCAGGTCGTACGGGCGGATGTCGGGTGGGCGTCGAGGGCGTCAGGGTGGGTGTGCTGCCTGTGGCGGCGTGCGGGCTGGTCAGAACAGTCCGGGGACGACCTCCTCGGCGGTCTCGGCGAAGCTCTGCTCGCTCTGCTGCAGGTAGCTGTTCCAGGAGGTGCTGTCCCAGACCTCAAGTCGCGAGCCGGCGCCGATGACGGTGACCTCGCGTTCGAGGCCGGCGTACTGGCGCAGGGGTGCCGGGATCGTGAAGCGGCCCTGCTTGTCGGGGATCTCGTCGGACGCGCCGGAGAGAAAGACGCGCATGTAGTCCCGGGCGGCCTTGCTCGTCGTCGGTGCCAGGCGCATCTGCTCGGTGATGCTGGCGAACTCGTCCATCGGGAAGATGTAGAGGCTGCGCTCCTGGCCACGGGTCACGACGAGGCCGCCCGCCATCCGCTCCCGGTACTTCGCCGGCAGGAAGAGCCTGCCCTTCTCGTCGAGCCGAGGAGTGTGCGTCCCCAGAAACATGGTGCGCCACCTCCCCTTTGTCGACCCAGGGCGTCCCAACCTCACCTTGTTGCTCCACCGTACTCCACTTTGCTCCACCGTCAACGAGGCTGCGCCGCTTTCGGCCCCTCGTGTCCCCCGTTTGGGCAGGTCAGCGCCTGTGGAGCGAAGTGGTGGGCTCTCTCGCGCCGACGCCGCGGTCGCATGCCGAGCCGTGCGGCATACGGCAGCCGAGGGGTGAGCGGACGGCGATCGGGGACGTTGCGAACTCTTTTCGCTCCCGCGACGTTCACCGTGGGGGAAAGTGGATTCGAGGTGAAGTGGAAGGGAAGTGAGCTGGTCTCCATTAAGGTCACGACTCCCCCTGGCCTTCCTGCATCACGGGTACATGGGAGAAGATCACGAAGGACGCGCGCCCGTCACGACCGAGCGCGCTTTGACAGCGCCCTGACAGCGCCGCCCTGACAGCGCCCTACATCCGCCCTGACAGAGGCACTGACAGAGGCACCGAACCACCGGAGGACAGCGTGACCATGACCGAGACCGGCCTCAGCACGGGCACGGCGCCGCAGGCCGCCGACCTCGAGCTCATCCACCGTGTGGCCGACCGGCTCGCCGGTGCCATGACGAGCGTCATCGAGGGCAAGCCGGACGTCGTCCGCACGACGGTGACCGTGCTCTTCGCCGGTGGTCACCTGCTCATCGAGGACGTCCCGGGCGTCGGCAAGACGATGCTCGCCAAGACCCTGGCCCGCTCGATCGACGCCACGGTGCGCCGCATCCAGTTCACTCCCGACCTGCTGCCGAGCGACGTCACCGGCGTCAGCATCTTCAACCAGGACGCGCGCCGCTTCGAGTTCCGTCCCGGTGCCATCTTCGCCAACGTCGTCGTCGGTGACGAGATCAACCGCGCCTCGCCCAAGACCCAGTCCGCCCTGCTGGAGTCGATGGAGGAGCGCCAGGTCACCGTCGACGGCACGACCTACCCGCTCCAGGCCCCCTTCATCGTCATGGCGACGCAGAACCCCATCGAGATGGAGGGCACCTACCCTCTCCCGGAGGCCCAGCGCGACCGTTTCATGGCCAGGATCTCGATGGGCTATCCGAGCCCACGGGCCGAGCTCGACCTGCTCGAGAGCCACGGTGCACACGACCCGCTCGACGACCTCGTGGCCGTCACTGACGCGGACACGATCAACACCGTCGTCGCGCAGGTGACCCGGGTGCACGCGAGTCCCGCCGTGCGGCAGTACATCGTCGACCTCGTCACACGTTCGCGCTCCACGTCGGCGCTGCGCCTGGGGGCGTCGCCACGGGCCGCCCTGCACCTGCTGCGCGCGTCCCGGGCGCACGCAGCCCTCGAGGGACGCGACCACGTCATACCGGACGACGTGCAGGTGCTCGCGTCCTCCGTGCTCTCGCACCGCCTGATGCCATCGAGCGAGACCCAGCTGGCTCGCCGCACGACGACCGAGGTCGTCGCCGACCTGCTCCGCCAGGTTCCGGTGCCGGCTGCCGCTCGTTGAGGGGCAGGACCGACCCATGCGCGCCCTGCGCAACGTCCTCACGACCCGCGGCCGCGCCTTCTTCGGCTCGGGCATCACGCTGGTGCTGGCAGGAATCATCTTCGGCTTCCCCGACCTCACCCGTTTCGGCGTGCTGCTCATCGCGCTGCCGGTCATCTCGTCCGTGCTCGTGCGCACCCGTAGGACCCGGATGCGCATCGAGCGTCACACCCGTCCCGAGCGGATCAGCGTCGGCCAGGACGCCGCCGTGACCCTCTCCTTCGAGAACGTCTCGTCGACGACGACCCCGATCTTCCTCGCCGAGGAGCGCCTGGACTACGTGCTCGGCGACCGTCCCCGCTTCGTCGTCGGGCGCATTCCGCCCGGGCGGGTGCGGGCCATCGACTACCAGGTGCGGTCGCACGTGCGCGGTCGCCACCGCCTCGGTCCACTGGGAGTACAGGTGCAGGATCCCTTCGGGCTGGCCAACCGGCACGCCGTGCTCGAGGGTACGACCGACCTCGTCGTCCTGCCGGCCGTGCACCCGCTGTCGTCGAGCCGGCAGGCGAGCGCCGGCGTCGGCACCGAGGGCGAGCAGGCCCACCTCATCTCCCTGCACGGGGAGGACGACGTCACGATCCGCGAGTATCGCGACGGCGACGACCTGCGGCGGATCCACTGGCCGGCGACGGCACGCACCGGCGACCTCATGGTCCGCCAGGAGGACCGGCCCGCCCAGCGTCGTGCCGTCATCGTGCTCGACCCGCGTCCGGCCGCCCACGGCGGCAGCGGAGCCTCCTCGTCGTTCGAGTGGGCGGTCACCGCCGCCGCGTCGGTCGCCGTCCACCTCATCGACTCCGGCTATGCCGTCCACGTCGTCTGTGTCGAGACCGTGGAGAGCTCTCGTGCGGCCGACACGATGACCTCCGACGAGATCCTCGACGTCCTCGCCGTGACGACCCTGCGGCACGACAGCGGTGAGGACGAGATCCTGCGCGCCGCTCAGTCGCTCGCGTCCTCGGGCGGCCTCGTCGTGGGGCTGGTCGGACCGCGGGAGCAGGACGTGACGCTCCGGCTGGCCAGCCTGCGCCAACCGGGAACGACCGGGATCGCCTTCGTCCTGGACTCGCGTACCTTCGGCGAGTCCGACGCCGACGACGTCGCGCCCCACGTCGATGCCCTGCGCCTCGCCGGCTGGCGGGCGGTCTCGGTGCGTCGTGACGACGAGGTGTCGCACGCCTGGGCCGTGCTGACGGCCGCAACCGTGGGAGGTAGCCGATGACCCGCCGACGTTGGAGGATCACCATCCTCGCCGCCTTGGCGACCCTCGCCGCGATCTACCCGATCTCCACCCTCTTCACCGGCTCATGGCTGCCCCAGGCCTTCATCGTCGTCGGCCTGACCGCCGGTGTCGGGCTGCTCGCCCGCGGCCTCACCCGCTCCAAGGTGCTCGTCGTCCTGGCTCAGGTGGTCGTCGTCGGCTACGTCCTGCTCCTGCGCTACGCCGGTGAGACCTTCGCGTGGCCGGTGCCGACGCCCGCCACCTTCGAGGTGGCGCGCGACCTCGGCGTGCAGGCGCTCGAAACGATCCAGCGATACAGCGCGCCGGCCCCGCTCAACGAGGGCGTCACCTTCTGGCTGCTCGTCATCATCGGCGCAGTGGCGATCTGCGTCGATGCCATGGCGGCCACCTGGCGCAGCCCCGCGGCGGCAGGCCTGCCGCTGCTGACGGCATACCTCATCACCGCCGCGAACGGGCAGACGGCGCTGGCGCTGCGCTTCTTCATCGTCCCGGTTGCGCTGTGGCTGCTGATGGTCCACACGACGGCCCGCGCGGGCTTCTCGCGCTGGGGCACGGCGAACCCCGCGGAGCACAGCGAGGTCGACGAGGTCGCCCACGACCGTGACGCACTGCGCTCCTTCTCCCTCGGTGCGCTCAAGCTCGGGGCGATCGGTGTCGCGCTCGCGCTGATCGTGCCGGTCATCGTGCCGCACTTCCCGCCGCGCTACCTCACGGAGGGCCTGGGCCGCGCCGAGGGCGGCAGCGGGGAGGGGTCGGTGGGCTTCAACAACACGCTGGACCTCACCCAGAGCCTGAACAACCAGGACCAGACGCCGGTGCTCAGCTACACGACCACGGCGTTCACCAAGAGCCCCCTGCGGGTGCTGGCGACCTCGTACTACTCGCGCGGCACGTGGTCCGAGCTCGGCACCAGTGGCAGTGGCCAGCCGCAGCCGCTGCCGCCGGCCGCGCAGCGACGCGACTACGTCATCAACGTCACGGACAACACGCTCGCAGCCCCGCGCATCGCTGCGCCCTACCCCGTCGTCGCCGTCGCGATGGAGGGCACGCCGTGGGCCATCGACCCGGTCACCCGCGACGTCCGGGTGGGGCGATCGGTCGGCTCCTACACCGTGACCTACGCCGACCTCGCGCCCTCGCCGCCACAGCTGCGTGACTCCGGCACCCCGGACTCCCCCGACGTGACCGACGACGACTACGCCGTGCCCGACACCGTGCGCGGGCTCGTCCAGTCGTGGTCGAACGAGGTGACCGCCGGCGCCGACAACCCACTCGACAAGGCGATCGCCATCCAGGACCACCTGCGCGGCCCGAGCTACACGTACACCCTCGACCTCGGCGAGCAGCTGCGCGACGAGACCGGCCGGCTCATGGACCCGATCCGAAACTTCTACGAGACCCGCCGCGGCTACTGCGTGCAGTTCGCGACGGCCATGATCATGATGGCCCGCGCCCAGGGCATCCCCGCACGGATGGCGATCGGCTTCCTGCCCGGGCAGCCCTCCGGGACCGACCGCTACCTCGTCAAGGCCTCCGATGCCCACTCCTGGCCCGAGCTCTACTTCGAGGGCTTCGGCTGGCTGCGCTTCGAGCCGACCCCGGGCGTCCGGACGGGCTCTCCCCCGCCGTATGCCGTCCTCGGCAGTGACGCGGGCGCCACCGGAGGTGGCCGCTCCGCCACCGAGAGCGAGGGCTCCGGCGGTGCGACGAGCAGCGCCCCGGCGACGAGCGCGGCCGTCGCGACGGCGCTGCCCCAGGACCAGGGCGTGCTCCAGCGGGTCGGCTCGGCGTTCAGCCTGCGCAACGTCGTCATCGTGCTCACCCTGCTCGTGCTCGTGCTCGCGGTCCTCGTCATGCCGATCACCGCCTGGCTGCTGCGCGTTCGGCGGCGACGGGCGGCAGTGACCCAGCAGGACCTCATCGAGGCCGAGTGGGAGGACCTCACCGCCCATCTGGGCGACCTTGGTCTCGAGGCGCCGGAGGGAGCGACGCTGCGTCAGCTGCGCGAGCGCTACGTCGGGCGGGGCCACCTCGACGAGGCGAGTGCGACGGCGATGTCACGGGTCACGGCGACGCTCGAGAAGGCCCGTTACGACCGCCCCGAGCGCACCACGCCGCAGGAGGCCATCCGCCTGCACCGCGACATCCGCGCCATCCGGCGGCAGGTGGGCGGCACGCGCGCATGGCAGACGCGGGTGCGCTCGTTCCTCTGGCCGGAGGTGGGCGTCAGCTTCTGGCGCGACGTGCCCGAAAGGCTGGCGCGGCCCTTCAAGCGGGGATGAGCAACGAGGCGGGGCCAACTCCCTGCCTGACACCCAGCGTTGTGTGATGACACGCGGGCTCCGATGGTGGAGGCTGACCGTCACCGTCACTTCAAGGAGAGCCCCGTGACCCCAGCGACACCGTCTCTGCCGTCGGATGTCAGTTCTGCTGCCGAGGTGAGCGCTTGGCACACACTGCCCGCCGTGGAGGTGCTCCAACGCACCGGGGGGGACGTAGAGCGAGGGCTGACGACGAGCGAGGCGCAGGAGCGCCTGCGCCGGGTCGGCCCCAACCGGTTCACGGCCGCCGAGTCCGAGACGCGGGTGCACGCCTTCCTGCGCCAGTACGCCGACCCGATGCAGGTCGTGCTCCTCGTGGCGGGGATCGGAAGCCTCTACCCGCTCAAGGAGGTGGGGACCGGCATCCTGCTGCTGTTGCTGACCGTCTTCAACGCCGTCCTGGGTCTGCGCCAGGAGGGCAAGGCGGCTGCTGCGGTCGCCGCACTCCAGAAGATGATGATCATCAAGGCCAGGGTCACCCGTGACGGTCAGCTCGCCCAGCTGCCCGCCGAGCAGCTGGTGCCCGGAGACATCGTCGCGGTGGAGGCCGGGGACATCGTCCCGGCCGACGGGCGGCTGCTGCGGGCCGCGACCCTCGAGGTCGCCGAGTCCGCCCTGACCGGTGAGAGCCTGCCCGTCTCGAAGGGCACGTCGCCGGTCGAGCTGCAGGACACCCCGCTCGGGGATCGGAGCGACATGGTGTACATGAACACCAACGTCACCCGAGGATCCGGGGTCTTCGTCGTCGTCGCGACCGGCATGACGACCGAGGTCGGCCACATCTCCGGGATGCTGCAGTCCACGAAGGAGTCCAAGACCCCACTCACTCGTCAGCTCGACACCCTGACGCGGCAGATCTTCCTCATCGCGGGCCTGGCGCTCATGGTGTCCGTGGTCATCAACCTGGCACGTGGGGCGACGTTCACGGCGATCTTCCACGCAGCCGTGGCCTTCGCGATCGGGGCGCTCCCGGAGAACATGCCGGCCGTCGTCACGACCATCCTCGCCTACGGCACCCAGGCACTGGCCAAGGTCGGTGCCATCATGAAGCGCCTCCAGTCGACCGAGACCTTGGGCTCCACCTCCGCGATCAACTCCGACAAGACCGGAACCCTCACCCTCAACGAGATGACCGCCGTCCAGATGGTTCTCGTCGGTCGGCGCTACTCCATCGAGGGCACCGGGTACTCCGCCGAGGGACGCATCTCCCGGGTCGCCGGACTGCCGGACGTCCCGCTCGACCCGTTCCTCCTTCCGATGGTGCTGGCCTCCGACGCGGTGATGGATGCGGGGACGCTCATCGGCGATCCCACCGAGGGCGCCTTGGTGGCCCTCGCCGCCAAGGGCGGCGTGGACGCCGTCGCGACCCGCCGTGCCTATCCTCGCGTCGCTGAGCTCCCGTTCGACGCGGCCTACAAGCTGATGGCCACCTTTCACGCCATGACGGACGAGTCGGGCCGTGACGTGGTGCGGTGCTACGTCAAGGGCGCGCCGGACGAGCTGCTGGCGCGCGCCGCGACGGTCCACGACGCCGACGCCGGGCCCGTGCCGGCCGACGGCGCGGCCAAGGAGCTCTATCTCGCCGAGAACGCCCGGCTGGGTCGAGAGGGGCTGCGCGTGCTGGCGACCGCACGCAAGGACTTCGACGCGTCGAGCTTCGACGCCGGCGCGGACCTGCTTGCGCTCGTGGCGGACGGCCTCGAGCTGATGTCCCTCGTCGGGATCGTGGACCCGCCCCGCCCATCGGCGAAGGCCTCCATCGAGAAGGCGACGGCAGCGGGCATCCGGGTGCGGATGATCACGGGAGACCACGCGGTGACCGCGGGGGCGATCGCGCGCCAGCTGGGCATCGAGGGCGAGGTGATGACGGGCGCGCAGTTCGCCTCCATGGACGACGACTCGGTCCTCGCCCAGATCGACACGGTGGGGGTCATCGCCCGGGTCACGCCGGAGGACAAGGTCCGCCTCGTCGACCTGCTCAAGCGACAGGGCCGCATCGTGGCGATGACCGGCGACGGGGTCAACGACGCCCCCGCCCTCAAGGAGGCCGACATCGGCATCGCCATGGGGATCACGGGCACGGAGGTCGCCAAGGACGCGGCCGTCATGGTGCTCACCGACGACAACTTCTCCACGATCGTCAAGGCGGTGGAGCTGGGTCGAGGGCTCTACGACAACCTCGTCAAGTACATCCGGTTCCAGATGGGGTGCCTCTTCGGCTTCATCGTCTCGTTCCTCGGGGCGGCCATCTTCAACCTCGCCGGCGGAATCCCGTTCCTGCCCCTGCAGACGCTCTGGATCAACTTCACGACGATGCTGTTCCAGGCGGTCGGCCTGGGCTACGGCGAACCGGGTGCGGGGCTGATGTCGCGTCGCCCGCGTGATCCCGAGGAGCCGATCCTGCCGCGGCCCACGATGCTCTGGCTCGTCGCCGTAGGCGTCGTGATGGGCGCCGCGACGCTGGCCACCATCACCTGGGCAGAGGGCGCGTTCAACCGACCGGTCGCGCTGACCATGGGAGTCGTGACGTTCTCGCTCGCCTGCATCCTCTTCTCCCTGGCGACGCGGGACGAGGCCCGAACGGTGTTCTCGCTCGACACGCTGTCCGACAAGATGCTGGTGCGGTCCACCGCTGCGTCGGTCATCACCCTCATCCTGACGACCGTGTTCGGGCCGCTGCAGACGTTCCTGCAGACCGTGTCGCTCGACCTGGGCCAGTGGCTCGTCTGCGTGGCGGCTGCCCTACCCGTCCTCGTCGCCTCCGAGATCCGGGTGGTCGTACGCCGCCGCCGAGCCGGCCTGGTCGCCGGCGACAACGTCGCGTCCTGATCGATAGGACGGCCGCACCCTGAGCGCCGAGTCGGTCCTCGGTCAGGAAACTGGCGGCCGGCTGGCTACCGGCCGGCCGGCGGCAAGCTGGGGGCTGGCTACCGGCCGGCCGGCGGCAAGCCGGGGGCTGGCTACCGGCCGGCCAGCGGCAAGCTGGCGGCCGGCGGCCGGCCGGCGACCTAGGCCGAAGCGGCGACGCGCCGCACTGCCCAGCCTGTGAGGACGAAGCCGACACCGATGGCTGCGGCCATGAGCGCCACACCGAAGGAGACGACGGAGGTGAAGAGCGAGGCCCGCAGGAACGACGCGGTCATGACCGTCTGGCGCTTGGGGTCCTCCCGATCGAGCTCGGCGTAGGTCTTGCCACCGCTCGTCTCCATCGCGTGCATCTGGATCGTCTCAGCCTCGGTGTAGGCCTCCCACGGGGTGTCGACCGGTTGCCCCGCGAACCGGGCAGCATCCTCCGAAACGGTGATCTTCTCTGCGGCCAGCTCGTTTCCGACTGCGACCCAGGTCACCACTCCGGCGACCGCCATGATCGCGCCGAAGATGATGAGCAGCAGTCCGACGACGGCGACGCCCCGTGACCTGCGTGGTGCGGTGGTCCCTGTTCCCCCGGTGCGTTGCGCGGTGCTTGACATTCGACGCCTCCCAAGCGGTGTGTGGTGTGAGCGCCCGACCTGACGACTTCAGCCGACCGCCCGCTACGCAGGCTAGGGCCGCCCGGGAGCTGGCGCATGATCCTTCCGGGGTGATCTTCACGCGGCGAGAGCCGTCGCTGGTGCGATGTGACGGCAGCTGATGGCCGTCAGTGCGCACCCTGAAGCAGGCCCGGCGCGGTCTCGTGGGCGGGGCGGTATGTTCGCCAGATGTCCGAGTCCGAGTTGCACCTGGAGGCTGCCTTGGTGGGCCGCGTGCGCGAGCTGGCCGCCCTCAGGGAGGCGGTGAGGAGCGCGGCCTCCGGACGCGCTCGGGCGGTGCTGCTCGCCGGCGAGGCGGGCGCGGGCAAGTCCCGGCTGGTGCGGGCTCTGATGGACGACCCCCACCGCGTACCGGCGCTTGTCCTTCGTGCCCAGTGCGTCGATCTCGGCGAGCCGGGGCTGCCCTACCTCGCGATGGTCGACCTCGCTCGCGCAATGCGGGCAGCCACCGCCGACGACGCCGAGGTGTCCGCGGTGTTGGAGCGCTCGCCGCTTGTAGCGACGCTCACCGACCCGAAGGCCGCGAGCGGGGACGGCGCCGACGAGTCGAGGCCGCTGCGCCTCTTCGACGCCTTGGCAACCCTGCTCGGGGAGCTGGGGGGTCTTCGCGGTCCCGTTATCGTGGTCATCGAGGACCTGCAATGGGCCGACGCGTCCTCGTCCGCGTTCGTCAGATTCCTGCTCAGCCGCATGTTCTCGGAACGCCTCGCCGTCGTGGTGACCGTTCGCACGGACGGCCTGGCTGCGCGTCCACGCGTACGGCAGCTGCTGAGCGAGCTGGGTCGGCTGCCGTCGGTCGACCGAGTCGGGCTGGAGCCGTTCACGCCCGAGGAAGTGGCGGAGCTCCTGGCCGCTACTGGCGCCGGCCCCGTGACCCCGGAGCTCGCAGCCGAGGTGTCCCGGCGCACGCGCGGCAACCCGTACTTCGTGCGGATGCTCGCGCCCGGAGTCGTGGGCGGCCGCCGCCTCGACGAGCGCCTCCCTCGAGCCTTGACGGATCTGCTCGTCGGCCGGGTCGACGGCCTGCCCGAGGAGGCCCGAGCCGTCGTGAGAGCAGCCGCTGTCGGGGCACAGCCGGTGCCGGAACGGGTCCTTCGCGGCGTTGTCGGCCTGATGGACACCGCAACTGACTCGGCCGTGCGGGTCGCCATGGCGCACGGGCTGCTGACCGCTGAGCGCGGGGGCTACGCCCTCGCTCACGAGCTGCTGCGTGCGGCCGTCTACGACGACCTGCTGCCAGGCGAAAGAGCACGGCTGCATGCAGCCCACGGCGCGGCTCTCGAGGCCGAGGACGGGGGCCACGCCTCCGCTGCCGAGGTCGCACACCACTACGTCGGAGCGCACGATGCGCCCAAGTCGCTGGAGTGGTCGGTCAAGGCAGCCGAGGAGGCCATGCGGGTGCTCGCGCCGGCCGCGGCGCTCGAGCACCTGGAGCGAGCCCTGACCGTGTGGCCGGCGGTCGCCCAGGCGGAGCTCGTCCGGGACGGCTCGGATGAAGCGCCGGTGGCCGATCCCCCGGGGATCGCTGGCGACCAGCGAGGGTGGGCTGGCGGTGCGCGCGGCGTTGGCGGCGGGACTTGCCGGCGAGACGTCCCGGGGCATCGAGTGGGCCGGTCGCGCCATCCGGCTCTGCGATGCCGATGGCGATGCTGCCGGTGGAGTGCGAGCGCGCGTGGAGCTCGTACGCCGACTGGTCGCCGCGGACGCGACCGACCAGGTGGTCCAGCTGTCCGAGGAGGCCGTTCGACTCGCCGAGGCCACCGGGAGCGACCCGGAGCTGGCCGCGCTCGCGGACGTCACGCTGGCGCGGGCGCTGCTCGCAGCCCGGCGCACTCGGGAGGCCCGGACCCCGGCTGAGCGCGCGGTCGCCGCGGCTCGGGCCGTTGCGGTCCCCGGCCTCGAGGTTGACGCGCTCACGACAGCGGCGTTCCTGGACGAGATCGAGGGCGACCGGCAGGGGGCCTCCGACCGGCTCCGCAGCGCCCTGCTGCTCGCGAGAGCGGCAGGTGAGCTTGCCGCGGAGCTGCGGGTCCACTACACCCTCGCGAGCCTCCACTACTACAACGGTGACGTGGCCGCGTCACTCCCGGTGCTGCAGGCGGCGATGGGCAGGGTCACGGAGAGCGGCCTGCGCTGGAGCGACTCCGGCGTGGAGCTGAGAGTCCTGCTCGTCGTCGCGCGCTACGCGGCGGGCGACCTCGAAGGCAGTCTGGCGGCAGCAGCTGCGGAGACGGCCGCGACGCCGGGGCATCGACCGCCGGATGCCGCGGCCGCGCGTCTGGCCGCGGTGGCCTGCTACGCGGCCGTCGCCCTCGGCCGACCCGATGCGGAGCAACGGTTGGCCGACCTGGGAGCGACGTGGGAGGCCGACCCTCAGGTCGCCCTCGTCGCCGGCGGCTGTGCCGCTGACCGCCTGGTCTGGGCCGGCGACCCCACGGGGGCCGTCGCGGTGGCAGAACGCGCCCAGCAGCACCTGGACGCGGCGGTCGGCGAGGGCATGTACGGCGGCCTGTGGCTCTCGGCCCTTGGCCTGGCCGCCCTCGCTGACGGCGCCGCACTCTCGCGGCGGCGGCGCGACAGTGCCGCGGTCACGCAGGCCCTTCACCAGGGAGAGGTTCTGCTCGGGCGGGTCGAGCGACTCTTTGAGGGCGGACGCGGCAGGCCGGGGGCGCTCGGTCCGGAGGGTCAGGCGTGGCGTGCCCGGGCTGTCGCCGAGCACGCCCGACTGCAGGGTCTTGCGGCCGTGGACGAGTGGCAGGCTGCGCTGACGGCTTTCGGCTACGGGCACGTTCAGGGACACGTCTACGAGCAGGCCCGTTGCCACTGGCGTCTCTGCGAGGCCCTCGTCGCCATGGGTGACCGCGACCGGGCTCGCGCACATGCCGAGCGCGCACGAGCGGGTGCGCGCGACATGGGTGCACTGCCCCTCCAAGAGGCGGTCGCAGCGACGGTCAGGGCGGCACGGCTGGGTGTGACGTCGGATGGTGCAGACGTGGTGCTCACCGGCCGGGAGCGCGAGGTCCTCTCGCTCGTGGCGGAGGGGCTCACCAACCGCGAGATCGGTCGGCGCCTCTTCATCAGCGAGAAGACCGTGAGCGTGCACCTCAGCAACCTCATGGCCAAGCTCAACGTCTCGAGCCGCACCGAGGCGGTGACGGTCGCTGTGCGGCGGGGCCTGCACGACGTGCAGGGTCCGAGGGGCTCGGCCTAGGTCCCCCATCCGTCGGCCGGTCGATCCGCCGCGTCAGGGCTGAGCCCCTGAGGCGGATCTGAGGTCGCCCTGCGTGATCTCCTCATGCTCTCGGCCACCCCTCAGCTCCAGAGTCGAAGCCATGGCGAGCCGCATGGTGCGGCCGTGGTGACGAGGAGGAGCAGGACATGAATGCATCAGGACTCGAGAGGCTGGCGCAGGCGTCGAGCGGGGTGGTCTTCCACGGCGACGACCCGGCCGCCGTCGGGGAGCTCGCGGGGTTCAACACTGCGGTGACCCACCGGCCCGCCGTCGTGGTGGCGGCCCGTAGCGGTGGCGACATCGCAGCCGCGGTGCGCCACGCGGCGGCCGAAGGGCTGTCCGTGAGGGTCCAAGCGACCGGGCACGGCGGCTCTGTGCCGGCCGACGACAGGACGGTCTTCGTCTCGACGAAGCGCCTGCAGGGCGTGCAGGTCGACCCCGCCGGGCGCCGGGCTCGGGTCGAGGCCGGTGTCCCCTGGCGCAGGGTCATTGACGCTGCCGCGCCCTTCGGCCTGGCGCCGCTGTCCGGGTCGTCGTCGGGCGTCGGGGTCGTCGGCTACACCCTGGGCGGCGGAATGGGCCACCTCGCCCGCCGCCTCGGCTTCGCCGCCGACCATGTGCGCTCCGTGGAGATGGTCACGGCCGACGGCAGGATCCAGACGGTCACAGCGGACAGCGACCTCGAGCTCTTCTGGGCGATCAGGGGCGGCCAGTCGAACTTCGGCATCGTCTCGGCGCTCGAGTTCGACCTGTTCCCCGTGCGGCAGTTCTACGGCGGCGCAATGGTTTTCAGCTCCGAGGCCATCGCCGATGCGCTGCACGCCTTCTCCGCCTGGGCGCCGACGTTGCCCGAGACGGTCACCACGTCGGTCGCGCTGCTGCGCCTGCCGCCGGTCGAGACGGTGCCACCGCCGCTCCGGGGCAAGGTCAGTCTGGCGCTGCGGTTTGGCTTCACCGGCCCACAACGGCGCGGCGAGGCCTTGCTCGCGCCGATGCGCCGGCTGGCCGCCCCGGTGCTGGACTCGATCGGCCCGATGCCGTTCGCCGCGGTGGACCGGATCCACATGGACCCCACGGAGCCGATGCCGGCCGTCGCCCGTGGCAGCCTGCTGCGTGAACTCTCGTCAGCGGCGGTCGACCAGCTGCTCGCGCTCGCGGGTCCGGGCGTCGAGGTGCCCCTCGCCGTGCTCGAGGTACGCCTGATGGGCGGCGCCCTCGGCCGCCCCGCACAGATCCCGAACGCGGTCGCGGGCCGCGACGGCGCCTACTCCGTGTCAGTCATCGCACCAGCGCCCCCGCCGCTTGCCGACATCGCCCCGGCCGTCGCCACCGCAACCATCGACGCCCTCGCCCCCTGGTCGACGGGCACCTCGCTCCTCAACTTCGCCGGCGGGGACCCTGACGTCTTGGCGCATGCCTGGGCTCCTCACGAGCTGCAACGGCTGCGCATGGTCAAGTCGGCCGTGGACCCCGACAACGTGTTCGGAGCCCCACTGGGCATCCGCGCGGCGGCGCCGGCAGGTGCGCGATGAGCCGGCCGCCTGTCGTCGTCGAGCCGGGCGGCGGTGCCCGTGTCGGCAACGTCGAGTTCCTTGCCCGCACAGCCGACACCCCGTTCTTCAACCTCGCGATCATCGTGCTCGAGCCAGGGCAGGGAGTCAGCACCCACCGGCACGACGCGGAGGACGACTCCTTCCTCGTGCTCGAGGGGACCCTCACCGTGACGCTCGGCGAGGATGCTCGGCAGGTCCAGGCCGGACCGGGCACGTTCGTGCTCGTCCCCTGCGACACGCCTCACGCGATCGTCAACGCCGGACCGACCGACGTGCGCTTCGTCAACGTCCACTCGCCCGGCGGGTTCGACCGCCGAATCGGTCTCGACCACCGTGCGGCACGGCCGTGACCTGGCACCGACACCTTCACGGAAGGACCCGCCACACCAGGTGGCGGGCCCTTCCGTGCCCGAACTCCGAATGCTCAACCGACCCAGATGGAGCCGGTGTTGACCTGGCAGCTCACGTAGTGGCTGTAGCTGCAGTAGTAGTCGTTCGTGGTGCCGTTGTAGTTGACCCCGCGCTGGCCGAGCCACCGGTCGGCGTAGTCGTACCAAGCCACGGAGAAACGAACGTTGATGGTGCCACCGGCGGCTCCTACGCTACGTCGGAGGTCGGGGAGCTTGACCTGGCTGACACCTGACCCTATGGAGTACCAGTAGGTGAACTGCTCCGCGGAAGTGAACCCGTTCGCGTGGTAGCGGGTCAGGACGTACGAGATCTCGACCTTCTGCACACCCGCGGACCCGTTGGACCTGGTGACCACGGGGCCCCCCACGAGGAGTCCGGGAAGGACGACCGAGCCCGGTCCGAGCGTCCACACGTCAGTGTTCGTAATCTTGTACGGAGTGACTCCGCCATACCACCCGGTGGCGCCGTAGTGTTGGACTGCCTGCGCCGGTGACTGGAAACACAGGGCCGCGGTGATGGTGGCGATGAGCACGAGAAGCGTTCGGCGAATGGTGGACATCGTGGGCCTCCTGGCAGTGGTTCGCTGGTGTGGTCCCACCGTGCTCGGCTGCGCTTAAGGACGGCTTAAGAGCCTAGCGCCGCCTTGCCGACATGGCCTCCAGCGAGGTGCCGCGGCCCGAGTGGGCAAGGCTGGACCACCTCCAGCCGGCGAGACACCATCGTCGTCTGGCGCGTGGCCCGGCTGGGGGCGAGCGCGTGCCGCGGCGCGCGACGACCACCAGGTAAGCACCAATGTGGCCCATTGGTATCTGCATACGATTTAGATAGCGACCTGATAGAGTACCTCTGGCGCCGATGGTGTGAGGACGATCGCCTAGGACGTGACCATGGTCGGTCCGTACACCAAGGGCTGATTCACCGGCCTTGCTGGCAGCCCGTCCCGCTTCGGCGGGGCGGGCTGTTCCTGGCAACCACTACCCCGGCCGCCTGCCGCACACCGCCCCACCACCTCAACCAGAGAGAGCGCACGATGATGAACAGCCGTCCGGAGCTCGCCCTCGCGACCAATGGGGCACAAGGCCCCGCGCCCACGTCCTCTGGCGCTGCAGACTCCTTTGCTCCTGGGGGACCTGCGCAGCTGCGCCCAAGCGTGCGCGTCGCAGCGGGGGTAGCACGATGAGGACGCTGCGGGCATGGTGGCGGCGAGCCCTCCACCTCGAGTCCCAGCCGCCCTCGCCGACGTACTGGGTCCGGGGGCCGGGCGATCGTGGCCACACCTGGGCCTCCGGCTCCTCGCCGCGGCACGCCGAAGCGCTTTTCGCCGACCTGGGCGGCTACCTCAAGCTCGCGCAGCGGGGCACGTCATGGCCAGACACGACGCAGAGCCGTGCCGGAGACACCGAGGTCATGAACGAGGTCGAGATGGCGACGCCCGAACACGAGCTCGCCGGCGCCGCCGTCGGGCCCAGATGAGCGGACCGACCCACGCCACGATCTGAGTCAGAAGTGGTGTGACATGGCAACGCAGCGGGTCAGGCCGCCAGCAGCGGCTGACCTGCGAGTCGCACGCCCGAGAACCGACCCGTCAGTCGAGGTAGTCGCGCAGGACCTGGCTGCGGCTCGGGTGGCGCAGCTTGCTCATCGTCTTGGACTCGATCTGGCGAATCCGCTCACGCGTCACGCCGTAGACCTTCCCGATCTCGTCGAGCGTCTTCGGCTGGCCGTCGGTCAGACCGAAACGCATGGAAACGACGCCGGCCTCGCGCTCGGAGAGCGTGTCGAGGACCGAGTGCAGCTGCTCCTGCAGGAGCGTGAAGCTGACGGCGTCAGCGGGGACGACCGCCTCGGAGTCCTCGATGAGGTCACCGAACTCGCTGTCGCCGTCCTCGCCGAGGGGCGTGTGCAGCGAGATCGGCTCACGGCCGTACTTCTGCACCTCGACGACCTTCTCCGGCGTCATGTCGAGCTCCTTGGCGAGCTCCTCCGGTGTGGGCTCGCGGCCGAGGTCCTGAAGCATCTGGCGCTGCACGCGGGCGAGCTTGTTGATGACCTCCACCATGTGGACCGGGATGCGGATGGTGCGGGCCTGGTCGGCCATGGCGCGGGTGATGGCCTGACGGATCCACCACGTCGCGTAGGTCGAGAACTTGTAGCCCTTGGTGTAGTCGAACTTCTCGACCGCTCGGATGAGGCCGAGGTTGCCCTCCTGGATGAGGTCGAGGAAGAGCATGCCACGACCGGTGTAGCGCTTGGCCAGCGAGACGACGAGACGCAGGTTGGCCTCGAGCAGGTGGTTCTTGGCCTTCTTGCCGTCCTGCGCGATCCACCAGAGCTCTCGCTTGACCTTCATGTCCATCTTGCCCTCGGCGCCGAGCTTCTCCTCGGCGAACAGGCCGGCCTCGATGCGCTTGGCGAGCTCGACCTCTTGCTCCGCGTTGAGCAGAGCGACCTTGCCGATCTGCTTGAGGTAGTCCTTGACGGGGTCAGCGGTGGCCCCGGCCGTCACGACCTGCTGTGCGGGGGCGTCGTCCTCGTCGTCGTCGCGGATGACGAAGCCGGACTCCTCGGTCTCCTCGGTCGCCGCGGCCACCTGGGGCTTGGCGTCGCCGTCCTCGTCCTCGTCGGTGTCCTCGGCGTCGACCTCCGCCACGACCGCGGCGACGTCGACCTCCTCGAGCTCGGCGACCGGGGCGTCATCGGGCTCGACGTCAACAGGGTCGACCTCGGCGTCGTCCGTCACGACGGGGCTGTCAGGAACGCGACGCAGCGGCCTTCTTGGCGGCGGCGCTGCGGGCCGGTGCGGCCTTCTTCACGGCCGTCTTCGCGGCGGGCGAGGCCGGGCTGGCCTTGGTCGCGGCACCGGCCGTGGCCTTCCTGGCGGTGGTCCTGCGAGCAGGCTTCGGCTCCGCTGCCTCGGCCTCGTCCGAGGCAACGGGGGCGACCGCGTCGGCCGGCGCGGCCTTCGTCGCGGCGGCCTTCGTCACGGCGGCCTTCTTCGCGGGGGCCGCCTTCTTTGTCGTCGAGGTGGTGGTGCGGGTCGCGGTGTTCGTTGCCGCGGCTGTGGTGTTGCGAGCGGTGGCCACAGTGCCTCCCTTGGTCCCTGAGCGGGTCTTGGTGGTCCTCGTTGGCGGAGCGTCGACGACGACCTCTATGTCATGCGCCTCGAGCGTCGTGAGGACCGGCTTCATCTGCTTGAGGTCGAGGGCAGCCTCGGCCTGGGCACGGGCGATCTCCGTTCCCGTGATGCTCCCGTTGGCGCTCCCCCGGACGAGGAGCTGCCTGATTGCCTCGTGCTGGAACACCTTCGGCAGGGTCTTTGGAGCTCCAGCAGCTTTTGCCTTCGGCACGGAAGCAGTCACCTTTCATCGCTGTGTGCATCGTGCTGGGGCGGCGCCGGGTCGGGGCATGCACCATCACAACGAACGAGTGTGGGGGTTCGTGCCAGATGTGCTTGGCCTGGTGGAGTCGGTCCCTGAGCGATCTCGCGGTGCGCCTCGTGCAATCCGGTACTCGCACATTATAAAACGCTCCGGGCGATGCCTGCGAACAGAATGCCCGTCCCCGCGCCGTCGATGTGCTGAGCGCGACCGCCTCCCGGTTGACGTCGAGGCCACCTCGAGTCGTCACCGACCCGACAGGAGAGGGCGGTTCGAGCCGTGCAGTCCGGGTGCGCCGCACGGACGAGCCGGGCGTCGGCCGGTGCTAGTCGGCCTTGACGGCGAGGACCGGGCAGCTCGCGTCCAGCAGGATGCGCTGCGCGTTCGAGCCGAGGATCAGCTTCCCGACGGGGCTGCGTCTGCGCAGGCCGATGACGATGAAGTCCGCGTTCTCCTCCTGCGCGACGCTGATGAGGTCCTCCGCCGGGTCGTTGCCCCGCACCAGCTGGCGGACCTCGTGATCCAGGCCCTTCGCCTCGAGCAGCTGGCCGACCCGCTCGAGCTCGGACTCGAACTGGGCTGACTCTTCCGGGTCGAAGTCCTTGCCACCGCGGTGTGAGCTGATCACGACCAACCGGGTGCCCCTGAGCAAGCACTCCTCAGCGGCGCGCTTGAGGGCCGCGCGGCCCTCCTTCGTTGCGACGTAACCAACGACAATGGCCACTTTGTCCGGACCTCCTTGGGACGGAAACACCCGTGCCCGCACGCTACCGGATAAGGCGGTCGCCGGGCACGGGCGAGCGCAGCTGCGCAGCCGTTCGCTCGGAGGTCAGCGTGCCAGCGCGTCGCGGATGATCGCTCCGACCTGCTCCTCCTCGATGAGGAACCCGTCGTGGCCGTAGGCAGAGGTGATGTGCGCGCGACTCGATCGCGGCAATGCCGTCTGGAGCTCGTCGGACAACCGGGGCGGGTAGAGCCGGTCGGTGTCGACGGATACGACGGTGCACTCCGCCGTGACACGGGCGAGTGCCGACTGCAGCCCTCCACGGTCGCGACCGACGTCGTGGGAGTTCATGGCCTCGGTGAGCCGGACGTAGGAGTTCGCGTCGAAGCGGCGGGCCAGCTTGCCGGCGTGGTGGTCGAGGTAGCTCTCCACCGCGAACCGTCCGCGGCCGCCCGGCGCGCAGCGGATCCTCGCCGAGCTGTGGGGCCCTGCCGAACCGGTCGCTGAGCTCGGTCTCGGTGCGATAGGTGATGTGCGCGATGCGGCGCGCGAGACCGAGCCCGACCTCGGGCGAGCGGCCCGTGCGGTAGTAGTCACCGCCCGCGAAGTCGGGGTCGGCCTGGATGGCGAGCAGCTGGGCCTGGCACCAGGCGATCTGGTCGGCGGTGGCGTATGCCGTCGATGCCAGCACGATGCAGCGATCGACCCGCTCGGGGTGCGTCACGGCCCATTCGAGGGCGCGCATGCCGCCCATCGAGCCGCCGACGACGGCCGCGATGCGGGGCAGCCCAAGCGCGTCGAGGAGTGCGGCCTCCACGGCCACCTGGTCGCGCACGGTGACGTAGGGGAAACGGCTGCCCCATGCCTGGCCGTCAGGAGCGGTGCTGGACGGTCCAGTCGTGCCCTGGCAGCCACCCAGGACGTTGGAGGCGACGACGAACCACTCGTCGGGGTCGACCGGCCGCCCGGTCCCGATGAGGCCGTTCCACCATCCGGGTGAGGGGTGCCCGGGGCCAGCCTCTCCCGAGACGTGGCTGTCACCGGTCAGTGCGTGCTCGACGAGGATGACGTTGTCGCGTGCCGCGTTGAGCCGTCCCCAGGTCTCGTAGGCGACGCGCACCTCCGGAAGGCGACCACCGCGCTCGAGGTCGAGCGCGCCGAGGTCGACGAACTGGCGCCGGCCCACCGGGTCGCCCTCGTGCCACGCTCCGCTCGCCCACACCAGGTCACCGCCTGCGGCCGCATCGACAGTGGTGCCCAACGCCGTTGCGCCCGGGGCCCGAGTCGACGGGCTCCGCTCCTGCCCGGCGCACGGCTGCGACAGCGATCCGTGGTGGCCGCCCGAAGGGCGCGACGGCGCGAGGTGGGACCGGCCGACCGTGCAGCCACCCCGCCGTGTGGCTCGTCGTCGTCCACGGCTTCGCCCACGCCGTCCAGCATCCGTTCGCGCAACGGCTCGTGCGCTGGGTCATCGACGACGTCGCCCGCGCGGTGGTGTCGGCCGGACTGACGGTCGGTGAGGGTCATGGAGGTGTCTCCTCGGCTCGCGCTTGCACCCACACGTTCGGCGGGATGCCAGGTCCTCACCCGGGGCACCCCACCGCGTAGGAGGGTTGCCGGCCAGCGAGCCGGGGCTTGTCGCTGACACTCATGACCTGCCAACCACCATACGCGACACCGCTCATGCACTCGATGGGCCGTTCCACGACCCGGACTCGCCCGGCCGGGGCGGAGCGCTGCCGATCGAGCCCGGACCACGCCCCGTCACCACGGGCCCCGAGGTCGAGCGCCTGCCGGATGAGCCGCGCCAGGCGGTGGTCCGGCTCGAGGTCGAGGGCGATGTCGACGGCCATGCCCGCACGTGCTCCGTCTCCCCGCCACCAGGCGTAGTTCGCGACGACGGCGAGCAGCGGGGCCGCGTGCTCGGCCGGTGTCGCTCGGCACACGCGCTCGAGCCTGGCGTGGAGGCGATGCGCTGAGCTGGCCTCCTCCCACTCCCGCCACTCCTCCCACGACGCGGTGGCCCGGGCCCCCGCGTCGGGCCTGCGACGACTCGTCGCCCGGTAGCGCCGACCCGCGGCCGTGCGGGCCGTTGTCGCCGCCCCCGCCGTGCTCCGCTGCGCCGCGGTGTCGGCCGCCCCTCATGCGCTCGCGTCGTGGAGATGCCCCGGCCTGCCGCCGCGGACCTGAGGCCAGCACCGATGTGCTGCTCCATCAGTGCCACCAGCTCGGGAGGGAAGGCCTCCAGCGGCAGCGACTGCGGGCAGAGCCAAGCCATCAGTGCGTCACGGAAGGCGGTGTCGCGCAGGGGTGCGACGAGGGCCGGAATCCGTGCGTCCAGCTCATCGGCGCTGAGCTCTCCGTGCAAGACGGCACCCCAGGCAGCCGTGGCGTCGGCCTGCATCAGCAGGGCTGGGGGCGAGCCCGGATCCGGACGACGCCCCGGGTCGGCTCAGGCGCGCGCGGCCCCGGCGTCCGTGGTGCGACGCCGTCCCTGCGTGCAGGCGGGTGGCGGTCTGCGACGGTCCACGACGGTGGCCGCTGTCGCGCCGGCGTCCCACGTCTTCGCCTGCGACGTCCGGCGTCCCGCATGCGTGTCGGCCCGTCCTGAGCACGCCCCGGTCGCGCAGACGCGCGAGGGCTACCGCGACGGTGTAGCGCGCCTGCCACCGGTCGATGGCCTGCTCGCGCTCGTCGTGACGCGGGTCGGTGTCCGGGAGCGGCGCCAGGAGTGCAGCAGCCGCGGCACGGTCGTCGAGCACGGTGTGGCCGAGCGCGACGTAGCCTGCGACCGCAGGCACGTCGGCTGCGTCGGGCAGCGGCGTGCCGTCCTGCGGGCAGCACGCGCAGTCGACCGCGAACCACCGGCCGTCGCGCACGACGAGCCGCTCGTGGACGATCACCCGCTCCCGCTCGAGTCCATCGCGCAACGCCTCTGCGAGGACGTCGGAGCCGCCAGCCTCCTGCTCGAAGCCGATCACCCAGGCAGACGAAGGACGGTCCCGAACGAGCGTGCGAAGACCGTCGGCGGCGACGGCCTCGGCCAGGTCGTCCGGCGGCAGGTCGAACCGCGCCACGAGTCCCAGCCGCTTGCCGTGGAAGCACACGACCACGACGCTGCGGATCGGCTGGAACCCCAGATGGAAGGGGAGGATGGTCAGCAGGTCGGCTGGTCCGGACACGGAGATCTTCGGCATGAGACGAGCCTCGGCCCGTCAGCGCCTCCCGTGCAGAGGGGTCCTTGTTCCTGTGGATGGAGGCCGCAACCGTACTGGGAGCTGTGGACGAGCGCCTGCCCCACCGGTCGGCGCGGTCGGCGTCGGCGCGTCGGCGCGCTCAGCGCTCGAGACGCTTGCGCACCGTCTCGAGCAGGTAGTCGGTCGCAGCCTGACGCACGCCCTCGGGCAGGACCACGCGTCCGTTGGCGTCACGGCTGCCGGGCCGTGGGGCCGCCGCACCGGTCGTGTCCCGATCGGCTCGCGGAGGTGCGCCGGCGCCGGACACGTCGGGCCGAGCCGGCCGTGCCACCCGAGCCGGCCGTGCCACCGAGCCGGCCGTGCGACCCGAGCCGCCGGTCCAGCGACCGAAGCCACCGGTCCGGCCGGGCGGCACCCAGGACGACCGCTGCCCTCCGCCGCCCCACCCGCGCGATGGAGCCGACTCGTCCAACCGGGCCGAATCACCTGATTCATCAGAGCCATCAGAGCCACCAAGCCATCCAAGCCATCGGAGGGGCTGGACCACGTGGCCTCCCCCGGCACCGTGCGGGCGCCTCCCTGACCGAGCTCCCACGCGACGAAGCGGTCGGTCTCCTCGATGAAGGCCTTGATGGCCCACCCGATGACGACGGCGTCGTCGGCGGCGCCGAGGACCGGAAGGAACGCCTCCGGCAGCAGGTCGATGGGTGAGGCGACGTACGCGACGGCCCCCGCGACGAGGCCGAGCCGCCTGACGGTGGTGCCGGCATACGTGCCGTCGAGGGTCGCGCGTATCAGGCGCGGCACGGCGTGAACGCGCTCCACGACGGACGGTCCACCGGGGCGCATCGAGGCGCGCACGACGGACGCGACCGTGGCCGCGAGCTTGATCCGGGATGCCGTCTTCATGCCCGACCCAACGAGCGAGCCGACGTCTCGATTCCGCCCGCGGGCAGCCGTTGCAGACTCGTCATCTCACGGTCACCGCCCGTAGGTGGCCACCGGCGGGAACTCCTGCGCTGCCTGCTTGCCGATGCGGCCGAGCATGTAGACGTCGATGACAGCGCCCAGCAGGCCACCGACGATCGGGACGGCCCGGCCGAGCCTGGCGAACGTGCTGCCGCCGATGCGCCCGAGGAGGCGGAAGCCGATCGCCTTGTTGAGCACCATCATGGCCGGCGCGGGGAGGCGGTTGAAGGCGAGGCCCGAGAGCTTGCCCCCGGCCGCCGTCAGGCCGGCCTTCTTGAGGAGGTCGTCGTCGCTGTCGGCGCCGATGAGCGTGAGCAGCACCGCCGAGCGGATCTCCGGCTGGGCGAGGTCGTAGCCGCGCACCTTCGCTGTCGCCGCGGTCAGGCGGGTGCCGAGCAGGTAGAACTCCAGGACGTTGGCCGGCAGCGAGATGGGCATGGTGTAGAAGCCGCCGACGCCGGTGACGAAGCCGCCGACCGCGCCGAGCTGGCGGTGGTCGCGCCGGACGATCTTGAGGGCCTGGTCGGCGTCGCCCCGGGCGTGCTTCAGAGCCGTCTCGGCGATCTTCTCGGCCGAGTCGAAGGGGCCGCGGCCGTCGATCCCGATGTCGAGCAGTCGCTCGATGAGCCGGGTCGCCGCGCCGGTGAGCCCTCCCTCGTCGGGCAGCTTGGCCCGTTCCAGGGCTCCACCCTCCGTGGCGGTCCGCACCTGCCCGGCGCCCTCGCCCGCCGCCTCCGACGACTCATCCCGGTCGATGTCCTGCAGTGCCACCTTCGCTCAACCCCTTGTTCGTCGCGTGTGGTTCGCCCAGACCATACCCAGCCGACCCTCGTCACGGTATGCCCACAGGAAGGGTCATGGGGCGGGAGCAGCGGCTGGTCCGTCTCGTAGGGTCGTCGGCATGGCCCCGCGCATTCTCGACGTGCCGCTCGACACCCTCCGACGCGAGCGCACGAGCATCAAGTGGCGCCGCTACGACGCGGACGTGCTGCCGTTGTGGATCGCCGAGATGGATGCGCGCCCGTGCCCCGCCGTCGTGGAGCGCGTCGTCGGCGACGATGTCGCGCGGCGACACCGGCTACGCGGGCGACGAGGGGTATGCCGCCGCGTTCGCCGAGTTCGCGGACGCGGAGTGGGACTGGTCCCCCGACCCGACGCACATGGTGCGGGTCACCGACGTCCTCACCGGCGTCGCGCACCTCATCCGGCTGCTCACCGATCCGGGCGGCCCGGTCGTGGTCACTCCCCCGGTCTACAACGCCTTCTACGACGTCATCGCCTCGGTCGGGCGCCGTGTCGTCGACGCACCGTTGACGGCCGACGCCCGGCTCGACCTCGACGCGCTCGACACGACGTTCGCCGAGGTGACGGCGCGGGGCCAGCGGGCGGCATACCTGCTGTGCAACCCGCACAACCCGACCGGCACCGTGCACTCGGCGCAGGAGCTCGAGGGACTCGCAGGCGTCGCCGAGCGTCACGGCGTCCGCGTGCTCTCCGACGAGATCCATGCCGCGCTCGTCTTTGCAACGAGCACCTACACGCCCTACCTCTCGGTGCCGGGCAGCGGCAGGGGCATCACGGTGACGTCCGCGTCCAAGGCCTGGAACCTGGCCGGCCTCAAGGCGGCCCTGGTCATCCCGGGTGTCGACGCGCGCACCGACGTCGGACGCCTGCACCCCTTCGTCACCTTCGGTGCGAGCCACCTCGGCGTCATCGCCCAGACCGCTGCGTACCGGGACGGGCGTGAGTGGGTTCGCCAGCTCGTCGGCGAGCTCGACGACAACCGTCACCTCCTGGCGTCGCTCGTCGACGAGCACCTGCCGGAGGCGAAGCTCCTCCTGCCCGAGTCCACTTACCTCGCGTGGCTCGACCTCCGCCCCCTGGGCCTCGGCCACCGGCCCGCCCCCGCCCTGCTGGAGCGTGGACGCGTGGCGCTCTCGGACGGAGTGACGTTCGGTGAGCGCGGCGCCGGGCACGTGCGCATCAACATCGCGACGTCGGCTGACATCATCCGTGAGGCGATGACGCGCATCGCCGGTTCCGTCGCCTGACATGGCCGAGGCGCCACTCGTCGCTCTGGTCGTCGGCACCCGAGGTGCGTATGCCGTGGGGCCGGGCCTCGACGAGGAGTGGCCGCTCGACGGGCTGGCCGAGAGGTTCAGCACGACCACGGGCGCGATGCGGCCGCGGTGGGTGCTGTGGTCGGCCGGGTCGACCCTGCCCCGCGTCGTGGGAGCGCGTGTCGACGTGGCGCGCACGTGGGACCTCGCTGAGACCCACCGTCTGCTGCACGGCGGCTGGGCGGCGTCACCGGGGCACGTCCTCGCTGGCTGCCGAGGTCTCGACCCCACCGCGGTGCCGGTCCCTCGCACACCCCGGCTCGGGGGCTTCGACGGCGACCTCTTCGACGTGCTGTCGGGCGACGACACGGCCCTGCTCACCGACGATGGCCACCTGCGAGCCGATGCGCTCACCTGGGCGTCGGACGCGTCTCGGCTCCGAGAGCTGGCGGTGCTGGCCCTCGAGTGCCAGGCCGTCCAGGCCGCACAGATCGTCCAGGTCGGCGGAGCCGACGGCGACCGGGCCGCGCGCCTCGAGCGAACGGTCTGGTCGGAGTCGGCAGCCGCGGTGCTGTGTCTCCAGCTCGAGCGCGACGGACTGCCGGTCGATCGGCTCGCCGCGGAGGACCTCATCGGGGCATCGGCCGGGCCACGGCCGCACGACGACTCCGACGCCGCGCGATCAGGGCCGAGCGCGACCGGGACGTCCTGCGGCACGCGCCCGGCCGGGATCGCACCGATCTGCGCAACCCGGGTCAGGTGCGCGACCTGCTCGCGTCGGTCGGCGTCGACGTGCCCAACACCCGGGCCTGGGTGCTCGAGCCGTACCGGCTGACCCACCCGCTCGTCGACGCGCTGCTGCGCTGGCGCAAGGACGAGCGGATCGCCACGACGTACGGCTATCGCTGGCTCGACGAGCACGTCGGCGCCGACGACCGGCTCCGCGGCGCCTGGACGGCGTGCGACGGGGCGGCGGGGCGGATGACGGCCCAGAACGGCCTGCACAACCTGCCCGCTCCCCTGCGCCCTGCGATCTGCGCGGCCCCCGGACATGCCTTCGTGCGTGCAGACCTCGGCCAGATCGAGCCGCGCGTGCTCGCCGTCGTCAGCGCCGACCGGGCGTTCGCGGAAGCCACGCGCAGCGACGACCTCTACGCGCCGGTGGCCGCGAAGCTCGGGGCCGACCGGCCCAAGGCCAAGGTCGCCGTGCTCGCCGCGATGTACGGCCAGCGCTCAGGGGCCGCGGGTGAGGCCCTCAAGGATCTCGAGCGCGCCTATCCCGTCGCCATGGCTCTGCTCGACCGCGCCTACGCCGACGGCGTGGCGCGCCGTCCCGTCCGCACCTACGGAGGCCGGCTCATCCGGTTCGGGGACGCTCGACTCCCCGCGGGCGAGGGGGGCGACCGGGGCGACTCGGAGGCGGACGCCGTCGGCGGCCTGGAGGGGTCCGACGGTGCCCGCGGACGCTACGCGCGCAACGCGATCATCCAGGGCTCGGCGGCGGAGCTCTTCAAGGCGTGGGCCGTGACGGTTCGCCACGCGGTCCGGCCGCTCGGCGGACAGATCGTGCTGTGCCTGCACGACGAGCTGCTCGTGCACGTGCCGCAGCAGAACGCGGCCGCTGCCGCCGACGCCGTCGAGCACTCGCTGACGCAGGCCTCGCGCAGGTGGGCGGGCACCGACCAGGTGCGGTTCGTCGCCGACACCTCCGTCATCCGCAGGTGGAGCGAAGCCAAGGGCTGAGGGAAGTGTGACGGATCGAAGCGGTCGAGGCACGCGCTCAGCGGCCGAGGCACGCGGCAGCGGCCGGGTCAGCCCTGCCCGTCGGGGCGCTCGTCGTCGGCGACGTCCTTGAGGAAGGCCTCGAACTCGGCGCCGATCTCGTCGGCCGTCGGCAGGTCGGAGAGGTCGGTCGCGAGCAGGTTGCGCTGCTGGCGGCCCTCGAGGAACGTGTCGTACTGCTGCTCCAGGGCCCGCACGACGGCCGTGATCTCTTCCGACGCCTCCATCTGGCGGGTGATCTCGGCCCGGTTGAGCCCCGCCGTGGCGGCGAGCGCGCTGACGTCGAGGTCGAGGCCGGTGGCCGCGCGCACCCGCTCGAGGCCGAGGAGCGCGGCATCGCCGAACTCCGTCTGGCCGAGGTAGTGCGGCACGTGGACGGCGAAGCCGATCGCGTCGTGCCCGGCCTCGCCGAGCCGGAGCTCGAGCAGCGAGGAGAAGCTCGCCGGGGACCTGCACAGTGCCGAAGGCCGGGTCGTTGCCGGTGATGAGGCGCGGGTTCGTGCCATGGGCCGTCACGCCGAGAGGACGGGTGTGGGGCACGGCCATGGGGATGCCGTGCACGCTCACCGTCAGCCCGACGCCGAACGCGCGCACCAGCTGCGTCGTCGCCTCGACCATGCGAGCCCACTGGTAGTCGGGCTCGGGCCCGACGAGAAGGAGGAAGGGCACACCTTCCTTGTCGACGACGCGGTGCAGCAGCAGGCTCGGGTCGTCATAGCTGGCCCAGTGGTCACGGTCGAACACCATGACGGGCCGGCGCCCCCGGTAGTCGAGCAGCTGGTCGACGTCGAAGGACGCGATAACGCGCGACTCGTGCGTCTCGAGCAGATGGGCGGCCATGAGGCGCTGAGTGTTGCCGGCGTCGATGAAGCCACCGAGCGCAACGACCAGCACCGACGCCTGCAGCTGCCGAAGCGTGCTCGGTGAGGTGTCGCTCTCGAACTGGAAGAGCTCGGTCGGGTCCTGCACGGGTCTGGCCTTTCGTCGTACGTGGTGATGGTGCAACGTCCAGCCGCACACCATGATTCCCCGCCAAGCGAGGCCTGCCCGGCCGTCAGGACCGTCAAGGTGCGTCAGCGCAGCGAGGACGACGACCGGAGCCCTCTCGTCAGGAGGCGACCTTGGCGATCGCCTTCATGACGCGCTGCGGGGAGACGCTGTATGCCGTCCCCACCGTCTGCGCGAAGAGCGAGACCCGCAGCTCCTCGATCATCCAGCCGATGTCGACCACCTCCGCTGCGACCCGCTGGCTGGGGCGCAGCGAGTCGAGCAGGTCGGCGTAGCGTCCTTCGACCGCGTCCACCTGCTCGAGAGCCTCGGTGTCACGGGCGGGGTTGGCGGGCGCCTTGTCGAGACGGTGGGCGATCGCCCGGAGGTATCGGTCCACGTCGGGCAGACGGCGCAAGCCGGTGTCGGCGACGAAACCTGGCCGCACCAGCTCCCGCAGCTGCGCACGCACGTCGGCGAGCATCGCCCGGATGGCAGGGCTGCTCGACCCGTCGAGCTGCGTGAGCCGGTTGGTGAGCGCGAGGTGCTTGGCGAGGATGGGCTCCACCAGGCCGACGACCTGGACCACCTTGGCGGTCGTGTGGGTGCGCACGGCGGACAGCGCCCACTCGAAGTCCTCCCTGGTGCGGACGGTGTGGTCGGCCCGGTGGGTGACCGCGTCGTCTCGGATCGCGTCGACGGCGGCAGCGAGGCAGTCGTCGAGCAGGGCCGGCACGCTGCCGTGCGGGTTGTGCCCTAGAGCGAGCTTCTGCGTGTTCGTCAGCCGGGAGAGGATCTGCTTCCACGGTGGGGTGATCCCGAGAAGGAGGAGCCGCCGCACTCCGAGCCGGTGCTCGGCCTCCGCCTCGGCACGTGTCGGCAGCACGCGCAGGTCGACCCCCGCCCCGGTGTCGACGAGCGCGGGGAAGCCCTGCACGCCCGCGGTGCTCTCGAACGTCTCGGGGACGCCCTCCTCCGGGAAGGCCACCAGTCCGGTGAGCTCCACGCCGGCCCCGGCACGGCTGACCTGACGGCGCAGCTGCGGCGCTGCGGCGTCGCGCACCGCCTCGAGGTCCTTCCCGGTGGCGACCGGGCTGCCGTCGGTGCCGTCCACGCTGAAGGTGACCTGCAGATGCGCGGGAACCCGCTCGACGTCGAAGTCCGCGGGCCTCACCGCGATGCCGGCCCTGCGCTGCAGGGCCG
This sequence comes from uncultured Actinomycetota bacterium, assembly GCA_963816385.1. Classification (GTDB taxonomy): domain Bacteria; phylum Actinomycetota; class Actinomycetes; order Actinomycetales; family Dermatophilaceae; genus CAWFKL01. The sequence continues at coordinate 41,543 of CAWFKL010000007.1, forward strand.
CGGCGAGCGCTGGGAGCAGGGGCCCGCTGGCCGGGTCGAGGTCGGGAAGGACACCCCTCGCGTGGTCGGGAGCAGGGACGAGATGGCGGCGGACTCCCTTGGGGAGACTGCGGATCAGTGCCGTCACGAGCTCCTGTCGGAAGCCCGGCACCTGCCAGTCGAAGCCGTCCGGTGTCACCTGGTTGAGCCGGTCGACGGGAATGTGCACCGTGACACCGTCCAGCGCCGAGCCGGGCTCGAACTGGTAGGTCACCGGCAGGACGTTCTCGCCCTGGACCCACGTCGTCGGGTGATCCTCGTCGGCCAGGCTGCCCGCGCTCTCGCGCAGCAGCAGCTCCTCGGTGAAAGTCAGCAGGTCGGGGGTCTCACGGCGCGCCTTCTTCCACCACGTGTCGAAGTGGCGCCCGGACACGACGTCGGCCGGGATGCGCTTGTCGTAGAAGGCGACCAGCGCGCTGTCGTCGACGACGATGTCACGTCGTCGCGTGCGCGCCTCCAGCTCGTCCAGACGTTCGAGGAGCGCCGCGTTCTCGCGGAGGAACGCATGCTCGGTGTGCCAGTCCCCCTCGACGAGTGCGTGTCGGATGAAGAGGTCACGGGCCAGCTCGGGATCGATGCGGCCGAGGCCCACGACCCGACCGACGACGAGGGGCACCCCGTAGAGCGTGACCCTCTCCGTGGCGACGGCCGACCCACGGCGGCCCGACCAGCGCGGCTCGGAGTGCTGCCGCTTCACGAGGTGCTCGCCCAGCTGCTCGGCCCAGAGCGGGTCGATGCGGGCGTTGACCCGCGCCCAGAGGCGACTCGTCTCGACGAGCTCCTCCGCCATGAGGAACTGCGGTTGCTTGCGGAAGAGCGCTGACCCGGGACTGATGGCGAAGCGCGTGCCCCGCGCCCCGGCATACTCCCGCCTCTGCTCGTCACGGACGCCGACGTGCGACAGCAGCCCCGCGAGCAGCGACTGGTGAACGGCGTCCACGTCGATCTCGCCCTCGCCCACCTGCACACTGCCGCGGCTCACGTCGAGGCCGGCCTGCTTGGCCGCCTGCTTGACCTGGCTGTGCAGGTCCTGCCACTCGCGCACGCGCAGGTAGTGGAGGAACTCCGACTTGCACATGCGCCGGAACGCGCTGGAGCTGAGCTCCTTCTGTCGCTCCTTGAGGTAGGCCCACAGCTTGAGCCACGTGACGAAGTCGCTGGTCTCGTCGGCGAAGCGCTTGTGCGCGGCATTGGCCAGCTCCTGCTTGTCCTGCGGCCGCTCGCGTGGGTCCTGGATCGAGAGCGCCGCCACGATGACGAGGACCTCGCGCAGCACGCCCCGCCGGTCGGCCTCGATGACCATACGGGCATGGCGCGGGTCGATCGGCAGCGTGGCGATGGTGCGGCCGTATGCCGTCAGGTGGCGTCCCGGGCGCTGCCCGGCCCGCCCGGACCGCGGGGTGTCCTCCTCCGGAGCAAAGGCCTGCAGCTCCTCGAGCAGGCGCACGCCGTCGGCGATCTGGCGCGAGTCCGGGGGGTCCACGAACGGGAAGCGCGCGATGTCGCCGAGGCCCGAGGCTCGTCATCGCCAGGATGACGGAGGCGAGGTTGGTGCGCAGGATCTCCGGGTCGGTGAACTCGGGACGGCTGTCGAAGTCGTCCTCGGAGTAGAGCCTGATCGCGATGCCGTCGGAGACCCGGCCGCAGCGGCCGGACCGCTGGTTGGCCGACGCCTGGCTCACCGGCTCGATCGGCAGCCGCTGCACCTTCGTGCGCTGGCTGTAGCGGCTGATGCGCGCCGTGCCGGTGTCGATGACATAGCGGATGCCTGGGACGGTGAGGGAGGTCTCGGCGACGTTGGTGGCGAGAACGATGCGCCTGCCCGCGTGCGGAGCGAAGACCCGGTGCTGCTCGGCGGCGGAGAGCCGACCGTAGAGCGGCACGACCTCCGTGACCGGCAGCCTCATCCCGCTCAGCGCGTCGGCCGCGTCACGTATCTCCCGCTCGCCGGAGAAGAAGACGAGGATGTCGCTGCTGGTGCCGGAGTGCCGCTCGGTCCACAGCTCCTCGACGGCATCGCACACGCCGGTGACCATGTCGCGTTCCTCGTCCTCCGGTCTGTCGGGGTCGACGAGAGGGCGGTAGCGGATCTCGACGGGAAAGGTGCGCCCGGACACCTCGATGATCGGCGCTGGCTGCCCGCTCGACGGGTCGGCGAAGTGGTCGGCGAAACGCTGCGGGTCGATCGTCGCCGAGGTGATGATCACCTTGAGCTCGGGACGCCGCGGGAGGAGCTGTCTCAGGTAGCCGAGGATGAAGTCGATGTTGAGGCTGCGCTCGTGGGCCTCGTCGATGATGATCGTGTCATAGCGACGCAGCTCGCGGTCCCGCTGCATCTCGGCCAGCAGGATCCCGTCGGTCATGACCTTGACGAGCGTGTCGCGGCTGCTCTGGTCGCTGAAGCGCACCTGGTAGCCCACGGTCGTGCCCAGCTCGACGCCGAGCTCGTCGCTGAGCCGCTCGGCCACCGCACGGGCGGCGATGCGGCGTGGTTGCGTGTGACCGATGACGCCGTCGAGGCCACGGCCGAGCTCGAGGCAGATCTTCGGGATCTGGGTGGTCTTGCCCGAGCCGGTCTCGCCCGCGATCACCACGACCTGGTGGTCGCGGATGGCAGTGGCGATGTCGTCGCGCCGGTCGACGACGGGCAGGTGCTCGGGATAGGTGATCGGCGGGACGGTCGCGGCGCGAGCGGCCCGGCGTGCCGCTCGCTGCCCGGGCGTCAGCGACCGCCGCTCACGCGGGACGCGATGACCCGCGGAGGCGCGCCCGCCCTCGGCCGCCGTTTGGACCGACCGCGGTCGGCGGCCTCCCCTGCGTCGACCGCCCGCGCGGGCGCGCGGGGTCGGGGTCTCCTCGGGCATGACCGTCAGGATAGGTGGCCCAGCCAGGAGGGGGCGCCCCGGTTTCGTCGAGGAGACGAGCCCCACGGGTGCCCGCTGGTACGCGGGCGAGGAACCGCTCACCGCGCGAGGATCGGGAGGATGGCCCACCAACCGTCGCCTGGCCCGCGGGGCGCGATGGTTGGATGGGCGTTACAGCGACCGAATCCAGGGGTACCAGTGAGCGACACCCGTCCGGGGCTTCCCGACCCGCAGCAGGACCGCCATGTCGCCTTCCCCGACCTGGGCGCGGACTCGGCGGCCCCTGGCAACCGTTCGAGCTCCAGTGCGAATGGGTCGCCACCCCCAGCGCCTGCCGGGCCCGCCCTGCCTCCCGATGCCTGGGCGCGCCGCGACTCCCGGCCGGCCGCCTCGGCACCGCGGCAGACGGCGCAGCCACCCATCCTCCACCAGCCCTCGACACGTCCGCCGCGGACGCCACGCCGGCGCTGGATTCCGACCCTGGCGATCATCGCGATCTTCATCGCCATGGGCCACGCCAACGACCACGGCGGCCGGGGCATGCATGCTCCCGACGGCAGCTACTCGCAGCAGGAGTGGAGTGGTAGCGATCCCGACGATGTCTACGACGCGAGCAACTGACGGCTGGGTCACGGTGACCAGCGCCCCCGTGAGCGCATCGCTCGTTGCGCCGACCACGAAGGCCTCGCCGGTCCCCTCGGGAACGACCGTCCTTCGAGTCGAGGTCGTCAGCATGTCGCCCGAGTCGGTGACGGTGCAGGTGACGAATGACAGCGGCCTCTACGACGAGGTCGACAAGCGCCGCCACACCCCTGGGGCGTGAGGTCCACGTCGGCAACAGCTCCAACCGTCTCGACGTCATGGTCAGGGGCGATTCCAGCGGCGCGACGGATCTGCAGTGCCGGCTATACGCGGGCAAGACGCTGGTGGCACTCTCGACCGGCCCGGTCGAGGTCTCCTGCTCCGCAACCTGGTGATCTCCCTGCGGAGGCGAGTGACAGGAGCCTAAATGTCGCCAGCGTCGCTTGACGCGCGAGAGGCCTTGCGTCGCTTGTTGATCGCGATGCGTGCCGCCATGGCCTTCTCGAAGGCCAGGTGCCAGAAGCGGCTGAGGACGAGCTCGCGCTCTCCCACCATCTCGACGACGTCCGCGCCGGCACCGAGCTTGAAGAGCAGCAGACCGGTGAGCGGGCTCGTGGCCCCGAGGGAGGTGTTGAAGCCGCGGAAGTCGTAGGCCTCGCAGCCGGCCGCGGCGGCATCCTGGATGGCCTGCCACTGCAGGGCGTTCGATGCCCGGGCATCGCGGTTGCGCTCCGTGGAGCCGCCGTAGAGGTAGGAGAAGGTGCGGCCGAAGCGGATCATCAGGGCGGAGGCGAGCACATCGCCGTCGACGTGCGCCTCGTAGAACCTCGCCTGCACGGGGCCGTCGGCACCGTCGGTCATGAACGAGCGGGCCATGAGGTCGAAGTAGGCCTTCGGCCGCGGCAGGAAGTTGTCGCGGCCGGCCGACTCGACGTAGAGGTCGTAGAAGGTGTCGAGCCCCTCGGCGAGCGACGTCCGCACCTCCACCCCTGCCTTCTCGGCCTTCTTGATGTTGCGACGCCACTGCTGGTTCATCGAGCGCAGCAGCTCGGCGGCCGTGCGACCGCGCAGGTCGACGACACAGAGCAGGCGCGGTTGGCCGACAGCCACTCCGTCGCCGCCGATCGAGAGCCACCTGTTGGCGTCGAGCCACGCCTCGAGTCGCCGGGCAACGGGGTTGTCGAAGGCGCTCGGCATCGCCGTGAAGCTGAGGAGGCCACCCTCGGCGACCTGCTTCTTGACGGGCTCGCGATCCCAGATGCGCGACACCACGGGAAAGCCGAGGCGCAGCGCGAAGGCCCCGTCGCCCTTGGCCCAGGCGACGAGTGGGTCGAGCCACGCCTGCGGATCGGCGGCCACGACGTCCCAGGGCAGGGCCGGGCCCTCCGGCAGGTAGGCGTAGGACCGCCGCAGGCGCGGGATGCTGCGGGACAGGACGAGACCGGCCCCGACTCGTTGCCCGTCCGCGTCGAACCAGCCGAGGTGCACGCGACGCCAGCCCTGCTTCGACCGCGCCCAGTTGGGGGTCTGCAGGAAGCTGCCGCCCAGCTCGAGCAGGGTCGCGGTCGCCTCGTCGGCGGTCACGGGACGCACGGTCAACGGCAGACGCGGCGATCGCCGGGCGGCGTCGGCGTCCGCGGGCTCGGCCGTCGTGCTCGGCCCCGCGGTCGGGGTCTGCTCAGTCATGGCGGCCACCCTATCGACGCGGGCTCAGGACTCGGACCGGGCGGCGGAGCCGCCGGCCGCGACCGACCACCGCACCTGCGCGGGTCGTGCGGCGGATCCACCAGAGTCCGACGAGGGGCAGCAGGAGCGGCACGTAGCCGTAGCCCGAGCCGAAGTGCGACCAGACGGTCTTGTCGGGGAAGGCCGACGGGACGGCATACGAGATGGCGCCGACGACGAGCACGCCGACGAGCTCGACGGTGAGCGCGATGGTGGCGAGCCGCACGGAGGTGCGGTCGCCGCGGGCGAGTCCCACCGTCGCGACGATGTAGATGACCGCGGCCAGGGCAGAGAGCACGTAGGAGACCGGGGCGCGGTCGAAGTACTCGGTCATCTGCAGGATCGAGCGGCCGGTCGCGGCCAGCGCGAGCAGGCCGTAGACGGCGACGAGCACGCGGCCGAACCCGTGCCCGGTGTGCGGCTGCTCGACCGACGGCTCCGCGGACCGCTGGGACGACGGCCCGTCCGAGCGCTGGGACGACTGCTCGGCGGCCGCTGGGACGACGGCTCGGCCGGCGGCGACTGCTCAGACATGCGTGCTCCAGATCTGCTGCAGCCGGGCGACGAGGATGGCCACCACGAGCGCTCCCCCGAGCACGACGGCCATCGCCCACTGCGTCTTCTCCTTGATGGCGATGACGACGGTGACGGGGATGACCACGAGCACCGTGAAGAGGTACGCGATGAAGGTGGCTCTCTCGGCGCCGTCGGCGATGGCGGACGCGCGGCTCAGTCCGACCACGAGCTGCACGAGCAGGGCCACCTCGATGGCCGCTCCGGTGAGCACGATGGGGTCGTCCACGAGCCGGCGTCGCAGCAGGTGGTGGCCGGCCAGCACGGCGAGCAGTCCGGTCCCGGCGAGGACGGCCAGCGTGAGCGGTTGCAGCACGCGCCGAATCCTACGTGGTGGCGTTGGGACCGCCGCGCCGCGGGAGGACCTCGCGCCCGGGTCGGCGGCACAGGGTACTTTGCACCGAGGCGGGGCCTGCCCGCGATCGCGGACCAGGCGCTCCGCCGCCCCGTCAGGAGCCACCAGCCACCCGAGCACGCACCACCCAGCCACCCAGCCACCCAGGCACGCAGCCGCACAACCACCCAGCCGTAGAGGAGCACCCGTGCCGATCCGCCCCATCGCCGTGGACCGCGCCGCAGGCGTGCTGCTCGGGCAGGCGTGCGGCGACGCGCTGGGGGTGCCGTACGAGATGGGTGCGCCGCCCGTCGGAGAGGCCGTCATGAAGGGCGGTGGCCTCGGGCCCTACGACCCGGGTGAGTGGAGCGACGACACCCAGATGACGCTCTGCGTCGCGCGGGTGGCGGCGACGGGCGCCGACCTCACGTCGCCGGACGCGCTGGACCAGATCGCGGACGCCTTCTCGGCCTGGCTCGCCGGGGGCGCGACCGCAGTCGGCACCCAGACCCGAGCCGTGCTGACCGAGGCGGCCACCCTGCCGGGCCGTCCGCACGAGCGGCTCGCGCGCGCCAGTGAGGACCTGCACGCGCACACCGGGCGCACCGCGGGCAACGGCGCGCTGATGCGCACCTCGATCGTGGGGCTCGCCTGCGTGGCTGACCGGCATGCGACGGCCCAGGCCGCGCGGGCCGTGGCCGAGCTGACCCACGCGGACCCGTTGGCGAGCGACTCCTCCGTGCTGTGGTCGGAGGCGATACGGCTCGCCGTCACCGAGGGACGTCTGGACCTGGCGGCCGGCCTCGACCTCGTCCGACCTACGCACGTGCACCGCTGGGGCGACTGGATCGAGGAGGCGACCGCCGCCGATCCCCGTCAGTTCCCCAACAACGGCTACACCGTGACCGCTCTGCAGGCAGCGTGGGCCGCCATCACCTCGACCGACCGCCACGACGCCTCCGCCATGCACCTCCAGCGCGGGCTCCAGGCCGCCGTGCGCGCCGGCCACGACACCGACACGGTGGCGGCCATCGCCGGCTCGCTGCTCGGCGCCCGCTACGGCGCCTCGGCGGTGCCGTCGCAGTGGCGACGCATGGTCCACGGGTGGCCCGGCCTCCGGGCGCACGACCTCGTGGAGCTGGCCGTCTCGACGTACGCCGGTGGACGCCGTCACGGGCAGTGGCCCTCCGTGGCCACGATGCGCGACTCGGACATCCCCCTGCTGGGCCTCGCGCATCCCATCGACCCGGACATCGTGCTCGGCACGATCTCGGACCTGTCCCGCGTGCAGGAACTGGGCGTGCACGCCGTCGTGTCGCTCTGCGCGCTGGGCCTGCAGGACATCCCCGCCGACGGCATCTCGCACCGGGACCACATCGAGTTCTGGATCAACGACGACGACGAGGAGGAGTCCAACCCGCACCTCGACTTCGTGCTCGACGACGTCTCGTCGGCGCTGCGCCAGTTCCGCGCCGAGGGCAAGCGGGTGCTCGTCCACTGCCGTGAGGGCGGTCAGCGCACACCCGCCGCGGCGCTGCGGTATGCCGTGGACCTCGGCGTCGCGCCAGAGCTGGCGGAGCGCTCCATCCGCGAGGCAATGCCGCACATCCGGGCAGAGGGCCGCCTCTGGCAGGTTGCCGGGCACGGCGCCTGAGACGTGGCGCCGCCACCGGGCGGCTACGGTGGCGGAATGGGTCACATCGACCACCGCAAGCTCGCGGCCGAGCTCTACAACGCCACGTGGGAGCTGCTCGACCTGGATCGCCGTTCGGAGCAGGACGACGACGCGATGCTCGCGACGGCGTACGCGTCGTTCTACCACTGGAGCCGCTACGACGGCGTCCGGCCGGAGAACCTCGGGCGCGGTCACTGGCTCTGCTCGCGCGTCCACGCCGTGCTCGGCCAGGCCGATCTCGCAGCGCACCATGCGGGTCGCTACGTCTCGATCGCCGAGGCCGGCAACCTGGAGGACTGGGACCTGGCGGCCGCTCTCGAGGCCGCAGCGCGCGCAGCGGCCGTCGGCGGGGACTTCGACGCGGCCGAGGCGCTCGAGCTGAAGGCGCGTGAGCAGCTCGCCCTCGTCAGGGACGCCGAGGACCGGGCGGTCGTCGAGGCGGACCTCGACACACTGCCTCGCCGCCCTGACGCCTGACACCGCTGACGCCTGACGCCTGACCCGCTCGGGCGCGATACCTTGGCCGCCGCCTCACCGGCCAGGCCCGGGGCGCTGTCGGTCAGACCGCCTTGGCCTCGTCGACGTAGCGACACAGGGCGTTGACCGCTCGCAGGTCCTCGGGCGTGTGCACCTCGGCGTCGAGGAGCAGCGGACTGGCGACGACGACGGCCATGGCCTTGGCTCGCGAGACGGCGACGTTGAGCCGGTGCAGGTCGTAGAGGAAACCGATGCCCCGAGGCGCGAGGGCCGCGCTCGTGCTGCCCATCGTGTAGATCACGACCGCGCCCTGCTGGCCCTGGAACTTGTCGACGGTGCCGACGCGCGCGCCCGTAGGGAGTGCGCGAAGCAGGGCCGCGACGTGTGCGTTGTAGGGCGCGACGACGAGCACGTCGTCGAGTGTGAAGGGAGCCGTGACGCCCTCGGCGTCGGTCCACTGCCCTTTGAGCAGGTCGTCGACGAGCGTGCGCACCACCGTGGCCTCCTCGCTGCTCGCCTGGTCGCAGGCCACCGAGTGCCGCACGGGCACCCAGCGGAGCCCGTCGCCCGAGAGGGCGCCCGGCGCGACGACCGAGAGTCGCTCCCGCCCGGGGGCGGACTCGAGTCGCCCCTCGTAGGCGAGCTCGGAGACGAAGGCGGTCAGCGACGGATGCATGCGATGGGTGCGGTCGAGGAAGATGCCGCGGTCGGCCGGGATGACGTCGTGGACGAGCTCGTTGGCACCCACGACCTCGGTGCGCAGGTGGTCCAGCGCCGACACTCCGGACCCGTAGGGGTGGACGGCCTTGGTGGGTTGGGTCAGCTGCTGCGGGTCGCCGAGCAGCACGAGCGACCGGGCTGCCGGGGCCACGGCCACGGCGTTCGCGAGCGAGAACTGCCCTGCCTCGTCGATGACGAGCACGTCGACGGCGTCGACCATGTCGGCGCGGGACCAGAGCCACGCTGTGCCGCCGACGAGGGTCGCCGCACCGGTTGCGAGCGCGTGCGCGATCGCGGCGTTGTCGCCGGTGTGCCGGATCAGGGCGTGCGGGTCGGGCTCCTGCGCCCCCTCCTCCGCGTTGGTGCCGTCCTTGTGCCACGCCGGGCGGCCGACACCCTGGAGCAGGTTGAGCACCACGGCGTGCGACTGCGCCGTGACCCCCACCCGCAGCCCGGCGTCGAGCAGTTCGCGGATCAGGGCGGAGCCAGCGAAGGTCTTGCCCGTACCGGGCGGGCCCTGCACGGCCAGCACCTCTCCATCGAGCGCACGGCCCACCCGGACGACGGCCTGTGTCGGGCTCTCGCCGGGCCGGGGCGCCAGGACCTCTGCGGACGGCACGACGCGCTCGACGAGTCGGGTCGCCAGGTTGCCGCCGCCGGCGAGGGCGAGCCGCCCCGTGCGGGCGATGCTCTCGCGCAGGACCTGGTCCATGACCGGCCCCGGACCGCCCAGGCCACGCGGACGGGGAGGGTCGAGGGACTTCTTCATCGACAGCTCGATCCAGCCCTCGACTGCGTCGAGGGCGACGACCTTGCCCACCGGTGCGTGGGTGTCCACGTCGGGGACGTACTTGCCGGTGGAGACCTTGCAGTCCTGCGGCGGGAAGGGGTAGCGCCAGACTCTGGAGAGCTTGACGAGCCCGACCTCGTGCGGCTCACCGAGGCCACCTACCGCTGTGCCGTCCTCGATCAGCTCAGCGGTCTCCATCTCCTTGTAGCGGAAGAAGTCCCACCACTCTGGCCGCTTCTCGCGGCGGTGCCAGCCGACGAGGCCGGCCAGCAGCTCGTGGCCGTCGTCAACGAGGTGCTCGGCGAGCTCGATCTCGGCACGCTCGGCGTCGCCGATCTCACGTAGCCGCTCAGGCACCGGCCGGGAGAGCGTGTGGCCCGAGGCCTCGAGCTCGTGCCCGTCGCTCCTCGAGCCACTCGTGCAGGGCGAGCGTGGACCGCACGTCCTCCTCGTTGTAGCGCCGGATGTCGTCGAGGATCGTCTGGTCGGCGGCGTCGTCGTCGCGGCCCGCGAGCCAGCGCTCGTACTCCACGACGGAGGAGAGCCCGTCGGCGACGCCGGCACCGTCGGACGCGCGGGTGTGGCCCCAGTAGAACTCCTCGAGCTTCTTGATGGAGTAGGAGCCCTTGCTGATGCGCACGCCCTGCCGCACCACGGCGTAGAGGTCGACGAACACCTCGTGCCGGAGCAGCTGGTCGAGCTCGGCCTCGCGCGTCGCGTGCTGCCCGACGAGCCGCTTGAGCGCCGTCGTCTCGTAGGGCGCGTAGTGGTAGACGTGCATCTCGGGGTGGGCGGCCCAGCGCCGGGTCAGCCAGTCGAGCAGCGCCGTCGTCAGCCGACCCTCCTCGGCGAAGTCGTGGGCCCAGAAGTCGACGAACTCGCCCTGCCTGGTCCAGATGCCGGCGAGGTACTCCCGCCCCGCTCCGCCCTCGGCCCAGGGGTCTCCCTCGAAGTCGAGATAGACGTCGCCCGCGTCGGGCTCGGGCAGCATCTGCAGCCCGCGCGCCGGCTCCGGGGGCAGCAGCTCGAACTGGGCCCGGCCGGACTCGCGCTCGGCGAGCTGGAGCCGGGCCTGCGGCAGCAGCCGCCGTCGGGTCGCCACGGACAGCGCTGGGGCCACCTGCTCCTCGCGTCGACTCGGCGAGGGCGCGGAGGGTCGGGATGCCGAGGTCGATGAGCGCCGCACGGTGGTCGGAGCGCATGCCGGCGACCTGCACGAGGTCGTCGCCGTCGAGCCACTCCTGCGCGCAACGGTCCTTCCACCGGCACTGGCCACAGTGCTGGACCCGCGCCGACCGCGTCTCGCGCGGACTGGCGATGGCATCGAGCAGCTCCGCGCGACGCCGTCGGGCATACGGCGCGACGTCGACGAGTCGCCAGGGGTGCTGCTGCTGGTCGCCTGTCACGACGGTCAGCCACTGCGGCGGCACGCCTTGGAGCGTCTCGAGCCGGGCGGCATACGTCGCCATCTGCAGCAGGGCGGGCACCTTGAGCCGGCGAGCCAGCTTGGTGTCGGCGATGTCGTAGCGCCAGCCGCCGAAGGCGCTGCGCTCCCCGTCGGGCAGCTCGACGCGCAGGAGGAAGTCGGCAAGCCCCACCCAGTGCCCGTCGAAGAAGGTCGCCTGGTAGACGACGTCGACGCCACGCCGCATCGCCTCGATGGTGGCGGCCTCGGCCGCGGCGCCCGTGAGCCCCAGCGCGGCGATGTCCTCGACGGCACGACCCTCGGCGATCAGCCGCCGCAGGTAGTCGTGCTCGTGGGCCAGGCCTTTCGTGAAGACGAGGTTGAGAGCGTCGTCGACACCGGTGGCACGTGACTGCCCCGAGTCGAGCGCCTCGAGGTCGAGGGTGGTGATGTGCGCGCAGGCCACGTGCTTGGTGAGGTCGGTCGGACTCAGCACGAGGTGGCCGTCGATGCGCTGCATGTCAGCGAGTATGCCGCCCGGCACCGACACTGCCCGGCGCCCCGGACACGGCGCGGCTGCCATGGGCTCCGTCGTCCCGCTACCGTCGGCGCATGCCGATCGCTCGCTACAAGGACCTGTGCATCGACGCCATCGACGCCCGCGCGCTCGCCGCCTTCTGGGCCGGGATGCTCGGCTGGGAGGCCCATCCCCATGACGACGGTGGCGGCTGCATCCGGGTCGGTGAGCAGGTGATGATCTGGGTCAACGAGGTGCCCGAGCCGACGAGCGTCAAGAACCGGCTGCATCTGGACGTCAAGGCCGAGTCGCTCGACGCCGCCCTGGCCGCAGGAGCCACGGTGGCCGACGAGCAGCCACGGTGGACGGTGATGAAGGACCCAGACGGTCAGCAGTTCTGCATCTTCCAGCGCGACGCCCCGATCGGCGACCGCTTCTACGAGCTCGTGTGGGACGTGACCGGCGACTCCGACGACGCGCACCGGGTCGCCGAGTGGTGGGCCGCGCGTGCTGGGCGGGTCCGTCGAGCGCGAGGACGAGTGGAGCTCGGTCCAGGGGGTCGAGGGCCTGCCCTGCGAGTCGATCGTCTTCCAGGCCGGTGCCCGAGGACAAGACGGCGAAGAACCGCATCCACGTGGACATCACGACCGACGACCTCTCCGCCCTGTTGGCGCACGGGGCGATGCTCGTGCGCGAGAAGGGCGACGACGGCATCGGCTGGACGGTGATGACGGACCCGGCAGGCAACGAGTTCTGCGCGTTCACGCCCGACTGACGTCGAGCACCCTGGGCGGATGCCGACGAGAGCCGGCGCAAGCCGCGCGAGCCTGTGGACGACGGCCGTCGCTCGACGTGCGACTGCGCAAGGATCGTGAGACCGTGCGGATCGAATCGGGACGCACCGCCACCGAACGACCAGCACACAGCACTCGAACCAGCACCAGGGAATGCCGATGACCTTCGCCGACCGCGGCTCCGTCGCCCGACGAGCCCTGCCGTATGCCGCCGGGCTGGCCGCGCTGCTCGTCGCGGCCGGTTGCACGTCCTCAAGCCCGACGCCCGCCAACTCGAGCCCGGCGCCGACGACCGCAACGTCCAGCCCGACCCCGACACCCTCGGGCACCACCACGACCCCCAAGCCCACGACGTCCGTGGACCCCGTCATGGCCAAGATCCCAGCCGCCGCCCGAGCCGAAACCGATGCAGGCGCTGCAGCATTCGCCGAGTTCTACTTCGAGCAAGTAAACAAGCGTTCCGGACGGGGGATCCCCGTCGTCCGCTCACGGTCTGGCCGAGCCAGCTTGCACATGTGCGAAGCCTTCGCCGAGGGCCATCGATGAACTCCAAAGCAAGGGTCAGCATTACGATGGCGATCTCGCCGAGGTTAATTACGCGACCCGAATGCAATACAGACGCAGAGCAGGTCGGACAGGTCCTGGTCTGATCTTGACTCAGCAGCGAGTGCCCGTTCTAACGACGTCGGGTGACGATCGGTAGAGCGAACACGTGCGGGCAAGGGTGCCTTCGTCGCGACGCTCAACTTCGACGAGCGCTGGTCGATCACGCGCCTTCAGAAGTAGCGCAAGTGAACGGCATGAGCTCGAGTCCTTGCGGCCGCTGTCGCTGGCTCCTGCACTGGTACGTCGTTGATCTCAGCGGTCCCAGCGCATTGCGGCGAATGGACTGCACCAGAGCTCCATGTGTTGAACGAACTGCGACATTGACGAGTCAGCCAAGTGTCGGCCTTGCTCAGTCGCGAAGCAGGTTCTCGCTCTGGAAAAGTACCCCGGTGACGATGGCATGCCATTGCTGGAGCCTCGTCCGCCGGATGCGCCGCGGTATGACTATGTCTCCCTCAATGATTGCGCACAGGCTCGCCCGGAGTCGCCCACCGAGCAGGTCTCGTGTCCCCACGCCCTACGTGACTGTCCCGAGGGAGAGATCGGTCCGCTTCTCCGGATCTGGCGGCGGACGCTCGAAGGCGACGTCGTCGTGGAGCCTTGGTCCGTTCGAGGGCTGACCTGTGCTGCTGACGTGGCTCCGGGGGCGCGGCCGACGCTGTCGATGGCGGACATCAAGGCCCAGTTCATGCGCACGCCGTGGTCCAGGCCGCAGCTCTCGACCCAGCCGGCCGGGAACACGACGCTCGTGAACCTCACGACGTTCTACCGGGTCAGCTGGGCGCCGCGGGGCTTCGAGCCCGGCGAGGTCGACGAGTCGGTCCTGCGCGGCATCCCCGTCCGCATCCGTCCGAAGCTCATCGGCTTCACGTACGTCTTCGGCGACGGCACCACCCATGGCCCCACCGCCTCGACCGGAGGCGTCTACCCCGACGGAGACGTCACCCACGTCTACGAGGGCAAGGGCGAGTTCGCCGCCCGCGTCGACACGACGTTCGGCGCCGACTTCAGCCTGGACGGCTCCAGCTGGGACGAGATCCCCTCGACCGTCACGCGTTCCGGGACCGACCACGACCGTGACGGTGCGTGAGGCGAAGGGCGTGCTCGTCAACCGCTGACCGACCAGCACCGCACCGGTCACAGGTTGACGTCAGCGCGGGACGTCGCCCGTGGTGCTCGAGAGTCCGGCGACGTCGCCGTTGGGCCTGGCGTCCTCCACCGGGGGCAGCGCCTCACTGCCGGCCCCGTCGTCGGCCCCGTCGACCGGCTCGGTCCTGAGCAGAGCGTCCTCGTCCTGGGCGGCCGAGTCCCAGCGTGATGAGTCCGCCGGGTCGGGAGTCACCGCGGTCACCTCGCCCCCGAAGGCACGTGCGTCGTCCTCGAACGGCTCACCCGTGATTCGCACCACTCTGACCGTCATGGTCCGTTCCCGACACCTGCGCCTCCAGCTCGTCGCGGACGCGCTGATGCCTGGTTTCGCGTCCTGATCCCGTGACGCTACCCCGGCGCCGACCTCGACGGGGCGAAGGAGCGCTGCCCGCTCAGGCAGCCACCGGTCCGTCCGTGGAGAACGACAGCACCGCGGCGGGCGCGGCGATCGCGACCCCGAGCAGCCGCACGCCGGATGCCCGGCAGGCGCCCTCGAACGCCGCCCGGAGGTCGTGGTCGCGCGGCGTCGGAGCCGGACGCCCCGATCGTGCGATGACCATCACGACGTCGAGCACGTCCCGACCGGCTGACTCGGTGAACAGGGCGGTCAGTCGCTCCAGCACCTTGCCCGCGTCGACAGTCGTCGGCTCGTCCGGGACGCAGATCGGCTGCATGAGCCGACCGCCTTCGTGGCAGAAGAGCACGTAGGTCGCGCCCTCGAAACGCGACTGCTCAGTGACGATGAGGTCGACGACGCCCTCGAAGACGTCGGGGTCGGTGATGGGTCGCTGCGCCCAGTCCCTGGGCAGGTCCTCGAAGCTCATGGAGCGATCATGGCGGCCGCCGGTGACAGTCCTCGTGCGCTATCCACATGGCTATCGTGAGGGAGCGGGGCACGTACCTCGCAGGAGGGAGGGGCGGGTGGTGCAGGACCAGTCCGGGGCGTCAGTCCCAGCCATCGTCACGACGTCCCGCGGCGCTTGCGGCCACCGAGCTGCTCGCCGTCGTATGCCGCACGCTCCCTGTCCCCGGTCGAGGTCCTTCTCGACGTGGCCGACGTCGTCGCGCAGCAGGAGCCGACGCTCAACGCGCTGTGGGTCGACGACCTGCAGGCACGCCCTGATGTGCTCCTGTCTCGAGGCGCGAGCGAGCGAGCGACGCTGGGCACGGGGGAGCCGCGCGGGGCCCTGGACGGCATACCGGCAACGGTGAAGGAGAACCTCGCCCGCGCCGGCGTGCCGATGCCGTCGGGCAGCGCCGGAGTCACGCCGGTCGTGCCGAACCGCAGCTCCCCCGTCGTCGAGCGCCTCGAGGAGGCCGGCGCCATCGTCGTGGGGTCCACGGTCATGCCCGACTGGGGCATGCTCAGCTCGGGTGTCTCGAGCCTGCACGGCATCACGCGCTCGCCCTGGCACGGCGCGCTGACCACCGGCGGGTCCTCGGCCGGAGCGGGAGCCGCAGCGGCAGCCGGCTACGGCCCGTTGCACGTCGGCACCGACATCGGCGGCTCGATCCGGCTGCCGGGCACCTGGCTCGGGCTCACGACACTCAAACCCAGCGCCGGGCGCGTGCCGCTCGACACGCCCTACCTCGGCCGCGTCGCCGGACCGATGACGCGCACGGCCGCCGACGCGGCGCTCCTGCTGTCGGTGATCAGCCGGCCCGACCCCCGCGACTGGACCGCCCTGGCGCCGGCCGAGCTCGACCTGCACCTCGTTCACGACTGGGACCTGACGGTGGCCTCACCGGACCGGATCGGGACGGCGAGCACTGAACGTCGGCCTGCTCGTGGACGCCGGTTGCGGCACCGCCGTCGATCCGCAGGTCCGAGCGGTCGTCGAGGCGGCAGCCGCCGTGTTCGCGGGAGCGGGCGCCGAGGTCGAGCTCGTCGAGCCGTTCATGAGGCCCGACTGGCTGGCGCGGCTCGATGAGTTCTGGCGGGTCCGCTCGCTCGTCGAGCTCGAGAGCCTCGACTCCGGAGGCTCGCACTCGAGTGCTTCCCTTCATCCGGCGCTGGGCCGAGGCGGCGGGCAGCGTCGACGGGCGCCAGGTCCTGCGCGACTACGCCGCGATCATGGCGATCCAGCAGGCCACCGTCGCCGCGACGGAGCCGCACGACATCGTCCTGTCGCCCGTCGCGCCCATGGCGGCGTTCCCGGCCGAGTGGCCGATGCCCTGGGGCGATGGGGACGACGCGATGTCGCACATCGGTTTCACCGCCCCCTTCAACCTCTCCGGCCAGCCGGCGGGCACCGTCAATGCCGGCTACACCGGAGACGGGCGCACGATCGGCCTGCAGGTCTCGGGGCGACGCTTCGACGACGTCACGGTGCTCCGTGTCCTGCACTGGTTCGAGCGGCACGGTCCTGCCCATGCGCGCCCGGACTGGCCGATCCCCCCGCGGTGAGGCCCGGACGGAGGTGGACCCGTCCTCGCACAGTTCTGGACAGTTCTCGTTCAGTTCGCACACTCCTGGCTCAGTTCTGGCTCACTCCCGCCTCAGTCCTGGGCTCACTCCTCCGGCGTGCCTCGGTGGCAGACCGCCTCGACGTTGTTGCCGTCGGGGTCGCGCACGAACGCTCCGAAGTACGCCGGGTGGTACTCCGGCCAGAGCCTGGGCGCGTGCAGCGACTCGGCACCGAGGGAGAGAGCCTTCTCATGGAAGGCCCGAACCGCCTCCACGCTCTCGGCGGAGAAGGCGCAGTGGATCTCTCGGTTCGGCTCGACACCGCTCCATGAGGAGATCCAGAAGTCGGGATGGCCCTGCGTGCCGTAGCCGATGGCCACGCCGACGTCCATCTGACGCGTGTAGCCGAGGACCGCCAGCACGTCGTCGTAGAACCGGGCACTGGCCTGCAGGTCGGAACAGTTGATGCCGAAGTGATCGATCATGCTCGCAGGCTAGGCCCTGCTGGCGACAAGGCCCGGCCCGTCGACGGTTTCAGCCGGCGACAGAGGGCCTCCCCGGGCGCCGGCCGTGCTCCGTGCCGGCCACGCGCCGGCCCATCGCCGTCCCTCTCGCCGTCAACATCGCAGCACCTGGCCATTGTCATCGCGGACAACCTTTGGTCGACTGGGTCTGGTGGGTCCGGCCCAGCCGGGGCCGGTCCGAGCAGACCGGAGGTGCCATGAGCAGTCCAACCCAGTCGGTCCCCGAGCAGTCGGAGGACGCAGACCTCGAGGGGTCGCCTGCCGGGGTGCATGCGAGCACGACCGTCGCCGCACCCATCGATGCGGTGTGGCAGCACCTGATCAGCCCGCGCGGGACCGAAGCCCTCCTCGGCCCGGGTGCCACGCTCGGGAGCAAGGGCCAGTCGTGGCGCAGCACGGACGGCACGCACGGCGTCGTTCGCAGCTACCACCCGCTGGAGCAGCTGCGGGTCTCCTGGCACCCTCACGAGGACGGACCTCTCAGCGTCGTCGACATCCAGCTCGGCCGGGACGGGGAGGCGACGCGGCTCGACCTCTACCACGAGGGCCAGGGCATCGCCGCCGACGGCGCGGGCGACAAACGCCGCTGGGACGACGCGCTGGGACGCTTCGCCGACACGCTGGGCTGACACTGCACCGAACCGCCCCTCACCCCGGTGCCTGTCTCACGAGCCACCGCTCACGCCGAGCCCCACAGCGGGGGCTCAGCGCACGACCATGACCGGGCATGCCGCGGTGTGGATGACACGGTGGCTCACCGACCCGAGCAGCAGCCCCGTGAAGCCGCCGCGCCCGCGCGACCCGACGACAGCGAGCCCGGCCGTTGAGGCGAGGTCGCGCCAGCGCCTCGCCGGAGTCGCCGTAGAGCACGTCGGTGGACACCTCCAGGTCGCCGTGCGCGTTCCTGGCCAGCAACGCCGCTGCATCCAACGCGCCCTGGGCCTGCTCCCTGCGGGCGTGCGCTCGCTTCGTGCCTGCGTGGGCCGTCTCCTCGTACGCCCAGCTCTCCATGGAAGGGACGTGCAGCACATGCGCGATGCGCAGGGCTGCGCCGAACTCCTGAGCGAGGTCGGCGGCGGCCCGGACCGCACGCTCGGACTGCTGCGAGCCGTCGAAGCCGACGACGACGGGGTGGTCCGCGTCCGGAGTGACCACTGGAGGCAAGCCGCCCTCTTCGTCGCGCGTAGCCGCACCATCGGTGCCGCCGTCACCGCTGGCGGAGCCGTTGGTGTCGCCGCCCTCCGGGGCGGCCGGGCACGATGACCACCGGGCAGGACGCGTGGGCGGCGACGGCGTACGAGGTGGACCCCAGCAGTCCAGCCACCAGGCGGCCCCTGCCGCGACTGCCGACCACGACGAGGTCCGCCCACGTGGAGGCCTCCACGAGCTGGGCTGCGGGACTGCCGAGCCAGGAACTGCGTCTCGACGCTCTCGGCTTCCAGGTGCCCGCGAGCGCGCTCGGCACCGTCAGCGACGACTCGCCGCGCCGCATCCTCCATCAGCGGTTCCGCGTGCGAGGTGTCGAAGGCCGCGAATCCCGGCGTGAACCCGAGGGCGAGACCATGCACGAGGACCAAGCGGACGTGGCGCCGCTGAGCCGCCCCGGACGCCCAGCTGAGGGCCAGCCGGGCCTGCGGCGACCCGTCGTACCCGACGACGACACCGCCCGCCCGTTCCTCCGTGGTGCTGTCCGAGGTGGTCTCCGAGCTCGTCTCGGAGGTGGCCTCGGAGGTGGTGTCCGAGGTGACTGTCGGCTGACTGCTTGACTGACCGTCCATGATGAGCACGCCTCCTGCGATGGCGCCGGGCGATGCTCCCGGCCACGTCCATCGTCTCGCGATTCGGGCGCGACGGGTCGAGGCCGTGACCTTTCAGACAGGCGAGCCGCGGCGCGGGTCGGTGGGACCCGCCCATGGCGGTTAGACGAAGCGCGCCCGGGCCTCCGGCGTCCGATCAGCGCGTTGCGCTTGCGCGCGGCGGCAGTCGCTCGGTCGTTCGCCTTCTGGATCGCCTCGACGAGCTCGTCCTTGCTCATCCGGGAGCGCCCCTTGACGTCGAGCCGCTTCGCCAGCTCGTACAGGTGCGCCTTCGACGCGAAG
Organism: uncultured Actinomycetota bacterium; assembly: GCA_963816385.1. Classification (GTDB taxonomy): domain Bacteria; phylum Actinomycetota; class Actinomycetes; order Actinomycetales; family Dermatophilaceae; genus CAWFKL01. Next base: position 60,823 of record CAWFKL010000007.1, read on the forward strand.
GCGTCGACCCCACCCTGGGACTCCCCGTCGTCACGGTGGGCGCGCGCCTCCGGTCCGCGACGGGTCGCCTGCCTGTCGGACGGGCCCTTCTCGGCCTTCTCCTCCCAGTGGTCACCGACCTTCTCGAAGGAGTGCTTGAGCGACGCGAACGCCGTGCGGTGCGCGCGCTCCCCCTCGCCGTACTGCTCCACGGCGGCGTCATGCGTCGCGAGCCAGGTCTCCTGCGCCTTGGCGGACGACCTCTCGAGAGTGGACGGCAGATCGGTGTTCCGGCGTTTGCTCGGCATCGGGGCCTCCCGGGCGGTGAGCGGGACTGGGGTTCGCGTTCACGAAAGCATGGTCCGTTCTCGATCCATGTCTCTCGGGCCACGTACCCAACTGCGGTCCCGCACGACGCCCCGCCGCTCCCGATGCACGCGATCGGCATGGCGCAGGATGATCCACAGGACAGAACGCTGAGGGAGGCGTCATGCCGAAGGACCCCACCAACGCCGCCGACGACATCGCCACCTCGATCGCCGACGACCTCGACGCCCGGCTCGCCGACGCCGATCGGGAGCTGGCGTCGCGCTTCCCGGGCGAGCGCTCCGCGCGCCAGCCGGTGCACACCGTCTACGTGCCTGCCGACCGGTTCCAGGCCGGGCTCGCCCAGGCCTGGGGAGCCGCGGCCCTCGAGCTGCTGGAGGCCCACCTCGACGCCTTCGAGGCAGTCGTGGGCGACCGGGGAGATCGGGGCAACCAGAGCGATCGAGGCGCGCAGAGCGAGCAGAGCGAGCAGGCCGCCGACATCGTCGCGGCGGTACGCGAGAAGCTCCGGACCGAGCCCATCGAGGACCTGCGCATCGACTTCGAGGACGGTTACGGCATACGCGACGACGCCGACGAGGACGACGCTGTCGATCGGGCGGCGGCCATGCTGCGCGCCGCGATCGACGACGGCAGCGCTCCCCCCTTCTCGGGGATCCGGTTCAAGTCCTTCGAGCAGACCACCCGTCGTCGTGGCGTGCGGACACTGACCCGCTTCCTCGAGCGGGTGTCGTCCGGCGGAGCCCTGCCGGAAGGCTTCGTCGTCACGCTGCCCAAGGTCACGAGTGTCGAGCAGGTCACGGCCATGGTCCACGCCGCCGAGCGCATCGAGGCGGCTCTGCGGCTGACCACCGCGTTGTCGTTCGAGATCCAGGTGGAGACGCCGCAGTCGATCCTCGGACCGGACGGCACTGCGCTCGTCGCGCGGATGATCCACGCCGCGGCCGGCCGCTGCACCGGACTGCACTACGGGACCTACGACTACTCCGCCTCGACGGGCATCGCGGCGCCGTTCCAGGCCTTGGACCACCCGGCCGCCGACCATGCCAAGGCCGTCATGCAGGTCGCGGCGGCCGGCACCGGCGTGCGGCTGTCGGACGGCTCGACGAACGTCATCCCGGTGGGCGATCCGGTAGCCGTCAGCGCTGCCTGGACCCTGCACCACTCCCTCGTCCGTCGATCCCTCGAGCGCGGGTACTACCAGGGCTGGGACCTGCATCCGGGGCACCTTCCCACCCGGTATGCCGCCGTCTTCGCCTTCTACAGGAGCGGGCTCGGCGCAGCAACCGCGAGGTTGCGCTCCTACGCCGAGCGGTCCGGCTCGGGCTTCATGGACGAGCCGGCCACGGCGCGCGCGCTCGCCGACTTCGTGCTGCGCGGGATCGACTGCGGCGCCGTCGACGAAGCGACCGCCGTGACGGCGTCAGGACTCGACCGCCGCACACTGGCCGTGCTTGCCAAACGGGCCTGAGCGGTGCCGTGCCACGCACTGGACCAGCACGCGCCACGTGGAATGTTGGCGCGCAAGCGGCGGAACGGTCAGACGTGGCGGAGCCGATCCGTTGACGCAGCCTGCCGCGGCTCCTATCGTTCCTGCACCCGATGGCGTGCCCCCCGGTCGCGACCCGGTGCCGACAGCCGTCGCCGGCAACGCACACGACCTCGACCACGACCACGACCCCGACCACGAGCCCGACCACGAGCCCGACATTGGAGCTGACCCTTGAGCATCGTCCTCGGCCCGAACCAGTACGGCAAGGCAGAGAGCCGCGTGGTGCGGATCACTCGCGACAGCGCTCGCCATGAGATCACGGACCTCAACGTCTCGACGACCCTGCGCGGTGACTTCGCCGACGCGCACACTCGCGGTGACCAGGCGCAGGTGCTCCCGACGGACACGCAGAAGAACACCGCGTTCGCCTACGCGAAGAAGCACGGCATCTCCTCGCCCGAGGACTACGCCCTTGCCCTGGCCGGCCGCCTCCTCGACGCGACCCCGGCCGCGACCGGTGCCCGCATCGCCGTCGAGCAGTACGCCTGGGACCGCATCCGGGTCGGTGCGGACGAGCACGACCACGCGTTCGTGCGTCGCGGCGGTGAGACGCGGACCACCGTCGTCACCGTGGAGAAGGAGGACGTGCCCACAGCGGGCGGCAGCGGGCGTCGGACGCACGTCATCTCGGGCCTGCAGGACCTCGTGGTCCTGAAGTCGACCGGCTCGGAGTTCAGGGGGTTCCTGCGCGACGAGTACACGACGCTGCCGGAGGCGGACGACCGGATCCTCGCCACGTCTCTGGTCGCGCGCTGGCGCCACACCGGGACGGACGTCGACTGGAACACGACGTATGACGACGTCCGCCAGCGGCTCCTCGAGGCCTTCGCCACCACCTTCAGCCACGCGCTCCAGGAGACGCTCCACGCGATGGGCCAGGCAGTTCTCCAAAGCCACGCCGACGTGGCCGAGATCCGCTTCTCGGCGACCAACAAGCACCACTTCCTCGTCGACTTCTCCCCCTTCCCCGACGTGGAGAACAACGGCGAGGTCTTCATCGCCGCCGACCGCCCCTACGGCCTCATCGAGGCCAGTGTCGTGCGCGACGACGTCCCCGAGGCGCCGCAGGCCTGGCTCGCCACACCCGGCTTCTGCTGACCATTCGACCCACCTCCGAAAGGACGACCTCACCATGAGTGCGAGGGCAGCTTCCACCGCGCAGGCCGACCTTGACCGGCTCGCATGAGCGGCACGGCACAGGCGCGCAGGCAGACAGGCCTGGCGTCGTTCAACGCCCTGCCCCGCGAGGAGGCGCACCAACGCCTCATGTGGTGCGTCGGCGTCCCGCGCTGGGCCGACGAGGTCGTTGCCGGTCGTCCGTATGCCGCCCTGCCGGACGTGCTCGCCACAGCCCGATCCGCGGCCGCAGAGCTCGACGACGACGAGCTCGCCGCTGCTTTGGCGAGCCATCCCCGCATCGGCGAGCAGGCGAGGGACGCCCAGCATGACGCGAGCTTCTCCCAGCGCGAGCAGTCGGGTGTGGACCGGGGCGATGCCCGGGTCGCGGCTGAGCTGGCGGCCGGTAACGCGGCATACGAGGAGCGCTTCGACCGCGTCTTCCTCATCCGCGCGGCCGGCCGCTCGGCCGGCGAGATCCTCGCCGAGCTGCGGCGCCGCCTCGGCAACGACGACGACACCGAGCGGTCCGAGACCCTCGAGCAGCTGCGCGAGATCGCGCTGCTGCGGCTGCGAGAGGTGATCGGATGAGCGCCCTGTCGACCCATGTGCTCGACACCAGCCTGGGCAGGCCGGCGCAAGGCGTGGCGGTCAGGTTGGAGGGAGCGGACGGCGTCTCTCTCGGCTCCGGCACGACCGATGCCGACGGCCGCGTCCCCGCCATCGGTCCTGAGCGCCTCGACGCGGGCGACTACCGGCTGAGCTTCGCCACGGGAAGCTATTTCGCCGCCACCGGCACCGCCGGCTTCTATCCCGAGATCGTCATCGCCTTCACCATCGTCGACCCGGAACAGCACCATCATGTGCCGCTCCTGCTCAGCCCGTTCGGCTACGCCACCTACCGTGGGAGCTGACGCGGCGAGCCGTGGATCCTCGCCGGCGCGCAGACGAGGGAGTGGAGGTGGACGTGGACGTGGCGCTGGACGTGCTCATCCGCGCGAGCACGCGCCGTCATCGACGGTCGGGAGATGTCGGCAGCGGTGGGCGTCAAGGACGGTCGAATCAGCCTCATCGACCAGGTCGACGTGACACTGGGGCCAGGTCATCAGACCCCCGCCGTGGTCGAGCTCGCCGACGACGAGGTGCTCCTGCCCGGGCTCGTCGACACGCACGTCCACGTCAACGAGCCGGGTCGCACTGAGTGGGAAGGCTTCGCGAGCGCGACGAAGGCTGCCGCGGCCGGCGGCGTCACGACGATCATCGACATGCCGCTCAACGCCGTCCCGCCGACGACGACCGTCGCTGCGCTGCAAGCGAAGCGGGCCGTCGCCCGTGACCAGGCATTCGTCGACGTCGGCTTCTGGGGCGGCGCGGTCTCCGGCAACGTGGGTGAGCTCGCTGCCCTGCACACCGAAGGGGTCTTCGGCTTCAAGTGCTTCCTGCTGCACTCGGGCGTCGACGAGTTCGCGCACCTCGACACCGCGCAGCTCGAGCTCGCGCTGCGCGAGACAGGTCGGCTCGGCGCACTGATGCTCGTTCACGCGGAGGACAGCGACACCATCGCGCACGCGCCCTCGCCGGAGGGCGTGGACTACGCCGGGTTCCTCCGCTCACGTCCCCGCCGCGCCGAGAACGTGGCGATCGCGCAGGTGGTCGAGCTCTGCCGCCAGACCGGGGCCCGGGCACACGTGCTGCACCTCTCGAGCTCGGACGCGTTGCCGATGATCCGCAGCGCGCGTGCGGACGGGCTTTCACTCACGGCCGAGACGTGCCCGCACTATCTCACCTTCGCGGCGGAGGACATCCCTGACGGCGCGACGCAGTTCAAGTGCTGCCCGCCGATCCGCGAGTCCGACAACCGCGAGCTGCTCTGGGGCGGCCTCGCCGACGGCACCATCGACCTCGTCGTCACCGACCACTCGCCCTGCCCCGTGGAGCTCAAGGCCCTCGACTCGGGCGACTTCGGCGCGGCGTGGGGCGGGATCGCCGGGCTTCAGCTGGGCCTGGCTGCCGTGTGGTCGGGCGCGCGCCGTCGCGGCCACCCTCTCGTCGACGTCGTGCGCTGGATGGCCCAGGGCCCGTCTGGGCAGGCCGGCCTCACGACCAAGGGCAGCATCGCGGTGGGCAACGACGCCGACTTTGCGGTCTTCGCCCCGGACGACACCTTCGTCGTCGACCCCGCGCGACTGCACCACAAGAACCAGGTGACGGCGTTCGCCGGCGATGCCCTCACGGGGGTCGTGCGCCAGACCTGGCTGCGCGGCGCACCGCTCGACATCGGCCAGGACGCGCAGCCCCAGGGCAGGCTGCTGAGGAGAGGACACGCATGAGCACGCCGCACTACTACGCGCCTGAGGGAGGCCTGCCCCCGCAGACCGATCTCACGACCGACCGGGCCGTCTTCACGCAGGCGTATGCCGTCCTGCCGCGCGGCACCATGCGGGACATCGTCACGAGCGCGCTGCCCTTCTGGGACCGGACCCGGGTGTGGGTCATCGCCAGACCGATGTCGGGCTTCGCGGAGACGTTCTCGCAGTACATCGTCGAGGTGTCCAGCGGTGGCGGGAGCGACCGCCCCGAGCCCGACGGCGGCGCCGAGGGCGTGCTCTTCGTCGTCAAGGGCGCCGTGCGGGTGGCCATCGACGGACAGCTCCACCAAATGGGTCCGGGCGGCTACGCCTACCTGCCGGCGGGCACACCGTGGACCCTGCGCAACGAGAGCGCCGAGACGGCGACGTTCCACTGGATCCGCAAGGCCTACGAGGCCGTCGACGGGATCTTCAGCCCCAATCCCTTCGTCACCAACGAGCGGGACGTCGACGCCGTGCCCATGCCGGGCACCAACGGCACCTGGTCGACGAAGCGCTTCGTCGACCCCGCCGACGTCGCGCACGACATGCACGTCACGATCGTCACCTTCGAGCCCGGCGGCGTGATCCCCTTCCCGGAGACGCATGTCATGGAGCACGGCCTCTACGTGCTTGAAGGAAAGGCGATGTACCTGCTCAACAGCGACTGGGTGGAGGTGCAGGAGGGCGACTTCATGTGGCTGCGCGCGTTCTGCCCGCAAGCGTGCTATGCCGGTGGACCGGGGCGGTTCCGCTACCTGCTCTACAAGGACGTCAACCGGCACGCGACTCTCTCGCGCACGTTTCTCTGACTCCGCGGCCACGCAGCCGTCAGCCGTCACGACATCCACGATACGAAAAACCGATTCCGAAAGCGTTGCGCTCCCTTGGCGCGGCACGTACAGTCGACGAAACGCCCGGTCGCTGTTCGCCACGGTCAAGCAGCGGATCGGTTTCACTCTATCCATGCGACCGATCCGGTGGATCTCGCCGGTTCCCCTGGTCGGATCGAACGGCGCCGGGCGCCCGACAAGGAGTGACAATGGCGTTCCCGACAGCGACCAGAGCTGCTGCCACCGTGAACGGTGTGCAGGGCACCTTCGACGGAGTCAGCCCGCAGACCTCGGCGCTCGACTGGCTCCGCGAGCAGGGACTGACCGGCGCGAAGGAAGGCTGCGCCGAGGGAGAGTGCGGAGCCTGCTCCGTGCTCGTCGCGCGCCCGGCCGGCGAGGGCGACTGTGCCCGCACGCAGTGGACGGCCATCAACGCCTGCCTGATCCCTGCCGCCTCCCTTGACGGCCAGGAGGTCGTCACTGCCGAGGGCCTGGGCAGTGCCACGGCCCTTCACCCCGTGCAGCGCGAGCTGGCCGCCCGCGGTGGCTCTCAGTGCGGCTACTGCACGCCGGGCTTCGTCTGCAGCATGGCGGCTGAGTACTACCGCCCGGACCGGTGCGCGACCGGAGAGCCGAGCGGGGACGTGCCGAGCACTGGCTCCGCTGGCCCGATCGAGGGCGACACGACGGCCACAGCGACGGACCCGAACGCGCCGGAACACGACTCGTTGGACCACGACCACGGGCCCAACGGCTTCGACCTGCATGCCCTCTCGGGCAACCTCTGCCGATGCACGGGCTACCGTCCGATCCGCGACGCCGCCTATGCCCTGGGCACGCCGCTCGAGGGCGACCCGTTGGCCCAGCGTCTGGCCCGGCCGGCGCCCGCCGCACCGGCCACTTGGCTCGACGGCCCGACCGGCGTCTACGCCCGGGCCGTGAACATCACCGAGCTCTTCGCACTGCGCGGCGACCACCCCGAAGCGACGTTGGTCGCGGGGTCGACCGACTGGGGCGTCGACGTCAACATCCGCGGGGTCCGCTCGCCCTTCGTCATCGGCATCGACCGCGTCCCGGAGCTGCGCACCTTCGAGGTCACCGACGACGTCACCGAGCTCGGCGCCGCGCTGACGCTCTCAGAGGTCGAGGCTCGGCTCGACGGGCGAATCCCCTTGCTGGCACAGCTCTTCCCGCAGTTCGCCTCACGGCTCATCCGCAACGGCGCGACCATCGGCGGCAACCTCGCCACGGCCTCCCCCATCGGCGACCTGGCCCCCGCGCTCCTCGCACTCGAGGCCGTCGTCGTGCTGGCGTCCCCCAAGGGAGAGCGGGAAGTGGCGCTCGCCGACTACTTCACCGGCTACCGCGCCACTGTCCGGGCGCCCGACGAGGTGATCCGGGCCGTGCGCATCCCGATGCCACCCGGCCCTGTCACCGCCTTCCACAAGATCGCCAAGCGACGTTTCGACGACATCAGCAGCCTGGCGGTCGGCTTCGCGCTCATCGTCGACGACGGCGTGGTGACGAGGGCACGCATCGGGCTCGGTGGTGTCGCTGCGACGCCGATCAGGGCCTTCGAGACCGAGGCGGCCCTCGAGGGCAGGCCCTTCTCGCAGGAGGTCGTGCGCGCCGCGGCAGCCGTCATGCGCCGGGAGGGGACGCCGATCGACGACCATCGGGCCAGCGCGGCATACCGCAGCTCGATGCTCGGCATGTCGCTGCTGAAGCTGCACGCCCACCACGGTCCTCACGGAGGCCCGACGGCCGAGGGGGTGTCAGCATGAGCCACCTGTCCGAGCGTCCCCCGAGTGCTGTCGTCGGACAGGGGATACCGCACGAGTCTGCAGCCCTGCACGTGACCGGCACCGCCCTCTACACCGACGATCTGGCCCTGCGCACGCGCGACGTCCTGCACGCCCACCCGGTCCAGGCGCCCCATGCGCACGCCCGGGTGACCGGGCTGCGCACCGGACCTGCCCTGGCCGTGCCGGGGGTCGTGCGGGTGCTCACGGCCGACGCCGTGCCCGGCGTCAACGACGCCGGTGTCAAGCACGACGAGCCACTCTTCCCCAGCGAGGTCATGTACTTCGGGCACGCCGTCGCGTGGGTGCTCGGCGACACCCTCGAGGCGGCCCGCCTCGGGGCGGTCGCCGTCGAGGTCGACTACGAGCCCCTGCCCGCGATCATCGACGTCAAGGACGCCATCGCGGCCAAGTCCTTCCAGGGCGCGGCGCCCCACCTCGAGCGCGGTGACATCGGGGCGGCCTTCGACGCTGCGGCGCACGTCTTCAGCGGCGAGCTCGAGCTCGCCGGTCAGGAGCACTTCTACCTCGAGACCCACTGTGCCCTCGCGCACCTCGACGAGTTCGGCCAGGTCTTCATCCAGAGCAGCACCCAGCACCCCAGCGAGACCCAGGAGATCGTGGCGCACGTGCTGGGGCTGGCGAGCAACGAGGTCACCGTGCAGTGCCTGCGCATGGGGGGTGGCTTCGGTGGCAAGGAGATGCAGCCCCACGGGCTCGCGGCGATCGCCGCTCTCGGAAGCCGACTCACCGGCCGTCCGGTTCGGCTGCGGCTCAGCCGCACCCAGGACATGACGATGACGGGCAAGCGCCACGGCTTCCACTCCCAGTGGCGCGTCGCGTTCGACGGCGACGGCCGACTGCTGGCCCTCGACGCCACGCTGACCGCGGACGGGGGCTGGAGCCTGGACCTCTCCGAGCCGGTGCTCGCGCGTGCCCTCTGCCACGTCGACAACGCGTACTGGATCCCGAACGTGCGCGTGAGCGGCCGGATCGCGCGCACGAACAAGACGTCGCAGACCGCCTTCCGGGGCTTCGGCGGGCCACAGGGCATGCTCGTCATCGAGGACATCCTGGGACGCTGCGCGCCGCTCCTCGGCCGCGATGCCGTCGACCTGCGGCAGCGCAACTTCTACGGGCCCGGCCAGACCACCCCGTACGGTCAGCCGGTGCGCCACGCCGGAGCGCCTCACCGCCGCGTGGGACGCGGTGAGGACCTCTGGCGAGCTCGACCGCCGCGGCGAGCAGATCGCCAGGTTCAACGCGGAGCACCCCGACACGAAGCGCGCCATCGCCGTGACGCCCGTGAAGTTCGGCATCTCGTTCAACCTCACCGCGTTCAACCAGGCGGGCGCGCTCGTGCACGTCTACAAGGACGGCTCGGTGCTCATCAACCACGGTGGCACGGAGATGGGCCAAGGACTGCACACGAAGATGCTCCAGGTGGCCGCAACCGCCCTCGGGCTGCCGCTCTCGCGGATCCGACTCGCGCCGACCCGCACCGACAAGGTGCCCAACACCTCTGCGACAGCGGCAAGCTCGAGTGCCGACCTCAACGGCGGCGCCGTCAAGAACGCGTGCGAACAGATCACCGACCGCCTGCGCGCCGTTGCCGCCGGTCGGCTCGGCGTGCACCCCAACGACGTCCGCTTCGACGACGGGACGGTGCACGCCGTCGGCGCGCACCGGTGAGCCGATCCCCTGGAACGAGCTCGTGATCCAGGCGTACTTCCAACGTGTGCAGCTGTGGGCTGCCGGGTTCTACCGCACCGAGGGACTGCACTGGGACTCCTCTCGGATGCAGGGCTCGCCGTTCAAGTACTTCGCCTACGGCGTGGCCGCTGCCGAGGTGGAGGTCGACGGCTTCACCGGCGCCTACCGCACCCGACGGGTCGACATCGTCCACGATGTCGGCGACAGCCTCTCGCCGCTCGTCGACATCGGGCAGATCGAGGGCGGCTTCGTGCAGGGCGCCGGCTGGCTGACGCTCGAGGACCTTCGCTGGGACGACAGCGACGGGCCGGCTCGGGGCCGGCTCGCGACGCAGGCGGCGAGCACCTACAAGCTGCCGTCCTTCTCCGAGATGCCGGAGGAGTTCAACGTCACGCTGCTGGAGCAGGCCCACGAGGACGGCGTGGTCTACGGCTCCAAGGCCGTCGGCGAGCCGCCGCTCATGCTCGCCTTCTCGGTGCGCGAGGCCCTGCGGCAGGCCGCCGCAGCCTTCGGACCCACCGGCACGAGCGTCGACCTGGCCTCCCCTGCCACGCCCGAGGCGGTCTTCTGGGCGGTCGAGGCGGCTCGTGCCGCGGCTACGTGCGCGACCCACGACGGGGCCGTGCTCGCGGCGAGCAACGGCGACCACGGCGTCGTCCCGGCCCAGCCCGACGGCTCGGCTCCTGCGATGCAGCCGGAGTCGGAACGCGCCGCCAGGGCCGAGCCGCCGCAGGGCGACACGCAGGACGCCCCGTCGAGCGGGAGCACCGAGCCGGCTGGGGCGCGGCCGTGAACTGGTTGCGCGCCGTGGAGCGTCTGCGCACCGAGCGTGAGGCCGGCGTCCTCGTCACCGTCGCCAGCGTGCGCGGACACGCCCCCCGCGACGCCGGGACCAAGATGGTGGTCTCGGCTGCACGGCAGCTGGGGCACGGTCGGCGGCGGCAACCTCGAGGCCACGGCTCTCGGGCGCGCCCGGCAGATGCTCTTGGACGCACGCGATCGCACCCGAGTCGATGACGATACGGCTCAGCGACAAGGCCGACGCCACCCACGGGCGCCAGTGCTGCGGGGGCGACGTCGAGCTGCTCCTCGAACCGCTGCCCGTGGTGCCCGCCGTGGCGATCTTCGGGATCGGCCACGTCGGGCTCGAGCTCGCCCGCATCCTGGCCCGCCACGACCTCGAGCTGCATCTCGTCGACTCGCGCAGCGACGCGGTCGAGCCGCGTCGGTTGGTCTGTCTCGACGACGCCGTCGCCCGCATCCACGTGCACCATGCGCCGGTTCCAGAGATGGTGCTGAGTCTGGTGCCGGCGGGCAGCCACGTGCTCATCATGACCCACGACCACGCCGAGGACGCCGCGCTCTGCGACATGGCCCTGCGCACCGCTGCGCCTCGGGCCCATCGGACTCATCGGCTCGTCGGCGAAGTGGAGGCGCTTCGAGAAGCTCCTTGCAGCAGAAGGACATTCGGCCGAGACCATCGCCCGGATCACGTCGCCGATCGGTCTGCCCGGCATCCGCGGCAAGGACCCGTCCACCATCGCCGTCAGCGTCGCCGCGCGAGCTGGTCGAGCTCGTTCCAGGGAGCACCAGAAGAACGAGCTGACCTCGTGACGCTCTACCGGGCCACCGTGCTCGACACGCCGGGGAGCACCGAGCCTTCGGGCGTCCGGCTCCGCTCGCACGAGGACGCCGGGCTGCTGGTCCGGGGCGGCGTCATCAGGGAACGCGGTTCCTACGCCGACGTCGCAGCCCGCCACCGCGACGAGCCGGTCGTCGACCTCCGTGGTGGCATCCTGCTGCCCGGCTTCGTCGACACGCACGTCCACTACCCCCAGGTTCGAGTCATCGGCGCCCTCGGGATGCCGCTGCTCGAATGGCTCGACCGCTGCGCCCTGCCGGAGGAGGCCCGGCTCGCCGACCCGGGCTACGCCGTGGACGTTGCGACGGAGTTCGTGCAGGGTCTCGTGTCGGCCGGAACCACGACCGCGCTCGTCTTCGGCTCGCACTTCGCGTCGGCGGTCGAGGCGCTGTTCACGGAGGCGACCCGGGTCGGCCTCCGCGTCACGTCGGGCCTCGTCGTCAGCGACCGCTCGCTTCCCGCGGCACTGCTCAGCACCCCCGAGCGCACCTACGAGGAGGCGACCGCGCTGGCCCGCCGCTGGCACGGCCGCGGCCGCACGAGGTATGCCGTGACACCGCGCTTCTCGTACTCGGCCACCGACGACCTGCTGGACGCCTGCCGGTCGGTCATGAAGGACGTCCCCGGCACGGGCTTCACCTCGCACGTCAACGAGAACCCGTCGGAGGTGGCTGCCGTCGCAGCGCTCTTCGCCGAGGCCCAGCACTACGTCGACACCTACGACCGTCACGGTCTTGTCGGGCCCGGCACCGTGCTCGCCCACAACGTGCACGCGACCGAGAGCGAGCTGTCGCTCCTCGCGGACTCGCGGTGCCTCCGTCGCCCACTGCCCGACGAGCAACTCCGCTCTGGGCAGCGGACTCTTCCCGCTGCGGGAGCACGTCGCGCACGGCGTCCGGGTCGCCTCGGGATCGGATGTCGGCGCAGGCACGGGCTTCTCGCTCTTCAAGGAGGGGCTGCAGGCCTACTTCATGCAACAGCTCCTCGGCGAGCAGGGGCTCCGGCTCGCCGCACCGGACCTGCTGCACCTGGCGACCCGAGCCGGCGCGCTCGCGCTGGGCCTCGGGGACGAGGTCGGCGACCTGGAGGTCGACAAGCAGTTCGACGCGATCTGGGTGCGGCCGCTGCCGGGCGACCCGCTGGACGTCGGGCTGCGACACGCCGCGTCGCCCGACGACGCGCTCGCCAAGACCTTCGCGCTGGGCAGCACCACGGACGTCGCTGGAGTGTGGGTGGGTGGCGACCGGCTCAAGACGTCCTGAACCGCGGCGGCGGGAACAGCCCAGCGGACGGCAACACCCCGGCGGACCGGCATACCTCACCGGCGTTGCACGTCAGGCGCGCTCTGCTGCCAGCACCTCGGCATACGCCGGCAGGGTGAGGAAGTCGGGGAACTGGGGCGAGAGGGCCGAGTCGACGAAGACCCGACGGGCGACTTCCCAGAGGGGGTCTGCGTCGAAGACGTCCTTGCCGACGAGGCCGCTCAGCCCGGCGAGCTGGTCCTCGACGACCTGCTCGACGAGCTCGCGCGTCACCCGCTCGCCGGACTCGAGCACCACGCCGCCCGCGATCCACTGCCACACCTGCGACCGCGAGATCTCCGCGGTGGCGGCGTCCTCCATGAGGTTGTTGATGCCGGCCGCGCCATTGCCGGAGAGCCAGGAATGGAGGTACTGGATGCCGATCGTCACGTTGTCGCGCAGGCCCTGCATGGTCTGCGTGCCGGGCGTCTGCCCCACCGCGAGGAGGTCATCGGCGCTCACCGACACGTCGTCGCGCTGACGGTCGAGCTGGTTGGGTCGATCACCCAGGACCTCGGTGAAGATGTCCGCGCACAACGCCACGAGGTCGGGGTGGGCCACCCATGAGCCGTCGAAGCCCGCCCTGGCCTCGCGCGTCTTGTCCTCACGCACCTTCGCGAAGGCGCGCTCGTTGGCGTCCACGTCGCGCCGACTCGGTATGAAGGCAGCCATGCCACCGATCGCCATGGCCCCACGGCGGTGGCAGGTCTTGACGAGGAGGTCACTGTAGGCGCGCATCATCGGGGCGGTCATCGTGACTGCGTTGCGGTCGGGCAGCGTGAAGGCCGGGCCCGCGTCGCGGAAGTTCTTGATGATGCTGAAGAGGTAGTCCCACCGACCGGCATTGAGCCCCGCCGCGTGGTCGCGCAGCTCGTAGAGGATCTCGTCCATCTCGAAGGCCGCCGTGATGGTCTCGATGAGCACGGTCGCCCGGATCGTGCCGGGATCGATGCCCAGCTCCTGCTCGGTGTGGCTGAACACGTCGTTCCACAGGCGGGCCTCGAGGTGGGACTCCAGCTTGGGCAGGTAGAAGAACGGTCCGCGGGCCTGCCTGGCGAGCTCGGCGGCGTTGTGGAAGCAGAAGAGGCCGAAGTCGACGAGCGCGGCGACGACCGGCCGCCCGTCGAGCTCGAGGTGGGCCTCGTCGAAGTGCCAACCGCGCGGTCGGGGCATGATGACCGGCGTCGTCGACGGGTCGCGCAGGACGTACTCCTTGCCCCGCGGGTCGGTGAACGCGATCGTGCCACGCACCGCGTCGTGGAGGTTGACCTGACCGCCGATGACGTTGGCCCAGTGCGGGGTGTTCGCGTCCTCGAGGTCGGCCAGCCACACGCGGGCGCCTGAGTTGAGGGCGTTGATGGCCATCTTGCGGTCGGTCGGGCCGGTGATCTCCACGCGCCGGTCCTGCAGGGCAGCGGGCGGGGGTGCGACGGTCCAGGCCTCCTCGCGCACGCTGGCGGTCTCAGCGGAGGAAGTCGAGTGTCGGTGTCACGGCGATCTCAGCGCGGCGCGCGGCACGGGCCTCGAGCAGCTCGTCGCGGCGGGCGCCGAAGCGGCGTTGGAGGTCGGCAAGGAACTCCAAGGCGTCGTCGGTGAGGATCTCCTCGGAGCGCTCCACCGCGGGCGCGTCGATGCTGAAGGGGCCGGCTGTGGGCATTCGCTCGTCTCCTGGTGGGCCGCAGCGGACGCGGTGTTGCTGCGCCTACCTGCCCAGCCACTCCGCTATGATTTCATCATACGGAAAACAGTTCTCACCGGCGAGCCTTGGCCTGCCGGTGACCTCGAGCGGAGAGGGCCGTCGCGGATGCCTGCACGAACCGCCCCGGGCGGCGCGATCGCGCAGTCGACCGACAGCACCGCCGCCGTCGACGGCGTCCCAAAGGGCGACCGGCGGCGGGGTCCAGTCGCTCGACCGGGCCTTCGGCATCCTCGAGTCGATCGCCGACGCCGGCGGGGTGATCACGCTCTCGCAGCTGGCCTCCGACACCGGACTGCCTCTCCCCACGATCCACCGGCTCGTGCGCACGCTCGTCGACCTCGGCTACGTGCGGCAGGAGGCCAACCGGCAGTACTCGCTCGGGCCGCGGCTGATCCGGCTCGGGGAGACCACCTCGCGTCGGCTCGCCACCTGGGCCAGGCCGCACCTGTCAGAGGTGGTGACGCAGCTCGGCGAGTCGGTCAACCTCGCCATGCTGGACGGGGACCAGATCGTCTACCTCGGCCAGGTCATGCCGTCGCAGAACTTGATGCGGATGTTCACCGAGGTCGGACGCCGGGTCGACCCGCACACGACGGCAGTCGGCAAGGCCATCCTCGCGAACGAGCCCGAGACGGAGGTGCGCTCGCTGCTGCGTCGCACGGGCATGACGAGTCGCACCGACCACAGCATCACGACGCCGGACGACTTCCTCGCCGAGCTGAGCCGCACCCGAGCGCGCGGTTACGCCCTCGACAACGAGGAGCAGGAGCTCGGCGTGCGGTGCGTGGCCGTCACCGTTCCCGGAGACAGCCGGCTCGCCATCTCGATGTCCGGTCCACTGCCGCGCATGGGCGACGACGCCATCGAACGGGCCGTGCGCCCACTGCGCTCCGCCGCCGAGGCGGTCGCGCGCGAGCTGCAGACGCGCGGTTGACGCCTCTCACGCTGGCCGTACGCCCTCCCTGTGGCCGTATGCCGTCCCGCTGGCCGTATGCCGTCCCGCTAGCCGCATGCGGCCCGGCCGGCCATAGCCGACCCGCCGTCCGGGTGGACTCGAACGCCCACCCTTGACGCGCAGGCCAGCCGGCCGGCATACAGCATCGGCGTCGTCGGTCAGGCGACGCGGCCCTGTGGGGCGCTCCGCGCGGTCTGGCGGGGGTCCTTCTCGACGACGTCGCCCAGCACCTCGTCGATCTTGTCGAGCAGGTCCGCCTCGAGCTTCACGCCTGCAGCCTTGACGTTCTCGGCGACCTGCTCGGGGCGTGAGGCTCCCACCAGCGCGGCCGCGACGTTGGGGTTCTGCAGCACCCACGCGACCGCGAGCTGGGCCATGGTGAGACCGGCCTCGTCGGCGATCGGCCGCAGGCTCTGCACCCGGGTCAGCACGTCGTCGTTCATGAAGCGCTTGATCATGTCGGCGCCGCCCTTCTCGTCCGCAGCGCGCGACCCCTCCGGCGGCTGCTGGCCGGGCTCGTACTTGCCGGTGAGCACGCCCTGCGCGATGGGGCTCCACACGATCTGGCCCACACCGAGCTCCTCGCAGGTCGGCACGACCTCCTCCTCGATGACGCGCCACAGCATCGAGTACTGCGGCTGGCTCGAGATGAGCTGGACGCCGAGCTCCCGCGCGAGAGAGACGCCCTCGCGGATCTGCTCGGCTGTCCACTCACTGACTCCGATGTAGAGCGCCTTGCCCTGGCGCACGACGTCGGCGAAGGCCTGCATCGTCTCCTCGAGCGGCGTCTCGGTGTCGTACCGGTGTGCCTGGTAGAGGTCGACGTAGTCGGTCTGCAGGCGCGTCAGCGAGCCGTTGATGGACTCCATGATGTGCTTGCGAGACAGGCCGGTGTCGTTCTTGCCGCCGGGCCCGGTGGGCCAGTAGACCTTCGTGAAGATCTCGAGACTCTCGCGCCGCTCGCCCTTGAGGGCGTCGCCGAGGACCGTCTCGGCCTTGGTGTTCGCGTAGACGTCGGCCGTGTCGAAGGTGCTGATCCCGGCGTCGAGGGCGGCCCGCACGCACTCGGCCGCGACGTCGTTCTCCACCTGGGAGCCATGGGTCAGCCAGTTGCCGTAGGTGATCTCGGAGATCTTGAGTCCGCTGTTGCCGAGGTATCGGAAGTTCATGACCCCACCGTATGCGGCCGCCATCGGGTGCGCTGCGCCGCCCCTCGCGTGGTTCCGATGGGCCGTCAACGGGTATCTCGCCGACATGGACGCGCATCCCCAGCCCGGCTCCCAGCGGCTCGACGACACGGACTCGGCTCGGTCCGACGGCACGGACCCTCGTCGAACGGACCCTGACGAGCCCCGCCTCGACGAGTCGGCCGACCCGGAGGACGACGCCAAGCCTGACTCGCTGCGTGATCTGCGGAAGGACTCCTGGAAGTACGTGGCCCGCCGCACGGTGCGGGAGTTCTCCAAGGACCAGTGCACGGATCTGGCCGCCGCCCTCGTCTACTACTCGGTGCTCGCCATCTTCCCGGCCGCGATCGCGCTGCTGTCCGTCGTGGGCCTGGTGGGCCAGGGGGAGCAGACGATCACGACCGTCAGGTCGGTCCTGGAGGACATCGGTGCCGGCAGCGTTGCGCAGACGGTCACTCCCGTGCTCGAGTCCCTGAGCAAGAGCACCGGGGCTGGCTTCGCCTTGATGCTGGGGCTGCTCACGGCTCTGTGGTCGGCATCCGGCTACGTCTCGTCCTTCGGGCGCGCGATGAACCGGATCTACGAGATCCCCGAAGGACGACCGTTCTGGAAGCTGCGTCCGCTGATGCTGCTGCTGACTCTCGTTGCCGTCATCCTTGCCGCTGCAGTGGCGCTCGCGCTCGTGGTGAGCGGTCCCGTCGCCCAGGTGGTCGGTGACGTGATCGGGCTGGGCAGCACAGCGGTCACCGTCTGGAACATCGTCAAGTGGCCGATCATCCTGCTCGCCGTCGCCCTGATCTTCGCACTCCTCTACTACGCCGGCCCCAACGTCAAGCAGCCGAAGTTCCGCTGGATCAGCGTGGGCGCGGTGGTGGCGATCCTCGTGTGGGTCGTGGCGTCTGCGGTCTTCGGCATCTACGTGGCGAACTTCTCCAACTACAACAAGACGTACGGCACCCTGGCCGGGGTCATCGTCTTCCTGCTGTGGCTCTGGATCACCAACCTCGCCATGCTCTTCGGCGCTGAGCTGGACGCAGAGCTGGAGAGGGCGCGTCAGCTCCAGGCCGGCATGCCCGCCGAGGAGTCGATCCAGCTGCCGCCTCGTGACACGACCAAGATCGAGAAGGACGAGCAGAAGCGCGCAAAGGAGCTGGAGGAGGGCCGGCAGCTCGCTGACGGCTGAGGCCACCGGTGTGCGCGGCCCTCGCTATGCGGTGATGACCTTCGTGTCGCGCCACGAGAACTCGGGAGCGTACCCGAGCAGGCGACGCGCTTTGTCGATCGACAGGAGCGTCGTGTTCTGGCCGATACCGTCGCGTCGCTCGACGTCCGGGAAGACCTCGTCGAGCAGCTCGACGTTCGGTCGAGTCGTCACGGTGTCGGGTGAGGCGATGATGAAGCGGTCGAATCCGGTCGTCTCTGAACTCGAGGGCCCTCTCGACGGCCTGGGCGCCGTCGCGTCCGTCGATGTAGCTCCAGAGGTTCCACTTGCGGTCGGCAGGGTTGGCGTCGAACGGAAAGGCTTCGTAGTCCTCGACATCCATGACGTTCGAGAAGCGCAGCGCCACGATCTTCAGGTCAGGGTGCCAGCGGCAGAGCTCGATCGCCAGCTGCTCCTCGAGGTGCTTGACGAGGGAGTAGACCGACTCCGGCCGCGCGGGATACTCCTCGTCCACCGGCACGTAGGGCGGTGGAGTGTCGAAGGGAAGCCCGAGCACCGTCTCGGACGACGCGGAGACGATGGTGCGGACGCCGAGGCGGATCGCGGCAGAGAAGACGCTGAAGGTCGCCACGATGTTGTTACGGAAGGTCTCGACATCGGGTGCGAGACCCGGCGCCGGGATGGCTGCGAGGTGCACGAGGGCCTCGACCGGCGCCGGCGGGTCGCCGTCCCGTGCACCGCTGAGGGCGTCCACGACCTGCCCGTAGTCGGTGAGATCGACCCGCATGAAGCCCGCGGAGCGCTCCCCCTCCCGGTCGAGGTTCACGACCTCGTGGCCGCTTCCGGTCAGTCGGCGCACGACATGCCGTCCGAGCTTCCCGCTGCCTCCAGTGACGGCAATGCGCATGAAACCTCCTGCTGTTGATTGACGCGGCTGTTGGATGACGCGAGCTGTTGGATGACGCGAGCTGTCGGATGAGCGAGCGTGGGAAGAGGCGAGGGGCTGCCCGACACGCTAGTCGCTGCCGTGTCAGGTGGGGCAGGCACCGCCTCGCCCCACCTCGGGACGAGGGTCGGCCGGCGCGGTGCACGAGCGGGTGTGCGGGTATGAGGAGCCCATGAGCACCCAGACCTCGGACGACCTGAAGGACCTCCCCGCGCGCAGCCAGGATGGCTGCGTCCCTTGAGCGCGCCGACCAGCTCGACCCGGCCGTGTCGACGATGGGTCGGGTCATGGGCGGCCTGCGTGACTCCTCCTTCGGCAACGTCCTGCGCGGTGCCTGGCTGGGGCACGCCCTGCACCCCGTGCTGACGGACGTGCCGCTCGGGCTGTGGACGGCCACCTCATTGCTCGACGTGGCGGGCGGGGTGCAGGCGAGACCCGCCGCACAGCGGCTCGTCGGGTTCGGAGTCGCCGCCGCCGCGCCGACGGCACTCTCCGGTTGGGCCGAGTGGGTGCGCGCTGACACCGCCTCCAAACGTGTCGGCATCGTCCACGCCGTCGTCAACGCGACCGCCGTCGGGCTGTATGCCGGGTCCTGGCTCGCGCGCCGCTCGGGTCGGCACCGCGCAGGCGCGGCGCTCGCCCTGGCAGGCGGTGGGGTCGCGGGCGTCGGCGGCTACCTCGGTGGTCACCTCACGACGGTCCTCGGAGTGGGGACACGGCACCCGGCCTTCGTCGGAGGGGAAGCCGCATCAGATGTCGAGAGAGGAAGCGGGACGATGGGACTGCGGGGCCACGAGGCCGATCAGACAGGCAGCACGAAGTCGGGGCAAGGTCTGCCCTCGCAACCCGGCGGACACCTCGAGGGCTCCGAGGCGGCAGGCCCAGCTGCGGCAATGCAGAACGCCGTGACTCACGAACGGTCGCCCGAGCCGGAGCGCGACACCGACGTCACGACGGCGCTGACCGCTCACCACGGGCGCCTCGTGAGCCGTATCCAGGACCTGAGCACCACTCCTGAGGAGCAGCGCGAGGAGGCACTGCAGGGCCTGCTCCGCGCCATCGCGGCGCACGAAGCCGTCGAGCAGGTCCTCATGCATCCTCGGCTCGAGGGCACCGACCACGCCGGCGTGGCCATGGAGCGCCGCGACGAGGAGGGCCTCATTGCCCAGCAGCTCGACCGACTCGGCGAGATCGAGGTCGGCTCGCAGCCGTTCCAGATGCAGTTCAACCTCTTCGAGGAGGCCTATCGGCGCCACTGCGAGGCGGAGGTCGACGACGAGCTGCCCGCGATCGTCGAACGCCTCTCCGAGGAGGAGGCCGAGTTGCTGGTGCGGGTGCTCGGCGACACGGAGTCGGCGGGGCTTGCCTGGCAGGGCACCTACAGCGAGATGGTCGCTGCCGCCGTGCAGGACGTGCGCGCCCGGTCAGCTCGCTGAGAGCTGGTCGCTCACGCCGTGCGGGTCAGGACGCGGCGGTCAACGGCTCGGGCATGGGCTCGGGACATGGGCTCGGGAATGGGCTCGGCATGGGCGTGAGCCCGTCACGGGTCGCAACATAGAACCCGAGCAGCCGCACGCCATGTGCCCGGCACGCATCGACCGTGCACTGATGCCAGGCGCGGTCGACCTCCGTGGGTACCCCGCCGCGTGGGCGGCCGCGTCCCATGAGCAGCGACCCACCCCGCTCGGCGACGCGCGGGAGGATGAGGTCGAGCAGGCTCTGCAGTGATGCCAGGTCGGCGTCGTGGGGCACGTCCGACAGGACGATCGGCATGATGCCTCGGTGCTCCTCGTCGCAGACCATCATGGCGACGCATCCACTGGCCCGGTCCTGCTCGCCGATGATCAGATCGAGGACCTCGGCAGCCAGGCGCCGGTCGGTGAGCGGGACGTTCCTGACGTCCTTGGGCAGGTCTTCAAAGGTCATGAATCCATCGTGGCCGCAACCACCGAGGGCTCGTTCGGGTTGTCCCCAGCCTGCGTGTGAGGAACCCAGCGGCGGGCACCGGCTCCGCCGTGCGCTCGCCCGCGAATCGCTGCCGTTCGTCCGGAACTGGCCGGGTGATGCCAGTCGTTGACCCGAGACGGACTGATTCGCACCTCCGCAGAGGTTCGGAATCTTCAACCCCACTTGAACGTTTGACCTTATGGAGAAATCGGGTCTACCGCCCGACGCCAGGCCTGAGAGGAGCACCGTGAGGCAGAGGAAGTACGAGGAGTTCGAGACCGACAACGGCATCGCCCTTCGGTACTCCCGCCACGAGAACGGTGGCGGCTTCGTCGAGGCACGCTCGCGTGTCGCCGGGACGGCGTACGTCGGGCCGTCTGCCTACGTCGACCGGGGCGCCATCGTCGATGACTACGCGCGCGTGGGATCCGGTGCGTGGATCGATGGCGGAGCGATGATCCATGAGGGCGCCACCATCGGCTCCAACGCCCACGTCGGCCCGGGCGCCGTCGTCGGCCGTGGCGCCAAGGTCGGAGCCAGGGTCAAGATCGGCGCCGACGCGCACATCTGGGACGGCGCCCGCGTCGACAGCGACGAGATCATCGACGCCGGCGCGGTCGTGCGGACCACCGGACGCCGACAGCGGGCCGCGTAGACCAGGCGCTTCGTTCGACCCGCGCGGCGTCGACTCAGCCGTATGCCGCTGGCCCAGGTCGGCGGCATACGGCTGACTCACGTTCGTCGCGCGGGGCGGGCGCCATGAGCCACGGCGTCCGACCCCGTCGCGAAGTGCGGACGCAACCGACACCCACAGTCGTCAGCCCGCTCGGTCGCGCGGGCCAGGACTCGCCGTGCAGCGAGGGCCGGGCCATCGCTTCTGGCGCGGCCCCCGCTGTCCGGTGACTACTCGAGCTGGACTACCTCAGCTGCAGCCGCTGGTGCTGCCGCAGCCCTCGCACACGTAGCACGACCCGGCGGGACGCATCTTCGTGCCACACGTCATGCACATGGGTGCGTCAGCGGTGATGCCACCGAACTTCTCGAGCAGCTCAGCGGAGGAGTGCACCTCGCTCGACACCTCACGGGCGGACGCGGCGCCAGCGCCGGACTTCACCTCCGAGGCGTTCAGCGCACCCTTGGCGGGCTCCTCGAGCTTGGGCTCGGGCGCCTTCTTGACCACCGGTGCCGACTGCTGAAGTGACTTGAGCTCGTCCTCGAGGTCCTCGCCGGACTCGTCGGCGTCGGAGTCCTCGTAGGAACCGGTCTCGACCTGGCGAGCCCGCTCGGCAGCCGTGTGGATGCCCATGAAGGAGCGGGTGTCGAAGTCGAGGTAGTCCAGCGCCAGGCGTCGGAAGACGTAGTCCATGATCGACTGCGCCATGCGCACGTCCGGGTCGTCGGTCAGGCCGGCCGGCTCGAACCGCAGGTTGGTGAACTTCTCGACGAAGGTCTCCAGCGGCACGCCGTACTGCAGGCCGATCGACACGGCGATCGAGAACGCGTCCATCACCCCGGCGAGCGTCGAGCCCTGCTTGCCGAACTTGAGGAAGATCTCGCCGAGCTGGGCGTCGTCGTAGGTGCCAGCCGTGAGGTAGCCCTCGGCTCCCCCGACGGCGAAGGACGTCGTCTGCGAGCTGCGCCGCTTGGGCAGGCGGCGCCGGACCGGACGGTACTCGATGCGGACGCTGTCCTTCGCGTCCGAGCTCGTGGACGCCGCAGCCGCAGCCTCCGAGGCGTCCTTCTTGTCCTTGGCCGTCGAGCCACCGTCGGAGAGCGGCTGACCGACCTTGCAGTTGTCGCGGTAGACGGCGAGCGCCTTGAGGCCGAGCTTCCAGCCCTGCAGGTAGACGTCCTGGATCTCCTCGACCGTGGCGTCTTCCGGCAGGTTGACCGTCTTGGAGATGGCACCTGAGAGGAAGGGCTGGGTGGCGGCCATCATCCGCACGTGGCCCATCGCCGAGATCGAACGCGCACCCATCGCGGTGTCGAACACCTCGTAGTGCTCGGGCTTCAGGCCGGGGGCGTCGATGACGTGGCCCTTGTCGGCGATGTACTCCACGATCGCCTCGACCGTCTCCCCGGTGTACCCCATCTTGCGCAGTGCCCGCGGGATCGTCAGGTTGACGATCTGCATCGAGCCGCCACCGACGAGCTTCTTGAACTTCACGAGCGAGAAGTCCGGCTCGACGCCGGTCGTGTCGCAGTCCATCATGAAGCCGATGGTCCCGGTGGGGGCGAGCACCGACGCCTGGGCGTTGCGGTAACCATTCTTCTCGCCCAGCTTGAGGACGTCGTCCCACGCCTTCGTCGCGAGCTGGTGGACGTCGGAGTCCATCGCGTCCAGCGTCTTGATGTTGTCGTTGGCGGCCTGGTGCTTGCGCATGACGCGCTTGTGGGCCTCGGCGTTGCGGGCGTACCCCGCGTAAGCCCCGACGACCCCGGCCATCTCGGCGCTGCGCTTGTACGCGGCGCCTGTGAGCAGGGAGGTGATGGACGCCGCGAGCGAGCGGCCACCCTCGGAGTCGTAGCCGTGACCGGTCGCCATGAGCAGCGCGCCGAGGTTGGCGTAGCCGATGCCGAGCTGGCGGTAGTTGCGGGTCGTCTCGCCGATCGGCTCGGTCGGGAAGTCGGCGAAGCAGATCGAGATGTCCATGGCCGTGATCACGAGCTCGACGACCTTCTGGAAGGTCACCGCGTCGAACGTGTCGTCGTCGCGCAGGAACTTCAGCAGGTTGAGCGAAGCAAGGTTGCACGAGGAGTTGTCGAGGGACATGTACTCCGAGCACGGGTTGGAGGCCGTGATGCGGCCCGTCTCGGGGTTCGTGTGCCAGGCGTTGATCGTGTCGTCGTACTGGATGCCGGGGTCCGCACACTCCCAGGCAGCCTGCGCGATCTTTCCGAAGAGCTCACGGGCGTCGACGGTGTCGATGACCGACCCGTCGAGGCGCGAGCGCAGGCCGAACTCCGTGCCGTCCTCGACAGCCTTCATGAACTCGTCGTTGACGCGGACCGAGTTGTTGGCGTTCTGGTACTGGACCGAGACGATGTCCTTGCCGCCGAGGTCCATGTCGAAGCCGGCGTCACGCAGCGCGCGGATCTTGTCCTCCTCACGCGCCTTCGTCTCGACGAACTCCACGATGTCGGGGTGGTCGACGTCGAGCACCACCATCTTGGCCGCACGACGGGTGGCGCCGCCGGACTTGATCGTGCCTGCGGACGCGTCGGCGCCGCGCATGAACGAGACCGGTCCGGAGGCGGTGCCACCGGAGGAGAGCAGCTCCTTCGAGGACCGGATCCTCGACAGGTTGAGGCCGGCACCGGAGCCACCCTGGAAGATCTTCCCCTCCTCCTTGTACCAGTTGAGGATCGAGTCCATCGAGTCGTCGACAGCGAGGATGAAGCACGCCGACACCTGCTGCGGGCTCTTGGTGCCGACGTTGAACCACACTGGCGAGTTGAACGAGAAGACCTGGTGCAGCAACGCATACGTGAGCTCGTGCTCGAAGATGTCGGCATCGTCCTGCGAGGCGAAGTAGCCGTTGCTCTTGCCAGCGGCGACGTAGGTCAGCACGACGCGGTCGATGAGCTGCTTGAGCGAGGCCTCGCGAGCGGCCGTGCCCACCGCGCCACGGAAGTACTTCGTCGTGACGATGGTGCTCGCATTGATCGACCAGAAGTCGGGGAACTCAACCCCACGCTGCTCGAAGATCGTCACACCTGTCTTCCAGTTCTGCTGGACGACGTCACGCTTCTCCCAGGTCACCTCGTCGTACGGGTGGACTCCTGGGGTGGTGTAGATGCGCTCCATCCTGACGCCCTTGGCGCCAGCCTTCGAGCGTGAGCTCCGGTTACCGATCTCCGTCATGTCGTGCGGCCTCCCTGACCGAATCTGCTGCTGATGTAAGTGTTTCGTGTGGCACTGACAATGGTCGGCGCCGTGTGGATGGAGGGGTTGCTCAGCGCTGGGCGCCCAGAGGGGTCGAACCCGTGGGCTCCTCCCCCACGGCGTCACGCTCCGCTCTGAGGACGGCGATCGCGCCCTCGAAGTCCTCGAGGCTCTCCCAGCCCTGGTAGACGCTGGCGAACCGGAGATAGGCGACCTCATCGAGCTCACGGAGCGGCTCGAGCACGGCCATCCCGACCTCGTGCGCCTCGATCTCGGCGCTTCCCTGGCCGCGGATCGTCTCCTCGACCCGCTGGGCGAGCAGGGCCAGGTCGTCCTCGCTGACCGGTCGGCCCTGACACGCCTTGCGGACCCCGGAGAGCACCTTGGCCCGACTGAACGGCTCGGACGCCCCCGACCGTTTGATGACGCTGAGGCTCGAGGTCTCGAGCGTCGTGAAACGACGGTTGCACTCAGGACACTGACGCCGACGGCGGATAGCGGCGCCGTCGTCGGTGGTGCGCGAGTCGATGACGCGAGAGTCGGTGTGGCGACAGAACGGACAGTGCACGATCGTTCACCCCCTTCCAAAAACGTCGTTGTTCACGTTGTCCCGACACGTCCCGATGTCACGTGCTCCCGTATGCCGCCCGCCCCTCCCGGCCCCGGCCGGTGTTCGTGGGACCGGCCGGGGCTGGGGAGGGCCTTGGGGACACGTTGGGGACGACCTGTGTGTATCCGCAGCACGCTGGGGACTACATGTGGACATCTTACATCCATGTAACTACTAGATGTAGGGGTAACTGTAGGCACGCGAGGACCAGACCGCAAGCAGTCCCAGCCGGTACGGCGCGTCACGTCGCTGACCTGCGCAAATGCGACGCCCGGACCACGTCAGGGCGGATGCGCACAACATCTGGTGGGATCCGGGGTTGGCTCCTGCATCTGGATCTCTCGGGTGAGCAAGGGATCGGTCGCACGGAGCCGCAGGCTCCCGGGCGGCTCTGCGGGGTTGCCGGCCACCGGACCGCCGGCGTCCTCCTGGTCGCGACCACGGCTGTCAGAGCACCTTGCGCGCCCGCTCGGCGGCCGACTCCGGGATAGTGGCATCTGACCGGTCAGCGATGATCGCGACGAGGTTGGTCGCGCTGTCGCTGCCGGCCTTGAGGTAGTCCGAGTGTCCATGTGAGGTGCGCCGTGCGTCGGAGCCGGTTCCTCCCGGCGCGTACGTCGACAGACTCGTGGCGCCGTCGACATCGCGCGCAGGTGGCCCCAGCAGCAACCGCCCGGCCACGACGACTGGGTCGTCGACGCTTCCCAGCACGTTGAAGGTGCCCTGCTTGAGCCCCGTGTCGACGATGGAGCGCACCGCTCCTCCGGTCCCCGGTGAGCCGAGGAGGGCCACCCGGTCGATGCCCGTGGGCCGTCGGAGGGCGAAGGAGAGCACGACGGATCCGTAGGAGTGCGACAGCACGCTCTGGTCGGGCGGAACCTCACGCGAGGCGTCGAGGCCGGTGACGAAGGCGGCGAGGCTGGCCCCGCCCTCGGCGGCGACTCCCGCGGACAGGACGGTGCGGGAGGGCGAGAGCACCTCGTCGCTCTGCGGTGCCGCATAGCCGAGCCATGAGACCACAGCCACGTCGCCACGGGCGAGGGCGAGGGCCCCCGATCGCAGCCGCGCCAGATCGCCGTCGTGGCGCTCGAGATCGTCAGCGACGGTCGTCGTGAACCCACCGACGAAGGTCGTCACGTGCTCGGCCGTGTCGACCTCGCCGATCGCGACCGCGGCCCGCGGGTGACGGCCCGAGACATCGAGCAGAAGCAGTCGCCGTCGAGCTCCGTCCTGTCGCGAGAGGACCCGGCGCACGGCCCGCAGCGCATCCAGCCGGCGCCTCGTCAGGCCGAGGGCCGTCCCCCGGTCGGACAGACCCATCGCGAACACCGCCGGGCCCCCGGCGCCCTGCTCATCGGGCAACGGCTCACCACCGGCCTCGAGGGCCAGCATCCGGCTCAGCGCTGCACGCTCCGCACGGTCGAGCAGCACACGGTTGGCCTGGTCGCGGTCGGCGGCCGGCAGACCGTCACGCGGCCCTACCCACTCCGGGTGCTCGCGCAGGATGCGTCCTCGGTCCTCGCTCGTGAGGCTCTGCCACCACGCCGCGCTGGCGAACACGTCACCCGGCGAGGGAGCCCCGGTCGCAGCCACGACACCGGGAGGGCGCAGCGCCGGCAGCACTCCTCGTTCACCGGCCGCCAAAGCACCGTGTGCGCCGAGCGCCAGCCGCCGCGCGAGCTCCACGTCGGTCTCGTGGGCCACGCATTGTGCCTGGCGCAGGTAGGCGGCCACCTCCTCGCGCATGACGACGTCCGCACGTGCCTCGTGCGCATCGAGCACGGCATCGCCGCTCGGCGCGCGCGCCGGCAGCAGGATCTGACCCCGCTCGTCGACGTGCCCCCCTCTCTCCCTCGCGCTGGACTCAGCCCGGGCGATGAGCGCGAGCGCCGCACGGAGGCGCAGTGCCGCGTGGCTCAGGGCCTGCGAGGCGACTCCGAGGTCACCCGCGACCCGGGCGACCTCGCCCGCGAGAACGCCGAACCGTGCGCCCGCGGCGTTCGCCGCCGGCCCGCTCCATCGCGACATCGCCAGGTGTGCGCCGCCCTGGGCGGGAGTGCCGCCTGCGCCGGCGGTACCACCGTGGCGCAATGCCCCGCCCGCCCCGACGGCACCGCCTGCACCGCCCGCGCGCGCTGCTCCCCGGCCGGACAGGACCAGACAGCGCGCCCGCAGCACGGTGCCGACGACAACGACGAGCGCTCGGCGACGGTCCTCGAGCAGTCCCGCCACCGTCGAGAGCACCTCCGGGCGGCAGGCCCGGAGGTCACTGAGACCGATGGTGCTCACGTGCCCGACCCCCTGGCAAGGGCCCGCCGAGCGACGTCCTCGACGGCGTCGTATCCCGCGGCCGCGACGTCCAAAGCGGCTCCGGCGGCTCGCACCTGCCAGCGCAGCTCAGACAGCCGTTCGCCCCACGCGGCGCACGCGCGCGAGGTCGCTGCGGGCGTCTGCCCGCCCCGCAGGGCCGCACCCACTGGGGCGAGGTCACGCGCCACGTGCACCCGCTCCAGTCGCGCCAGGACCTCCTCGAGAACCGCCACGCCCTCGCGCAGACCGGCCGTCTCCACCCGAAGCTGCATCAGCCACCCCTTCCTTTGCGAGCACGCTACGGACGCAAGGGAATCAGTGCCTCATCCCGTCCACACGGCGTTGCGGCACGACGTACCTCGTCCACAGGGAGGCCCCGCGCCGCTCGGGGCGCGCGCCCTGCCGCCAGACGTGCAGGACGCCGCACCCTGGAGTGGGTGCGGCGTCCCGGGCGCGCTATGGCGGGGTCGAATCGCCATCTCACACCAGCCGCTGATGGTGGCGCCAACGCGGCCGTCGGGGTCAGCTGCTCACGGCCTGGGGACGGTGATCCTCTGGCCTGCGCTGACATGATCGGAGGAGAGACTGTTGGCGAGCTGGATCTCGACGATTCCTTCCGAGATGGGCAGGCCCGGCAGCTCACGCGCCGCGATCTCGGAGAGTGTGTCACCCGGGACGACGGTGATGCTGCGCGGCGCTCCACCAGCTGACGAGAGCTGGCCGGCGAGGCCTCCGCCGAGGAGCGCTATCGCGGTCGCGACGACCAGGGTGAGGACGAGGCGGCCCAGCCGGGTCGCCCGCAGCGGTGGCTCGAGATCGCGGCGGCCCCTCGCAGCCAGCACGGCGTCATCGCCGGTGGGAACCAGCGCGAGGTGCGAGCGGCGATGGCTGTCCTGCCTCCGACCATGGGCGCGGTCGGCGATCGGTAGCTCGTTGGGAACTGCACTCATGATGATCTCCCGGCGGGATGTCCTCTTCGATGTCGTGTGTGCGTGTGCGCGGGACCCTGCGTGCCGCTCTCCGTGGCGCGTCCCGGTGGGCGTGCGCCGGGATGCGGTGCAGTGCATCGCGGGATGCTGCGAACATGTGTTCGATCGAACGTCTGTACGATGTGTAGCACGTGCGCTGCAGGAAGTCGAGACACGCGTCGAACACATGTTTGGCAACTCTGTTCGAATCTCATACGCTTTGGTCACACCAGACACCTCATCAGTCACCACTGACACTGCTCTCCCAACACTCGGCGAAATCCCTCAAGAGCAGCACGGAGGGCACAGCCGGGAGAGCAGCAGTAGGACAGCGTCTGAGGAGCCGACGAAGGGAAGATTCATGGGCGTGAGCGAGTTTCCCGACCGTGACAAGGGCGCCGGGCTGACCGTGCGTCAGCGGCGCGTCCTCGAGGTC
Organism: uncultured Actinomycetota bacterium; assembly: GCA_963816385.1. Classification (GTDB taxonomy): domain Bacteria; phylum Actinomycetota; class Actinomycetes; order Actinomycetales; family Dermatophilaceae; genus CAWFKL01. Next base: position 89,542 of record CAWFKL010000007.1, read on the forward strand.
ATCCGCAACTCCGTCGACCGGCGCGGCTATCCCCCGAGCATGCGCGAGATCGGTGACGCGGTGGGTCTCGCCAGCCCGTCCAGCGTCTCGCACCAGCTCAACGCGCTCGTGACCAAGGGCTACCTGAGGCGTGACCCCAACCGACCACGCGCCCTCGAGATCGTCTCTCCTGACGCGACCCCCGCCGAGCTGCGCCACCGCGGCGGCGGCGTCATCGATATCTCGAGCTCGGGGGCGGACCTCGATGACGGCACAGCGCGCCATCACGACCTCGAGACGGACTCCGGCGACGCCCGGCCCCAGCCGGCCTACGTGCCCGTGCTCGGTCGGATCGCCGCTGGGGTGCCGATCACCGCAGAGGAGGTCGTCGACGACGTCTTCACGCTGCCGAAGCAGCTCGTCGGCGAGGGCGAGCTCTTCCTCCTCAAGGTCGTCGGCGACTCGATGGTCGACGCCGCCATCTGTGACGGCGACTGGGTCGTCGTGGCACGAGCGCAGACCGCCGAGAACGGCGAGATCGTCGCGGCGCTGCTCGACAACGAGGCGACCGTCAAGACGTTCAAGCGCAAGGAAGGCCACGTGTGGCTCATGCCTCACAACCCCGCCTTCGGTCCCATTGACGGCGACGACGCGACGATCCTCGGCAAGGTCACGGCGGTGCTGCGCCGCCTCTGACACTGCCCGGGTGTCGCCGGGCGATCGTCACCGGTGGCTGACAGGCTTGGCGTATGGCGTCCCCCTCGTCCTCCCCACCGCCCGGTCCCACCGGGTCAGCCTCGGGCCAGATCCGTCCGACCCAACCTGTGGCTCCCGAAGGCGGTGGGCGGGTCGATGGCGGCTCCGGTGAGGTTGTCCTGACCTACCGCTACCTGCGCGGCGCAATGGTGGGGCTGCTCGTCGCACTGATCGTGGCCGTCGTGCTCGCGTGGTGGCTCGACACCGATCGGTCGTGCTGGCTCGGGTCGATCAGCGCCTACTACTTCACCTCGGCACGCACGGTCGTCGTCGGCGCCCTGTGCGCCCTGGGCATCGCGCTCCTCGCCTACGAGGGGCACTCGGGCGTGGAGAACGTCCTGCTCGACTTCTCCGGCTTCATGGCCCTGCTCGTGGCGTGCGTCCCGACGGTGCCCGACACGCGTTGTGGCACAAGCAGATTCGATGAGCCGACCGTTGACATCGCGGCAGGGATCGCGGTCAGCGTGCCGACGCTGGTGGCCGTGTCAACGGTGGCGCTGATCGTGCTCGCGACTCTGCGCGCGCGAGCCACGCGCCGCGGCACCCGCTCGCGGCCGAACGCCGCCACCATCCTCGTCTCGGTCCTCTGCCTCGCGATCGTCACCGTCGAGCTCGGCCTGCTCGCCGTGCTGCGCGGTCCGCTCGTGGCCGTCGCCCACGGTGTCGCGGCGAGCACGATGGTTGCCGGAGCGATCGCCGTCATGGTGTCCAGTGCGCTCCGGGTCGACGAGCGGCACGGCGCGACCCCGGCCGAGAGGCGCACGGCGGCCACTTTTCGGCGGATCTACCTCGGGCTGGCCATCACGCTCGGCATCCTGCTCGCGCTGACGGTCGTCGCCCACCTGACGATCGAGGGCTTCGGGCTGACGGTGCTGCTCGCCGAGGTCGCCGTCCTGGTGCTCTTCGGCGCCTACTGGGTGGTGCAAACCGTCGAGCTCTGGGACCTCGGCGACGCGGCGCGTCCCGAGATGCGGCCCTTGACCCGGTAGGAGAGGCGACGACCGCAACAAGCGCCGGGACCGATCCAGGCCCACAGCCGGCGGCTAGCCGTGATCTCCAGGGGCGGCCGCGTCGAGGGGTGACGGGTCCCCGAGCGCCGCCAGCCACCACGTCCCGGCGTCGCCGAACTCCGTGCGCTCCGCAGGGGTGGCGTCGCAGCGACCCGCAGCCATGACTCCGCTCGCGCCAACCGAGCCAGCCGCAGCGCCGCGGGCAATGCGCCGCGCAAGGGCTCGTGACGGGCACGACGTCGCCCCACACCTCCAGCCCGGCGTCGGCCACCCGTCGCAGGCGCGCGTCGCCGGGAGTGGCCTCGAGGCGGTGGAGGAGCACGTTGAGGGGGATGAAGAGAGCCCCCAGGGGATGGCCCAGGACGGCGTCGCCGAAGTCGAGAAGAAGCGCATCCCACGGTCCGTGGCGAAGACGTTGTTGGCGTGCAGGTCGTTGTGCACGAGGTTGTCGCGCAACCCCAGAGCGTCGACCTGCTCCACCCAGCCGGCGACCTCGGGCAGCAGGGCTCGCAGCCGCTCGCCGTCCGAGGCCGAGAGCCGTCTCGCATCGTCCGCGGGCAGGGCACCGAGGGCCTCGACCCGCGCGGACACGTAGGCCGCAGAGTCAGCCGCCGGCAACGCGGACAGCCCGGCGGTGAGGGCTCGTCCTGGTGCCCGTCCAGTTCTCGCTGCAGGTGCATCGCCTCGGCCACGACCCGGGACCACGCGCCCAGATCGTCGCCCCGGACCGTCTCAGCGAACACCGGCCCCTGGTCAGGCATGAGCAAGAGCCCGCGGACGTCGGTCAGCTGCAGCGACGGGGACGACCCGCTCGGGCGCCAACTTCGTCAGCTCGACCATGAGGGCGGCTTCGAAGGCCTGATGCGGACAGTTCTGGGCTTGGCCCACCACGTCGTGCCGTCCGCCGCCGTCGCCCGCCACACCGGTGGACCAGGGACGCTGGTGCACCGGCTCCAGACCGACGAGCTCGGAGCCACGCGCACCGAGCGCCTCACCCACCCACTTCCGCAGCTCGACGGCGAACGAGGTCCGGAGGTCCAACGCAGGGAGGGGGCCGGCCGGACTCTCCGGCAGGGCGGCGTACCACGGCTGGTCAGCGGGAGAGCGCATCACGCAGCCCGACGAGTGTGGGCCCCAGGGGCGCGTGCAGGCGCAGGCTGGCCTCGGCGTCTCCGCGGGTCGCCGACCGCGTGACGATCGCGACGGGCACCGCGCACTGGTGCGCCCGGCGGACGAAACGGTAGCCACTCATGACGGCCAGGGACGAGCCGAGCACGAGCACCGCCCCCGCCGACTCGACGATCGCGAAGCAGCGCTCCACGAGCGCCTTGGGCACCGACTCGCCGAAGAAGACGACGTCGGGCTTCACCGTGTCGTTGCCGCAGACGAGGCATGCGCGGCGGTGTGGAACGGCTCGGACGAGCGAGTCGGCGAGCACGATGTCACCGTCCGGGCGGACCTGCTCGCCCCACTGCGACCCGACCGCCGCGGCCTCCTCGGTGAAGCGCTCCATGAAGCCGGGGTTCGCCTCGGTCATACGCTCGTGCAGTCCCAGGCGGGTCGCTGACCTCGCCGCACGTCAGGCACCCCGCGCGCTCGAGCGTGCCGTGCAGCTCGACGACGTCGCGCGCGCCCGCGGCCTGGTGCAGGCCATCGACGTTCTGGGTGATCACCGGGCCCACGTAGACCCTCGCGCTGCAGGTCGGTCACGACGCGATGGCCCTCGTTGGGCTCGGCGGCGTTGAAGCGCTGCCACCCGATGTAGCTGCGCGCCCAGTATCGTCGGCGCGCCTGCTCGACCCGGCGAACTCCCCGTAGGTCATCGGCTCCACCCGCCGCGTGCCGTCCGGGCCGCGATAGTCGGGGATCCCCGACCCGTAGAGGCCGGCACCGCTGAGGACGGCGACCCCCCCGCCGCTGACGAGGTCGACGAGGTCGTCGAGGGTCCCGAGGTCGTGCGTCTCGAGCGGCAGGCTACGCGAGGTCGCCAGTCGGGTCGTCGCGCGTGGAGGGGGTCTGCCGGCCGGCTGATGCACGGCGTCAGCCTACGTGGCGCGCTGCCTATGACGAGGCGGACGATCGCCGCTACACCATAATCATCGGTTATGCTTTCGCCATGATCGATGCTGCCGGCCTGCGTGTCATGAAGGCGATCGCCGACGAGGGAAGCTTCACGAGCGCAGCCAACGCGCTCGGCTTCACCCAGCCCGCCATCTCGCAGATGGTCCGGCGGCTGCGAGCCGCGCACGGGCACCGTCCTCGTCGAACGCTCGGCCGGCAGGTGCGCCCGGCCGCCGGGCAGGTGCTGGCCCGGCACGCTGTCGGTGTGCTCGCCGCCCTCGACGCCGCCGAGGAGGAGATCACCGCGATCGCCGGCCTGCGGGCCGGTCGGGTGCGGCTGCAGGCCTTCCCGAGCTCGTCGGCGACGCTCGTGCCGAAGGCGCTCGCGATCCTGCGCTCTCGTCACCCCGACATCACGATGACCTTCACCGAGGCCGAGCCGCCGCAGTCCTTGGCGGCGTTGCGGGCCGGCGACTGCGACGTCGCCGTCATCTTCGCCACCGAGGATGTCGACGCGGGTGAGCTCGAGGAGGACCTCTCCCTGCTGGTCACCCGCCACCTGCTCGACGACGAGCTGCGCCTCGCGACCCCGAAGGACCACCCCCTCGCCCAGTCCGGCACCGCCAGCCTGTCCGACTTCGCGTCTGAGGACTGGATAGCCGGCTGTCCGCGGTGCACGCGCCCACCTCGTCGGGCTCGCCGACCGCGCCGGCTTCCGGCCCACCGTCTCCTTCGAGATCGAGGACTACGTCGCGCAGCTGGGTCTGGTCACCGCCGGACTCGGGGTGTTCGTGCCGGACATCATCCTCGCGGCCGCCAAGCACGACGACGTCGCGACGCTGTCGCTGACTCCCCTCTCGCAGCGCCAGATCCTCGCGGTGACTCGCCCGACCTGCTCCGGGTGCCGGAGGTCTCCGAGCCGCCCTGGATGCGCTGTGCGCTGCGGCGGGGTCGGCCCCGCCACCTCGCCCGCCGAGCTCGCCGAGGTGGCTGCCTCGCCCGCGTGACTCCGGCGGCGCCTGCCGTGCGCCGCCCGCGCCGCGAGCGCCGGTCGCGCGCCCGCGCGGGCGTGCGCTCCGTGCGAGCGTCGCCACCCGGCATACGGTGTCGTCATGGGTGACACCGAGCGACCTGTTCGCATCTCGTACCTGCCGGTTCCCTCCCGCGTGACGCCGTGCCGGAGGGCGTCACGCGGCTCTGGGACGAGGCTCAGGAGGCCTTCGGCTTCGTGCCCAACGTCTTCCGTGCGCAAGCCGTCAACGGCGACCAGTTCCTCGCGTGGTGGGGGTACTTCAACCTGCTGGTCAACAAGGAGGGCCACCTCAGCGAGAACGCCGACCGCGAGCTTCTCGCGGTGGTCGTCAGCGTCAATCGCTGCACCTACTGCGAGATCAGCCACGGTGCCGCGCTGCGCACCTACACGGGGGACGTCGTGACCGCCGATCTCGTCGGGTCCAACTGGCGCCAGGCGGATCTTCCGGAGCGCGAGGCCGCGATGTGCGCGTATGCGGAGCGGCTCACCTTGCATCCCGCCGACGTCACACGGTCCGATCTTCGAGCCGCTGCGCGCAGTCGGCCTCGACGACCACGAGCTCGTCGAGCTCGTTCAGGTCGTCGGTATGTTCAACCTCACCAACCGCGTCTCGACCGCGCTCGGCTTCGTCCCGAACGCGGAGTCTACGGGCAGCGCGATCGCGCGACCGTGAGACCAGGTCGTGTGCCGTCGCGCGTGGCGCGGGCGCCACGTCACGCACCGACCCGACAGAATGCCGTCATGACGCGTGTCGCAGTCGCCGCCACCGGTACCGCTGCGCTCGAGGCGGGGCTTGGAGTGCGCAGCTGAGGGGAGGCGGCGCCGTCGATGTCGCCATCGCCGCCGCGCTGGCCGCGATGTGCACCGAGCCCGGCGTCGTCAGCCTCATGGGCGGCGCCTTCGTCAACGTGTGGCACGTCGGCCAGGAGCCGGTCGTCATCGACGGCAACGTCGAGATGCCGGGGCGTGGCCTACCCCGGTCAGCCTTCGGGCACGGGGTGCGTGAGGTGCGTGCCGACTACGGAGGGGGCGTGACGATGGGCGCCGGCCACGGCTCGGTCGCGAACTCCGGTGCGGTGCAAGCACTCTCAGTGGCTCGAGACCGATACGGCGTACTCCCCTGGAGGCACCTCGTGGAGCCGAGCGCGCGGATCTGTCGTGAGGGCTACCGTGTCGGCGCCGCTGCGGCGCTCTACCTGGGCATCGTCCGTGACAGCCTCTTCGGCGCGGACCCGGAGGCACACGCGCTCGTCACCGGGGCGGACGGCGGTGCCATTCAGCCCGGTGAGACGTCGACGAACGACGATCTGGCCGACATCCTGGACCTGCTCGCCGTGCAGGGCGCCCCGCTCTTCACCACCGGAGCCGTGGGACGGGTGCTCGTCGAGGAGATGGCGGCCAACGGCGGGCTCATCACTGCGGCCGACCTCGAGGCGTACGAGCCCGTTGGTGCGGCACCCCGACCGTGCCGTGTCGTCGGCGACTGGACGGTGGCGCTGACCCGCCACCCTCCGTCGGCGGTCCCATGCTCGCCATCATGCTCGGCGAGCTCGCCCGTCGTGGACCACACACGTGGGTCGACGTCATCGACATCCAGCGCCGCGTGCTCGCCTACCGTCTCTCCGTGCACGACCGGTCGGCACGACCTTGACGCCGACGGGCACGCGCTGCTCGCCGCGGTCGAGCACCACGGGCTCGTGGGGCTTCCGACGTCCGCCTCGACGGCGCCACATCTCTGCGGTCGACGCGCCGGGAACGCCTGCGCCATCACCATGTCGTCGGGCTACGGCGCGGGGATGGTCGTGCCGGGCACCGGCATCCTGCTCAACAACGCCCTCGGCGAGCCCGAGCTGAACCGGCTCGGCTTCACGCGGTCGCGCCGGGCACGCGGCTTGCCTCCAACATGGCTCCGACCACGGCGCGCACCGGCACCGGCGCGGTCCCGGCAGTCGGCTCGCCGGGAGCCGACCGCATCACGACCGCTCTCATGCAGGTGCTCGGCCACACCATGCTCGGCGGGGAGAGCCTCCAGACCGCCATCGACGAGCCTCGCGCTCACGTGCGGTTCCTGCCGGGCGGGTCCCCCACGTCGACCACGAGCCGTCCGCGGGCATCAACGCGCCGTCGACGAGCTCGGGCTCGCGTCGAGCGGCTTCCCCGGTCCGCACATGTACTTCGGGGGGGTCGGGGCCGCTCAGCTCGGGCCGGAGGGCCTGCTCGCGGCCGGCGACGCACGCCGGGAAGCGGCCGTCGGCATCTCGCCGTGACGGCTGAGCGCTCGCCCACGCCTCCCCACTCGAGTGGCCGCGTCGTCACTCCAGCCCCACCGCGCCCCCCTCGAGTGGCCGCCTCGCCTCTGCTGCCCCACGCACCTGGGCACCAGAGTGACGACGGCAGCGAGGGGGTCTGGACGGTGATGGGCCCGGGGATGATGACGGGAAGCGTCCAGCCCTTGCCGACAGGCCCCACCAGGCATCCGCACCTCCTGGAGCTCGCCGGTGGGTGAGCTGCCCGACGGGACCGAGCCCCACGTCATCGACCCGCCGAGACCCGCGTGGTCTGCGACATCGAGCCCCGTTGCTCGATGCCTGGCTGAGCCACGGTGAGCGGTCGCCTCACCCGTTCACGATCCCGGGCCACAGACGGCCCAACCCACCTCGTCGGGTCGGTCGTGCGGGACGACGTGCCGCTCTATGGCGGCCTCCGACGCCGTGCAGCTCACCGGCAGGCTCGCTCGCGCCGAGGCTCGTGCGGCGCGTCTGTGGGGAGCGGATGTGTGCCGCTTCTCTGTCGGCGGCTCGACCCACGGCAACCAGGCTCTCGCACTGGCGGTGGGCCGACCTCGGCGACCAGGTCGTCGTGCAGCGCACGCTGCACCGCTCCATGCTCATCGGCCTCGCGCTCGCCGGCCTCGAGCCCGTCTGGGTGTCGCCCGCCCCCTCGACCCAAGGTCATGCCGTGCGGCGTCGCTCCCGACTTCCTGACGGCCGCGCTCGCGTCGGCACCGGACGCGAAGGCCGTCTTCGTCGCCGACCCCTCCTACGTCGGGACGGTGGGCGACGTAGGAGGGCTGGCCGACGTGAGCCACGCCCACGGCATACCCCTCGTCGTGGACGCGGCGTGGGCCGCGCACTTCGGGTGGCACCCCGACCTGCCGCAGCACGCCATCGCGCTGGGCGCGGACGCCCTGGTCACCAGCGCCCACAAGACGCTGCCGGCCTGGTCGCAGTCGGCTCTGGTGCTGGCGCGCGCGGAACGGATCGACCCCGCCCGGTTCGACGCAGCGTTCGAGGCGACACACACGACAAGCCCGGCCGGCGCGGTCCTCGCCAGCACCAACGCCGCATCTGTTCCTCTCGGCGTGGCGCTGCTCGGCGAGCTCATCGGCCTCGTCGCGGGCGCGCGACGGGCTTTGTCGGCGGTCGCCGGGCTCGTCGTGCTCGACGGCCCGGGCGTCGACCCCGTCAAGCTCACGATGCTGCTCGCGGCCCGCCGGGGCCGACGGTACGCGTGGTGGAGCGCGGTCTCGTCGGGGCTGAGGGACCAGGTCGAGATGGCCGACCGGGACACGATCGTGGCCCTGGCGACGATGGCCGACGGGCCGAGGAGCATCGACCACCTCGTACGCACCGTCACCTCGCTCGTCGAGCAGCATCGCCGCTGCGCGCAGCGTCGTCCCGTCGGCGTCCTGGTCGGTGAGGCCGGTGAAGGGGTGCAGATTCCCGAACGGCCTTCTTCGCGGTCCGGGAGCGCATCCCGCTGAGCGATGCCGTGGGGCGGGTCAGCACTGAGCTGGTCGCTCCCTATCCGCCGGGTGTGCGGTTGCTCGCCCCCGGGGAGGTGGTGACCGAGCCGGTCATCGCGGCCCTCGCCACAGCACGTGCGGCTGGTGCGCATCGCCTACGCGGCGGATCCCGTCCCTGCTGACCATCGACGTCGTGGCGAAAGGGCGGCCGGCCGAACGATGACCGACGTGCGTCACGGTGCCGCCGCCCTTGCCGTCGTTCTCGCGCCTGACGACGGCGAGATCACCCTCTCGATCGGTGCGGTGCACCTCGAAGCCCCTTGCCTCGAGCGCGGACAGGGTGGACGGCGTCGGGTGCCCGTAGTCGTTCGTCCTCCCGACGCTGATGAGCGCGATGCGGCCCCGACACGTGGTCGAGCAGACGGTCGTCTCGGTTGCCCGACCCCGTGGTGCGCGACCTTGAGCACGTCAACACTTCCCCAGCGGTGTGGAGCCAGCGCCGCCTCTCGCACCACCGCGCCGGCAGCTTCACGCTCGATGTCCCCCGCCAGCAGGAATCCCACGCCAGCGACCCGGAGCGTCAGCACGACGGAGCCGTTGTTGGGCACCGACCCGGCCTGGATCACGCGGGCCGGCCACCACACGTCAGCCGTCACGGCGCCCACCTCAAGGCGCTGACCTGCGCGCAGCTCACCGACGCCGATGCCACGGGCAAGAGCCAGTCGCCGCACTTCGTCTGCCTCTGCAGTCGGGTCTCTCACCGGCGACGCGCGGATCTCGAGCACCCGCCTGCCGTCGAGCACTCCCCCGGCAGTCCGTCGACGTGGTCGGCGTGGAAGTGGGTCAGCACGAGCAGATCGACGGTAACGATCCGCAGCCGGTCGAGGCACGTCGAGACGAGCCGAGGGTCGGGGCCGGTGTCGACGAGCACCGCGTGACCGGGGCCGCTGTTGACC